>CAWFRX010000023.1:0-266197 GCA_963818345.1 uncultured Acidobacteriota bacterium | reverse complement strand
TTCACGACTTCTGAACTCTCTCCCAAACCAGCGTGCTCTCAATGACCGGCAGCGAGTTCTCGGACGGGTCGATGGTCAGCGCCAATCGATTGGGCCCTTCAAACTTGAACCATCGCTTGCGCGTTTTGCCGACCATGTTCGGTATTTTGTCTACTTCCAGGCGCAGCAGAATGAATCCTTTTTTCGCGTGAACCTCCGCGGCCGCGCAATAACAATAGAAACCGTTGTTCCCGAGCCCCAGCGCCATTTCGTCCAGTGTCGGAGCGGTTGCCGACTTCCACGCGGATCGCTTCGGGTTCATGCCCACATAGCACATGTATCCGGGTTCGCTATAGATTAGAAAAGCCGCGCTCTTCGGATCTTGTCTCGTCGTTCCGTCGGCAAGTTGATGCACCCAGGACACCAACCGCCACGTTCCCGCGAATTGCTTCGCGATCGATGCATCGTCTTGCGGATGAACCTCATGCATGTCCGGCGACTCCCCGTACTCGCGATTTCGCTCTGACGTCCCAGGATTACACTTTTATACACCCGCGGCTCTCGCGAGTGAATCACACTTCTCCCACAGGTTTTTCATCTCGCCAAAGCATGCATAAAGAATACCGAAGCGATCACCTTAAGCCCCGCGTTACAATCGGCCTGCAAGCGACCCGACACCCGCTCGAAAGGAAACGCCGTGCCAGCCTCCAAGCCCCGCAGGGCTACTGCCAAGCCGCAGATCATCGCCATCGGGGGAGGCGGCTTTGCCTCCGAACCCGATAATCCAGCCCTCGAACTCTATATACTTGCGCAGGCGCGGAAGCGCAATCCCTCGATTTGCTTCTTGCCCACGGCGACCGGCGACGATTCAGCCTACATCGCCAAATTCTATGCGGCCTTTGCCAAGCACCGCTGCCGCCCAACGCATTTCCCGCTGTTTGCGCGCACACCGGACCCGCGAGAGCTGCTCGCTCAGGACATCATTTACGTCGGCGGCGGTAATACGAAAAGTTTGCTGGCGGTCTGGCGCGATTGGCAATTACCGAAAGTTCTGCGGCAAGCTTGGAGTCGAGGGACCGTGCTGGCCGGTGTCAGCGCCGGCGCTATTTGCTGGTTTGACATGGGCGTCACCGATTCGTGGGCGGGAAACCTCGAGCCGCTGCGCTGCCTTGGCTGGTTGCCAAACGCCTGCTGCCCGCATTTCGACGGCGAGAAGGAGCGGCGTCCAGCAACGCACTCCTTCGTAGCCAACCGACGTATGCCGGAAACGCTGGCGCTCGACGACGGCGCCGCCGCTCATTTCGTAGGCCGCAAGCTGTTGCGCGTAGTCACCTCGCGGCCCAATGCCGGCGCCTATCGAGTGCGCCGCAGCAGCGCGAAGAAAGGCCACCACTTCATCGAAGCTCCACTACCTGTCACCCGCTTGCCCGGTCGCTGACGCTTCAAACTCAGCTTTAGCAACCTTCGGTCAAACTCGCGCGTAAGCAACGCACCACCGTGCGGCGCCACGGTGACAGGTTGTCATCCCGAGGCCCAAAGGCCGAGGGATCTGCTTTTCGAGCGAATTAAGTGCGGATGCGCCCGCGCCGGAGCCGCGGCCCACGCGGTCAAATGCCGGCGTACCAGGAATAGCCACCCTCGGGAGACGCCGAGCCCAAGCCCTTGCCAAACGGTTTGAGACTATCGGTCACGGTCAGGCGATTGACATACTTCACGTTCTTATACCCGAGCTGGCGCGGAACGCGCAGCCGAAGCGGTCCGCCGAAAGCGATGGGAAGCTCCTCTCCGTTCATGCCCAGAGTCAGGAACGTTTGTGGGTGCAGCGCGTCGGCCATATCGATGCTTTCCCACCAGTCCGGCTGGATCGAGCGGTACACCACGTACCGCGCCTGCGGAAGAGCGCCCACAAGATTCAGCACGTGAGCGAGCGGCACGCCACTCCATTCGGCGATATAAGACCAACCCTCTTCGCACGCGATCATCGTAATTTGTGTGTTGCGCGGGAAGCTCTTGAGATCGGCAAGCGAGTACGAGGCTGGCCTTGCGACCAAGCCATCAACCGCCAGCCGCCAGTCCACAAAGCCGCCGTCCCGCAACCGCTCGAACTCCGCGCCCAAGAGATCGACCTCGTTCGCGAACGGATCCTTCGAGATTTCGCTGCGACCAAACTCGCGCGCCAAGGAATGGCGGGTCAATAATCGCTGCGCCGCGTACGTCAGCGTTTCGCCCGCACCATAGAGAACGCGCGCATCGGGCGGGATCAGCCCATAGCGCTCCGCGACCTTCCCAGCGACAACCAGTCCGGACGCGCCCGCGGCGCTCCACAGGCCCATGCGCATGAGTTGGCGTCTCGAGATCTTGCTCATCGTCGCCCCTATGTTAAAGCTCTGTGTGCTGCGGCCCCACAGCCTCCGGTTCCATCCTTTCAGGAAGGCGACCGACGATCATGGCGCCCACCCGCTCGCGGAATCCGGCGAGATAAACCATCAGAACGTGAACGAACAGGAATACCACCAGAAATATAGTGACGAAGAAATGTATGGTCCGCGCGGATTGCCGCCCGCCCAAAGCAATGACCAAAGGCGGAAACGCGCCTTCGACGGCCGGCGACATGGCCAGCCCCGTCCAAATCATCAAGGGAAAGAGAACAAAAATAACCAGCAGATAGGCCAAGCGCTGCAGTAGGTTATACGAGCAAGCTTGCTGACCACTCGGCCGCGCGAAACGCAAATGCCGCGCAACGTCACGCGCGAGGCTCGCCGGAGAGAGGTCCGATCGCGCGGGAACCAGATTCCGCCGGAAGTGCCCGTCGAGGAATCCGAACGCTACGTAGAACAGCCCGGTCAATACCGCTACCCAGGCAGCCTCGAAATGGAGATAGCGGCTCCAGCCATTTTGGTCGGGTAGCACGAAGCCGTAGCCCGTAGCGATCGTATCTCGGGAGGCTGGAATCGGCAGCGTGAATAACGGCCGAGTGTTTACGTTCCCGATTTCGCCCCAATAAAAACGCGGGTGCGAGAATACAATCGCCACTCCCGTGACGAGCAAGGCGACAAAAGCCAAGGTGATCAGCCAATGTGTGACGCGAACGACGCCAGGGTGGCAAGACGAAGTGCGCGGACGAAGTGTCTCTTCCGTCTGCGCAACGGCCCGGCTGAGCGCCTGTGGTGCATCGAAGGACGACACGGTTATTGCTGGTCTCCCTCTTATGCGGGTGAAACCAATCTTAGCCAGAACTCGCCCTCGAGCCCCAGCCTCTGCAACGATACCTCTGGCCATTTTCGAAAGCAATCGTCACAGAAATTGCAAACGAGACAGCAACGCTGCCGCCCGAACGCCCGGGAAACGCAGCCCGTTCAGCCGTCCCATGCATCACCACCTATCTCTGCTCTCCAGAATACGGCCGCAACCGGATGAAAACCGCAACGCCCGCCGGATGTGAACCGTAGATGGGACGCAGCACGTCGGGCACTCCATAGGTGGTCACCTGTGCGCCGACCGCCGACCGTAAATGCGGCAGCAGATCGACGTCGCGATCGTAACCAAGCGTGTACGCCTGAACTCTACCAATCGCTTGTTCTACGAAACCGGGCGGCAACGGATTTTCGCCGAGAATGAGTTCATTCGATCGTTCCGCATTTTCGATGCGTGTCCAGGCATGATTCCGCGTGCGAAAGCGAACCGTGGATTCGAGCAAATAGCTGTCGAAGATCGCATCGTCTTCGAGCGACCGCGTGTGCCCCCAGAGAATCGTGCTCGCCCAATTGCCGTCGTGAAACGGCCGGTTGTACAGGATCGAAGCCGTCATGCGCTCCTGATCCTCGGCCGGAAAGAGCGCCTCTGGACTGGCGATGCGCGCGTAAGAGTATTGCCCGCTCCAATTTTTCCCCGGCTCGATCGTCAAGCGAATGGACCACGAATCGATGCTTCCCTGCTGAATGATCCAGCGATTTTCGCCCGGCTCGCGGCCGTGGAATCCGGAGGCTTCGATCCGCACGACGCGATACGTCAGGCCCATCGTGACCACATCGTCGGAAATGTGCGTGGAGTCTTCTTGGTGGTGGCCCAGCGGAGCGACCGGGTCTTCAAACGCGGAGGCGCGATGCGGATACGCGACCGGTCCGATGGCCGGATCGCCCACCGGAGCCGCATAGAACGAGAGCAGCGCCCGCGCTCCCAATTTCAAATCGTAGAGCGCCGCAATCTCCATGAAAAAGTTGTGCGGATGCTGGCCGTCTGCGATGGGAACGCCGTACGCCGTCTCGCCTTGCTCGAACAGCAGGGGATAGCGTTCTTCGCTGACGGTTGCCGGCTCAAGACTCAGCATCGTGCGCACGGTGAAGACCCCTCGACCCAGCTTGTGCTGAGCCATGGGCATGAACCAGTTCGTCGAGAAAAGTTTGTCTCCGCCTCGCGGGCTCGATTGCTGCTCGTCTAGAACAAAAACGTTGGCGTGGAACATCAGCGTCCAGTGCCCCCTCGTGGTCATGAGCATCGGCGCCGGAGTGGAAATTGGCTCCGCGTCTGTGCCAGAGGTCGTGTGACTGACAATCGCCTGCAAAAAGTTTTCGGGCTGCATGGTCATGAGATCGCCGCCCCGTTCGGACGGCGTCGATTCACCGGCCGCCGCTTCCGGGCATCCCGGCATGCGCATGCCCGCCATACAGGGCGATGCCTGTTGCCCAGGTTGTTGCCCCGCTTGCTGTCCGCCCGGCTGCTGTGCGACCAACAACGCGGGAAAAAATAGCAGCAGCGGCACCACCGCATAAAGTGACTTCATAAAGCGCTCCCTTGATCGGACATTTTTGCGAATGAGCCGAGCGCCGCGGGCATCGTCGTGCCTTAACCACACACGAACGCACCAGGACGCAGCCGGCTGTGCCGACCGTAAGGGAGTATCTAGATCCTAAGAGTCGTAGCGATACGATCGACCGCGGGAATTTTAGGCGGAGGAGTTCCGGGCCCAGTCAACAGAAAGCCCGTCAAGAAATGAACTGAAATCGAAGCGCTGATGGCGGCGCGATGCAGAGAATGCGACGGAGCGTGATCTCGGCTCGATGGAGACGCGGACACTGAAATCTGAACGCATGCCTCATGAGCGCAAGACGTCAGATTCTTCGTCGGATCGGGCCGCCCAGCCGCCGATGCGCTTTGACGATCGATAGAGGGCATACTCATGCTCATGCTCATGCCCGGCCCCATATCCATGTCCGGTGCCATGCCGTCAGGCATCGGACGTCGCACCGTTTTTATCGTGTGAGGCAAGCCCAGCCGCGTGACAGTCAGAGTGTGTTTGGCGCAGCCAGCACGAGAGGTCACAGGCCGAAGCCGACACCGGGGCTGCAACCATCAAGAGCGAAAGGATCGTTGCCAACGAAGCCGTAATGCCGCGCACCAGCTGATTTTACTCTGGTCTCGGGTCATCCTGGATAGTATTTCTCGGACCTTGTGGAACGGATAGCCGCGAGTGTGGAGGAAACTAAATCGCGAAAGGCCCGTCTATAGCATCCGAAACTCTTGATACAGGCGGTCGACAAACCCGGCCATTTCCTCGTCCGATTCCGGAGAGGCTGAACCATCTTCCGTCATCTTAAGCCTGCGATTTTCTATGGCCTCAAGTGCAAGCTTGCACGCAATCCGCCGCCGCGCCGGATCGAGTTCGAGCACGGCCGCGTAATAGAGCTGCTGCCACCGTTCCGCCGGTTCCCACACAGCCGCCAAACAGCCATCCGCAAAAGCATAGGCGCTGTACCGAATCAGAACCGGCCGGCCGCTTCTATGCCGGAGCAAGTATTGCCCGTCAAGAGAGCCGCTGCGCACAAAGCGATCGAATACAGCGGGGACATCTGCGACCATGTAACTAAGATCGTCAACCGTCTTCGCTAATACTTCATCTTTACGGTAGCCGAGCAACTCGCAAACCTCGTCCGAACAATCGACAAACCGACGTTGGGTGTCCACAAACACCACGTATTTCTGCGACTGTACCTCAGCGTGCTTGTGACCAAAGGGACCGGGTTCGACCGACATTCGAGGAGTGCCCATCAATCGCCCCCAAAACCGCAAAGACCATAAGATGTGAGCAGTACGCAATCAGTTTGTCTGTGACCTGGCTCACATCCCGAAAATTCCGCCTCGAACTTTACGTTCGTCACCCCGGCCATTTTCACAGCAGCCACCGCTTTTCGCGCTTTGGCCCGGAATGCAATTCGGACGGAGCGACACCAGGCAGCTCAAAGAATACGCTTAATTCCGTGTATCAACGCATGGATTGCGAATGAACTACGAGGCCGCATCCCGCTGATCACCGCGGCGCCGGCCAACGTTCAGGCCCCGAATGCCCGAGTCCCAAGCGTGCGGCGATTTGCTGCGTGGCGAACTGGCCGGACGGCTGGAGCGCGCGTATTCTACTGAAACCAATCCGGTCACACAATCACCAGCCCAGTAGAACAGGCACTCTGCCTGTTCGCCTCACACCACTTGTTCACTTAATTGACGAAGACATAACCGCGAAGCTCGAGATTCACGATCGTCGTCAACGCCCAGAGGTCCAGTTCGATTTCGGGTTGGATCGTCTTCGGATCGATCTTCTTCGCCTGCACCGCCTGGCCGCACACGCGGAAGTCCACCCCTGCCTTCTTCAGGCTTTGAATCAAAGCAATATTGGGATTGTCGTGGCCCCCGTTTCGCGCCTTGAACGCCTCGTTGTTCTGAACGATCTCGGCTCCATCTTGGTGGAACACCACGGCGATTTTCCGGTGATCGGCGGGCACGCCATACTTGGCCAGCGTATTGAGATACCTCGCGACGTTCTCGAGCGCTGGATTCACCGCGTCGATCTTGGGCGCCGCTTTGCTGGCATCGAAAACAACCTTGTACGTCAAATTCGGATCAGGCAACTCTTTGGCGTCGCTGCCAGGCGGTTCCTTCGCCGCATCATAGCCCGAGACCGGCAATACCTGCGCCGATTGCGCAAGCGCTGAACCGCACAGTCCCAGCAACACGGTCAATACCGCAGCACCACCGATCCATAGCCTTCTCATCGTGACCTCCATCCACAAAGATTTGCGTCGCGAAACGCCGACGGGGCAATACCATCACGAAAGCCTCTCTGAAATCAATTTCGTTCCGCTTTCCACAGTACCGCGCTCAGGGTGCCGCAGCCTCCTCTTTCATGGATCGCGCGCGCGGTCCTCGAGTGAAACCGGCCGACGCGAATCCCCTTTGATTCTCGGACCCTGGAACACGATAATGGCCACCTTTGTCGGACGACGCGTCTGGGCCCGGCTAAGCCGAGCCCATGAAGAACACTGCAGAGGTGAACGCCATGACCGTCATGAATCCAAATCAAGCCTTGTGGGAAAAAGGCGACTTTACCCGCATTGCGGAGGGCATGCGAGAGAGTGGAGAGGCCCTGGTCAATCGACTCGAAATCACCAAGGGAATGAAAGTTTTGGATCTCGGGTGTGGCGATGGAACGACGGCATTACCCGCGGCCAGACTCGGAGCCGAGGTCTTGGGCGTCGATATCGCGCGCAACCTGGTGGACGCTGGCAACAGGCGTGCCACCGAACAGGGCCTAGCGAACCTCAAGTTTCAGGAAGGCGACGCCTCCAATTTGCACCAGCTCAACGATCATACCTTTGACCTCGTGGTCAGCATCTTTGGAGCGATCTTCGCGCCCAAGCCGTTCGACGTCGCCAAGGAGATGGTGCGCGTGACCCGCCCCGGAGGCCGCATCGTCATGGGCAATTGGATTCCGAATGATCCGACCTTGGTGTCTCAACTCCTGAAAGTCAATTCCTTGTACTCGCCCCCGCCCCCGGAAGGCTTCGTCAGCCCCATCACCTGGGGAGTCGAGAGCAACGTGTTCGAGCGCTTCGCAGCCGCCGATGTTCCCCAAGAAAAAATATCCTGCGTCAAGGACACCTATACCTTCAACTTTCCCTGCCCGCCATCCGAGCTCGTCTCCTCCTTCCGAAACTACTTTGGCCCAACCATGAACGCCTTCGAGGCCGCGGAAAAAAACGGCCGCGCCGCGGATCTCCAAAACGATCTGGAAGCCCTGTTCCACAGCCAAAACAAAAGCCCCCACAAAGACGCCACCCTGATTTCCGCGACCTTCTTGCGCGTCACCGTCGCGCTCTGAGAGCCCATGACTTTTTGATCGTGTTAGTCACTCGCCCACACAACTGGCCGCTATGCTCCAGTTGTCATCCCGAGGCCCGGAGGCCGAGGGATCTGCTTTTTCCTTACCTTTCCCCATCGCCTGCTGTGGATGCTAACAATGTCGCCAACAAGCAACACCGGTCATTTCGACCGAAGTGGCGGCCGTCCTCTTCCGCGTCCCGTTCCTCGGGACGCGTCGCCACGCAGCGGAGGAATCCCTCAGCCGGTTTTAGTGCGGGCAGTGACGCCCGAGTACCCCACACGGGGTTTTTGGCGCTCAATGCCCAGACCACTCCTACCGCCTGTGCCCCATCCTTTCTCGCCTTTTGGTGAAAGGGTGGGTCCTCTCCTATCCGCAGCGGGTCGGCGCTTTAAGCCCCCCCATCGCGGGGCGGGGCCCAATGGTAAACTGCGAACGCCCAACCATTGATCGGCGGAAATGGTGCTGAACGGTGCTGCCTCAGTATCTGTGGGAAAAGTACCCACGCATGTATCACATGGCCCAAGTTCGGAGTTGGCCGAGCATTCAAAAGCACGGGCTGCTCAGCACTTCCTCGCTGCTCGATCTTTTCGAATGGCCCCGGAAGGAGCGAATCGCCATTGAGACGCAGCAACGTCCTAAGTCAATTGCATTGACTCATCCCGTGTACGGAACGGCGGTTATCCGCGATCAAAAGCCTCTAAGCGAAAAACGTCTCGCATCGTGTTTGCGCGGCGGGATTACCGTGAAACAGTGGCTGCTCCTTTTGAATCGACGCGTGTTCTTCTGGCTTGAAGAAAGCAGATTGGACATTCTGCGTGGTGCCCAAGCATACCGTGCCCAACGCCAGACGGTGTTAACCCTGGATACGCGCGGAATCATTGAAAACTACCCGACTCGCATTCGGCTGACACATATGAACACTGGCGCAACCCGTCCATTCGCGCACGAGAGAGGCCGCAACACATTCTGTACGATCAAGAACTATCCTTTCCGCAAGCGGCGCAGGGTAGTCGAACTTACGGTGGCCAGAGAAGTGCGCGATATGAGCAAATACGTCCTCACGGTTGAAGAGTTGGGGGGCAATCAGCCGCCGCTGACCATCTGGAAAGCGTGGTAAAAGTTACATCGGCGGGCGGGCGGCCCACTGCTTCGTTTCTTTTGCTTGTCCGTAGCGGCGAATCACTCTGTCGGCCATGGAACTCGGATAATCCACTGCCGCGCTTTCGGCAGCCAGCGCTTTTACGATCTCAACGTCTGGAGTTTGAAGAAGAGGGTTGAAAAGCTTGACGACATGTAAACCCGCTGAACAGGAGATTAGTCGATCGCCCAAAAGACTGGCGCTCGAGTAGCTTTTCTTGCTAGTCAAAGCGGAACCGAGGACTGATCCGCATCGATCCGGCCGGTTAACGTCAAATACAAGGAAAAATCAAAACCCCGACCCTCGAAACCCACGAGGATCGGCCACCCGGAAAGTCAGAACCGTCTCCAAGGGTGCGCCACCTGGACTCACTTCACTGGCACGATCTCATCGCGCCGCGGCAACATTCTGGACGGTACCCGTGGTATGTCAGGCGGTTGGCGGCTCCATTCAAACCCATTGACTGCCACCGATCCGGGAAGGAGCATACTGTTTACGACGGTGTTCGATGGGCCGAAGTCCATCAATCCCCCGCTGTACCGGACCATAGAGTCGCGGATTTCGCAGCCGTAGAAGAACTGGCCGTCGAAGCTGTAGTCGCGACTCCAAACGAATTGTGACCGTAGCCATAGGAGGTTGGTGCCGGGTACAGCAAAAATCATTTCCTGGCCCTCCAGCCTCAGATCTGACAATACACCAAATTTCATCGGTCTCGGCGGATCGTCAAAGGTGGGTTGGTCGAGTGCGAGAATTTTACCTTGGGCAAGGATTGCAACTTGATCTGGACCTCCGACAAACGGGGTCCGTCGTGCTGTCTGCCCAGCCATTTCGCTCGCAAGCGCTTTCAATTCGCTGATGGTGAGTGATTCACCGCCATCGCTATTCTTGGACTCCGCGTATCTGAAGATCGCCGCACCGTAATTAAATTGTTCCGGATGGTTCAGAACTGCAAGGGAGATCTCCTGTATGCCGCCTAGGACGGAGGTGAATCTAGTTCCTGGACGGGTCACTTCCACTGAAGTCGTATGCGACCAGACCCTGGGACCGCCTGGAACCTGCTGAACTAGTTCGTTCAGCACGAGCTTCTCGATCCCTGGTTGACCGTCGGCATCGTAGCCGGCAACGATTACTTGGAACTCATAACTGGCGGCCGGGGTTCCCGGCCCCGTGACGACCTCGCGGCGATTCGCTATGAGATCAATATAGTATCCAACCAAGTAACCTATCGCTCTGAGCTTTCCGTCCAATTCTGGGAGAGGATGGTAGACCAACTGCTCTCGTAAAGTCGCGATGATGCCAGCGACATCAGTGTTCAACTGCGGCGTGGACCAACCCGTCTCCGAGGCGAACCCCGCGATTGAGCAAACAGTCTCGTCGTCGAGCCGAAACAATTTTTGGACTGGCTGAGTAAAATGCCAACCATCTCCGTCCTGATGCGATTGTACGCTGTCGGTTAACAGGACAATCCCGTTAGAATTCGCGAGGGCAATGTTGACCGTCCCCCGTTCAATGGTCGCGGCGTCTTGCGCACCCAAAGCAGGCGACCCTGCCGAAACGACAAACAGAAGGATGATAATTCCACCCGACTTAAGCACCACGCGCTCCAAATCCCCAACTAGAGTTCTTCCACTCAGATTTTAACACACGCTAGCAGAGGGCCCCGAAGGCGCGGGTGCCCGCACCCTTACGCTTTAGAGGGTGCGGTTTTTTTGTCTGGTGCCAACCAATTCGGCCCTTCCCCCCGTTATCGGTTACCTAGCCTTGACCCTCGTGGTAAAATGTCCTGTGAATCGCGGATCAATCATCTCCGACCCAAGCCGTTCCTCGAACGGTTCCCTTCTCCCACCCGCCAAAACTCTCTGTGGCCAAGCGAGAATATCCGACTGCATCCGGCCCCATCTTTGCGCCTTCCTAAGTCCTTACGAATGATATCCTTGCGTCACCCCGTCACGCAACTCCCATGGAATGATATCGTTGCAGAAACAGTAGGGGGTGGGGGTCCCATTCGCAAACCTTTTGTTCTGATATGGATGCAAGTAGCCCGCGAATCGCGCGCGGAGCCACGTCATGAATCGCGATGACTCGGGAAATCTCGCCGCTATGCTATATTGGCGCGCACCGCACAGAACGCCATGAGCAAACTGCGCATCTCCATCGTCGAGTTCCTGAACACCGCGCCGCTCGTCTGGGGCTTTACCGACGGGCCGCTCGAGGGCCGTTACGACCTCTCGTTCACCGTGCCCTCGCTGTGCGCCGAAGCGCTTGCGTTCCGGCCAAGCCGACATCGCCATCATCCCCGCCATCGAATATCAGCGCATGGACGGCATGGTCGTGCTGCCGGAGATGGCCATCGCCGCCAAGAACGAAGTTCGCAGCCTCCTGCGTGCTGGCCAAAAAGCCCATCGAATTCGTCAAGCGCCTCGCGCTGGACACCAATTCGCGCAGCACCGTGGCGCTCACCCGCCTGCTCTGCCGCGGACCTGTGGGGCATCGCGCCGGAGTTTGTCGACGCGCCGCCCGATCCTGAAGCCATGCTCGCCGACGCCGATGCCGCCCTGCTCATCGGCGATCCGGCGCTGCGCGTGCGCCTCAAAGTGGACGCGCTGGCCGCCAAGCAGCCCGCCGGCCACGGCTGTTGCGGAGGCGATCCCGAGCGAGCACCCCGTGCCAGGCGTGGACATGCTCTTCGTCTACGACGTTGCGCAGCAGTGGCGCGAGATGACCGGCAAGCCCAGCGTCCTGGCCGTCTGGGCCGGCCGGCGCGAAGTGATCACGCCCGAAGTCGTCGCCGATTTCCTGGCTTCGCGCGAATACGGCCTCGCGCACATCGACGACATCGCCGAAGGCGCCGCGCTGAAGCTCGATCTGCCGCCCAACCCGCTCGAACGCTACCTGCGCGAGAATATCGATTTCTCGCTCGACGCCGAAAATCTCGACGGCCTCGAGTATTATTTCGATCTGCTGCGCCGAGGCTGGACTGATTCCCGCGCGCGCGCCCGATCGAATTCGCCGCCGCGCCCGAACGCTCCCAGCCGCGCCCAGGAGCCGGGCGCGAGCAGGACGGACTAACCCGATGCGCATGACGCCCGAAGAAGCCCTCGACCTGTTCCGCTCCGATGATCTGGTCGGCATCGGCATGGCCGCGCATCAGTTGCGCAAGAAAAAGACCGACCCGCGCGTGGTCACCTATCAAATCGACCGCAACATTAATTACACCAATTTCTGCACCGAGTACTGCTCCTTCTGCGCCTTCTACCGCCCCATGGGCTCGAAAGACGGCTACGTCCTCTCCTTCGAGACCATCGCCGAAAAAATCGAGGAGACCATCGCCCTCGGCGGCACGGGCATTCTGATGCAGGGCGGCCTGAATCCCGACCTGCGCATCGAGTATTACGAAAATCTGCTGCGCTCCATCAAGCAACGCTTCCCGCAATTGCACCTGCACTGCTTTTCCGCGCCGGAGATTCTGTGCATCGCCGAAGTTTCCGGCCTGAGCGTGAACGACACCATCGCGCGCCTGCGCGACGCCGGCCTCGACTCCATTCCCGGCGGCGGCGCGGAAATCCTCGACGACGAAATTCGCGCCCGCATCTCGCGCCTGAAATGCACCGCCGACGATTGGGAGCAGATGCACCGCACCGCCCACGCACTCGGCCTGCGCACCACCGCGACGATGATGTTCGGCTGCGGCGAAGAGTTCCGCCACCGCGTCAATCATCTCGAGCGCATCCGCCGCATCCAGGACGATACCGGCGGCTTCACCGCCTTCATCCCCTGGATTTTTGCGCCGGAAAATACGCTCGCTCGGCAAGAAAGTGCCCGAAGCCACCGCCGCCGATTACCTGAAGACGCTGGCCATCAGCCGCCTCTATCTCGACAACATCGACCACATCCAGTCCAGCTGGCTCACGCCCGGCATCAAGGTCTGCCAGGTGGGCTTGCAGTTCGGCGCCGACGACGTCGGCAGCATCCTGATCGAGGAAAACGTGGTCTACGCCGCAGGCGTGCGCAACCGCACCAACGAAGCCGAGCTGCGCCGCATCATCTCCGAAGCCGGCTACATCCCCGCGCAGCGCGACACCCTCTACCGCTCCTACGTCTGGAAGCAGCCGAAGAGCAGCCGCGGCCGAGCCCGCAGCGGTGACGCAGTAGCGCACAGGCCCGATTTTGTTTGTGTCTTGCGCAGCGCCAACGCGACTGCCAGCGACGGAGCCGAGATCGTATGAGTGGCCAGCTAGACAAAGCTGTGGCGATAACGTGGATGAGCGTCCAGGGTTCGTGACGGCTCGACGTTCCGACGTCGCGTCGCACCTGAGCGGGTGCGAACTTCGAGTGGGTGCTCAGCGTCGGTCGGCAGACGTCGAGATCGTCGGTGACGCGCGCGAGGCTGATCAGCGTGGCGCGGACTTGGTGATCGCGATTTCGACGATCTCGCCCTCGTCGAGATCGAGCGCCTGGAGCGGGTGCAGCGCGCCAGCCGAATAGCGCGCGCGAATCGTCGCACCGTTTGTCGCTCCGCCGGCCGCGCGGCCGGCGACTGGCGAGTGATCGACTCTCGCAGGCGGCGTGGCGGAAACTGCCGCGGCTTCGCGCGCCTCGCGCGGAGTCGCTGCCGGAATCGCCGGCGATGGCGTCTCTGCGACGGCGAGCGCGACGTGTCATCGAGCGCGCGATTGGCCAGCGCGTCGGCCTCGCTGTTTTGTTCGCGCGGCACGTGCTCGATGGCGAAGTACGCGAACCCGCGCGCCAGTTTCTGCGCGCGTTCGTGCAGCGGACGCAGGTCGGCGCTCTTCACCTTGTAGCGGCCCTGCATCTGCCGCACCAGCAGCTCGGAATCGCTGCGAACCAGCAGGCGCTGTGATGCCGCGCGATTGCGCAGCATCGAGCGCGGTGATCAGCGCGTAGTACTCGGCGACGTTGTTCGTCGCGCGGCCGAAATATTTGCCGATCTCGAATTGGGTTTGGCCGTCGGGCCCTCGCACAACAACGGCATAGGACGCCGGACCGGGATTGCCGCGCGACGCGCCGTCCACGTAAGCGACGTGAGCCGGCGCCGGCCGCTCCGGTTCGCCGAACAGGCGCTGGCCCTGCGGCGCATGCGATCTTGGCGCGGACGTCATGCGATGGGGACCGCTGGCGAGCTAGACATCGTTGCGTAGTCGCGCTGCCGGCGCTGGCTGCGCGCGTCCGGCGGCCGCGGGAGCATCCGCGGCGGGCGGCGGCTCGACGTAGTAGAGGATGCGCGAGCAGGTCTCGCACTGGAAGATTTCGGTGTAACCGTCGCGGCGCAAGAGTTGAAAGACGTGCGGCACAACGCGCAAGCCGCAGAGCGAGCACGCTTCGTCGAGAACCGCGGCCACGCCGATGCCGTGGTGTCGCGCGGCAATGCGCTCGTAGGTGGCCAGCAATTCTTCCGGGATCGCGGGGATCATTTGGTCGCGCTCGGCCTGTTTGGTCTCGAGTTCCTTCTGTAGCGCGGCTTGCTCGGCTTGAATTTTCTGGCGGTCGGCGCCGGCGGCGCGCTCGAGTTCCTTCAAGTCGTGCTCGGCGGCCTTCACGTCGCGGTCGTACTGCTCGCCGTCGACCATGCGCGCCAGCAGGCGCTCCTCGGCCTGCGCCACTTCGCCTTCGGCGTGTTCGATTTCGTGCTGCAGCGCCTTGTAGGCTTCGTTGGTCTTGACGGTGAAGCTCTGGTCGCGGTACTTCTTGGCCTTTTCTTTCCAGGAGTCCACGTCCATCTCGTACTTCTTGCGGTCTTTGAGGCTGGAGGTGAGCGATTCTTTGGAGGCGGCAATTCGCTGCTTGCCGTCGGCGAGACGTTTGTCGATTTCGGCGAGCTGCTGCGGGAATGCGTTCAAGCGCGCGCGCAGCCCGGCCAGGTACAAATCCACGGCCTGCAGTTCCACCAGGCGCTTGATTTCAGGCTGCATCCGCGACCCATTCTAGCACAGCGGCCTGGCGCGGCGGAGAGCGCGTAGGGTGAGTGGCCGGGGGCGACGGATGCGCCGTAGTGACCTGCGAATTCACGTGGCACACCCAGCAGATCGCAGTGTAGACTGCAAACACGCGAGGTTTTCAAGGAAGCCAGCCATGTTTGGAGATTCTGCTCCTGAGACCGGTCACAGCGAGTCGAGTCGCAAAGGCCTTCGAGCTTATGTCCTTGTTTCCTGCACAGCATTTCTTGCTGGTCGGCATTTATCTTGGCTGGACGTTTTGGTCGCGATGGGAAGAGAACCAGGCGCTCGAAGAAAAAGCAGCGTCGCAGCGGCTCGCTCAGGACCAAAAGATTGTTGACGCGATGGGCGGCAAGCGATTTGAGATTCTTGGTTTCTACGCGGATCCGCCAAGCGCCCATCCAGGCGACACCGTCGAACTCTGCTACGGCGTTTCCAACGCGCAATCGGTGAAGCTCGAGCCCCAATCCCAGCCCGTCTGGCCGTCACAGAGCCGCTGCGTTCAAGTTACCCCGCGCAAAACGACAACGTATACGCTCACTGCGGAAGACGCGTCCGGTCAGACCAAGACGGCTACCGTCGTGGTCAAAGTCCAATAACGTTCATTCGTCGCAGCCCATTTGCGATAGTTGTTTCGCAGATTGTCCTCTTAGCCCGGCTCGGGCTTCGCAAACCCTTCGCTCTGCTTTGCGGCTACAGACTTGACAGCACACAAGACATCTGACAAGACTAGAAGAGTAAGAAGGCGAGAAACGATGGCTTTGCCGCACAAAAATGGAACCGGAGCAGCCGCACGTGACGATGCGGGCGCGAGCCGGCGACGGCGGCTCATGGCCTGGATGCGCGCGCACAAGGGGCCCGTGCCCGGAAGCACGCTGGCCCGGCATTTCAAGGTGAGCCGGCAATGCCTGGTGCAGGACGTTGCGATTCTGCGAGCGGCCGGCGAGGAGATTCTTTCCGCGCCGCAAGGCTATCGCTTGCCCGGAGCGGAAACGTCGGCGCATCGCGCCATCCTGGCCTGCCGGCATACGCCGGAGAGGACCGAGGAGGAGCTGCAGGTCTTGGTGGATCACGGCGTCAGGATCATCGATGTGCGTGGTCGAGCATCCGCTGTACGGAGAGTTACGCGGAGCGCTGATGATCGAGTCGCGTGCCGACGTGCAGGATTTTCTCGCGAAGTGGCGCCGGGAGAAAGCGACCTTGCTGTCTTCGCTGACGGGTGGCGTGCACCTGCACACGGTGGAAGCGCACAAACCGGAGATGATCACTCGCGCCAAGGCGCAACTCCACGCGCGAGGGATCCTGCTGAAATAATTTATGCAAAGCCTGGGTACATCTCTGACGCGGGAAGAGCAGGTGAAACTGTCCTTTTTTCGCGGGAACTGTTTGCATCTGGAAAATCCCGACTATCTCCGGGCAGCCAGCGCGTTTCTCGACGAACTACTGGCTGAGGATACGCGGCCGCGGGATTTGACGGTGGCGGCGCTGGAGATCGGAAGCGAGCGCGCCAAGGCGCGAATCCTGGCGAAGGAGCCGGGGATCGCGGCGGGCATCGAAGAGTACCGTTGGCTCGTAAGCCGCGGGGGAATTTCGGTAACGCCGCTCAAGAAGGATGGCGATCCGATCGGACGCCACGATGCTTTGCTGGAAATCGAAGGCGAACGTGGAACGCTGCTTTCCTACGAGCGGGTGGGGCTCAATCTTTTGCAGCGAATGAGCGGCATCGCGACCATGACGCACGAGTTGCAGCAACGGGTGCAGCGGCGCAATCCGGCCACCTTCGTGGTGGGAACGCGTAAGACGCCGTGGGGGCTGCTCGACAAGCGAGCTCTCCATTTGGGTGGAGGCGGAACGCACCGGCTGGGCCTGGGCGACGCGATTCTGGTGAAGAACAATCACCTGTCGCTGCTCGCGGACCGCGAGGAAGAGGCGGTTCGCGTGGCGCTGCCGCGCGCTTGGAAGTTTCGCGAACAGGCGGTTTTTATTGAGGTGGAAGTGCGCAGCAAGGCAGGAGCGATCGCCGCCGCCCAGACGTTTCGCAAGCTGCGGGAAGAAGATTCCGCGGCCTGCCCTTGCTGGCTGCTGCTGGACAATATTGCGCCGGACGAGATCAGCCTCATTTTGCGAGCGCTGCGCTCGGACGGCCTGCTCGACCATGTGCTCATCGAAGGCAGCGGCAATATTTCCGAAGCCAATGCGGAAGAGTATGCGGCGAGCGGAGTAGACGCCGTCTCCAGCGGCGCGTTAACGCATTCTGCGAGAGCACTGGACCTTTCGCAGAGACTCCAATGAATGGAACCTTACCCATGACAACAGCGCCTATGACGTTTGCCGACAACGCACTCGAAGCCCGTTACGCACTGCCTCTCATCGAGGAGCTAACCGACACGCCTGAGGAGATCGCGGAGAAGCAGGAACGCGTCCGTGAACTGTGCGCGCGAGCGGAACGCGATTCTCCTCGCGCACCACTACCAAAGGCCCGAGGTGCAGGAGGTCGCGGATTGCGTGGCCGACTCGCTGCGGCTATCGCAGACCGCCGCGAAGACTGGCGCCGATGTCATCGTCTTTTGCGGCGTGCATTTCATGGCCGAGACGGCGGCGATCCTCTGCCCGGACCGGACGGTGCTGCTGCCCGATCTGCGCGCTGGATGTTCGCTGGCGGCCTCGGTAACCGCGGAGGAGTTGCGAGCCTGGAAGGCGCGTTTTCCCGACGCGGTCGTGGTTTCCTATATCAATACGTCGGCGGCTGTGAAAGCGGAGAGCGATTATTGCTGCACGTCGGCCAATGCCGCGAAGGTGGTGCGAGCGATTCCCAGCGACCGGCCGATTCTTTTTGTGCCGGACAAATTTCTGGCCGCCGTTGTGGCGCGCCAGGCGGAACGAAGCAACATCATTGCCTATCCCGGGCTACTGCCACGTGCACAAGACGATTCAGCCCGAGGACGTGACCGCGGTGCTCGATGAGCACCCCGACGTCGAACTGCTGCTGCATCCCGAGTGCGGCTGCGTCAGCTCTTGCATGGCCAAAGCTTTGGACGGCAGCCTGCCGCACAACCGCACGTTTTTCCTTTCCACCGAGGGCATGCTGAAGCACGTGGCGAAATCGCCGGCGAGCGAGTTTGCTGTGGGAACGGAGAGCGGCATTCTGCATCGCCTGCGCAAGGAGAACCCCGGCAAGGAGTTTTACCCGGTCAATCCCGAACGCGATTTGCGCCTTCATGAAAACGATCACGCTCGATCGACATCATTCGATTCGCTCGAAACGCTTTCTCCGCGCGTGCAGGTTCCCCAGGAGATTGCGCTCAAGGCGCGGCGGGCGATCGACCGCATGCTGGAATTTGCGTGAGTAAGCCACACGGGTCCGCTGAGAGTCGGCATTGTTGGAGTAGGCGCGATCGGGCGGTATGCTCGCGACTGCGCTCGACCGCGGCGGCCCGCCGCTGTTCTCGGTCGGCATCGCGGATCAGGACCTGCCCGCGCGGAAGAAGTTGCCGCGAGCCTGGCAGCATCCGGTGCCGATCCTTTCGCTCGACGAATCTGGTGCGTCGCGCCGATCTTAATTGTGGAGGCTGCCGGCCAGGCCGCGCTTCCGGAAATCGTCCCCAAGGTCCTCGCGAACGGAAAGAACTTGCTGGTGCTCAGTGTCGGCGGGTTGCTGGGACACGACGAGTGGTTCCAGCAGGCCGCGGAGCGTGGCTGTCAAATCCATGTGCCCGTCCGGGGCCATCGCCGGACTCGACGGCATCAAATCGGCTCGCGTGGGCCGTCTGGATTCGGTGAGCTTGACCAGCCGCAAGCCCGTCGCCGCGTTGCGCGGGGCCAAATATGTGGCTCGACCAGCGGCATCGATCTGGACAGCTTCCAGCAAGACACCGTTATTTTTGAGGGCCCTCCCGAGGAGGCCTGCCAGAAGTTTTCCCGACCACCTCGAACGTGGCGGCGTCACTGCGCCTTGCGGCGGGTCCCGAGGCGAACATTCTCGTGCGCGTGATCGCTGTGCCCGGCGGAAGCGAAAACGTGCACGAGATCAGCGCGCAGGGTGAATTCGGGAAGCTTCGTGTGGTCGATTGAAAATGTTCCTTCAGCTTCGAATCCCGCGCACTTCGGCTCTGGCAGCGCTCTCCGCGCTGGCGACATTGGACGGCATTACGGGCAGCTTCCGAGTTGGCACATAGACCGTCGAACACCCTCCGCAAAACGCAACCTCATCTGGCGGTGGGCCTGGGAACCCGGGCTTGGTAAACTTTCGCTGGTAACCTCGGGCCCGCAATGGATCATGGCCGTCGTCGCCTCCTTTCATGTCTGAAGCGAACACGCAGAAGTTTTCTAGTGGTGCGGCTCAGCTCGCTGGGCGACATCGTGCACACTCTGCCCGCTTTTGCCGCCTTGCGCGAGAGCTTTCCCGCGGCGCGCATCGATTGGGTCGTGGATCAGAGATGGCTGCAGCTGGCCGAGATGGTCACCGGCATTGACGAGGTGATTCCGCTGCACGCGTTCGCCCGCTGGGCGTGGCTGGCTTGCATTCGGCGGCTGCGAAGCGCGCACTATTCGTGCGTCGGTGGATTTCCAGGGGCTGTACCGGTCCGCCGTGCTGGCGCGGAGTTCCGGCGCGCGCGCGCATCATTGGGTTCGATCGGACGGCGGCGCGCGAACCCGGCGCCTCATTTTTTTATTCCGAGCGCGTGCGTCCGCGCGGACGGCACGTTGCGGAGATGAACGTGGACTTGGCTGTGCGCGCGGGCGCCGCGCCGCCGCGGTGCGTTGCAATTTCCGCTGCGCGTGCCGGAAAACGAGTTGCAGCGCATGCGCGAAAAGATGTCGCGGGAGGGCACGCCGGACTACGTGGTGCTCAGCCCCGGCGGCGGCTGGAGATCGAAGTGCTGGACGCCGGATCGCTACGGCGCGCTGTGCGGGGAGCTTTGGCGGCGCCATGGCTTGCGAGCGATGGTCAACGTGAGCCCAAGCCAGGGTGAACTTGGCGCAAAGCGTCGTGCGCGCGGCGGGCGAGGCCAACCCGCTGATGGTCTCTCCGCCGCTTGCAGGAACTCGCGGCGTTGCTGGCGGGGGCGCGCCTGGTGGTGGGAGCCGACACCGGGCCGGTGCATCTGGCGGCGGCTTTGGGCACGCGCGTCGTGGCGCTGTTTGGCCCGACGGACCCGGCGCGCAACGGCCCGCTGCCGCGTGGCGCGGTGCTCCGGAACGCAGCGGCGGAAGACAGTACCTACAAGCGCGGAAAGACCTATTCCGAGACGATGCTTTCGGTGAGCTGTCGAACAGGTGCTCGAGGCGGCGGAGCGCGAGATGAGTGTCGCGCCGTCACCACCGCGCTAAACTTGCGGCGTCAATTGCCGTTACATCGCCCCAAAAAGCAGATCCCTCCGGCCTCGATTTCATTCGCTAATAATAAGGAAGGCGGACGACACCGTGTCGTGCGCTCGGTGTCTGCAGGTTTTCTCACAGGTTCCCGGCGGGGCCAGCTTCTACATGTTGGCGGAGTCTTCGGGCGGGGCCGTTGTCGCGCCCTTTGCGAAAAGGCTTTTGACGCGCTTGATGCGGGCGGAGAAGTGATGCCGCAGCATGACCAGTTGCTTGCTCCGCTGCGTGGTCACCCAGTTGAACTGAATGACGCGGCGTTCGCCAGACGAAGGCAATGTCCGTGCCAGGAACGTTCGGAGCGGCGGAAGGCGATGAGCGTACCGCCGCACGGCGGCGACTTCCTCGGCGAAATCGTCGATGTTGGTTCCCGAGCGCAGCAGGCGCAGCCGGCCGCCGGCTTGGTCCCAGGCGGGATTGAGGTAGATCAAAATCGTGATGATCTTGCTGACGCGAGTCGGTGTGAATATTGCCGTCGTGCTCGCCGCAGTAAGCCGCGAACGGTGATGGTGTGCGGGCGGTCACGCAGGTCGAGCCGAAATTTTTCCTCGAATGCCGATCGGAACTCCTCGGATTCGAGCGCATCGGTGAACGCGCGGAAACCGGGACCGAAGGTCAGCGCGTCGAGCGGGAAGCTTCCCGAGTGTCGCACTTCGGGAAATCGGCGTTGACCCGAGGCAAGGCCTCGGGCCTCACGAATTGCGGCACGACGAGGTGCTCGTAGGGGTCTTGTCTCGAGCGGCGTCGCGCGAAAACTTTCGCAGATCCAGCACGTCCATGCCAGCACCTCGCCAACCGAGTCCCTGCGCTGGGCGAGCTCTGCATACGCGAAGAATAACGTAGCGGGTTTCGGGGTGTCAAAACGGACGCGGATGAGCTCCGCAAATCAAACTGGTCCATCCAAATCGCGGGAATATCAACATGGGCATCGGCTCTTGGCTTTGGCGAATCAGGTACCAGCAAGGGCTGAGACCGGCGTGCGGGAAAAGGGAATAGACACATTTCTGCGTGTCGGTTGGCTTGTGTCTCGATCGAGGGTGTACTCGACTTTGCCGCCCTTGAGCTCGATGGCCAGCATGTGCTGCATGTCCACGGTGCCGAATGGCCGGGCGCAGTTCGGGCTGTGCGATCTTGTACTGGAAAGAAAGCTCATCGACCCGCGAACAGCATGCAGAACAGCACCAGAGACGGAGATGAGCAGCCACTTGCGGTCAAGGACCAACAGTCGCTTCGGGGTATGAACATGGTCGGTCCTCCGCAGGGGCAACGATCTATGTTGCAAAGAAGGGCTACAAGCTAGCGCGGAACTTAGCCGCAGCGGAGTCCGGCGGGGCCGGTCACGTAGACTGGATTGGTGAAGGCCCAGAGCGTCCAGCGGCGCCAGCCGGTCAGGCCCGGCTGCCGCAGGAACACCTCGGCGCGATATCGGCCCGGGACCGGATGGGTTCATCGACGAGCCAAGTCTGCTTTTCGATCATTTCTTGGCCGTCGCGAAACACTTTAATCAACGGACGGCTGGCGCCGGAGGGAACCGAGATGCGGACGCGGCCCGCTCCACCCCAGGAAAGGGAATCGCCCGGTCCGCCGGATGCGTCGGCGCTGGAAACCCGGAAAGCAAATCCGCTGGAAGGATAGAGCGCGTCCAGCGCGCAGAAGGAATGGCCGTGCCTGAGCGCGTCGAGAATTTCCGTCGGCGCTCGCACGCTGGCATCGCCGCCGCCGGCGTCCGGGCCGAGGAGTACGTGCTCGCGCGCCACTTCAAGGGACGGCACGTAGCCCGGAAAGCGCAAGAAGAGGCCATGGCCTAGCTTGGTTTTGGCGTGCACGTCGCTGCCACACATGCCGGCGACCGGCCGCTGCGCCAGCAGTTCGTCCCACTTGGCGAAATTCTGCCTCGGGCGTGCGCGCCAGCCGGACCAAGGCGAGCTGATCGTTTACCGGGTAGATGAGCAAGGCGATCAAGCAGATCGAAGACGTTGTTTTGGCGCCAGACCGCATCCTCATTCCAGATTTCCATGCCGTCGAAGTCGGAGGTGTTCCAGTCCGTCCAGGGCGTGCGCGGATGATAGGGATGAGCCAGCGACGATGAACGCCCCTGCCGCGCGAGCCGCAGCAAGCAATTGCCGGTCGTCCGGACGTCCTCGGGCGGACCCAGCCGGGCGGAATGCCGAGCGCAAGAAAATGCCCGGCGCGTGGTGCTGAGTTCTTCGCCGGAAATGATCGGCAGGTCCGGGGGATCGTCGGCGATGTCCTGGGCGGTCATCGCGACGTTGTGATCCGTGATGGCCAGGAAGGAAAGATTCGGCCTGGCGCGCCGCGGCCATCACCTCCGGGTACAGTGCCGCTGCCATCGGAGGCCTTGGTATGGATGTGCACGGCCCCGATACGTTCGCCGGCACACGGGCGGTCCGCGCGCTCGGCAACCTGACGAGCAATCCGTCTGTCAGGATTACGACGAGGAGAACGAGAAGGGCGGCTAGGACGATACGAGCGAGGGGAAATCGCTTCCGGGTTTGTCGAAAACCGATCTCACCCTCCTCGCGGTCTGGAATAAGGTGCGTTGCGCGCAGCCGACATCTTTGTGACGCGTAATTAGTCTGGCTCGGTTGGCCATGACTGTCAAGAATTCGGAGCTATGCGGAAGAAATGTGCTTCTTCAGCGGTAACCAACCCGAGGTGTGATACTCGCATCTGCTTATAGATGCCGCCAGAACTGAGTGTTTCCGAAGTTCAAAGCGGCAATGCCAAGCTTGATTTCCCATCTTGTTGGCGTAAACTGAATCTTTTGCGGCCCCTACGTTTAGCCATTAGGGAGTGACTCACTTGAAATTCCCATCGCTCGTCGTACTCTGCCACCACTTTGTATCTCGTTGCTTCCGCATCCGCTGCCGCGGGAACGCCCGCCGTGGCGCCCGCCAGCCGGGCCGCTACGCCCGCGCCGCAAGCAGCACAGGCGGCGCCATCGCCGCTGATCGCCATGATGCAAGGCGAGATCGAGCGCGAGATGGCCATTCTCGGCAAGGCCGATCCGGCCGCCTATTACCTGGGCTACACGCTGACCGATAGCGACCGCGCGGAAGTGGTGGGTTCGAACGGCGCGCTGCTTAACAGCCAACAAGTCGCACAACCGCTGGCTCGAGGCGCAGGTGCGCGTCGGAGGCTTCGACCTCGACAACACGCACTCGCGCGGGCAACGGCGGCCGCTCGCTTCGCGGGAAGCTACGGGGAAGCCGTGCCGATCGAAGACGATGCCGGCGTGTTGCGGCGGGCGATGTGGAGGCAGACCGACGAGCAATACCGCGCGGCGGCGGAAGCCTTCGTCAAGGTGAGCACGAGCAAGGATGTCGCGGTGCAAACCGCCGAACAGCGCGCTCCCGATTTTTCCCAGGAGAAAGCCGAATGTGTTTTATGGCCCGCACGCATCGTTCACGCTGGACCGGCAAGCCGTGGGAAGAAAAGACGCGGCAGTACACGAAATTTTTCCACGAGTCGCCGTCCATTCTGAATTCGATCGTGACGTTCACGGCGCAAGCCGACCAATCAGTACCAGGTAACCAGCGAAGGCACCAAGCTGCAGTTTGGGCAGGTGCGCTACCGGCTGGAGCTGTACATCCAGGGCAAGGCGCCCGACGGGATGGACATCAACCGCTATTACAATTTCGATTGGACCGATCCAGCGGCGGCTCCGGACGACAAGGCCGTGCTGGCGCAGTGCGCGGTCCTGCAGAAGGAACTGGAAGGGCTTGTGAAGGCTCCGCTGGTCGAGCCGTTTGCCGGGCCGGCGATGCTGACTGGGCGCGCCGCGGCGGTCTTTTTCCACGAAGTGTTCGGCCATCGCGATGAGGGCTTCCGGCAGAAGGACATCAACGAAGGGCAGACGTTTGCGCGCAAAGTCGGCGAGCCGATTCTGCCGAGTTTCCTATCGATCGTGGACGATCCGACGTGCGCAGAAGCTCGGCTCGAACGTCCTGCTGGGCTACTACCCGTTTGACGATGAAGGCGTGGCGGCGCAGCGCGTGACGCTCGTCGATAAGGGCGTTCTGAAGCAATTTCGAGATGTCGCGCCAGCCGATCCTGGGATTTTTGCACTCGAACGGACACGGACGAAGGCAAGTGGGCCTGCCGCCGGTATCGCGCCAGGGAAACCTGATCGTGCAGAGCAGCCATCAGGTGAGCAACGCCGAATTGCGCAAAATGCTGATGGACGAGACGCGCAAGCAGGGCAAGCCGTTCGGCCTGCTGATCGACGATATCGCCGGCGGATTTACGCTCACCGGCCGCGGCCAGCCGCAGGCCTTCCAGGTGGAGCCGCTGGTCGTCTATGAAGTATTTCCCGACGGGCGGCCCGACATGCTGGTGCGCGGCGTGGACATCGTGGGCACGCCGCTGGTATCGCTGACCAAGATTGTGGCGACGGGCGATACGACGGAAGTCTTCAACGGCTTATTGCGGCGCCGAATCGGGTTCGGTGCCGGTGGCGGCGGCGGCTCCGGCCATGCTGATCACCGAAATGGAAGTGCAGAAGAAGGAGACCTCGACGGACCGGCCGCCGATTCTGCCGCCGCCTGCGCACGATCACAGATGTCAGCGCAGGGGGGTCGCGAATGAGCCGCGTCGAGCGCAATGCGCTATGCGGGTCTGTTGTAGCAACGCTGCTGGTCGCAGGGCTGGCGGGGACGGTGGGAAGAACTGCGGCTGCGACGTCGGCGAACGCGAGGCTGCCACGGCAGTCGCGGAACCTGCGGCGCCACGGAGCCCGCAAGGCGTCGCGCCGGTTCCCGCCGGAGATACGGACAAGACGCTGGCCGCGCTGCATGACGAACTCGAGCGCTCGCGGACGCGGCTGGTGCTGCCGGGCGCAGGAAAAGCCTTATTACATCCAGTACCGCCTGCTGGATCTCGACGAGCGCACCGTCGTCGCGCAATTTGGCGCGCTGCTCGGCGAGCACCACCACGCGCAACCGCTTCATGAGCGTGGATGTGCGCGTGGGAGACTACAAGCTGGACAACTCAAACTTTATCTCCGAGCAGGGTTTCCGCGGATTCCTGGGCGGCTCGACGGGCACAGTGGGCATCGACCGCGACTACGATTCGCTGCGCCAGGATCTGTGGCTGGCCACCGACCAGGCTTACAAAGAGGCGCTCGATTCGCATCTCGCAGAAGCGCGCCTTCCTGCGCGGCTTGGCCAACGCTCCAACGATCGACGATTTTTCCCATGTGCCGCCGGCCGTGATCGTGCAGCCGCGACGTCGAAGCCCGATTGGACCACGCGCAACTGGGATGCCGAGGCCAAGGCGGTCTCCGCGCAGTGCTGAGAAAATATCCCGAGCTCTACAATTCGCGGGTCACCTACCGCATCTTTTATGCGACCACCTACCTGGTGACCACCGAAGGCACGCAGATTCGCGTCGGCCGCAGCTTCGCCGCCATCGAAGCCAGCCTGGGCGCGGAAACCGATGACGGCACGCCGGTGCACAATTTCGTGACGCGCTACGCTGAATCGTCCGGGCGATCTGCCGTCCGCGGATGCGCGTGCGCGCAGCAACTGGATCGCGCGCGGCCGGAACTGGTCGCATTGCGCTCCGCGCCTCCGGTGCAGGATTACGATGGCCCGGTGCTGTTTGAGGCGCCGGCCGCAGGTTCGCTGCTCGCGCAACTGCTGGGGCCTTCGGTGGGCGGGCAGCGTCCGCCGCTGTCCACGAACACGCGATTCGACCAGACGATGGAATCGCTCGGCGGGCGGAGCGACTGGATGAACCGGTCGGGCCAGCGCGTATTGCCCGCAGCTGTGAGCCTGGTCGACGATCCGACGGTGAAGGATTTCCAGGGACAGAAGCTGATCGGCTCCTACGGCGTGGACCAAGAGGGCGTGCAGCGCGCAAAAAGTGGCGCTGGCGGAAAACGGCATGCTGCATCAATTGCTGATGTCGCGGCGGCCCGGGCCGGAGTTCACGGAATCCAACGGACACGGCCGCTCGACGTTCCTGGCGGAGCCGCGGCCGATGATGAGCAACCTTTTCTTCACGGCCAGCGACGGCCAGTCGCCGGCCGACCTGCGCAAGAAATTTCTCGACGCCTGCAAGCAAAACGGACAGAAGTGGTGCCTGCTGATCCGGAAGATGGATAATCCGGTGATCGCCAGCTCCAGCCAGGATGAGCTCTCCGACTGGCTGGGCGTGCTGGCGGCGGGCGCGTCCAACGGCGACCGCTTGCCGCTGCTGACCTATCGAGTGAACGTGGACGACGGGCACGAAGAGCTGGTGCGCGGCGCGCTGCTTTCCGGCTTGACCGTACGCATCGCTGCGCACTCTGCTGGGCGTCGGCAACGATCCCGCCGTCTTCTGCGTACGAGCAAAGCGCAGGACGCCGAAATCGCCGGCACGGCGCTGGGCGCCTTCGGTTCCGCGGAAGGCGGCGTGCCGAGCAGACGTGATCGCGCCGTCGCTGCTGCTCGAGGAAGTCGAAGTGCACGGTCCGCACGGCGAGCCGCGGCGCCTGCCCTGGTGCCTCCTCCCGTCGCTGCAGTAGCCTGCTGCAGCGCGTGCGCCGAAACTCGGTCCGGGACCCGACGCGACACCTCGCGCGACTCCGCGAGCGATCCTTTCCCGCTGCCATCGTATAATCCCTCGATTTTGCAGGGCTCGTAGCGGAAACGCCGCGATTTCCCTGCCGAGAGAAGCCGCGGCTATCTCCAATTCCAATCCCAGCTCGGTGAAACAGTTGGCGGCGCTGGCGTCGGTCGGCTCGGCCGTGGTGCTGGTGTCGCTCAAGATTTTTCTGACCGTCTGCCGACGGGCAGTCTGGGAGTGCTTTCCGAGGCGCTGCATTCGAGCCTCGACCTGATCGCCGCGATCGTCACGTATTTGTCGGTGCGCGTGTCTCCGACCGCCCGGCCGACGCCGATCATCCCTACGGCCACGGCAAAGTCGAGAGTTTTTCGGCGTTTGTTGAGACCGGCTTGCTGTTGCTGACCGCGGTGTACATCATCTGGGAGGCGCTGCAGCGGCTGTTTTTCCGCGAGGTTGCCGATGCGGCCAAGCGCGCTGGCTATCGGCATTCTGGGCATCGCGCTGGGCATCGATCTGATTCGTTCGCGGGCCCTGCGAGCGTGCGGCGCGGGAATACGCCAGCGAGGCGCTGGAAGCCGACGCCCTGCATTTTTCCACCGACGTGTGGAGCACGCGGTGGTGATGGCCGGCATCGGAGCGGTGTGGCTGGGCGAGCGCACCGGGACTGACCTGGCTGCGCTATGCCGATCCGCTGGCGGCGCTGGCCGTGGCCGCAGTGATCATCTGGGTCGGCACGCGGCTGGGCAAGCGCACGATGGACGCGCTGCTGGATGCCGCGCCGCAGGGCTTGCAGGAGCACGTCGCGCGGGCGGTGCAGGAGCTGGACGGCGTGCTTTCGGCCGAGCGGGTGCGCGTGCGCCGCGCGGGCAATCAACATTTCGTGGACGTCACCATCAGCGTGCCACGAACGGCGAGCTTCGAGCAGGTGCATGCCATCAGCGACGCCGTCGAACGCCGCGTCGGGGAAATCGTTCCTGCCGACGTGATGGTGCACATGGAGCCGCGCGCGCAGGCCGGCGAGCATCTTTTCGACGCCATCCGCGCGGCGGCGCATCGCCAGGGACTGGCGATCCACGAGCTGTCCGCGCATCAGCTCGGACGGGCGGCTGTTCATCGAGCTGCACCTGGAGGTGGACGAACAGCTCAGCTTGACGGAGGCGCATCGTCGCGCCACCGGCCTCGAGGAAGAGATTCGCCGGCTGCCGTCGCTCGGGAACGTCGCCGGGTCGGCCGGACGCGACTGTGAACATTCACATCGAGCCGCTGGGAACGCACATCGCCACCGCGGATCGCACCGCCGGGTGAGATGCGCGACCTGGCGCGAGACGTCGAGGAGTTCGTCAACAGCTTGCGCGCGAGAATTTCAGGAGTTGTCGGACTGCCACGAAGTGCGCGTGCGGCTGGTGGAGCACAAAATCCTGGTCTCCTGCCATTGCACGATGGATGGCAACCTGCCCATTACCGAGATTCACGACGTCACGGCCACGCTGGAAGATCGCGTGAAAGAGCACTTCCCGCAGATCGCGCGCGTCACGATTCATCCCGAGCCTCGGATACAGCGACTAGCGCTTGCAGAATCACGGAGCCAGCCAGGGCGCCCAGGGCCAGCAGCGCCGGGAAACATTCCAGCACGTAGCGAGGCTCGGGCGTTTCCACCTGGGTCAGGAATGCCGTGCGCACCAAAATGAAGACAACCAAGAGCAGCATCAGCGGCAGTTCGGATGGCTCGCGCGTCGCCGATGCGCCCGGCTGGCGAAGCGCGCGCCGCAAACCCGCGATGGCCAATCCCACGATAGAAGAAATTCAGCGCGCCGAGAAACACCGTGACGCCGAAACCGACGGGATCGTCGCTCCATTGCTCCGCGAGCGGCCAGAGATGGCCGGAAATGGGAAGCAGCTCGGTGCGCGGCGTGAACCACATGGTCGCGACGCGCTCAGCGGGCACCCAGAGATACGTGCGCAGCGGATGGCGCGCGGTGCGCTCGCGGGCCAGTGCCGCGAAGCCGCTATCGACTTCCGGCAGTCATGCACAGTCGTGGTGTTGTATTGATCGAGCAGCGCCGCCACGCGGGCGCGTTCGTCCGGCGAATCAAACGCGGAGGCCGGGATGTCGCCGATCTCGACGCGATCGCTGCCGATGTTCCACGGCACCAGATAGACGTCGCGGAAGCGCACCAGCCAGGTGGCCGTCCAGGCGTATAAGCCGCGGGGCATGTATTCGTCGGGCGAGGCGGCATAAGCGGGGCGCCAGGAACTGGACCTCGTGGAAGCGACCCAGTTGCGCGCCGCCCACGGCAACAGGGGCAGCAGCAGGCCGGCCGCGGTGAGCGCTCCCGCGCGGACCAGCTTGGCCCAATCGGCTCGGTGCCTCCAGCGGACGGCCAGGACCAGCGCCAGCGCCACGAGCAGCAGCGGGCTTTCCGGCCGCACCAGCGTGCGCGAGTCCCACGAGCAAGCCGCCGGCAAACCATGCGTCTTCCAGGGAATGCGCTTCCGCGGCCTGAATCGCCTCCGTCCAGGGCATACAGGCGCTGACCAGGGCGATGAGCGCAGCGGCGGTGAGAAGGTCGCCAGCACCTCGGTAAGCGGCACAGCCGCGTAATTCGCTACGAACGGACAGGTCGCCGCCAGCCACAGGGCCGCGAGTGCGACGCGCGATCGGTCGCTGGGGCGCCAGCAGCGAGAGCCAGCCAGGCCACCAGGAAACAGGTGCCCAGATCGAGAAAGGCCTGAGCCAACACAATTGCCCCGTTGCCGCGTCCAAATAACAAGGTAAATGAGCGCCAGAAAAGCGGGGTAGCCGGGGACCCGGATGTCGGAGGGCGTCAAGCCGCTTGCGTAGGAGATGCCGTAGACATGGTCGCGCAGCCAGTTTTGCGCCAGTTCTTCGTAGATGGCGGATCGCCGGCGACAGCCGGGAACCGCAACACCAGGAATGAGCCGCAGCGCCAAGCCAACCAGCGCGGGGACGGCGATCGTGAAGAGCGGACGGGCGGGTTCGCGGAGGCTGGGAGCGGGTCATCGATGAACCGGTTTCGGCGCCGAGCAGGCGATTGACAAGGCCGAATAGCGCAGTTAGCTTGGGTGAACACCGTGAGCGAAGGCAAGCCCATATTCTACGACGAAGAACGCCGCCGCTGGCGACGCACGCGCACGTGCTCGAAGCGACCGGGCGCGGTGTTTACGCTGGTCGCTAGTGGTTTTCTTCGGTTAGCGTCTTCAAGAGGGTGAGCCTTCCGGCGATGCTGCTCCCGCGAAGCCATTCCGGGCTGCACGCTGTGCTGACGCCGCGACAAAACCAAGACCGCGATCGCGCGCAAGGGCCGGCGCAAGCGAGTGGAAGCGCTCGGCGAGAATCCGCTCAGCCGTGCCGGTGGCGAGCCAGCGGCGAAGTGCCGGCCAATTACGACCCGCTGCGGATGGCCTTCTATGTGAGCTGGGACCCCAGCAGCCTGGCTTCGCTGCAGCTGCACTACCGCGACATCGATCTTGCTGGTCCCCGAGCAATTGCATTCGATCTCCGCCGAACGGGCGGCTGGACATGGACGACGATCCGAAGCTGGCGCGCTGGATGAAATCGGAGGGGTTCAAACTCCCGATCATGCCGCTGCTGAATAATTCCGACGGCACGATCTGGCACGTTCCGGCAGATGGCCGCCATGCTGCGCAAGCCCGAGGCGCGCAGACATCTGGTGCGAGCAGCTCGTCGAGCACATCGTCGCAGAGCCAACCAATTCGGCGTGGCGCTGGACTTCGAGCAGGTGCCGAAGAAGAGCCAGCGCGATTTTGTCGCCTTCATCGGCGATCTGGCGGCGGGCTGCACGGCGCGGACCTGAAATTGATGGTGGCGCTGCCGGCGGCGGACTGGAGCTACGACTACGCCGCCATCAGCCGGCAGGCCGACGCCATCATCCTGATGAATTACGACGACCACTGGCTGACGTCCGCACGCCGGGCCGATCGCGCCGCAGGATTGGTTCGCGCAACAACATCGCGGAGATGCTGAAGCTCGTGCCCGCGGACAAGTTGGTCATGGGCGTCGCCAATTATGCGCTACGACTGGCCGGATAAGGGCGGGCTGAAGGCGCATGAGAGCGCCGACTGGTCGAAAGCTTCGAGCAGGCGCTGGTGACGGCGTCGGAATCCGACGCGCAGGTGCAGTACGATGCCGATTCGCTGAATCCGCATTACTCCTACTCCGACGAGCAGAATCATGTGCACGAGGTCTGGCTGCTCGACGGAGTGACGGCCTACAACGAACTGCGCGCCGCCGAGCGCGCGGGCGTGCGCGGCACGGCGCTCTGGCGCCTGGGGACCGAAGACCCGTCGCTCTGGTCGATCTGGGACCTCACGCAGCCGGACGAAGCTTCGCGCGCGCAAGCTGGCGGAGATGCCTCCGGGTTACGATCTGATCCTCGAAGGGGACGGCGACATCTGGCGCATCACGGCGACGCCGCAGAAGGGCCAGCGGACGTTTCGCTACGACGCCGCGAGCCAGCAACGCATCGTGCGACGAAAACTACGTAAGCATGCCGCTTTCCTACCGCATCGATCAGCTCGGCGGCGGCACGCAAGAAAATCGCGCTGAGCTTCGACGACGGCCCGGACCCGCAGAACACGCCGCAGATTCTGGACATTTTGAAGCAAAAGCATGCCGTGGCGACGTTCTTTGTGATCGGCAGCGCTGCCAACGAATCCCTGGGCTTGCTGAAGCGCGAGTACGACGAAGGCAACGAGATCGGCAATCACACCTACACGCATCCGCGGGCGGACGATATTTCGCGCGCGCAGTTGGAGCTGGAACTGAACCTGACCGAACGGCTGTTCGAGAGCACGCTGGGCGTCAAGACGCTGCTGTTCCGTCCGCCGTACGGCATCGACCACCAGCCGGAAACCGCGGGTGAAGTGGCTTCGCTGCCGCTGCCGCAATCGATGGGCTATCTGCTGGTGGGCGCGCGCATCGATCCGCACGACTGGGGCGAGCCGGGAGGCGTGGCGCCGGCGCCGGCGCAGGTGATTGCGCAACGCGTGATCGACCAGGCCAAGCAAGGCGTCGGCAACATCGTTCTGCTGCACGATGGCGGCGGCGATCGCAGCGCACACGATCCAGGCGCTGCCGGCGATTATCGACGGGCTGCGCGCCGACGGATTCCAACTGGTTTTGGCTTCGGACCTGATCGGGCAGACGCGCGCGCAGGTGATGCAGCCGCTGACGTCTGCGCGAGCGCAGTGGTGGTCGCCGCGGACACGCTGATCTTCAATCTGTTCGAGTGGCTGCGGCTGGGCATCGCCTGGATTTTCATGATCGGCATCGTGCTGGTGAGCGGCCGGGCGCTGATCATCGGCGTGCTGGCGCTGATCGAAAAGCTGCGCGCCGGCGCCGCCGGAGCAGCCCGGGTTCCCGCCGCCGGTGAGCGTGCTGGTTCCGGCGTACAACGAAGAAGAAGTGATCGTGCGCACGGTGCAGGTCGGCGCTGGCCGGCGATTACCACGAATATGGAAGTCGTGGTGGTGAATGACGGTTCGTCGGACCGCACCGGCGAGCTGCTCGACGCTTATTTCGGCGACGATCCGCGTGTGCGCATTCTTCACCAGTCGAATCGCGGGAAGTCCGCCGCCCTGACGCGCGCGCTGCGCGAGGCGCGCAACAAAATTCTCGTGACCATCGACGCCGACACCGTCGATCGCTCCCGACGCCATTGCGCAAGCTGGTTCGGCACTTTGCCGACCCGCGCATCGGCGCGGTTGCCGGCAACGTGAAAGTGGGCAATCGCACCGCTGGCTCACGCGCTGGCAGGCGCTCGAGTACATCACCAGCCAGAACCTCGAGAAGCGCGCGTTTGACCTGCTCAACTGCATTCCCGTGGTGCCCGGAGCGCTGAGCGCCTGGCGCGTGGAAGCGCTGCGCAGCGCGGGCGGATTCACCAGCGGACACGGTGGCCGAAGACACCGACCTGACGATTGCGATTCGCCGCATCGGCTGGCGCATCGTGTACGACGAAGAAGCCATTGGCTGGACCGAGGCGCCGGAAACCGCCGACGCACTGATTCGCCAGCGCTTCCGCTGGACCTTTGGCACGCTGCAATCGTTCTGGAAGCATCGCGACACGCTGGGCCGGCCGCGCTACGGCACGCTGGGTTGTGTGGCGCTGCCGAATATTTTTCTCTTCCAGCTGTCTGCTGCCGCTGATTTCGCCGGTGATCGATCTGCTGTTCCTGGGCTCGATCGCGCTGTGGGGCGTCGGGCAGATTCATCTGGCGCGCCTGCCGCAGCTGTGGACGGCCGCCGACGTGGAGCGCTCGATGATCTTTCTTTGTCGGCTTCATGCTCATCGATTTGTTTACCTGCGTGATCGCGTTTGCGCTCGAGCGGCATGAGGACTGGTCGCTGCTGTGGCCGCTTTTGCTGCAGCGTTTCTACTACCGGCAGATGATGTACGTGGTGCTGTTCCGCGCGGTGAAGCAGGCCGTGCAGGGCGGCGCGGTGGGCTGGCGCGGCGTCGAGCCGGAGGTTCCGGCCACGTGTCGCGTTCGGACTAGGCCCAAGGCCGCGATTGGCGACGCAGGCGTTTCTTTGCTAGGCTTAAGCAAGATTAGGGGCTGTATCCCGAAGCAAGGGAACGGCACCCGGAGGCCGCACGTGAGTTCCGCATTCGATGCGGGCAACGGCAAAATTACCGTGCCCGACATTCTGGCTCGAAAGTCTCCGCTTGTCTTCTTCCAACTGCCGCCACGGGCAAGATTGTTTGCCTGACGGCTTACGATTTCCCAACCGCGCAACTGCTGGACGAAGCTGGCGTGGACGTTGTGCTCGTCGGCGATTCGTTGGGCATGGTCGTGCTCGGGCACGAGAACACGCTTCCGGTGACCGATGGAAGAGATGCTGCACCACACGCGCGCTGTGCGGCGCGGGGTGCGGCGCGCTCTGCTGGTCGCCGACATGCCTTATGGCAGCTATCACATCGAACCGGCGGAATCTCTGCGCCATGCGCGTGCGGTTCGTCAAAGAGGCGGGCGCGGAAGCCGTGAAAGTAGAGGGCGGCGAGCGGCGCGTCGAATTGATTGCGCGGCTGGTGGAAGCGGAAATCCCCGTGATGGGCCACGTGGGGCTGACGCCGCAATCGCTGCAACGCGCTTGGCGGTTTCCGGGTGCAGGGCAAGACCGCGGAGACGGCCGAGCGGCTTGATTCGCGATGCGCGCGCCGTGGAAGCGGCGGGCGCATTTGCCATCGTGCTCGAATCGATGCCGCGCGAACTGGCGGCGCAGATCACCCACGAGCTGCGCATTCCCACGATTGGCATCGGCGCGGGCCCGGACTGCGACGGGCAGATCCTCGTGCTGCACGATATGATCGGCTTGGGATGCGGGCCACACGCCGAAGTTTGCGCGGCGATATGCCAACGTTGCGGACATCGATTTCTCGCGCTGTCGGCGAATACGCCGCGGACGTGCGCACCGGGAATTTCCCATCCGACGAGGAGTCTTATCATCTTTCCGCCGGAAGCGCGCGAGCGGCTGCTGGCCGCCCGGCGCGGCTGACCGGGATCCACATCACTTTCAAATCACTGGAGAGCTCATGACACCGCAAGAAATCCGCACGCTGTATGAGTACGACGCCTGGGCCAACGGCCGGACGCTCAACGCCTGCGCGGCGCTGACGCAGGAGCAGCTCACTCGCAATCTGGGCAACAGCTTCGGGTCGGTTCGCGACACGCTCGTGCACATCCTCGGCGCGCAGATGATTTGGCTCGAACGGCTGCACGGTCGACTCGCCGTCAGGAATGCCGAAGCCGGACGGCTACCCGGACCTGGCCGCTCGTGCGGGCGCGATGGGCTGAGATCGAACCCCAGCTGCTCGGCTATGTGCGCGGGCTTTCCGCCGCGGACCTCGAACGCTTCCTCGAGTATCGCAACGTCAAGGGCACGCACTTCCGCGATCAGATCGGAAATATCCTGCAGCACCTGGCGAATCACGGCAACTATCATCGCGGGCAAGTCACGACGCTACTGCGGCAGTTGGGCGCGCACTCCGGTTTCGACCGACATGATTGGCTTTCTACCGCGAGCGGTCGGCGTAGCGCAAGGCCGCGAAGTAGCGACGCGTCCCTCTCTCGTGGAGCTGATCCGCACGATTGAATGGATGAAGCAGGCGTCGCGCCAGGCGCGGGCCGAAGGCCGCGTGATCGGCTTTGTTCCCACGATGGGCGCTCTGCACGCCGGGCATCTCTCGCTGGTGGAAGCCGCTCGGCGCGAGTCGAGCCCGGTGATTGTTTCGATTTTCGTCAATCCCAAACAGTTTGGGCCCAATGAGGATTTCGCGAAATATCCGCGGGCGTTCGATGCCGACCGCGAACTGCTGGAACAAGCTGGCGTCGACATTTTTTCGCGCCGTCGGTCGAGGAGATGTATCCGCCAGGATTCCGCACGGTCGTGAACGTCGAGGGCCTGAGCGACCAGCTCGAGGGGCGCGTCCGGCCTGGACATTTTCGCGGCGTTGCCACGGTGGTCCTGCGGCTGTTCGAGATCGTCTCGCCGCAATTCGCGTACTTCGGGCGCAAAGACGCGCAACAACAGCGAATCATTCGGCAGATGGCCAGCGATCTGGCGCTGGACACGGAAATCGTGGCCTGCCCGATTGTGCGCGAGGCGGACGGGCTGGCGATGTCGTCGCGCAATGCCTACCTTTCGCCGAGCGAGCGCCGCGCGGCGCCGGTGCTGCTACCGGGCGCTCGAGCGCGCGCGCGAAATGATCAGCGCGGGCGAACGCGACGCTGCGCGGCTGATCGATGCGATGCGGCGCGTGCTTGCCGCGGAACCGCTGGCAGTTCCCGACTACGTCGAAATTGTGGACGCCGATTCGTTCGAGCCGGTCACGCAACTGAGGAGACCGTCGTTTGCTCTGCTGGCTGTGCGCATCGGCGCGACGCGGCTGATCGACAACATGCTCATCGAAGTTGAGGATGCCGCGAGCAGCCCGGCAGGCCGGTGGCGCGATTCGTTGTTCTCTTTAGAAGAGCGCGCTTTAGAAGAGGGCTAAGCCGTCTCCGGCGGATTTTCGCTGCGCGCTGGAGAAGATCCGGTTCACCGCTTCGAGCACTTCAGCGACATGGCCTTTCGCGCGGACCTTATCCCATACCTTGGCGATGCGGCCATCGGGGCCGATCAAGAAGGTGGAGCGCACGATGCCCAGGAAGGATTTGCCGAGGAAGCTTTTCATTCGCCGCGCGCCGTAGGCTTCGATGGCGTCAAACTCAGGATCGCTCAAGCAGCGAGAAATTGAACTTGTACTTGTCCTTAAATTTCGCCTGCATCTCGACGCGATCGGCGCTGCAACCCAGAATGACGGCGCTGGCCTGATCGAATTGAGGCTTGGCGTTACTGAAGTCCGAGCCCTCCATGGTGCAGCCCGGGGTCATGGCCTTGGGATAGAAATAGAGCACCACGGGCTTGCCGCGCAGATCGGAGAGGGCAATTTCCTTTCCGTCGTCGGCCTTCAGGCGGAAGTCCGGGGCCTGGTCTCCTTCTTTCAGCGTCTCTTTGTCGGGCATCTTTGCCGGCACCTCCACTCAAGCGAGCAGCCGCTTGAGTGTTTCGTTTACCAGTTGCGGATTGGCCTGGCCGCGCGAGGCGCGGATGACCTGGCCCACAAAAAACTTGAATACGCCTTCGTTTCCGGCGCGGTATTTGGCGACGTTCTCGGGATTTTTCTCGATGACCTCGCGGCAAAGCCGCTCGATTTCGCCGGTGTCCTGAATCTGAGAAAGCCCTTCGGCTGCGATAATCGCTTCGGCCGATTTGCCGCTCTCGAACATCGCGGCAAAAACTTTTTTGCCGCTGGCGCCGGTGATGCTGCCGGCCTCGACGCGGCGGAGCAGATCGGCCAGCGCGGCGGGAGTGACCGGGCTGGCGTCGATCTCGCGGCCGGAATCGTTGAGCCGGCGGAGAAGCTCGGTGGCAATCCAGTTGGCGGCGTCTTGGCGGGCGCTCCAGCCTTTACGACCGCCTCGAAATAATCGGCGAGCGCGCGCGTGGCGGTGAGGACGGCAGCGTCATACGCGGAAAGCGCGTAGACGCTAACGAAGCGCTCGCGGCGCGCCTCGGGCAGCTCGGGCATCTGGCGCTGGATCTCGGATAGCGAGGACGCGTTCACGCGAACCGGCAGCAAATCGGGATCGGGAAAGTAGCGATAATCGTGCGCGAATTCCTTCGAGCGCATGGACACGGTGCGCCCTTCGCTAACGTCCCACAGACGGGTCTCCTGCAAAATGCGGCCGCCGGATTCGAGCACGCCGATCTGGCGCTCGATTTCGTACTCGAGCGCGCGCTGCAAATAGCGGAAAGAATTCAGATTCTTGACTTCGGCCTTGGTGCCGAATCGCTCCGCGCCGCGTTTCCGCACGCTGACGTTCGCGTCGCAGCGCAGCGAGCCCTCCTCCATGTTGCAATCGCTGACCTCGGCGTACTCCAGGACCTGCTTGAGAGCGTTTAGATACGCGTAGGCTTCGGTGGGCGAGCGCAGGTCGGGCTCGGAGACGATTTCGGCGAGAGGCGTGCCGCCGCGGTTGTAGTCGATGTAGCTGCTGCTGGCGGAATCCGGGAACCCTTCGTGCAGATTTTTCGCCGCGTCCTCTTCGAGGTGCAGGCGAGTGATGCCGATTCTTTTGCGCGCGCCGTCGTGATCGATTTCGAGCCAGCCGGCCAGGGCCAGCGGCAGCTCGTACATGGAAATCTGGTAGCCCTTGGGCAAGTCGGGATAGAAGTAGTTTTTGCGAGCGAAGCGGGAGTTTTCCTGCACGCGAAGATTGAGCGCGAGCGAGGCGCGCAGCGCCAGCTCCAGGGCGCGGCGGTTGAGCACCGGGAGCGAGCCAGGCAAACCCAGGCAGACGGGACAGGTGTTGGAGTTTGGCGGGTCGCCGAAGCGCGTGGAGCAGCCGCAGAAGATCTTGGTGGCGGTCTTGAGCTGCACGTGGACTTCGAGCCCGATCACGGGCTCATAGGCCGCCATGCGTTTCCGGCGAGATTTGGGTTGCAGAAGGTGCGGATTTGTTCATGGCGAAAGCCGAATTATAGCATTGTGTCGCGAGCAGGTTCCGAGAGCGCCCGTCGTCGGCCAGTGCATGCTTGTGCAAAAGATTCGATGGCAGAGGTACCCCCCACCCCGGGTGTTTTTACAAAAGAGTGCGCAAACCAATGGCAATAAGGAACATAGCTTTCGCTCTGGCGCTGAAACCGGCGGCGGCGGGGTTGGACTTCGTGCGGTCGGTGGAGCGTGGCCGTCGTTGGCCGAGAGGATGCTTGTGCAAAAGATTCGATTCGGCGGGTACCCCCTACCCCCGGTGTTTTTACAAAAGTGTGTGCAAGCCCATGACAATAAGGCACATGGCTTTCGCTCTGGCGCTGAAACGGGCGGCGGCTGCGGGGCTGGCCGGCTTGCGACCGTCGGAGAATGCCCGTCGTCGGCCAAGTGCATGCTTGTGCAAAGATTCGATTGTGCGCGCACCCCCTACCCCCGGTTTTTTACAAAAGAGTGTGCAAACCCATGACAATAGGGCACATGGCTTTCGCTCTGGCGCTGAAACGGGCGGCGGCTGCGGGGCTGGCCGGCTTGCGACCTGCGGAGCGTTCTCGTCCAGGTTAGGAACTTGGGTGCAGGACCCTGGTTGGACAAAGAGGTCAGGTTTGGGCAGGCGGCCCGAAGGTGCTGAGCGCTGCATGCAGACTCACCGAGGGGGGACACAACTTCGCCTTGGCTGCGGTAGGCGGGACTGATGAACAACATGAGGCATTATAACATGGCGGTCAATGGGCGGTTACCGGACAGTATTCGAACGCCCGGATCGGGACCAACCTTTTTCAAACGCGGAGAACGAATGGGTCTCAAACATGGGCACGGACAAGGAACGGGCCACCCGCTCATCGCCTGCGGATTGCCAACGATCTCTCCCTAATGTGGTGTATATTCGCCCGCAGCCACGGGCCGGTGGGAAGCGTAAGCAAATGGAGGAAATAATCATGCGACGATCTCTTATGGCTTTTGTTGTCTTGGCAGCAGGAATTGCGACGCTCGCGTCGATGGGGTTGGCGCAGCAAGGGCCAGCTGCTGGTCCTTACAAGGTGTTAAAGGTCGCCAGAGTCGGCGGCGAGGGCGGTTTCGATTATATTACCGCGGACGTTGAAGGCAGGCGCTTGTACGTTCCGCGGAGCGGCGCGATGGGGCAATTGACTGTCTTCAACCTGGATACGCTTGAGCCGGTTGGTGCCATTGCCGGTGTAACGTCAGGCGGCACCGCGGTCGATCCTAAATCGCACCACGGGTTTTCCACCACCAGGCCGATGACCATGTGGGACTCCGAGAGTCTACAAGTCATCAAGAAGATTGAGGTCGGCGGGCGTCCCGACGGGATCATGCTCGATCCATACAACGAGCGTGTGTGGGTCTTGAGTCACATGCCGCCTTACGCCACGGTGATCGACGCGAAGGATGGCACCGTGGTTGGCACTCTGGACCTGGGTGGCCAGCCGGAGCAGGCGGCGACCGATGGCAAGGGCACGATCTATGTGAACATTTCGGACAAGGCCAACATCGCGGTGGTGGACGCGAAGACCATGACCGTCACGGCGCACTACGACCTTAGCTCGAAGGGAGTCACCGACGGAAGCGGGCTCGCACTGGACGCGAAGAATCACGTTCTTTTTGCGTATTACCGCGAGCCTTCGCCCACGGTGGTGATCGTGAATGCCGAAAACGGCAGCATCATTACCACCCTACCGACGGCCAAGGGTGTCGATACGGTGGCCTTCAATCCGGCTACGATGGAAGCGATCTCCGCGAACGGTACTGAAGGCACCATGACGTTCATCAAGGAAAGTAGTCCGACGAGCTTTGCGATTGAGCAGACGCTGCCAACCAAAACGGGTGCGAGGACGATAGTTCTCGACACTAAAACCGGTCATGTGGTAACGATGGCCCTCGAGTACGAGCCGGCTCCGGCCGACGCGCCTCCAGGAGCAGGAGGACGTCCCGCGCGCGGTCCGGCAGTTCCAGGGTCGTTTACACTTTTGATGGTGGGCAGATAGTAGGTAGCCATCGGACGGTTCTGAAATTCCGCTGAGGACGGCTGGCGGAGGGTTAGGTTTGTCTTGGACCTATTCGTTTTTCCGATAGGGTGCCCCGAAACGTTGACTTAGACGTTTCGCCGATGGGGCACTATGATGACCGCAACCTGACGACACCCCTGGAAGCAGCCGAGGATACCTCCCCTGGGCTGCTTCCTTTCTTTTTGGTCCCAAACATATCCCCAACTACGACTGATCAAGAGAAATTCGGGAGCGCTTCCGGAGCGACGAGCTGGCCGGTGAGCCAAGGGATACCCGCAGGCCAGGCTTTCGAGGTTGAGAGAGGTAACGTTGGGTCCGCCCCAGCGCTGAAGACGATCTTCCAGACCTTGTCGTTCTGGTCCACGATCAGGCCAACGTGCAATTCGGTGTAGTCAAGGGTTCGCCAAGGAGTGCCGGTGATCTCCGAGAAGACGAATTTGTCACCGAGTACCTGCTTCATCTCCTCCAAGCGTAGGTCTACAGGGCTGAGTGAGATCATTTCCAAGAACCTAGTTTGATTGTTAAAGGTCAGCTCGAGCTCGCGGTGCTGGTGCGTGTAATCCAGATAACGGTAGGAAATGGACTGGTGAGTGTCATCGAGCGGCGCTTGTTTCAACGGAGTTCCCATAATTTTATTTGCGTCGCCTTCGGTCCAGCGGCCGATGAAGCCAACGAGTTGGGCGGTCGTGGCAATCGCTTTCTTCGGATCGAATGAGGCTGCCCCACCCGCCCGTGGCGCGCTCGAAACCGAGACGGAGACGCTCGAGGCTTCCACGCGCGGACCCTGGAGACGTTCGGTAAAAGGCTGGGAGAGGGCAGGGGGCAACGACGGCGCGATTTGCGCTACGAGTGGGAACTCGTACCACTGGTGTTGGTAGGCCTTGAACATGAGCGAAACCCACACCGCCATGATGGCCAGGTAGAGGATAAGCGTCAGGCTCGGCAAGGTGTAGATCAGGAGAAGATAGAGAATATTCAGCGAACCGAACACGACCACCGACTGAGCGGCATGAAAGCGTACGAAAGGGCGCTTATCTGTCAGCAGAAAGACGAGCCCGGTAAGCCAGCCGCCGGCATAACAAAGAAGACCGGCTACGTTTTCATCCATCGCAGTTTCTCCTTAGTGGTCCACTCGAGGTCGTAAACACATCGCGGAAGTCGCAGGCTGCGCGGATTTTGCCGGTGCGCTTAAACGAGCCTATTCTTATACACCCAAGATCTCACCGGGAGAACGCAATTGTTCCGCCGGAGGAAAGACTCCTTAACCGCTGCTAATGGCCCGAACATGACCCCCGAGCCCTGGCCAACGCCTCCCTACGGCGCACTCGCGCGAGGATATCGAAGAAGAGAAAAGCAGATCCCTCACCGCCGTTCGCCAAAATTCGGCGACCGGGTTCGGGATGACAGCGCAGCTTTGCTCGAGGGCGGAAGCAAGCTCTGCGCAGCTGAGCCGGCAGACCCGAGGCAAAGCAAGGTCGCCTCACTGCCCATGCAAAAAACCGGCTGAGAGATTCCTCCGCTGCGTGGTGGCGCGTCCCGCAGGAGCGGGACGGAAGAAACGACGCCGCCACTTCGGTCGGAATCACCGTAGGTTGCTGGGGTGCGAGGTGTCGAGGCACAAAAAGGATTCAAGGGCGCGCAAAGTTAGGGCAAACCGTAAGCGGGACCATGCGAACGAAGACCAGCAGAGCGATTCTTCGCTGCGTGGCGGCGCGTCCCGAGAGACGTGACGCAAGAAAATGCAGGCCGCCACTTCGGCTCAGAATGACGCGGGGCTTCAGAACGCGGCGATGATTTGCGTCACGGTGCGACGGGCTGAGCTAAAAAAGTCACAGGCTCTCGGGATGACAGCATTTCGCACCGATGACGTCTTCACGTTCTCACGCAGGCCCCCCCCTTTTGCAAAGCTGGCACGTTTTCTCCGCGCTTCCCTAGAGTGTGCATGCTAACCGGGTTCAGAGTCACTTCAGGGCCTGAAGGCCCGATGAAAATGCAGGCTCTATGTCGGGGCTGAAGCCCCGTCCCCCTAGTTGCCACATCATCACGCACACTCTGAGGGGACGCGGACACTGCAGCTCCGCCTTCGCCCGCGCCGCCTTAAACCCTCTCTAGGGGCGCTTGGTTGCGGTTGATTCGGTGGAAAGGTGGAAGCGGATGCCGGCCATGAAGTTCAGACGATAGGCCGGGAAGCCTAGGACCTCCTCGTATTTTTGGTCGAGGAGATTGTTCAGTTGGCCGAAGAGTTCGACGTCGTGGATGGTGCGGACGCCGAAGCCAGCATTCATCAGGAAGTAGCCGTGATTGCGGAACAAGCAAGGCAGCCCGAGAGAGCAGGCGAAGGTTCCGTCATTGGGTTCGAGGTCGAGCACCGATCCGCGGGCGTAACCGTTGCTATTGAGCCGAAAGCGGCCGCGTCGCCACGTGACGTCGTAACTGCCGGAATTGCGAGGGCGGCGAATCAAAGGCTGGCCCACTTGATAGGGCGACTCGGCGAGGGTGGTGCCGTCGAGCGACTGGACCTCGGAATCGAGCCACGTGTACTGGCCGGAAACCTCGAGGCTGCGAAGGGGCTGCGCTCGCACCGAGAACTCCGTGCCTTGCGCCTGCGAATTATTCAAATTGGCGGACGAGAACGTGCTGAGGTTGGTGAGGATGCCGCCGAGTGTGACGATCTGGTCTTTGAAGTGGTTGGAGAAATAGGTAAGGTCCAGCAAGACGCGATCGCCGAACAAGCGCTGTTCGACGCCGACGTCGGCGGTGATGCTGAGCTCCGGTTTTAAGTTGGGATTGGTGGTGAATCCAAGCTCGAAACCGTCGGGGGGACTGATCCCCGTGCCGGCGCTGGTGTGCAGCCGCGTCGCGCCCCAATTGGATTGCGATCCGCTCTGACGCAACAGATACGAGACCGCGCCGCGTGGATTAACTTTAACGACGGTGCTGGCCGGAAGGAGCGGGCGTTCACCGAAGGCGTCCGGCGGAAGTGAACCGGTGAGGATGTTGTCCACGCGCAGGCCGGTGATGACCGTCCAACGGCGCGACGGACTCCAACGGTTTTCGACGAAGGGCGCCAAACTGGTGCGCGAAACCACGAAGGGCGTGCTCGTCGAGTCAGCGACGAAGGTATCTTCGTAGTCTTCGCGGTTGTATTCGAAGCCCGCGACGAGCAGGTCGGTTGGCGCGAGGGTGATTTCGCTGCGCGTATTGGCGACGATTTTGTAGTTGTTCTCGAAAGAGTTGCCGAATGGGGAGATGAAATAATACTTGTCAGTGCTCACGCTTACCGTGCTCACCTGGCGGATGCGCGAGGAGAATTGTTCGGTCTCGCCGATTTGATAGCCGAACAGATTCTGAAGGTCGCGCGACACCGTATCGATACCGGTAAACAGGTTGTCAGGGTCGGATCCGTAGGGGCCTGGGACGCCTGTATTGTTGGCATCGCCAAAAAAATGCACGACGAATTGGCGCCGCGGGCTGCGCGAATATCCCAGGCTAATGAATGCGCTTTGGTTGCGATAGTTGTCGTTGGCCACGACGCCGGCTGATCCCAGACGGGACAAATCGTAGGACCAGTTGAATCCGCGATAGGACCCGGCGCCACCGGTGGATAGGCGGTAGGTGTCATAGCTGCCGCCCTCGGCTAACGCATCGAAGTGCGGCGGCCCATCGCCTGTTTCGGTGACGAGGTTCACGACGCCGGTCACGGCGTCCGGTCCGTAGAGAGCGCTCTCGCCGCCGCGAACGACTTCCAGTTGCGCGACGCCGTCGGTCGGCAGAGGAGAGAAGTCGAAATCGCCGCCGAATTGGTTGATGGGAATGCCGTCGACCATCACCAGGTCGTAATTCGAATTGCCGCCGCGGATGAAGGCGCTGGTGACGCCGCCGCGCCGGCCGGAATCGGCCACGGAGACGCCGGGGAGTTCGCGGAGAACGTCGGAGATGCCCTGGTCGTCGCGGTTGGCGATTTCGTCCGCGGTCACGACGCTGACGGAGGAGGCGGTCTGGGTTGCGGGGAGGTCCCCGAACGAAGCGGAGACGACGACGTGTTCATCGACGGCGCTCAATTGCAGAGAGAGGTTTAGTTGGCGTGTCTCGCCAGCCTGAAGCTGCAAGTCGTCGGTGACAGCGGCGAGGCCCGGCAAAGTTGCGGCCAAGCGATAGGTTCCCGCAGGCAATGCCGAGAAGGAGAATTGTCCCTGCGCGTCGCTCTCACTTTGTGCGACGGTTTCCGTGGGTGTGGAAAGGCTGATGGAGGCGTGAGGCGCAGGTTCACCCTTGGGATCGCGCACGGTTCCGGCAATTTTCGCCGAGTCGGTTTGGGTAACGCCGGAGGCGGGCTTACTTTGCGAATGGGCAGGTATTGCAAGCAGCAGAAAACAGAAAGCAAAAACAACGGTCGCATATCGCAGCATGGTTTCCTCCTCTCCCGTCTCGCGCGGGAGGTGAAGGTTGTCCCAGCGAATTCGCATGAACGAATCCGCGGGCTGCAAACTCCGCCGGTCTCCTGGCTTGGCGGCCTTAAGCGCGCGGCCTTCCCATCCGGCTGGCCTTTGAAGACCTGGCCGAACAGTGGTTCGCACGCAAATGGCGCCGCCTTACAGTCGCGCGGCGGCGACGGTGTTGCACCGTCTTCCCGAACGCGGAGCTTGCGGTGAATGTGGGCGAGGCAGGCGGGCGAGGACGCGGTCAGACGTCGCGGCCGCGGTGCATAGCCTCGGGTGAGAGTTGTGTGCAGACTTCTGAGGCCAGGGCACCGAACGACCATTGCGTGGCGCCTGCGCCCGGTTTGGCTCGCAGCTACTCCTTTCTGCCCTTGATCAGGACGCGCGGGCGTCCTGCGGGGCCGGTTTCGATTTCGAGCGGCGTTTCAAAGACTTGCTCGATGAGTTCGCGCTGGTAGACCGCGGCGGGCGGGCCGACGCGCAGGCATTTGCCGCGGTGCAGCAGCACCACCTGATCGGCAAATTCGGCGGCCAAGCCGAGTTCGTGGGTTACGACGACGACGGTGTAGCGATGTTCCGCCGCCAGGCGCCGAAGTTGGGCGAGAAGCTCGACTTGCGCGCCGATGTCCAAGTGCAAGGTGGGCTCGTCGAGCAGCAGCACGAGAGGTTGCTGAGCCAACGCGCGAGCCAATACCACGCGCTGCTTTTCGCCGCCGGAGATTTTGTGCATCCAACGTTCGGCGAGATGCTCGGCGCCGACTTGCGCCAGAGCGTTTTTAGCGATGGCGAAATCGTCCTCAGTTTCAAACCATAGCGAACGCCCGTGCGGATGGCGTCCCTGCAACACGTAGTCGCCAGCCAGCAGCGGGAACACCAGCGAACTCTCCTGATGCACCAAGGCGATGCGCTGGGCGCGTGTGCGCGCATCGAGCTTGTAGGTTTCGAAGCCGTCGAGCTCGACGCGGCCGGAAAGCGGGGCAATGGCGCCGGAGATGAGCCGCAGTAGCGTGGATTTGCCGCTGGCGTTGGGTCCCAAAATCGCCACGAGTTCGCGCTCGCGTGCCTGGAATGTGGTGGCTTCCAGCGTAAACAGCGGAGCGCCGTGAGCGCGCCCGGTGTAGGCGTAGCTGGCCTGCTCTACGTTCACGCGCACGGCCGGGCGTGGGCGATCGGCGATCGGTTCCGTAGGGAGCGGCGGTCTCGGACATATTCACGGGAGCCTCCGCCGCAACAGGTAGATGAAGAAGGGCGCGCCGGCCATTGCGGTCATCGCTCCGACGGGGAGTTCGGTGGGCGCGACGATCGTGCGGGCCATGGCGTCGGCCAGGACCAGCACGATGGCTCCGCCGAGGGCGGACGTGGGGATGAGCAGACGGTAGTCGGTGCCGAAGAGCATGCGCATCAGGTGCGGGACGAGAAGGCCGACGTATCCGATCGCTCCACTGACGGAAACGGCGAGGCCCGTCAGCAGGGAAGCGGAAATGTAGACGACCAGCTTGACGCGCGTGACGTCGACGCCCAGGTGCATGGCTTCGCGCTCGCCGGCGAGGAGCAGGTTGAGGTCGGACGCGGTGGTATAAATTGCGCCTGTGGCGGAAAGAAATCCGACGACCAAAACCCAAAGCAATCCGCGCGGCAGCGCCGTCGAGAGATCGCCCATGAGCCAGAAGGCGATGCCGCGCAGGTCGCGGCTGGCGAGCGTGGTCATCAGGAACATGATGATGGCCGAAAGGAAAGATGCGGTGATGATGCCGGCGAGCAGCAGCGTGTTGCTGTCGAGTTGGCCCTCGCGGCGGCCGAGCAGGTAGACGGCGGAGATGGTTGTTGTCGCGCCCAGGAAAGCGGCGAGCGGCGTCATCAAAGGCAACGCCGGCGCGATCAGAAGCGCAACGATGGCGCCGAGCGCCGCGCCGTTGGAAACGCCGAGGACGTAGGGATCGGCGAGCGGGTTTCGCAGCAGCGCCTGAAAACTGGCGCCGGCGACGGAAAGTGCGGCACCGACCAACATGCCCAGCAGAATCCGCGGCAAACGGATATCCACCATGATGAGCCTGAAATCAGTCGAAAGTCTTTCGGGATGGCCGCTGGCAAGCCACCACAGATTTTGCCCCAGATCGGTGAGCGAGAAGGGCACGGCTCCGAGACGAAGCGCAAGCAACACGGCTGCGACCAGCACTGCCGTCAGCAGAGCGCATATGCGTACCACCCGGCCGAGCGTTACAGGGACCATCGTCAGAGCGCTCCCGCGGCAAGGGAAAACGTGGGAGCGAGGCTCGAAGCAGACGGCGGGATGGCGGGGTGCGCGGCGGCAAAGCGCTCGGGATGGAGTGCGCGTGCGAGTTGTTCGATGGTATCCACCAGGCGAGGCGCGGGGCGGCTGAACGCTTCGCTGAGAATAACGATTCGGTTTTGACGCAAGGCCGCAAGATCTTGCCATCCTGCCCGGCCACGCAATTCCGCGATCTGGTGCTCGGTCTGCTCCGGCTGGTCGCTAGAAAAAATCAGATATTCGGGTTGCTGATGCACGACTTCTTCGAGGCTGATGTTCGGCCAATCCTGCGTCGTGGCGATCACCGAGCGCGCGCCGGCCGTGCGCAGGGCATCGGCAATGAAGGTGTCGCCGCCCACCGAGATCAACGGGTCCACCCAGGTGATGAAGATCACGGAAACGGGCTGGCTGCCGGACAGCCTCTGCCGGAGTTGGTTGCAGACGTTCGCGCAGACTGGCAGCAAGCGTCGCAGCTTGCTGATTTGCGCCCAGCAGGCGACCGAGTTGCTCGTTCGAGGACAACACCTGCTCGACTGTGCGCGGGTCGGTGGTGTACACGGCGACTCCCAGCCGCTCGAGGGCTTGCACCGTCGCCAAGCGGTTAATGGTGCGGGTCGCGAGCACCAAGTCGGGATGGAGGGACACAATTGTTTCGAGGCTCGGGTTCAGCGGACCGCCAACGTGAACTTTTTTCAATGCCTCGGCAGGATAATTGCAATAGTCGGTGTCGCCGACGAGTCGGTCGCCCAAGCCGAGGGCGAACACGATCTCCGTCAAATTGGGAGCGAGCGACACAATGCGCCGAACCGGCTGCGGCACTTGAACCGCTCGGCCTTCCTCATCGGTCACCGCGAGGGCTGAGGAGCGGTTGGCGGAGGGCGGGATCGATTGGGCTGCCGCTGCCCCTGCCAGCGCAAGAATCAGCGCGAGCAAGCCCAGGCTCCATGCGATACAGCGCACGCACCCGGCCGCAGCCCAACAGGTTTTGCCGTTGTTCGTCATTAAGACCGCCGAGATCCCTTTGCTTGCTACCTTTGCTTACTGTCTTCGCTTACTAGAACGCGTCGAGCAGCTTTCTCGCGCTTGCTTCAGCGGCTATGCGACAGACCCAAGAAGCAACGCCAACAAAAAAAGCCCCACAAAAAAGAATGGGGCTCGCCGCCGCCACCCTCTCTCGCGAAGAGTGTCAGTCCGTGACGGCCTGGGCGGGTGTCCTGACTTACGGCTGCAAGGGCCGATTTACAGTGGCGGGACCGTGGCCGATTTTCACGGCCTTCCCCCGTGCTCCCAGACCTGCAAGGTTGTCGCGGACGAGTCTATGCCGAGGCCCGACCGGGTGTCAACGCGAGTCCAGCGATTGGCTGTTGTTCGCGGAGAGTTAGATGACCCGACGGCTGTTCGGAACGATGCACGAGGAAATCAATTTGCTTCACTCGAAAGGGCCTTCGGTGTATAAGGTTTGCACTTTGCATATTGAGTTACGCAGAGCCCGGGCCACGGTGATGTCAGCAAGAACGTGGATCGTGGTTGCGGCCATTCTTCTCGGTGGGATTGGTGGAAGCTTGTACCACCAATTCGTGGTGCGACGCTCGCAGCCGTGGAATTCCGGCGCGATTACCGCCACCTATGAAGGCACGCAACTGCTCGAGATCGATCCGAACAACGCCAGACTGCAACTTTCATACGAATTGCAAAACAATACCGATACCGATTATCGCCTGGCCGATGGGCCGGGCGTGGTGGTAATGAGCAGGATGGTGAACGATGGCGGCCTGAGTTCACAGGACGATGTGCGGCTGGCCTTTCCCACGTTTCTACCGGCGCGGCAACGCGTACGCGCAACGCTCAACCTGCCGCGCCAGTTCAAGTGGCCCGCGAAGGGGGATGCGGCTCTGCAGAACAAATTGAAGGATTTCATCAACCAGCGACTTTCCGGGATTGATGGGTTCGTGCTGTTCGACCAGGGCGATCGCTGCCAAATCGAATTTCCGCGTGGTTGGCAGCCTCTCAGGCTGGCATCGGCTGCGGATTGAGAGGGCCGGAACAAGTGGAAACGAGCTCGACGACGTCCAGCAGCCCTCGGCCGCAGCGGCGGCGTATCGAGCGGCTGACGTACGTTGATTTTGGCGCCAACAACGGAGGCATTCTGTTGGACGTCAGCGAGGGCGGTCTAAAGTGCCAGTTGTTTGGCGGGCTGACGGAGGGCCAACCCTACCAAGTACGCTTCACACTGCCGGGAACGAAGGCGGCGATCGAATCGAAGGCCAGGGTCGCATGGCTGAACGACTCGAAGCGCGGCGGGGGGCTGCAGTTTCTGAACCTCTCCGCCGACGACCTGCGGCAACTTAAGGAATGGATCTCGACCGAGGAACCCACTTCGACATCCGTGTCCGCGAGCATTCCAATTCCCCTTGCCAACGCGACCGCCGAGCCTAATCCCAGCAATGCACTGCCCCCAGCGGCCCCTGACGAAGAACATCCCAGCGAGCCATTTGCTGTGGTCGCCGCAGCGGTAGCGCCAGCAGCCAGTAGCTCCGCCTCTGCCCCTCCTGCTGCCTCTGCGCCGGCCACAGCGCGAATCGAGGTCGCCGGATACCCCGCAGAACCGGCGGCGGCGACTGCGCAGCCGACACAAGCCACACTGCCGCGGCCGACGCCGGTGCGCGCGAGGAGCTTTGCGAGTCCGGCAGTGCAAAAGCACGAGGTCGTCGCGCCAAAAACCAAAAACAGCGCGAAGTTGCGACCGGGGATTGTCATCGGCGCGTTCTTGTTTGGCGTGCTGGCCACGCAAGTTGAGCGCGTGGCAGATTTGGCCGGCCGGAAGTCCCTCGCTTCGGCTACTTCGGCTTCGACAACACATTCGGCGCCTGCTGCGCCTTTCCAAGTAGAGGTGATCGATGTAACTGGCCGGCGTTGGGTGATTGACAACAATGGCAGCGCACCCAAGCCCGTTCGTGGAACGACGCCCGCGCTAACTGCAAAGGCCCCTGCAGAAAATTCAGAACGGCTGCCTGGCCCGTCACCGCCAGTCACGTTACAGCGTCCCATTGCGCCGCAAGCCGACTTGCGCGCTGCCGATCCGCGTGCGCAGATAGCGCCTTCGATCGCGGAGGCAGCTCCGCCGCCAGCCATCGAGAACGATTTGCGCGAAGTCGCCAGGACGCCTTCGGTAGTTCCAGCGGCTCCGGCACTGGCAGACGGCTCGTTTAATCTCGGAAATGGCCTGCCCGAAATTTCCCGGCCGAGCCCTACGCCTGGGGCAAAAACCAGCGAAGATCTGCAGCCACCCAAGCTCGTCTCATCACCGCCGCCGGTCTATCCATCGGTCGCGCGTCTAGAACATCGCCAAGGTCTCGTGGTCATCGACGCACTGGTGGACGCAACCGGGAAGGTGACCGACATGAGGGTGATTTCGGGCCCCCCTAGCCTTACAGGAGCGGCGATGCAGGCGCTACGCTCGTGGAAATACCAGCCCGCACGGCTCAACGGACAACCCGTCGCGACGCATTTGAACGTGAGCATCAACTTCAGTCTGCGTTGAGAGTCCCGAGGTCATGCGTCCACCGACTCTCTTCACACTGGATTAGGAAACCACAAGCGCGGCAACCACAAGCCACATAAAGGATTCAAATCAAAGCTTTGCGCTGCGTTGCATTCCGCGTTTTCGCTTGACAGACGATTTAGCGCCATAGTATCAGCGGGGCCAGCAGATCTTTCCGCTTTGGGGTGGGTGTTGGGGTCAAGCATCCGTGTTCGCCTCGCTCGGTTCGATGAATCCGCATCCATTGCTTGTGGGTATGCGTCCCATGCACACCGAGAGCCTGCGTGGCATCGGTAGCGATCGGGACGACCACTGGGAAGCGATTCCGGGCCCTCGCATTTTGGCGGGCAAGTGTCTAAGAAATAGAGGAGCGATGAAAATGCGCGATCGATTCACGTGTGCAGCCGTCGGCCTCATGGCGGTGCTAACTCTTTCGTCGGTGGCAATGGCTCAGACGGAGCCCAAACAGGCGGCTTCGCAGGGAGCTCAGCCTCAGCAAGCTGGCCACGCCGTTCCCGTTTGGAGGTATGACCCCACGGACCGAGCGGTTGGCACGGGGGGAGCGGCTCCCAAGCACGATTTGAATGGCTCATGGGCTGGGCCGCGGTCGGGGGCTGGAGTACCCGATGGCGGAGGAGGAGAGAAGCCAGTCATGACGCCGATGGGACAACAATTGTTCGCACAGAATAAGCCGTTGGGGAAGTTCAGTCCCGCGGGAACGAACGACCCAACCGTGAGGTCATGCGATCCGTTCGGGGTTCCGCGCAATGCGATTGATGAAATTCGAGGACTCTCTTTTGCCACGATGCCGGGGCGTATCGTCATGTTGATTCAATTCCAGGATATCTGGCGGGAGATCTGGATGGACGGACGCGCGTTGCCCAAGAATGTGGGCGCGAGTGAAAAAAACGCGCCCGATCCGAGATACAACGGATACTCGGTGGGCCACTGGGAAGGCGACAATACGCTGGTCGTCGATACCACGGGCTTCGACGAGCGCACCTGGATCAGCGGCCAAGGGTATCCGCACAGCATCGATGCGCACGTACAGGAACGCTACACGCGTACCGACCACAACGATCTGCAACTTACGGTGTCGGTGGATGATCCAACGATCTACGTCAAGCCTTTCAGCCTAGGGAAGTTCAATTTTCGGTGGGTTCCGAACCAGGAGCTGGATGAGAAGCTCTGCCTGCCTTCGGAGGTGCTCGACTACCTGAAGGCGCTTGGCGATCCTGCAGGGAGCGATCCTAACGAAAAAAATCCGCAGGGCAAACGCTAGGCGGCAGCGGCCGTTGGGTTTGGCGCGAGCTTTCGCGCGCGGCGGCGGTGACATGGCGCCCGGCTCGTTGCGTACAGCGTTTGCCGGCGCCGCTCGGAGTTTCCGTTCTTGACACTATGATTCGCGCGGGCCTATGGTGAAGCTAGGTGTCGGGCCCGCAGTGATATGTCCAGTTTTGGGGGAACACAACATGAAAGCCAGATTGTTAACGTCGCTCGCTTTAATGGCGGGGCTTCTGATTATTTGCGGGCCGCTGCTTGCGCATCACGGCGCTGCGGCATACGACATGACGAAGCCGGTCGTCTTGAAGGATGCCATCATTACGAAATACAGTTGGGCCAATCCTCATGCACTCATTTTCTTCGACGTGAAGGATGACAAAGGCGAAGTGCAGCATTGGACCACGGAAATTGGCAGTCCTGCAGCGGTTGAACTGGTGGGTTGGTCCAGGACTACGCTCAAGCCGGGCGACGTGGTTACGATTTATGTATTTCAATCCAAGACCGGCCGGCCGGTTGGCCGCCTCAATAAGATTCAGCTCGCGAATGGCACCCTGCTACGAGATAGCCAAACCGGCGGCGATCAGGGACAACGATCGGACGACGCGGTCCGGTAGTTTTCTCGGCGGTTGACGGCTAACCTACCTGAAGCCAACGTGAAAATGGGCTGTTTTGGACCCCCAGTGGACCCCCCTGGGTTCAATTTGGACCTCAACAATTTGCAGAGGAAACCTGCCAGCCGCACGCGTATAATTGGTGAATGAGTACAATTGTTCGCCTTACGCCTCATGGCGAGGCGCTATTGCAGAAGCAGCTCGCCAACGGTACGTATCGCTCGCCCGAAGAGGTTGTTGAGCGAGCGCTGGAAACCCTCGCAGAGAACTGCGACCGACATCTTGCGCCCGCAAAAATGACTCCTGCTGAAGCCGTCGCGGATATTCTGGAGGTACGCCAAGGTCTCACACTGGGTGAATTGAAGATCGAAGACTTGATCCACGAAGGACACGATTACTGATGGCCGTCTTCGTGCCGGATGCCTCGGCCACGCTGGCATGGTGTTTCAAGGACGAATCGTCAGAGTGGACAAAAACCCTGCTTACAAGATTGATGTCGGGTGATTCTGCGGTTGTCCCGAAGCACTGGCCTGTGGAAGTAGCGAACGCTTTGCTGATGGCCGTGCGCCGTGGGCGGATTAGCAAAGACATGACGACTCGACTCTTTGGTGATTTGCTCGCGCTTCCCACTCGCATTGATTCCGCCGGTAGCGAAATTACGTTTGGCCAAGTTTTCGCGTTTGCAGGGCAGTATGGGTTGACGGTCTACGATGCCGCTTATCTGGAACTGGCTGTACGCGAAGGCATCCCTCTCGCTACTTTAGATAACGATTTACGAAAGGCGGCGCGCGATGCGGGAGTTCCTCTCGTACACGAGAGCTAGCGTGGTGTACTGAGCTTCTTTTCATTTGTAACTGGTGTTGCCGTTGACAGAAACTACTGTAGCCATGGAAGCAAAACCGAGCGGCGACTTTCCTGGCCAGGCGCCTGGTTCCCTCCGAAGTTCCACGAACATTCATTCTGAAAAATAGCGAGGATCGCTCTAATGGCAGCGGCAACCAGCAAAGGAATCGTCGACAGGCCGAGCAATCATTCGGTTGAAGAGACGGTGGGCAAGCTCACGAAGATTTTGCAGGCCAAAGCGGTCACCCTGTTTGCGCTGATCGACCACAGCGGAGAGGCAGAAAAAGTAGGAATGAAAATGCCGCCGACCAAACTGCTGATCTTCGGCAGCCCCAAGGCAGGAACACCTCTTATGCTGGCTGCTCCCCGCATCGCGATCGATCTACCTCTGAAAATTCTCGTATGGGAAGACGGCCAGGGAAAAGTCTGGGTCTCGTATAACAGCCCGGAGTACCTCCAGGAGCGGCACGGCCTCTCGCAGGACTTGCTCCAGAATATCGCCGTGATAGAGATGCTGGCAGCCAAGGCTGCGGAGTAAGTCGGGCGAGCAACGGTCATCGTCATTGCACGGAGTTATCGTTATTGCACGCCATCTGAGGCGTTTCGTGGGACGAGACGCGCGATTGCCTTATGTTCACCTTTACCTCCACTGGCTTTCGGCGGTAGCCTCTCCACCAGGTTTGGATTCGGCCAGAATTGTCGAGAACAGAGCTGGTTTGTTCACGGAGGCTCCATGAAAATGTGGATTTGGATCATGTTGGTGGTTAGCGTTCTGGGGATTGCTTCGGAAACTTTTGCCCAGCGGGCCACGCCTCCTGCCAATGTCCCGCCCAACCGGAATTGGGTGGTCACGGATTGGGGTCAGCCGCCAGCCGGCAAGGACTGGAAGACGAGCCTGCGATCCGTGTGTTCGGTGAACTATGATCCGCATGGCAAAGGATCGATCGTGGTTCTCGTGTCGCCGGTGGACCGCGCCGACCCTGCCGTGTGGGTGTTTGACTACGACGGACATTTCCAGAAAGCCTGGGGCGCGAACATGTTCACACGTCCCTACGATCTGGTGGTCGATCGCTTCGGCTACTTGTGGATCGCGGACGAAATGGAAAACTTTGTCGGGAAGTTCACCGAGGACGGCAAGCTGGTGATGATGGTGGGCAAGAGAGGCGTGGCGGGCGACAACACATCGCACGACCTTTTCAATGGACCCACGGATGTTGCGGTGGCCAAGAACGGCGATTTTTTTGTTACCGACGGTTACAAAAATTCGCGGGTCGTCAAGTTCGACAAAAAGGGTAAATTCCTGATGATGATCGGTGGCACAAAAGGTTCTGAGATTGGCCAATTCAGTTTGCCGCACCGCGTCTTAATCGACTCGAAAGGCGAGCTAGTGATCCAGGACCGGGAGAACAGGCGCATCCAGTTTTGGACCCAGGACGGAAAATTCATCAAGCAGTGGACGGATCTGGGCTTTCTGTATCCGGCTGGCATGGCCATTTTGCCGGATGACACGCTTTACGTCAGTGACAGCGACGGCCAATCCATCAAGATCATCAAGGACGACAAGATTATCGACGCCATCGGCGGCCTGGATCGCATGCGCCCGCATCAAGTTTCCGTGGATCGGTTTGGGGCGCTGTACATTTCCGATGAGCCGGACAAAATGGTGAAGAAAATCGTGAGAAAGAGCACCTTAAACTCAGAACTGACCGGTCAGCCGTCAGGAAGGAGCTGGCTCGCGCGGGGACGAGCGATCGGAGTTTCGGACGCTTGGGCTCTCTACTCCGCGGGAAGAACCGCCGGGTTGCGCGACGCACTCGGGGCGGGGCGCTCGGTTCGGCGCAGGAGAGCAATCACGAGTCCGAGCATCAAGAGGTCCAACAGAAAAAAGGGAATGCCTCCATAGCGGTGCAGATTTCCTTGCAGGAAGCTCGGATTCACGTAAACCGCCAGACACGACAGGGTGACGATGCGCATGCCGTTTTTCACGATGGCGATCGGGAAAACGAGCAAGGTCAAAATCAAGAGATGCACTTTCGACTTGAGGTAAAGATGTCCTGCCAACACGGCGGTGATCAGGAGCGCCAGCGCCGAGCGGATTCCGCTGCACTCCTCCGCGACACGAATGGCTACGCCCGGTAACACGAAGACGAAACCCGGCAGGCGCAAAGCGGGAACGCCGAGGAGCTTGAAGAGCACGCCCGTAGCCTCCGCGCTGCCCTTTTGCAACAAGTAGATTGTCTGCGAAAGGAACGGTTCCGGAACGGGTATCGCAAAAAGTAGAAACAGAAGTGGGAATAGAGCCGCGCGAAATGCGCTGATGCCGAAACAGCAGGCGAACGCTCCCATCCATACAAGCACGAGTCCAGCCATGAGCAGCGATAACTGATTGATCGCAGCGAAAGGTGCGCGGTACAGCTGCGCCCACGCCAAAATCATAGCGCCTGCGAGGATCAGCCCGCCCCCGAGTTGCCAGCCGCGTGAAATCTTCGCAAAGATCGTGCGTCTTTCGGCGTAAACGAGGAACAAGCTGACCGCCGGAATTAAAGGAATGTGCGAGAAGGTCTCATCGACGAGAATGCGTGACCACAGAGTTCGCATCAAGTCGATCGACAAAAGCGCAGGCAGAATACACGCGAGTAGGAAAACGAACACCAGAAGGGAACCGATCCGTTGGCCACCCGAAGGCGCGACTGCCGCATCTGCGTTACCCATATCGCCCATGTGTCATGAACCACTTACGATGCGCTGCTACGGATCGTTAAAAGTTAACACAACTGACTACGTGCCAACGGCCTAAATTTGTTTCGTCGAGTTTAGCTGGCAACCGGTAGGAATTGGTGGCGGCCACAAAATTGGGAACAGCGCCGACACGCCGATCTTCGACGTTACCGCCGCCATGAGGGCGGGACTTCTGCAAAAAAAGGTAACCGCTCCAGCCGCGAGCGGTGATCCGGGAAACGGGCCCTTGCGGCGAAGCGGCCCTATCTCCGGCGCGCTGTTTCTTTGCTACACTCTTGACCCTCGGAAACTCCGGGGGAACGTCGGGACGCGACAACTATGGGTGCAGCTTCTCCCTCCATCGTTGAGGCTCTCCTTTGAAACTTCCTCCCGGCCCTAAGGGCCACTTCCTGCTCGGCAGCTTGTCGCCTGGCTCTCGCGACGGACTGGGGTTCTATGCCCAGTGCGCCAGAGACTATGGCGACGTTGTTCGCCTACGTTATCTCCATGTCCCCATATGTCTGTTGATACATCCTCGCGACATTGAATACGTCCTGGTCACCGATCCAGCCAATTTCACCAAGTCTGCGGACTACCGCGCCCTCGCTCGCATACTTGGCAATGGTTTGCTGACCAATGAAGGAAAGCCGTGGCAGCGCCAGCGCGGCCTGATCCAGCCGGCTTTTCGTCGCGAGAACATTTTGTCCTATGCGCCTGTGATCAGCCGCGCGGCTAGCCGCATGCTCGACTCCTGGACTGGCGGCGAATCGCGCAACGTGCACGCAGATCTCATGGCCGTAACGCTCGAAATCGTCGCGGAATGCCTCTGTGGCGCTAAAGTCGCCGGAGTCACCGGCCGAGTGAGTAAAGCCATGGAAGTGGTCACTGACCGCTTCATGACCGATGCCGGCCAAGCACTTCTGTTCCCGTTTGACCTTCCCGATTTTCTGGCGCCGGCGCGGCGAAACGCCATCCGCGACTTAAAGGAAATCGTCAATACGATCATCCGCGAGCGTCGCGCCTCGCCTCAGCTGCCTGGAGATTTGCTCAACACCCTGCTTCATGCGCACGACGACGAAGGCCACCCGATGAGCGACGAGCAATTGCGCGACGAGGTCATGACCCTTTTTCTGGCTGGCCACGAAACCACTGCGATTGCCCTGTCCTGGACTTGTTACCTGCTTGGCCAGCATCCACAGGCCGAAGCAAAACTCGTCGAAGAACTGAATGCGGTTCTCGGTGACCGCGAGCCCACTTCAGAAGACCTTCCCCGTTTGCGCTACACGGAAATGGTGCTCAAGGAATCCATGCGGCTCTATCCGCCGGTCTGGCGCATTGCGCGCAAAGCGATAGCGGACTGCCAGATCGGCGGCTATCGAGTGACTTCCGGCACCAACATTTTTATCTTTCAATCGCTGACGCAGCGCGACTCCCGTTTTTTCGCCAATCCAGATGAATTCGATCCCGAGCGGTGGCGCGAAGACCCCGTCCGCTCCGGCAAAATTCCGCGCTTCGCCTATTTCCCGTTCGGCGGCGGCCCCAGAGTCTGCGTCGGCGCGGCATTCGCCATGCTGGAAGCCACACTCCTCCTCGCCATGATCCAGCAGAAATTTCATCTCGACCTCGTCCCCGGCCAACTTGTCAAACCTGTACCCTCCGTAACGTTGCGTCCGAAGCATGGCATCCGCGTAACGCTCCATCGCCGGAACACCTCGTAGGGCCGACCCACGAACGGCGATGGCTTCGTTTCAGATCACCGCTAGGTGGACTTTGGAGTGGGACACGAGTGAAACGGCTCGGCGATGAAGAAGTTTCCATGCGTGGGATTCCCTAAAACAATGCGGCACCTCCCGCCCGACATCGAAAACGCTTAAAGCGCAACCTTCATTTCGCCAGCGATGGGGTTGTCGATGGCGGGACGCGGTGGCGCGTGGCTTGTTCGTATGCGTAGGCCAGCGTAATCATTTTCGCATCATCGTAGGGGCGGCCTAGAAACGTCACTCCCGTGGGAATGTGCTCGGGCGTGAAACCGGACGGAACAGTGATGGCTGGCACGTAGACGAGAAAAGTATTCAGGGTCGGAGTTCCCCCGCCACCGCCTGCGTCCCCGCCATTGGGCTGCGTGGCGGCCTTGATGAGCCCCGGCGAACGCTCCATCGTACGGTAGACGATGGCGTCGAGGCGATTGTCCGCCATCACCTTCAGAATATTGGTCAGTAGCTGTTGGCGCGAGATCAGATAATTTATCTGCTGCGGCTGCGGAAATGCAGGAAGCGGTTTTTTCCATGCTTCCGCCTTGTTCGGCGGAAATATCTTGTCCACATCGGGCGCCTTTTCTACATCCGCGTGCGTGCGGTAGGGCGAGTTGGGATTGCGCGCCAGCCAGACTTCCAGAGACTTATCCTCGGGACGTTGCCCACCGACCTTTTGCAGCTCGATCAAACCTGGGACAACCAGCGGATCGATCACCGTGGCTCCCGCGACTCTCAGTTCCTCGACGGTCTGATCGAACACGGCCATAATGTTTTTGTAATCCTGAGTTTCCTTGCCGGAATTGCCGCCCAGGTCGGTGCGCAGAACCCCGATGCGCGCGCCCTTCAGAGCATCCTTATTCAGCAGCGCCGCATAACTGGCGGGCTTATGCCCAACGCCAAGAGCCGTCTCTGGATCCTCCGGATCGTATCCCACCATCACGTCCATCAAGCGAGCCAGATCGCCGACGTTTCTTGCCATCGGCCCCATCGACGCGGTCTCGCCGGGCCAGCCGTCGAACATTCCGCTCCGGCTGACCAGTCCCGCCGTCGGACGCATCGTGACCACATCGTTAAAGCTGCCGGGACGGCGAATCGACGCGCGCGTTTCCTCCCCGAGCGCCACCGCGGACATGTTTGCCGAAAGACATGAGCCGGAGCCGCCGGAGGAACCTCCGACGGTGCGTTCGAGATCGTAAGGATTGCGCGAAACGCCAAATGGTTCTCCGCGCTCGGCGAAACCCGAACCGTAAGTGTCCCCTGCCGCAAATTCGCCCAGCGTGGTCTTTCCCAGGATGATGGCCCCCTGTTTGCGAAATTGCTCGATGACAAAAGCATCCCGGGTAGGCCGATAGTCCTTGAACAGAATGGAACCCAAGGTAGTGGGCATCCCAATGGTATCGATCTCGTCCTTCACCAAGACGGGAATCCCGTGCATCGGGCCGACCAGCTTGCCGGTGCTCTTGTAGTGCTGATCCAACCGGTCCGCCTCAGCCAACGCGTCGTCATTTAGGCTGATGATGCAATTCAGATCCGGACCTATCTTGTCGTACGCGGCGATGCGGTCGAGATAGGCCTGGATCAATTGGTGAGCGGTGAGCCTTCCCGCCTTCATCGCGCTGTGAATCTCCGGGATCGTTGTTTCCATTACATCGAACGGCTTGACTCGAGCCCCGGAGGTCTGAGCGCCCGCCGGCACCGCGCAAACGAGTAGAACCACCAGGCCGGACACGGTACGCGACAGCTTCGTTGCAAGCTTCATTTGCGCCTCCGCGCGCTTATAGGTTGGGGTGATTCCCGCGGAATGGGGATAGTTGGCCCCGATCATCCCGTCTCGCTACCTGCGTCCAGCCAACGACGGAAGGGCGAACGCTGTACCGAAGCGGGCGCGCCTATCAGCGTCCCACGTCGAGCGGCAGAACCTAAACGTCCGAATGAAAATGCGACGATTCACGAACCCGATAAACCCAAAACACTTTATAGCAAGCGTCTTCCGATCTCTCCGTTTTTCTCTACCTCCAAGCGTCGAATTACACCACTACCTTTCCAGGCTTTCGCCTTGACACCTCTTGCGCTAGCCTGCTGATTGAACGATAACCTACATTACAAAAAAACGGGGAAAGAGAACCATCGAAGCTTTGGACTGCTTGCTGGCAGGCCTGAAAAAAAAGGAGAAGTTGAAATGGGAGGGATGAAGCGACAGTTCCGCTATGGCGTCGGGAGGGTTGGCGTGCCAGTGGTGGCTTTGTGCACTGCTTTTACGCTCGCTTTTGCCCAGACTTCGGCCGGACAAGAAGAAAAGACTAAAGCGGCGGCACCGGTCGTCGGGGGCTTTGACAAGGTGAAGCCGTTGCCGCCAGGCGGACCGGCGCCCCGCATGGCGGACGGGCATGTGGACCTGACTGGACGTTGGTATCCAAACGCTGCTGGAAGAATGCTGCACTTCGCTTATCCGGCTCGACCCAGCGGCATTCAGGCAATTCGATCCCAAGGTGACGCCGGAGGAGCCGCCTTCCTTCAAGCCTGGGATGGACGCAAAATACAGGAGGCCAGTTCCTTACGGAAATTGCGATCAGGCCGGTACGCCGAGCACGACACTCGAGCAGACACTCAACACGCCCCCATGGAGTTGATTCAAACCCCGGTCAGGCTGGTAATGCTCGATGAATACCCCCTGGACGTTCGCATGATCTACATGAATGGGCGTGTGCATCCCAAGGATCCGGATCCCACGTTCAATGGCGACTCGGCTGCCATTGGGAGGGAGATACGCTGGTCATCGACGTGATCGCGATTGATGAGAGGATGAGGAATTTCGGACGGAGAGGGTGGGAGGCGGGGATGGCTTCACAGCGATCAGGAGCATGTGGTCGAGCGCATTCACCCGTACCTCGAAGAACTATCTCATCTACCAAATCACCATTGAGGATCCGGTCGTGCTGGCGAAGCCTTGGACTTCGGCGCCTCGCACTTGGTCGCTGGCGCAGGATCCCGACGACGAATGGGGAGAAGTCTTCTGCACGCATAACGAGGAGCCTGAGGAAATCAAGAAGATGAACGAAGCGAAGGAAAAGGCCAAGTGAGACGCTGCCTTTAAGGGAGCTTGTTACCGTCCGCATCCGGGCGACTCGCAAGCCACGATCGGGCGATCCCCTCATCGCGGAAGGGCCTTATTTCGGCGACATCCTCCACCAGCACTTCGATTGCGCTCATCACGCCAAAAGCAAAATCCGTTGAGACGAGCACAGCCGTCGCTCCGAGACTAAGCTCTTTACTCAGGCGGCGAACCAGGGCAAGGATTTCACGAATTTCGAAAGGGCTCATGGCAAACGACAGCTTCGCATCTCGCGCATCGACGAACTCCTTGTAGGTGAGTCCATCGGCGTTCCGTTCCTCTCGGAGATGTTTTTCGACTTCCACAAAGTGGATTCGTCCAGAGGCCACGGCCTCTAACTCTTTCTTCTCACGATCGATCTTCAGGATGGTAATTGGCATCAACCTGTTCCGTCACGGCAGCGCTCAATGAAGGCCCGCATCTCTCTGAGCATGTCGGCCTCGTTCGACATGAAGATAGCGCGATTTGCGAGGAAGTGGTGCCCTCCGTGATGTCCAGCCGGGGAGGCACAAATGTGGGCACAGCGACAATCACCTGAATTGCAACAGACAACTCACCCGATCCTAAAGCTGATGAGGCAGCAGGAGATGAAATGGTCGGGGCGAGAGGATTTGAACCTCCGACCCCCTGCACCCGAACCAGGTGCGCTACCAGGCTGCGCTACGCCCCGACGGTGTGAAAACAGAAGTCTTACTGTGGCTGCCGGCTTGATTCTTGCTTCGTCGTGCATGACGAACTGGCTGGTTTGGTAGCCAGAACCACCTGCATTATCGGACAGGGCGCTGGTTTTGTAAACGGCTCGACGGCCTCGGCGGGAAATGACTCCATTGCGACGCGGGGCAGAGCGAACCGTGCTGAGCGGCGGCTACGTTTGGCGCATGTCTTACGCGTATCAATCGTTTGGTTGGGCTTTCCGCCGGGCTTCGGCTTCGGCTAGCCAACCGCGTCGCAACTGTTCTCGCGGAACGCTTGAAAGATAGGGCTTGATGTCGAGAATCGGCGTTCGATCCAGCATATCGACCCCACGGACGTGAAGTCGCGGGCCGTCCCGGCGAATCAGCTCGACGACCGTCAAACCAATCGGGTTGGGACGCCTTGGCGAACGGGTTGCGAACACGCCGTGAGGACGATCGTCGCTCGGCGGTGTGCCGATCAATTCGAATCCCTCGGAACGATCAAATGCCCAGATGCACGAACAAGTGAGAAAAGCCTTCGATGTCGGTGAGCCCGGGCTCGAGTTCCTGGATCGATTTCGAGAATTCCTTCGGCATCGTGCTTGCGTGCCCAAGCCTCTGGGAATTTTCCGAGTCTCTTCGTAAGGGCTTCTTACGTGTCCGATTGGCCGCATGGAGAACATTTGCGATCCCCTCTTTCTGTTCGTGTTTCGGCGCCGAACTGTTTCTTTGCGGTTTCCGACGAATCTACTTCAGCTGGGCTTGCTTGCTGCGGTGGAGCCGCCATTCTGCCGGGAAGACAGCATCTCGAGGAATTCCGTCAAAAGATTCTGGGCCACGCGCCTGCGATAACGCGGCCGTCGAACGCAGATCGTCGATCGGCGCAATCTCTTGCGCGAGCTTTTCGCTCGCGGCGCGCGCGATCGTCGGAGAGATTTTCTCGCCGCGCAACAATCGCTCGGTCTCCATGGCGCGCAAAACGGTCGGAGCCACGCTGCCGAACGCCAGGCGGATGTCGGCGATCCGCCCCTCCTGATGCGCGCGCGTCCGGCAAAGCAGACTTTGGAGATCGCCTGCGCTTTTCTGGTTCCCACCTTGCGATACTGCTGCCGCCACGCCGTTCTGAGCGCGCGGCAGCCGGATTCGGCGCACCAGTTCGTCGCCGCGCAAATCCATTTGCTTGTACCCCGAGTAGAATCCGTGAAATGGCCGCCAACGCGCGCCGCGTGCCGAAACCAACTCGATCTCGCGCGTCGTACACAAGCAGAGCGGGCGGGGAGTCCGCGGCGGGCGAAGCGTTGGCGATATTTCCGCCGATCGTGCCGCGATTCTGCGTGGCGACTGCGCCCGTTTCAGAAGCGGCTCGGCAAAGCAACGGAAACTCGCGCAGCAACGTCTCGTTGTTGCGCAATTCGGTATAGGTGGTTGCGGCGCCGATGCGTCACAAAGTCCGGTGCGACTTCAATCCCTCTCAGCTCGGGCAGGTTCCAGATGCTGAGAAAATTCCGGTGGGGAAGTTTTCCCGCTTCGAGCAAAACCATCAGATCCGTTCCGCCGGCGAATAGCTTCCAGCGACCTGGCTCGCGGCTCAGCCGTTCGAGGACATCTTTCAAGTCGGGCAATGCCTCCAGCTGATAAGCGGGCAGGAACGCTCTCACGAACCTCGCTCCAACTCGCCACACGCTTCGAGAACCGATTCGACAATCTTTGTGTACCCGGTACAACGGCAGAGATTCCCGGCAAGCGCCTCGCGGACTTCGTTCGCGCTGGGCCTGGGAATCCGCGCAAGCAGATTCACGGCCGCAAGGATCATGCCTGGGGTGCAAATTCCGCATTGCGCGCCGCCGTGCTCAAGAAACGCTTGCTGCATCGGGTGCAGATGCTCTCCAGCGATTCCCTCGATCGTGAGAATCTCGGCGCCGTCTGCGTGGAGAACGGGCACCAGGCAACTGTTCACCAGCGCGCCGTCGATCATCACCGAACAAGCACCGCATTCGCCCTCGCCGCATCCTTCTTTCGTGCCTGTGAGGCAGAGTTGTTCGCGCAACACATCCAGCAGCCGCGCCATCGGATGAGCTTCGAGGATTACGGCGTGCCCATTTACGCGGCACTCGATCGCGAACTTTGCCGCGCGGATCAGGCATGAATCTGCTCGAGCATCTCCGAGCAGCACTTCGGGCGTGACCGGAATCCGGCGAATGTCCGACGCCGGTCGCGTGAGCGATCGCGTTGGCGATCGCCGGCGCGGTACCATCGAGAGGCAGTTCGCCGATGCCTTTCGCGCCGGCGGGGCCCAGGCCGTAGGGAATCTCCTCGAAGAACACGCGGATCGGCGGAACATCGAGCGACGTGGGCATGATGTAGTTGGTCATCTGCCCGTTCACCATGCGGCCTTGCTGCCACACCACGTTTTCGTAGAGCGCCAGGCCGATGCCCTGCGCAACGCCGCCTTCGATCTGTCCGGCGGCGAGCATCGGGTTGATGACTTTTCCCATTTCCTGCACGAGCGACAAAATCGTCCACGCGCACCTCGGCCGTGCGCATGTCCACGGAAACTTCGGCGACGTAAACTGGCCCAGGCGTAGGCGCTGTAAGCGTCTCCCTGATAGGTCGCGTCGTCCCAGTGCAAATCGGGCGGGTGCTCGTATTTCACGAACGACTTCAGCGGCCCGAACCGCGCGATGTATTGCCGGCAGGCGTCCGCAAAATTGCTGGCGTCATATCCTGGCTTCAGCAATTCGCTGCGCAACAGCGTTTCGCGCATGGCACGTGCTGCCGATTCCACGAGCCCTCCAACGATCATCGTTGTTCGCGACGCAACCGTCGGTCCGCTGTTGGGAACGTCCGCCGTGTCCGGCTGGACGATTTCAATTTGATCGCACTCGATCCCCAGCGCTCCGCGGCAATCTGTGTGAATACGGTGTTCGTGCCCTGACCCATCTCCGTGCTCCCAGCCAATACGCGCACGCGGCCTTGCGGAGTCGCTTCCAAATAGGCCTCGGAGGCCAGATATTCCTCGCCGGAACCCGTGAATCCGGCGCCGTGGAAAAAGGCCGCGAACCCTATGCCTTTCTTGATCGCTCGGTCGGGATTTTCGTCTTGGAAACGGGCGCGCTTGGCATGGTAGTCGCTCAAGTCGAGCGCGCGTGTCAGCAGGCGTGCCAGGTCGATCTTTTCGCGCACGATCTGACCGAACGGGAGGGTGTCGCCTTCGCGAAGAAAGTTCCTGCGGCGCAATTCGTCCGGCGCGAGTCCGACTGCCTGCCGCCACCCGATCCAGATGCCGCTCCAGCGCGAAAACGCTTTGCGGGGCGCCGAAACCGCGAAAAGCCCCGTGCGGAGGAGCGTTCGTCGCCACCGCGCGGCTGCGAATGCGCACGTTGGGACAGCTGTAAGGCCCTGCAGCGTGAATCGTCCCGCGCGAAAGTACTACCGGCGAAAGCGTTTCGTACGCGCCGCCATCGATGGTGAAATCGATCTCCATCGCCAGGATTTTGCCGTCGCGCGTGACCGCGGTGCGATGGAGTGTCCGCGAGGGATGGCGTTTGGTGGTCGCGACCATGTCCTCGGCGCGGTCGTAGATGATCTTTACGGGTTTGCCCGATTTCCAGGCCAAGCAGCGCGGCATGGGCCGCGAGCATCGATGGATATTCTTCTTTGCCGCCGAAGCCGCCGCCTGTTTCGGTTTGCACCACGCGAATGCGTTCCTTCGGCAGACCAAAAAGCTTCACGAGCGCCTTGTGCACGTAGTACGGGCACTGCAACGAACCCCAGACCGTGACGCCTTCGGCCTCATTGGCCCGCGCGATCATCCCTTGCGGCTCGATGTAGAGTTGCTCCTGCGCGCCCGTTTCGTAGGTGCCGTCGACGATCAGATCCGCGGACGCCCAGACCTCATCGACATTGCCTTTTTCAATGAGAAAGGATTTGAAAATATTGTCGCTGCCCCAGATGATTTCCTTTTTGGCGAGCGAGTCCTCGATGCGTGAAGACGCCGGGAAGTGGTTCGATCTCGATTCGCACCGCTCGCCGGGCTTCTTCCAGAAGATATTTGTCGGGATGCGCGAGCAGCAGAATCGGTTCTTCGGGGTGATTGACCATTCCGTCGGCCAGGCAGGGCTGGTCGTCGATCAGCAGCGCGATACAGTTTTTGCCCGGGATATCCTTTGCCTGGACGATGGTGAACTCGTCCCAGGGAATGCCATCTCCGAAATGAATGCCGCGAATTCGCCCGCGGGCAATCGGGCTGCGAACCGTGACGCCGTGCAGCATGTCGGGAAATGTCAGGTCGTCGACGTAGCTGCGCAGCTCCGGTGACCTTTTCGCGGTCCTTCCTTTCGCTGCACCGATTTTCCGATGAAGCGTGTGTCCATCGCCGGCGGTCCTAATAACGGATTCTTGTCGCTTTTCTCCTGCCACGCGCGAAAAGCCTCGAGCGCCTGTTCGCGCATGAGCGGGATCATCGGAATTTGGCGCTGCGAATGCGGCCTGGCCGCTTCGTGGTAGATCAGCGAATCGTCAAAGCCGACTTTCGCGGCATCCTCCGCGGTGTTGCCAAAATAGACGCGGGCGGGCCGCGCCCAGTAAATCGCGCCCAGGCACATGGGGCACGGTTCGCAGGACGTGTACAGTTCGCAGTCCTTCAGCTCGAAACGTCGCCAGTTTTTTGCAAGCTTCGCGAATGGCGATGATTTCGGCGTGGGCGGTCGGATCATTCGTGGACGGTCACCTGGTTCACGCCCTCCGCGATGAATCTCGCCGTCCTTCACGACCACGGCGGCAAAGGGTCCCCCGCGTCCCGATCGCACATTTTCGATCGAAAGCTCAATCGCGCGAGCCATGAAGGGATTTGACTGAGCGTTCAAGCCGGTCCACTCGCTGCCTGGTTCGGCTGTCAGAAAGAGACAGAAATGCGCGCTTGTGCGAGCAGAGTTACGATTTACGAAGCCGCAACTGGGCTCTCCCACATGCATTTTAGAGTGTCCGTTGGCCTGCACCGTGCTGCAAATTCGCCGCGATGCGGCGGGATCACGTTTCGGAGCAGCGCTACGAATTGCGTTTTCACGCGCTCTCCGGTTTCCATGACTTCGGCGTGATTGAGCGGCTGGTCCAGGATGCCCGCAGCCATGTTGGTCACGCAGGAAATTCCCAGCACGCGAATTCCCATGTGGCGCGCGACGATCACTTCCGGCACCGTCGACATGCCCACCATGTCGGCGCCGATCGTCTTGCAGATAGCGAATTTCGGCGGGCGTCTCGAAGCTCGGCCCGGAGAGCGCCGCGTAGACTCCTTCGTGAAGGTCGATGCCCAGTTTTTCGCCTTCGCTGCAGAGCGATTTCGCGGTAGGGCTTGAAGTAGGCCTCGACTCATGTCCGGGAAGCGCGGGCCCGAAGCGCTCGTCGTTCGGGCCGATCAGCGGATTCGATGCCCTGCAGATTGATGTGGTCGCGAATGACGACCAGCGCGCCCTGGCTTGAAATCGAGATTGATCGCGCCGGCGGCGTTGGTCAGGATCGCGGCGCTGAATTCCCATCTGCCCGCAACACGCGCATGGGAAAGACGACTTCCTTCGGCGAGTATCCTTCGTAGAAATGCACGCGGCCCTGCATCGACGGCCACGGGAACGTCGCTCACTTTTCCGATCACCAGACGGCCGGCGTGGCCTTCGACGGTGGAGCTTGCGGGAAGCCTGGGAATCTTTCCGTAGGGAATGCGCGTGGCACTGGCCAATTCATCGGCAAAGGCGCCGAAGCCGGAGCCGAGCACGAGCGCGATTTTCGGACGCAGCTTTGTTTTCGAGAGGATGAATTTGGCGGCGCGCTGCGAGCGCGCGAATTCGTCTGCGCCTGCGTCGCCTTGTCGAGCGCGCACGGCGCTCATCGCAGCATGATCCCGACAATCGAAGCGGACATCAGATTCGCCATGGTGCCGGCCAGCAGCGCGCGCAAGCCCAAGTCGCGCGAGTTCCGTGCGTCTTGTTGGGCGCGAGCGCGCCGATGCCGCCGATCTGAATGCCGATCGAGCTGAAATTCGCAAATCCGCAGAGCGCGAAGGTGGCGATCGTGAACGAGCGCGGATCGAGCGTGCGCCTGCATCGGGCCGAGCCGCTGGAACGCGACCAGTTCGTTGGTCACCATGCGCAGGCCGAGCAGGTTGGCGATCGTGCGGCAATCGCGCCAGGGAACGCCGATCACCCAGGCGACCGGCGAGAAAACGCCAGCCGAAAATCTGCTCGACGCTCGAGGGAAACCACGCCGATGCCATGCGAGGCGAGCAGGTTGTGGACCGCCGCCGAAGCAGCCGTCCACCAGATAGATCAGCGCGATGAACGAAATCAGCATCGCGGCCACGTTGAGCGCGAGGTGCAAGCCGTCGACCGTTCCGCGCGAAATTGCGCCGAGGACGTTGGCGTCGCGCTCCATCTCGGCCATTTCCACGCGGCCCGCGGTGAGCGGTTTTTCGGTTTCCGGCACGAGCATTTTTGCGAGGAGGATCGTGCCGGGCGCGGTCATGATCACCGCGGCGAGCAGGTGCTTGGCCTCGATCCCGTAGGCGATGTAGGCGGCCATCATGCCGCCGGAAACGTGGGCCATGCCGCTGGTCATGATGGTCATCAATTCGGAGCGCGTGACCTCGGGCAGGAACGGGCGAATGGTAAGCGGCGCTTCGGTTTGGCCCATGAAGATGCTGGCGGCGACGTTGAGCGATTCCGCGCCGCTCGCGCCCATCAGAGCTGGTCATCACGCGCGCGGCGGCCTTCACGATCGACTTGCATGACGCCGAGGTAGTAGAGCACGGCGAAAAAGGCGGCGATGAAAATGATGGTGGGCAGCGCCTGAAAAGCGAAATAAAATCCCTTCGGGGAATTCTTCTGGCCGAGATCGCCAAAGACGAACGATGAGCCGTAATAGGCGAAATCCAGAAGCCAGTTGGCCCCGGCGCCCAGCTTCTCGAACGATCAGCCGGCCGATATTCCCAGCGCATCACCAGAAAAGCGAAGGCAATTTGCAGGCCGAGGCCCCAGGCGACTGTCTTGTAGCGAATGGCGCGGCGATTGGTCGAGAAGGCATATGCCAGCGCCATCATCGTGAGCATTCCCAGAATTCCTATGAATCGGTGCATTCGATGCACTCTCCTTGCGGCGCTACGCAATGCGCGCGCTTGGCCCACGGAATGTAGCAGCCGTGATCTATCAGACGCTGTCACGCGAATCAGAAGCGTGAATCGGCGCTCTACCGCGATCAGCGATCGTGCCATGGGCCGATGCTCACTCGCTTCCGAGGAACGCGTATCGCAGCAGGAAAAGAACCGACAAAATCCAGATCAGCGGGCTGATCTCGCGATGCCGCCCGGTGCCAAGTTTGACGAACGTGAAGGAGAGCAGGCCCAGGCTCAGCCCCGTGGCGATGCTGAAGGTCAGCGGCGTGGCCACCATGGTCATGAAGGCGGGAAAGCCGTCGGTGAAATCGTCCCAGCGAATTTTGGCGATCGAGCTGCACATCAGCGCGCCGACGAGGATCAGCGCGGGCGCCGTGGCATAGGACGGGAATCGCCGTCACCATCGGCGCGCAAAACATCGCGCGCGACAAAAAGCGCGGCGATCAGCACATTGCCGAGGCCCGTGCGCGCGCCGGCGGCGACTCCCGCGGCGCTTTCGACGTAGCTGGTTACCGTGGAGGTGCCGGTCAGCGCGCCGACGATGGTGCCGAAAGCGTCGGCCAGCAGCGCGCGGCTGGCGCGCGGAAATTTTCCGTCGCGCAGAAATCCGCCTTGTTCGCAGACGCCCACCAGCGTGCCCACGTTGTCGAAAAGATCGACGAAGAAAAACACGAAGATCAGCTCACCGAAGCCGAGATGCGTGGCGGATCGCAAATCGAGTTTCAGGAAAGTGCCGGAAGGATGCGGCAGCGAAAGGAAATGAGCCGGCCAGGTCGCCAGCTTCAGCGGAATGCCCAGCAGCGTGATCCCGACGATGCCGATCAAGATCGCCGCCGGTGACCTGCGTGGCCATCAGAATGACGATCACGACCAGGCCCAAGCAGCGCAAGAAGCACTTGCGGGTCGAGGCATTTTCCCGATGCCCACGAGGGTGGCGGGATTGGCGACGATGAGTTGCGCGTTGCGCATGCCGATGAACGCGATGAAGAGGCCGATGCCCGCGGCGGTGCCGTGCTTGAGGCAATCGGGAATGTCGTTGACGATGTGCTCGCGAATATTGGTGAGCGTCAGGAGCAGAAAGATCATGCCGGAAAGAAACACCACGCCGAGCGCGGTCTGCCAGGGCACGTGCCGCCCAATGACGACGGAATATGTGAAGTAGGCGTTGAGCGACATGCCCGGCGCGAGCGCGATCGGATAGTTCGCCCAGAGTCCCATGATCAGCGTGGCGATCGCCGCGGAAATGCAAGTGGCGAACAGCACGCCGTCGACGGGCATGCCGGCTTCGCCGAGAATGCGCGGATTCACGACGACCACGTAGGCCATGGCCATGAAGGTGGTCAGGCCGCCGAGCAGTTCGCGCTGAACGGTGGTCTGGTTTTCGGTGAGGTGGAATACGCGCTCCAGCAGGCCGGCTGGCGAGCGGGAAGGACGACGGCTTCTGTTTGCGCCATCCCGTAAGAATAGGGCCGTTGTCAATAGCGCCGCCAAACGCAATTTTTCGAACGATCGCAGCGAGAAATTCGCTTGCGAGCGGCGCAAGACCCTGGCCTATTTTACTGCATGGCTGGATCCCACGAAATCCGGTGACGACGAGCGTCCTTGCGCGCGACCCTGTCTCCGAGTGCTCAAGACCCGCCAAAACATTACGGCTTGCGCCGCGAAGTTCTGTCTCCGATGGAGACGCTGGCGCAATCCGTTTCGACCATCGCTCCCACGGCAACGCCCGCCGCGACGATTCCTCTGGTCTGCGCCCTCGCGGGCAACGGCACCTGGCTCGCATATGTTTTGGCGACGCTGGCGATTTTGCTCGTGGCGTGGTGCGTCGGGCAGATTCGCGCGCTATTCCTCCTCGCCGGGATCGCTTTATAGCTATGCCTCGATGATTCTGCCGCCGTGGCTATCCTCGATCGCCGCGTGGAGCCTGCTGCTGGCATACGTGGCGACGGCTTCGAGCGTGATCGGCGGGCTTTACCAATATGCGGCGATCGCTGTCGGTAAATCCGGAATTAGTCCGATCGAGGCCGTTCTGATTTCAGTGCTGGTGACCGGCGGCTCGGTCTGGATCGCCTGGCGCGACGTGAAAATCTCCGCGCGCTTGATGCTGTGGATCGAAGCCACTTCCGTATTCATGATCATCACGCTCGTTGCGCTGGTGCTCGTGCGCCACGGGCTGCATATCGATCCCGAGCAGTTGCATCTGCGAGGTATGACGGGGAGCGGCCTTCGCCTGGGGCTGGTTCTGGCTCTGTTTAGCTTCGTCGGTTTTGAGAGCGCGACGACGCTCGGGGCCGAAGCGCGCGATCCGCTGAGGACCATACCTCGCGCCGTCATCCAAAGTTCGCTTTTCGGCGGCGTTTTCTTCACGGTGTGCGCCTACACCGAGGTGCTGGGATTTCGGCTGGTCGGCCAGGATTTGGGGACGAGCCAAGCTCCCGATGCACGTGCTGGGCATGGAAAGCGGCCTGCCGATTTTGGGTCATCTCATCGATTTCGGTTTGCTCGTCAGCCTCTCCGCGGGGACGCTCGCATGCATTACGGCCGCCGCCCGCGTCTTGCTGCTGATGGCTCACAACGGCATCGCGCACAAGTCCTTCCGCGCGACGCATGCACGCAATGAGACTCCACACCGCGCGGTCTTGATCACTGGCGTCGCCGCTGTCCTCCCGGTCATCGTTCTTGCCCTGCGCGGCGCGAATGGCTTGGATGTCTACGGCTGGATGGGCTCGCTCGCGACCTACGGTTTCATCGTGGCCTATGGACTTGTCTCCATCGCGTTGCCGCGCTATCTCCGCGAGCACGGGGTCACGCATCCGGCGGCGCGAGCCATTCCCGCGCTCGCTTTCGTGGCCATGCTGCTCGCGCTTGTGGGCAATCTTTATCCTGTGCCGCAAGGCCCGTACGGAAAATTGCCTTTCGTCTATCTCGCCTATCTGGCGGCGGGAATCCTTTGGCTTTTGTTGCGCGGGAATCGGAACGCTGGCGAAACGGCGCAGAACTAGGGCTGCTCTTCAGTGTCCGGCTGCGCCACGAAGAGCAGCGCAATGCCGATCACGATGAACATGCGGATGGCAGCCTCCTGCCCATTCCAATCCTTCGACTGCCACATCAAAAACCATTCGCCTCCCACGATGAGGAAGGCCACCAGCCACTGCAGCAGGCTGACCGTGAGAGCAATCACCGCCAATTGTTTGGCGGCATTAAACGTTGCTGCCGACTCGCGCAGTGCGCCGGCCAGTTTCATTCCGCCCGCCAGGCACAGCAGCATCGAGAGCGCTTCCCAGGAGATGATGGATGCGTAAAACGCGGTGTGCACCCAAGGCGACTGAATGGCGCGCCACATCCCGTGATTGCCGGGGAAGGTCGTATCCATCATCAGGACGTGCCGCACGAACTGATAATCCGAGTCGTAGTCGGTCACATTATTGAAGAAGATCAGGAAGTAGAAGAAAGCCACGCTGAAGACCAGCAGCATTTTGGCGATACGTATCGTCATGGTTTGCCCGAACCAGCAAATGTCGCGAAATAATCGCGCAGCGCGCGAATCGTGGCGTCATCGTAGCCAGGGTTTGCCGGCATTTGCGCTGCCGCATTTTTTTGTTTTGGGTCACGGACGTAATCGGAAAAGTAATCGGGCGTGACCGACGCGAAGGTCGCCAGCGTTTGCCACGAACGGCCCGCTTTCTGCCCGCCTTCCTGACCCGCGTTATGGCAATGGAAGCAGTACTGCCGCGCAATCTGGAAACCGGTCTGGACCGCGGCATCGTCCGAGCGCGACGGAGGAGGCGCGATAGCGTCGAAGACGGCCTTCTCGGATCGGAAATCGATCCGCACCACGCCCCAAGGGATCTGGGCTTCATCGATGCGCGCGGAACTCGCTGTGAATTTCGGATGAGAGATCATGTAGGGTCCCATGTTGGAATGCGACTCGGGGTCCTTCGGCCACTTTGCTGGAGGCTCGCCGTTCACTCGCAGCACTAGCAGCGGATGATGTTCTTGGATGTAGGCGCGGGGATACGTTGCTTGATATTTGTCGTTGCAAATGGCGACCACCAGGTCGGCCGAAGGGTCGGCGCCAAGCAATCGCGGCAAATCTTCGAGCGGTATGCCACTGACCTTCGCCGGACCGGCAAAGTTCGAATCGTCGCTGACCGTGAACGTGGTCAGCGGCAGAGCCAGAAGCGAATCCAGAGCTACATAGCGTGTCGTTCCGGGCGGGAGGCCGGCCAACGCGCCGCCGATTTCAAGATCGGAAGGCAACTGTGCGCGTTGCGTTCAGGGAGAAGTGGCGGCCAGGAGGAATTAGTGGTTTGCGGGTTCGCTGCCGTTAGAGACAAGAGAGGCACAAGAAAGAGAAGCGCAGCGAGGGCTGCGGTTTTTCGGCAGGCAGCGAGGCTTGATCGCATGGAGTATTCTAGCGCATGTGCGTTTCCCGGTCACGCGCAAATCCGGAGCGGCCGCATGTGCTAAAGTGCTTTTCCATTTTGGAAGTGTAGGAGAGTCGCATCATGGCTTCGGGTAGGGAAGAGCGGCTGCGCGAACTTGGCATCACTCTTCCGTCATTGCCCGCGCCCGGTGGCAACTACGTTTCCGCAAAAACTGTTGGCAACCTCGTCTTTTTGGCCGGCGTCATCTCGATTGGCTCCGAAGGCGTGATCGCTGGAACCGTGGGCCTTGATCGCACTCTGGACGAAGCTCACGCGGCGGCCCGAGCCTGCGCGCTCACGCAGTTGGCCGTTCTGCAGCGCCATCTCGGGTCGCTCGACAAAATTAAAGGAATTGTCAGCGTCAACGGCTACGTCAACGCGGTCCCGGGCTTTCCCGACAGCCCGCGCGTTATTAACGGCGCATCGGACCTGTTCATCGAGCTTCTGGGCGAATCTGCCCGCCACGTGAGAGCCGCCATCGGAGTTTCCGCGCTGCCTCGCAATGCGTTGGTCGAATTGCAAATGACCGTGGAAATTTAGGGGAGCCATGACTGAACTACCATCTCTCGGCTGAACCGACACAATCCCGCTGGAACCGAGCTCTTCCGCCGCGGCTCACCATCGCGCCCGGTGACACCGTTCATTTTGAGTGCGTGGACTCTACCGGCGCGCAAGTTCATCCGCAAACAACGTTGCCGGAATACCTGGCGATCGACCGCGGCCGCATCCACGCGCTCACCGGACCGGTCTATGTGACCGGCGCGGAGCCCGGTGACGTGCTCCAGATCGACGTTCTCGAGATCGCGCACAAGGGTTGGGGATGGTCGAGCGTCGTCGAAGGTCTCGGATTCTTGAAGCAGCGATTCTCAGATCCGTTTCTCTTCATGTGGGAACTGGAGCGCGAAGTCAGCCGGTCGATGGCTCCAGCCGTGGTCCCGCTGCGTCCTTTCTGCGGAGTCATGGGAGTTGCGCCAGGCGAGGACGGAGAATTCCGAACGCGGCCGCCGGGCATTTTTGGCGGGAACATGGATGTACGGGAGCTGTGCAGCGGCGCCACGCTGTACCTCCCGGTTCTGAACTCCGGCGCTCTTTTTTCCGTTGGCGATGGCCACGCCGCGCAGGGCGACGGTGAAGTCTGCATCAATGGCATCGAGTGCCCGGTAGACGCTACCCTGCGCTTTCACGTCCACAAGCATGCCCGCCTCCCAGGGCCCCTGGTCGATTCCGCTCCGCGCGTGAAACAGGACGTCGAAACTGCGTGGATCGTGGTCGAATCGGCAACGGACGCGGCGGTCGCCGCTCGCGCCGCAACTTCTCGCATGATCGATTTGCTCGTGAGCCGCTGGGGCTTTCGCGACGTCCACGCCTACCTGCTCTGTAGCGTCGCGCTGCACCTGAAGTTCAGCCAGGTGGTGAACGAACCGATGTTCACCGTAAGCGCCGCCATGCCGAAGAGCGTGCTGCCAGCAAGGACACTGTTTTAACTGCGATGCGATTCGGAATCGTCCGGGACGCGGCGCGCGCTAACGGGCTCGAACGGTTACCGAGAGCATTTCCACAGGTGCGGACGTGAATGCTCGCTGCAGTTGCGCGGGCGTTGCGAATGTTTTTCCCGTCACGTGACGCGCCGGAAAGCTGAACGTCAGCGACGGCTCGGCAAAAGGATATGGATCGAGCACGAACTCTCGCGATCCGGCGGATCGCACGGCAACGGGCGAACGGCCGCCCGCGCGCAGCGGCAGGGGATGCAGCAAGTGGGACGGCTGCCGAAAATCCACGCAGGTCAGGAGCGAAAGATTGTCGGTGGCTTGCAGCAGCCGGAAGTGATCGAGCACGGTCTCCTCGCTGGTTTGTTCGGCGGCGAATCTCCCATCTTCGGTCATGCGCAGGCGAAGCTCCTTTTGAAACTCCCTCTGCCGGTCGAGAAACTCGTCGAGTAATGGCAATTCCTGCGGCGCGATCGTCGAGCGGTCGGCATGCTCGCTCAGCAAACTGTAGGTGTGCATGGAAATGAGCAGCGCAGCGTAGGGATCCTCCTCCGCGATCAGGCGTACCGCGCGGTCGCGAACCGCAAGGTAATCTGCCAAGTCGATTTCTTCGAAAGCGGAATACTTGCCCACGAGTTCCACCGAAAATGCGCTGGGCTTGCCTTGCCGCGTAATCTGTGGCGCGGCGTCGCGTGTAGCCCAACCGTCGTCGTGCCGCGAGATGCCCTTCAAGACGTTGGCTCGTGGCTCCGGCGATCGAAAGCGTTCGTTGCCCCAGCGTTCGGCGAAAGCGCCAGCAAGGCGCGCGTGATCGGGATGCGTCACTAGCCACCATCCCGTTTCCGTTTCGAGTCGCAACATTTCTTGCTCCCAAAGGCAAAGCTACTCGCTTCAGGTCGTCTCCGGCGTACGGGCGGACTCGTGCCACTTGTGCAGGAAATACCATTCGAAAGACATCACCAGGAAGAAAAAGGAAAATCCCAGAACGGTTGCAGCACCCACCAGCGCGAAGAGATAGTCCGTCTGCAATTGCGATGAGGCGTAGAGAATCGAGTAACCGAGCCCGCCGACTCCTACCCGGCTCGACCCCGCGTAAAGCTCGCCGGTAATCGCACCGATCACGGCGATGCCACTGGCGATGCGAATGCCCACAAAAAGGGAGGGGACCGCATGCGGAAGGCGCAGCTTGAACAAGATTTGGGTGGGCGATGCGTTATGCATCAGGAAGAGGTGGACGAGGTTTTCCTCGACGCTGATCAGTCCCTGCGTGGTATTGGCGATGATGGGCGCGAGCGAAATGATAAATGCGATGAACGCGACGGCGGCTGTTCCGGCGCCAATCCACATCAGGATCAGGGGAGCGACGGCGACGATCGGAACGGTCTGCAAAAGGATGGTATAGGGATAGAGAGTTTGCCGCACCCAGCGAAATTGCGCGAAAAGCAGAGCGATCAAGACGCCCACGACGATGCTGGCGATCAGTCCGCAGGCGGATTCCTCGGCGGTAATCAGCAACGACGTGAACAGCGAAGAAAAACGCTCGATCGCCACGCGGGTCACCGCCAGTGGCGACGGCAACATATACGGCGGGACATGAAAGATCCACAACGCGAGCTGCCAAATCAGCAGCAGACCCGCAAATACGGCGACGGCATTGGCCACGATCATGAGCCACTGCTTCATTGCGGAATCGTGCCTCGCAAAACTTGCGAGACCTTGGCGACCAGCGCGCCGAACTGGTGTGTTTCGCGCAGGGCTGCTGTGCGGGGAAACGGCAGATCAATCGTGAACACCTCATGGATCCGTCCCGGATGCGGAGCGAGCACAATCACCTGCGAAGACAGAAAGACAGCCTCCTCCACCGAATGCGTCACAAAGACGCCGGTCCATCCTTGTTCGGCTTTCAGACGTAGCAGCTCCTCGTTCAGGCGGTTGCGCGACATTTCGTCGAGGGCCGCGAAGGGTTCGTCCATCAGCAAGAGCTTTGGGCTTGTCGCTAGAGCCCTGGCGATGGATACCCGCATTTTCATGCCGCCAGAAAGTTCACGCGGATAAAACTTCGCCACGTGTTCGAGCCCGACCAGCTTGAGCAGCGCCGCGGTTTGTTCCTGTCTGCGCATCTTGCTCACGCCTTCGAGTTCGAGACCGAGGCCAACGTTTTGCTCCACCGGCCGCCACGGCAGCAGCGTCGGGTCTTGAAAAATGTAGGACAACGTTTCTCGAGCGTTTTGCGGAGTCATTCCGTCGACTCTGATCTCGCCTTTTGTGGGCTGCGTAAGGCCGGCAATCAATTTCAGCACCGTGGATTTGCCGCAGCCGGACGGACCGATGAGCGTGACGAATGCGCCCTTTGGAATCGTGAGATTCAGGCACTCGAGAACCATGCTGGCGCTGCCGTAGCGCTTGCTGACGTTCGCGAACTCGATTTGTGGCGCGACCGTCACGCAGCGCCTTCATATTTCGGCAAAAAAAGAGCGCTGCGGGTGCTCGCGATCGTGGTACACGAATTGCGTCGAGCGTCTCCAGTCCCAGGAAGTGGCGCGGCCGGACGGAACCGCCGTGCCCGGATTGCGATCATAGAGCGGGAAGGCGCTACTCGCGATTTCCAGTCGAATCCGTTCACCGGCGTGCGAAAAGGCAGGAGGTCGGCTCGAGATTGAATTCGCCAAAGGTGGATTTTGTCCGCGCTGTATTCCGATTGGCGCAAAAAGCCAGCTCGATCGCGCGATGCCGATACAGATGAACTCCGCCGCGCCGTTCGCTTTGGCGCGAACGAGTTTCGCGGTGAAGTCGGTGTGCGCGGATGACGTCGAGCAATACAGTGCGACGCGCGGCGTCCCGAGAACGCGCAGAGGTTCAGCAAGCGGCTCGGTCGTATAGACGAGAACGTTGTTGCCCAGCTCCAGCACGGCTTGATCGAAGCATCCGGCAGTCGCCGAAGGTCCCCCCGGCGCAAGAACCGGCACTTCGGGGTCGTAAACAAAGACGTCGGGCGGCTCTTCGTTCTGTGGGGCAAGCTCGGACAGATCGCCATCCCCCTTGCGCGAATTTGCTTTGCCGCCGCTGTGCAGGTGCAGCGCGTAATTCGCGTCGCGCGGCCACGCCTCTGCGGTGCGCCAGCGGTTTTCCCCGATTACAAAGTGGCGAATCTTCGGCTCGGAGGCAAACTCGCCCGAATCCTTGAGCCAGTGATTGAACCAGCGGAGAAGGATTTCGTCCGTGTCGAGTAACGCCTCGGTGCCGAAATCGCCCGCGCCGATTCGGTCTCCCCAGGGAATGTGAATCCATGGGCCGGCAATCAAGTATTGGTTCTCTCGCGCAAAATCGCTCGCTGCGTTCGCGCAAAGAGCGAGAAAGCCATCGATGCTGCCGTGCAAGAAACATGTCAAACCACCCGGATATGTGCAGTGCCGGAACGCCGATGTTTTGAATCGTGCCGCTCACATCGAGGGACGACCAGTACTCATCGGGCTGATCGTGGTCCAGCCAGTCGAGGACGTACGAGGGAACGCCCGCACCGTTAATAGCCGGGTGCGCGCGAAAGGGAATGACTCCGGTTTGCGTCGCGAGATTGGCCCAGGCCTGCTCCAGGCGGTCGCTCGCCTCGCGAAGCGCGAGCCGCCTGCGCGTCTTCCTTGAGCAGCTGAATGCCCCAGCCCAAGGTGGACGCGAATCGCAGCGCGCCTTGATGATAAAACCAGCCGTGATAGAGATCGTGGGCCGTCATGCCCGGCGCGATGCAAACCAAGCCCTCGGGCTGTTCGGCGGCGGCGAGCAGTTGCGTCATGCCTTGATACGAAAATCCGTACATGCCGACGCGGCCGTTCGATTCGGCGCGCGTTCGCAGCCACGCGATCGTCTCGGCGCCGTCGCGGCCTTCGTTGCGAAAGGGATAAAATTCGCCCCCGGAATCGCCGCGCCCGCGGACATCCTGAATCACGACGTTGTAGCCCTGCCTGCGCGAACCAGACCGGATGTGCATACACAACCGTCGACGCGATGTCGCGCCCGTAGGGCTGACGCATCAGTAGAGTGGGGTTGGGGCCACCCTGCGGATCACCCTGCGGATAATAATGGTCTGAGGCCAGTTCCACTCCGTCGGACATGCGGCAGCGAACGCCTCGTTCGAGGCGCACTCCATTCGCCGCAATCGACCCAGTGAGCGACGCTCATTTTTCGCGCTGATCCGGATAGCGGTACATGGCTTCGAGCAACGTGGCGACCTGCGTCGAAGCTTCTTCGATCCAGCGCGCGCCTTTTTCCGCGGTCGCCGGTCGCGGATCGCCTAAGACGCCGCTTGGCGAAATGTCGCGAGTCAGCCAGGAAAAGACGGCCGGCGCATTTTCAGGGCGCAGCAGTTCGGGTTTCGCCACATCCGCGATGTAATTGACGGTATACGCCGAGCGATCGACGAGTTCCGGCACGCTCGCCAAGAGAAACGCGGTTTCGACTTCGCCGGCGTGGAAACCGTACGCTCGCTCTTGCGGATCGAGACCTTCGAAGCGGATCCCGCCGGACCCGTGCAGGGCGAACGTGCGCAGCCCAAATTCGGCGCGCAGGTCGCGGGCCATCACGTCGATCAGCGAAGTATTGCCGCCGTGCGTGTTGTAGAGCACCAGCTTATGAAAGCCGGCGCTCGAAATGCTTGCGCCTAGATCGCGCAAAACCGCCATGAAGGTCGAAGCGCTGACCGACAGCGTTCCAGGGAAGCCGATATGCTCGTTGCTTTTGCCGTAATGCACGGGCGGCAGGGCATAGATGGACAATTGCGGCGAAAGCTTTTCCAGCGCATGCCCAAGCAGAAGATTATTGATGAGCGTATCGGTCGCGAGCGGCAGATGCGGACCATGCTGCTCAATCGCAGCCGTAGGCAAAACAAGCAGCGTGGACTCCCGCGGCAGCGCATCGACCTGCTTCCAATTCAGATAGGCAAAATTGCGCGAGTCCGGGATCCACGTCTTCACTGACTTTTCTTTTCCACGGCGTGAATTTGTGGCTCGAAGGTGACCATTTTGCCCGGGTTCAGCAAGCCCTTCGGATCGTTACGCCGCTTGGCCACAAGCTGGACATGATCCGCGCGGTAACGCCCGCCGCCCTCGACATTGTTGACATGGGGATTCGCGACGTAACACCCCGATCTCGCGGCAGAAATCGATCATTTCGTTGAGCCTCGCTTCGCTCACGAAATAGACGACCGGAATCGCCGCGGGAACAATTTGGCCCGCGCCATTCTTGATGAATTCCATGTGAAACAGGATTTCTTTGCCGAACCGTTCTTTCAATTGTCGCAACTGTTCCCGCACGGTGACCGGATCAAACCCACACTGCAGGTAGGTATAGGCGTCATCCGCGGTCATGGCCCAAAGAGTCGTGTGATTCCAGGTGTAATCCGAGAGCAGCGGGCGCGTCCGCAACCCCGAATAGGCCCCGGAGTAGGTGATTTCGCCGCCCGACTTCTTGGCTGCGGCTTCGAGCGCGGAGAGTTGCTCGCTGGCGATCATGAAAAAGATCAGCGCTTTACCTTCCGGCGCGTACGGTCTCACGGGTGTGAAGAACGACGGAATCGGCCATTCAAATGTCGTGACCAGACGCTTGGTCCAGGCCGCGTCCGTGGCGATCTGCTCGCTGAAGTCGAAGGCCGCATCGAAGGAGCCGAACGCCACGGCGCACTGCGACCAGTCCACGGCGGGAGCGAGCGCGAGCCAGATGCGCGTGATAATTCCGTTGGTGCCCCAAGCGTGCAGAATTTCGTGGACGGCTTCACCTTCGTGAAAGACCAGCCGAGGCTCCGGCTCCATCGTTACAATCTCAAGCGCTCGCACGGTATGGAAGTCTCTGAGATTTCCATTGGCGATCGAGCCCACGCCGCCAGACCCGCCGCCGAGAAAACCGCCGAGAGAAGATTTGACGATCGTCGAGGGATAGCAGCGAAGTTCCCAGCCACGTTTGCGAGCTTCGTTTTCGAGCACGCCCAATCGCACGCCAGGTCCGCAGATGGCGACGCCATCCGGCTGAATGGCTTCAATTTCATCCATGCGCGTGAGGTCCAGAATCACCCCGCCGTGCAGAGGAATTGCCTGGCCGTAGTTTCCCGTGCCCGCCCCGCGAGCGGTCACCGGGATGTCGCGCGCGTGGCAGTAACGCAGCACCTTTCGTATCTCGAATGCGCTGAGGGGCTGTACCACAGCGTCGCCGACTTTGCCGTCGAGCTCCTTGCGCAGGACCGGCGAATACCAATAAAAATCGCGCGAGAGTTGTTCGACGGCGCCCGGCTCGGTGATGAGACGCGCGTCATCGCCCACGATGCGAGATAACTCGGCGATATCCTGCGAATCCATGGCGGCGAACGGCCTAAGGCTTCCTTTGCGCTTTGTACGTCGGCCACGAGCGAAACGCCTTCTGCATTTTGGGGTGCGTAAAGAGCGTCAAGCACAAATCGCGCAGCACCGGGCCTTCGACAATGCAGTGCATGTCCGAGTGGCGAGCGACTTCCTTGGCGTCGATATGGATCTGAAGCACAAAACGGGCAGCGTCGGCAATCGTTGCCCCGTATACCACGCGGTCGAGCTGCGCCCACAGCGCATTGGCCATGCACATCGGACACGGCTCGCACGTGGAATACATCGTGTAGCCGGCGAGCACCGGGCTTTTCAGCTTTTTGCAGGCGAGGCGAACTGTTCGCGTTTCGCCATGAGCGCTGGGATCGTTTTCCGCCCTGACGGCGTTGGTGCCGATCATCAGCCGCTTGCCCGTCTTGGTGTTTACAATGAGGGCGCCAAAAGGAACCGGCTGGGATGTTTCGAGCGTGCGGGCAGTGAACTCATAAATCTCGCGCATGCATTCTTCGTCGGCTGCGGTGACACCCGTACGCGCGATTCCTGCGCTTCCCATGCGCCGACACTAGCATATGTCGCAGGCCTCCCAACCCAACGAAAAGCTGATGCGACCTATCGCCGAAGCCGTGAGTTCGGGGCCGGCCACGGTGCTACGCTGAATGTTTTCTCGCGTTCCACACACGCATGATTTCGCCGCGCTGCACACACTTCTTTATGCTGATGGCGGTCGCGCTTTGGGCAACGAGCTGCCAGCACGCGTCCTCGACTGAACCGGGTCTTCTCAAGGTGACACTGCAGGCCGATTGGTATCCGCAACCGGAACACGGCGGATTTTTTACCGCGGTGGTGAAGGGCTATTACAAAGACGAAGGTCTCGACGTCACGATTTTGCCTTTGGGGCCTTATCTGGACGCGGATAAGCAGGTCTCCTCCGGCCGTGCGCAGTTCGCGATGCAATCTTCCGACCACATCCTGGAAGCGATTGCCAATGGACTGCCTCTCGTGGCCATCGCGGCGACCATGCAGCGCGATCCTCAGGGGATCATGGTTCGCCAGGATTCTCCGATTCATTCGTTTGCCGATTTGAACGGTCACACCGTGGCCATCAAGACCGGCTCGACCTGGTGGGAATTTATCGAGCGGAAATATCAACTAAACCGCGTGCACGAAGTCCCCGCGATGATGAACGTCGCGAATTTCATCGCCGACCCCAACTACGTGCAGCAGGCTTTCGCCACATCCGAGCCGTTCTTCGCGCAAAAAGCAGGAGTCCAGACGCGGGTGCTGCTGACGAGCGAAGCCGGCTACGCCCCGTATCGGGTAATGGTCACGACGCGCGACTTCCTGCTGCAGCATCCCGATGTGGTGGCGAAGTTCGTGCGAGCGTCGCTGCGCGGCTGGCGCGAATACTTGAACGACCCGGCGCCGGCCCACGCATTAATTTCGAAGCTTAATCCCGCGCTGACCCCCGATTGGATGCAGTTCAGCTGGCAGGCCTTGCGCGACGGCCATTTTGTCACTGGCGACGATCCGAGCGGCGCGCAACTCGGCCACATGACAGCCGAACGCTGGACAACGATGTACAACCAGCTGCTCGATTTGAAAGTGATCGATAAGCCATTTGACCCAGCCACTGCATACACGCTGCAATTTGTGCAGTAACTCGATTCCCAGTGTAAGCTACAGCGTTAGATTTCCAGTTCGGGATTGCGAACGTGCGCCCCCCATTGCCCAAAATTCGATTGCTCAAAATTCGAATGCGAAACATCCGCCGCCTGACTGCGCTCCTTGCGGCTGTCGCATTCGTTCTGCTGCCGATGGCCAGCGCGCAGACCCAATCCCCCGCAACTGCCGAGGAGCACGCCTCGCGCGCGTTCGAAAAAGCGCGCAGCAACCCCCTCGAATTGCGCGCTTTTCTTGAACGCATGCCTAAGGGCGGCGACCTCCACCATCACTTGGATGGCGCCGTGTATGCAGAATCGTACATTCGCGCCGGGGCCGAGGATAATCTCTGCGTCGCTCTTGCGGGAATGTCCTTCGCCAAGCCGCAACTCGTGACGCGTACCGATCCGCCTCGCGCGGTGTGCGCGAACGGCCAGGTTCCGGCGGAGCAAGCCCTGACCGACGATCACTTGTATGGCGCTCTGATTGATTCCTTCTCGATGCGAGGTTTCTCGCCTTCGCCCGGAGTCACCGCTCGCGATCATTTCTTTGAGACCTTCCCGAAGTACCTTCCTGCCTTTTGGCCTCACGCGGGCCGGTGGCTAGACGAGGTTGCGACGCGGGCCGCCGCGCAGAACGAACAGTATCTCGAAACCATTGTAGTGCCCGACTTCACGCAAACCGCCGCCATCGCTCAGAAAATCGGCTGGCGCGAAGATCTCGCCAGTCTTCGGCAGGATTTACTTGCGGCTGGGGTGGGCGCCGATGTTGCTACAGCTCGCGCGGCGCTGGATGAAGCGCAGCGAACTCGCAATGAGTTAGAGCACTGCGGCCAGACAAACCAGGCCGCGGCTTGCGGAGTGCAAATTCGCTATCAGTATTGCGTCTTGCGCGGGTTTCCCAAGGCGGAGGTCTTCGCGCAGACCCTGCTCGGTTTTGAAATCGCCGCCGCCGATCCGCGTGTCGTGGCAATCAACTTCGTGATGCCCGAAGATGGCCGCATTTCGATGGCCGACTACAACGAGCACATGCGTATGGTCGGCTTCTTGCACGGCCTTTATCCGCGGGTGCACATCACCTTGCATGCCGGCGAACTCGCGCCAGGCTTGGTCCCGCCTGAGGGTCTGTGCTGCCACATCCGGCTCGCAATCGAGGAAGCTGGCGCCGAGCGAATCGGCCATGGCGTCGACGTCATGTACGAGGATCGCCCCTACGATCTGCTGAAAGAAATGGCCAAAAAGCACGTCACGGTTGAAATCAATCTCACCAGCAACGACGTCATTCTGGGCGTTACCGGCAAGCAGCATCCGTTTGCGCTCTATCGTCAATACGGCGTGCCTGTCGCGCTCTCCACCGATGACGAGGGCGTTTCGCGCATTGACCTAACGCACGAGTATGAGCGCGCCGCCGAAACCTATGCGCTCAGCTACGCGGACCTGAAACAGATGGCGCGCACAAGCCTCGAACACAGCTTTCTCCCCGGCGCGAGCTTGTGGCGGGAGCAGGATGCGTTCACGCGCTCTGCCACTGCGTGCGCTTCAGATGCACCCGGCGGCGAAAAGCCCTCGATCGCGTGCTCCGCATTCCTGAAGGCGAGCGAGAAGGCGCAGCAGCAGTGGGAACTCGAGCGGCGCTTCCGTGAGTTCGAGGCCAGCTTCTAAACTCATCAAGTTCGATAATAGATGAGCTTAGCCGCGATGCCGCCCGCCAGAATCAGCACGGAAAGAATCAGCCAGTTGTAGCTGCTGCCGTACGTGCCGGGGAAGTGGTTGCTGACCATGATGAAGATGACCGGAATCGTCATGTAGGTGTTGTGGATGGTGCGAGCTTTGGCGCGAGAACCCAAAGTCATGTCCGCTTGCCGGCCCTGCTTGACGGCATTCAACATGTTCCGCGAGGCAGGCAGTATTTTTGCCCAGACGTTGGCGCTCATAATCGTGCCGAAGAGTGCGCCGATGTGAATATAGGCGGCGCGGCCGCTCAGCAAATGCGTGAGCGCGTAAATGAGCGCCACGACCAGGATGTAAGAGATCGTTCCCGCAACCACCGGTGAGCCACCCAGAGGCGAAGTCCATAGCAGGTCGTACACCAACCAGCCGGCGACAAGCGTTCCGATACCGATGGCCACGCCCGCGCCCATCCCTATACTCGAAACGCTGGAATCGAGCAGCAGCCCATCGGAATAATAGAGCAGGCCGAGAAGCAAGAAGCCCGAAAGCCAGGTCATGAGCGCTTCCCAGCGGAACCAGTGCAGCGTCGAGGGCAATAATTTGGGGGTGGATTGACGCTCGGCGATGAAAAATCCTCCGCTGTGCACCATCCAGACTTGCGCGGTGCCACCGCTCGCGCGCGATGCTTTCTCCTCTTGCGTCAGCCGCTGATCCAGCTTGGTGAAGTAATACGTCTGTCCGATCCAGAGTATCGCCACGAAAACGTGAGTCACGCGGAGAATCAGGTTGGACCATTCGCTGACGGCTGGCGGCATGCGTTAACTACCTCGATAGGTGGTGTACCCCCAGGGGCTCAACAGCAACGGCACGTGATACTGCTCCCCCGGATTACGAACCTTGAATGTGACGCTGATCTCGGCGTAAAACGTTTCAACACCTTGCGCCCGAAAATAGGCCACAACGTCGAAACGCAGCCGATACGTGCCGCGCTCGAATGGCTCGGCGGACGGAATCAGATTGCCGGCGCGACCACTCTCGTCCGTAGCGGTCTCCGCAAGCCGCCTCCAATCGTTTCCCGTGCGCACTTCCAAAGAAACCGAAATGCCTGCGGCCGGAGAGCCGCGCGCAGTGTCTAACACGTGAGTAGATATGCCGCTCAACTCTTATCGAACCGCCCCTCGCCCGTCGTTTGCGGCGCACGTTCTTCGCGCGGCTGCGTCGCGAGCAATTTCTCGAGGCGTAGACGCGTGATGCGCCTCTGTTCCTCCGCGGCGATCGTCAATTCCGCGGAGGCGTCATTTTGAAGACGCTGCTCGAGAATGGCAAGCATCTCGGACGCCGTCTTACCGGTCGCGCAGACGATGAAGATGTATCCGAAGCGTTCCCGGTAGAGCCGGTTCCCGTCCGCCAGCTTGGTGGCGACGTCCGCGGAGTTCCGGGCGGCCACCGACTGCTCATCGGCCGACCAGCGGCTCGCAAGCTGCTGACCCGCCGCGGAATCCATTTGCTTTTCTGCCCGTTTTTCGCCGATTTGCGGGTGACTCGCGAAAGCCTCCAGCCAGTCCTCGCGGTTGCGGCCGCGCCAGATCTCGTCGGCGGCAGCGAAAAGCTCCGCGGGATTGCCGAAGGGCCTCCGCACCGCCATCTCTCGCGCCCACGACGACGATCCGCAGCAGGCCAGCAGTTCGGCGCGGGCCTCGTTCGCGGGGAGACGGTTCAGCCGCTCGAGGGCATTTTCCATAACGAGCGTATGATTGTAGCGGAACGCGCCAGCAGGCAAGCGCAAATCCAAATCGAAGCCCAAATCAAAGCATGGTTCGAATCGTAAAGCCGGAGGAAATCATCGCCCGCTGCCGGGCCATCGCGGAGTTGAGCGAGCAGCCCGGTTGCACCACGCGCACCTTTCTTTCGCCGCCGATGCGCGAGGTTCACCGCATGCTTCGGGCCTGGATGGAATCGCTGGGCATGAGCGTTTCCGTGGACTCTGCCGGTAATCTGCGCGGGTATTACGAGGGAGTCACTCCCGATGCTCCGCGGCTGCTGATCGGTTCGCATCTCGATACCGTGCCATGCGCGGGCGCCTTTGACGGGATCCTGGGCGTGGTCCTGGGCATCGCGTTAATCGAAAGCCTCGGTCGACGGCGACTGCCGTTTGCGATCGAGGTGGTCGGCTTTTCCGAAGAAGAGGGCGTTCGGTTTGGCACGCCATTCATCGGTAGCAGAGCGCTGGTGGGCGCCGTCGATGCGGCGTTACTCGAGAAGCAGGACGCGCGAGGCGTCACCGTGGCGCAGGCCATCCGCGACTTCGGCGCGGACCCTGCACGCATGGCCGAGGCGATCGTGCGCGATCCCGTGGTGGGCTATGTCGAATTTCACATCGAGCAGGGACCCGTGCTCGACGAGCTCGGTTTGCCGCTGGGCGTCGTGGAAGCCATTGCGGGGCAGACGCAAGCGCGCGTATCCTTTCGCGGCCGGGCGAATCATGCCGGTACCACGCCTATGCATTTGAGGCAAGACGCAGTGGCTGCGGCGGCCGAGTGGATTCTGGCCGTCGAACAGCAAGCTCGCGCGATACCGGGACTTGTGGCCACGGTGGGCAAGGTGGAAGCGCTTCCGGGAGCGAGCAACGTGATTGCCGGCGAAGTGCGCGCAAGCTTGGATGTCCGCCACGCCTCCGACGCGCAACGAACCGCGGCTGTGGACAGCATCCTGTCCGCGGCCCGCGAGATTGCCCAGCGGCGCGGATTGCAATTTGAATGTTTGAGCAGGCACGAACAGCCGTCGGTCCTGTGCGATCCGGACTTGATCGTGGCAATGGAGCACGCCGTTCAGCAAGCCGGCTTCCCGGTGTACAGAATGGCGAGCGGCGCCGGTCACGATGCCATGATCCTGGCCCGGAAGATGCCGATCGCGATGCTCTTTCTTCGCAGTCCCGGGGGAATCAGCCATCATCCGGACGAGCGTGTTCTTTCTGAGGACGTAGCGGCGGCGCTGCAGACGGGCCTTCACTTTCTCGATCGATTGGAGCATTCGCATGGCTGAAACGACTACAACAAATCAAACGACGACCACAAAAATGACGCCGCCAACGCAGGACAAGCCCCTGCATCATCTCGGACAAACCCGCAGCTCCGTGCAGGCCGATCATGTCCTGCTAACGCCGGATACATTTGTGCGCGCTCCGTTGCCCGGAATGCACCGAGCGTCGGCCATCGTTCACGCCGCGCCCGCGATGAAAGCGGCATTCACGCAATACACAGCCGAAATTGAAGCGGGCGGCTCGTTAGGCCCCACAGAAGCGCAGCGTTTCATCTTCGTTCTCGAAGGGAAAGCGCAATTCGAGGCGTCTGATGACAAGTACGTCCTCGCGAAGGGCGGCTATGCGTATCTGCCATTTGCGCGGTGGCTCGGTGATCAGCGCGCCGGAGGCCACGCGGCTTGCGGTCATCGAGAAGGAATATCAAGCTTTGGACCGGGCCTCGAGCGCCGCACAAAAAGCGCTCACCGTCGCGACCGCCGATGCCGGCGCTGCTGGTCGGAAAAGAGGGTTCCATCGCGCCCCAGGCCTTCATGGGGGATGAAGCGCTGCTCGTCCGAGCTCTGCTGCCGGACGATCCAGCATTCGATTTTGCGGTGAACACCATGACCTACCAGCCCGGAGCGATCCTTCCGATGGTGGAGTCGCACGTCATGGAGCACGGCCTGCTGATGCTCGAAGGCCAGGGCATCTATCGCCTCGGCGACCGCTGGTATCCGGTCGCCGCCGGCGATTTCATCTGGATGGCTCCGTATTGTCTGCAGTGGTTCGGCGCTTTGGGAAAAGTGCCCGCCAAATATCTCATCTACAAGCCGTGGAACCGCCATCCCTTGGGCTAGCTCCCGCATAATATTCGGGCGTGCGATGCAAATCACCGTCAATCTCGACCGCTTGCTGAACGAGCTGGAAAAGCTGGCGACCTTTTCCGACGCCCCTGCTCCCGCGGTTACGCGCGTCGTTTTTTCGGCGCAGGATCTGGCGGCACGCGCCTATCTGCGCGAGCTTTTCTCCGAAGCCGCACTGCATCTCCGAACCGACGCCGTCGGCAACACGTTTGCGCGATGGACCGGCGCCGACCCCCATCTCGCAGCCGTCGGGACCGGCTCGCACACGGACGCGGTGCCACACGCCGGCCGATATGACGGCACGGTCGGCGTGCTGGGCGGCCTCGAAGCGATCCGCGCGCTGCAGCGCAGCGGATTCCGTCCGCGTCGCTCGATCGAGTTGCTGGTCTTCACCTCCGAGGAACCGACGCTGTTCGGAATCGGCTGCCTGGGCAGCCGTTTGCTGTCGGGCACGCTTTCGCCGGAGACCGCGCGGCAGTTGAAGAATCGCGAAGGCCAGAGCCTCGAGGAGATTTTGCGGCAGGCGGGTCTGCACGGATCGCTCGAACACGTTCCGCTCGCGAGCGATTACTACCACGCCTTCGTCGAACTGCACATCGAGCAGGGCCCGCTGCTCGAGCGCAAAGAAATTCCCATCGGTATTGTCACGGCGATTGCCGCGCCGGCAACTCTTCGCGTCCAAATCGAGGGCGCGGGCGGTCACGCGGGCGGGATGTTGATGCCGGACCGGCATGACGCTTTTCTCGCTGCGGCCGAAATTGCCCTCGCGGTGGAAGCCGCCGCCAAGGCCACGCAATCCATCGACTCGGTGGCGACCACCGGCGTTTGCAACGTGTTCCCCGGCGCAGTCAACAGCGTTCCCAGCCGAACCGTGCTGGAGATCGACGTTCGCGACACCGATCTCGCGCGCCGCGACGGCATGCTCGACTGCGATCAAAGCTCGCCTGCGATGAGGCAGCCGCCAAGCGGCAGGTGCGCGTTGACAGTCGAGCTCATTAATGCCGACGCTCCGGCGCAAGCGAGCCCGCTGATTACGGAAGCGATCTCCGCGTCGTGCCGGACGCTCGGCCTGAATTTCATGCCCATGGTCAGCCGCGCCTATCACGATTCGCTGTTCATCTCTCGAATCGCGCCCACCGGCATGGTTTTCATTCCCTGCCGCAACGGCTACAGCCACCGGCCCGACGAATACGCCTCCCCTGAGGACATCGATCGCGGCGTGCAAGTATTGGCACACACCCTGGCGCATCTGGCCCAGTAGCCGCCGGCTGCGGGTTCTACTTGCAGTTGCGTAACAAATAATCCCTACCCCCCTCCCGGTTTTTTTGTAAGTGTTCATTGCACGGGGCTTGCAGCGCACTCATTTTGTAAGTGTTCATTTTGCTTGAGTTACTTCAGTGTGTTGGCGAGCCGCAAGTAGAACCTGTCCCTCGGGGGTGAAACGGGGATGGGCCGAAATGCAGAACGAGAGTGGAGTGCGGCGAACATGAGGTAGCGTAGCACAAATATTACTTCGTTACAATAGGTACTTTACAGTGATCACAAATCGGAGAGCGATTCGAAATGGGCGAAGGCTCACGCATTCGAATCAGACCGGGCCGGAAGTGCTTTCGAAACGGGGACCAGAAGCCCTCGTTAAGGCCGAGGCCGAGGCTTTTCTCGGCTGCTGCCACCCGAGCACAGGCAGAGTGCCTGTGCTACTCAAACCGATCGCGGCTCGATCGGCGTCAACAAGCCGGGGCAAGATCGCGGCTTGAAGGTGTTCGTCAAAATTCCAATGCGCTCGATCGCAAAGCGTGCGGTTGTGGCGGGCCGCAGGTGCGCAGTACACTCAAGCGCTGTAACCCATAACGGAGGTGGCCGGTGGCGAGAATCGTGCGATGTGGGCTGACGCAGGCGACGTGCGAGTGGTCTCCGGAAAAATATTCGCTCGACGAAATCAAGAAGCGAATGATCGCCAAGCACGAACGCCTGATCGAGGCGGCGGGCAAAAAGAAGGTTCAGGTGCTGGGCTTACAGGAGCTGTTCTACGGCCCGTACTTTTGTGCCGAGCAGCAAACCCGCTGGTACGACCTCACCGAGCCGGTGCCCGACGGGCCGACCGTGGCGCGCATGCAGAAGCTTGCGAAAAAATACCACATGGTCATGATCGTCCCCGTGTACGAGATTCACATGCCTGGCGTATTCTTCAATACCGCGGCGGTGATCGATGCCGATGGCAAATACGTGGGGAAATATCGCAAGCACCATATCCCGCATTGCCATCCGGGCTTTTGGGAGAAGTTCTATTTCACGCCGGGAAATGGCGGCTATCCGGTCTTTCAGACGCGCTACGGCCGGATTGGCGTGTATATCTGCTATGACCGTCATTTCCCGGAAGGCGCGCGCATTCTCGGAATGAACGGCGCGGAAATTGTGTTCAACCCTTCGGCGACCGTCGCCGGCCTCTCCGAATATCTCTGGGAGCTCGAGCAGCCCGCGCATGCGGTTGCCAATGGCTATTTCATCGCGGCGAATAATCGCGTCGGAGTCGAACAGCCTTGGGGCATCGGAGAATTCTACGGCAAGAGTTATTTCTGCAATCCGCGCGGCAAAATCGTCGCGCAGGCTAGCCGGGACAAAGATGAGCTGCTGGTGGCCGATCTGGACCTAGATGAAATCCAGCAGGTACGCGCCACTTGGCAATTTTATCGAGACCGCCGGCCGGAAACTTACGGCGAGATTGTGCGCATCGAAGCGCCCAGCGCCGCCCAAGCCGCTGACTGAAGCTTCCAGCACGTAGCTGCGCTAGCCGACAGCCGCCTGCAAATTAGTTCCCGCTCGGCGACGGCGGGGCGCAGGAGTCTTCCTGCTGCTTGCTCCGCTCGTTCCAGGTCATCGGCGCGTGTCCAGTGTCTACCTCGCGCATAGTGATGCAGCGATCCACCGGGCAGACCAGCGCGCACAGATTGCAGCCGACGCATTCGTCTTCCAGAATTCCCGGCACGTGCACACCCATGCCGTTTGCGTTCTTCTTCCCGTTGCCCGCGACGTTGTACGGCGCGATGCACTGGTGGGCGCCGTCCTCGCAAGCCACATAACAAAGCTGGCATCCGATGCAAAGCTCCGCGTGAATTTCCGCGATGATCTTATAATTGAGATCCAGATCGCCCCAGTCGCAGACGTTGCGCAGAGCGCGTCCGCGAAAATCTTCGATGCTGCGGAAGCCATGCGCGTCCATGTATTGCGATAGTCCGTCGATCATGTCTTCCACGATGCGGAAACCGTAGTGCATCGCTGCCGTGCAGACCTGTACCGTGGAGGCGCCGAGGGCGATGTGCTCGGCGGCATCATTCCAGAAGCCGATGCCGCCGATCCCGCTGATCGGGATGCGCACCTTTTTTGCCACGCTGGACACGCAGGTGCAGCGCAATCGGTTTCACCGCCGGCCCGCAGTAGCCTCCGTGCGAGGACTTGCCTCCCACGTTGGGCCGCGGCGCGAATGTTTCCAGGTCCACGCCCATCAGTGAATTGATCGTGTTCATCAGGCTGACCGAGTCCGCGCCGCCGCGTTCGGCCGCGACCGCAATCCGCGTGATGTCGGTGACATTGGGCGTGAGCTTCACGATCACCGGCGTTTTAGCCGCCTCTTTCACCCACGACGTGATCATTTCTGTATATTCGGGCACCTGGCCGACCGCCGACCCCATGCCCCGCTCGCTCATCCCGTGCGGACAGCCGAAATTCAGTTCCAGCGCGTCGCTAGCCGGCATCTTCGGCGCGGCGCACCATTTCGTGCCAGGATTCGCGCTTCGATTCGACCATCAGCGAAGCGATCACCAGGTTGCGGGGATAACGTTTCTTGACCTCGTAGATCTCGCGAAAATTGGTTTCGATGGGCCGATCGCTGATCAATTCGATGTTGTTGAAGCCCATCATTTTCGCGCCATTCAGATCGATCGCGGCGTAGCGCGAACTTGTATTCACGATCGGTTCGCCGATCGTCTTCCACACCGCGCCTCCCCAACCCGCATCGAACGCCCGCATCACCTGGCCAGCCGGTATTCGTGGGAGGCCCGGAAGCGAGCCAAAACGGATTGGGACTGGTGATCCCGGCAAATTTCACAGTCAGGTCGGCCATGTTTTGCGCAAGCCTTTCTCTACGTGCCCGCTAATTCGTCGATTGCACGGCACGTGGCGAGCCCAGCCACGCGTCCAATCCGCGAGCGGCCACCATGCCGTCTGCGACCGCATCCACGACTTCTTTTCCGCCGTTGGTGCAGTCTCCGCCAGCGAAATATTTCGGATTCCCCGTCTTTGAACTCGATCGTTGATTTGCACCGTGCCGTTGGCATTGAGCTGCAGTCCCTTCACCGCGCGAAGAAATTCCGTCACCGGTTTTTGCCCCACCGCGCGCACGACCATATCCACGTCGAGGGTGAATTCGCTGCCCGCAATCGACTTGCGCATGGCCGCGGCCCGCGGCCTCGCGAGAACCTGGCTGTGTGCGGACACATTCGAGGCCAGTCACCACACCGTCATGCCCGAGAACGCGCACGGGTTGGGTCTGCCACAGAAAAACGACCGAATCTTTTTTCGCCAGCTCGACTTCGTACTCGAACGCGGACGCCTCATGCTCGCCGCGCCGGTAAATGAGATAAACGGCTGCAGCGCCGAGTCGCCGAGCGGCCGTCACCACGTCCACGGCGGTGTTGCCGGCGCCGATGCAGGCGACTTTTCCGCCTAACTCAATATCGGAAAAAGGCGCGACTTTGGTCTTCTCGATGAACTCGATCGCGCCGTAGACCCCATGCAGGTCCTCGCCTGGCATCTTTAGTTCGCGGGTCTCGCCCAGGCCCACGCCGATGAAGATGGCGTCGAACTGCTCTTCGAGATCCGCAAAAGCGATATCGCGCCCGACCTCCACCTTTTGCCGGAATTGCACGCCCAGTTCGCGGATCATTTCCACTTCGCGAAGCGAGTCGCTCGCGCGGGTCTTGTAGGCTGCAATCCCGTAAGTGTTCAAACCGCCGGCGAGTTCATTGCGGTCGAAAATCGTGACCTCGTAGCCCCACTTTGCGAGTTCCGCGGCGCACGCCAGCGAAGCGGGGCCCGATCCGATGCACGCGACGCGCTTGCCGTTGGCACGCCGCGGCGAAAAAGCTGAAACTTGCGGTCGCGAACTGAATCGACCGCATAGCGTTGCAAGCGGCCAATATCGATGGGCGTTTCGCCTTTCTCATGCATCACGCAGGCGCCCTCGCACAGCACTTCCGTGGGACAGACGCGGCCGCAGCTCTCGCCGAGGATATTGGCGGATAGGATCACGCGGGCCGACCCGAGCAGATTGCCGGTGGAGATTTTCTTGATGAAGGCAGGCACGTCAATGTGCGTGGGACAAGCGATGGTGCACGGTGCGTCGAAACAATACAGGCAGCGGGCCGCTTCGACGGACGCTTGACGCACCGACAGGGCCGGCTTGATCTCGGCGAAATTCCGCTCGTATTGTTCGGGAGTGAGCTTCGGTGCTGTTTCGTGAAGTGGCATAAAAGACGCTCGCCGCCCGGCCGGTGCAAAGCTCCCTGGCACCAAAGCCGCGCGGCGCCTTCGCGAGACGGTTCAGCGTATCACTTTTGCTGGCGAATGCTGAACAGGCTTCGAGTGAAAAGTTTCGCATGGTCCCATCTAAAACGCGATTTTCGCCGGGTCTGACTTAGCGTGTATGATGGCCCGGAAACCTACGAGGCAGCGAAAAAAAGCTCGAAGCCAGCTGCGGCAACCGAGGGAGGCTCGATGCGGTTCGACACAGTGATCAAGAACGGTACCGTGGTGACCGCGAACGACACCTTCGCGAGCGACGTGGGAATCACCGACGGACGGATCGCTGCCATCGCCGATTCGTTGCCCACGGAAAATGCCGGCAAGGTGATCGACGCAACGGGGCTGCTGGTGATGCCGGGCGGCGTCGATGTGCACACGCACTTGGACATGCCATTCCAAGGGACCACGAGTTCCGACGATTTCGAGACGGGCACGATTGCCGCGGCCTACGGTGGCACCACGACGCTGATCGATTTCGCGGTGCAAACCAAGGGCAACCCCCTGCGCAAGGCGTTTGATACCTGGATGGGCAAGGCCGCCGGCAAAGCGGCGATCGATTACGCGTTTCACTGCGTCATCACCGAGCTCGGTGACAAACAGTTCGAAGAAATGGGCGGACTGATCCGCGACGGCGTCTCGAGCTTTAAGCTGTTCATGGCTTATCCCGGCTTGCTCATGGTCGACGACGCGACGATTTTTCGCGCCATGCAGCAAACGGCGAAATTCGGCGGCATGATCTGCATGCACGCGGAAAATGGCGGAGTGATCGATGTGATCGTCCAGCGCGCCCTCGCCGAGGGCAAGCGCGCACCGAAATATCATGCGCTTACGCGCCCCACCACGGCGGAAGGCGAGGCCACCGGAAGGGCCATCGCGCTCGCGGAGATGGCCGGCGCATCCGTCTACATCGTGCACCTCTCCTGCAATGACGCGCTCGAGAAGGTGCGCGAGGCGCGCGACCGCGGCCTGCCCGCCTATGCCGAGACTTGCCCGCAATATTTGTTTCTCTCGATCGAAAAAATGGAAGCGCCTGGATTTGAGAGCGCGAAATACGTTTTCACTCCACCGCTCCGCGAAAAGTGGAACCAGGAAAAGCTCTGGCAGGGACTCACGCGAGACACGCTTCAAGTGGTCTCGACCGATCATTGCCCCTTTTGCTACAAGGAGCAGAAAGAGATGGGCAAGGACGACTTCACCAAGATTCCCAATGGCGGACCGGGCATCGAGCACCGGCTCAGCTTGATCTATACCGGTGGAGTGCATGGCGGATGGTTTTCGCCCAACCGCTTCGTGCAGCTTGTCTCCACCGCGCCCGCGAAACTTTTTGGCCTCTTTCCACGCAAGGGAACGATCGCTGTCGGTTCCGATGCCGACATCGTGATTTTCGACCCCAACGAAGAGCAGACGATTAGCGCGGCGACCCACCACATGCGCATCGACTACTCCATGTTCGAGGGCATACGCATCAAGGGCGTGCCCAAGACGGTGCTTTCGCGCGGGCGCGTCGTCGTCGAAAACGGGAAGTTTGTCGGACGCGCCGGCTCGGGTGAATTCATCAAGAGGCAAGCGCTCACGCACGTGGCGCGGTAACACCGAACCGATACACGTCATACACGTCGCAGAGACACGCATTCATGCCCACCGGCGCACGCCTCAACGTATCCGCACCGTCTGACGCGCTCGGCGCCGATACACTTCGCACCAGTTCCCTCTACAACGCCGATCTTGCGCCGGTGGCTGCCGACCGCCGCAGCTGGGGCACCTACAACTATGCGGCGCTCTGGATCGCCATGAGCATCAACATCCCCACGTATCTGCTGGCCAGCGGGATGATTGCCGGCGGAATGAATTGGAAGCAGGCCATCTTCACGGTTTTTCTCGGAAATGTGCTGGTGCTGATTCCCATGCTGCTCAATGCGCACGCGGGGGCCCGCTACGGCATTCCGTTTCCCGTGCTCGCGCGCGCGTCCTTTGGCGTGCTCGGTGCGAACGTCCCGGCGATGCTGCGCGCGCTGGTGGCCTGCGGTTGGTTCGGCATCAATACGTGGATCGGAGGCCAGGCCATCAGCGCCATGCTGGTGGCGCTGCACCCACAATGGAGCGAGATTCGCTGGCTCGTCCCTGTTTGCTTCGTCGCATTCGCTTTGCTGCACATGATTGTGATTCTGTGCGGCATCCGCACGATCCGCTGGTTGCAGGGCCTGACGGCGCCATTTCTGCTCGCCATTGGCATTGCCTTGTTGATTTGGGCCGTGGTGAAAGCGGGCGGATTCGGTCCCATGCTCGCGACGCCATCGAAGTTCCACAACTTCAGGGAGTTCTTCCGATTTTTTGTGCCGTCGCTGACGGGCGTCGTCGGCTTTTGGGCCACCGTCGCGCTGAACATTCCGGATTTCACCCGCTATGCGCGCAGCCAGAGAGCGCAGGTGCTCGGGCAGGCGCTCGGCTTGCCGACGACCATGACGCTTTATTCCTTCATCGGCATCGCGGTGACGTCCGCAACCGTGGTGATCTTCGGGCAGGCGATTTGGGATCCGGTCACTGTGATGACGCGCCTGGGCAATCCCGTCGCGGTGATCATCGCCATGCTCGCGCTTTTACTGGCAACGCTCAACGTGAACGTGGCCGCCAATTTGGTCTCGCCATCGAACGATTTCTCGAATCTTGCGCCACGAGTGATCAGCTTCCGCACCGGCGGCTTGATCGCGTGCGTGATCGGGGCAGCCGTCTTTCAGCCTTGGAAGTTGCTAGCCAATTACAGCAGCTACATCACCGGCTGGCTGCTGGGCTATTCCGGTTTTCTGGGACCGATTGCCGGCGTGATGATTTGCGACTACTTCCTGGTGCGAAAAAAAATTATCCTCGTTGAGGATCTCTATCGGCGGCACGGATTCTACGAATTTACGCGGGGAGTCAACCTGCGCGCCATCGCGGCTCTTTGCGCGGGTGCGTTCGTGGCGTTCATCGGCCTCGTTGTCCCGGCCCTGCGCGCGCTTTACGATTACGCCTGGTTCGTTGGATTTGCCGTGAGTTTCCTGGTTTATTACGCCCTCATGCGAGAACCGACGGCGCGCGGCACGAAGTAGGCGATCCCAGAATCAGGCGCGTTCCTTCAGATGGTCATAGGTGGCGGTAAGCCGTTGCGTTAGATATTCGGCACCGGTCGTGGGCTGATACCTCGGCTGTTCTCCAGGCGCTACGCAAGCGGGCAGCACTTCCACGCGGGCATCGGGATTCGGATCTAGAAAAAATGCCACCGAATAGCGGTCCTCGATGGGAATCGACACCCGATGTGGCGTGGACACGTACACGTCGTTCGTCCAGCGCATCAAGCAATCTCCGATGTTGCAGATGAATGCTCCAGGGATGTACGGTGCGTCGAGCCAATCGCCGCTTCGCGCTCCGACCTGAAGTCCTGCAACGCCGTCCGTGGCGAGAATCGTTAAATTGCCATAGTCGGTATGCGCGCCGGCCCCGCTATCGGGAGCGCGATCACGCTTCTGCGGCTGCGGCGGGTAGTGCAGCATTCGCAGAACAGCCAGCGGCGCATCGAGCTTGTCCTCGAAGAAATCCTCCTCGATGCCTAGATCGAGCGCAAAGCCGCGGTGAACCAGGCGGCCCAGCGTCAGGCATGCGTCGTAATATGCGAGGACGGTATCTCGCCAGCCGTCAATGGCCGGCCATAGATTGAGGCCGCGAAACGGTTTGCCCGCCAGCACCTCGGGATCGTCAGCCGAAAGCTCGAGACCGACGTTGAACGCTTCCTTGTAATCCGAATGCGCGCTGCTCTCGTCGAGGCGTTCTGCTTCGAGCGCAACGTAACCGCGGTTGTGGCGGGAGCGCTTGATCGAATACTGCTGCTTGCTCGCAATCGGCAACGAAAAAAATGCCCGCGCTGCTGCGAAGATGGAATCGCGCGTTGCTTCCGGAATGCCGTGGTTCACAACGTAGAAGAAACCAGTCTCGCGGCAGGCATGTCCCAACGCGGCCGCTACGCGAGCGCGATCGGAGAGCTCGCTGGAACGCAGGCCGGAGACATCGATCACGGGAAGTTGAGTCATGCCCATCCACGCAGCCCCATCCGTGCAGCGCCCATCCGTGCAGCGAGCGGGGCCGGTCACGATTGCACAGCATTATCCATATGGCGTCAAGCCGCGGGCACATGGAGTCAACCGCGGGCAAATGCAGGCTCGCCGCGCGCTCTTTTCTTTTTTTGCTTCTTCTTGGAGAATGATCGCGAACCAGCGCAGCATCAGGTCGCGAAAAGGAGCCGCATGAAGCCTTTCATTACAGCCGATACCCCGGTGACCGATGAGGTTCTGAACACCATCGCGCACCTCCCCACCAAGAGTCTCTCGAAGGTCGTCGACGACGGCTTCTTCAAAAAATTGACCGACCGCGACTTCATGCGCCTCGCTTTTTTGCTCGCCTGGAAAGGATATGAGGAGGGCGGCTCTCCCATCGGGGGCGTGATCATCAGCAATAAAACGCGCCAAATCCTCGGGAAAGGTCATAACACCCTGGTCCAGGAGAACCATCCCTACAATCACGGCGAGACTTCCGCCGCACGCGACGCCGGCCGCCAGGATTTCAGCCAGACCACGATGTTCACGTCCTTGAGCCCTTGCGACGTCTGCGCGGCCCTGATCTACATGCGCCAATTCAACAGGCTGGTCGTCGGTGACGTTACAAACTCCTCAGGGAACGAGCCCATGCTCCGTCAGAAGGGCGTCCAGGTGGATATTTTGGAGGATCCCGAGGGCATTGCCTTCTACGCGAAATATCGCAAGGAAAAGCCCGACCAGGATCTGGAGGATTGGAAAGGCCTCGCCGCCGTCCGCAAAGCCGGCGCAGCCAAGCCTTAGCCCGAGGCGCGTACCAAAGACGCCCGCTCACCTACCTCAACGTCTCGGTCTCGTAGCTCCGCGTTTGCCACGAACGAGGTTTCGCCGCTATCGAACTGTCCGCTAAAGATAAAAAAATCTTGCCTGACGGTAATGCGCGCCTTGCTCAATCCGAACCGGTGCATCCTGGTCCGGTTTGACGCGCAAATCAACCGTAAAAGTATGAATCGAGGCTATCGAAAGAATGCGTTTGAGGTTGGCCTTCCGAGGCTTTAGATTTTCGAGCGCGGGTACGTGTCTCAAAATCGGATTCTTCGGGGTGGAGGTCCAAGAGCACATGACATCTCCTATTCGTCCTATCAGGATTCTTTTCACCACATTCGCGGTTGCAGTGCTCTGCGTCGTGCCTTTCCTTGCGCCGCCGGCGCAGGCCCAGCAAACTCTTGGCGGCGTCACCGGCACGGTCACCGATATCTCCGGCTCGAGCGTTCCCGGCACGATGGTGAGCATTGTCAACGATGACACGAAGCTCACGCGCAGCACCGAAACGAACGATACCGGCGTCTACAGCTTCGTCGACCTGCCCATTGGAAGCTACACCCTCACCTTCACTCACATCGGCTTTCTGACGGTGAACATTCCTTCGATTCAGGTGCAGGCAAACCGCACCGTCAGCATCAATGCCGCTATGAAGGTCGGCGAAGTCACCCAGACGGTGACCGTCACGGAAACTCCCCTCGTCAACGCCGTCGATACGACCAACGGCTACGTGATGGACAAGGGCGAGATTGCAGAGATCCCCCTGCCCACGGGCTCCTTCACCGGCTTGGCCATCCATTCCGTCGGTGTGAACGCTGAACTTCCGGGCGGATCGGGCGCGAATGCCGGCTTGGGCAATGCGCCGGTTTGGGCCAATGGCCAGCGTGACACGAGCAATACGTTCTTGCTGAACGGCGTGGACGCCGCGAGCCTCTTCAACGGCAAAACCACCAGCGGCGTTTTATCCGCCCGCGTTGTGAACAACACCGGTCTCGCGAACCCGCTCGAACTCAGCGCGCTCCCGGAGCAGAGCAGCTCGTCGGTCTATCTTGCGATCGGCGAGTCCCTGCCCTCGCCGGCGCCCGAATCGATCACCGAAGTTCGCGTGAACACCTCGATGTACGACGCCCAGCAAGGGTCCACCAGCGGCGCGCACATCGACTTGAGCACCGCTTCCGGAACCAACGACATTCACGGCAGTTTGTACGGCCATCGTTCCTTTGGGGGGTTGGACGCCGCACCCGTTCTTCTACAATGCCGATCCCAATATCCCCGCAAATGAAAAGAATCCGATACTGCACCGCTCCACATTGGGTGGCACCGTGGGCTTTCCGATCAAGAAAAACAAAGTCTTCTTGTTCTTGAGCTACCAGCATATGCACGCCGCCGACCAGGAGATTGGCATCTCCCGAGCGATTGTTCCCACCTCGCTGACCAACGATCGATCGCCCACGGGTCTGGCGAATGCAGCAAACTGCTGCTGCAAGCTTCGGTGACAATTGCATCCTGCCGCAAATCGGCACCCAACAAAACATCATGGCGCTTTGCAATGGGTCCGTGCAGCCGTCCAATCAGATCAATCCGATCGCTTATACTCTGCTCAATTACCCGGCGGCCGCGCCCTGCGGGTACCTGATCCCGTGGGCTAATCCCAATTCCGTCACCGCCAATCCGGGTCTCTACAGCTCGAATCCTGTGGTCCAGTCCGCTCTGCAGGAAGCCTTCCCTGAGGACGCCGAAATCCCCGGACAGGCGCTTTTCAAGGCGGATCAGGGCGTCGCCGATCTGGACTACAACATGAATTCAGCACACTCCTTTTTCGTGAAGTATTACTACCAGAATGACCCAACGACCGCGCCCTACGCGTTCTCCATGTATCCTGGTTTTCAAGCAGAAATTGACTGCCGGCAGCCAGGTGATCTCGCTCAGCCACACGCAGATCGTTAAATCCAACCTGAGCATCACCGAGACGTTTGGCTTCATCCGGGAGCGGGCCTATAGCTCGATTGGTCAGCCCTTCACGCCCTCGCAGTTTGCCAATGAGTGCACAAAGCTTACCGGGGCGTCCCTCGCCGATTGCACGATCAATACCTTCGGCTCAAACACTTTCCCCGGCCTCAGCGTCGTCTATTCAGCCCCGTCGCCGGGCCCTCTCTCCTACCCTGACAGCATGGAACTGGGGGCCACCGCGCAGTACCAGGGCGCGGACACGGGCGTTTTTCAGAACCGATTCAATCCTTCCGCGAATGCTATCTGGACTCTTGGCAGACACACCGTTACTTTCGGCGGCAGCTTCTCGTATACCCAGCTCGACACCATCGACAACAGAAATACGTTTGGCACCATCGCGGCCTATGACTTCGCCGACCTGGTAGGCGGCACCCTCACACCGAATTACTACTACAACGTTACGTCCCTTCCTGTGGGCAATCTGAGTCGCTACTGGCGCTCCAATGAAAGCGGCGAATACATTCAGGATAAGTTCCTCTTCCGGCCCAATCTGAGCATCACGGCCGGGTTACGCTGGGATTGGGATGGCGGCCTCAGCGAGAAGTATGGCAACCTCCTCAACTTCGATCCGTCTCTGTACAACTACAACCCAACGACAGACACCGTCGTGAACAACGGGTTGATCGTTGCCGGAAATAACAAGGAGGCCGGCACTCCTGGTGTTAGCAACACGACGCTCACGGGACGCCAGTGGGGCTTTGCGCCCCGGATCGGCGTAGCCTGGAGCCCCAAGCGATTCAACGACAAAATCGTTGTCCGTGCCGGCTGGGGCATGTACTACGACCGCGGCGAGCTTTTCACCTACCTCTCGCCGGGCTTCACCTACAACATAGACACCGGCGGCGCTTTCGGAGTCAACGAACAGCAGCCGTTCGCCGTAATCCAAACCTGCGGACAGACCGTGGCCTGCGCTGCGAATGGCGGCGTTCCCACGCTCGAAAACCCGTGGGGCAGCGCCACCGATCTCGCCGCCGCCACCTCGCTGGCTTCTGGGAATCCCTCCAAGATTGTTTTGCCAAACGCCTGTCAGCTACTAAATGGTTTACCACCTGGGCCTGGTGAACCTGCAGGCTCGGTGACTTGCGGTGGTTTGCCTACGACCGGTACACCTGCCACTCCCTTTTATCTGGCCGACTACGCTCGGAACAATAAGCTCCCCTATACCATGAACGCCACGGTAGACGTTCAGTGGCAGCCGCGCAACGACTTGGCCATCGACATTGGCTACGTCAATGCCCTCGGCCGTCACGAAGTCATTCCCATCCCGTTCAATCAATCCAGAATTGCTTCTCCTTCCAATCCCTTGTGTGGTCCGACACCCACGTGCACGGCTGCCAAGGCGATGTATCCTCAGTCCTATACGTATGGCTACACCGTGCAGAGCTGCGAACTGCGCGCAATTACGATCCTGTACGAGAATAATTGTCCGATTAATCTGAACAACAATCCGGCCCTGGGGCCCATGCTCCTGACGCAAGAAGGCGGCAACGGCGATCTGCGAGTGCCCTATATCGGTTTGGCGGACGAGTCGGAATCCTACGTTGCCGAGGGAGTCTCCAACTACAACGCATTGCAAGCGCATATCGAAAAGAGACTCAGTCACGGCGTGAGCTTTGGCGCCTCTTACACGTACTCCAGGTCGATGGACGATCAGAGCGCCTTGGGCTTGTTCTACAATGGCGATAACCCGTTGAATCTTAAGTCGGCCTACGGCCTGTCGGATTTTGACCGGCCGAACGTCATTAACATTGACTACCACTACCAACTTCCCACGTTCGTCGCAGGGCACTCCTTCAAGAGTCAAATTGTCGATGGCTGGGCCATTCAGGGCGTGGTGATCGTTCAAAACGGGCAGCCTTATAGCATCGTCGACTACTCGGGAGCAGTAGGCAGCATTTACTACAGCAAATACAACGGCATTACCAACCCGATCGTTCCGCTGGCTCCGGGGTGTAGCCGCTCAAAACGCCGTGACGGGTTCCAATGGCGCAAATCCAGGCTCCCCTGCTCTCAATGCGTCCTGCTTCACGGTACCTTTGCTCCAGCCGGGCGCACTCAATGGCGCGATTCCCGCCGGCGATACGTTTGAAACCAACTTCACCTCCGGCCAGCGCAATATCTTCCGCCAGCCTTGGCAGAAGCGCGCCGACATCTCCATCGTGAAGCTGACGAAATTGACCGAGCGGCTTGCCTTGCGCTATAGCTTCGACGTCTACAACCTGACGAATACGCCCAGCTTTGATATTCCCATCGACAACGTGACCCAAAACGAGGGATTCATCCAGTATCCCCAGCAAGGGGAGGCAACCGTTCCTGGTCCAAAGGTCTGCAGCGCCGATCCCAGCGCCGGCCCTTTTAATACGAACGGCAACGTCTTCTTGTACAACTGCCCCAGTGGCCTAGGTCAGGTAACCAAGACGATCGGCAGCTCGCGGCAGGTTCAGATGTCGTTGGCGCTTACCTTCTAAGCTCGAGCGAGGAACGCAAGAGGCGGCCGCCGCTCTGTACGGCGCCGCCTCTTGCGCATAATGCCTACCCGCCGACCAGACCGCGCATGGCTAACCCTCTTCGTCCGGTGAGCGTATAATGCGATAGGGAGCCTAGCTGAGTAGACGGGGTCTCGATTTAGCGCAACGAGTTCTTGCGTTCGCGCGTATATAATAGGAAACCAGGGTATTATTCGGGTAGCGGAGCGGTGTCAGGGGAATCAGGACGATCACCGTCTGCCTCCGCAAGGCATCTAACGATCAGCAGACTGCAGGCCGCCCAAGGCGACAGGTCGGTGCTGATTCAATTGGCGGGAGGAGTCACAAAATGAGCAATCAGATTTTCCAAGTTCGCCGATCTATCGCGATGGTGTCGGTGGCTATTGCGCTTCTGATCGGAGGCGCGATGGCCTGGACGGTCGCCTCCGGGGGCCATCCAGTACTCGGCGCATCTCGCGCGGTTACGCTTCGTCTGGCAGACGACACCAAGCCGACGTCCGTCGGTTCTCTAACGGAGGGTTTCGCTCCAGTCGTTGAGCCGCTCCTCCCGGCCGTCGTCAATATCTCCACCTCCAAGGTCGTCAAAACCAGCCGCGGCCAGTCCCCCTTCGAGGACGACCCATTCTTCCGGCAATTCTTCGGAAACCCCTTTGGCGGCGGGGACGGCGATGAGCAGGGAGGCGGAGGACAGGGACAGCAGCCGCCACAAGACGAAAAGGAACACAGTCTCGGGTCTGGCGTTATCGTTAGCGCCGACGGATACATTCTGACCAACAACCACGTGGTTGACGACGCCACGGACATCGAAGTCGTGCTCAAGGACAAGCGACAACTCAAGGCCAAGGTTGTCGGCACTGATCCGCGCACCGACATCGCCGTCCTGAAGATTCCCGCAACCGGCCTCTCCAGCGTGACCATCGGGGATTCGGCAAAGATGCGCGTAGGCGACGTCGTCCTCGCCATCGGCGATCCCTTCGGCATCGGTGAGACGGTCACCATGGGAATTGTCAGTGCCCTAGGCCGCAGGAGTCTGGACATCGAAGGCGCTGGCGGGTACGAGGACTTCATCCAGACCGACGCGTCCATCAATCCAGGAAATTCCGGCGGCGCCTTGGTGAACACTCGCGGCCAGCTCATCGGCATTAATACAGCGATTATCAGCAATGGCGGCGGCGGAAATCAGGGCATCGGTTTCGCCGTTCCCATCAACATGGCGCGTCACGTCATGGAACAGCTGGTGACCAATGGCAAAGTCACCCGCGGCTATCTCGGCGTGTCGATCCAGGAAGTCACGCCCGCGCTAGCCAAAGCATTCGGCCTACCGACTGCCGAAGGCGCGCTCGTTGGAGACGTTACCGCGGATAGTCCGGGTGGCAAAGCCGGGTTGCAAAAAGGCGACGTGATCGTTGGCCTTAACGGTCAGCCGATCTCGGACTACCAGGATCTCCGGCTCCGCGTTTCTCAATCGGCTCCAGGAGAGGTCGCGAAGCTGGACATTTATCGCGGCGGACAAAAGCGACAGATGAACGTCACCCTCGGCGAACTCCCGGAACAGGAAGCCGCCGCGAAGTCCACCCCGCAGGCCACCGAAGACGCCTTGCAGGGCGTGCAAGTCTCGGGGCTTACGCCGGACATCGCCGAACAGTTAAAGCTGCCGGCGGGAACCCGTGGCGTTGTCGTGATGAAAGTGGATCCTGAAAGCGCAGCGGCCGAGGGCATGCTGCAGCGCGGGGACGTCATCCAGGAAGTCAACCACAAGCCGGTTGCCACGCCCGATCAGCTCCGCGCCGCGGTGCATGATGCTGGCAATCAATCCTTGCTATTGCTGGTCAACACGCAAGGAGTAACGCGCTACGTTGTGATCGCGCCCCGCTAGCGCCAACACCGCCGCGCGCGAACCGGTCGCCGGCGGTCGAAACTAGGACACCGAAAGCAGCCGGCGCCGCAGGCCTCCAAACGGAGGCTACCTGCGGCGCCGGTTTTTTATTGGTTGTTCTTTTATTGATTGCAGTCGCTCGATCGGAGTCTGTTCGACTCACGCGCGAAGTGGTCGCTGGCTTCTGAGCTTGCCCGCCGCAGGCAGCCGTATCAACCGAGCCTCGATGACGTTCGGAATGGCGCGCAGCAGAGGCAGTGTGCCATCCGGCACCTGTCCGTCAAGGCTTACCAACGCCAGAGCATCCGCGCCGAGGACTGCTTCGCGCCGGCCCAGCGCGAAATTGGCGATGTTCACTCCCTCGCTTCCGAGCAGCGTGCCGATCTGCCCGATCACGCCGGGAACATCGCGGTTGCTGAAGAGTAGCAGCGTTCCTTCGAGCGCGGATTCCAAGGCGATGCCATTGATCCTCAGCATGCGGGGCGTGGTCCCATAAAGACCGTCCCCTGCGCGGAAAATTCCGCGCGCGCCGATCGGTCCGCCGGATAGGCCGTGACCTCTACCACGTCGGCAATTCCCCGTTCCCTCGGCCGCGTGGTCTCTTCAATCGCAAGGCCGCGTTCGGCCGCTCGCTCTGGAGCATTCACCAGGTTGACGTGCTCATCCAGCACGGCGTTCAGCACACCTGCCAGCACCGCGCTGCGCAGGATATGCGTGCCAAGTTCGGCGGGTTCCCCGGCGCACGCCATGCGCACGCGACGCGACGGCAAAGGGCGCCGCCTGCGACACGAACGAAGCCAGCCGTTCGGCCAAATCGAGGTAGGGACGAAGCCGGGGTACTGCTCGGGCGCAATCGCGGGCAGATTGACGGCGTTGCGCAGGATGCCCTCGGCCAGAAAATCCCGCACCTGCTGCGCGATCTGCACGCCGACCTCTTCCTGCGCTTCCGCGGTCGATCCGGCCACGTGCGGCGTCGCAATCACGTTGGGCATGGCCAGCAGAGGAGAATCCCGCGGCGGCTCGAGCGGCGAACACGTCGAGCGCCGCTCCTGCCAGATGGCCCAGAGCGCAGCGCGTCCGCCAAGGCCGCTTCGTCCACCAGTTCGCCGCGTGCCGTATTGATGAGGCGCGCGCCGCGCTTCATTTGCGCGATAGTTTCCGCATTGATCATGCCCTGCGTCGCTGCAGAAAGGCCCGTGTGCAGCGATACGAAATCCGATTGCGCCAGCAGATCCTCAGCGGGACGCAGTTCCACTCCCCACTCCGCCGCGCGCTCCGGACTCAGATAAGGATCGTGCGCCAAGACGCGCATCTCGAAGCCGCGCGCCCGACGCGCGACCTCCGCGCCCACGCGGCCGAGCCCTACCAGACCGAGCGTTTTGCCGCGCAGCTCGGCGCCCGCCGACGCCCGACTTTCTCCCAGCGGCCTGCGTGCATCGCAGCGTTGAGCTGTGGGATGGAACGGGCCAGCGACAGCATCAGCGCCAGCGCATGTTCCGCGACGCTCGCGGAATTTCCGCCCGGGCGTGTTCATGACCACCACGCCGCGGTGCGTCGCGGCGTCCAGATCGATATTGTCCACGCCCACGCCGGCGCGTCCTACGACGCGCACGCGCGGCGCTTGGCGCGAGCAATTCGTCGGTGACGCGCGTCGCGCTGCGAACCACCAACGCGTCGGCGTCGGCCAATTCCGCGGCCAGGGTGTTCGCTTGCCGGCTGCGACACCTGCCAGCCAAGATCCGAAAATAGCTTCACTCCGTGCGGACTAATTTTGTCAGCGACGACAATTTTCATAGGCTACAAAGCGTACTGGCCGTGCTCACTGCTGTCAAACCCCGCTCCAGAGCGGCATGCCGGCTTGTGCTATAGTGGCGATTCGCAAAACGCCATGGCGCTTCTCGATCGCATCCAGAAAGATCTCGTCGCACGCGATGAAATCGAAGGAAGAACTGCGTCTGAGCGTGCTGCGCATGGTGAAAACGGCGCTCAAAAACAAAGAGATCGAAAAGATTCGCCCGCTCGACGACGCCGAATCGCATGCAGGTTCTGCAAACGCTGGTCAAGCAGCGCAAGGAATCGGTCGGAGCAATTCACCAAGGGCGGCCGCGACGGATCTCGCCGACAAAGAAACCCGCGAGATCGCCATCATCGAAGACCTACCTGCCGGCGGCGCCGAGCGATGCCGAAATCGACGGCGCCATCGAAGCGGCCGATCGCGGAGACCGGCGCAAATTCGCCCAAGCAAATGGGCGCCGTCATCAAGGCCGCGCGCGCCCATCTGGAAGGCAAGACGGTGGACGGCAAAATACTCTCCGATCGCGTGCGCGAACGCCTGGCGCGCGTCGGCTGACTCGCGCCACGGTGACTCCACCTGCCGAGCACTGAAGCGTGCAGCATGGCCTTGCCCGAAACAATTCCGGTTCGCTACACCGAAGAAGAAGCCGGTTACGTCAGCTTCCGCCCGGTGGTCCGGCAGATGTTCCGCTTGAACGAACTGCTGGACATGGTTCTCAGCGTGACGGGCAAAGACGCCGAGCGCATCCGGCAGATTCTGCGCTCCGGAACCGTCGTCTTCCACTTCTATCGCTACTGGTGGCACGGCTTCGAGATCGGCGAAGCCGAGCTGGACGCGCTGCTCGCGCGCTTTCCCGATCCCGATCCGTCGCGCGCTTTTCGCAGCGAGCAATGCTCGGTGGCGCTGATCGAAGACAGCGGCACGCCGCCGCGCCCGCTGATCGAAATCACGCGCGCCGCCGCATCGCGCGCCGGCTTTTTCCGGCGGCGAAGTTTCTGGGACGCTCTGCTCGCTGCTGCGGCGGCGGGGCCGCTCGAATATCACGGCTATTCTTATGCGCGCCGCGCCGATCTCTACCGGCTGGAACTCAGCGCCGAGCAGCGCACGGCGCTGGTCGCCGCCGCGGCCCGCGCGCCGCGAAATCTGCGCCGCGAGTTGGGCGCTCTCGATCGAGCCTCGCGGCATCGTGTTCGTCTGCCCGCGCACGGGCAGCCTGAACATGTGCGTCCGTCAAGACAAATACGAATAGAAAGAATGGCTGATGACCGTGGTGCCGCGAGATTTTCATCGAGCTCGAGCACGTCTCGGTGGCTCGCGGCATGAAGACCATTCTGCACGATGTTTCGCTGCGCATGCACAGCGACGAGCACCTGGTCATCCTGGGCCCGAACGGCTGCGGCAAATCCACGCTGATCAAAACGCTGACCTGCGAATGCTATCCGCTGGCACGGCCCGAGACGCGCGTGCGCATCTTCGGGCGCGAGCGCTGGGAGCTCTTCGAGCTGCGCAAACGGCTCGGCATCGTGGAAGCGGACCTGCCGCGCGAAAGCACCCTGCACTACGCATCGGGCGCGACGCGGTGCTCTCCGGGCTTCTTTGCCAGCTCCACGCTCTGGCCGGGCATGGAAGTCACCGAGCGAGATGCGCGAGCGCGCCGACGCCGATCCTGGATCGGCTGGAGGCGCAGCAGCTGGCAGAGAAGCCGGTCGGCGAGATGTCCGCCGGGGAGATGCGCCGCATCCTGATCGGCCGCGCGCTGGTGCACAATCCGAAAATTCTTCTGATCGACGAGCCCAGCAACGCGCTGGACCTGGCCGCGCAGCACGAACTGCGGCAGACGCTGCGCAAACTCGCGCGCCATGGAACCGGCATTCTTCTGGTCACCCATCACCTCGCGGATATTCCGCCGGAGATCGAGCGCGTCGTGATGCTCAGCCAGGGCAAAATCGTGGCCGATGGCCCGAAGGCGAAGCTTCTGACGAAGGCACGGCTGGAAAAACTCTTTGGCGTGCCCCTGACCATGGTTCGCCGCGACGGCTACTATCACGTCTGGTAGCACTCCTCTCGGTCACAACAAAGTCACTGCGCGCGCAACTCACGCCCAATACGTGCGGTCGAGCGTGCGGTACTGGATGGCTTCGCCCAGGTGGCGCGGCTCGATGCTCTCGGCGGCGTCGAGATCGGCGATGGTGCGCGCCACTTTCAGGATGCGGTCGTGGGCGCGGGCGGAAAGTCCGAGCCGCGTGACCGCCGTTTCGAGGAGCTTCTCGCCTTCCGCGGAAATCGCGCAGTGTTTGCGAATCAGTCTCGGCGGCATCTGCGCGTTGGCATAGACGCGCTTTTCGCCGGCGAAACGTTCCATCTGGCGGCGGCGCGCGCGGATCACGCGCTCGCGCACGGCGGCGGAATCCTCCGATGAGCGCCTCCCCGCGCAGTTCCTTATATTTCACGGCGGGCACTTCGATGTGAATATCGATGCGGTCGAGCAGCGGGCCGGAAATTTTCGAGACGTAACGCTGGATCTGCGGCGGGCTGCAATGGCATTCGCGCGTGGCATCGCCGAAAAAGCCGCAGGGACAAGGATTCATCGCGGCGGCGAGCATGAATCGCGCCGGAAAGGTCATGGACATCGCCGCGCGCGCGATGGTCACGGCATCCCTCTTCGAGCGGCTGCCGCAGGACTTCGAAAACGTTGCGCTGGAATTCCGGCAGCTCGTCGAGGAACAAGACGCCGTTGTGGCCGAGCGAGACTTCGCCCGGCCGCGGCATGGCGCCGCCGCCGATCAAGCCGGCGTCGCTGATGGTGTGATGCGGCGAGCGGAATGGGCGCGTGCCCACCAGGCCGCGCGAGTCGTCGAGCATTCCGGCCACGCTGTGGATGCGCGTGGTCTCGATGGCTTCTTCGAGCGACATCGGCGGCAGAATCGTCGGGATGCGTTTGGCGAGCATGGTCTTGCCAGCGCCGGGCGGGCCGAGAAAAATAATGTTGTGTCCGCCGGCGCAGGCCACTTCGAGAGCGCGTTTGGCGCCTTGCTGCCCGCGAACATCGCGCATGTCCACCGAATACTGCGCGGCTTCCGCGAGCAATGCGCGCGCATCGACGTGCACGGGCTTGAACGATTCCGGCGCATTCACCAGATCCACGGCTTGCGGCAGCGATTTGATCGCGTACACTTCGACGCCTTCGACGACGGCGGCCTCGGCGGCATTGGCCTCCGGCACGACCAGCGCGCGAATTCCTTTTTCGCGCACGCAGAGCGCGGCGGAAAGCGCGCCGCGCACCGGGCGCACGCTGCCGTCGAGCGAGAGTTCGCCGAGGAAAACATAACCGGAGAGCGGCTTGCCGAAAAATGTTCCCTGGCAGCCGAGAATTCCCAGCGCCATCGGCAGATCGAATCGCGGAGCCTTCTTTGCGAATGTCGGCGGGCGCGAGATTGACGGTGACGCTTTGTGGCGCGGGGAAATCGAAGCCGCAATTTTTGAGGCGGCCTTGATGCGCTCGCGGCTTTCCTTGACGGCGATGTCCGGCAGGCCGACGACGTTGAATTCGCCCATGCGGCCCGAGCCGACGTCCACCTCGACCTCGACCATGTAAGCGTCGATTCCGAACACGGCGGCGCTGAGAGTTTTGAATAGCATGAGCGAGGTAAGGTCGGCAACCCCGGGCGGAAGCCTAGACCAAACGGGAATAGTACGCCAGGAGTAAACAGTGCGGCTCCGGCCGCGCGGGGTGCGAAGCACTCGGCGAGTTCGGGTTGCGGCGGGGACGCATGCAAGAGAGCGCCACAGAAGCGCCCCCTACGATGACGCTCTCTGCACTCGCATCGCACGCCGGTTTCAGGGCGCGTCTTTTGTTTTCAGGAGGTTGCGCGCTGTCATGCCCCACTCTCCATCGAGAAGCGACGCAATGCCCGGCGGGAATTGGATGGGGATATAATGGGGACCGTCCCAGGCAACCCCAGCGCTTGCGAGACATTTCTTAAGGACTGCGCTGAAGAGGGGAGCCGACAAACCATGAAACTTCGCAAATCGCTTTCTTTGCTGATGGGATCGGTACTCCTGACGGGCGGCGCAGGGCTGGCGATGGGCTGGGGAGCGCGAGCCCGCGCGGCAGCGAACCCGCAAGCGCCGGCCGTCCCGTGCCCGTGCAAGCTGCGCCCGCTGCGAAAGGCGCAGACGGTCAAGCTGGCGCGGATTCTCTTCCGATGCCGGCGCCCGACATCATTCGCCAGTTTGCCCAGCATGAATCCGATTTCAAGATTGCGCGAGACAACTACACATACACACAGGAAGTGCTGGTCGAGGACGTTGCGCCGAACCAAGGCGAGTACCGTCTCACCAGCGACATCGTGTTCACGCCGGCGGGCAGGCGCTACGAGCAGGTCACTTACGCGCCGGCGCCGTCGCTGGTCGACTTCAACCTCTCGCCAGAGGACCAGAAGGACCTCGAGAACGTTCAGCCATTTGTCCTCACCGCGGAGGAGCTGCCCAAGTACGACGTGCAATTTGTGGGGCGGGAAAAGGTGGATGATCTGGGCACCTATGTGTTCCGCGTTGCGCCGAAGAAAATCGAGAAGGGCCAGCGCTATTTTCAGGGCACGATTTGGGTGGACGACAAGGATTTGGCTGTCGTCAAATCGGATGGCAAGGCGGTGCCGGACCTGAAGGACAATTTGTTTCCGCGTTTCGTGACCTACCGGGAAAATATCGAAGGTACGTTTTGGTTTCCGACCTACACGCACGCGGATGACGTACTACACTTTGGGAACGGCGATGTGCACATCCGCATGACCGTGCGCTACAAGAACTATAAGCGCTTCGGCTCCACCGTTCGGTTGGGAGAGTCGAAGACCATCGCGGCGCCGCCTGACTCCCAAGCGCCTCCCCAGAAATAAACCGCCCAGAAGCGCATCCACCGCACGAGACTTGGACGCGCGAGGCGTCCCGGAGCGCTGCGGCGAGTAGCGCCGGGAGCGACACGTTCCTGCCGCAAATTAAACTGCGAGTCTCACTCCATTTGAGTTCCCTTTGGCATCCAACCTGTGCGCTACTATTGAATCCTCGGAGGCGTTTCTATGAAGAAGCAATTCTGGATGACTCTGTCCCTGTTTTTGCTATTTTTCGCCCGCGGCTTCGCGTCCAAGCTAGACGCCCAAGCGTTTGAAGTTGGCGCTCAGTTGGCCATCCACGACGTGCCGGAATTGGGAGAAACCGTGGTCGGTTACGGTTTCAGGTTCACGGACAATTTATACGTGCCGTTTTTGGCGTTCGATAGCGAGATCAATTTCTTTCCCACGAGCTCCGCCGGAAATCTCGGTGAGACGCAGGCGTTCTTCGGGTTGCGAGCGGGAGCACACGTTGGCCGCTGGGGTGTTTACGCGAAGCTACGCCCAGGGCTCACGAGTTTTGGCGGCGGCGGTTTCCCGCAGCGACTCTCTTCGAGAACTCAATTTGCGCTGGACATCGGTGGAGTGCTGGAGTACGACGTGCTTCCCCATATTGCATTGCGTTGGGATCTCAGCGACGTGCTCTCCGACTTTGGCGGCGCGTACCTTAGCGCAGGCCCCGGGCTGGTCCACACACCTCTCGGCACGCAGCACAATTTTGAAACGACGATCGGCGCGGTCGTGAGGTTCTGAAAAGGCTTTGTCGGTTGGCGTTTGGAACCCGCACGTCAAAATACAACGCTCTAAAAAAGCCCTTACGTAAAAGCGACGCGTGGGGCGCCGCTCGCATGGCGCAGTTGATCGCGCAACGACGTTAGGAGCGCGCGGGCGAGATTTGCTCCGCCACATTCGCCGGGCGGCTCGAGGACTTTTCCGATGAGCTGCGGGCGAGCAGGTCCGCCAGTGCCTCATGGTATGGCGCCCTGGCGACGCCGCACTCGGTGATGATCGCGGCGATCAAGCGCGCCGGAGTCACATCGAAAGCGGGATTCGCGACATCCACGTCGGGGGCAATGCGCACGCCGCGGATGTGCGTGACTTCCTCGGCGGCGCGCTCTTCGATGGGTATCTGGTCGCCCGCTGGAAATGGAAAGGTCGAGCGTTGAAGTCGGCGCAGCCACGTAAAAGGGCACGCCATTTTCTCGCGCCAGCACGGCCATTTGATAGGTGCCGATCTTGTTGGCGGTGTCGCCGTTTGCGGCGATGCGGTCGGCGCCGACCACGACCGCGCCAACCTTGGTGGTCTTCAGGAAATGGCCGACCATGTTGTCAGTGATCAGCGTGAGCGGGATGCCGCCTTCGTGCAGCTCCCATGCGGTGAGCCGCGCGCCTTGCAGATACGGCCGCGTCTCCGGCACCAGCACGCGCAGACGCCGCCCCTGCTCGACCGCCACGCGAATCACTCCCAGGGCTGTGCCGATCCCCGCCGTGGCCAGTGCGCCGGCATTGCATTGCGTCATCACCTGGCCATCCTGTGGCATCAGTTCGGCGCCGAACCGGCCAATGGCTTCGTCGGCGGCTCTCTTCTCATCGTGGATCCGCCGCGCCTCTGCGACCATGGCGCCGCGCAGCGCCTCGAGGTTTGTCGTCTGGGGCTGCGCTTCGAAGCGACGTCTTCATTCGCTGGAGCGCCCAGAACAAGTCGACGGCGGTCGGGCGCGTGCGGGCGATGGTCTCGCAGATGAGTGGGAATTCCGCGCGCAATGCGCTCGTGGATTTCGCATCAGAATACAGCACTCCCAGCGCCACACCCATCGCCGCGGCGACTCCGATCGCCGGCGCGCCGCGGATGACCATGTCGCGAATGGCCTGCGCGACGTCGCGATAGTCGGTGTAGGTGTGCCGGACGAGTTCGCCGGGCAGGCGCCGCTGATCGATCATGATGACGCCTTCGGAAGTCCACTCGATGGGTTGTGCGACGCGCACGCGGATCCGCTCCTTGGGCAGCAGGGTTAGACAGCAGGATTCATTCTAGTGCCGTTCTGACGGGTTGCAGCGAATTTCCGCGATCCACGAATCGAATGGTTCAGGTGGGAGGGAAGTGTCGCAGGCCGCCGGTGGCAAAAAACAGGCCGGCAAACAAAATCGTGTTGTAACTGACGTGCACGCAATAGCTCGCCGCTACGGTTCCGGCCCGTGCGCGGATGTACGTCAGCACGGTGCCCACGCCCATCAGCAACGCGATTTGTCCCCAGCCGCCCCAGAGCTGTGGGGCGTGAGCCAAGCCGAACACAAATCCGGTCACAAGGATGCCGGCGGGAATGCCAAATCTTCTGGCGACGACTGGGTAGAGGCAGCCGCGAAAAAGCGTCTCCTCGATCAACGGCGCCACTAGAATGCCAAGCAGCATCAGCATCACGACGGTTTCGCGATTGCGAAAAAGCTCTTCCATGGGTAGCGTCTTGTCGGTATCCATGTATCTGCTTGCCAAGCTCACCACCATGGCGAGCCCGAAGCCCAGAAGCACGTAGCGGATCGTCGTCGCGGCGCGCGACGTCACGCTGCGGAAAGCGCGCCATCCGACCGCGGGCCAAAAAGGCGCAGCGCTTCGCCCGCGAACAACCACGTACAGAAAAGCGAGCGTGGCCACCGACAGCAGGACTGACTGATGACGGCCACCGATGCTCCCGGCCCGGCGAGATCCTGCAATGACTTAAAAGGGATGTGGAAGAAAACCGTCGCCGCACCCATCACCACGAGACCGAGCAATTCCCCGCTTACGACATAGAACAGCACCAGATAGACCAAGTCGGCCCACTTCAGCGGCGTGCCAGAGTCTGCTGGCAACCCGGAGTAACGGACTGAAAGGCCTTCGAGGCCAGGCCGGCGGCAGCCCGGGCGAGACCCGGGTCCAAATCTTCGTGTGCTTGCGGCGGAAAATGCTCAGGCGTGCTTGAATCGGCTTCGGGAGACTCAGCGGGACGCTCGGACTCTGGTGGATTCATCAGCGTGTCGGAAGCTTAGATGTGCGCCGTCCGCCCAAGGTCACTCCGCTGGCGCCTTCGATCAGCGCAGCGGCCACCAGTGGCAACATGATCTCATGATGCCCGGCAATGGCATAGTTGCGGGACCGCTCACCCACAGCACCGCCGCGAGTTGGCGCGCCGCTTTCCATTGACGTGGAGCGGACCGTGCCGGGTTAGATCGAAATTCGCCGTGGTGATCGGCCTCGAGAGGAACGCCGAGGTTGCGCACCACCGACGCTGCTTTCAGGAAGGTCTCCGGGACGACGACCGTCGAGCTCCAATTCAGATAGACGCCGCCGGTGTGCATCTGCTTCACCAAAGCACAGAGCAGGCGGAAATCGTGATGGCTTGCAGCACCGAGAGATGCGCCGTCCGTCATTCGGTGCGTGTCCGGCGTATCGACTCCGATCGCTAGGTGCACGGTGACCGGCACGCGCTCCCGGTACGCGGCGATCAGCAAGCTCTCCGCGGCGTGACGCACGCGCACGCGTCCGCTAACGAGCAATCGGCCCGCGGCCTCGCCCAATCCAATGCCACGGCGCACCGCTTCGGCGGCCATTTCATTGATCAGCAAGCCAGTCTCCTCGGATACGCCGTCCGACGCCCGCCCCGCGGCCTCGCCATCGTCGGACAGCTTTCCCGATCACGGCCGTCTCGAAATCGTGCACCAGCGTCGCACCGTCCATCGCGATCCCGCCCACGAATCCGTGAAAGACCAAGTCCGCAAGCAGCGGCCCCAGTCCGGCGCGAAGCACTTGTCCGCTGAGTCCCCACAAAATCATCCGCTGCCGAACGCGCGCGCGGAGAACGGCGGCGATCACTTCGCGCAGCTCGGCTGCCGGCGCGAACGTGCGGAAGCGAAGCGAGAAATTCGGGAAGCCGCGCGCCGCGACGATGCGGTCGCGCAAAATCGCGCACGGTGGTTTTGCCGGGGCGATCGGCAGGCGGCTTGCGTCGGTGCGCCCCCGACACTGAGCGGAGAGATCGTGTAAACGCTTTTCACGGACGATCGCGGTTACCACTCTAAAGGCGGGTCCAGCGCGACGCAAGACCTGCGCGAGCAGGCCGAGCGCTAGAAGGAAGAAGAACGTGCCGCCACGGTTACGGCGATCAGCGCGTCACTCACGCTCCGGCTTTCGCCGCGCCAGCAGAATCGGCCAGCACAAGCGGCGGCGCGTTTTGTTCGCCCTGGTGATCATGAGCGCCGTTGAGGACGCGCGCCAGAACCTGGCCCGTGTAGGATTTTTTGTTGCGCGCAACCAGCTCTGGCGGCCCTGCGCGACGATTCGCCCTCCGGCCGCCCCGCCCTCCGGCCCGAGGTCAATGATCCAATCGGCTTGCTTGATGACGTCGAGGTGATGCTCGATGACCAGCACCGTGTTGCCCAGGTCCACCAGGCGGTTGAGCACGTCGATCAGCTTTTTCACGTCGTCGAAATGCAAGCCCGTGGTCGGCTCGTCGAGAATGTAAAGCGTGCGCCCGGTCTGCCGCCGCGAAAGTTCTCGCGCCAGCTTGATGCGCTGCGCTTCCCCGCCGGAAAGCGTGGTCGATGACTGGCCGAGTTCGAGATAGCCGAGACCCACGTCCACCAGCGTTTCCAGTTTCTGATGGATTTGCGGAATGTTTTCCAGTACGCCGAGCGCCTCCTGCGACCGGCAGGTGCAGCAGATCCGAAATCGAATAGCCCTTGTAGCGCACCGCGAGGGTCTCGGCGTTGTAGCGCTTGCCGCGGCAAATTTCGCAGGTCACGTAAACGTCCGGCAGAAAATTCATCTCGATGCGGCGCAGGCCGTCGCCTTGGCAGGCCTCGCACCGGCCGCCCTTGACGTTGAAGCTGAAACGTCCCGGCTTATAGCCGCGCTCGCGCGATTCCGGCAGCATGGCGTACAAGCTCGCGAATCGGCGCAAACACGCCCGTGTACGTGGCCGGATTCGACCGCGGAGAGCGCCCAATCGGCGCTTGGTCGATCTCCACGACTTTGTCGATGTTCTCGCTGCCCTCGATGGCGCGGAACTTCCCCGGCTGCTCCATCGAGCGGTAGAGCTTTTGCGCCAGCGCGCGATACAAAATGTCGTTGACCAGCGTGGATTTTCCCGAGCCCGAAACTCCCGTGACCACCGTAAGCGGTCCCGAGAGGAATGCGCACGTCGATATCCCGCAGATTGTTCGCCTCGCAGCCCAGCAGCGACAACGCCTTGCCGTTCGGCGCACGGCGATGCTCCGGCACCGGAATCGCCAGCGCGCCGCTGAGATAGCTGCCTGTAAGCGAAGCCGGATTCGCGGCGATCTCGCTCGGGACGCCCGATCGCCACCAGCTGCCCGCCCGCATGGCCGGCGCCGGGGCCCAGGTCCACCACGAAATCGGCCCGGCGAATGGTTTCCTCGTCGTGCTCGACCACGAGCACCGTGTTGCCCGAGATCGCGCAGCTGTTCGAGCGAAGCCAGCAGCCGGTCGTTGTCGCGCGCGTGCAGGCCGATCGAAGGCTCATCCAGGACGTAGAGGACGCCGCGCAATCGCGAGCCGATCTGCGTGGCCAGTCGAATGCGTTGCGCCTCGCCACCCGAGAGCGTCGCGGCCGAACGGTCCAGGCTGAGATAGCCCAGACCCACCGCCAGCAAAAAGTCCAGTCGCTCGGCGATTTCCGAAAGCGGACGGCCGGCGATCTCGAGCTGCCGCGCCGTAAGTCCCTCGCGCATGCGATCCACCGCCGCTCGCGCTTCGCTCGAGGCCAGCGCCGTGAAGTCCGCGATGGAAAATCCGGCGATCTTTACCGCGAGGCTTTCCGGGCGCAGCCGGCGTCCGCCGCACGCGGCGCACGGCGCAGCCGACATGTATTGCGTGAGCCATTCGCGGTATTTGTCGGAACCCGTCTCCGCGAGATTGCTCTCCAGAAAGCCGAAGAGGCCCTGGAAACGCAGGCCCGGAACTTGCTTGTCGCCACGCGAGCGCCGGTTTTCGGTTTCGGCGCCGGATGCGTTGCCGTTCGCCCCGCCATGCATCGGCGGATTGCCATAGAGAATCAGGTTTTGTATGCGGCGCGGAAAATTCTCGAAGGGCGTCGCCAGGTCGAATCCGTGCGCGTAGGCGGCCAGATCGAGTGTGTGCCTCAAATTTGCCGAAGTCGGCGCCGGGCCCCAGTCCGCCTTCAAATAGCGGCCGCGACCAATCCACAATCACCTTGGCCGGATCGAAATCGTATTTCGACCCCAGGCCATTGCACGCCGGGCAGGCGCCATACGGTGAATTGAAACTGAAGGAGCGCGGCTCGAGTTGCGGCACGGAGATGCCGCATTCGCTGCACGCCAGCTTCTCTGAAAACACCTGCTCGGTGCCGTCCACCACCGATACGCTCACCAGGCCCTGCGCGAGTTTGAGCGCGGTCGCCAGAGATTGCGTCGAGCCGCCCCGCGATGCCCGGCTTGACCAACAAGCGGTCCACGACCACTTCAATGGTGTGGTTCTTGCGCCGGTCGAGCTGCGGCGGGTCGTCGAGCGGACAAAGCTTGCCGTCGATGCGCGCTCGCGTGAATCCGGCGCGGGCCAGCTTCTCCAGCTCTTCCCGGTACTCGCCCTTGCGCCCGCGAACCACCGGCGCCAGGATCATCAGGCGGTCGCCCGGCCGCGCCAGTTCGCCGCTGAGCACTGAATGCACGATCTGCTCGCTCGACTGCCGCGTGATGGCGCGACCGCAGTTCGGGCAATGCGGCGTGCCGATCGAGCTGAAGACCACGCGCAGATAATCGTAAATTTCCGTGATGGTGCCGACCGTCGAGCGAGGAGAGCGCGTGGTGGTCTTCTGCTCGATGGCAATCGCCGGCGAGAGGCCTTCGATCGAGTCCACTTCCGGCCGCTCCATCTGATCGAGAAACTGCCTCGCGTAGGCGGAGAGCGACTCCACGTAGCGTCGTTGGCCTTCGGCGTAAATCGTGTCGAAGGCGAGCGAGGATTTGCCGGAACCGGATAGGCCCGGTCACGACCGTGAGGCGTGTTTCGCGGTATCTCCAGGCTGATGTTTTTTAGATTGTGCTGGCGTGCGCCGCGAACAACGATCTTTGTAAGTCCCATGCTTGGAGCCGGCTTCCCCGCAGGCTGCATTCCGTGGGCGGCCATACAGGCTGGCGCGCCGCACAGCAGGAACAATGCGGCCAGAGTAACATTTCAAACTAGCAGGGGGCGCGCAGGGGGTCAAGGCGGGCTCTATCGCGTGTCGCAGGCCTCTGCAACCAGAAACGATTCTGCGGCAATAGGTTCCAAACACCCGGCAACCATCCGAATTGACAGACTAGATTTCCAATCCGGCAGACGATCAAAAAAAAGGAGATAGTTTCCGAATCGCCGTCATCCGAGACGCGTCTCTTGTGGGCGACTTCATGAGCCCAAAACGCTCCCCAAATATAGGGTTAGCGCCTTCTTGAATTCTTCCACAATCAGGTCTTTCGCTTTATCACCCGCTTCTCCATAGAGCGTTATCAAGCCTCTGACTATCTGGAGAGTCACATTCGCAGCCAGAGCTGCTCGTTCGTCTGAAAGGGATGGGTTCTTTGCTCGAAAGGCACTGGCAATGTTGGCTCGCAAGACTCTCTTCACAGCGGGGTCGCGGCGTAGCCGAATCGGCGCCGCGAGCAGTCTGAGATAGGCCGGACGTGCCTGACAAATTTCAGTGATCCGTTCGATAAAGAGACTCGCGAACTCTCGATGACTGAGGTTCTCCGCCTGCTCTATCAATGGCCTCCATTGCTCTTCCATCTCCTGGGCGTACTGGCCCAACAAGGTAAGGGCGACGGCCTGTTTGTCCGGGAAGTAGTTGTAAAGCGCCCCGATCGAAGAGCCGCTGCGCTCCGCGATCGCGGTCATCGTGGTTGCTTCATAGCCAACCTCGACAAACAGTTCCGCCGCCGCATCCAGGAAAGTGGCGAGCCTGCGTGAAGACCGCTTCTGTTGCGGGGCGACCCTTATCGAATTTGACAAAGTCGAGGGCATCCTCGTATTCTATACCTTAGAAATCGAGGGGGCCCTCGATTTCGGTGATAAATCGTTTCCTAAGGAGTCCCATGGCAGAACTTCAGCTTGTTCCCCACAAAACCGCACTTGTTCTCATCGACCTCCAGAACGCAATCGTCGGCATGAGTACCGCGCCTCATCCAACCGCACAGGTTGTTGTCAATTCGGCAAAGCTGGCCGAAGCGTTTCGCGGCCACGGTGCCCCGGTTGTTTATGTCCGCGTCGACCTCAACGATTTCCTCGAGCTTCCTGTCGACCAGCCATTCAACCTGGGGAAGACACCGCTGCCCGCGATTGCTTCGGAAATCGCCCCCTCTGCCGGATTTCAGCCCGGCGACATCTTGCTTACAAAGCGTCACTGGGGCGCCTTTGCCGGAACCGATCTTGAGCAGCAGCTTAAGTCCCGTGGTGTCGACACGGTCGTCCTCACCGGAATCTCTACAAGTGGGGGTGTGGAGTCCACGGCGCGCCAAGGTACCGGCCTCGGCTTTGGCTTTGTGGTCGTTGAAGACGCCTGCTCCGGTCAGGATGGTGAACAGCATCGTTTCGCATTCGAGAAGATATTCCCGCGGCTCTGTCGCGTGCGCTCGACCAAGGAGGTCCTCGCCGCCCTTGCCTAATACCCAGAATCAACTCGATCGACTCGATCCACTGGTCTGGAAGATCACCGCTGTCGCTGTGCTTGGGTCCCTCATAGGACAGGTTGATGCAACTGTTGTGAACGTCTCCCTCTCCAGCTTGGCTATTGATCTGCACAGCAGTCTTACCACCATTCAATGGGTCACCAGCGGCTACCTTCTGGCACTGGCTCTCATGCTCCCGTTGAATGGCTGGCTCGTCGGGCAGCTCGGAGCAAAATCGCTCTATCTGTGGTGTTTTCCGATCTTCACGCTCTCATCGGCGCTCTGCGGACTCGCGTGGTCCGCGAACTCGCTGATTGGCTTTCGAGTCCTCCAGGGAATGAGCGGAGGTTTGATGGCTCCGCTGGCGCAGCTGATGATAGTGCGTGCCGCTGGGAGGCACGTGGCGCGCGTCTACAGTTACGCCGCAATACCGATTCTGCTGGGACCACTCCTCGGGCCTGTGCTCGCTGGGGCGATTCTCCAACATGGCTCCTGGCGTTGGCTGTTCCTGGTGAACGTTCCGGTCGGTCTCCTGGGAATCGTTCTGGCGATTCGCTTCCTTCCCGAAGACCGTGCCGAAGCCCGGCCGAGAGATCTCGACTTTGTCGGCTTCTGCCTAGTTTCCCCAGGGCTCGTCCTCTTTCTCTACGGTATGGACCATGTTAGCGAACGGATCGGCTTGACGGCATTTTTCGTTGCCCTGGTGCTGCTCACTGTCTTCATTCGGACGGCAACCATGAAGGGCAACGATGCGCTCATTGATCTTCAGCTTTTTAGGGGAAAGGATTTTTCAGCATCGGTGCTGACGCAATTCACCCTCAACGGAATCTCATTTGCAGGACAGATGCTCATCCCGATCTATCTCATCCGTGTGTGCGGCGAATCACCCAGCGCGGCAGGCTGGTTGATGGCTCCTCTCGGGCTGGGCATGATCTGCACGTATCCGAAGGTCGGCGTGCTGACGCAGCGCTTCGGTATCCGCAGGGTCGCGGCCGGCGGGGCCTTCTTGGCTTTGGCCGGAACGCTTCCGTTCCTTTATCTTGCCAGCTACGGCGTGTCTCTCCCCCTGCTCGTGTGCGCGCTCTTCGTCCGCGGAATGGGTTTGAGCGCGGTCGGCATTCCGTCCCTCACCTCTGCCTACGCTTCGGTCGAGAAAGAACACCTGCCGATGGCGACGACCGCACTCAATATAGTTCAGCGTCTTGGCGGGCCCACCCTGACGACACTGTGCGCTACTTTTCTCGGCTGGAGACTGGGTCTGGCGAACCACGCGACCGGCATCTCCAGAGCCTTTACGGCGACCTTCATGCTGCTCAGCCTCATTCATATCCTGCTTTTGGTAGCAGCACTAAGGTTGCCTTTGTTCATAGAGAAGACGGAACAGTCGTCCTCTGATGAGGAGGCAGCTCTCTTGATTGAAGAGGCGTCGGAGTGACCTCATCCTTTGCAGGTTGTCTATGCACGGCAATCTCTCGTCACTCCCCTTAAAAGCGCTTGGATTGACTCGCGTCACCAAATTCCACTGGTCGGTTGCACGGAATCGCCCGCTCAGCTCCACGCTAAAAGGCGGTACTAACAATTCGGATGGTCGCAGGCCCCTGAAGGCGAGGCCACGAGCTCTGAGCGTCCGTGGCGCCCCGGATTAGTGTGAAAACTGGGGCCCACTGCGGAATTTTTTCTCAGGCGAGGCTTTTTTACAAGGTAGCCAGAGACCAACGTGCTGAAATTTCAGTTGATTAGCTTTGGCTTCAAGCGTGCGTATAGGAATACCGAAGGGGGAAGACGAACCGAGGATCCCTTTAGGGGATTGAGGGCTGGGCCGGATCGATCTTCCCCCTCACTTTTTTCCGCAAGAGAAATTCCTTCCGCGCGTGGATCGAGAAGCTGTCAAACCGTTCGTCATAGGAACTTTTGGTTGTGTCGGCGGTGAACTGCCGGAATCGACGCTTCTTAGCGGCGACCTAGTGCGTCATCGAATACATGATGTAATCAATCCCCAGCCGAAAAGCCATCGAAGCAAAGCGCTCGGGATAACGCGGGTCGTCGGCCCACTCCCAGGCGTCACCCAAATGCATGTTGTGGCAGATGGCCACCACGATACGCCCTTGGTCGTCGCGGATCGCGCGCCATTTGGGATCGAAGCCATCTTTTTCGTATGTCCTGCCTGACGCCACATACTGCTCGCCCGGAACCTGGAACCGCTCGCCGAGATCGAAAATCACGTGGAAGAGTTCGTCGCTGTTCTGGAGGTCCTCGATGGGCCGGTCGGGGAAAATCATGCGCATGCCGCGCATAAAGGCTTCCCAATCCGCAGTGCCGTGAAAATCGTCGACCATCAGGAAGCCGCCCTTCGACAGGTACTCTCGCATGCGCAGCGCTTGCGCCGGAGTAAACGTCCAATTCTGCACTTGCACGGCGTAGACGAAGGGCCAGTTGAAGATATCGTCGGAATCGAGATCAACGACCTGTTCGGTCGATCGAGCGTTAATCCTTGTGAGACGCGAGAAAGCCTGGAGGAACGTCCGGTCGGCCTTGGGGTAATCGGTGGACCAGCCCCCGTATCCGCCGAAATAGCGGTTGTTGGCGAAGGCCATGTCGTAACGCAGCCGCGACCATCCAAACTCAGCCTTTTCGTTGTTGTCCGTCGGAAAGACCGAGTCGCGGCGGCCGAACTGATATTGCGCGAAGAGCGCGGCACTCACGCTTAAAAACGCAAGAAGAACCGCGGCTCGCAGAAGGAGCTTCATTGCTGTCTGCCCCCGGGGTAGAGGGTATCAAATTGCCGGTTCACAAGGGAAGTCCGGCGGAGTTCTTAGAAGAAACTCAAGGGGGGTGCCTCCGCTCATCCCATCAAATGCCACACCCCGCAGTGCTGTTGTCTCCCCTATGTTCGCTCCAGGAATCGGTCTAGCCTCCGAGCAAGCCCCAAGTATCTTGATCAAACGGCGACGGATTCGGGGCCACCTTGCGGCACGCACTGGGAAATGACTTCCACTCGCAGCAGTTCCTTCTGACTCAACGTGAATGTCCTCTGTCTCATGGGGTGACATTTTCACGTTGCTGGTAAGGGGTGACAGAATTATGGAGCTAAGACACGGGACGAAACGGGCATTTGACGATTGGCGCTGCGGGCCCGTATAATTGGGGTTTCCCGAAGTCACCTGGAGGGGCGATGTACGCCGTGATCCGCAGTGGAGGTAAGCAGTACCGCGTGGCGCCGGGCGAAACCGTGAAGGTCGAAACGCTTCCCGGCGAAGTCGGCGGCGAGATCGTGTTCGGCGAAGTGCTGGCCGTGCGCACCGACGAGCCCAAGATGTTGACCGGCAAGGATGCGGCAGGGGCCAAGGTCACTGGCAAGATCGTGTCGCAGGGCCGCCACCCAAAGCTCACCGTGCTGAAATACAAGACGGGCGGGCAATACAAGATTCAGCGCGGCCACCGGCAGAACTACACCGCCGTGCAGGTCAGCGAAATCGCGCTGTAATCAGCGCCAAAGGATTTCTTCTCATGGCACACAAAAAGGGCGGCGGATCTTCCGTTAACGGCCGGAACTCTCAGGGGCAGAGGCTGGGGTGCAAGCGGTTTGCCGGGCAATTAGTGAATGCCGGCACGATTCTGATCCGCCAGCGCGGCACGCGGCATAAGCCTGGCTTGAATGTCCGCAAAGGCAAGGACGACACTCTCTTTGCCTGCATCACGGGAATTGTGCGCTTCGAGGATAAGGGCAATTCCGGGCGCTATATCAGCGTGCTTCCGGAGGAAGCTGTGGCCGCGGCGCCTCCTGCGGCGGCCGAAGCGGCTTCCGCGACTGCGGCTAACTAGGCTAATTAATCGTTGCATCCGATCATTGCGAGGGTTCAGGCGTTGCAAGGTTTCGGGCGGTCCCGGTGGTGCGGGGATCGCCCTTTTTCTTTAGGGGCGATTTTTTGCGCGTGCAACCTGAGGAAGTCTGTGCGCGCTTGAGGCTGCCGTCGCCGTGCAATTGTCCGGGGCGCTATCGGATGCTTTCACACGGAAACGATCATGTTCGTTGACGAAGCTAAGATTTACGTGAAGGCCGGAGGCGGCGGTAACGGCTGCGTCGCGTTCCGTCGGGAGAAGTACGTGCCTCGCGGCGGTCCCTCGGGAGGGGACGGCGGCGCGGGCGGCAGCATCATCTTGGAAGCCAACCCGCACGACAACACGCTGCTGCGTTACCGCTACAACCGCGAATTTCGCGCCGACCGCGGGCGGCATGGCGAGGGTTCGCAGTGTTCGGGACATTCCGGCGACGACATGGTCCTGAAGGTTCCAGTAGGCACGGTCGTCCTGGACGAGAGAACCGGCGAGCGGATTGCCGACCTGACGGCACCGGGTCAGAAGATCGTAGTGGCGCACGGCGGGCGCGGCGGGCGCGGCAATCAGCATTTCGCCAAGCCTTGGCATCAGGCCCCGCGCGAATCCGAAGAAGGGCAGCCTGGCGAAGAACGCCACCTGAAGCTGGAGCTGAAGTTGCTGGCCGACGTGGGCCTGGTGGGTTTCCCGAATGCCGGAAAATCCACGCTGATTTCGCGCATTTCCGCGGCGCATCCCAAGATCGCCGCGTATCCTTTCACGACGCTCGAGCCGCATCTCGGGGTGGTTTCGGCGGATGACGCTTCGGGGCGCGGAACGGGCCGAACGTTTGTCGTCGCAGACCTGCCTGGGTTGATCGAGGGCGCGCACACCGGCGCGGGATTGGGCATACGCTTTCTAAAGCACATCGAACGGACGCGGCTGGTCGCTCACCTGGTGGACACCAGCGACGCCTCCGATCGCGACCCGGTACGTGATTTCGAGATCATCTGCGCGGAGCTGGCGGCATTCAGTCCGGAGCTGGCCGCGAAGCCAATGATCGTGGTGGGCACCAAGCTCGACGCGACCACCGACCGCACCCGCCTCGACCGGCTGAAGGATTACTGCGCGTCGCGAGGGCTCGAGTTCCACGCCATCTCGTCCGCCAGTGGCGAGGGCATTACGGTGCTGGTTCGCGCGATGGCCGATGCGCTCGACCGGCTGGCTCCGGCGCCACCGGTGACCGAGGAAACCGAAGAGGCCGCGGGCGCGGCGCCGCTCACGGAGGACAGTTGAGCGCGAAACGAGCCGAACGCGGACGGAGCGGCAAGGCAGCGGGCCGGCGCATCGCACTTTTCGGCGGCACGTTCGACCCGATTCATTTGGGTCACTTGGCTGTAGCGCGAGCAGCCGAACGGCGCTTCCATCTGGATCAGGTCTACTTCATTCCGGTGGGTCATCCGCCGCACAAACCGGCCAGCGATTTGCCGCCATTCGAGCATCGATTCGGCATGGTGGCCCTGGCATGCGCCGGCCACCCGCGCTTTGTGGCATCGCTGGCGGAATCCGGCAGCAGCGACGGCGCAGGGCCGCGTGTCTGCTATTCGGTGGACACCGTGCGCATGTTCCGCGAGCAATTCAACCGGGCCGGGGACCATCTTTATTTTCTGCTGGGCGCCGACTCTTTTCTGGACCTTGCGGCTTGGAAGGATTACGACACGCTGCTCGATCTCTGTGACTTTATTGTCGCCAGCCGGCCAGGTTTCCGCAGCGACACGCTCCGGCAGGTGATTCCTCCGCGATTGCTCGCGCCGCCATCGGGCGCGTCGCCAGAGTCACGCGCCATCGCGCTCCGGCATACCTCGGTTTTCCTGCTGGACAGCGTGGACAGCCGCGTTTCCGCGACGGATGTGCGCCGCCGGCTGGAGCACGGGCGCAGCATTCACGGGCTTGTGCCTCCCCGGGTGGAGGAATACATTAACAAGCAGGCTTTGTACCGGTGACACTCGAAACTCTTCGCCCCGAACTACGCTGGGCCATCGAGGCCGCGCAGAACAAAAAAGCCGCTGGTGTGACGCTGCTCGATTTGACCGGCATGGGAGCCTTCACCGAATACTTTTTGGTTTGCACCGGCCTTAGCACGCCGCAGGTTCGCGCCATTTGCGATGGGATCGAAGAGAGCCTGCATGCCCACGGCATGCGCCCCACGCACCGCGAAGGACGCTCGGGAGCCGAGTGGCTGCTGCTCGACTATGGAAGCTTCATCGTGCACATCTTCAGTGAGCGCCTGCGGCAGTTCTACGATCTGGAGCGGCTGTGGAGGCAGGCGCGGCGGATGGATTTCAGCGACCCGTCGGAGGGCATCTCTGAGCGCGAGGCAGGCTGACGTGGCCGAGATGCGCATCGAGTGGGTGGCGGCCGATGAGGCTTCGGCGCGCGTGCTGGAGCTGGCGCGCAAAGTCGCCGATGCCTCGACGACCGTGCTGGTCACCGGCGAAAGCGGCACGGGCAAGGATCATTATGCGCGGCTGATCCACGAGCTAAGCCAGCGGCGCGATGCGCCTTATCTGAAGATCGATTGCGCCAGCTTGCCGCAGGAACTGGTGGAGTCTGAACTGTTCGGCCACGAGCGCGGCGCCTTTACCGGAGCGGTCGAGCGAAAACTGGGCCGGCTGGAGATGGCCGGCGAGGGCACCATCCTGCTCGACGAGGTCGCCGCGCTCTCTCCCGCAACGCAAGCCAAGCTGTTGCGCGTGCTCGAGGAGCGGAAATTCGAGCGGCTGGGCGGCACCGAAACACTGGCGATCGGGGCGCGACTGATTGCGCTCACCAACGCCGATTTGGCGCGCGCCGTCGCCGCCGGGCGCTTTCGGGAAGAGCTGTACTTTCGTCTGAGCGTGCTGACGATCCGCATGCCCGCCCTGCGTGAACGGCCTGCGGACGTCTTGCCTCTGGCTGAGTACCTGCTCGCGCGAATGGCCGCGGTGCATGGCCATCCGGACGCGACGCTGAGCGAAGCGGCCCGTAAGACGCTGCTGGCCTATGATTGGCCCGGCAACGTTCGAGAACTCAAGAACGCCATCGAGCGCGCGTTGGTCTTCGCAAGCAAAGCGTCGCTGGGGCCCGAAGACTTTCCCGAAAATATTCGTGCGGCAAACTCCGGCGCGACCGAGCATCTTCGCTCGCTGGAGAAGATCGAACGGGAAGCGATCCAGGCGACCCTGGAAGCCACCCACTACAAAATCACGCGCGCCGCGGAAATTCTGGGAATCAGTCGCAAGACGCTGCTCGACAAACGCAAGAAGTACGGCCTTCGTTAGACCGCAAGGCGTCTGCACCATGCACATTCGATTGTTTTTCCTGGGCAAGACGCGCCGGCCGGAAATTCGGGCTTTGCTCGACGACTATGGCGGTCGCATTCGCCGCAGCGCTGAGCTGGAAATTCGCGAGCTGCGCGAAGACTCGCCGGCCGCGTTGCGGCGCCTCGACGCAGCAGCGGGAGCGACCGTGGTCTTGCTGGATGCCGATGGCACGCGCTTTGATTCCGCACAATTCGCCGCGTGGCTCGGCCGTTGCCGCGACGGCGGAGTGCGAGAGCTGGTGTTTCTTTGCGGAGCGGCGGAAGGTTTCCCGGCAGCTTTGGCGAGCCGAGCCACTCAGCGCATCGCGCTATCGCCGATGACGTTTTCGCATGAACTGGCTCGCGTGATGCTGGTCGAGCAGATCTACCGGGCCTTCGCACTGCTCGCCGGGCACCCCTATCCGAAATAGCCGGGCGGGTGTAGAAGATAGGAGCCATGTCCATCCACATCGAGCACGATGCCAAGGCGCCGAACGCGGCCATCAAATTCACCATCCGTCAGTCCGCTGCCCGATTACGACCTCGAAGAGGTCGAGCACCCCATTCCGCGCGATGTGGATCCGGTGCTGGCTTCTCAGGGCTTCCACGATCTGATGGACGAAGCGCGCAGCATTCTCGGGAAGGCACTCGACGCGAAACCGCCTCGAGGTCGTGCAGCTTACCGGCGCGATCTGCAGCGAGGGCCGCGTGCACCGACCCGGGCTGTGGCTGGTGCTACGCGAAAAAGGCGCCGCTGCCGGCGCGGCCATGTCCACCGAGGCGAAAGCGCAGGTCGCAGCAGTTGCCGACGAGCTGCGTCAGGGACTGCAACTGAGCTAGCGCCGTTCGCTTGACCTTTCCGTCGGCTGCCGTCACTATTTCAGATCGTCCCGGCCGGCGGCCGCCGGCGATCCAACACCATGGCGGAACAGAAAGGCTTGCTCATCGTTTACACCGGGCCGGGCAAGGGCAAGACGACTTGCGCGCTGGGTACGGCTTTTCGCGCCGTCGGACAGGGCCTGCGGGTGCTGATGATCCAGTTCATCAAAGGCTCGTGGCATTACGGCGAACTGGACGCAGCGAAAATGCTGGGCGACGACAAGATGGAGATTCGCGCGATGGGTAGGGGCTTCGTGAAAATCGGGGGCGCGGAGACCGATCCGGAAGACATCCGGCTATGCGAAGAGGCTTGGGAATTTGGCCGCGCACAGATGGACAGCGGCCGGTACGGCCTGGTGGTATTTGACGAGATCAACTACGTGATCAGCTACCATATGTTGGACGTCGAAAAAGTGGTTGCCGCGTTTGCGGCGCGCCCCGAGCGCTTACACGTGATTTGCACGGGTCGCAACGCGCATCCCAAGCTCGTCGAGGCGGCCGATCTGGTGACGGAGATGCGCGAAGTGAAGCACCCGTACACCAAGGGCATTTTGGCACAACGCGGCATCGACTACTGACGGTTTGCGACTGCGCGGCGCCTTCTGCCCGGCGTCTGGGTTGGCGGCCGCGCGATGAAGGGATTTCATGGCCTGGTTTAAGCGGGAAAAAAAACCGATCGAGCAGCAGACGCCCCCCGACGAGCGACGCGTCAAGACCGAGGGGTTGTGGACCAAGTGCGTCAACTGCCGGGCCATCGTCTGGAAGAAGGATCTGGAGGGCAATCTGCATGTCTGCCCGAAATGCCAGCATCACTTCCGATTGAACGCGCGCCAAAGGCTCGAGCTGCTGCTGGACGGCCGCTGGGTCGAGCATGATGCCGGACTCGGCTCGATCGATCCGCTGCATTTCGTAGACACGCGGCCCTATGCCGACCGGTTGAAGGAGACGCAGAGGAAGCTGGGCGTCAAGGACGCGATTCTGACGGCCGAAGGCTTGCTTAACGGGCGGCCGGTGATCTGCTGTTCGATGGAGTTTCGGTTTATCGGCGGGTCGATGGGCGCGGTGGTCGGGGAAAAAGTGACGCGCGCGGCCGAGCGCGCGATGGAACGCAAGGTTCCTCTGGTGATCGTCTCCTGTTCGGGCGGCGCGCGCATGATGGAGGGTACGATCAGCCTGATGCAACTCGTGAAAGTTTCGGCGGCACTAGGCGCGGCTCGATGAAGTGCGCCTGCCTTACATCTCGGTCTTGACCGACCCCACGACGGGCGGGGTGACGGCGAGCTACGCCATGCTTGGGGACTTGAACATCGCGGAACCCGGCGCGCTGATTGGATTTGCCGGGCCGCGCGTGATCGAACAAACCATCCGCCAGAAGCTGCCAGAAGGCTTTCAGCGCTCCGAATTTCTGCTCGATCATGGATTTCTGGATGCGGTCGTGCACCGCAAGGACCTGAAGACCTACATCGCAAACGCGCTCGATTTCCTGGTTGGGTAGTTCGCACTCTGCGCCATGACCTACGATCAAGCCGTCCGGTATTTGTTGACCCTGGGCCGTGAATTGGCCTCGCCGCAACAAGCTCGCGCCGCGAAATTTGACCTGGTGAATATCCGCGTGGTCTGCCAGCGGCTCGGCAACCCAGAACGCGCGTTTCGGTCGGTGCACGTCGCCGGGACCAACGGCAAAGGCTCGACGGCGGCAATGCTCGCGAGTATTTTGCGAGCGGCCGGTCTGCGCGCCGGACTCTATACCTCGCCACACCTGCTGCGGGTCAACGAGCGGATTCGCCTCGAGGATGCGGATATCTCCGACGCCGATTTCGCCGAAACTTTCGGGCGTGTGCAGGCGGTCATCGAGGAGTTGCTGGCGTCAGGAGGCCTGCTGGCACACCCGACCTTTTTCGAATGCGTCACGGCAATGGCGTTCGATTATTTTGCCCGTGAGAAAGCCGATCCCGCGGTGATCGAGGTCGGCATGGGTGGGCGCCTCGATTCAACCAACATAATCGTTCCGGAAGTTGCCGTGATTACGCAGATCGATTTCGACCACGAAAACTTCTTGGGCCATTCCATCGAGGAAATCGCGAGCGAGAAGGCAGGAATCATCAAGTCGGGCGCATGGGTGGTGAGCGCGGCGGGACATCCGGCGGCGCAAGAGGTGATCCGGGTGCGAGCGGCTGAACAGAATGCGCGCCTGGTGGAAGTGGACGCGGCATACCGCGCCACGAATCTTAGCGCCGAAGACGGCTGCTACAGCTTCGTGGCCACGACAAGCCTACCGGGCAGCTCTTCGGCTCGCGGGATTGAGATTCGCTTGCCGCTGGCCGGCCGTTTTCAGGTGCGAAACGCGCTGACTGCCATTGCGGCGGCGCGTTTGCTTGCCGAGCGCGGCTTTCCTGTGGATGACGCGGCGATCGCCCGCGGGCTCGCTGCGGTTCGCTGGCCGGGTCGCCTCGAACGTTTGCAAGATGCGCCGGCGGTCTATCTCGACGGCACGCACAATCCTGCGGGCGCGAGGGAGCTCGTGGCGTTTTGGGAGCAGGAGTTCGCAGGGCGCCGAATTCACCTCGTCTATGGGGCCATGCGGGATAAAGCGGTCGATGAAGTCGCCGGCCTGCTGTTTCCGCGCGCAGCCACTGTTGTTCTTACGCAGTCGCGCCAGCCGCGCGCTCTTTCGGCGGAGGCGCTTGCGGCTATGACCAACCACTTGGCCGAGTCGGTCGAGGTCATCCCCGAGCCCAGCACCGCTCTAGAACACGCGCGCGAATCGGCTGCACCGGAGGACGTCATCTTCGTTACTGGCTCGCTTTATCTCGTGGGCGATCTGCGTCGTTATTGGGAGGCGCGCGGTACCGGCGAGGCTACTGGCAGCGCGGCCCAAGCAGCTCGGCGCGGATGATCGCGGGTCGCCGAGGCGCGGGCGGCCGGGCACGAACGAATTATTTTCGCGCGCCTGCGCGGTGTTAGGATATTTTTCGATGGCACAGACGACAGACGACCGGCCGCGGGTAGGAGTGCCATGGCGCACGGTGGAGGAAGAGACCGCGAATAAGCGCGAGCGCTACGAGGATTACCTCAGTGCGATTCGTAAAGCGGGCGGTGAACCCGTGGAAGTGTCACTGCGCTTGCCGGAGGATCAATTGCAGCAGCTCGCCGGCTCGCTCGATGCCGTGGTGCTGACTGGCAGCCCGGCGGACGTGGATCCGCAGCGTTTTGGCGGGGTTCGCCATGTGGCCACCGCTCCCGCCGACGTGGACCGCGAGCGCACGGACATCGCGCTGCTCGACCATGCGCTCGCAGCCGGGAAGCCCGTTCTCGCAATCTGCTACGGCGCTCAATTGCTTAACGTCCACCTCGGTGGGAGTTTGCTCCAGGACATCCCGAGCGAGGTTACGACCACGATTGATCACGACCAAGACGAAGAGGGGAACGATGGGCTGCACGCGGTGCGCATCGAGGGCGGGCATCTGGCGGAAGTAGCAAGTCAGGCGGGCATGCGAGGCGAAGCCAAGGTCAATAGCTCACATCACCAGGCGATTCTTCGACCCGGCCGTGCGCTTCGCGTTACCGCCCACTCGCCGGATGGCGTGGTGGAAGCAGTAGAATGGGAAGGCAGCCGGGACTGGGTGGTTGGCGTGCAATGGCATCCTGAGCGAATGCGTGGCGATGCACTTGCGGAGGCGCTGTTTCGCCGGCTGGTGAATGAGGCAGGGGGTGGCGGGACCACTAAGGGTGGGCCGGCAACCTCGTAGGGGTTTCGATCCTCCATAAGCGTATAGCGGGCGTATAGCAAGCGCATAAGTAGGCGCATAGACGGAGGTCGTTGCTATGCGGGTCAGACGATCGCGATTTTCCGCACGTTGGGCGGCGTGGCTTGCCATATTTTTGGCGATCGGCGCGCCAGGTGCGCTGCGCGGGCAAAATCCAAACGAAATGATGCCCGCCGAAAGCGCCGCGAGGGCCAAAGCGATCCTCGATCAGGCTGTTGCGGGCCTCGGCGGGCAGGACTATTTGAACGCGCGCAACTCGGACTGCACTGGCCGTTACGCGCAATTCGAGCACTCCGGCGCGCTCGGTGGCTACATTCAAGTGCGCCAACTGTGGCAGGCGCCGGCCAGTAGCCGCATCGAGTACGGAAATAAGGGGAACATCGCAGACCTTTACGACGCCGACGGCCACGGATGGTCGCTCGACCGCGGCGGAGTTTCGGAGTTACCCGCCAGCGCCGTGGCCGACTATCAGGAAGGGCTTAAGACAAACCTCAACATGATCCTGCGGTCCCAGCTGAATGAAGACGGCATTATCCTGCGCTACGACGGGAAGGATGTGGTGGACGTGAAAGAGGTCGACTGGGTAGAGGTGGCAGATCATGAGGGACACAGCGTGCGGATCGCGATTGACAGCAAGGAACACGTGCCGTTGAGAACCGTGGTGGTGACACGCGATAAAGATACGGGCGATCGCATCGAGACAGAAACGCGCTTCTCGAGTTACCACTTGCTCGACGGCGTCACGACCCCGCTCCAGACCGTCCGCATGCGCAATGGTCTGCCCGTTTATCAGGTGTTCCTAGAAAGCTGTCACTACAACGCAAATCTTCCCGCGGACTATTTCACGCGTGCTTCGCTCGATGCCTACTTTGCGCACGCGGGCAAGAAAAAGTGACGTCGGCGTCACGCGCCCCGCATCGCGCTGTATAATGGTGGAATGCCCAGTGAGAGGTTTCGCGAGAAGATGCACGGCACGACGGTTCTCTGCGTGCGCCGGGACAACAAGGTGGTTATCGCGGCGGACGGCCAGGTCACCATGGGCCAGAACGTGATGAAGCATACCGCGCGCAAGACGCGACGCCTGTTCAACGACAAGATTCTCGCGGGCTTTGCGGGCTCGACGGCGGACGCTCTCTCGCTCTTCGAGCGATTCGAAGGTAAGCTGCAGGAGCACCACGGAAATCTGGCGAAAGCGGCGGTGGAACTTGCCAAGGAATGGCGCAAGGACCGGGCCCTGCGGCACTTGGAAGCTTTGTTGGTGGTGGCCGATGCCAAAGGCACCTTCGTGCTCTCCGGGGATGGCGACGTGATCGAGCCGGACGATGGGCTTTGCGCCATCGGCTCGGGCGGACCCTTTGCGCTAGCAGCAGCGCGCGCGCTGACCAAGCACAGCAAGCTCGGCGCGAAGGAAATTGCACTGGAAGCCATGCGCATCGCCAGCGAAATTTGCATCTATACCAACGACACTTTCACCATCGAAGAATTGTAGGCGTGCGATTGGAAAAGACCCTATGGTGATTTATCTTCCCGGCGATCAGCGGCAACCCGTAGCGGAGGCGATGCCGTCGTTCGACGAATTGGTCCCGCGCGAAATCGTCGCGGAGCTCGATAAATACATCGTCGGGCAAGCCGCTGCCAAGAGAGCCGTGGCCATCGCGTCTGCGCAACCGCGTGCGACGGCAGAAGCTTTCTCCCGAGATGGCTGAGGAAGTGCTGCCGAAAAATATTCTGATGATCGGGCCCACCGGCGTGGGCAAAACGGAAATCGCGCGAAGGTTGGCGCGGCTGGCTGGCTGCCCATTCGTGAAGGTCGAAGCGTCCAAATACACCGAGGTGGGATATGTCGGACGCGACGTGGAATCGATGATCCGCGACCTGATCGAGACAGCGATCGATATGGTCCGGGAGGAAAAGCTCGACGAAGTCGCCGAGCGCGCCGAGCAGGCCGCCGAAGAACGGCTGCTCGATCTGCTGCTGCCAGCTTCGCCGGCGCCCGTCGAATCTGCGGGCCGGCCGGTGCGCCTGCCCTGATTGAGGGACAACGCAAAGACCAGGCGGACCGCACGCGGGAAAAGCTGCGGGCGCAGCTTCGCGAAGGAAAATTGGATTCACGGATGGTAGAAGTCGAGGTGCGCGAGCGGGCCATGCCGGCGTTCGAGATCATCTCCAATCAGGGCATCGAGGAGATGGACATCAACGTCAAGGATATGCTCTCGGGCTTCTTCGGCCAGCAAAAGAAGAAGCGCAAGATGACCGTGGCGGATGCCTTCGATTACCTGATTCAGGAAGAAGAGAACAAGCTGATCGACATGGATCACGTCACGCGCATCGCCACCGAGCGCGCCGAACAGATGGGGATCATCTTCATCGACGAAATCGACAAGATCGCCGGGCGGGAAACGGGCCACGGTCCGGATGTGTCCCGCGAGGGCGTGCAGCGCGACATCCTTCCGATTGTCGAGGGCACGACGGTGAACACGCGCTACGGCATGGTGCGCACAGACCACATTTTGTTTATTGCCGCTGGGGCCTTCCACATCAGTAAGCCGTCGGACCTGATTCCGGAGCTGCAGGGCCGCCTTCCACTGCGCGTGGAATTAAATGCCCTCACCGAAGAAGATTTCGTGCGTATTCTGACCGAGCCGAAGAACGCGCTCATCAAGCAATACATCGCACTGCTGGAGACCGAGGGCGTCAAGCTGGTCTTCAGCGACGATGCCATCGCGGCGCTGGCCCGCTTTGCGGTAATGGTCAACGAGCAGACGGAGAATATCGGCGCGCGCCGCTTGCACACCATTCTGGAGCGCGTGCTGGAAGACATCTCCTTTGAAGCGCCGGAACTCAAGAAGAAGAACGTGAAGATTGACGCTGCCTACGTCACCAAGCAACTCGCCGAGATCGCCAAGAACCAGGACCTGAGTCGCTACATCCTCTAGCCGTACGCCAGCCGATGCCTTTCGACCGACCGTCGCCGCCGTCCGCAAGGCTGGCCGCGCGAGCGGGCGGCTGGAACCGCTGGCAGGCAGCAGCTGCGTTCCGCGGCTCTGCACGCGGCGATTCTCGCTGGAGTGAGCGCAGTACTCGTCGGCTGCGCCGCGCCCGGGGAGCCTATCGCACGGCACCCGATCGTTCCCCAAGCGGTAAAAGATCTTGCGGCACGGCAGGAAGGGAATGGCGTGGTGCTGACCTTCACGCTGCCGAAAGATTCGACCGATAAGAAGCCGCTTGGTCAGACGCCTGCTGTCGAGATCTACCGGAGCGTGCCACCTCCCGCCGACACATCTTCTGCCAAGGGGCCGACGCCGGCCAAGCCGGCGATGCGGCGCGTCGATACGATTCCCGCCGACCTTGTGGATTCGTATGAGAAAGAGGGCCACGTTGAGTTTCGCGACGAGCTTGAGCCCGCCGATCTCGCGCGACAGGCCGGCGAAGAGGTCACTTACACGGTGCGAACGCGCGTCTCCGAAGAACGGGCCTCGGCCGATTCGACGGCGGCTAAATTGCGCGTCTATCCGGCGCCGCCACCGGTTAGCGGACTCCGGGCCAACCTGACCGAAAAGTTCGTCGCACTAACCTGGACATCCCCGGAATCTACGGCCGGCGCAACGACTCCCGAGGCCGCGCTCGGCTATCGCGTGTATCGTGAGGAGATCGATCCCAATAGCGCCGCTGCGGCAGCGGAAGATCCATCGAGGGCGGTCCCGCGCGGTGCTCTTAGTTCCGTCGCTCTGGTGCACACGCCGGGCTACCAGGACATGGATCTCGCAGTCGGCCACACGTACCTCTATTTGGTGCGGAGCGTCGCGGAGTTCGGCCAGGACACGGTCGAGTCGGCAGATTCGAATGATGCGGTCGTCACCGCCAAGGACGTTTTTCCTCCCGCCCCTCCGCAAGGAGTTGTCGCCGTCGTAGTTCCTGCAACCCCGGAGGCACCTGCATACGTCGAACTATCGTGGTCGATCAGCGCGGAAGCAGACTTGGCGGGTTACGTGGTCTACCGGAGCGAGCAGCCTGATCTGCCGGGGGAGCGCTTGAACGAGGAATTGTTGCCCGCCCCGACGTTCCGTGATATCAACGTGGCAGCAGGACGGCGGTACTTCTATGCGTGCGCGCAGTGGACCGCAGCGGCAACGAAAGTACTTTGAGTGGTGCTGCGGAAGCCGATATCGCCGGGCCCCGACCCTAAGTCTCACAGAAAGGCGAAAACGATGTCCTCCACGCGTCGTGCGCACGCACGACTGTCTGCACTTGTCCATCCGTGCGCAGTATCCGGAATGATCATAGGAGCATGTCTGATTGGAGTGGTCGTGGCTTGGCTGCTGGTGGCTAATCGCGTGCCGTCTCTGGCCCAGTTTGCTTTCCAGCGCAACTGGATCGCGGGCGGGCTGATCGCATTGCTGATGCTTTTGCCGCTGTTCCTGTTTCTTGGATCGCCGGTGCGGATATTTTTCTCGGGCGTTATCGGTTGGACCATCCTGGCATTGGCCTACCAAGTGATGGAGATTCGCTTTGGGCGCCTGGAGACCCGCATGGGGGCGTTTCATCTTTTCATGCTGGGCGCGATTGTCTTTGGACTGCTGGCGGTCTTGGATTGGCTGGCGCTTCTGATGCTCTCGGCACGGCGGAGTCCCGCAGCCGCGACTCGTCGCTAGTTCCACTACAACCTCCAAAAGAAATTCCTTTATCTAACGGGTTCCCCGGAGTGCGCGCCGGGGCGATAGGCCTTGGCATCAGTGGCCTTATTTGGTTGGAACAGCACCAGTTGCCGCTTGGGCATCGGTGTGGTAGTTTGCCCCCTGATGAAATTTTGCCGATTTCAGCCGCTGGAATTTGGTGTGGACGCGGTTGGCGCTCCCGCACATCCCGAAGCCGCTTTTTGGCTTGGTCGAAGGCGACTCCGTGCGCGAAGCTTCTGGGCAATCCGCTCACCGAATGGCGTCGCGGCGAGCGCACCTGGCCGCTCAATCGCGTCGCCTTGCTTGCACCGATTCTGCCCAGCAAGATTGTCGGCGTGGGCCGCAACTACGCCGAGCACGCTGCTGAATTTTCGAACCCGCTGCCCAAGGAACCGATGATTTTTTTCAAGCCGCCGTCGTCGATCATTGGTCCGGAACAGCCGATCGTGCTCACGCCACTTTCGCAGAACGTGCATCATGAAGCGGAATTCGCCGTGGTCATGGGAAAGACCTGTTCGCATTTGCCCGAGGGGAGTCGGCGCAGCCGTATGTATTCGGCTACACCTGCGCAAACGACGTGACCGCGCGCGATCTCCAACGAGCGGACGGCCAATGGACCCGCGCGAAGGGCTTTGACACCTTTTGCCCCATGGGGCCGGTGATCGAGACGGAAGTTGAATTTGGCTACGACAACCGTTGCTGGCTACGTCAACGGTGAGCGGCGCCAATATGCTCCGGTGACCGACTTGCTGTTTTCCGTGGATTTTCTTATCCGCTGGCTTTCGCGCATTATGACGCTGGTGCCGGGAGACGTCATCTCCACGGGAACGCCCGCGGGCGTGGGCCCTCTGAACGCGGGAGACGTGGTCGAAGTGGTGGTCGAGGGTATCGGCACGTTGCGGAATCCGGTGGCGGCGCCTGCCCCATGAACTCGGCTTGAAGCGCCGCGGCAACACCTGCGAACCCCTGGTGGACTCGCAAAAGTTTTCAAGGATCAGGAGAAGGCGCGCGAAGTACGGCGAGACATTCTGGAACTGGCGGGCGCGCGCAAAGCGGGCCTTTGAAGAACGAGCAATTTGATTGGCGCATCTGGACCGCGATCGGAGCTGCCGCAGCGGTTGCGGCGGGCGCGATGATTTCTCAGTGGCTGCGCCGTCCGCCCGATCCGGACGAAACCGAGCGAAAACGCCGCTCTTATGTGAATCAGATCGGCCGGATCGTGGAAGGCCACGTCGTCGAACTGATCGATGCCACAGCGCCCTTGGCGGGGGAGCAAGAAGAATCGCACGGCGGTGCCCGGCTGAGACGCAAACCGATCGCGGTCGAACACGACCGAAAGCTTGTTCGCTACAGTTACTCGATCTCCGGCGTAAGTTACGAAACGGCTCAGGATCTCACGGGACTGGAAAATCGAGTTCCGTTCGATCGGCTGGTGTCTGGGCAGCCGGCCAGCGTGAAATACGATCCCGCCCACCCAGCGAACTCCATCCTCTTGGCAGAGGATTGGTGTGGCCTCCACTAAAGCACCGCGAAAAACGGTGTCCATTTCTTCCTGTCGCGACTAAAGCCTAATTTCTGAGATCGGGAACGGAGGCGTGGCGCTCGGCTTACTTCTCGTTTTATTGAGGTGGGGCGGAGGGAAGCTGGCCTAGCGGCGGTGTCACTGCTGCTGCGACCTTGGGAATTTCTGGAAGCTTGCCCGCGGATTCGATGACCTGCTGCGCGAGATAGTTTGTGACCTTGGCCTGATCCCGCAAGGACGCGATATACGCGGCGCGAAGGAGCTGCTCCTTGCGGCTGCGCAGCGTGTCGCGAATGGACTGTTGCACTTGGGGATCGGAAATCTCTCGCTGCCCGGGCGTTTCCTTGGCGATTAGCTTCAGAATGCGATAGCCGTCGCGAAGCTCAATCACGTCGCTGACTTCACCGGCCTTAAGGCCGAGTACCGCCCTTTTCAGCAGGGGATCGCTCTGGTTCAGCGAAGATTCGGGAATGAACCCGAGGTCGCCGCCGGACGGTGCGGAGACGGGATCCTCGGAATAATCCATCGCGACCGTGGCGAAATCGGCGCCGTTATGAAGCTGCTGAGCCAGGGCGGCGCTCTTGCGGCGCGCCTCGATGTCGGTCGCGGCATCGTCATTTTTTCGGTTGCGAATCTGCGGGTCTTTGTGAGGGGTAACCACGATCTGGGCCAGCCGGTATTGTGTTTCAGCGACATTGAATTGCGCTCGGTTCTGGTTGTAAAAGTCGGACACATCTTGATCTGTAATCGAAATCTTGGCGACGACTTCGCGATTCAAAAGCTTGTCCAGCGAGATTTGGCGGCGGATGTCCTGCTTAAGATCATCCACGGTCACGCCGCGGTCCTTCAGTTGGCGTTGGAACTCCTCCTCGGTGAAGGGGCCTTTGACCTCGGTGAACTTATCCTCGAGTTCGCCGTCGGTAGCTTCCAGGCCCATTTGCTTGGCCCGCTGAAGCAAAAGTTCGTCGTTGATGAGTTCATCCACGATGCTGAGGGTCAATGACAAGGCCTCGTCCTGCGATGGTGAGGTTGTCTGGCCCTGCGCGTTGATCCGGCTGCGGTAATACTTTTCGGTCTGGTCCCGCGTGATGGATTGGCCGTTGGCCACGGCCCACACGTCGGGCGATGGCGGCGCGGCGGTATGCTTACAGCCGCCCAAAACAAGGGCTGCCAGCACGACCACCGCAGCCAGCGGTTGCTTATGCTTATGCATGGGGACTTCCTTCGCGCCGTCCGGCTGGGAACCAGAACAAGTTGAATTCGCTCTTCAGGCGGCCTTTTTCACGCGTCCGGAACGAATGCATGCTGTGCAAACGCGCAGTTGTTTTCGCGCACCCTTCACCAGCGCGCGCACGCTACGCAGATTCGGGTTCCACCGGCGCCGTCGCGTGTTGTTGGCGTGGCTAATGACGTTGCCATAGTGCGGCATCTTGCCGCAAAGTTCGCATTTCTGCGCCATCGTTGCTCCTCGGGCTTCTAAATTTGTGTGATTGATTCTAGCAGACCTGGCTCAGCGCCCGAAGGGAATTGTCGGGGATCGCGCTTGTCGCAAGTACCCTTGCCGCGATGCCATGATCATCGACTCATCGAATGTAATAACCGCTTTTGGCCAACATCACGTAATCGCGTCCCTTCTTTCCAAACGATGGCGCCAGAACAACGTCCAGTTTGTGTGGTTTGCCCTCCGCTCCGCTGGCGGTTGTGTAAAATCCCAGTGTGTAGCGCGTCTTGATCCGCTCAATCAGCGCTTGGAACACGGCCTCCAGATTCGCTACGTCTTTCACGTCGAAGATTTCCCCGCCGGTTTGGTCCATTACCTTGCGGATGTTCACCAGCCCGGGAATCATGCTGGCCGCGAACAGAGTCGAAGGCGGATTGTATCCCGGTATCTTGAGGTTGTAGAGGACGGTGTCGGCGGCAATGGCTTCGGTGACGATGTCCTTCGTTCCCTGCCCGCCCGCGTCGGTGCCGACATCGTCGCTGATCAAAATGATCACCCGGCGGCCATTCGGCGGCGTTTTCAGCAGATACTGAGCGGCCACAAAGATGCCATCATTGATGTTCGTGGCGCCCCCGGCCTTGAAGCCGTTGATCTGGTCGGCAATTCTGCTCTTGTCCTTGGTGAAAGGCACGCGCAATTCAGCTTCGGTGGAGAAGGTAAACAGCGCCACCTCGTCATCGGCTTTGAGCGTAGCCAAGGCGGTGTTTGCGGCGTCCCGCAGCGGGCCCAGGAAGGGACCGATCGAATCGCTTAGATCCAAAACCAACGCAACATTCAGCGGCAACTCGTCACGGCTGAAGACGTCCAGTTTTTGGACGACGCCGTCTTCGCGAACCTGAAAGTCTTCCTTTTTCAGATTGGCCATGATCTCGCCGGCCTTGGTCTTCACGGTTGCGTCCACCATGACGAGGTTTACGTCGACGCGAATAGAGCCCTGGTCTTGTTGCTGCGCTCGCGCGGGTAGTCGCAGCACGGCCGCACCGAGGGCGGCCAGGCAGGCCAGATAGAATGCGTTTCGGCAAAAGGTAGACATTGCGGTTGCTGGAGTAGCTATCATATCGGACAATTCCGTCTGTTGCGGGAGATGAGAGAGGAGTTGTATATTTTTTGTTTCGCTTTGTGTTCGCCTAGTGTATAGTGCTGCGCGATGCTTACCCAATACCGGCTCCGGCACCTTTATCCTGACGTGGTGGTTGCCCTATGACCGTGACGATTCGTCTGCAACATTCGAAGGCTCGGCGTGGGTCCCCGCGCTCCAGGTGTCCTACGCCTGGTGTCAGCGATCAATCGGGCGCCGCGGACCGTAAGGGTGCGGGACGACCGAAATCGGCGGTCGAAAAGGCACTTTTCGTTCTGTTTCTTTCGCTCCCGTTCGTTACCCTCATTCAGACAGTTTTGGCCCGAACGAGCAGTTATGCCGAATATAGCGTGACACGGCACTTGCCCCTTGAGACAGTCATTGTCGGTCCCCGATGGGCTTTTACCGTACCGTTCGCTGTGAAGAACAAGGCGGATATCGAGAGGCTTATCGAGTGTGAAAGTGGCGGCCTGAACGTTTCCGGGCCGGACTCTGACGGCATTATCTCCGACGGGATACTGCAATTTCACCGCGGCCCGGGTGATACTCTCGCCAGGAGCACCTGGCAGGATTTCTCACGGGAGAGCGGCATTACTGGATCACCCAGAGACCCTGCCGACGCGATAAGAATGGCGGACTGGGCGATCAGCCACGGTTTGGGCCCTCGCTGGACCTGCTGGCAACTTCTGGGACTGTCTCCGGGGTCGTGACCACTTCCCACTGAGGCTTGCCGCCGCCATCGCTGTGGGCAGTGAGTAGGCTTCTAACTGCCAGCAAGGAGTTCGAGCGCGATCAAGCGATTCACCAGCGGCTTCAGTTCTTCTGTGCCGATCCGTTCCGCGCAACCTTCGACGACTCGCCGGCCCCGCTCGAAGAGCGTCTTTCGGAGAGCCGCGTCGTTCGTCGTGATCGCGATATCTCCGAGCGCCCGCAAGAGACGAAGACTAACCGCGACGTCGCCCTTCGCGTACATCCGAATCTGCTCAAAGGCCGATTCCAACAGGCGGTCGAGGTCGATCCAGTCGACGCTAACCCGTGCCACGCCGTGCAGGTCGTAGAGCAGCTGCTCCGGCGGCTCCCTGCGATGCCAGGCGGATCAGGATGCGGCTCAACTGGTCGACGCATCCGATGGCGGTGGTGGGATCATTCACGGCGGGCGAAATGGCCTTGAGAGCGATGTCCACGATTTGCAGGATGCCGAACTCAACGTCTTGCTGCAAGGTGCGGGAAGGGCCGAAGTCGAACGCGCCGCGAAACGCGGCTGCCGCTGCGGGAGAGAGGCGATCCGCCCTGTGCACCATCAGCAGCGGAGTTCCCGCCGGAATGAACTGGCCGACACGGCGGAGCACCCGAACCTTGACGCGGTAGGAGGTTGCCAGAACCAAGAGCCGCTTGAGATCGATGAACCTGATGTAGCCGGAGGACTCGTTCAACAGCGGTGCGTCCCAGGTGGCGGGCTCGGCGGACGCCGCTGGTTTCGAGGTGGAGCTGCTTGCGCGGCAATGGCATCACTCGTCAACGACGACCTCGGTCTCGGAAGCGATCCTGTCCACGATGTGATTCACGCTGATCGCGTGCGAAATGTGATGGATGAAAAAGAGCAGCAGCCCCACGCATGACAATCGCCAGCGCCATCGCGCCGACGACCGTCACCACCGGCGCGAACGGCTCCGGCAGCGCGTGCGCCGCTGGCAGAGCGGCCATGCAATAGAGGAACGTGCCCAGAAAAATACCCAGCGTCCACTGGGTCACGCGGTCACGGGAGAAACTCACGATGATGCGCGGTGAAAACTGCATCGAGGCAAGCGTCAAGGTCATCAGCAGGATCGCGAAGACGATCGAGACGACGGTCATCGTGGACGTGGCGATATCGCTGAGGATGACCTGAGCAACCCCAGGGTCGGCGTGCGAAAGGAAGAGCACGCGGGGCACCCAGTCGCCGAGCGAGGGATCGGATTCCTCGATCCGCGAAAGCAGCGCGCCGCAACAGCCCAGGCCTAGCCCAATCGTCGCTGGGCGAATCAGAAATCCGCCGCGGAGGTTGTAGAGGATATGGCGAAAGACAAATCGCAGGCGTTCGATCACAGTCCTACTTTTCGCGCTGGGGTTTCAGCCGGGAAACTCGGCATCGAAGGCGCCCATGTTGATGAGGCACCGGAGCGCCCTTCTCGGGCCTGGAAATGAGCATCGGCGAGAAAACTCTAGCATAGAGCGATAGGCCCTACTAGAAGAACCCAAATCGTCGCCTCTATGGCCTATCCGCTGCGATCCGTCGCAGACGGCCGGTTCCCTAGGTATCGAGCAAACATAGCCGCAGCACGGGCTTTCCCGATGAGACACGCCACGATAAACTACTATCGATGGTCAACGATTCGATCCAACGGCCGAGCCCTGAGCAAATCCTGCTTGAGATCGAGCGCGAGGAGCGCAAGAAGCGGCGCGGACGGCTGAAGGTCTTCCTCGGCTACGCCGGTGGAGTGGGCAAGTCGTACCAAATGCTCGACGAGGGCCGCCGGCGCAGCGAGCGCGGCGAAGACGTGCTGATCTGCGCATTGCAGCCAGCCTATCCTCCCGAAGTTCAAGAAATATTGAGAAAACTTGAGATCATTCCGCTCCTAAAAACGGGCGACTCGGAATCGATCGATGTGCCCGCTGTCATTCGCCGCCACCCGCAGGTGGTGCTGATTGACGGGCTCGCTTACAAAAATCCCCCGGGCAGTCCCAATGCTCATCGCTGGGAGGATGCCGAACAATTGCTCGAGGCAGGCATCTCGGTCATCACCAGTGTCAACGTGCAGTATCTCGAGAAACATCAGGACGAAGTCGAGCGCATTACCGGCAAGCGCGCTCCTTGCACGATTCCCCTGGGCTTTCTGGATCGAAGCGCCGATGAAATCGTCGTCGTGGACGCGCCCACCGCGGCAAGCCTTTTGCGCGGATGCTAGCGCCGGGGACAACGCCGCCGTGCTCGCGGCGGAACACAAGCTCGCTCGGCTGCGCGAACTGGCCCTCCTGGTTGCGGCGGGCGTTATCGATCGCCAACTCGAGACGTACTTGCGGTCACACGGCAAGGATCAGCCCTGGGGCGTGCAGGAGCGCATTTTGGTCTGCGTCACTCCGCGATCGAACGCCGCTCACATTTTGGAAAGTGGCCGCCGCAACGCGGATCGCTTCCAGGGCGAATTCCACGTCGTCCATGTGCAGCAGCCGGCCATCACGCAGCGAGATCGAGAGAATTTGGAGCAGAATCTGGACCTTGCGCGGCAGCTTGGGGCCCAGGTGGAAGTCCTCATGCGGTCTCGACGCTGCCGATGCCATTTTGACGTTTGCGAGGCAGAAAGGCATCACGCAAATCTTTGTGGGCCACAGCACGTCGCAAGGAGCTTGGAGGCGGCTCTGGAGCAGCTTAGTGGACCGCCTGATTCGCTCCGCCGAAGGAATCGATGTCGTCGTCTATCCCCAGTAGCGCGACCGCCGTTCCTGCCGATCCCCAGTCCTTCGCGCGGCCAAATGAAGCTATTTCTCGGCTATGCGGCGGGGGTTGGCAAAACCTATCGCATGCTGGAAGAAGCGCAGCAGCTGCAACGCCAGGGTAAGGACATTGTCGTCGGCTACTTCGAACCGCACAAGCGCAAAGACACCATTGCCAGGACCGAGGGACTGGAAATGGTGCCGACGAAGACCGATCAACTATCGAGGCGTGGCGCTTAAGGAGATGGATACTGCGGCCATCGAGACGCGGCGGCCGGCCATCTGCGTCGTCGACGAATTGGCGCACACGAATGTGCCGGGTTCGGAGCGCGCGAAGCGATGGGAGGACGTCCAGGCGTTGCTGGATGCTGGGATCGATGTGATGACCAATATGAATATCCAGCACCTGGAAAGTCTCAATGACCAAATCTTCCACATCACCGGCGTGCGCGTCCGCGAAACGGTGCCAGACTGGTTTGTGAAGAGCGCCAATGAAGTGGTTATGGTCGATGCAACCACCGGGGCCCTTTTGAATCGGCTGAAGAGAGGCGATATCTACGCGGCCGAAAAAGCACAAAAGGCGATGGAGAATTTCTTCAAGGAATCCACCCTGACAGCGCTCCGGGAACTCGCGCTCCGGCAGACAGCCCACGAACTGGATCTTCGAGAGATGGCCGCGATACCGGAAGCTGCAAAGGAGTCTCCCGCGGCTTCGCCTGCTTCACAAAAGCAAATCCGCGATCGGATTTTGATCTACCTCACCGCCGATCCGTCCACGTCCATGCTCATCCGGCGGGCCCGCAGAAGGGCAGACTACCTGGGCGCCGATTGTTTTGCGGTTTCCGTCACGCCGCCCCCGAACGGACGCCGCGCGGCAGAGCGGTACGGAAGCGATCGAAAAGCACATGAGCTTCGCCAAAAATCTACACCTTGAGACACGCAGGCTCGAAGGGAAAGATCCCGCTGAAACGATCGTCGAATTTGCGCGCAAAAATCAGATCACGCAGATCCTTCTGGGCCGTCCGAAATATCGCTCGTGGAGCAGGCTGCTGGGCACCGATCTGATCCTCCGAATCGTTCGCAAGGCCAAAGACATTCGCGTGATTATCGTCGCCGACCGGCAGCCCCAGCCGCAGCTAAAGAACTAAAACGGATGGCCGGTGAGGGCTCAGGCCGCCGCTCCGGGTCGTCAGAGAGGCGTCCCGTCTGCGCTTCTCACTTCTGGGCTGGCGAATCTGCTGTAAGATTACTGCGTGGCAAACTCATTTTCTGGTTGGCCTCAACGTCATCTTATTCGGCAACGCATTCGTCCAGCGGAAGGACCAAGATGAAAAATTGGCTGCTTGTTCTGATCATGGGGTTGTCCCTGGCCATCGCGGCAGGTTGCGGTCAAAGCTCGGCGCCGGAAACCGGTTCGACGAGCGCGCCGGTGAGCGCCCCTTCCGCGCCGGTGTCCATGAACAAGGCCGACTACCCGGTGTTTCCCGACGCAGATGCCGGGGCTGATCCCTCGGTTCCAGCCGAGCAGGGCGGGAAGGGATTTACCGGCAAGGGTTGGGAGACGAATACGGATTTCGATCTGATCGGCGATCCGCACGGCGCTGAAGGGCGGCGCCCTCCGGGACAGCCTCCCCGATTTTCCTGGGACTTTACGGCTGGCAGGACCCGAATCTAATTCGGAGTTTAACGCTGAAATTAGCGTGGCTCGCGTTATGAAAGTCTGCTGTCGGTGCATCCGACGACGCTGAAGTACATGCCTGCTCTTGCCACGCATTGGCAGATTTCTCCCGATAAGCTGACCTATCGCTTCCGAATCAATCCCAACGCACGATTTTCAGACGGAACCCCGGTCACAAGCGAAGACGTAGTGGCGTCTTACGACTTTCGTATGGACCCGACGCTGCAGGACCCGATGAATCAGCTTATTTTGGGAAGGTCAATCGGCCAGTGGCGGAAAGCAAATACATCGTTCATGTTCAAGCCAAGGAATCAACTGGCGCGCATTTTGTACTTCTCCGGCATGCCGATCTTACCCGCGCAGGTTCTAAAAGACGATCAACGGAGACGCGTATCTGAAAGATTACAACTTCAAGCTCCTGCCGGGCAGCGGTCCCTACATGATTCAAGAGAGTGACGTTCATAAAGGCCAGTCCATCTCGGTGCGGCGGCGCAAGGACTACTGGGCGGGCCAAGGCCAGGGCCAACGTGGGCTTAAACAATTTCGACGAGCTGAACTTCACCGTGGTGCGCGACGAGAATCTGGTTTTTGAGAAGTTCAAGAAGGGCGAATTAGACATTTCGCTGATCAACATCGCCAGGCAGTGGGTAGAGGAAACAGACTTCGACAACGTCCAACGAGGGCTCGTTCAAAAGCGAAAAATTTACAACAATCCGGCTCAGGGTTGTGAGGGATTTGCATTTAACACCCGCCAAGCGCCGTTGAACGATATTCGCGTGCGGAAGGCTCTGACGCTGCTTCTGGACCGCAAGACGCTGCTCGAGAAAATCATGCACAACGAGTACTTACCCGAAAACTCGTACTATGCCGGGCACGCCTTATGAAAATCCCAACGATCCCAAAAATGAATACGATCCGGAAGCGGCGCTGAAACTGCTGGCCCAAGCCGGCTACACCAGCCGCGATAGCCAGGGCAGACTCGTCAAGAACAATGCGCCCTTGCAGATTGAGCTGCTTTATGACACCAAGACGTTCGAACCGCACCTGACGATCTATCAGGAAGACCTGCGAAAAGTCGGGATCACTCTGAACCTCCGCTTGATCACTCCAGAAACGACGTTCCAGCTGGCGAACCAGCGGCATTTCCAGATGGCTGTCTTTGCATGGGGCGGGTCGATGTTCCCGGATTTCGAGGGGAATTTTCAATCGACGTTAGCGGATGTGGAGAACACCAACAATATTACGGGCTTCAAGGACCCACACGTCGATCAGCTTCTCAAGGAGTACGATCGAACCTTCGACATCGAGGCGCGCATCCCGCTCGTGCGTGAAATCGACGGGATTTTGGCGAATGCCTACCAATATGTATTTCTCTGGGACGCTCCGTTCACTCGAGTCGCCTATTGGAACAAGTTCGGGACGCCGCCGGGCTATCTGACCCGAACAGGCGATTACTACACGGCGCATCAGCATGTGGTGGTTCGATCCCGAGCAAAAATGCCGAGCTACAGAAAGCGCTTCGCGATCCGTCGGTCAAACTGGAGGTAGGGCCGACCGACAATCGGTATTGGCTCGATTACGGGAAGACCGAACAAGTATCGCAGCGATGAATTCGACAAGTCTCGCCTAACGCTCCATGACGGGCTATTTCGTACGTCGCTTCCTATTGATCATCCCGACGTTCATCGGCATCACGCTGGCCGTGTTCCTGGTGATGAATTTTGTGCCGGGCGGCCCGTCGAGCGGCAAATCATGCGATACAGGATGGCGGTCGCCACCGAAGGCGGCGTGAGCGGCGGCGGTGGAAGCACGGAAATTCCCGAGGCGGCCATGGAGGAGATGAGGCATTACTACGGCTTCGATAAGCCGGTATACACGCGGTACGGGCTTTGGCTCTGGAATGTTCTGCACCTCAATCTGGGCCGGTCGTACGTCTATCAGGACCCGGTGTGGGACGTCATCAAGGCTCGCTTCCCGGTTTCCCTGTTTCTTAGGCCTGACGGGATTTTTTCTCAGCTATCTGGTCTGCATCCCGCTGGGTATCTTCAAGGCGATCCGGCATGGTTCTCGCTTCGATCTGCTCAGCAGTCTGGCTGTCTTTCTCGGTTATTCGATCCCGGGCTGGGCGTTGGGGACGCTGCTCCTGGTGCTGCTGGGAGGAGGCAGTTTCTGGAGTCTGTTTCCGCTCGGCGGGTTCCGGCCGGACAACTGGGAATACCTGGGCTTTTTCCAGAAGATCGACGCGCAGATCCATTACATGTTTCTTCCCGTGCTCTGCTACATGATCGAATCGTTTGCCACCTTGACGATTCTGATGAAGAACTCGCTGATGGAAAACCTGGGCCAGGACTATGTGCGCACCGCTTATGCCAAGGGCCTGAGCGAACGTCGCGTGATTTTTGTTCATGCGCTGCGCAATTCCCTGATTCCGATCGCCACCGGCCTGGGCGGCGAAATCAGCATTATTTTAGCGGGCTCGTTCCTGATCGAGAAGGTCTTCAATATCGACGGGATGGGCTATCTCGGCTACACCTCGATCCTGCAGCGCGACTATCCGGTGGCGCTCGGCATTCTGGTGATTTCCAGCGTGTTGCTCCTGGTCGGCAATATTCTTTCGGACATGATCTACGTGGTCGTGGATCCAAGGATACGATTCAAGTGAGCCAGCTGGAACTACCGCCAAATCTTGCAGGAACTCCCTCCGGTGCCGCAAAGCGCCCGCCCCGGAGCGGCCGTCGGTTTCCATTTTTCGCAAGCGGGTTCGCAAATTTCGCACGATCAAGCGCGGGTACTATTCCTTTCTGATCCTGCTCGGGGCGTACGGCATATCGTTTTGCCTGCCGCTGCTCATCAACAATCGGGCGTTGGTCGTGCGGCTACAACGGCCAATGGTATTTCCCGATCGACCGATACTACCCGGCGGCGACCTTCGGCCAGCAGGCCATCGGAGAGCCGGATTACCGGGCCCTGGCCGAAACGCTTCGTCAGCAGCATCAAGGCAACTGGGCGCTACTCCCGCCGTATCCCTACAGTCCCACTGAATCCTTGCTCGACCTGCCAGGCTCGCCTCCCAATCCTCCTTCGCGGCAGCACATTTTCGGGACGGACGATCGCGGTAGAGACATCTTTGCGCGACTGACCTATGGGTTCAATGTGTCGCTTTCTTTTGCGATTCTGGTGTTGACCATCAGTTTGGCGATTGGGGTTTCCGTCGGAGCGTTCTGCGGATATTTCGGCGGCAAATTGGATATTACGGCACAGCGCGTGATCGAAATCTGGTCCTCGCTCCCATTTCTTTACACCATCATCATCGTGAGCTCGATCGTCGTGCCGATTTATCTTCCCGGGCGCAATCTCGTTTTGCAGCCTTCCTTTTGGCTGTTGATCGTGATCTTGACCGCATTCGACTGGATGGGGATCACCTACTACGTGCGAGGCGAGTTTTACCGCGAGAAAGCCAAGGACTACGTGGCGGCCGCGATTTCCATCGGCGCTTCCGACCGCTCGATCATTTTCAAGCACATCTTGCCAAATGCGCTCACGCCGGTGGTTTCGTTTGCGCCATTTATGGTTGTCGCCAACATCGCGGCGCTAGTGGCGCTGGACTTTCTCGGCTTTGGTCTGCCGGCGCCCACGCCAAGCTGGGGCGAATTGATCGGGCAAGGAGTCGAGAATCTGACGAAGTGGTGGTTGATTTTCTTTCCGCTGGCGGCAATGTTCATCACGCTCCTTCTGATTGTCTTCATCGGCGAGGCGGTTCGCGAAGCCTTCGACCCCAAAGAGTTTTCGAGGCTGCGGTGAGCACGCCGCAAGCCCCTCTCCTGCAGATTCGAGATCTCCAGGTTAATTTTCACACTGAGGCGGGCACGGCCAAGGCCGTCGATGGAGTGAACCTCGACATCTTTCCGGGCGAAGTGGTCGGATTGGTTGGTGAGTCCGGATCGGGCAAGAGTGTGACCGCCCTGAGCGTTCTGCGGCTGATTCCGGATCCACCCGGAAAAATCGCGGGATCGATTCTCTTCAAAGGTCGCGATCTGTTGCAGGTCTCTTGGGACGAAATCCGTGACGTGCGCGGCAAAGAGATCAGCATGATCTTTCAGGAGCCGATGACCTCGCTGAATCCGGTGTTCACCATCGGCATGCAAGTGATGGAGGCCGTGCTCGGACACGAACGCGTGTCGAAAAAAGAAGCCTTCCGGCGATCGGTCGATATGCTAGAGCGTGGTGGGTATTCCGGACCCAGCGTCGCGCATGAACGACTATCCGCAGCAGTTCTCCGGCGGCATGCGCCAGCGCGTGATGATTGCGATGGCCCTGGCTTGCGGCCCTTCGATCCTGATCGCCGATGAACCGACCACGGCCCTCGACGTCACCATCCAGGCGCAGATTCTCGAGCTCATGCTCAATCTCAAAGACCAGCGACCGGACGCGGCCATTCTGCTGATCACGCACAATCTGGCGGTGGTGGCCGAGACCTGTAACCGCGTGATCGTGATGTACAGCGGAAAAATTCAGGAAGTGGCGACGGTAAAGGAACTTTTCAAGAACCCGTTACATCCCTACACTCGCGGCCTGCTGGCGTCGTTGCCGACCGTGGATGGCGACAAGCGGCACCGGCTCGCCGCGATTCCCGGCAGCGTGCCAAGCATTCTCGATTTGCCTCCCGGATGCAAGTTTGAGACGCGCTGCAGCGAGCGAATCGAAAAATGCGCGTTGATCGAGCCGGAGTTGATCGAAACTTTGCCGGGACACTGGGTGCGGTGTCATGTGGTGAATCCATGACGATTCTCGAAATCGAGGATCTGCAGGTTCGATTTCCGGTGGTGGGCGGCGTATTCGCACGAAAGATCGCCGAAGTGAGAGCGGTCGATGGGGTGAGCCTGCAACTCGAGCACGGTGAAACGCTCGGCGTGGTTGGCGAATCCGGGTGCGGCAAGAGCACGGTGGGGCGAGCGATCGTCAATATTCTTCGCTCGATGGTCTATGGCGTGGAGATCTCGGGCAGCATTATCTACCACCATGGGGCAGACTCGGTTGATCTGGCGCAGCTTTCGCGCAAGAAGATGCGCTCCTATCGCCCGGACATTCAGATGATTTTTCAGGACCCGTATTCGTCGCTCAATCCGCGCATGACGGTTGAACAGATCGTGGAAGAGCCGTTGAAGATTTACGCCAAGTCGAAGTCCAAGGAACGAAAGGAACGCGTCGGCTGGCTATTGAGCAAGGTGGGATTGACGCGAGAACAAGCCAATCGATACCCGCACGAGTTTTCCGGCGGTCAGCGGCAACGCATCGGAATCGCGCGTGCGCTGGCGACAAATCCAAAAATTGTGGTCGCCGACGAGCCGGTCAGCGCCCTGGACGTCTCCATCCAGGCGCAGGTCGTGAACTTGATGCAGGACCTGCAGGACGAACTAGGACTTTCCTACATCTTTATCGCTCATGATCTCTCGGTGGTGCGGCACATATCGGATCGCATCGCCGTGATGTATCTCGGCCGCATTGTGGAGATTGGACCGGCCGAGCTCGTTTACGCCAAACCGATGCATCCGTACTCTCGCGCGCTGCTCTCGGCGATTCCGCGTCCCGACCCCGAGGGAGCGCGTGATCGCCGGATTCGCCTCGCAGGAGACGTCCCCAATCCCATCCACAAGCCGTCCGGCTGCGCTTTTCGTACGCGATGTCCCATTGCCAAACCTTCGTGCGCCGAGAACGACCCAGCGCTGGAACTCAAAGAGGGCCGGTGGGTGGCGTGCCCTTGGGTTTAATACGGTTAAGCCTGAAGCGCTCAATTTGAGTCATTTTGGTGGTATGCTTTCCGACCGGACGGGGGTATCTCCGCAATTTCTACAATATAAGGATGGTTCGTTTATGCACATCAAATTGATCTCAATGCGAACGCTCGGCAGCGCCTGTGGATTGGCGCTGGCGATCACTTGCCTGGCTGCCGCTCAGCAGGGACAGCAGCTGGAGGGAAAGACGGCCGAGCAGGCCTACAAAAACATTCAGGTACTCAACGGCACACCTGCGGAACTGTTGGGTCCAACGATGCGCGTCATTGCCAGGGACCTGGATGTGAGCTGCGAATTCTGCCACGACGAAAAGGATCGCTCGAAGGACGAACTGGAAACGAAGACAACCGCCCGCATGATGATCAAGATGATGATGGACATCAATAAGAATTCCTTCGGCGGCAAGACGCAGGTGACCTGCTTCACCTGCCATAACGGTCATGCCGACCCGGCCAATGTGCCCGTCCTTCCGGCCTATTCGGTGGCGGTGCTCGGGCCGGGCGACGACATGAAGCCGCCGGCACTGCCGAGCATCGACCAGATTCTCGCGAACTACGTGAAAGCAGTCGGCGGCGAACAAAACATTCGCAAGGTGAACACTCTGGTGATCACTGGAACGCGCCAGAATTACACCCCGGCGGCGGATACGGTGCCCCCGGCTTTTCCAGTCGAGTATTACCGGAAAGCACCCAACATGGCCGTCGTCTTGGCGCACGCGGCGAACGGCGTTGCCGGAAACGGTTTTGATGGCAAGGCCGCGTGGACCCAGGATGCGCGCGGGCGCGTCACGCAAATGTCGGGCATTGCCGCGGACCAGGCCAAGCGGGAGGCGGATTTTTATCCCGCGTTGGATATGAAGCAGCAATACCAGACACTCACGGTGATGGGCATCGAGAAAATCGGGGACCGCAGCACATACGTCGTGGCCGCCTACCCACAAGGGCCCGGAACGGACCATTTTTACTTCGACACGCAAACCGGATTGCTCGTGCGCAAGCTGACCGTGCTGCCGTCGGACCTCGGAAATGCGCCCATGGCCATCGACTATGAGGACTATCGCGATGCCGGAAACGGTTTCAAAATGCCCTACGTGATGCATATCGTCGGGCCGAGCAGGCCGGATTGCGCAACCATTACCGTCAGCAAGATCGAAGAGAATGTGCCGCTCGACAACAGTAAATTCGCTAAACCAGAACCGAAGACGCCCTAGGGTCGCACTTTTTAGCGATCGATAGGCGCCGACGGATCGAGAACTGCAGCCAAGAGAAACGCCGCGAGCATAATACGTTCGCGGCGTTTCTCTTTGGGCTATGGTCGAATTCGAGTGTAGGGTCAACCGCATGGACATTGAGAAGCTCAAGCAGATGCTTTATCTCAAGCCTCTCCCCGCAGAAGGAGGATTTTACGCGGAGCGCTACCGGTCTCATGAGAAATTGGCCGGCGCGTGCCTCCCAGAGCGTTATGTCGGGGAGCGATCTTTGGGCACGGCGATTTACTTCTTGCTGACGCCCGATACATTTTCAGCATTGCACAGGCTACTCTCGGACGAGGTCTATCATTTTTATCTAGGAGATCCCGTCGAGCTTCTTCTTCTGCGGCAGGACGGGTCGGGTGAGGTCGTCACGATCGGGAGCGATTTCGATCGAGGAATGAGGCCGCAGATGGTTGTGCCTCGAGGGATCTGGCAGGGTTCGAGGCTGCGGCCGGGAGGTCAATTCGCTCTGTTGGGCACGACCGTGATACCCGGATTCGAATTTGCAGATTTTGAACTTGCGAAGCGGGAGCTGCTATTGCAACGGTATCCGGGCTTCTCCGAGATGATTCGGCAACTCACCCGATAAAACGCAAAACATCACCTCTGCTTGCATTTGCTGGTGTAGCATCAGGCCTGCTCGTGGCCCGCGAGCAAAGATTGAATCTCCGGCGCAGGTGGAGCATGTCCAAAAGCGCATTCCTTAACGTCAACATCAACCGCATTTTCCTGATTTGGTGTGTACTGGTGCTGAGCGGCAGCAGCGCCCTTTCGCAGTCGGCCGGCCCTCAACCGTTCCCGATGCCTGCTCCTATTGCTGCGCCGAAGGACGCTCCCTACCCCGGAACGATCCGCTTGTCCGTCGACGCGACGGACATCGAGCGCCACATCTTCAGAGTCCACGAGACGATTCCGGTGCCCGCAGGCCAGCCCGTTGTGCTTCTGTATCCGCAGTGGCTGCCTGGTTACCATGCTCCTGAAGGAAGCGTCGATATGCTGGCGGGTCTCATGATTCACGCGAACGGGGCGCGGGTGGAATGGACACGAGACCCGGCGGACGTGTTCGCGTTTCATGTGAGCGCGCCCGCACGGGCGGCTGCGCTGGACGTCGACTTCGACTTCGACTCGGCGGTTGCGGCTAATGAAGGACGCATGATGGTCACGCCTGACATGTTGAGCTTGCAATGGACCGCGCTGGCCCTTTATCCCGCCGGCTATTTCGCGCGAGATATCACGGTGGAAGCCAGCGTTCGCCTGCCCGATGCCTGGCAATTGGCCACCGCTCTGGTGACGAGTTCGAGCAACGGCGGCACTACCGCGTTCAAACCAGTCTCGATCGACACGCTGATCGATTCTCCTATCCTCGCCGGCCGCTACTTCAAACGCTTCGACCTCGACCCCAGCGGTGCGACACCGGTTCACTTGGACATCGTCGCAGATCGGCCCGAGCTGCTGGACGTGAAGCCCGAACAGATCGAGGCGCATCGCGCTCTGGTGCAACAAGCGTACAAGCTCTACGGCTCGCACCATTATGATCATTATGATTTCTTGCTTTCCGTCTCCGACCACCTGGGCGGCATCGGCCTCGAGCATCACCAGTCCAGCGAGGACGGCACCGTGCCGACCTATTTCACCGAGTGGGACAAGAACGCCGATTCGCGCGATCTGCTGCCGCACGAATACACACATTCGTGGAACGGAAAATTCCGGCGGCCGGCCGACCTGTGGACGCCGAATTTCAACGTGCCCATGCGCGACAGTCTGCTGTGGGTCTACGAAGGCCAAACGCAATACTGGGGCTACGTGCTCGCGGCGCGCTCGGGACTTCTGACCAAGCAGCAAGCACTCGACGCGATCGCAGCCACGGCCGCGACCTACGATCACCGCGTTGGCCGCGAATGGCGGGCCCTGGAGGACACCACCAACGATCCCATCGCTGCAAGTCGCCGGCCTTTGCCATGGCGAAGCTGGGAGCGCAGTGAAGACTACTACTCGGAAGGCCAATTAGTGTGGCTCGACGCCGATACACTCATCCGCGAACGCTCCGGCGGCAAGCGCTCCTTGGACGATTTCGCTCGAGCGTTCTTTGGTATCGACAACGGCAGCTATGTCCCGGTCACCTATACGTTCGACGACGTCGTGAGAGCACTGAATGGCGTGGAGCCTTATGACTGGGCGAAGTTCTTGAACGATCGCCTGGAAGGGCATGGGCCTGGCGCGCCGCTTGACGGCGTTACTCGCGGCGGTTACAAGCTTGTCTACGCGGACACGCCCACCGATTATTTCAAAGGCTCGGAGGCGCGGCGGAAAGTTACAGACCTGACCTATTCGCTGGGTTTCGTCGTCGCCAGTGATGGCCGGCTCACCGACGTGTTATGGGAAGGGCCGGGGTACAAGGGCGGATTGACCGTCGGCAGTCAGATCATCGCCGTCGATGGGACGACATTTGACGCCGACCGCCTCAAGGACGCCATTAAGAGTGCTGCGAAAAACTCTGGCGACGCCATCGAGATTCTCGTGAAGGATGGCGACCGCTATCGAACGGTGCGCATGGACTACCATGACGGCCTGCGCTACCCGCGATTTGAACGCGACGCCAACATGCCAGCGCGCCTCGATCAGATTCTCGCGCCGCGTAATTAAGATCGTTTTCTTTCCTAGCAAGAAGCTCAAGGACAAAAAAAGCGTGGGCGCGCTTGCCTGCCGCGCCCACGCCGTGTGTTTTTGGTCCTGATGGTTCGAGCGGTGATCGGCTGCTATTGTGCTTGCGCAGCCTTTGATGCCGGCTTGGCAAACTTGCTGCTGTCGATCGGCGCACTGGTGTCGACCTTTTGAACGTGCGTCGTAATTCGATTGTTGGGAGGGGCGGTTACGCGGATCATAAACGGCATCTTGACGCCGCCCACGTCGCGATAGTCGTCATAGTCGGTCTGCACGGGCGAATTGCCGACCGGAGTTGGATCGATGACGATTTTCCGCACCAGCAGCCCGGTGGTCGTATCGAAGAAAAGCCGTTCTTGCTGGTCTCCCTGCGGCGTACCGATCACCACGTATGCGGTATGGTCACCCACCTTAGCGGTGCCGCGCGCCATCAGGCTGCCGTACTCTTTGCTCAACTCAACCGGTTCATATATATTCGCGGCCCGCATGGCTCGCGATTTGTCCGTACCCGTCAAGTCGGTGACCGCTCCCCTGGCGTTCTGAGCCCAGGCAGCGGTGCCATCGAAGCCGTTTTCCGTGGTCATTCCATTCGGTGCGTGGACGATCGTGACCATCATGTTGGGCGCCTTGAAATACTCCTCCACCTGAGCCTGCGGCGGGCCGCCAGCTGGTGGACCGGCTTCTGCTGCTGCGCCGCCGGCCGCCGGAGCATCCCGTGTCGCCGTGATCGTCAAATTGGCAATCTTCCGAATCGCTGGCTCGCCTCCGAGCGCTTGCACATAGTTTGCGAGGATCTGGTCGGCTGTAGGACCTTGGGCGCGCCCTCCGCCACGGCCGCCCTCCTGGGGTGCGGTCGCCATATCCGCAAACAGCAGCGTTGATGCTGGATTATTCGATCCGTTGTGGCAGGTGAAGCAGGTTACGCGCTGCTCCCCGTTAAAGTTGTTCTTGTTGATGTCCATCATCATGGTGATCATCGAACGAGCCGTCCTTTTGGTGTCCATGTCGTCCTTGGCAAAGTCGCCCGCCACGTGACAGAAATTGCAACCCACGCCGAGTGACCCAGCGATCACGCGCATGGCTGGAACCACTTGCTCGGCTGGAGCCCCTTTGAGCACCAAAATATTTTTATAGGCCTCCTCGGCCTTTTTCCCTGCCAACTGCGGCCCTTGTTGCGCGCCGGCGAAAGCTACCGCTGCGAGGACCAAGCCGGAAGCGCCAGCCACAATTCGCCGCGAAACCAGTCTGTTATTCATGAACAAAACCACCTCTCTCGATCTGCGGATTTCCGATTTGAATGTCGGACTCGAACATCGTAACCCTTCTCCCGCCCTCAACACAACGAACTCCAAAAACCAGGTTGCGGGGAAAATGCTGGACGGGGCCAATGCTTCTCCGAGTTTGCGGTGAGCGGCAAAAAAGTGACGGCGGCCGTCGCGGCCGGGCGAGTTTGACCGCGACTCGATTGCGGGGTTACGCGTTCGCGCTGCGTCCTTGGGCCAGACTGAAAACGACGCGAACGGTCGTGCCCTGCGGGGTCGATTCGATCGCCAAATGGCCGTTGAGGTGTCGCACACGCTCACGGATGCCGGAGATGCCCACGCCTACATGCATTTTAGGATTGTCGACATTGGCCATTCCCTTGCCGCGATCGGCAACTTCCAGCGTGATTTGATCCTGGTCCTCAATCAGTCGGATGCCGGCCCATTTGCTGCCGGAATGCCGGTGAATATTGGTGAGGCTCTCCTGCACGATCCGGTAGATGACAATCTCGAGTTGTGGCTGCAAGCGATCCAAGGAGGGCGCTATCTCCAAATCGACCGCGATACCACTGCGTTGCGAAAAACCTTCTGTGTACCACTGAATTGCGGACGTTAGCCCCACTAAATCCAAGGTGGGAGGGTGCAGAAGGTAAGAGAGAGTCCGTATTTCTTTCGAGCATTCGGAAATGGCTTGGTGCGCGTCGGCGACCAGCGGACCCAATGCCTCAGGTTCGCAAGAACTGGCCATGCGTTGTTCCAGTTGAGTGAGGGACATCTCCGCGGATGCCAGGTACTGGCCCGCACTGTCGTGCAAGTCCCGCGAGATCCGCCTTCGCTCTTCATCCTGAGACTGAAGGAGGCGCGCCGAAAGTTGTTGCAGCGATTCATTGGCCTCGAAAAGTTCGGTCACTTCCGTGGCCACCACGCAGACCGCGCGCTCCTTCGCTCGGCCATCACTCGGAAGCGGGCTCAGGGCGAGACGCAAGTGACGATTGCGCCCGTGCTGATCTCGAAAGCCGACCTCGCCCTTGGCGGTCTTGCCAAGCCCCTCTTCGATCAGGAGACGGAGGTTTTTTTCGTCGTCCGGTTGAAATTGGCGATAAACAGAGACGCCAAATATTTTCTCCAGAGGAACACCAATGATCTCGGCGAACCGGCCGTTGGCATACAGTACCGTGCCGTCACCGTCGAGCGTGGCCGCTCCCTCTTGCATCGTCTCGATGAGCACGCGATAAGGCGTGTCAGAGCCCTCCAGTGAGAACACTCGCTCCCCGGAAGGCGTCTTGACCACCAAGGCGTCGACGCGGCCTTCGCGGATGGCTTGAAAAACTTCGTTGAGTTCCTCGATCTGTTCCAGGGGATGCAGCGTATGGACTCGTTGGCCCGAGCCGCTTTGAATGATGAGGGCGTCGACCAGGCCGTTGCGAATCGCCTCGATGGTCTCTTCGAGTTCTTGGCGATGCTGCTCGCGCTTGGTATCTGATTTTGCCTGGATCGAAGACGACAATATATCCGCCATAGTTCCCTCCTTCAGTCACTCTCCGGCGATGACTGAGCTGCGGAAGAAGTTTCACGGATATCGAGCCCAACCAAGACACGTTCCGTATTGGTGAGATCTCCGATAATTTTGCGGAATGGTCTTGGCACCCGGCGCACGAGGGTAGGAATGGCCAGAATCTGATCGCCTTGCGCCAGTTGTGGATGCTTTACCAAATCAATGACCTCGATGCGGTACTTCTGCTTCAGGTGCTCCTCACAAATTCGCTTCAGATTTGCCAGAGCCGTCAGCGATTTTGGCGTCTGACCGGCAACGTAAAGTCGCAGTTCCAGGAGTTCTCCTGTATCTCGGGTCTCGCGCGGCGCTGTCTTCGCCTTACCGTTTTTGCTCTTCATCTCTCAGCTCCGTTAAGCTTCCGCCGATTCGTTGTATCGAACGGTGAGGTTTCCGCCCGGCGGTTCGCGGCCATAACTGCCACATCGCGCTCGAGGTTCTGATCCACGTCCTGCGTTTGCCGGATCAGAAGCTCCATTTCCTTCTCTTCTACCTGGTATTCCGCTTTGAGATCGGCGATTCTCGCTTCCAGTTGCCGGCGTTTGGCCCGCAATTCGGATTGCTTCCGCTCGATGTTTTGCTTTCGCACCAAAGCTTCCGCGCTGTCTCGGGCTTCCTGATTCAACCTGGCCGAGCCCGTAAACGCTTGCCCAGCCCCGACGTAGGGTTGCAGCAATTTAATACCATCCGCGGAGATCACAAATTCGCGGAGTTGGTTCGAGTGAGCCATCCCGCGAGATTTCAGGATGTAGAGACAACGGTTCCGCTCGCCGCTTTGCTCTAAATCCCTGAGCAAGATCCACGTATCGATTAACGAAGAGACTTGCTCCTCGGTCGCTTCTAAATGAGTGCCGCCTCGGGTCAGGCTCGTAAACAGCGCGGTAATGCCCCGTTCCTTGAGGAAATCAAGGAGACGCATCAACATGGAACGAACATCGCTTTGGGTATTGCTCCCGATGAGGTTGGTGATCGGGTCTAAGATAACGGCCTTCGGTTTGAGGGTATCCGTCAGCTTGTGGATGCGCAGGAGATGCATCTCCATGCCGTTCTGCGTGGGACGCCAAGCCGTGGGATAGAGCAGACCCTTCTTTACCCATCGGTTTAAATCGATGCCAATCGTAGCTGCGTTCCGAAATACTTGATTGGTCGATTCTTCGAAGCCAACCAAAAGGCAGCGTTCCTCTCGGCGGCAGGAAGAATCGGCGAAGTGGCACGCCAAGGTGGTTTTCCCGCTGCCCGCCGTACCACTGACGAGGATGCTGCTTCCCCGGTAATAGCCCTTGCCCTCCAACATGACGTCGAGATCGGCAATCCCCGTGGTGATGCGCTCGCTAGAGACTTTGTGATTGAGGGCAACCGAGGTGACCGGCAAAACCGAAAGTCCGGCTTCGTCAATCAAGAAAGGATACTCGTCGGCACTGTGGCTCGTGCCTCGATACTTCACGATCCGCAGGCGCCGAGTCGAGATCTGCTCTTGAATCCGGTGATCGAGAAAGATCACGCAGTCCGACACGTACTCCTCGAGGCCGTGCCGGGTCAGAGTTCCTTCGCCTTGCTCCGCCGTGACCACGGCCGTAAGGCCGCGCTCCTTGAGCCAGCGGAAAAGGCGCCGGACTTCTCCGCGCAAAATCGCCATATCGGAGAATCCGCTGAAAAGAGCTTCGAGGGTGTCCAGAACGACGCGCTTTGCGCCCACCGATTCCACGGCGAGCTGAAGTCTTATGAACAATCCTTCGAGATCGTAATCGCCCGCTTCTTGAATATCGTTCGGCTCGACTGGCAGGAAATCCAGAAACAATTTCTTCTTACGGACCAGGGCTTCCAGATCGAAGCCTAGAGAAGCAACGTTTCGCGTGATCTCCTCGGTCGTCTCTTCAAACGAGAGCAGGACGCCAGGTTCGCCGAATTCCTCAATCCCCCGAACCAGAAATTCCATGCCCAGCATGGTTTTGCCGCATCCGGGGCCGCCGCAGACGATGGTCGTGCGGCCGCGTGGCAAGCCGCCTCCGCTGATTTCATCGAGCCCGCGTATGCCCGTCGGGGCTTTCTCTAGCGCTGGCGAGGAAGCCCCTTTTAGGCGCTTCATTTGTGCGAGCTTGGTTGGCATTTGTACAGTATAAACCGTAGGCGTTGACGCTGAAGATTATCGTCAACGGTTGCTAAACGCACTACAGTAAATCCCCTATGAATGAAATTTAACCCCGGCGTACGTGCCTCGCTCCACAATGGGAAAATAATCTCATCTTACTCCATTCTCCAAGGCCGCCGAGCGGGGCTTTTGTCTCTGCTAGCCCGCTCTTGACCCCTGGCAGGGACGGGTGGATACTTCCTCGGGGTGCACTCCTATGCGGACCCTTCGTGCATGGGCAGTTTTCTTCGGCGTATTCGCCGCGGCTGTTCCCTCCATCGCTCAATCTGTGATCTCAGCACATTCCGGCCTCATCTACTATTTTGACGGGTTTGTCTACCTCGACGGACAGCAACTGCAGCCTCACCTGGGCAAATTCCCGAGCGTGCCCCAGGGCACCGAACTGCGCACCGGATTGGGCCGTGCGGAGGTGGTGCTCACACCCGGTGTGTTCCTGCGCGTTGGTGACAAGAGCGCCATTCGCATGCTGTCGAACGATCTGGCGGACACTCGCGTGGAACTCCTGGAGGGCTCGGCCATCCTGGATTCCGCCGAGCCGAATTCGGGCACTGCGGTCACGGTAGTTTTCAAGGATTGGCAAGTTCGCTCACCACAGGCTGGCGTTTATCGGATCGATGCCGATCCTCCGCACGTGTGGGTTGTGAAAGGCAAGGCGGAGGTCACTGCCGGTCCAAAGGGCCAGCCCATATCAGTGGATCAAGGAATGGACCTTGCGCTCGAGGCTTCGCCAGCGCCGGAGCAATCGAGCGCCGAACCGGCCGACGGACTGAGCGACTGGAACAAAGGCCGCGGCGACTCGATCATGGCTGATAATGCGATCACGCAGCAGATTGACGGCGATCCAGCGTCGCAGACGGCCAGTCTGAATGGCTTGAATGGCTTCAGCAATTTTCCGTTCCTAGGCATCACTCCCATGTTCGGCCTCACGTATAACTCCTACAATTACAATTCGGTCCTTCCGGTTCAGCCGGGATTCTACTCGGTGTATTTGCCGGGCTACGCGTACCCGCCGGCCTTGCTGCAAGTCCTGCTTCGGGGGGCGGCCACTCGTGCAACAGGTTTCCCAACGCGAGTCGGTGTGCCCGTCGGAATTGGCAGGGTTCCGTCGATCCTTCCAGGCGGCGTCGTGCCAATCGTCGGGCCGCGACCGGTTGCACCCCTTGCACCCACTGGAGTCGCAGCTCCGCGCGCAGCTGCGCATCCTGCGGGCCACGCGGTAGGCGTGGGCCACCGGTAAAGATCACTCACTGGAAGCGTAGTAGCCTTGACGCCAGTGGGCTCTGAGTGTCGAAACGCCGCTCGGCTGGGAAATTTTCACTTCCACTTTGCGATACGTTCCATCGTGCGCCCCGTTCTTCGGGTAATAACCGAGCACATACTGATTGCGCAGCTCGACGGCAATTCTGGACGCGACGCTCGGCAGATCGCCGGTCACAGCGGCGTTGAAAGCGCGTCCGCCGGTTTGGTTCGCGATCTCCGACAGCAAACGCGGCCCGGAAACTTCCGCCGGGGTCGCGCCGAGAGAAAACACTGGATCGAACACACCCATCGCATAGATTTGCACGTTGGCTTGGCGAACCAACGCTTCAATCTGCGATGATGTGTACTTGCTGTTGTTATCTCCTCCATCGGAGATGATCACGATTGCCTTCCGTGAATTCTTAGCCTCTTTCATCTCGCTCAGCGCGAGTTTCACGGCATCGAGCATCGCCGTCAGGCCTCCCGGTTGAGACGCCTTCAGCGCATTCTGAATGTCTTCCGTGCGAGACGTGAATCCGACGGAAACTTTCGCGCTATTACTGAACTCGACCAGAAAAGCTTCATCGTCCGCGTTCATGGTCTTCAAGAATTGGCCGACGGCAGCTTGGGAGGTCGCCAGCTTGTAATCCATGCTGCCGCTCTCATCGAAGGCCAGGCCGACGGACATCGGCGCATCTTCGCCCGAAAAATGCTCGATATCTTGTTCCACGCCGTCTTCAAGGATATGAAAATCGCTCTTCTGCAGTCCCAGAACGAAGCGATTCATGGAATCGGTAATGGAGACCGGAATCTGGACCAGCGTCGTTTCGACGCGCAAAGGGGCTATCGGGGCAGCCTCTTGAGGCGGAGGTTCCGGACCAGGGGGAGCTTGGGCCAAAGCCCGTCCCGAGACCAACAAAAACCAAGCTAGGGTGCCGCAAAGAGCGATACTCTTTAGCCGCATGAGCCACTCCCGCGAAAAACCGAGCTTAGCACAGTGGCGAATCCTGGTTCTAGGTGACGCGCGCGTCTTAATTTTTCGTTCGTCATGCTGGTAGGCGAAAGGCTCAGCATTCCGGGCCGCAAATATGGCGCGATTCGCCACTGCCCGGGACGAGCGGTAAAATCGGCGGTTCCTTCATTCCGGTAACCCTTTAGACCCAACGTATCGAGGCCGTGATGCCCGCAGGGCGATTCCGTCGCTATGCTGGATGCACAGACTGCGGTCCCAGGTGCGAGGTTTATACGTGGAAGATCCTTCCGATTTGCCGTCCAATGTCGACCGCCCGTACGCGATTGAACGGACGGTGCCGCGTTATTCCTTTTTCGCGATCGTGGAACTGACCGAGAGTGAGAACACCATGTGCATCGTGGCCAGCGTCAACGAAATCAGCCACAAAGGATGCTACGTGTACACGCCGAGCACTCTCGGGGTAGGCACGATCCTCAAACTCGTCATCTCGCGCGATCAGGACACCTTCATTTCGAATGGCAAGGTCCTCTATGTGCGCGACCGCATTGGCATGGGCATCGCGTTCATCGATACGCCCGAGGAGCAACTTGAAATTCTCGATGCCTGGCTCGCCGGTCTTTCTTCCAAATTCGGACTGTGAGAGATATGCGAAGTCTGCTCTAGCTCCCTCAGGCAATCTGAACTCACAGGTTTAACTGGTCTTCAGGGCGGACGCCACGGCCGGGCGTGCACCGCGCAGCGAAGCAAATCGCTCGGCCGTCGGGCCTCCGAACGACGGCGTGGGTTCCTATCTGTCCCCCCTTTCAAAACACAGTCCCAAATACACAATCGAGGCTTTCGCCGTAGGGCGTCTCCGGTATTGGATTGAGGCGCAGGGTCGCAACAATGAGCCTTGGAGGTGTGCCGATGGCTGAAGATAGAAAATGCGCGCATGCAGGCTGTGGTTGTCTCGCGGATCCCGGAAGCGACTATTGCGGTCCGGAATGCGAGAGGTCAAACGGATCGACAGGTTCCGTCTGTGGCTGTAAACATGAGATTTGTCGCCAAGGACAGCCCGCGGGTCCAAAAGGACTCGCCGACGGAAGCTACGATCCTCAGATGAGCCGAGAGGTTCAGGAAAAGCCTCTCTTGGATGACTGGGGCAAAAGCGACAAGCACTAAAAACTGCCGCGCGGCATGTTTATGCGCCACGCCTTCGGCCCGTGAGGCGCAGGCCTATTATCGCGACCTGCGCCGTTGTCGGCACGTTTCTTCGATTTGGTTTGTTTCAGTTGGGGTATGAAGTCGAAGCTTTCTGGTCCTTAACTTGCAGCTCATTCACAACTTGCTTCACATTTGGCACACCAGCAGCCAGCTTGGCGACCCGGTCGCGAGCGCCCTGCGAATTCACGCTTCCAGTTAGAGTAACGACTTCATTTTTCACTTGGTGGTGAACGCTCGATCCATGTGAGTCTGGAGCAAAGCAGCATCCAGATCTTCTCCAATGGCTTTATCCAGATCGGAGTTGATGGCCCTGGTGTTGTCGGTGCCCGGCGGCGTTACGGCTATTTCATCCGCGACCACTTGTCCGGCCGCCAGCGACCTGGCGATGGATTCGGCCTGCGAACGATCCGAATCATCTGGCGTGCTGCCGGTGAGTGTGACGACTCCCTTAGTGCGGTCCTGGCTCACCGAAACGTCTTTGAGGCCAGCGTCGTCGAGCGATCTTCGAATTTGCCCCGAAACATCCGGCGACGGCCTGGTTGTCGAACAGCCCGTGAGCAACAAGCCTATCAGTGTCAGCCCGGCCCATTTCGCAACGGTCATGGTGCACCTCGCTTTCGGGTCTAGACGTTAGATTTAGTATTTCAAGACGGCTATACCGGCGTGACCGTAAGAGCTGTAAAATCTGGCGGGCGAATCTGCGGCGAAGCCGGGACGGACGGTACAGCCAACAGCCGATTGATCCTTTGGAGCGCCAGCTAGACGATAGCGTTCTAACGCTCAGGTGCAAGTCACTCAGGTGCACGTCAAGGAGCCTCACACGATGTTACTGAGTCCGTTTGAATCGCGGGCAAAACGTTTTGAATCGCTAGCGAAACGGGCGGCCATTTAGATTTATGCCGCGCAACGAGCAAGTGCTCGCACTTATCCTGGGTGGCGGCCAGGGCACCAGGTTGTCTCCGCTCACGCTGTATCGATCGAAACCTGCGGTGCCGATCGGCGGCAAGTACCGTTTGATTGACATCCCAATTAGTAACTGTCTGAATTCGGAGATTCGGCGGATGTTTGTCTTGACGCAATTCAATTCGGCGTCGCTGAACCGGCACGTCTCGCAGACCTACCGGATGGACCTGTTCAGCCGGGGCTTTGTCGAAATCCTTGCGGCCGAGCAGACCCCTGACAATCCAAATTGGTTTCAAGGAACGGCCGACGCCGTGCGGCAGGCGGAACGCCATTTCGTCCTTTACGATGCCGATTACTATCTGATTTTGGCCGGTGACCAGCTTTACCAGATGGATTACAACGACTTGATTGCAGCGCATGTCGCCAGCAAAGCGGACATTACCCTCGCCGCGCTGCCGGTGACCACCGAGGAAGCATCATCGATGGGCGTCTTCCGATTCGGCCCCTCGGGACAGATCGTGGCCTTCGAGGAAAAGCCGCCTGCGGATCGCCTTGCTCAGATCGGCCAAAGCATCCCGCACGGCGCAACCTTCGCGACGCACACGCCTGAGAAGCCCTTTGTGGCTTCGATGGGCGTCTATGTCTTTTCGCGCCAAGCGCTGTTGAAGACGCTCCACAAAGACACCGCAGCCGACTTCGGCCGCGAAGTGATCCCGCGAGCGCTCGGACGCTGTCGCGTTCAATCCTACGTGTTCTCCGGCTACTGGGCGGACGTTGGAACGGTCGAGTCGTTCTACGAAGCGAACATTCTGCTGACGCAACCCGACGCGCCATTGTCCCTGCATGACCCGCGGCATCCCGTATATACCCGTCCGCGGCTATTGCCGGGTGCACGACTGAACGACTGCACGGTACGCAGCGCCATCATCACGGAGGGCTGTGTGATTGACCGATGCACCGTCGAGACTTCCATCGTTGGCATCCGCACCAGAATCCAAGCGGGGACCCGAATCACTCGCTCGGTACTGCTCGGCGCCGATTTCTACGATTCCGACACCGTCGGGCAGTCCGGGGACGGCAAGCCTCCGCTCGGCATCGGTCGCGATGTGGTCCTCGATCGCGTGATCGTTGATAAAAACGCGCGCATCGGCGACGGCGCAAAATTGGTCAGCAAACCAGGGCGCCACGACGAAGATGGTGAAGGCTACTTCATCCGAAATGGAGTCATCATTGTGCCCAAAGGCGGCGTGATAAGGCCCGGCACCACCGTGTGACCAAGTCACTCGCCAAGCATCACGCTCCGGCATCACGCACGAGCATCCAGCACGCAGGAGTTCTACGTCTATTGGCAAAGCAAAGCGCGGGATTGCTGCTGTATCGAAAGCAAAGAGGCCAGCTCGAGGTTTTTCTGGTGCACCCCGGAGGTCCCTTCTGGAGCAAGAAGGATGACGGCGCGTGGTCGATACCAAAGGGAGAAGTAAGCGACGGCGAAGACCTGTTCGAGGCCGCTAAACGCGAGCTTCACGAGGAAACTGGTTATTCCGTCAGCGGTATATTCCAACTCCTAAGCCCCCTTCGGCAACCGAGCGGAAAGATCGTTCACGCGTGGGCAGTCGAGGCCGACATCGATGCCGCGAAAATCAAAAGCAATCTATTTTCAATCGAGTGGCCGAGGGGATCTGGAAAGTTTAAGGAATTCTCCGAAGTGGACCGCGCGGATTGGTTCCCTCTCAGTTTGGCAAGGCGAAAACTTCTGAAGGGCCAGCTAGGGTTCCTCGAACAATTACAGCAGATAGTGCTACCCGACAAAAGCCTGCCGTAAACGGACCGATTCGAAGTGCCTCGAGCGCTTTTGCGGACTTAGCTTTTTGCGGACGACGATGCAGGCTGCGGGACGGCTGCGTTTTCGGACGCATCTCGAGGCGGATCTCCGTAAGCCACTGCGTGCACGAAACGGAGTTTGCCGACAACCGGTGGAGAGAGAACAAAGGGATACAAATCCGTGATCCCCATGCTGCGATTGATGCTATTCAGCGCCACCACGAGCTCGGACCAGGCTCGAATGACGCCGTCAAAATCATCTCGTCCGGTCGACAGCCACGACCGGCCATCGCTCTCATCCGGAGCCGACAGCAGGCGCTTTCCGACCAGGCCAAAGTCATTGGCGACTTCCAAGGTGTCTATGATGTGCAGAAAATGCGCCCACGTTTCGGCCCAATCCTCCCAAGGATGAGAGGTCGCGTAGGCGCTGATGAAACTCGCTTGCCAATCTAGAGGAGCTCCGGTTTCGTAGTAACGCGCTAGCGCTCGCGCGTAATCCGGCCGTTCGTCTCCGAACAGATCGCGAAAGGGGCCCAGGTAATCGGTGTCGCGCACCAGCCGATCCCAATAATAATGGCCGACCTCGTGGCGAAAATGGCCCAGCAGTGTGCGGTAAGGTTCCTTCATCTTTCTGCGGACCGTCTCGCGGTGGATGTCATCCGCCTCGTCAATATTCAGGGTGATGGTGCCGTCGCTGTGACCGGTTAACGTTCTCGTGATGGTTCCATCGCCATTTTGTACGTCTGCCAAAAAACGAAATGCCAGTCCTGATGCGCCGTGAACCTTTTTGCTTTCGACAGGCAGCCCTAAGCTGAGAAGGCTATAAACCACGCCTCGCTTCGCTCCCTCAGCCGAGGCCCAGAGGGCGCGGTTCTCGGGTTGCGAGAGGTCCGGAATCGTTTCGTTCAGGCGGCAAGCGATGCAGAACGGCTCGCTCTCGTCCTTCGGAACCATCCAATTGCAGACGTTTTCCTTCCAATAGTTTTGGCACTTTCGGTAAAGCGGAGTTTGCACCTTGGGCACGCGCGTCGGCCGCCAAAGTCCCTCACCCTCCGCGTCGAGACTGGACATTACCAGCGCGTCTGGCAGGAATCCCAATTGTCGCTTGCAGTTCACGCAGCTTGTGTTTCGGAAGAAGATGAGTTGCCCGCAAACGCATTTGAAGGTCTTCATGAGTCGCTCAGTTGCCCGTCGCAGGGGCCATTCCGCCAGAAGAGCTTACTACGGTGGCGGACCTGCGACGAGCTAGCCATACTGCAATGTACCGATAAAGGCGGGTTTAATACAGTGCGGCCTCAACCCGGCAGGAGGCAAGACGGCTTCTTGACTGACCGCATGGCATGGCCGTCATGGCCTCCCGCCGGATTCGATGATTCGCGTGATCGGCTCGTCGCACCCTGTAGTGCAAAGGTCTAGCGCGCTGGGCCTGGCATGGCAGGAGCCAATGGCGACGCGGGGTCAGCCTTTTTGGTGACGGTGTCGTGAAACGTGTTGTCAGAGACAGTGTTTCCGCTGCTGCCGCTGGCGGTGAGGATCCCGATGAGGGCATCGGTGATGGCGTTGTCTTGAACGGTGTTGTCATTGCCCTGGATTGCTACAGCCGCCTGATCGCTATGCGTGATGGTGTTGGACGTAGCGTCGTTGTGGTTCCCCATCAGGACAATTCCGTCCAGGACCAGCGAGTTGTAGACCGAGTTGCTCTCAATCTTCGCTTTGTTTCCTTCTACCGCGATGCCGAACTGGTTGGCTCCGACCGAGTTGTTCTTCACGGCGACCGAGTTCGATTCGAAGATGAGGATGCCGGTTCCCGCTGCCGAGCAGTTGCTGATAGACACGCACGGCGCCCAAACATTTCCTGAGACGGTGTTGCCGGTGATTTTTCCGGCCGCACCGAAACCGATTTGGACGCCATTCGGCGCAGCCGTTGTGGCGGGGGCGGATTCGGTTACGGTGTTGTCGTGAATCGTGACGGTTGTGCCGTCTTCGTCGCCGGTGATTCCGTTCTTCTGGTAGTCGTGCACGGAGTTCGCCGCGATATCAACCGTTGAACTTTGGCCGCTGCCCGTAAGCACGACAATGGCGTCACCGCCCTGGCAGCCGGGAACAGCAGGAGTGCTCATCGAGCGGACGGCGTTGTGAGTAATGCTGCCCGACGCATTTTCGTACAGTATGCCGATGAGCACGGGCGTGCACTGCGTCAGGCCGTTGTTCGAGCCGTCCACGATGAGACCATCGATCGTCACGTCTGTTGCGCCCTGCACCAGGATGATGGCCGCGATCGGGGAACCGCTGGTGACGTCCGTAGCGTTTCCAGAGACCGGGCCTGGCATGACGATCGCGCCGTTATCCCCCATTATGGTCACGCTCTTGGTGATGGTGACTTGCTCCGGATAAGTTCCGGGACAAACTTCGATCGTCTCGCCGGTGGCTGCGGCGTTGACTCCCGCTTGAATGGTGGCGTATTGCGCGGACGGGCAGACCGCTGAATTATTGCCGACGACCAGCGTGGCGCCTTTGGAAGATTGGGGCAGGGCGAACAACAGCGAAAAGAAAACGAGCAAAAACACACTCCGAACATTCATACGAGACCCTCCTTTTTTTGGCGGGAGCGGCGTGGATCGACAAGAGGGCTGGCGAAAATTGGAAGCAACGCCGGCACACCCCGCGAGCGTGGAGTCTAGCGCAGAGTCCGGACGGTGCCTGAGTTTCTTTCGGTCTTTTTTACTGTACGTGTCAGGCGGCGTAATGCAGTGAACGCTGTATTGCGGCGCTCTCCCTTTCGAATCACGAGAGTGATTTTTCTTGAATGGGACCGCCGACGGCTAATCTTCTTCGTCGGCGCGGCTTCGAAGGGTGGCTCAGGAACGCGCGCCTATTGAGCCGGGTCGCCCACCAAGCTCAAATACTGGTTTAGTTGCGAGGGGATGCAGAGCTGCTCGGCAAGGTTCTGATCGGGCAGCCACTTGAAGTCACTCGTCACGAGCACAAACGGTTTGGCGTAGAGCTTCGGATCGTCGACGGTGATGGTCTGCCCTAAATCGTTTTGGTCCTTGCGGGTATAGCGTTCCTGTATATGGACATTGACGCTGTGTGGGTAGCCAAACTTGTTCAGCCAGGTGCTATCGTCCACGCCCACGGTATCTGCGACGAAGATGTTGTCCGCTTCCCAATGTCCCACGGAATATCCGTAATATCGCGGATCGGGACCGCCCTTCTGTCCCACGTTGGCCGGAAGTTGGCGTCCGTCGGTCCAGATTTCGCGCCAGACCTTTTGGAACTGAGTCAGCACCAGAAGGCGCTGCGGCAGCGAAGCGAAAGTCATCCCGAGCATTTCTCCGGAAGGCACGGACCTCATTTCGAAAAGCATGTTGCGCGGGAAACCCGAGCGGATCGCAGGACCTCACGAAGGGATCGTTCGTGCCCGACACTTTAAATTTTGCCTCGGGCTTGTTGAGGTCTAGGAGCTTTTGGCCTAAAGGAGTGAACTCAGGCACGACGGCGGCCTGCCTTTGCACCACGGGCCCTACCCAAGTGCCGTTGAGATCGTGGCGCGGAGCGGGCCCTCCCGGCCCGATATCAACTTTGTCCAGGCTGGGAGTTCCAATCGTGCCCTGGGCTGCGGCCATCGCCGAAAATGCCAGCAAGGCCGTCAGAACCAGAGCCGAGTGTTTGAACAGATTTCGCATTTGCAAGGTCCTCCGCCGTAGTTAGCCGGGATTCCCTTTGTCCCTACCTTGCGGCGCATCGTGCTCCGCCGCCTGCGCTCTACCCCACGAATGTGCCGTGCACCCGCAACCAGCCCGCGGGTGCTATTTCCACGCGGAGTACACCGGCTTGCCAATCAATTTCGATGGGTCCGCGCCAGCCCGTGGGTGAAACTTCTGCGCGCGGCCGTTGCCAACTTCTGCGACGTAGAAATTGCCCTCTTGATCGACGCTCATGCCGTGGATGTTAAACAGTGCGCCAGGAACGTCGGACAGCGCGCCCCAGGCATACAACAAATGCCCATCGAGATCGTATTCGACGATCTTGGCCATGCGATCGTCGGCAGCCCAGAGGTGCCGATCGGCGGATAGGTACAGGAAGTTGACCGAAGAGTTCTTGTCGAGCGGCCATTGATCGAGGAACTTACCATTTTCGTCGAACACCTGGATGCGTCGGTTACTGCGGTCGCAAACGTAAACGTGGTGCGTGACTGGATCGGCGGCGATGCCATGGACCACATTGAAGTAACCCGGCCTCATCTCCGTGGGAGGAACGCCCTTCTCGCCCCAGGCCGTGAGGTAATTGCCGTTCTTGTCGAACTTCACGACCCGAGTGCCTAGGTAACCGTCGGCGAGGAACATGGTGCCGTCGGGCAGCCAGGTTAGAAACGTGGGCCGGCTGAAATGTGTCGCGTCGGCGCCGGACTTGTCGGGCGTGCCGATGGTCTGCAGCAACTTTTTGCCGTCATGGCTGAATTTGAAAATCGCTTCTTTGTAATCGTCCACCACCCAGACGTTTTTGTCCGGGTCGTAGGGATTGATGTAAATGGCGTGCGGGCGTTCGAAGAAATTATCCCACTGCGTCCACGTCTCGGTGATGTCGCCGGCAGCGTTCACCACCACGAGTTCATGTTCCCAGCGCGCGTCGACTCCCTTTTGGCCCTTCCAAAGTTTGTCGGCGTCTTCGGGACGATCACCAGGTGCGCCGCCGCCGGGCAGACTGGCTACCGGCCCTTGCGAGGCGTTGCGGAAGGGAACTTCAGCAGTCGGGAAAGAGAGGCTTGGACCGAACTCCGGAATGGCTGTTTGCGGGGGCCGCTTTATCAGGGGCTCTTCGCCGCGCTGCAAGATGAAGACACGGTCGGGGCTCTCCGCGAAGATGCCCTCGACGGCACCCCAAGTCCATTTGTCATGGCCGGGCAACTGCGACAAGGGCTTCGGCCAGTCGGCGACGACGTCATAGGGTCCGGTGATATCCTCGCCACCTTTCGCGCCGGGAACGGCCGCGAAGCCCGCACCGGGTTTGGCCGCGCCTTGTACGGGCATCAAGCGATTGCCTGCCCAGAATCCTAGAGCGAAGATCATCACGACGCTCAGCAGTGTCCATCCGTGTCTGCGCATGTCTTGCCTCCCTCCCTCGGAAGAAAGATCCGTTACCGGGCATTTGTGCAACCGGTCGTTGCACTGACTTGTAGAGTAGTAGTGAGAGCTTTACGTCTGTCAGGGCAGACCATACGCCCGGTCCTGCCTGGCGTCAACCCCGAAGAACACGGGCAGACTGTCATCACCTAGCACTGTTCCAGCCAATGTTGAGGTAGACTCTCGGGCAGCGTTTTGCGATGGTCGGTTTTCATCTGCTACATGACCAAGGCTAGGAGGGTACTCCCAATGCGAAATCCGGTCGCCCAATCCATTGTGGCTTTACTAATCCTATTGGCGCTTTCGTCGGTTGCCGCGACACAAACGCCTAAGGGGGCGCCTCAAGGGGTAGCGCCCGCAGTCGACCCCGGTTACGTCACCGTGGGAGTTCCCAAGATGCCTGATCCGCCCGGCCCTGCTCCGAAGCAAAATCTTACTGGCGCCTGGGTGGGTCCTCAAAAGACAGAGTTAGGTCCCTTCCCTGCTATGACGCCTGCGGCCCAGGCAATCTTCAAGCTCAATGAGCCAATTCCGCCGCTCGGGCGAGCGGCTGCTGATCCCTACACTCTGGGCGCCTCAAACGACCCCTACATGGTTTGCGATCCGCTGGGTTTTCCCCGCGACCTGCGGAATCATTCGGTGTATAGCCGAGGCGGAATCTGGTTCGAGCAGGTGCCGAACCGTGTGCTCATGCTCTTCGAGCAACAGCGGATCTGGCGCGAGATCTGGATGGACGGAAGGGAACTTCCCAAGAAGGTCGACGCAAAGGGCGCACCGGATTCCAGATTTTATGGGTATTCGGTAGGCCACTGGGATGGCGACTACACATTCGTGATCGATACCACGGGACTTGATCCCAGAACCTGGCTAGACGAGGTCGGGCATCCGCATACCACGGACGCGCACCTGCAGGAGCGCTGGACGCGCTTAGATCAATACAACCTGCAGGTGGTGGTGACGGTTGACGATCCGAAATTTTATACCGCGCCGTTTCAACTCCTGAAGGCCAACTACTACTGGATGAAGAAACAGGATTTCGAAGAGACGCTGTGCATACCGTCGGAAGCCATCGAATATCGGCAGAGACTGGCTGCGCCTTCCGGTTGGGGTTCTGGCGAAGCACCCTCCAAGTAATATCGCTCTCCGAATAATAATAAATGATGCCGCATTAGCCGCGGCGACAACGCCAGTTATAAGACGGCTAGAGCTGGAGTAGGTTCAGCAAGGAAGGCACAGCGGCGAAGGTGAAACTCTGGGCGGCCATCCGAACTCGGGAAGAGTTTGCGGCCGAAAAAAGTTGGTTCATCGCAAGGGCCTCGGGTGTATAAGGGTGCCATCTGTAAATGCTCATTTCGTGCGCAGCATCCCTTGAGACAAGATCGCGCTGGAGGAATCGCATGAGGTACTTGATCTGCGTCGTACTTCTCGCAGCGTTACTGGTGCCTGTAATCGGCGCGGCGCCCCAACAGCAACCCGCTCCGATGGGGCCTGGTTGGGCCTTTCCGGTCAGGGACCCGAATCCGCCCCCAGCTGCGGAAGAGCCCGGGCCTTTGAAGGTCCAGGGAAGTACGAAGACTTACACGCGAGCGCAAATCGACGACACCTTCAATCCCCCGGACTGGTTTCCGGATGAGCATGCCCCCCTGCCCCAAGTTGTGGCCCATGGCACCGGCAAAGAAGTGCGCGCATGCGGGTCCTGCCATCTCATATCCGGAATGGGTCACCCGGAATCGGCTATTGTCGCTGGCTTTACCGTTGCGTATTTCCTGCAGCAGATGGCGGACTTTAAGAGTGGCGACCGAGTCAACGGGGTGATGACCGGCATAGCTAAGGCGATTTCAGATGGTGACGACCGCCAAGCTGCGGAGTATTTTGCCAACCTCAAGCCGTTTCCTTACATAAAAGTTGTCGAAGCCACGACGGTTCCAAAAAGTTTTGTGGATCGAGGGGGCATGCGTCTTCCTCTGCCAGGAGGGCAGACCGAGCCACTTGGGAATCGAATCATCGTGCTGCCGGAAAATGCGGAGCGAATTATGCTTCGCGATCCGCATGGTTCCGTGACCATCGCATACGTGCCGGTCGGAAGCATTGCCAGGGGCAAGGAGTTAGTCACCACGGGATCTTCCGGTAAGACATTTGCATGCAACATCTGCCATGGGCAGACGCTAGAAGGACTCGGCGATGTGCCTCGGATCGCAGGGTCACAGCCGATTTACGTTTTCAGACAGCTTTACAGTTTCCAACACGGGACCCGCACGGGCAGCTCGGCCGCCTTGATGAAGGGCCCGGTGATGAATTTGTCGGACGACGATATGATCGCGATTTCCGCATATCTGGGTTCGCTTGCGCCGTAGAACGTTCCTAAACTCGTGCAGCTTCAGACGCCGACGATCGGGAGGCAGAGACACATGAGGCACGTTTGCAGGCCTTTGCTGGGATTTGCGATCGTTGCCGCTTTGTGCGGCTCGGCGGTTTTCACCCACGCGCAGCAGGGTGCTCCGCCGCCTCCACAACTTATAACAGCAGGGGTTTACTGGCTTCCGGGCGGCGCCGCTGTGAACGTGGGCGTTATCGTGGGTAAGGACGGGGTGATCGTCATCGACGCGAGAACCACCGCCAACGCGGGGAAGCAGATCATGTCCCAAATCGCGAGTGTCACGCCATTGCCGGTGACCACCGTGATTCTCACCGACAGCGATGTGGACCACGCCAATGGACTGGCGGGTTTCTCCACAGGCTTGACGATTATTGCCCAGGATAACGCCAAGAAGGAACTTGAAGCCACGATCGGTTCGAAGAACCCGGCGCCGCAGTTGGCCACCAAGGCAGTGGACAAGAAAGAATCGCTCACCGCCAATGGGGTTCGCATGGAGTTGCTTAATTTCGGCCCGGCGCACACAGCCGGTGACCTGATGGTTTATCTTCCGGATCAAAAAATAGTGTTCACGGGGGACATGATCTCCAACAGCTGTTGCGGCAACGCCCGGTCGGAACTTCTATTAACCATGATCAAAGGTCCCAAGGAAGGATCGAACGTGGGCGGGTCGGCCGAAGGCTGGATTGAGACGATGAAGAAACTCCTAGCGCTGAACGCGGACACCTACGTTCCCGGACATGGTCCGTCGCAAACCAAAGCGGACGTGCAGCACAGGCTCACGCTCGTCGAGGATCGCCAGACGCAAGTGGAGAAAATGGCCTCCGAGGGCAAATCACTTGCTGAAATCAAGCAAGCGCTCAACGACACCGCTCAACCTGCCTATGATGTGGCACAGTTCCCCGATTTGACGACGGTGATGTACAACGAGTTGACACAAAAGAAATAAGCACGAAGTCTCTGCGTACGACTTTGTGTACAACAATCAGTTCGCGCGAAGCCATCGTGACCAAACCACCAGTTTCAGGAAGCGCATCTTCAGCTATTTTGCCGGGTGAGCGTCGAGAGGCTGCCCGACCTGGTCGTTATATTCCAGGTAGTCTGACGGTGAGCAATAATTCTCCCGAATGTCGAAGCCACGGGGCTGCCGCCGCAGTGGGAACTTGTTGAGGGCCAGCCAGGACTGGGTATACATCTTCGGGTCGTCAATCGTTACGGTGAGCTCCAGGTGATCCTGATCCACGCGGTGATAGCGTTCTTCCACCTTTAATTCGCTGCTGTGCGGGCGGCCCGCGTTATCAATCCAGGTTCTGTCGCTCATCCCCACCGTGTTAACCACGAGCGTGTAGTCGTCCACCCATTTTCCCACCGAGTAGCCGTAGAACCTTGGTTCGGGATCCGTTGGAAGTTCTCGACCATCGGTCCAGATGGTGCGCCAGGTACGAAAAAATTGATTCAGGATTAGCACGTGGTCTTCGGTTTGGACGATTTCGAGAATCCTGAATTCAGAAAGGTCCATGCGCGGAAATCCGGGTGGGTCGCAAATATCCACCGGATCGTTTCCCTCTGTGGCAGGAACCGATCTCATTCCCAGCCCGGTTGGTTTGTGGGCCTCGAGCGTGGCCTCGCCCAGGGGCGTATAGGGCAGCGGATTCGCGATACCTTTCTCGTTGGGCGCGCCTCCGGGAGGATTGCCGACACCGGGCAGCAGTGCCTTGTGTTCGTACGCACCCGACGGTTGGATTCCGGCGGGCGGGCCGTTAGGACCGGCATCGCCGGTGGCATCCCAAACCCCGGAGAGGTCGTGGCGCGGCGCGGGGGCCGGCGTTACCCCTGCATAGGCCGAACCGTGAAGAGGCACGCTATTCCATTTGTCAATCTTGGTGCCATCGACGGATTTAGGCGGTGCGGCCGCGGTCTGCGCGGTTAAAACCGCTGGGAGCGCGCAAAGCAAAATCAGCGCCATCGTCAAGACGGTCCAAATCGAGCGTTTACGCATATCGAAATTGCTCCGCAGCGTAGATTTGCTCTTTAGCGCTGGTCGGCGGACTTGAACGTCTGCCCATTGATCACGATGCGGCCTTTGAAGCGCCCAAACGGCGCACCGTTTTTTGCCGGCGTGATGTCGATGATCACCTGATCGCCTGGTTTGAACGTGTCTTTCGTCCAGCCAGCATTGACCTCGGTCACGATATTCTGGGTTTCTATGCTCCAGTGCATGAGGTTGCCATTCTCATCCTTAGCATCGACTTTCACAAAGACGTGCGGATTCGCCCAGTGGTATTCGGTCACGGTTCCCGTCACCGTGGCAGTCTTCGACGTATCGTAGGAAGCGTTTCCATGATGCGCGAAGAGAGTGTGGGACCCGGCCAGGAAGCACACAGCAACAAGCGCGATCAACCCGAGCTTAGGTCTCATACGGTTCCTCCAGAATGCGGAGCAGTATACGCTGATTGGAGCGTCATGGATTTAATACCGTGTCAGCAAGGGTGTCAAGCAGCGGAATCGTCCTAGATTCGCGGCTCGCAGACGGCAGTCGCGTTGCCGCCGTTCTTCCACCATGCAGCATTCGCGCTGTAGACCCCGACAAGCAACCGGCGTGGATGCTCGCGAGTAATTAGTCGCGTTTGGTCAGGACCACATGGGTCGCCATGGGCGTAGCCACGTGCTCAGTGCACTCGAAGCCGAGCTTGAGCATGTCCATGTCTGCAAATAGCGGTTCGCCAGAGCCGAGAAGTATCGGCGCCATGGCGAGATGGATCTCGTCAATTAGCCCGGCGCGCAGAAATTGCTGGACCGTGGCGATGCCGCCGCCAATGCGAACATCCTTTCCGCTTGCGGCCGCGAAAGCTCGCCGCAGTGCCGCGTGAATGCCGTCCGTCACGAAATGGAACGTGGTCCCTCCCGCCATCGAAATCGGTGGCCGCGCGTGATGGGTGAGCACGAAGACCGGAGTATGGAACGGCGGATCATCGCCCCACCAACCCTTCCACGTTTCATCCGGCCACGCACCCCGGACCGGTCCGAACATATTGCGGCCCATAATAGATGCCCCGATATTCACAATACCGCGAGCCGCGAAATCGTCGTCAATTCCAGCCGCTCCCCCGCCCTTGCCATGCATGCCTTGAAACGTGCGAGTTGGAAAAAACCAATCGTGTAACGCCAAGCCGCCCACGCCGAGCGGATTCTCAAGGCTCTGATTTGGCCCAGCGCCGTACCCATCAATCGAAATCGCAAATGCATGCACCCGTAGCTTAGGCATCCCTAAATTTTCACCTCTTTCTGAGTCGACATTTGGAGGAACCAAATCCAAGGCAACCGCTCCATGCTGGTGGAACTGAGTCAATCCCTTCGGCGCAAGAACTGTACTCCGCCATCAACTGAAACCTCAACCTCCGTGCGCGCATTCTAGCCGGGCCAGCAGCCTGGCCTATGCCACACCCGATTGCACCGTAATGAATCCTGAATCGTGTCGGTCGCGCATGGTGCTGTGTGGCGGCGTTCGGGCGGCGGGTCGGCAGCATGAGGGGAAACAAACTCGATCTCCCAGAAATCCGGCGAAGCCTGCAGGAAAGCTAATCCGGCGAACCTCTCGCCGCCCGCTCGAGTTGTCAGCCGCGCGACGCGGCAAGCGATGACCTTTTCCGTCCGCAGATTCGTCAGAATCAATTCTTGCGATTGAGCAACCTTCGCAGAAATCGGTATTAATCCCCCGACTTCACTTACATTTACGGTTTCGGTATCCTCCGCAAAGGGCTCATCCCCCGACCAGCCGTAGACGAATACGGGCATCACCGCCGCCACCCGAAATCCACGCCGCCGCTCCGAATTTCGCGCCCCGCGATCCGATCCGTCGGCGCGATTACGCCACAGATGGATCGCCATAAAGGCCAGCACACCATAGGTTACTGCGCTGATGAGGACGAACTCGGCGCTGGCCAGCGCCCTGTCGCCATTCGCACCAGGCAGCAAATACCCCCCGATCCGGAACAGGAACCCCGGCACTCCCGGCGCAATCTGCGCGACGCGAAGAATTGTAAACAAAAGCGTAACCGCGACGCCTACAACCAGCGCCCAGACGATCTCGCACGCGAGATGGAGCCGCTTCAGGGCCGCCTTGTTCACACGACTAGTTTAGCCGAAACGTGGAGGGGTGATGACCGGGCTCTGATTCAGGTGCCGCGAGTCTCGCACTCTCCCGGCAACGCCGTGTACACTCGTCGTGACGGCTTGGTGCAGGAACTCGATTTCGCGATAACTTCACAATGAAAACCGATCTCATTGGGGCTCCCCGCAACGTACTTGTCGTGGACGTTGGCGGGAATCACGTAAAAGTCCGCGCCACCGGACAAAAAGGACCCCGCAAGCTCCCCTCAGGTCCAACCATGACGCCTGGCAAAATGGTCCGGGAAGTAAAGCGAGCCGTTAAAGATTGGAGATTCGATGTCGTCGTGATCGGGTATCCGGGACCAGTGATCCACGGTCGTCCTCTGAAAGAGCCCTACAACCTCGGAAAGGGATGGGTTGGATTTGATTTCGCCAAGGCATTTGGCCATCCCGTCAGAATCATTAATGATGCCGCGATGCAGGCCATGGGAAGTTACCGAGGTGGCCGGATGCTCTTTCTAGGGCTGGGCACGGGCCTCGGTTCCGCGATGATTGTCGATGGAGCTGTGCAACCGATGGAGTTAGCGCATCTCCCCTACAAGAATGGCAAGACATACGAAGATTACATTGGCGCGAGAGGTTTGCATCGGATGGGCAAAAAGAAATGGCGTCGTTACGTTGTACGTATCGTGGACGAACTCAAGGCTGCGTTGAACGCCGACTACGTCGTTTTGGGAGGCGGAAACGTAAAGAAAATGAAGACGCTGCCCCCGAAGACCCGTTTGGGCGCAAATGCGAATGCATTCATCGGTGGCTACCGGCTATGGTCTCAACATGAAGGTAAGGGAACGACCCCCGTCTCCCCCGCCTAAGCTTGCCTCTAGCAACCCTGGCAAAGCAGCAGGTCCATATGTTTGGTGCAGTGTTGGTGGACGTGGGGGGACTCGAACCCCCGACCCCCTGCTTGCAAAGCAGGTGCTCTGCCAGCTGAGCTACACGCCCATCGTTTCCGTCATCCTATTGGTCAGCATACCAGCAGCCGGAGCTTTTCGAGTAGCGACAAACAACCCTTTTCTGGGAGCATTTGTTGTCGCTTGCACCTGAGCCACGAATTGTTGTGGCAAAGGCGGCGAATTATCCTTTTTCCAGTTAAGGTTAACGGAGCCGGACATCCATGGCGCGCGACGGGGAGCAACATCTAACGACCTCTTTGCGGATTCTGCTTTCTAAGTGCGCGCTTCGATTGGAGAGTGCTCTGCAGTTTGGGCGATGAATTGTGCAAATCGAGGCCTCGCCCTGGCCGCCAAATGCGAGAGATCAAATAAGTGCCGCCATTCACCAAGCACTTTGACGGAAAGCGCTTTTACAACCCGAATTCGTCGCAAGCGCGCGGGGTGCTCGCCGGTTTGCGATGGAAGCTGACCACTCGCGCTGAGCCATCGCCTAGGTTTATATTTGACGTCAAGCAGTCGATTCCCCCACGCTCGGTAGATCGGAATGAACTGCGAGTGACACTCGTTAACCACTCGACGGTGCTCCTACAGGAATCCGCCTCACATATTTTGACCGACCCAATCTGGTCCAAGCGTGCGAGCCCGCTTTCCTGGATTGGCCCGAGCCGAAGAAGAAGCCCGGGCGTGCGGCTGGAGGACCTGCCGCGCATCGACATCGTGCTGCTAAGCCACAATCATTTCGATCACATGGATTTGCGAACGCTGCGTTGGCTCGCAAAACGAGGAGTGAGCGCATTCATCGTTCCGCTAGGACTCTCCCGGATGATGGAATCCGAGAAGATTGGCCCGGCATTCGAACTCGATTGGGGCGAATCGAAGGAGCTGGCCGGGACTACGATCCACTGTGTTCCGGCACAACATTTTTCGAGCCGAAGCCTCACGGATCGCAACAGAACTCTCTGGTGCGGATACGTGATCGTGAGCAAGAACGGTCAAATTTATTTCGCGGGGGACACAGGATTCGGCAATCATTTCAGCCAAATCCGCGAGCGGTTTGGAGCGCCGAGGCTCGCTCTCCTGCCAATCGGAGCCTATGGGCCGCGATGGTTCATGTCGCCGATCCATATGGATCCAGACGAAGCAGTGAGAGCGCATGAAATCCTGGGTTCGCGGACGAGTGTCGCGATCCACCACGGCACATTTCAGCTTGCCGATGATGGCATCGACACACCCAAGCGGCAATTGTTGGCTGCTTCTAAGCCAGAATCGTTTTTGATTTTGGAAAACGGCCAAGCCGTTGACATTGAGCAATGATCGCTGGCGACGCCAAGAGGCTTCTGCGAAGCTATAATCTCGTGATGTGATGGCTCGGCAGCGCTGAAGTGCGTAGTCGCTTTTTTGCTCGAAGGCACGAAGAGAGATGATTGATGGGCAAACCAATATTGCTAAGTGTGGATGACGATTCGGATGTATTGCGGGCGATAGAACGCGATCTTCGTTCGCAGTACGGCGCTGAATACCGGGTCATCGGCAGCGATTCGCCGGAAAGCGCACTCGACCTGCTAAAGCAGTTGAAAGTGCGCAATGACAGTGTGGCTTTGCTGCTTGCCGACCAGCGCATGCCGCGCATGGATGGCGTGCGAATTCCTGCAGGAGGCAATGGGAATATTCCCCGGCGCGAAGCGAGCATTGCTCACTGCGTATGCTGATACGAACGCCGCGATCAGCGCCATCAATGAAGCCAGCATCAACTATTTTTTCTTGAAGCCGTGGGACCCTCCAGCGGAGCATCTCTATCCGCAATTGGATGATTTGCTCGATGACTGGCAAGCCTCCTTCCGTCCGACATTTCAAGGGATCCGGGTGCTGGGCACCCGCTGGTCGCCCCGATCGTACGAGTTGCGGGACTTCCTGGCGCGCAACCACGTCCCCTATCAGTGGATTGACGTCGAGCTTTCCGCCAATGATCCGGAAACCAAACGCCTTCTGGAAGCTCTGGGTCCGGAGGCCGCCAATCTCCCCGTGGTGCTCTTTCCCGACGGGACGAAGCTTCTTGAGAGTGTACCCGCGGACGTCGCGCAAAAGGTCGGGCTGCGCACGCGCGCCCAAACCAGCTTCTACGATTTGGCGATTGTGGGCGGAGGACCGGCCGGTTTGGCCGCTGCCGTCTATGGAGCCTCCGAAGGTCTGCATACAGTGATGATTGAGCGGGAAGCGCCAGGCGGTCAGGCGGGAATGAGCTCCCGCATCGAGAACTATCTTGGATTTCCGACTGGGCTCAGCGGGGGCGATCTGGCGCGGCGCGCCGTGGTGCAAGCCCAGCGTTTTGGAGTGGAGATCCTGGCGCCGCAGGAAGCTGTTGGCGTCCGAACGGAAGGGTCTTACCGAATCATTAAGCTGGCGGATGGGAGCGAGATTTCGTGCCATGCGCTGATGATCGCGACTGGAGTACAGTGGCGGCGCCTGGAAGCTCCCGGGATAGACAAGTTGCAGGGAGCGGGAATTTACTATGGCGGCGGCGCCACGGAGGCTCTGTCCTGTAAGGGTGAGATCGTTTATGTAGTGGGCGGCGCGAACTCGGCGGGTCAAGCGGCAATGAACTTCGCTAGATACGCGGAGCGCGTCGTTATTCTTGTGCGCGGCGAATCGCTCTCCAGCACCATGTCGCAATACTTGATCGACCAGATTCAACAGACGCCCAACATTCAGCTGTGGACCCACGCCAGCGTGGCCGAGGCGCATGGCGAGACACATCTGGAAGAGATTTCGGTGCTTTGTTCCGATACCGACAAGATTGAGCGCGTGCCAGCGAGCGCGATGTTTATCTTCATCGGAGCGCTGCCGCGAACGGATTGGCTGGCGGATGTCGTCGAGCGCGACGAGCGCGGTTTTCTGTTGACCGGACCTGACCTTATACGCGACGGGCAACGTCCGAAGGGCTGGACTCTCGACCGGGATCCGTTCCTGCTTGAGACCAATGTCCCCGGCATCTTTGCCGTGGGCGATGTGCGACACGGTTCCATAAAACGGGTGGCTTCCGGAGTCGGGGAAGGATCGGTAGCGGTGCAGTTCATTCATCAGTATTTGAGCAAGGTATAAATGGTCGAAAAATCGGAATTACTTCGCGTTCCCGCGTTCGCCGATCTGCCCGACGATCAGATCGCCTGGTTCCTCAGCAATTCGCAGGAGATGCGCGTCGTCGCCGGAGATATATATTTGCGCCAGGGCGATCCGGCCGACTCGATGTTTGTCATTCTCGAGGGACAATTTCAGTGGCGGGGCGAACTTGGGGGCGACACCATCGTGCTTCCGCGAAGTCGGGCGATGTCACCGGGGTACTGCCCTTCTCCAGGATGAAGCAGTTTACGGTAACCGGCCGAGCTCTCACCGACGGCCGAGTTCTGAAATTCCCTGCCTCTTTGTTCCCTGAACTTGTGCAGAAGATGCCGGAGTTGACGACCCGCCTGGTAGGCATGATGTCCGACCGGATCCGGGAAGCCACCCGCTTCGAACAACAGCGCGACCGGCTGGCTTCGCTGGGGAAGCTCTCGGCGGGACTTGCGCACGAACTCAATAATCCGGCTTCTGCTGCGAAACGCGCGACCAGCCAATTGCGCGATATCCTCAAGAAAATTAAGAACGCGAGCCAGGAGCTCGGCAGGCGCGATCTCACGCCAGCCCAGAAAGCAGAAATCGAAAAGCTGGAAGCTTCGTTCACGCAACAGGATGTAGTTCCCCCGGATGCGCTCACCATCAGCGACCTGGAAGATCAGATTGATTCGTTATTGCGCAGTCATGGCCAGAACGACTTGTGGCAATTGGCGGCTGATCTGGCGCGACGGAACATCAAGCCGGAGGTGCTCGAATCGCTGTTCGCGAACCTCGATGGGGACACCGCGCGAGCCGCCCTCGTCAGGATCGCCGCCTCGGCGGAGGTCGCCAGTCTGTTGAATGAAATCGAGAGCAGCACCTCGCGGATATCGGATCTGGTCGGCGCAATCAAGGAATACACGCACATGGACCAGGCGCCGGTGCAAAACGTGGACATCGTGAAGAGCCTGGAAACCACGCTTACGATCCTGAATCACAAGCTGAAACAAGGAGTCGCCGTGCAGCGCGATTACCAGCGCGTTCCCCTTCTGGTGAATTCGTTTGGCAGCGAGCTCAATCAGGTCTGGACGAACATTATCGATAACGCGATCGACGCGATGCACGGAAAAGGCGAGCTTCGAATTCGAACTTACCGCGACGACCGTTGTGCTGTCGTTGAGATTGGCGATAATGGTCCGGGAATTCGCCGAAGAGCTGCAGCCCCACATCTTCGAGCCTTTTTTCACGACCAAGGGAGTTGGCGAAGGCACGGGTCTCGGCTTGGATACTGTCCAGCGCATTGTGAAGAAGCACCAGGGAAGCATTCAGGTTACTTCCAAACCCGGTGAAACGCGATTTCAAGTCTGGCTGCCGTTAGCGGACGCAAAGCCCTAAGCAGACGGTGATTCAGCGAATTGATAGAGCGAGTCGAACAGCGGCAGTTCGAGAGTCACAATGAGACCGCCATTCGGGTCGTTCGCAGCGGCCACCTTTCCTCCGTGAAGACGGAAGGTTCTCTCGGCAATAGCCAGACCCAAACCAACGCCATTGGAATTGTGATTCCCCACATGGTGTCTGCGATAGAACGGAACGAAGAGATCGATCAGGGCATCTTCGGGCACCCCTTGTCCGTGGTCCCGCACCTGAATGACAGCTCTGTGTCCTGACTGCGCCATGCCTGTCTGACAGTCCACGCGGATCTCGATGTTTGTTCCTTCCCGGGTGTATTGAACCGCGTTGCGGACAACATTCTCAATGGCCCCACGCAGTGTCTCCGGCGCCCCTTCAATCCAGCATCCTGCCGGCGGGTCGAAGACCACAGAACAGTTTCGGCTCTTTGCTTCGTAATCACCGTCGGCCACCACTTCCTGCAGCAAAGCACCGAGGTCCACGATTTCCTTTTGCTCCAGCGCAACCCCGCTGTCGATTTTTGCCATGGTCAGTAAATCGCCAATCAATTTGTTCAAGCGGCCAGTTTCGCGCTCAATCCGATCCAAATGCTCTGCCACTTCTGGGTCGGAGTGCTGACGTGCGAGACCCAGCGCCACATTCGTTCGCGCTAGCGGCGACCGCAGGGTGTGAGAAACATCGGCGAGGAACTGGCGCTGCGCCTTTACGAGGCTATCAATACGTTCCGCCATGCGATCGAAATCGCGCCCGAGGTCACCGAGTTCGTCTTTGCGGCGGGTGACCCTCTCATCGATCCTCGCATCGAGGTGTCCACACGCAATTCTTCGCGTTGCCAGACGCAATTTGTCGATGGGGCCGGTAATGTGCCGCGCGAGCCAGAAACAGAAGAATGCCCCAACGCTTAGAATGGTCACGAATCGCATGATCCCTTCGAGCCCCACGTCCTCGAATAAGAAAATCATGAGAGAGGGTGGAAACATGGAAGGCTGCGGAAAGGTCATGATGAATACGTACCGGTTTCCGCTCGGCGGTACATATGTTTCGGCGGCGATTCTTTCATCGGAGAAAAATTGGGGACCGGGCTCCTGTGATTGGTCGACGCGCGCAAGAACCTGCAGAACGTTCGCAGGCGCCGGTGATCCGTATACCTGACGGTTGGTTGCGTCGAAAATGTAATTCCGCATCGGATCCCGCTGTTCCAGCGGCCCCAGCAACTTGGAGACGGCGGGTATACCGCCCTGATCGAATAAGTCAATCGCGTGCTGCGTCCGAAAATCGACGGTCACTCGGTATTTCTGGCGCCAACGCTCATCCTGGGCCGAACGGGAGCGCATCAAGGCCGAGGAAAGCACCAAGGTCGCACTGAGGACGGCAACACCTACCCAAAACCAAAGGAAGATCCTGAAGAACAAGCGCGGCATCTATTTCGTCCCTCCAGAATTGTGAAAGAGAGAATAGAGATATCCGATTCCACGCACACCCTTGATGCGTTCGAGTCCGTTTCTTGTAGGCCCGAGCTTCTTGCGCAGATTGCTTATGTGAGTGTCAATGCTTCGATCGAACGGAGAGAATTCACGTCCTAGCACATTGCGAACCAAGGACTCCCGCGAGACCACCAGGCCCGCGGCTTTCAAGAGCTCCTCTAGGAGATCAAACTCCACGGTCGTCAGATCGACTCGCTCTCCATTGCGCCAGGCAATGCGCGCACCCTTGTCCAGCTCAATATCTTCCACGACCACGTGCGTGGGGAAAGAAAGCGCACCTTCGGTTGACGCCCTTGCCGATCGCCGGAGAATCGCCGTGATGCGTGCGAAGAGTTCCCTGGGATTGAAGGGCTTGGGCAGGTAATCGTCTGCGCCCATCTCCAAGCCCACGATGCGGTCTTGCTCTTCGCCGTGTGCCGTCAACATGACCACCGGTATGGCCGACCGCTCGCGAATGCCGCGAAGAACTTCGAACCCGTGTAAGTCGGGCAGCATGACGTCCAAAATGACGATGGTATATTTGCCTGAGAAAACCCGATCGAAAGCCTCTGTTCCACTGTACGCAGTCTCCACGAGCACCCTTCGCGTTCGAGATACTCGGTCAGGAGCTGACATAACTCAACATCGTCATCCACCAGTAGAACGGATGGAGGGGGAGGCATGGTTTGCGTCTTGTTCCGATGGTCGCTTCGACCGACGCTTGATCGTAGGGAATTTTCGGAGGCCCGAGCGAAATTGTCGTTTTTATGCATTTTCGAAAGCGTCGGAATCTAGTTACGCGCCGTAGCTCCAAGCCTGGAAATGGCTTTTTGTAGCCACACCTAGGCTCTCTTTGTTAGATGCGTGCTCAATCGAAGACAGCCGCCTCCCACTTCTGCTCACGGACTTCGGTTACGTACAAGCGTAAGATGTTCCAGCGTCCGGGAGATCCGGCAGCAAAGGGGAGCGTTCCGGACCGGCTCGGAGCGTGCCCGTGATAACTCATACGTTATCCTGGTACTCGCTAGAGGCTGCGCGAACGGATTGAAGCCGGCCGATCCAGACGCGCAGGCGATCCAGGTACAGGTAGACCACCGGTGTGGTGTAGAGGGTGAGCATCTGGCTCACCATTAGACCGCCCACGATCGCGATGCCCAGGGGCTGGCGTAACTCGGCGCCATTTCCTCCGCCCACGGCTATGGGAACGCCGCCCAACATGGCGGCCATCGTGGTCATCATGATTGGCCGGAAGCGCAGCAGGCACGCCTGGTAGATCGAGTCCACCGGGCTGTTGCTGCCCTTGCGCTCCTCCTCGATCGCGAAATCGATCATCAGGATGGCGTTCTTCTTCACGATGCCAATCAGCAGGATGATGCCGATCAATGCGATGATGTTCAGTTCGACGTGAAACAGCAGCAGCGCCAGCAGCGCTCCAACTCCAGCCGAGGGAAGCGTCGACAGGATGGTGATGGGATGAATGTAGTTCTCGTAGAGAATCCCCAGGACGATGTAGACGGTCACCAGGGCCGCCAGGATCAGATAAGGCTCGGTGGAGAGCGAGTCCTGAAAGGCTTGCGCCGTGCCTTGGAAACTTCCATGAATCGTACCGGGCAGAACAATCGAATTGAGCACGCCCTGAACTGCGGATACCGCGTCTCCCAAAGGCACGTCCGGAGCCAGGTTGAAGGAAAACGTCACGGCCGGAAACTGGCCTTGGTGAGCGACAGCCAGCGGTGTATTCGAAGGCTCAAAGTGTGTGAAGGCGCTGAGCGGAACAGTCTCGCCAGTGCTCGAGTGCACGTAGAGGTTCGATAGCGCGTCCGCGCTTCGCTGGAACTCCCGCGCCACTTCCATCACGACATGGTACTGGTTCAGTGTTTCGTACATGACGGAAACTTGAGCCTGCCCATAGGCGTCGTAAAGCGTGTTGTCGATGGTCGACGCCGAGATACCCAAACGCGAGGCAGTGTCGCGGTCGATCACCAAGTTCGCTGCCAGCCCGCGATTCTGCAAATCGGTGTTCAGGTCCAGAATCTGCGGCAGCTTCGCGAGTTTCTCCTGCACGATCGGCGACCAGTGCAGGAGGTCCGGCAGGTTGTCCCCTTGCAACGTGTATTGGAATTGAGCGTTGCCCCGCGCCCGCCGATTTGGACCTCCTGCACGGGCTGGAGAAACAGCGTCGCGCCCGGAACGCGAGCCAGCTTGGGCCGAAGCCGGTTGGCGATTTGGAACGCGCCCACCTTTCGTACGTTGAGAGGCTTCAGCGTGATATTGACGCTGGCGAGATTGTCCCGAGCGATGAAGCCCGTCACCACGCTGACCGCCGGATCCTGGCGGATAATCGCGATGTATTGATTCAGCTTGTCACGCATGGTGGCAAACGCCATGTCTTCCGGGGCTCGCGCGCTGCCATTGATTCGCCCGGTATCTTGCTGCGGGAAGAAGCCCTTGGGAACCACAACGTACAGATAAACGGCTAGGCCTACGGTTCCCAGCATGATGGCAAACACAAGCGGTTGGTGGCGGAGCACCCAGCGGAGACTTCTCGCGTAACCATCCTGCATCCACTGAAACCCCGCGTCGCTCGCGCGATAAAGCCAGTTATGCTTCGCGTTGTGGTCGTGCGACTTCAGGAACTTGGCGCACATCGCGGGCGTGGTCGTCAGCGAAACGAGCAGCGAGATGCCCACCGCGACGCTCAGTGTCACCGCGAATTCCCGGAACATGCGGCCGACGATGCCTCCCATCATCAGAATGGGAATGAACACCGCGATGAGCGAGATGCTCATGGACACAACCGTGAACCCGATCTCCCGTGATCCCTCCAGCGCCGCCTCCAGCGGCGTCATTCCTTGCTCGAGAACGCGCGTGATGTTTTCGATGACCACAATCGCGTCATCCACCACGAAGCCAGTCGAGATCGTCAGCGCCATCAGCGAGAGATTGTCGATCGTGTAACCGACCAGGTACATCACGGCAAACGTGCCGACCAAGGACAGAGGCACAGCCACGCTGGGGATAATCGTGGCCCAGGCGCTGCGCAGAAAGACGAACACGACCAGGATCACCAACAGCACCGCGAGCACCATGGTGAACTCCACGTCCTTCACCGAAGCACGGATGGTGGTGGTGCGATCCTGGGTCACCGTGATATGGATTGCCGGCGGAATCGAAGCCTGCAGCACCGGCAAGACATTCAGCACACGGTCCACCGTATCGATGATGTTGGCTTGCGGCTGGCGATAAAGCTGAAGAATGACGGAGTGCTCGCTGTTCACCGATCCGGCATTGAGAATGTTCTCTTGGCTGTCGACGACTGTGGCAACGTCGGACAATCGTACCGGCGCACCGTTGTTATAGGCCACGATCAGCGGGGAATAATCCTTGGCGTAGAAAAGCTGATCGTTGTCGTCGAGGACATAGCTGTATGCCGAGTTCGACAGTTCGCCTTTCGGCGAATGGGAATTCGCTGCGTTGAGAGCGGTGGCCACTTGGTCAAGCCCGACGCCGAGATGGCTCAACTTCATCGGGTTGACCTCCGCACGCACGCCCGGCCGCGAACTGCCTCCCAGGTTAACCAGACCGATGCCAGCGATCTGCTGTATCTTCTGCTCCAAAATGGACTCGGCCACGTCGTAGAGTTGCGGCTGGGTGGCCGTTGCCGACGTCAGCGCCAAGTCCAAAATCTCAGATTCCGCAGGATTAACTTTGCGCCACGTCGGATTGGTCGGAAGGTTTGCGGGTAGCTGACCCCGGGCTGCATTAATCGCCGCCTGGACGTCCCGGGACGCGCCGTCGATATCACGGTCAAGGTCGAATTGGATCACGATGCTCGTGCTGCCTAATTGGCTAACCGACGTCATCTGCGTGATACCTGCGATGCGGCCAAACATGCGCTCAAGCGGAGTCGCGACGGAAGAGGCCATGGTCTCCGGGCTGGCGCCTGGCAGGTTCGTATTTACGTTGACCGTCGGATACTCCACTTCGGGCAGAGGAGCGACAGGGATATAAGGGAAAGCAACACCGCCGGCCAGCAACAGCGCGACCGTCAACAACGAAGTGGCAACTGGACGCTCGATAAAGGGGGCGGATATGTTCACAGGTTAGTCACCGTTTCTGGCCGCGACGCAAAGAGACAACTCCGTCAAGTCGTTTTCCTCTCATTGACAGGACGCTGGGACGGGATGCGAGAGTTTCCCGGGAAGTGTGAAGAATTGTTAAGCGAAACGTATCAGTTGCGGTTCGGGATGATCGCTGTGTTTGAGTATTCTTCCCGTAATACTTAAATAAACCGTCCTCCGCTGCCTTATCCCAGATCGCTTGACATTTCTCGACATTTCTTCGGTATCGCTGAAAGAGCCACCCGCGTCGGATAGGTACAGGAAGGAAAGTGAAATCGAGTGTGACAGAGAAAGTTGAGAGGAGGGGAGATGATGATCTACACTGCACTGCCGGACCTCCGCACGGAACGTGCGAGGCACGTTTGCAACGTTTGCGGCGTGCCTTCGGAGGACACCATCTGTGAGGCGTGCTCGAATAAGGTTCGCGCAGAAGCGCTTGCTAGAAAGAGACGCGAGGATAGAGGCGAAGCGTGTTAAAACCTTCTCCACTGTGTTTCCTAGCTAAGGTAAAGGGCTGGCCATGGGATCGCCGAGGATAAGCGCCGCGAATGTTTCCTCCGGCGAAAGACGCCGAGGGTTTCGCATCGCCCGGGCAATCGTTCTGTCCGCATTCTTGATCTTGGCCATCGCGACCTATTCCCTGTGGCGTCAGTATCAGTCCACGCGCCCAATCTTCCTCGACCAAACCTCCGGCCAAGTTCACGCGTTGAACACCGGCAGTTGGACCGTCTACGTCACCAGATCAGACCAAATTCGCCTCTACGGTTTGGCCGTAGCAGCAGTCGCCTGCCTGGTCGGCGCGGTGGCCCTCGACACATTCGTCCTAGGCAAAGACGAAGACGACTGACGACGCCGCGTATCGCGCCGCGCCTTGGAACAAAGGGGATGCTGGCGCTAACGGCCTGCCGCGAAAGTGGCGCATCAATGTCCGGAGTGCCGGCTATAGACTGAAATACATCTGTGGCCGCGAGGGAGTTTCTGTGACCCGTCCTAGAAAAATGACGCCGGAACAACTCCGGCGCCATCCTCCTGCTATCCCCTGCGCAGCTAGCGCGCTCCAGTCAAAGTAGTAGGACTTGTCAAGACTTGACCGATCTCATGATCGAACAAAGCCTCGCCAAGAGCCTGAAGTAGCCCCCACGTCGCTCGAACGGACCAAGTCTTTTGGACTAACCAATATTCGCAGTTGGGGCACGGGTGTTTTTGCTCGATGCTAGTACGCCTACCAGTTGTGGTGCTTAGAGGAAACAGGGAGATTGCAATTGAAAAGGGTTGTGTTTTGCCTATTTTCGCTGCTGATGTTTGTTTGGTTGGCAGCAACTCCCTCTGCGTCCGCGCAGTCATTTTCTCTTGTTAATAGCGCCTCATCCGGCCCGGAAGACCAAAGTTACAATGATTCGTCTCGAACCACCGCCAGTTTTCCTCTGACCGCAGGTAATCTAGTTGTCTGTTTTGCGCGTGTGCTTCAGAACGGAAGTACCCCACTTACATACACAATTTCTGACAAAGCTGGAAACACATGGTCTGCCCCGGTGATAGCTGGAAACCAAAACAATTTGGCTCAGTGGGGAATGACCTATTCGATTACAACGAACGGAAGCGCCAGCGAAACGGTAACGCTTCAATATGGTTCCAATGCACCCTATGGCACTTTCCTGTGCGGCCAATTTTCTAAAAGCCCCGGCTACACTTGGGCGTTCGACCCGACCTCGGGTCCCGCAGCAGCCTTCTACACCACAAATGGGACAGTGATGACGACGCCTCCTTTCTCGACGGCGCAGCCGATCGAGCTGATCGTCAACTGCGACACTAGCTACGAAGGCGGCCTCGAATACTTCGCGGGAACGATTGGCGGCGCAAACGCAGCTGGGGCTTATTTTGATGTAAACAACGGCCTCGGCGATGGCAATGATCAAATATGCCAATATCTGACCACGTCTACCGTGCAATCGAACATCACCGCAGTTGCGAGGATCTCCAATGGCTACAACCCTTGGGGCACGCAGATCATGTCGTTCTATGCGAAACCCGCACTGTCCCTGTCTGTGAACCTGCCAGGTGGGACTGTAGGACAGAGTTACAGCGGCACGGCAACAGCCTCCGCTGGTACAACGCCATACACATATTCATCATCTTCGCTTCCGCCTGGGCTTTCGATCTCTTCATCGTCGGGAGCGATCTCAGGCACTCCCACTGCGAGCGGAACTTTTCCGACGACCATCACGGCTACCGATTCTTCAAGTCCCGAACAAACCGCATCACAGACGGTCTCTGTGGTTATCGCCCCCGTTGTGGTCCCGACTTACACGATCGGCGGCACCGTCTCCGGCCTCGCCGGTAGCGGCCTGGTGCTCCAGGATAATGGCGGCAACAACCTCGCGGTTGCCGCGAACGGCTCGTTCACCTTCTCGACGCCCATCGCCACCGGCGGCGCGTATGCCGTCACCGTACTCACGCAACCAACCGGCCCAGCGCAGACCTGCGTAGTAGCAAGTGGGAGCGGAACGGTAGCCAGCGCCAACGTCACCACTGTGGCCGTCAGTTGCACGACACCGACCTACACGATCGGCGGCACGGTCTCGGGCCTCGCCGGCACCGGCCTGGTGCTCCAGGATAATGGCGGCAACAACCTTGCGGTTGCCGCGAACGGGTCGTTCACCTTCTCGACGCCCATCGCCACCGGCGCCGCCTATGCCGTCACCGTGCTTTCGCAACCGGCTGGCCCAGTGCAGACTTGCGCAGTAGCAAGTGGCAGCGGAACGGTCGCCAGCGCCAACGTGACGACTGTTGCCGTCAGTTGCACCACGCCGACCTACACGATCGGCGGCACGGTCTCGGGCCTCGCCAGCACCGGCCTGGTGCTCCAGGATAATGGCGGCAACAATCTTGCGGTCGCCGCCAATGGCCCTTCACCTTCTCGACGCCGATCGCCACCGGCAGCGCGTATGCCGTCACAGTGCTCACGCAACCGGCTGGCCCCGCGCAGACCTGCGCGGTCGCAAGTGGGAGCGGAACGGTCGCCAGCGCCAATGTCACCAGTGTCGCGGTCAGTTGCACCACACCGACCTACACGATCGGCGGCACGGTCTCGGGCCTCGCCGGTACGGGCCTGGTGCTCCAGGATAACGGCGGGAACAATCTAGCCGTCACCGCCAACGGCTCGTTCACTTTCTCGACGCCGATCGCCACCGGCAGCGCGTATGCCGTCACCGTGCTCGCGCAACCGACCGGCCCCGCGCAGACCTGCGTGGTAGCAAGTGGGAGCGGAACGGTCGCCAGCGCCAATGTCACCACTGTCGCGGTCAGTTGCACCACGCCTACCTACACGATCGGCGGCACCGTCTCCGGCCTCGCCGGTAGCGGCCTGGTGCTCCAGGATAATGGCGGCAACAACCTCGCCGTCAGCGCCAACGGCTCGTTCACCTTCTCGACGCCGATCGCCACGCGCCAGCGCGTATGCCGTCACCGTGCTCACGCAACCGAGCGGCCCCGCGCAGACCTGCGTCGTAAGCAGTGGCAGCGGTACGGTCGGCAGCGCGAATGTCACCAACGTGGCCGTCACCTGCACCACAGCGACCTACACCATCGGCGGCACCGCCTCAGGCCTCGCCGGCACCGGCCTGGTGCTCCAGGATAACGGCGGCAACAACCTCGCGGTCGCCGCCAACGGCTCATTCACCTTCTCGACGCCCATCGCCACCGGCGTCGCCTATGCCGTCACCGTGCTCACGCAACCGACTGGCCCAGCGCAGACCTGCGCGGTCGCAAGTGGCAGCGGAACAGTCGCCAGCGCTAATGTCACCAGCGTCGCGGTCACCTGCACCACAGCGACCTACACGATCGGCGGCACGGTCTCGGGCCTCGCCGGCACGCGGTCTGGTGCTCCAGGATAATGGCGGCAACAACCTCGCGGTCACCGGCAACGGCTCGTTCACCTTCTCGACGCCCATCGCCACCGGTGGCGCGCTATGCCGTCACGGTGCTTACGCAACCGAGCGGCCCCGCGCAGACCTGCGTATAGCAGTGGCGAGCGGAACCGTCGCCGACGCCAATGTCACCACTGTGGCGGTCAGCTGCACCACGCCTACCTATACCATCGGCGGCACCGTCTCCGGCCTCGCAGGCAGCGGCCTGGTGCTCCAGGATAACGGCGGCAACAACCTCGCGGTCACCGGCAACGGCTCCTTCACTTTCTCCACGCCGATCGCCACCGGCAGCGCGTATGCCGTCACAGTGCTCACGCAACCGGCTGGCCCAGCGCAGACCTGCGTGGTAGCAAGTGGGAGCGGAACGGTAGCGCAGCGCCAACGTCACCAGTGTGGCCGTCAGTTGCACCACAGCGACCTACACGATTGGCGGCACCGTCTCCGGCCTCGCCGGTAGCGGTCTGGTGCTCCAGGACAACGGCGGCAACAACCTCGCGGTTACCGCCAACGGCTCGTTCACTTTTTCGACGCCGATCGCCACCGGCAGCGCGTATGCCGTCACCGTGCTCACGCAACCAACCGGCCCCGCGCAGACCTGCGTGGTCAGCAGTGGCAGCGGTACGGTCGCCAGCGCGAATGTCACCAACGTGGCCGTGGCCTGCACCACAGCGACCTACACGATCGGCGGCACCGTCTCCGGCCTCGCCGGTAGCGGTCTGGTGCTCCAGGATAATGGCGGCAACAACCTCGCCGTCACCGCCAACGGCTCATTCACCTTCTCAACGCCGGTCGCCACCGGCAGCGCGTATGCCGTCACCGTGCTCACGCAACCGAACCGGCCCCGCGCAGACCTGCGTGGTCAGCAGTGGCAGCGGTACAGTCGGCAGCGCGAATGTCACCAACGTGGCCGTGGCCTGCACCACAGCGACCTACACGATCGGCGGCACCGTCTCCGGCCTCGCCGGTAGCGGTCTGGTGCTCCAGGATAATGGCGGCAACAACCTCGCCGTCACCGCCAACGGCTCATTCACCTTCTCAACGCCGGTCGCCACCGGCAGCGCGTATGCCGTCACCGTGCTCACGCAACCGACCGGCCCAGCGCAGACCTGCGTGGTCAGCAGTGGCAGCGGTACAGTCGGCAGCGCGAATGTCACCAACGTCGCCGTGGCCTGCACCACAGCGACCTACACGATCGGCGGCACCGTCTCCGGCCTCGCCGGTAGCGGTCTGGTGCTCCAGGATAATGGCGGCAACAACCTCGCCGTCACCGCCAACGGCTCATTCACCTTCTCAACGCCGATCGCCACCGGCAGCGCGTATGCCGTCACCGTGCTCACGCAACCGGCTGGCCCAGCGCAGACCTGCGTGGTAGCAAGTGGGAGCGGAACGGTAGCCAGCGCCAACGTCACCAGTGTTGCCGTCAGTTGCACCACAGCCGACCTACACGATCGGCGGCACCGTCTCCGGCCTCGCCGGTAGCGGCCTGGTGCTCCAGGATAATGGCGGCAACAACCTCGCCGTCACCGCCAACGGCTCGTTCACCTTCTCAACGCCGATCGCCAGCGGCAGCGCGTATGCCGTCACCGTACTCACGCAACCGAGCGGCCCGGCGCAGATCTGCGCGGTCACCATGGCAGCGGCACGGTCGCCAGCGCCAACGTCACGAACGTGGCTGTGGCCTGCACCACCAACACCTACACCATCGGCGGCACCGTCTCGGGTCTTGTCGGGCACAGGCCTGGTGCTCCAGGATAATGGCGGCAACAGCCTTGCCGTCAGCGCCAACGGAACCTTCACCTTCTCGACGCCCATCGCCACCGGCGGCGCGTACAGCGTCACCGTGCTTTCGCAACCGGCCGGCCCCGCGCAGATTTGCACGGTAACCAGCGGCAGCGGAACGGTCGCCAGCGCCAACGTCACCAGTGTCGCGGTCACTTGCACCACGCCTAACTATACGATCGGCGGCACGGTCTCAGGCCTCGCCGGCACAGGCCTGGTGCTCCAGGATAATGGCGCCAACAACCTTGCGGTCACCGCCAACGGACCGTTCACCTTCTCGACGGCCATCGCCACCGGCGGCGCCTATGCCGTCGCCGTGCTTACGCAACCGACTGGCCCAGCGCAGACCTGCACAGTTTCGGCTGGCAGCGGAACAGTCGGCAGCGCCAACGTCACGACTGTGGCGGTCAGTTGCACCACGCCGACCTACACGATCGGCGGCACGGTCTCGGGCCTCGTTGGCACGGGCCTGGTGCTCCAGGATAACGGCGGCAACAACCTCGCCGTCGCCGCCAATGGATCCTTCACCTTCTCGACGCCCATCGCCACCGGCGGCGCCTATGCCGTCACCGTGCTCGCGCAACCGACTGGCCCAGCGCAGACCTGCTTAGTGACCAGTGGCAGCGGAACCGTCGCCAGCGCCAACGTCACAAGTGTGAGCGTCACGTGCACCACAGCGACCTACACGATCGGCGGCACCGTCTCAGGCCTCGCCGGCACAGGCCTGGCGCTCCAGGATAACGGTGGCAACAACCTTGCCGTCGCCGCCAATGGACCCTTCACCTTCTCGACCCCCATCGCCACCGGCGCCGCCTATGCCGTCACCGTACTCACGCAACCGGCTGGGCCAGCGCAGACCTGCGCTGTCTCAAGCGGCAGCGGAACCGTCGCCAGCGCCAACGTCACGAGCGTGGCCGTGAGTTGCACCACACCACCTACGATGTACACCATTGGCGGCACTGTTTCAGGCCTGGCCGGTACGGGCCTGGTGCTCCAGGATAATGGCGGCAACAACCTTGCGGTCAGCGCCAACGGCTCGTTCACCTTCTCGACGCCCGTCGCCAACGGCGCCGCGTATGCCGTCACCGTACTTACGCAACCGACTGGCCCAGCGCAGACCTGCACCGTAACCGGCAGCAGCGGAACCGTCGCCAGCGCCAATGTCACCAGCTTTGGCCGTCACCTGCACCACGCCGACCTACACGATCGGCGGCACGGTCTCCGGCCTCGCCGGCACGGGCCTGGTGCTCCAGGATAACGGCGGCAACAACCTCGCTGTCACCGCCAACGGACCCGTTCACCTTCTCGACGCCCATCACCACGGGCGGCGCGTATGCCGTCACCGTGCTCACGCAACCGACTGGCCCCGCGCAGACCTGCGCGGTAACCAGTGGCAGCGGAACCGTCGGCGAGCGCCAATGTCACCAACGTCGCAGTCGCTTGCAGCACAGCCTACCTACACGATCGGCGGCACGGTCGCCGGCCTCGCCGGTACCGGCCTGGTGCTCCAGGATAACGGCGGCAACAACCTTGCCGTCACCGCCAACGGCTCCTTCACCTTCTCGACGCCCATCGCCACAGGCGGCGCCTATGCCGTCACCGTGCTCACGCAACCGGCTGGCCCGGCGCAGACCTGCGTGGTAACCAGCGGCAGCGGATTCAGTCGCCAGCGCCAATGTCACCAACGTCGCAGTCACCTGCACCACAGCGACCTACACGATCGGCGGCACGGTCTCAGGCCTCGCCGGCACGGGCCTGGTGCTCCAGGATAACGGCGGCAACAACTTTGTCCGTCAGCGCCAACGGACTCCTTCGCCTTCTCGACGGCCGATCGCCACGGGCGCCGCCTATGCCGTCACCGTGCTTACGCAACCGGCTGGCCCAGCGCAGACCTGCGTCGTCACCAGCGGTAGCGGAACCGTAGCAAGCGCCAACGTCACCAGCGTCGCAGTCAGCTGCACCAGCGCGACCTACACGATCGGCGGCACGGTCTCAGGCCTCGCCGGCACGGGCCTCGTCCTCCAGGATAATGGCGGCAACAACCTCGCTGTCGCGGCCAACGGCTCCTTTACCTTCTCGACGCCCATCGCCACGGGCGCCGCCTATGCCGTCACCGTGCTTTCGCAACCGAGCGGCCCAGCACAGTCCTGCGTAGTAACCAGTGGCAGCGGAACCGTAGCGAGCGCCAATGTCACCAGCGTGGCCATCAGTTGCGCCGCAACCCGCACGGTCACGTTGTATTGGACACCCGTCGCCGGCGCAACCTCCTATATCGTTTTGCGCGGCTCATCGGCCGGAAGCATGACTCAGGTTGACACGACGGCAGGAACTTCCTACACGGACAATGCCGCGATCGTTGGACAAACGTATTACTACGAAGTTGAATCCATTGGGTCCAATGGCGCGACGAGCCCAGCTTCGGAGATCGTTTCGTTAACTGTGCAGTAATCGTGAAGTCTGACCCTCCCAGGAGGGAAATGAATGCGAGCTGTAGAACCTCCATTTAGAAATGTTGGATTGTTGCTGGTTTTTGCGGTCTTGTTTTATCCGACGATTGCGATTTGCCAAAGTGATCCGCTTAATTCCGCCTACCTGCCTTCCATGGACACGAATGCAGCCGACTATCCGGCCAACATATGGATTACAAATGGCATGCAAAAGGTTCGGCAAGATAGTGGCTCACCCGGAACGCAGCATTGGGGCACCTTCTATGGCACGCAGAACGAATTCGTCGATTTCCAAGTCCACTACCACGACACTGGTTCTGGCACGCAGAACCTGAGCGTGACAGTTTCGAATTTCGTGCAGACGGCTCCATCCAGTTTTACGATCTCATCGGCTCCAACTCCCTTACCCCCGAAAGTAATCGTTTATCGTGAAGCGTATATGGACGTCACGATTCCGACGGCGCAATCAACGCCGCTCTACTACGGCACGACGGGATATTTTCCCGATGCTCTGATCCCGACGATTGACCCTTACTGGGGCCAGACCACAAACGCCTGGCCGTTCAATGTTCCGGCAGGAGCAAATCAAAGCGCGTGGATCGATGTGCTTATTCCCCCTAATGCGCCTGCCGGCTATTACCTCGGGAAGGTTACGGTTTCGAGCGGCGCGACGACATTGGCGACGATGCCTGTCATCCTCGCAGTGTGGCAATGGCCCTCAGCGGGTTACATGCCCTCGACCCCGACCCTCACGACCGAAGAAGGAGTAGGCGGCGGAGGCTGGGAGTACGGCGCGATGTGTCAGGAGATGTACAACGGAACGACGTCTCAGAATAGCGATTCGGGATGCGCAAATTACCCAGGGGCGAATGGTGCCGATTTTGGTGTGACGTTGACGTACCTCGATGGGGACCTTTTGATGAAGGACCATCGTTGGGACGTCGGAGGCCCTGAGAATATCTATCCAGACCTCAACAATGACGACTTCACGAAGTACAACGCGCTCGTGGGGCCCATCATGAATGGAGGTTGCACGCACGCAGGAACAGTGTGCCCAATGCTTTCGGGCTCGAAAAATACTACGAAAGGCATGTCGCTGGCAGGGACGAACACTCAAGCGAACTACGTTGACTTTGAAAATGACTTTGTTGCCCAGGGTTGGGGCACAGCGGGAAACATACCACTCTACCTGTACCTGTGGGATGAACCGGGGACTTACCCCAGCAATTGGAGCCAACTTAACGCTAATGCAACGGTATTTCACGCCTACGCGTCCCCGAGCGAGCCGCTTCTGGTCACGACCAACCTTGCCGACGCTACGGAATTTGGCGGGCTAAACTCCGTCGATATCATGGTGCCTGAGATCAACGACATGGACCCGCAAGGGGGCAGCCTGCAACGGTCAACATATAATAGTTGGCTTGCTTCCAATTGTTGTGGCACGGGAAGTTCTCCAACGCGGCAACTTTGGTCCTATCAAACCTGCAGTTCCGGTGGGAACTGCACAAACGGCGGCGTCGGAGGAAGCTCTGCCACATGGCCGAACGTCTTTATCGATAGCTACCCGGCAGGGAACCGTGCGATGGAATGGCTGACGTTTCTGCACAATCAGTCAGGGGAACTCTATTACAACGCCGATTACTGCTACCAAACCTCCGCTCCGTGTGGATATCCGAGTGATCCCTATGATCCGTGGGTGAGCGTCTACAACCATGGGACCTGGGGTGACGGCACGCTGATCTACGTCGGATGTATCGTTCCCGGGCACCCCTGTTACATGGGGCCAGGGGTGACGACGCCGATTATCTTACCCAGCCTGCGCCTCAAGCTCATGCGTGACGGAGTCCAGGATTACGAATACCTGAACGCACTAACCAACGCAGGCCAGGGTGTGCTTGTTCAGCAGCAAATCGCGAGTTGGATCAAGAACTCTTATACCTTTGAGCCAACCGGGGCCGGACTTATGGCCGCTCGGCAGATACTTGGCACAACACTCCATCAACTGACCTACGGAGGGCTGGCGCCAAGTCCACCTACCAACTTACTGCTCATCGTGCAATGAGCTCGGAAGCCTACGAGCACCTTCTTGGAACGACCATCCTGGCGAGGGTTTCAGTGTTCGCTTGCCCCATCGCGCGTGATGCTGACGTAGCTTGTAAGCAAGTGTGAGAATCCCTTCGCGGCTGCCTCTCCACTGAATCCTGTTGATTCGGCCTTTCCAGGAACGATGTTGTTCCGGTCCCTCACAACTTCGGTGACCGGCGTCACAAAGAATCGCAAACCAAGTCAGATCCGTTCCTTAGGTGGGGTGTAATCTAACGCTAGGAGAAATTCGAAATGGCATTCCCTCCAAGCGTCAGCAGCAGTCAACGCGGATTGCCGGCGAGAATTCTGGTCGCGACAGATTTTTCGCCTGCCTCGAAGCAAGCGTTTTGCTATGCCGTGGCGCTGGCTCGGCAATTCCGCGCGCAGATTTTTCTCACGCATATATTCACGGGGGTCAATGACCTAGGACGCGCGGAAACCTCCTCGCCGGCTTATCGGGCCGAGCGGCAAGCAGCGGAACGGGCCGTGGCCGAGATCCTTGCATCGACACCACTCGAGGGTGTGCCGCACGAGGTGCTGCTCGAGGATGGTTACCTATGGCAAACCCTGGAAAAGCTGATCAGAGAAAAGGGCATCGATTTCGTCGCCGTTGGCACCCACGGCGGCAATGTTGGCCCCGCATCCATGGGATCGGCGGCTGAGCTGATCTTTCGTCACGCCGATTGCCCTGTATTGACCGCAGGGCCAGGCATCGAGAGGGAGTGCGTACCGGGATTTCGGCACATCTTGTTCGCCACCGACTTTGGAAGGGCTGCGCAACGCGCCGCGTCCTGTGCGTTGTCCCTGGCGCGCGAGTTTCGTGCGAATCTGACCCTGCTTCACGTCGTCGCTGGTCAAACGTGCCGCAGCGAGGAAACTGCGACGCTGAGCGAAATCGCCAAGGTTCGCCTCTCCGAACTCGTTCCCGATGCGTTGCGTCAGGTCTGCCAAGTAGAATTGGCGGTCGCTTTCGGCGATCCAGCGAAACAGGTTGTCGAGGCCGCGAGGAACAAGCATGTTGATCTGATCGTGATGGGAGCTCGAACGGGCCGGCCGTTGGCGACTCAGCTTCCGCAAGCGGCAACGTATTCGGTGGCCGTGAACGCGCCCTGCCCGGTCATCACCGTTAAGGCTTGAGTCTTTTCTTCCGCCTGCCTCGCGTGTGCGAAAGCTACCGGCAGCCGTCCCCTCGTCCGGTGTGGCTGGGCATCGCTGGCAGTTCCATTCAGGATTTTGATTCAACCCTGCTCCCCCCGGCTTGCTTGCCGTGAACGCCCGACCAAATCGACCGCAGCGCCTCTTGCCGAGCCTGCATAGGCCGGGGACTTTCGCTCCGGCGGGACATACCCCCCCTGTTTTCATGAAAGAGAGCGCACGCGACTGAAAACAGTGGAGTTGACTTTCGCTCTGGCGCTGAAAAACGAGAGAAGAGAGAGGCACGCGTGGCGGAGCTTGCGAGATTGCGGGTGCGAAGAGGGGGTTGAGTGCGAGTGTCATACGAGAGGCTAGCACAAAATGGTTATCTTTGTAAATACTTGTTGCTGTGTAGTACTAGTTTCGAACGTAGTACGAGGGGCTTCGGGGCCGAAGGTTGACGTGGGGGACGGTTGGGCGTTCGAACGCCAGGAGGGCGTGCCCCCTAGGTCTGTACCCAACTTGGCGTGGCCTGGCATCGAAAACGGAATCCAGATTCGGGGGAACCGGATCTGCAAAACCGTTTAGAAGGGGGCACCATGGCCGCAACCACTGCTACCCAGCAACAGCCCGAGATTCGTCCGTTTCGTGTGAATTTTCCGGAGACAGAACTTGTCGAATTGCGCAGGCGCGTCAACGCAACAAAGTGGCCTGAGCGGGAAACAGTCGCGGATGCATCGCAAGGCGTGCAGCTCGCGACGACTCAGGCGCTGGCGCGGTATTGGGGGACAGATTACGACTGGCGTAAGGTCGAAGCGAGACTGAACGCCCTACCGAATTTCATTACCGAGATTGACGGGCTGGACATTCATTTCATCCACGTCCGTTCAAAACACGAAAATGCATTGCCGCTGATCGTCACGCACGGATGGCCCGGCTCGATCATCGAACAGTTGAAGATTATCGATCCGCTGACCGATCCCACGGCACATGGTGGGAGCGCGTCAGACGCGTTCGATGTGGTGGTTCCGTCGATGCCTGGCTACGGGTTTTCCGGCAAGCCGGCCACAACCGGGTGGGACCCCGCGCACATTGCACGTGCCTGGGTCACATTGATGAAGCGCCTCGGCTACAACAAATTCGTGGCGCAAGGCGGCGATTGGGGTGCGGTGATCACCGAACAAATGGGCGTGCAGGCAGCTCCGGAATTGCTCGGCATTCACACCAATATGCCTGGCGCGGTTCCAGCCGACGTTGACAAGGCAGCGTCCACCGGTGCGCCGATGCCTGACGGTCTCTCACCCGAAGAGAAACTCGCGTTCGAGCGGCTGAGGTTCGTCTACAGCAAAGGCATCGCCTACGGCTACCAGATGGGATTGCGTCCGCAGACGTTGTACGGAATTGCAGACTCCCCCGTCGGCCTGGCCGCCTATTTTTTGGACCACGATGCGTGGAGCTACGCGCTGATCGCACGCCTGTTTGACGGGGAACCCGAAGGACTTACGCGGGACGACGTTCTCGACAACATCACGATCACCTGGTTGACGAACACGGCGATTTCCGGAGCCCGCCTCTACTGGGAGTATTGGGGCAAAGGAGGGTACTTCAATGTGAAGGGCGTCTCCATCCCGGTTGCTGTAAGCGCTTTTCCGGACGAGATCGATCTGTGCCCACGCAGTTGGGCGGAGCGGGCGTATCCCAAACTCATTCACTACAACAAGCTTCCCAAAGGCGGCCACTTTGCGGCCTGGGAGCAACCGAAGCTCTTCTCCGAAGAGATTCGCGCGGCCTTCCGATCGTTGCGGTGAGGCTCTTCACAAAGGGAGGAGGCGATGATGAGCCAATCCAGCGCAACACAGCGAGGCAGCCAGCAGGCAGATGCGCAGTTCAAAACCGACCGCACGCATCCGAGCCGGTGGACGATCACCTTCAGCAACCCGCCGATCAACATGTTTCTTCCCACAACGATCATCGAATTGCGCGCGCTAATGACCGACCTCGAGGCGGACCCATCCGTGAAGGTGGTCGTGTTTCAGTCGGCGAATCCGGATTTTTTCGTCGCGCATCTCGACGTAGGCAAGGCAGCTGAACGGCCTGAGTTGTTGGGCCTTTGGCGCGACTTTGTGCTGCGTCTCTCGTCCGCGCCAGTGGTGAGCATCGCCAAGATTCGCGGCCGCACGCGCGGCATCGGCAACGAGTTCGTGCTGGCCTGCGACATGCGCTTCGCCAGCCGGCAAAGCGCCGTGTTCGGCAACCCGGAGGTAGGCGTCGGACTCGCGCCGGGCGGCGGGGCGATGGAATGGCTTCCGCGGTTGATCGGCCGGTCGCGGGCGCTCGAGTTCGTTCTCAGCGCCGACGATTTTGACGCCGACATCGCGGAGCGCTATGGCTGGGTGAACCGCACGCTCGACGATGGCGAGCTCGACTCGTTTGTCGAGGCGCTGGTGGGACGTCTAGCGTCGTTCGGGCGCGAAACGCTGGCGACGGCGAAGGACCAGATCAACCGCTTCGGGAGGCCGACGGCTGCCGAGCTTCAGTCGAGCAACGAGACAATCTTTCCGATGCTGGCGTTGCCCGATGCGCAGGCGCGCCGCGCCAAGCTCCGTGATATCGGTTACGGCGTCCGGAGCGACTTCGAATTGAACTTCGGCAGGTACCTGCCGAAGTTAGGGCGGGCGGACGACGACGAGACGGGAAAGCAGCCCGGCTGATCGCCGTCCTGGATTTCCTACTGCGGGTTGCCGCCTCTGCCGCCTTCGCCGGCCCTGGGCACTCGTGAGCCTGGGCCACTGGCATCGGCGCCGTTCTTCAGGGCTCCCGTTACTGTCGCGCCCGCGGGATCGGCCAGCTCGGTCGCATACTTCACTGCGTTCGAAGGAATGCAGAGCATTTCGGTTAGCATCTGATTGGGATTCCACTTGTAATTAAAGGTTCCCATCGAGTAGGGCTTGGTGACCATCTTGGGATCGTCCACGGTGACCGCCAACTTCATGTCGTTGTGGTCCATGCGTGTCCAGCGCTCGGTGATGATCGCGTTCACGCTATGCGGGACGCCGCCGCCCGAGATGTTTTCTCCCAGCCCCGTCGTCTGCACCACGAAATTGTAATCGTCGTCCCAGTGCCCGACCGCGTATCCCTCGTAGGTTGGGTCCAGCGCGTTGCGATCGTCGGTTCCGACGTTCTTCGGCAGCGCCCGCCCATCCGTCCAGATGATCCGGTAGGTTTGCTGATACTGGTACAAAATCACGACGCGGTCGGGCATCGTGGCGATCTGAAGAGCTCGGCCTTCCTTGGTGAGATTCGCAGGATATCCGGGCGGATCGCAATAGCCCGCCGCGGAATCGAGTGCGCTGCTGGCGGCGGATTTCCGCGCGCTCATGATTTGCTGGGCCAGCGGCGTCGGCATCGGCGCTTCCCCGCGACCGCCTCTGGGAACGCCTGTGCTCGAGCCGGGCCCATTCCAGGTTCCCGCGAGATCGCGCTTCGGAGCTGGCCCGCCGTCGCCGGTGGGAACATCGGTCGGATAGTATCGCCAAGGATCTTTTGCCGCGGACGCGTTTGTTTGCGCCACGGCCATCGAAGAAAACGCTAACGACGCTGCCAAGGCCACGATGGCGCCCATGAATACTTTTTGCATTTCGTTATCTCCTCCCAAATCTTGTTGTTTAAGGGCGGGGTTCCTAACTACTCGCAGTCCGCAAGCTACGCCTGACTTGGACTTTGGTCAAGCCATGTTGCGCCTAACGGTTCACAATATTTGCGGCCCGCGAAGGCGCGTAAAGCCCGCGCGGCGACGACGCACGCGAAAAGCGCCGAAGAGATACTTCGCTGCGTGTCGGCGGCCCAAATCGTTCCATCTGCGTTTTGCCGTAGCGCAAATGAGAGCAACAGCAGATCCCTCGGCGTTTTGCCGTAACGCAACCCAGAGCGTGGTGAAACGTCCAGTTTGAGACGTGCGGCACGGCTGGCAGCACACTTGGGGTCCGATGTTCCATTGCGCTCGTAAGCGATTGACACCGCTGGCCTGTGCGGGTATTATCGCGCCGATACGGCATTTAGGGCTGCGTCTCCTTCCTTGGCTCAAGTCCCAGTGAGCGGGATTTCCTTAATGGACCCGCCGCAGCGAACAGGGGAAGGTATCTCCGGGAGAGGTCAGAGTGCTTTCAGAGTCCGTTAACCCAGAGTCAGGCACGTCCGCTTCGGCGGCCGCGGCTCCCGCGCTAGTTCCGGAGACAGAGGCGACGCCAGTTCCAGAGGCGGCGCCAGCGCCGGCACCAGCACCGGCTGCTGCTGACGCGATGGGTGCGAGTGAAACGCCGTCTTCGCCCGAAGGCGCTCCCGCTAGCGTTGCGGATAATGCTGCCACCGCGGAGCCTTCCGCTTCCGATGGGACAGCGCCGTCTGGCGATTCCGAAAGCGGCATACCCACCACGGAAGAACTCAATCAATTCATGGATCAGTACGCGGCGCCGCAACAGGCTGCCACCGAGGGAGAGATTGTCGAAGGCCGTGTAATCGCGGTCGTCGATCTCGGCGTGGTCGTGGACATTGGCGGCAAATCAGAAGGGTTGATTCCTTCGCAGGAGTTCGTCGAGGCCAGCGATCCTCAAAAGCTGCTGCCCGGCCAGACCATCGAGGTCCAGCTCACCGGCGAACACAAAGAAGGTTACGCCGTGCTTTCCTACCAACGCGCGCGCCGCCGCCGCGTTTGGTCTGATCTCGAAAAGGCCTACCACGATAAGACAAATGTTACCGGGCGCGTGGTAGATCGCGTGAAGGGCGGGCTGGTCGTAGACGTGGGAGTCCGCGCATTCCTTCCTTCCTCGCAAGCCGATCTTCGGCCGGTGCACGAACTGGACGACTGGAAGGGCCGCGACCTCGAAGTTCGCGTACTGAAGCTCAATCGCAAGCGCGGCAACGTCGTGGTCAGCCGCCGCGCCATTCTTGAAGGCGAACAACTTGCGCAGCGGCAGAAGTTGATCGATTCGCTCGCCGAAGGCCAGGTCTTTCACGGCTCGGTGAAGAGCATCACCAGCTACGGAGTGTTCGTCGACTTGGGCGGAATCGACGGCCTGCTGCACGTCTCCGATCTGTCTTGGGGCCGCGTGACCAATCCCGCCGACGTCGTGCGACCGGGCGAAGAGATCGACGTGCAGGTGCTCAAGTTTGACCGCGAGAAGATGCGCATTTCGCTGGGACGCCGCCAATTGTTGCCCGATCCTTGGTCCACGGTGGCAGAGCGATTTCCAGTCGGCTCGCGCGTGCAAGGTCGCGTCGTGGGAACCGCGGATTACGGTGCGTTCGTCGAGCTCGATACCGGCGTCGAAGGTCTGGTGCACGTTTCCGAGCTGAGTTGGTCAAAGCGCAAGCAGCACCCCTCGAAACTTGTGCAAGTGGGCGATGCCGTCGAGGTGGTTGTGCTCGAGTTACGCCCCGAGCAGCGCCGCATTTCCCTTGGCCTCAAGCAAGCCCAGGCCGACCCGTGGGTGGAGCTGGCGCAGAAATATCCGGTAGGCACAAAGGTTACCGGCCGCGTCCGCAACCTCACCGAATTCGGCGCCTTCGTCGAAATCGAAGAAGGTTTTGACGGTTTGATCCACGTGAGTGACATCAGCTGGACAGGCCGTCTGAAGCATCCCAGCGAGGCGCTCAAAAAGGGCGACACCGTCGAAGCCAAAGTGCTCAAGATCGACGCTGCCAATCGCAGGGTTTCGCTGGGCATCAAGCAGCTCAACGATATTTGGGCGGATTGGTTTGCCGCTCACAAAGTCAATGACACGGTGCGCGGCAAGGTCTCGCGTCTCACCACCTTCGGCGCCTTTGTCGAGTTGGCCGACGGCATCGAAGGCCTCTGCCACATCTCGGAGATAGAGGAGCGCCGCCCCCGTGCGGATAAGCAAGGGCCGCCGCCGAAACCGGGCACTGGCTCCGGCGGTTCGGTCTTGGCGCCCGGGCGGGAGTACGATTTCAAGATCGTCAAGATCAATCTGGACCAGCACAAAATCGGCCTCAGTTACCGTGCGGCGATCCGGCAGGCTGAACGACGCGAGGTGGAGGACTATCGGTCGTCTAAATCTTCCTCCACGGCCACGATCGGCGATGCGATCATGGCCAAGCGGAGCCTGTAGCGGCGTAGCGCTTCCCCCTGCTGGGGTCGCGGAATAGCGCTATCGGGTTGACGCGAAAGTTCTTCCCCTTAGGGCCAATTGGTGATATGCAGAAGCCGCCGGTCGGGCGAAGCCAGGGGCGGGTTCACCCAAATATTGCGGCGAACGGGAGTTTGTCTTGTCTGAACCAACTGCCATGAACGACACGGTGACCAAGGCTGATTTGGTCGAGGAGGTCATCCGCGCCACGGATTTGCCGCGCAAGGAGTCCGAAGCGATTGTCGAGACCATCTTCGACTCGATCATCAAGGCGCTGCAGACCGGTGACAAGATCGAAATCCGCGGCTTCGGCAGCTTTCGCACGCGCCAGCGGCGCGGGCGCGTCGGCCGCAATCCGAAGACCGGCGCCAAAGTGGACGTTCCACCGAAGCGCATTCCCTTCTTCAAGCCCAGCAAAGAGCTGAAGGATTTCGTGAACCACCAGCTCACGCAGGCGGCCAAGCCTGCACAGCCCGAAGCTCCTCCGCCGCACGGGTAGTCCTCCGGCATGGATTATCTCTGGACTCCTTGGCGGTATCGCTACGTAACCACCGCCGCAGGGAAAGACGATCGCTGCGTGCTGTGCGACGCTCCAGCCGCTAACGACGATGCCGCAACCTTGATCGTTTTCCGCGGAAAAAACAATTACATCATTCTGAATCGATTCCCCTACACGTCGGGTCACGTTATGGTGGTTCCCTACGCGCACCACGCGACGCCCGCGGCCTACGACGCAGACACGCTGAACGAGATGATGCAGCTGGCCATTCGCGCACAGGCGGCGCTCGAAACTCTCTATCATCCCGATGGCTACAACCTGGGCATGAATATCGGTCGCGCGGCCGGCGCCGGCATCGCCGGACACATCCACATGCACGTGCTGCCGCGCTGGATTGGCGACACCAACTTCATGACTACGACGGGCGAGACGCGCATCGAGCCCGAAGAACTCTCGGTCACCTACCAAAGGCTGCGTGGCGCGCTGACGTCTTAGCTCTGCCGTAGATCAACCACGCGGGAGCATTTCGTGAAACTCGGGCTGTCGGAAGAGCAGGGGCTGCTGAGAAGCACCGTGCGCGAATTCGCCGAGCGCGAAGTCCGGCCGCTCGCGCGCGAATTGGACGAGACCGGCCGCTTCCCGCGGGAGACGTTTCGCAAAGCGGCTGAACTGGGCCTCACCGGCGTGGCCTTTCCCGAAGAAGCCGGCGGCGCCGGCTTCGACCACGTCAGCTATTCCATCGTCATCGAAGAGATCTCCCGCTTTTGCGCTTCAACCGGCGTGATCCTCTCGGTGCAGAACTCCCTCTACTGCGAGCCTGTCTGGCGCTTTGGCAGCGACGCGCAAAAGGAAAAATTTCTAGTGCCTTTTGCTCGCGGCCAGCGCATCGGGTGCTATGCGCTGACCGAGCCGCAAGCTGGCTCGGACGCAGCCGCGCTGCGAACGCTGGCCGTACGGCATGGCGATCGTTACATTCTTAATGGCACGAAAGCTTGGATCACGTGCGGCGGCGTGGCCGACGCGGCCATCGTGTACGCCAACACCGATCCCACCAAAGGCGAGAAAGGCATCACGGCGTTTATCGTCGAACGCGGCGCGCCGGGCTTTCGCGTGGGGCACGAAGAGCAGAAGCTCGGCATCCACGCGACCGCGTGCACGGAATTATCTTTTTCCGATTGCGAAGTACCGGCGGAAAATCGCCTGGGCGCCGAAGGAGAAGGCTACAAGATCGCTCTCTCGACGCTCGACGGCGGGCGCATTGGCATCGCGGCGCAAGCCACGGGGATCGCACAGGGCGCGTTCGAGCAGGCTCTCGCCTACGCCGGGCAGCGCCAGGCGTTCGGCCATCCCATCGCCGATCTGCAGGCGATTCAGTTCATGCTCGCCGACATAGCCACCGAGATCGACGCCGCGCGCTTGCTCGTGCGCAAAGCCGCTTGGAAGCAGGACACTGGCGCGCGTTTTTCGATGGAGGCCAGCGTGGCGAAGCTCTTCGCCTCGGAGATGGCCACGCGCGTCACGCACAAGGCCATGCAGATTCACGGCGCGAACGGGTACAGCCGCGAATACCCGCTCGAGCGCATGTATCGCGATGCGCGCATCACGGAAATCTACGAGGGGACCAGCGAAATTCAGAGGTTGGTAATCGCCTCCTGGGTCCTGCGCAACTCCTGACACGTCCGATGCACGCCCTCACACTTCACGTCGGTGGCGGCTCGGCTCCTCGCAACGGCCCGCGGCGCGAGTGTATGCTCCAGTAATGCTGCCGCTCGATGGCCAAGCCGCGTTCGATCCTGCCCTCCTCGAAAGCTTTTTGGGTGCGGTGCCGCCGCGCCCCGCGGTGGTGCTGGTGGAACCGCGAGCAGACCTCGCTAACGCTCGGCCGCTTTTGCTGCGCACGGCGGACCTGCGCCGACGCCTGCGCCTTCTCCTGAGCCCGCCCGATCCGGCGTCGAAGCGCGTCAATCTCCGGGAATATGCCGCCGGGATTCGCTTCCGATTGACGGGCTCTTCCTTCGAACAAGCTTTGGTCTACTGGCAGCATGCTCGAGCTCTTTGGCCTCGCGCCTATCGCGAGCGGTTGCGGCTGCGTCCCCCGGCCATGGTGAAGATGAACTTAACCACGGCGTATCCTCGCGCGTACGTCACCCGGCGGGTCTCCGCGAACGGCCTTTACTTCGGGCCGTTCGCCACGCGCCGCTCGGCGGAAGCTTTCCTGGAGCCGCTGCTGGACCTATTTCGTATGCGCCGTTGCCAGATCAAGATCCGGCGCGATCCGGCTTTTCCGGGTTGCATTTATTCCGAAATGAAGATGTGCCTGGCGCCCTGCTTTGCCGGTTGCACGCCGGAGGAATACGCAGCGGAAGTGAGCCGCGTCGTCGAGTTTTTGACTTCGAGAGGGGTTTCGCTTTCGCAGGAGCTGGCTCACGACCGGGAGGCCGCCAGCGCCGAACTCGATTTCGAGCGGGCCGCCGCGCAGCACCGGCGACTCGAGAAAGTGGACGCGGTATGCGGCAGCCTACCGGAATTGGCACGGCCGCTAGACGTGCTCGACGCGGTCATCTTCGAGCGCGCGTCCGGCGAAAACACGATTGCCGCTTTTCTGGTGCGCGCGGGCCATATCGCCGACCCTTTCCTTTTGCAATTCGACCCACTGGCCAGCCAGCCGCGCTCGGTGGAAGAAATTCTCCGCGGCCTGCTCCAGCCGGCCGTCAGAGCTTCCAGCGATTCGAGTGAGGCGGCCGCACCATCCGGTGGTGACCGAGCCGCACCCGCCAGCGAAAGGATCGGCACGACGGAGCTCGAGGATCATCTAGGTCTGCTGGCCCGCTGGTTTTATGGCCGGCCGCGCGAAGGGGAAATTTTCTACCCAGACTCGCGGCGGGAGGGATGGCCGTATCGCCGCATGCTGCGTGCCTGCGCGCGTCTTCTGGCGCAGCGCGAATCGCGTGCGCCCTCCAGCTAGCTTCCTAGGTGGTGCGGATGTTTACTCTTGTTGGGACTAACCCGAAATCGCGCGTGATTCCTGTTGCGATTTACTCACTACGATGTTAGTTTCCGGTTGGAATCTGCACGCCCAATTCAAGGGGCATAATGGCAAATGAAACTGAGCGCCGAACCTCACGGCGCTTCACGATGGCGCTTGCGGTTAAGGTAAGGTCCAACGGCCCCGAGGGAATTGTCGAACAACCCGGACGCACTCGGGATGTCGGTTTTCGCGGCCTGTATTTCACCACCGATGCCGACTATCAACTGGACAGCGAGATCGAGTTCGTCCTGACCTTGCCGAAGGAAGTCACTCAGGCAAACGACGTGAACATTCGATGTCGCGGCCGCGTGGTGCGCATCGAGCCGTACAACAACACCCGCGGAATCGCCGCTCGAATCGAGCGCTATGAGTTTCTCCCCGAGAACGCTTAAGTACTCCACCCAGTTTTCCTAAAATCGGTATCGGCCAATTGGCAGCGCCTGAGTTCACGCTACGCAGTACAATGGCGCTTCCGACTTTTTTGCCCGCGGGGCAAGTAGCCCCTGCCACGGGCAGCGGTCGCTCTGGAGGACCCCGGGAGGGACAACGATGGATCGCTACGACATCAAAGCGGCGCTCGAGGAGCTGAATGAGGAGGCGGTCCTGCCGCATCCCGTGCGATTGCGCGACATGATTCTGCGTGTCCGTCTTGCGGCTGGCGACGCGCTGGACATCAATCGCGAGTTCCAAAATTACTTGACGGCGTTTGGCCAGACGCAGGAGATCGGCCGCGAGATTCTCCAGAAGCTCGCAGCCGGCGAGCCCAAAAATCCCTGAACGATGCCCAACCCGCCGCGAAGTTTGTGCACGGTAGCGAACCCGACGAAGGCCGGAACCTAGAGGGCACGCATGCGACGAATGACCCTGCTGATCGATGCGGATGACACCCTCTGGGAGAATAATGTCTTTTTCGAGAAGACGATCGATCGCTTCCTCTCTCTGGTCGAGCCGTTTGGCTACGCCCGCACCTACTCTCGCCGCATCCTGAATGAAACCGAGCGCATCAACATCCGCCAGCATGGGTACGGCGTTCGCAGTTTCGGGCGCTCGCTTGCCGATACCTACTCGAAGCTGGCGGGGAGCCTGGCCCAGAAAAGCGCTTTAAAAGAAGTCACGGAGATGGTCGCGGAGCTCGAGAGCACGCCGCCGCGCGTGATCGAAGGAGTGCCCGAGACTCTGTCCTACCTTTCCGACCGCCATCGCATGATCGTGTTCACAAAAGGCGAAGCTGCCGAACAGGCCGCCAAGGTGGAGCGCTCGGGTCTGCAGGAATTTTTCGAGGCCATTGAAATCGTCGCGGAAAAAGACGCCAAAACCTACCAGGACCTGATCGACCGCCACCATGTCGTCAAAACGCACGCCTGGATGGTGGGCAACAGCCCCCGCAGCGACATCAATCCGGCCTTGCGAGCAGGCTTGAATGCCGCCTTCATTCCGCATCCCGCGACCTGGGAACTCGAAGAGCAGGAATTGCAAAGCGGCGCTGGAAAGCTGCTGATCATCGGGAGATTCCGCGACTTGCGGGATCACTTCTAAGGCTGGGTCTAAGGTCGCGTGGTTTCCAGCACTTGGTTGCTAGCACAGGGATTCCATCCGCCGATGGAGCACCCGTTGAGCTAATAAACTCGCAGAGAGGGAAAAATCGTGAAGCGAATCGCCGTCATGGGCGCGGGCGCGGTGGGATGTTTCTTCGGCGGCATGCTGGCGCGCGGAGGTGCGGACGTCACCCTGATCGCCCGCGGCGCGCACCTCGAAGCGCTCCTTCGCAATGGCTTGTTCATGGACAGCGTCAATTTCCAGCAGCGCGTTCCGGTGCATGCTTCGGCGGAGCCTGCGGCGGTGCGCGGCGCGGAGTTGGTATTGTTTTCGGTGAAGACCGTAGACACCGACGCGGCGGCGAAGTCCATCGCGCCGCATCTGTCGCCGGACGCGATCATCCTGAGCTTGCAAAACGGCGTCGATAATGTCGCCAGGATTGCGGCCGCCGCGGGGCTTTCGGCGCTGGCCTCGGTCGTTTACGTGGCCGCATCGCTGCCCGAGCCGGGCCGCGTGCGGCATGGAGGCCGCGGCGATCTGGTGGTGGGCAATGCTCCTGCCGCGGAGGTGGCCGCGATTCGCGACACCTTCGAGCCGGCGGGCGTGCCCTGCCGCTTAAGCGACAATCTCAACGGCGAACTTTGGCAAAAACTAACGCTAAATTGCGCCGGCAACGCCGTGACGGCGCTGACGCGATCGAGCTACGGTCCGGCGGTGCACAATCCGTTTGTGCGCGACGTGATGGCAGCTGCTCTGGAGGAAACCCGCAGTGTCGCGCATGCCGCAGGCGTACGGCTCCCTGACGACGGGCCTGAACTTGTCGCCAACTCGATTCGCCTCCTCGAGAGCTACGGCACCGCAACGTCGTCCACCGCGCAGGATATCGCGCGGGGCCGCCGCACCGAAATCGATTCGCTCAATGGCTACGTGGCGCGCCGCGGTGCGGAGCTTGGCGTCGCGACGCCGGTCAACCGCACGCTGCACGCGCTGGTCAAGCAGCTCGAAGAGGCGCGGTAGAAGACAGCTCATTAATGGTATAGCTTCTCGGGCTTTCTTCAGGGGCTAAAGCCCGCTTTGGAGGCTTTCCAATGTCGGAGCTGAAGCTCCGACCCCCTATGGCTATTTATGGGACGGCTTGTAAATCACTGGCGCGGGCGGCGCGGGCGGCGCGCGGGCGCGTTACGCCGCTCGCGCAAGGTGATAGAAGCTCAGCGTCGTGTCGCCTTGCTCGAGGACGCGCACACGTTCGAGCTGTCCGGCTACCGGCGGCAGTTCGCGACGACGCGAATGTTCCAGGATGAGTTGGCTGCCGGGTGCCAGCAGCTCCGATTCGCCGAGCAGATCGAGCACGTCCTGGTAGGCGGCCGAATCCGCATACGGTGGATCGCCAAACACGAAATCGGCTTTCGTGCCGCGAGCCGCCAGTTTCTCAATGGCCTCGCAAGCGTCCTGCGCAAAGATTTCCGCCATGCCGCCAAACGTTTTCTCCACAGGGTCGCGAGAGGTCGCCAGCGAAATGCCCAGCGCTTGCAGGTTGGAGCGGAGCAGTGCCACCCCGGAGCGATGATTCTCGACGAAGATCGCGCGGCGAGCGCCGCGGCTGAGTGCCTCGATTCCCACTGCGCCCGATCCCGCGAACAGGTCCACGAACACCGCGTCTTCGATCTGAGGCCCGATAATGTTGAAGAGCGTCTCGCGCAGCCGGTCGCTGGACGGCCGGAGCGCCAGTCCAGGCAACGTGCGAAGCTTCCGGCTGCGATAGATTCCAGCGATCACCGCGCATCGGCGTTCAGCCCACCGATGCCAGTTGATAGCGACGCTGCCATTGTGGATCGAGGGCCCGCAGCATGCGCTCGCGTTTCGCTTCCGCCTCCGGGTTTTCTACCATCGCGAACGCTTCGGCGTGCGCCAACTCCAGCAGTTCGCGGTCGCGCAGCGGATTGGCGACGTGCAGCCCCAGCGCGCCATGCTGCCGCGTGCCGAAAAATTCGCCCGGCCCGCGCAGCTTCAGATCGGCGTCAGCGATGGCAAACCCGTCGTTGGTTGCCACCATCGTGTCCAGGCGCTCGTGCGCTTCGCCGAGCAGGGTTTTCGGCGCCACGAGAATGCAGGTGCTTTTCTCCGCGCCTCGCCCGATGCGGCCGCGCAATTGGTGCAGTTGCGCCAAGCCGAAGCGCTCGGCATGCTCGATAACCATCACCGTGGCATTGGGCACGTCCACGCCAACCTCGATGACGGTCGTCGACACCAGGATGTTGACGTCGGCCGCGCGCGAAAGCCCTCCATCACTTCTTCTTTTTCCTCGCTGCGCATTCGGCCGTGCAATAGCCCGAGCCGCAGCCCGGAAAAACGCGCCTTTTTGCAGCCGTTCGTATTCTTCGATCGCCGCTTTGAGTGAGCGCTGGGCCTCGGCGGATTTCGATTGTTCGATCACCGGGTACACGATGTAGCCCTGCCGTCCTTTGGCCACCTCGCGCCGCAGGAAATCCCAGATGCCGGGCAAATGTTCCGGCGCCGACCAGCGCGTCTCGATCGGCCGTGCGTCCGGGCGGCATCTCGTCGATCACCGAAATGTCCAGATCGCCATAGAGCGTCAGCGAGAGCGTGCGCGGAATCGGCGTGGCGGTCATGACCAGCACGTCGGGCGCGCTGCCTTTTTCGATCAGCCGTTTGCGCTGCAGCACGCCGAAGCGGTGCTGCTCGTCCACGATCACCAGGCCCAGGCGCGCGAATGCGACCGGATCTTCGAGCAGCGCGTGCGTCCCGACGACCAGTTGCGTTTCGCCCGAGCTGCACGCGCTCGGCGATGTCGCGCTTGGCAGCGGGCTTCAGGCCGCTCACCAGCAGCTCCACGCGATAGCCGGCCGGCGCGAACACGCGCTTGCGCCGATAAGATAATGTTGCACGGCGAGAATTTCCGTCGGCGCCATCAGCGCCACCTGCTAACCGTTTTCGATCACGATGGTGGCCGCCTCGAGCGCCACGATGGTTTTCCCGCTGCCGACGTCGCCTTGCAGCAGGCGGTTCATCGGCTGGGGGCGTTCGAGATCGGCGGCGATTTCCGCCAGCACTCGCTTTTGCGCCGCGGTGGGCTTGAAGGGAAGAATGCGCTTGAGCGCTTCTCGTATGCGCGGCTCGCGCACGCGAAAAGCGATGCCGGCCTGTTGCTGGGTCTCGCTGCCGCCGCAATGCCTGGCTTAACTGATAAAAAAAAAATTCCTCGAAAATGAATCGCTGGTGCGCCGGCGATCGAAACGCATTGAGCGTTTCGATGCGGCACGTCGGCGGGCGGAAAATGCACGAAACGCAGGGCGTCGGTTCGCGTGCCGGAAATCCGTAGCGCGTCGAGCAATTCCGCTGGCAAAGGGTCGCTAGCCGGCGCGGCCAGATTCGGCCAGCGCGCCGTGGATCATGCGGCGGATCATCCGCGGGCTGACGTTGCCGATGGCTTCGTAGATGGGAACGATGCGCCCGACTTCGGTGGAATCGACGTCGTCGGCGCCGAGCAACTCGACCTGCGGATTGACCATTTCGATGCGGCCGGGCCGGTAGGCGTCGAGCTCGGCTTTGCCGTGGATCACCAGGCGCTGTCCCGCGCGAAAGCGCCCTTCGAAGTACGCGCCGTGAAAAAATTTGCACGGCAGTGTGCCGGTCGCGTCGCGCACCAGCAAGTGGTAGATCGCGCCGCGCCCGCGCGAGTAACGAACCAGCCCGGCGTCGGCGACCACGGCTTGAATCGTGTAAGTTTCCGCCGGGAACGATCTCTCGGATTTGGCTGAAGTGGATGCGGTCTTCGTAGCGAAACGGCAGATAGCTCGAGCAGATCGCCGACGGTGTGAATGCCTCGCGAAGCCAGCACGGCCGCGCGCTGCGGTCCAACGCCTTTGAGGTAGGTCACTTCCGTCGCCGGAGGTCAGCTCCATCGCATCCTTATATATATCACCGCCATTCACGGGACACGGGCATGTAAGGCGGGCACGTGACACAGGGGCCTACACGGGCGCGTGCCATGGAACGCGTTCCGCGGGCATACTTGCATTCTCGCCTCACGTTTGGATAGATTGAGCGAGCCGCTGCGAACCCGCGCGCGACGGCCGTCGTCCCGGAGAAAATCTTGCCCGCAGAGTATTCCCCGCCATATCCCGACGAAATATCTAAACGCCCGGGACATGAAGGTGCTGTTGCTCTGGCTGCTGGCTGGCCTGGTTGGCGCAGGCGTTGCCTACCGCTATTTCTTTCAGGCCTTTCCGGAAGCTTCGGTGAATTTCAAAGTGACGCGCGACGCCGCGCTCGACCAGGCGCGGGCGTTTGCAGCTGCGCAAGGCGCATCGCTCGAGGGCTACCAATCCAGCATCGTTTTTAACGTGGACGACGATCCGAAAACGTACCTCGAGCGCGAGCTCGGCCTCGACGCAGGCCAATCGCCTGATGTCTTCCGAGGTCAACGTCTGGTTCTGGGATGTGCGATTTTTCAAACCGCTCCAGAAGGAGGAATTCCGCGTTCGCGTGGATCCCGCCGGGCGCATCGTCGGCTTCGAGCACATGCTCGACGAAGCGGCGCCGGGCGCGCGACTCGAACGCGCCGAAGCGCTCGCGCGCGCCCAAGCGTTTCTGCGCGACACGCTGCACACGCCGCTCGAAACCTATACCTTACTTGCCGGAAGAAGCCAATTCCACCGCGCGTCCCAACCGCACCGACTGGAGCTTCACCTGGGAGCGCACTGGCTTTCGCGCCAAGGATGCGCCGTACCGGTTGAGCGTCGCGACTCGCAGGCGACCGCGTCGGCCGGCTACCAGGAGTTTCTGAAGGTGCCCGAGGCTTGGCAGCGCAGCTACGCGCGCCTGCGCTCGTCGAACGACTTCATCGAAGAGATCGCCATCATTCCCTACGCGCTGCTGCTGGGCGCCGCGCTTTCGGTGATGCTGGCGCTTGGGCCGGCGCGGACTGGTTCGCTGGAGCGGCGCGCTCAAGCTCGGGCTGTTCATCACGCGCTGTATTTCGTCATGCAGATGGACCAGTGGCCGCTGACGCGCGCCAGCTACGACACCAACGGCTCCTATTCGAGCTTCGTGCTGGGCCAGATCGGCGTCGGCGATTGCGACGAGCTGTTCTGCTCTCGCTGCTCGTGGTCATCGCCGTCTTGCCTGGCGAGCCGCTGTATCGCGCGGGCCAGCCCGACCGGTTGCGTCTCGGCGCCGCGTTCAGTCTGCCCGGACTGCGCACCAAGCAGTTTTTTTGCTCCGGCGTGATCGGCCTTTGCCTGGCGGGCGCGCACATCGGTTACGTGGTGCTGTTTTACGTGATCGGCAGGCAGCTCGGCGTCTGGGCGCCGCAAGATCTGCAGTATTCCGATACGCTCAGCACGGCTCTGCCGTGGATCTATCCGCTGACGATCGGCATCTACGCGGCAGCGAGCGAAGAGCTTCTGTTCCGCCTGTTCTCCGTCCGTTTCCTGCTGCGCAGTCACCAATTCGCGGGTCCTGGCTGTGGTGCTTCCGGCGTTCGCCTGGGGCTTTCTGCACTCGAACTATCCGCAGGAACCGGCGTACACGCGCGGAATCGAGGTGGGCCTGATCGGCATCGTGGCCGGGATCGTGATGCTGCGCTGGGGCATTCTCGCCACGCTCACGTGGCATTACACCGTGGACGCTTTCCTGATCAGCCTGTCGCTGATGCGTTCGGCCGGCGCGTACAACCGCATTTCGGGAGCCGTCGTCGGCCTCGGCGCGTTGATTCCGGTGGGCATCGCCGGCATTCTCTATCTCGCGCGTGGCGGATTCGCAGACGAAGCGCGCGCTGCTCAATGCGCGCCGAGCCGCTGGTCGAAGCGCCCGCCTGCGCCCGAGCCCGCGGCGCCCGCTCCTTCCGTCTGCCGGCTACACAGCCGCTCCAGCCGCGACTGCTGGGCGTGCTGCTGTTGTGCGGCGCACTGGGCGTCGCGCTCTTCGCGGTGAAAACCACAGCCCTCGGCGATTTTGTGAGCATTTTCTGTCGATGCGCAGCAAGCCCAACAGCGCGCGCGACGAAGTTCTTCGCCAGCGAAAACGTGGATCCGGCGATCTATCTCCACGCGGCCACGATCCAGTACACGTTTGATCCGCTCGCGGCCGAATATCTGCGCCGCAGCGTCGGCATCGACGGGGTCAACCGCATCTACCGGGATCAGGTGCCCTCGGCTTTCTGGACCGTTCGCTATTTCCGCGATTCGCAAAAAGAGGAATATCTCGTGGTGCTGCGGCCCGATGGCGCGCTGTATTCCGTGCACCATGCGCTTGCCGAAGCGGCGCCCGGGCCGAGTTTGCCCGACGATCAGGCTATCGCGCGCGCAGAGATGTTCCTTCGAGAACAGAAAAGGCTGGACCTCGCGCAGTGGAAGATCGTGGGGAACACTTCGCAGACGCTTCCCGCGCGCACCGATCATACTTTCACCTGGGAGCAAACCGCGCCGCTGGCCCAGCCGATCGCTGGCGATGGGGGAGCTCACGTCCGCGTGGAGCTGAAGGTCCAAGGCGATGAGGTCACCGGCTACCGCACGTTCATTCACGTGCCGGAGGAATGGGAGCGCCTGCAAAACCAGCGCACGCTCCTCAATACGCTGCAATCCATCGGCTTTGTGGCGTTGCTCTCGGCGCTGGGCATCGGCACGCCTGATCGTTTTCTTTCGCAACCTGAGGCAGCCGTCCATGGCCGCTGTCCCCTGGCGGCGGCTGGCGGGATGGACTCTTCCGGTCCTGGTTGCTTCGGTTGTGACGTTCGCGACTTTGACGCCGCAATATCTGTCGAAATATCACGACCGATGTGCCCTACAAAATCTACTTGGGAACGGCCGTGATCGGCATGGCGCTCGGCACCGCGCTTTTCTATTCCGGCGCATTTTTTCTCTTTGGCTTGGCTTGGTTTTTTCTGGCGCACTCCTACGGCTCTGACCGTCTGCCCGGATGGCGCGGCATGCCTGCCGCGTACTACCGCGACGCGCTGGCGATTGGCATTTGCGGATGCGCGGCTTTGGCCGGGCTGCACCGCTTGCCCGATTTGGCGGCTCACTTTTGGCCAGTGGCACGGCACGCGCTCGCGGCGAACGTTCCGGACGCATTGGACCCGTCCCAACCCGCCCTCAATGCCATGGCGGTTGCCGTCACGCGCAGTTTCTTTGCCGTTGGCGTGCTGGCGCTGGCGTTGGGTTTTGCATCCTGGTATCTGCGCCGCGCCTGGCAGCAGATGGCTATTGCTCATCGCGCTGGCCGTGCTGATGGTGCCGCGATTGGGGAAGCGTTGGCGACTTCGTGCAGCGCGCCGCAGCGACCTTCATCGGCCTGGCGGTCATCTGGTGGGGTGCGCAGCGCGTGGTGCGCTTTAATCTCTTGGGTTACTTCCTGATCTTTGGGCTGTTGTTGCTGGCCGGCCCGGCCGCCGATCTTCTGCGCCAACCAAACTCGTTTTTTCACGCCAACGGCTGGACACTAGCCGCAACTGGGGTCGTCCTGCTACTCTGGACTTTCGGGGCCTGGCAACGAGCAGCGCGCCGGCACGTCCAATAGAGCGGAGCTGCCCGGGTGGCTTGAGGCCGCTGGTGGAGGCCGCAGATGGCTGGACGCGAAGAAACCAATGAAAGCATGCAGAGCGGCGTTTCAGTGTCCCGCCGCTGGGCCGAGTATCTGGTGGCCGTGCTGGCCGGAAATATCGCCTACCTTTTCATCGAGCCCCAACTGCCCGCTGTAATTCGCCATCGGATGTTCCGCGTGGATTTTGGCTTAGCGGTTGACTTCCTCATGTGCGTCGCCGTCTACGCCGTCGTGCGCTTCATCCGCGTCAGCAGCAGCGGGACCTGAGGCTTCAGCCACGCGCGGTTGTACCACCGGCATCTTGCGCAGGAGTTGGCGACGTTCCGTTTTTAGTGTCCTACCTCAAGCAACGCCTTCGATGATTCGGATATCTCGCACGGCGGCGCCATCCAGCACTTTCGCGGCGCGTCTGTACGCATCACTGTCATGCGTGGCGATCGCTTGTTCCAGGCTGTCGAACTCGGTGACCACCACCCGTTGGTTTGTCGACGCTTCGTAAGTTTTTGCTGGCAGTCCCCGAGCCAGAAATTTCCCCCCTCCCGCTTGAATTGCTGGGCCGGCCAATGCGGCGTATTCGGCCAATGCAGCTTGATCGGAAACCGAATGATAGAAAGTGACCCAATATCCTTTTGCCATCGAAGCCTCCTGTGTCGGCTAGCCATTGTAGTGGACGCCCCTCGGTCGAACAATCCTCCACAGCCGCAAGTTCCCTTCGCACTCAAACATTCCGACGCTGCCAGAGCGATACGATGTGAGCAGGCGCTTCCAAGACCGTTGTGCGATTGACGCACGCGCTTACTTTAGGGTACGTTCCGTGCGTAGGCTCCGAGGATGCTATGTGCGCGAATCTCAGAGCTATCCTTCCGGTATTTCTCCTGCTGGGCTTAGGTCTTTCGGTACATGCTCAGACGCACGATATTGCGGCGCAGCCAAAGACTAGGACCAATCCGAAAGACGGGTTGACGTACGTTTGGATCCCTGCGGGCACGTTCCGAATGGGTTGCTCGCCCGGCGATTCCAAATGCTCATATTATGAGGAACCGGCGCACTCGGTAACGATTACCAAGGGGTTTTGGATGGGGCGGACACCCGTAACGCAAGCGGGGTACAAGAAGGTAACGGGCGTCAATCACAGCCATTTCATAGGCGATCAATTACCGGAGGACAGCGTCACTTGGTATGAGGCACAGGCTTACTGCAAGCATGTGGATATGAGATTGCCGACCGAAGCGGAATGGGAATATGCCGCACGCGGAGGAAATCCTGCTTCACGCTATGGTTCGGTCGCAGAGATCGCCTGGTATCGAGCCAACAGCGGCGGAACAACGCATCGAGTCGCACTCAAGAAACCAAACGACTACGGGCTGTACGACATGCTTGGAAATGTGGACGAGTGGGTAGCTGACGCCTATGGCCTGTATCAAGACACGCAGTCTACAACCAGAACAGAATCGCCCTACAGCCTAACGCCAGACGAACGTATTCTTTTGGGAATTGATTCCGCGCAGCCGCACGACGATTCTTCTCAGCGGCACGACAACGACGCAGGTGGCGCAGCGGACCCAGCATCGCCTGCCAGCCTAACACCAGATGAACGGGCCCTTTTGGGGGTCGATTCTTCGCAGCCGCAGGACAGGGACGGCCGAGGCGTAGTGGACCCGCAAGGACCGCCATCGACTGGAGACTCTTACGTCGTGCGCGGAGCTTCTTGGGATAATGACTCCTACTTTGTCAGTGTCTCAAACCGGATGAGGTTCGAGCCTGACAAGGAGCACCAGAACGTTGGCTTTCGGTGCGCTGCGAATTGATTGCAGATTGTGTTGCATCGTGGCTCTTCTTGCAGCGTGTGAGCCCGCTCCTCGGAGTTGCTAGAGACGGGCTTTCTGGCGCGTCATAGAGTTGCGCGCGGCACGATACCTCACCGATGCCCAGCCTTCTCGCGGCGCGATCCCGGACTGGCAAAATACAGCGCCACTCCGAGCAGTATGATTCCGAGGCCGATCATCAGTTCATTCGTTTTGCCCACCTGTTCGCTCTGGTTGCGAACGACTCCCAACGCCATCAGCGCCAGCGGCGGGATGCTGATGGCAATCGTCCCGAATATTCCTCCCGGCACACGATAGGGCCGCTCAAGATTGGGCTCGCGGATGCGCAGGGCCACCAGCGCCGCAAACTCCAGCAGGATGCTCAAGCCTGTCAGCAGCACGTCGAGAATCAGCAGCCGTACAAATCCCAGCGGCAGGCAGACCGCCCACGCTGCGGCGCACACAAGTATGGACACCCAGGGCGCGCCCGTCTTGCTGTCGCGACGCGTGAAGATCCGCGGCAGAAAGCCGTCGGTCGCCATCACGCCGGGCAGCCGCGTGAACGACAGCATCAGCGCGGCAAACGTTCCGATGGCGCCGATCACGCCCGCTGCCGGCCACCGCCAGCGCCAGCCAGTTGCCGCCGAGCGCGCGACCCGCGTCCACCCAGCCGCCTGCCGTCCAGACGCTCAGGTCCACGCGCGCCTTGGCCACCGCCGCGACCGGAACCACGTAGCTCACCACCACCAGGATCACCGCTCCCAGCATGGCCAGCGGGTAGGTTCGTTGCGGCCGTTCCACTTCGCCCGCGATGGTGGAGAGATTGTCCCAGCCCATGTAATTCCACATGGCGATGAGAATGCCGCCGAATAAATCCACGTGTTCGGCGGGAACTGCGGCCTGCGCCGGCCCCGCTGGATGCACCGCGGCGATCGCCACCAGCGCCAGAAAAGGCAAAAACAACAACGCGTTCAGCCACACCGATCCGCCGCCCACGGCTCGCGCGCCGACGATGTTCCATGCCGCGCAGGTCGCGATCATCGCCAGTTCCAGGAAGATTCCTCGGCTTCCCGCAGTCATGCTCGGCGCAAAATGGCCCAGGTAGTCCACGAAGAGCGTCGGGTACAGCGCCATCTCGAAGACGCTGCCGGTCAACGTCAGCCAGGTCTCCTGATAGCCCCAGAACCGTCCCATGCCCCGCCGCACCCAGATGTAAAAGCCGCCCTCTTCGGGAATGGCGCTGGCCAGTTCGCTGACCATCAAAGCGGTCGGAAGGCTCCACAGCAGCGGCGTCAGAATCAGGATCCAGAGGGCGGCTGCATATCCAGTTTTACCGATCACCTCTTCGAGCCCGTAGGGTCCGCCGGCAACCATGAAGTAGGTCGCCGTAATCAAAGGTAAGAGGGTCAGTTTCGCCGGTCCAACGACGGTTCGGGCAGTCTTGGCAGGACGAGCGGCCCGAGCGCCTTCCGCGATTTTCACGAGGGGGCGCCGGCCCGGTTTGCGTGTGTGGTCATCCAAGCGCGTTATACCACACTCGCGAAAAGGCGCGCCTGAGGCGAATGCAAGGCGAATGAACTTTGGCCCCGGCTAGCCCGCACCCGCCCCTCCGAAAGTTGCTCACATCGGGCAGGGTGCCGCGTCTAATAGTCAGGAGCGGAACAATGGCCTCGAATCCGATTTCCGCTGAAGGCGCCGCCATGGCGCTTCCCGCCGAACAGGTGGGGACACCGGGTGCGCACTCTGTAACTCGCCAAGCCGATGCGCGCCGCGCCGCGCAGCAGCTCGAAGACAATGCCTTGATCCTCCGCGCGCAAACAGGCGATCGCGACGCCTTCGAAACGCTCGGTGCAGCGCTACGATCGCGATGTTCTGCGGATCGCGCTCAATCTGCTGCACAGCCCAGAGGACGCGCGCGACGTTTATCAGGAAGCGTTTCTGAAGGCCTATCGAAATCTCCCTCGCTTTCGTCTCGACTCGAGCTTTTATACCTGGCTCTATCGCATTGTTACCAATGTCTGCCTCGACCATCTCCGCCGTCGCCGATGCCGCCCAGAAGATCAGGCGCCCGTGGCCACCGACGCGATGCACGACGAAGTCCCGTCACAGGATTTCTTCGACCGGCAAAGCGACCCTGCCGCCGATCCCGAGCAGCGCGTGCTGGGCCAGGAGATCGGCCAGCGGATCGATCGTGCCATGGAGCAGCTTTCGCCTCGCGAACGCGTGATTTTCGAGCTGAAGCACAAACAAGGATTGCGGCTCCGCGCAATCGGAGAAGTTCTCGGCACCACGGAAGAGACCGTGAAAAACTCGCTCTTTCGGGCCACGCGCAAATTGCGCGCGCAGCTGGGAGAGCTTCTCTAACCCATGTCCAACGAGAGAAAGCTCGTATGCTCGGAGTTCGAGGACTTGGCGGTTCTGCACGCGTTTGGGGAACTGGATGACGCCGAACGCGCCGCCCTCGAAGCTCACGCGCGCGAGTGCGCGGCCTGCGCGAACGTTTTGCAGCGTGAAGCGGAATTGCACCGTGCGGTCGCCACGCGCGACGAAAACGCCGCATCGCTCGATCCCTCCGGACTGTTGCTCGCGCAATGCCGCAGCGAACTCGCGGAAACACTCGATGATGCCGAGGCCGCTCAGAAGCGCAGCTGGCTCGAACGGCTATCGCCCTCCCACTGGCCGGAACTATTTCCGCGCGTGCTGGCCCTTCATCCCGGCTGGAGCACCGCCGTTCTGCTGCTCGTCGGCGCTTTCGGCGGCATCGCCGGACGCGCCTGGTATCGCCAAACGACCCTTCCTCTGCCCGGCAAGCCCATCATGACCGTCTCGGCCGCGCCGCGAATGAGCGACCAGCAACTCGAGACGATGGGCGTCGAAGGGATTCGCATGGAGCCGCAAGAGGGCGCCGCCAGTCCGCGCGTCGAATTGCATCTGCGCTCCGAGCAGCCCATGGTCGTGCAGGGCACGCCTGAGGACGCCGAAATTCGCCGCGTGCTCGCGTACGTCGTGCGGCATGGCCAGCGATTCGATCCCGGCGTGCGTCTCGACTCTATCGATGCGCTGCGAACGCACACTTCCGATCCGCAAGTGCGCAGTGCAATGATGCGAGGCCGCGGTGCGCGATTCCGATCCGGCGGTGCGCCTGAAAGCGGTCGAGGCGCTGCGCTCGTTCGGCGTCGATCCGGGCGCGCGGCAGGCCATGTTCGACGCGCTGGCCGGTGACGACAACTCCGGCGTGCGCATTGAGGCGATCGACGGGCTGATGGCCGCCTTCGGCGCTCCGCAGGCTTCCTCGCAGCAGCTCCAGCCGCCGCTGGACGGTCGGTCGCTCGGTATTCTCCGCGACCGCATGCAAAACGATCCGAACAGCTACGTTCGTCAGCGCAGCGCCGCCGTCCTGAGCCAGCTCGCATCGTTCGAAGGCGAAGGCTCCCGGCCATGATCGCCGTTAGCGGCGCCCTCGCGAGACCCCTCGGCAGCGACTGCCCGGGTCAGGCGAAGCGCTTTGCAACGTGGCGCACGCTCGCGCGGCTGACGCATCAGCTCGTCCCTTCTGTCACGTTGTTCGCTCTTGTCGCCGTCGCTGCGCTCCCCGCAACCGCGCGCGATCCCGGCGCCGCCGAGCCATCGTCGTCGCCTGCAACAGCGCCTGCCACCACCGCTCCGCGCGTTTCCGCGATTCGCACCGGCGCCGTCCCCACGCAAAGACGGCCTGCGCCTCACACTCACCGCCGATGCCGGCAACATTCGCATTTTCACCGATGCGCATGGCGAGGTGCGTTACCGGGTGCGCATCGAAGCGGAAGCCAGCGACCCAGCCGCCAGCAAGCGGCTTGAGCAATTCGCTCTCGCTGGACGCGGCACAGCCGCCGGCGTTGCGCTCACCGGGCAGATGCCGGGCCCGCGCGATGCCGATCGCGTCTGGGTCACCTACGAAGTCCACGTGCCCCGCCGCTACAGCCTGGAGATCTCGACGCAGGCTGGCGACATCGTGACGCAAGACATCGACGGCCGCGTGGCGCTCTCCACCGGCGGCGGAAACATCCAGGCCGGGAAGCATCGGGGATCCGCGCCAGCCGTCCGCGCCTGGCGTACCCAGCCGCGCCCCGCGCCGCATCTTGATGGCGCGTCTCGATACCGCGGGTGGACATATCCTCGTGGGCAATGTGGCGGGCTCGCTCCGCGCGTCGACGGCGGGCGGGCACATCACCGCGGGAAATATCGATGGCGACGCCATCTTGCAGACCGCCGGCGGACACATTCATGTGGGTCGCGTCAGCCGGTGCCGCGCAACTCTCGACGGGCGGCGGCGACATTGTCGCCGAGCGCGCCGATGACGGCGTCACCGCCGAGACCGGCGGCGGCCGCGTGGAGTTTGGCGAAGTGGCTGGCGTCGTCCAGGCTCGCACCGCAGGCGGGGGCATCCGCATCGGCCGCATCGCCGGCCCCACCGAACTCGATTCGAGCGACGGAGGAATCCTGCTGGCTGGCGTGCAAGCGCCTCTGCACGCTTCCACTCGGACGGGCACGATCACGGCATGGTTCGCGCCGCAGTTCGGCGGTGCCGCTGCTTCTGGCGCGACTTCCGGCTCGCCCTCCGGCTCGCCCTCCGGCTCGACTGATGCCGCGCGCGCCGCGGCTCCCTCCGAGCTCGCGTCCGAGCAGGGCGACATCATCGTTTATCTGCCGCGCAAAATGCCGCTCACGATTGACGCGTTGGTTCAACAAAGCGCGGATCGTCGCATTGTGGCCGACCATTCCGTTGCGCTGCGCGTCCGCTATGAGGATTCGCCGAATGGGCGCGCCCTGCACGGGCAGTGCGACCTCAATGGCGGCGGCGAAGTGCTCCATCTGAAGACCGCTTCGGGCAATATCCAGCTGCGTTTTCTCGATGCCGACGTCGAGCGCCGTCTGGCCGCTCAGCAGGCTGACTTGCTCGATCAGCGCCGCGCCGCCCAGCGCGCACTCTCGCTGGACGTGCAACGCCAACTCGCGGCCCAGGCGGCAGAGATGACGTTCAACGATGCAGCGGCGACAAGCGGCGGCGCGCAGAGCGCGACACCGAGCTCCGCCGGGCGCGGATCGCAGCCCCCATCCAGCGCGGAGGAGGACGCGCCCGGCACATTCGCCGAACTCCGCCGCAGGTTTGAGAGCTTTTGGTCGAGCGAACTTCCCGTTACCGCGGAGGACGAACAGAATCGCCTGCTCCGTTCGGTCGCGCCGGAATACCCGGAGATCGCGCGCCAAGCTGGCGTCGAGGGCGATGTCACGTTGCGCGTGGTGGTCGGCAAGGACGGCGCCGTCGAAGATGTCGCGCCGATTTCCGGCGATCCTGTTTTGGCGCGTGCGGCTATGGAAGCGATCGAGCACTGGCGCTATTCGCCCGCGCGGATAGGCGGCCGGCCGATCGGCGTGGTGACCACGGTGACGCTGGCGTTTCGCTTGCGGTGACATGAGTTGCGTGATTGGAAATGATTTGCTTTGCGATGAACTGAGTGATTGAGTTGAATTGGAGCGGCAAAATTCCGGAGGTGCCGAGTGGGACGAGATCGATGCGCAATCTACGCCCTAGCGGAATCCATTGCTCAGGAACCGCGCTATTGGCTGTCGGCCGCCCTTTGCTTGCCGGCTTTGGCCGCCAATGAGGCCACGGCCAGCCAAACAGGCGCCAGCAAAACGTTCGCCGCCAAAACAGAAGTCTTCGACCGCACGATTCCGCTGCCCTCTGGCGGCACCTTCGCGCTGACCAACGTCAACGGCTCGATTGCCGTCGAGGGTTGGGACCGCGAAGCCGTCGCGATCCATGCCGTCAAGACCGCGCCGCAATCCGCCGCCGATCTCTCTCGCGTGCGCATCGATACGGACTCCGGCTCCGGGCCCGGCCGCGTCTCGGTATCGACCGTCTATCCGCGCGACAACGATTTGCTGCACGGCAACGATGACGATGTCGAGGTCAGCGTCGATTACACCGTGCGCGTCCCGCGCCGCGTGCTGCTCGAGCAACTCGCGACGGTGAACGGCGCGGTGCGCGTGACCGGCGTCGAAGGCCGAGGCGAGCTTCGCTCCGTCAACGGCGACATCGATGTGCTCGGCAGCTCCGGCGGCTTTTCCGCTCGCACCACCAACGGCGGCGTTCACGTCCAGCTTCTGCGCCTCACCGCTCCAGGCGCGCTCGAACTCGAGACCGTGAACGGCGGCGTGGCCCTCGCGCTTCCGCAGAATGCAGCCGCCACGCTCGACGCGCGCAGCCTCAATGGCGACTTCCACTCCGACCTGCCCATGACGCTGCTCAGCGCGTATTCCCCGCGAGGCGTGCACGGACGCGTGGGCGCCGGCGGCGTCCCGATCCGCCTGCGCACCGTAAACGGCGCCATCCGCATCCTGACGCTGCCGCAACGCGTCTGACGCGCCGTGGGCAATCCCGCCTGATGTGCGCCTCCGCGCCTTCACGGCGCTCGCGCTCTGCGCCAGCTCCGCCGTCGAAGCCCGTTCCTCCCTGGGAACGCCAATCTCCAGATCGGCGCCGCCGGAGTGACCATCCACGTGGTCACTTCGCCCGCGGATCTCGCTGCATCGCTGTTGCTTGCGCCGCGGCACCGAGCCAGCTTGTCTCGCCCCGGCAACCACCGGTCATTTCGACGCCCCCGAGCGTGAGGCTCCCGGTAAGGGCGCTCTCGCGGCAAGCAAGACGCGGCCTTCTTCTTCCGCGTCCCGTACCTCCGTCGAGCGAAAGTCCTCGGCAAGGGGAGCTTTCGCGGTAAGTAAGTCCGCGCCGCCACGCAGTGAAGAATCTCTCTACTGTTTTCGTTCGTGTCGCTCCCGTTTGCCGTCGAAGGCGTGGGTGCCCCATGTTTCGCTTTGTGGAACGTGGGTCCTCCCCGCGATTAGCCCCTAGCCCATAGCGCTTCCGCGGCACTGTTGTGGCGCTTCCTTGCATCCATTCCGGGTCCCACTTCCGGAAAACCGCATCCGATCGATCACTTATTTACCCATTTGCATAATTGACAAATAGCGAAATGGCGCGTATGGTTCCGCCCGGCTCACAGTCCTGGGAACTCCCAGCGTCTAGGGAGTGTCGAGCTTGATGACGTAAAGGCTAACTCCAGTCGCGCGCCCCCCGCGCGCCGTGGGGGAGTTAGACCGGCAGTCTTCGTCTCCCAGACGTGAGTCGCTCAGCTGTTCGGTGAACCAAGGGCCCCAATAAAATGGCGGCAAGAACGACCAAGGGTCCGGCTCGGCTTCGAGCCCGCCCAAAAACATTGCCGCAGGTCGGAGATTCTCATGACCCTGTTATCGGCCCGCTTCTTCTGCGACCACTGCAAAAAAGAGACCCACTTCCTGCCCATCCAGTACGCCGTAGCCCTAACCGGCGTCAGCCGCTCCACCATGTACTACTGGATGGACCGCCGCTGGGTCCACTGGCGCGAACTCCCCAGCCGCCGCCGCATCATCTGCAAAGAATCCCTAAGCCACCAATCCCGCCCCGAACGTTTCCGTCCACCTCCCAAACATTCCGTCCAAAACTGTCCGATTTCGTCCAACGCCGTAAGTTGACCGGCAATTAGAAGGCAAGTAAGTTCCAGCCGCATTGTCGATTATTCGACGATTGCACAGGAGGCAATATGGCATCACCAGCACACGTACCCGGACCGGGCGACATCATTCAGGACGGCGACATTGTCGTCGATAACTTGTCGAACGCGACAGCGACGCTTGAGAGTCGCAAAGGTTCCGTCACCATCAACCAAAAAATCGACGACAACAGTAACGTGACGATTAACGCGGCAAGAGACGTGACCATCGGCCAAAAAATTGATCAGCATTCAAACGCTGTCATCGTCGCTGGCGGTTCGGTAACAATCGGTCAGAAAATAGACCAGCATTCGGTCGCTCGGATCACCGCGCAGACCGGGAGCATTCACATCGGTCAAAAAGTGGACCAGCACAGTACCGCATTCCTCGCGGCTCTAAAGGGGAGCATCGTGATCGACCAAGGGATTGACCAACATTCGGCCGTCCACTATCAGACTGCAAACGCCCAACTCGGCACCGTTACCGGCGGCGCAACCGCTGACACCAACATGAACGCAGCGGTGAACCCCAACCAATAACGGATACAGAAGAGCAGGAACGACCCTGTCTTGAAACTTGGAATTTCAGGTTTTGCGGTCCATCGCCCTTTGAACAACCCGGAGGAGAGGTGTTGGGGACCCCCTTGACTAGAACTGTGCTGTGCGGCCGCAATTTTTAATCCGCCCCTAACAGGGCCAGACGAACGGTACGTCAGGCGAGTGGCGGAGATCCGTGAGTTTTTTTGCCCAGCTGTACGACGCGGACGACCCAAAAAGGCGGGACGCGAAGCGAAATGTCAGACGAATAATTGTTGGATTCTCGCTCTGGCTTGCTCTGAGCTCCGTCTGCGTCGCTCTTTACGCTCTGGCGGCCCGTTACCAGGGGTCGACCGCGAGCTGGAGCCGCTTCCTCAACGTCTTGTCGAGCAGTGCTCTCATTGGTGCTGCATTTATTAGTATCGGCGCCTTGCTGGGATTTATTTTTGAGATTCCCCGTTCGCCTAAATCTCCCTCGCCAACGCCCGCACCATCCACGATTCCCACCAACTCCTGGGGACCCGGCAACCCGGCGATGCCCCCCGAGGATAATGACCGCTTCACGCCAAACACAAACCTGGAGGACATATCGGACTGGCTGACCAAAATTTTAGTCGGCGCCGGACTCGCCCAGCTTGCGGTGCTTCCTGAGCGCTTAGAAAGGTTGGCGAACTTTTTTCAGACTCCGCTGACACCGGAAGTCGCCCTGCTGCTCATTATCAATTTCTTCGTTTTGGGCTTCATGGGGAGCTACTTGCTCACGCGGCTATTTCTAACAGAAGCACTCCGAGCCGTAGACGGATTCAGAGCAGGTAGTCTAGCCGCGACTCGCGTCGCTCAAGATCTGCTGCTTGAGATTCCCCCAAGTGCGTCGAAGGAAGAAAGGGACGCAAAGTATGAGGCCCACATCTACGCTTGTCTCTATCTCGACCCTCCGGAAGGATTTGAGCGGGCAATCAAGGCATGCCTTGAATACCTGCAAGTTGCAGGGGACGCTCCCAGTCCCCGGATCTTGGCCTACCAGGCGATGGCCTACGGCCAGAAATATGATTGGGAACAGAAACGAGGCGCAACCAAAGAATCCCTCGCCTCGCTTCGCAATAGTGCGTTAGCGGCCGCGCAGCGGGCGGTGGCCAGCGAGCCAAAGCTCCGCCAACTCCTTCGAACGGTTTGGGACCCCAACGATCCGACCAAGCTCGCTGGCGAGGAAAACGATCTAGAGGTTTTCTTCTCGGACCCAGACTTTAAAAAGCTCCTCGATCCTCCGCCGGCGTAAGGTCGCCAGGCCGATGAGCCGCGGCTTTCGCATTGTGAAGGCAGTGCCCTTAGCCTCTCCGTCATTCGAACACTCCGTCGCCATGTGTTCGAATACTTCCAAGTAAATAATATTGACTTGCATGTTATAATCGCTCATGCACGGCTGAAGATCTTGCACTGTACGGTCCTCGCGCCAGACGCAGGCTTCTTGCCGAATCCTTCGCAACCACAGCTTGTCGACGGGGGCACCGCGAGATCATACTGTGCAAAACACATACTCTTTGTTTTCAGCGGATTGTGCGCTCCTTGCTTCCTCTTCGGCGCAAGAGCGAAAGTCAACTCCTTTGCTTTCATGCGCGTGCGCACTCTTTTGTGAAAACATGGGGGGTAGGGGTCAAAATTCGGGTCGTCAGCTTGACTGTCAATATTCTTTACTAATTCCTGAAATGGAACAGGGCTAACGAATGAGCTGCTCCATCGCTGTCAATTCGGCGCCGCCACGCTCCGCCGTCACGCGACGCTGTGATCGTTGACCTTGACAGGGGATCGTGTTATACCCATCGTGCTCGCAGTCCCCACTTTAGGAGGAACTCTATGCGCCGAATTACATTTGTCAGCTCCGCGGTCGCGTTTTGCTTGACCGTCGCGTTGGCAATTGGTGTTACTGCTGCTCGTAAACCGGCCAGCCCCGCTGTCGATCTCGCCGCTGGGAAAGTCAATCTGATGTCTGCTGGTGCGCTCGCGTTTGGGCCGAACGGCGTGCTCTTCGTCGGCGATAACGTCGGCGGAACCGTCGTGGCCATCGACACCATGGATAACAAAGCCCACATGGGCGCTGCCTCGATCAACGTGCAAGGAATCGACACGAAGATCGCGGCGCTGGTGGGCGTGACGCCTGACCAGATCATGATTAACGACATGAAGGTCAACCCGATTTCCAAGAACCTGTATATCTCCGCGGCCCGCGGCAAGGGCCCGGATGCGGCTGCGCTAATCGTGCGCGTGGACGCCAGCGGCGCGGTCACCAACGTCTCGCTCGACAATGCCAAGCACGCCTCGGTCAGCTTGGCCGACGCGCCGGCAAACACTCCGCCCGCCGCGAACGGGCGCGGGCAGAATCCCCGCATGCTGACGATTACCGACATGAACTATGTGAACGGCAACCTGATCGTCGCCGGCCTGTCGAACGAAGAGTGGGCCTCTTCCCTGCGCTCGATTCCTTACCCCTTCACCGAAGCGGCCAAGGGCGCGACGCTGCAGATCTGGCACGCTTCGCATGGACGGTATGAGACGGCGGCTCCCATTCGGACCTTCGTCCCCTACACGATCTCCGGACAGCAATACATCCTCGCGGCCTACACCTGCACACCGCTGGTGAAGATTCCGGTCAGCGACCTGAAGCCCGGCGCGCAAGTCAAGGGCGTCACGATCGCCGATCTCGGCTCCGGCAATCAGCCGCTGGACATGATTCCTTACAAGAAGGATGGCCACGACTATATTCTCGTCGCGAACTCTTCGCTCGGCGTGATGAAGGTCAGCGCCGATAAACTCGAGTCCTATCCCGCCATCGATTCGCCGACCGTGCCCAACCCGCCGACGAACATCTTCGGCACGCCGTATGACACGCTGAGCGATCTGAAGGGCGTGCAGCACATCGCGCGGCTTGACGACGGAAACGTCGTGATCATGACCGGAACGTTCACTGGCCAGAAATATGCGCCAGGAGCGCCGAACGGACCGGTTGGCTTGCAAACGATTGCGCTGCCGTAATAGGCACGCAGCGAAAAGAGTGAAGTCGTCGTTGCTGAACCGTAAGCTTGCGGGGATTGCGGTCATCCTCTTTCTGGGGCTCTCCCAGGGGATGACCGCAACCGCGCAATCTCTCTCCCTCCAGTTTGACGGCGGCGTTTTCAAGGTCGCCGGTTGGCGCGCTCCAGCCGCTGCTCCCGCCAAGGGCTGGGCTTCCATTTTTGTTGTGTATGCTGGCGCCGGAGATGTGCCGCCGCTGCTCGGCGCGTACTCGGTCGAAGGCGGCACGCTCATTTTCCGTCCCAGTTTTGCGGTCGCACCTGGCGTGCATTACCGCGCCGTGTTCCATCCGACCGACGGCAGCGCCGCCATCGAAAAGACGTTTGACGGGCCGCCCCGCGAGACAAATCCGGTGGCACGCGTCGAACGTGTCTATTCCTCCGGCGACGTTTGGCCCAGCAACCAGCTGCGCCTGTACATTTATTTCTCGGCGCCAATGAGCCGCAACGAGGCTGGCGCATACATCCACGTACTGGACGAGAAGGGCCAGATTTTGCCGGGCGTATTTCTTCCCGGCGAAGAGCTCTGGGACCCTGGCTTCCGGCGGCTCACGATGACGTTCGATCCCGGGCGTATCAAGCGCGGCCTCACGTCGAACGAGCGCATGGGCCCTCCCATCGCTGACGGAAAGCGCTACACGCTGGTGATCGATCGCGAATGGCAGGACGCGCGCGGCGTGCCGATGGTCGAGGCATTCCGCAAGCCCTTCCGCGGAGGCCCCGCACAGAGGACTCCGCCCGATCCCAAACAATGGCGGATCGTGGCCCCGAAGGTCGGAACCGACGCGCCGCTCGTGGTGGACTTCCCGACGCCCATGAATTACGCGCTGCTGCAAAGGATGTTACAGGTTTCTGGCGCTCACGGAAGCGTGGCCGGGACGGTGAGCGTCGCGATCATGAGGCCCAGTGGCGGTTCACGCCGCAAGAGCCCTGGAAGGCCGGCGATTACCAGTTAGTTGTGGACACGGGGATCGAAGACCTGGCCGGCAATCACGTGGGCCAGCCTTTTGATATCGATGTTTTCCAGCACGTCACCGAGCACATCACCTCGCAAACGATTTCCCTGCCTTTCGCCGTGAAGTGACCGCGCCGCGCAGGCGCCGCCGACCAGCCCGAGTCTCGCCATGCAAACTAGGCTGCCGCCAGCGACTCGTTGCGTACACTAATTTTTTCAAGTACTGGGAGAGTTCAATCGGATACGCTTATACCGTTTTCCTGGGCTATTGCGAGCGGGGCGGGAAAATGGTAGGTTAGCGGCACCGCTGTTCCGACCTGCAACGTACAGAGCTACCCGCGCTGTGCGCCAAGAGAGGTCGCTAGCGAGCGCGGGGAGTAGAACATAAATGAAGGCATTTGAACTTTACGCGGCTGAAAACGCCGACCACGCAGTTGCCATCCTCTCCAAGCATGCTGCAACCGCCAAAGTGAAAGTCATCGCTGGTGGGACCGATCTTCTAGCCGATTGGAAGTTTTCGCCTCATGGCCCCGACGTCGTGGTGGATATTTCGCGTGCAGATGAGCTGAAAAACATCACCGTGAACGAGCAGGGGCTGGTGATCGGGTCGATGGTGACGCACTCCCAGATCATGGCCTCGCCGGTTATTCGGAAGATGTTCCCGGCGCTCGTGCACGCGGCGCACACCATCGGAGCGGTGCAAACGCGGAACCGCGGTACCTTGGGCGGCAATCTGGTGACGGCGGTGCCTTCGATGGATAGCGGCCCGACGTTGATGGCGCTCGAGGCCGTCGTCACGGTGATTGGCGCAACCGGCCGTCGGCAGGTGCCGCTGAGCGAATTCTTTCTGGGCCCCCGGAAAACCATCCTGAAGCCGGACGAATTGCTGGCCGAAATTATCATTCCCAAAGCCAACCTGGGCAAACCGACGCATTTCTACAAGTTTGGACTGCGCAAGGGACAGGCCCTGGCGCTGGTGAACGCGGCGGCAAGCTTCTGGGTGGATTGGGATAAGAACGTGTTTGTGGCGCCGAGGGTGGCTCTGGGCGCGGTCGCCCCGAAAGTCATCCGCGCGCCGCAGGCTGAAGCATTTCTCGAAGGCCGCACAGATCACGCCCGAGGCCATGGAGGAAGCGGGCCGCATCGCCGTAAGCGATGCGCGCCCCATCACCGATTTTCGCGCTTCCGCCGACTACCGGAAGAATCTGGTCGCCGTGCTGACGAAGCGCTGCATCGAAGGCGCCTACGAATTGGCGAAGAAGCAGCGACAGGAGGGATCGAATGGTAACGGTAACGCTTAAGGTCAACGGCAAAACGCGGAGCGCCACAGTTCCCCCAGAAACGACGCTGCTGCGCATGCTGCGCGACCAGTTCGACCTCACGGGGGCGAAATTGGGCTGCGACGTGGGCGATTGCGGAGCCTGTACGGTGATCGTCGACGGCCAGCCGGTGAACTCCTGCCTAATGCTGGCGGGCCAGTCCGAAGGGTGCGACGTGCTGACGATCGAGGGATTGGCCGACATCGACCACATGCATCCTCTGCAGAAGCTGTTCGAGCATTTTGGCTCGCTGCAGTGCGGGTTCTGCGGGCCGGGCGTGATCATGTCCGCCAAGGCGCTGCTGGACGCAAACTCGAACCCTTGCACGCAAGAGATTCGGGACGCGCTGGGCGGCAATCTGTGCCGGTGCACCGGATACAGCAAGATGATCGAAGCGATTAAAGGCGCGGCGTGCATCATGCGGGGCGAAGAGTTACCGGCGGTGAAGTGAATTTCTGATGTGAACTTCGCGTACGCGGCGACAAGACCGAGATAACAAGACCGAGATAAGGAGCCCGAACATGGCAGACGAACGGTCGAAGGTAGCGGATAGGCCCGATATATTGGAAAAGCCGGATATCCTGCAGCCGCCGAAGCCTGCGCCGCTGGTGACCTTCCCCATCGACGTAATTGTCCCGGAGGGCCGTCAGCAGACTCCCGCCGTGGGCCAGCGCGCGTCGCGCGCCGACGGGCGGCTACACGGGCTGGGGCAGACAAAATATATCGATGACATGTACCTGCCCAACATGCTCTTCGCCAAGATCAAGCGCGCGGGCACGGGCTCGGCGCGAATCAAGAGCATCGACACGAAAGAGGCTGAAGCCATGCCGGGCGTCGTAGCCGTCATTACGGCCCGCGATATTCCGTGCAATTCGTTTGGACCTTCGCTACAGGACCAGCCGGTGCTGGCCGATACGCGGGTCTTTCACGCCGGCGACGGCGTGGCGGCGGTGGCGGCGGAAACCGAGCAGATTGCCACCGAAGCTCTGGACAAAATCAAAGTCGAATACGAAGTGCTGAGTCCGGTGCTGGATCCTCTTGAGTCTCTGAAGCTGGAGACGCCGGGCGTGCACGCGCCCAGCGCCAATGTCTACGGCCACAAGATCATCAAGAAGGGCGATGTGCAGAAGGCCTTCGCGGAGTCCGATCGCATCTTCGAGGGCACTTTCCGGACGCAAATGGTGGAGCATGTGCCGCTGGAACCCTATGCATGCATCGCGCAGTGGGACGCGAATGGACGCCTGACGATCTATTCCACCTTGGGCCGCATCACCCTGGGCCGCGCCGACGTGGCGCGCACGCTGGGGATTCCGATGAGCCGCATTCGCATCGTGGCCACGGTGGTGGGCGGAAACTTCGGCGGGAAGAATGAAATCCGCGCGGAGCCCATTGTCGGTCTGCTGTCCAAGAAGACTGGCCGTCCCGTGAAATGCGTTTATACGCGGCCCGAGGAGTTTTATGCCTCGACCACGCGGCACCCGCTGATCATGGATTACAAAACCGGCGTGACCAATAAGGGCAAGATTCTAGGCCGCAAGATTCGTCTGGTGCTGGACGGTGGCGCTTACTGCTCGTGGAGCGAAACAACGCTGGGCAAGGCCTGCATCCTTTCGGCTGGGTCCGTACAACATCGACAACGTCGAGGCTGAGGCATTCGTGGTCTACACCAACAAGACGATGACCGGGGCGATGCGAGGGTTCGGCGCGCCGCAGGTTTGCTTCGCTTACGAATCGCACATGGACGACATTGCACACGGCCTGGGGATCGATCCGATCGATATCCGGCTGATGAACGCATTTGAGGAAGGCTCGATCAGCCCCACCGGCCAGAAGTTGCACAGCGTAGTGGCCAAGGAATCGATCCTGCGCGCGGCCAAGCGCTTTGGCTGGAACGGTCTGGGCAATGGCGACGGCAACGGAAATGGTCACGGCGATGGCAACGGGACGGTGAAGGCATGAAACGGCGCGGACGGGGCATGGCCACGATGTGGTACCCCATCGGCTTCACTGTGGCCGCGAATCCCAGCGCGGCTGTGGTGAAGGTGAATGAAGACGGCACCGCGACGTTGTTGACGGGCACGGTGGAAACCGGGCAGGGATCGCTGACCATCCTGGCGCAGATCGTGGCGCAGGAATTGGGAATCGCCACCGACGATGTGCACGTGGTCTCCGCGGACACGGATGCGACGCCCATGGACACAGGCGCTATCGCCAGCCGCACAACGTACGTGACGGGAAACGCCGCGCGGATGGCGGCAGAGAAAGCCAAATTGACGCTGTTTGAAATTGCGGCGCCGCTGCTGGGCGTGAAGCCGTCGCAGTTGGAAGCGAAGGACCACAAGCTGATGGTCAAGAACTTCCCGCAACGCAACATGCACATCGGCGACGCGGCCAATCACGCGCGCATGGTTTCCGGCCAGCCGCCGATCGGCGCAGCCTCGTTCAATCCTGAGACGGTGGCGCTGGACCCGGAAACCGGACAAGGCAAGCCGTTCGGCACGTACGTTTACGCGACGCAGATCGCGGAAGTGGAAGTCGACGACGAGACGGGCGAAACCGAAGTTCTGCGCATCGTCGCCTCGCACGACTGCGGCACGCCCATCAACCCCATGCTGGTCGAAGGCCAGGTGGAGGGCGGCGTTTCCATGGGTGTGGGATTCGCGCTCGAGGAAGAGATCCTTTTCGACGCTACCGGCAAGCAGATCAATCCCAACCTCACCAATTACATCATGCCTACTTCGCTGGACATGCCGGAGGTGGAAGTCGACATCGTGGATAACTACGACCCGACTGGGCCGTTTGGCGCCAAGGGCGTCGGCGAGCCTACGCTCGTGCCTACGGCGGCGGCCATCTGCAACGCGATTTACAACGCGGTCGGCGTGCGTGTCACCACGCTGCCCGCAACCGCCGAGCGAATCTTCAAGTTGCTCCAGGCAAAACGGGAGCAGCAACCCAAGCAACTGGGAACAACCCCTCCGGCATTGCCCGGCGGTCCGAGCGACGGCGCTCCCGCTCACTAAAGCGGGGCCGCCACGGCGCAAGTCGCTGGCAATCCAAACCAGCACGAACTTAGATCGGCCCGCCACGGACCGTTTTGGCCCTAGATTCATCTAACCACTAGGACCATCGTTATTCGCGCTATGATCGCGATGAATGAGGGCCCTCCGCGTCAGCCACGACGAGACGAAGCTCCGTTTGAGCGCTGTTTGGTGAGCGGGCGGTAATCCTCCAGGCAAAATTGACTGCAAGGTGCCACTTTTTTACCACCGTGCTGGACGGTGGCGCACCTTATCGAAGCACGCTGCTTTCGCTAAGTGGACGTCCATCAAAGACTTAGTTCTCTTGGGCGCCGGTAGTTCCAGCGGCCGGCGCGGTGCTACAATAGCGATAGCGTCGGAAGCGACGTTCAATCCGCCCTCGGGGTTGACGCCCAAGGTCATACCTATGCCCAAGATCGACTTCACTCTTAACGGAAAGCCAGTTACCGCGTCCTATGAAACTGGAATGAATTTCCTGGACGTGTTGCGCGAGGAGTGCGACGTCGTTTCGGCGAAGAATGGCTGCGCCCCGGAGGGGACCTGCGGCTGCTGCACGGTCCTGGTGGACGGGCGTCCGGTGATGTCCTGCTTGCGCAAGCCCGAGCTGATGGAAGGGCACGAAGTGGTTACGCTAGAGGGCATTGAGCCGGACATGCATCGCGTGCTTTGCGACGCGTTCGTACTCGAAGGCGGAGTGCAATGCGGTTTCTGCATTCCCGGAATTCTGGTTCGTGCTTCGTCGATGTTGGAGCAGGGAATCACCGAAGATCGCGATGCCGTCGCGCGCGGGTTGTCCGCTCATCTCTGCCGCTGCACCGGTTACCAACGCATTCTCGACGGCATTCAGACGGCTGGCGAAGCCTGGAACGACGGCAAGGAACTTCCCCGTTGCGAGCCGCGGCGCAACACCTACTTTGGAGAACAGTTTGGATTGCAGCGCAATCCGGAGTTCGCTGAAAACCCAGAAGAATGGCGTCGGGCAATCTCCCTCGCGGTATCGAGGATTCGAGCAGGCCGCCGGCGAGAGGCCCTTTGTCGACGACATGAAAGTTCCCGGGATGCTGCATGCCGCTCTGACCCTCAGCGCGCATCCGCGGGCCGTGATTCAGGGGATCGACACGTCGGTGGCTGAGGCCATGCCGGGCGTGGTCAGAGTGTTTACGGCCAGCGACGTTCCCGGCGAGCGCGGCACCGGCATCATGATGTCCGATTTGCCGGTTTTCGTTGCCGTCGGTGAAACCACATGTTTCGTTGGCGACGTGCTGGCCATGGTGGTGGCGGACACTGCACACCACGCGCGCGAGGCCTCCAAAAAAGTGGTCGTCGATTATGAAGTGCTGACGCCGGTCACCGACCCGGTCGCGGCGCTCGAGCCCGGCGCTCCTCAGGTGCATGCGCCCGGAAACCTGCACGTGCATCCGAACCATCTCGACACCACGGCGTTTTCCCGCGGCGATGTGGATGCGGCCTTGGCGAAGTCGACGCATGTCTTCGAACAGACGTTCGAGACGCAGGCGATCGAAGTAGCTTTTCTTGAGCCCGAGGCCTGCTTGGCAATTCCGCAAGGAAAAGGCGTCAAAGTTTTCTCGCAGAGTCAAGGCTCGGCATACGACCATAAGGATATTGCCAAGGTATTGCGTCTGCCGCTTGAAGACGTGGAAGTGCAACTGACCTCCAGCGGAGGCGCCTTCGGGGCCAAAGAGGACCTCACGATCCAGGCGCAAACCGCCATGGCCGCCTATCTGCTTCAGAAACCGGTGAAATGCGTTCTCCCGCGCAAACAATCCACGCTTATCCATCCTGAAGCGCCATCCTATTTCGCTTCGCTATACGGTGGGCGCGGATGCCGAAGGACATTTGCTGGCGGTGCGCGCCCACATGCTCGGCGACACGGGAGCCTACTCGAGCACGGGCGCTAAGTGCCTGCTGCGCGCGGCTGGCCACGCCACCGGGGTCTACAGCGTGCCCAACGTGGAAGTTGAGGCTACTGCCGTTTTTACGAATAATCCGATCAGTGGGGCCATGCGCGGCTTTGGGAGCAACCAGGCCCAGTTCGCCATGGAAGGGGTCATGGATATTCTCGCGGAGAAAATCGGCGTCGACGGCTACGACATCCGCATACGGAACATTCTCGAACCCGGCGGGACATTCTGCACGGGCCAGATCATGCGGGAAAGCGTCGCGGGCATTCGCAAAACGCTCGAGGCGGTGAAGGACATTTACAAGAGCGCCAAATATGCCGGGATCGGCTGCGGCATCAAGAGCACAGGGCTTGGGAACGGCATGGTGGACGCAGGCCACGTCACCGTGCGCGTTTTGGAGGGCGGCCAGCTGGAAGCCCGCACCGGCCACACGGAAATGGGCCAAGGGCTGTTCACGGCTACCCGGCAGGTGATCTGCGAGGAGACCGGTATCTCCCCGGACGCGATCAGCGTGCTGTGGGACAAGGATCTCGGCGCGCAATGCGGAGAGACTTGGGCGTCGCGCGGCACCACGCTGACTTCCGCGGCGGCGCGAATCGCGGGCGAGGCATTAGCCGCCGATCTGAAGACGACGCCAATCGAACAACTCGTGGGACGTGTATACCACGGCGACTACGTTTGCAACTTCACGACCAAGCCTGGAACGCCGGAAGCGAAAGTGAACCCGAACACGCACCTGACCTTCAGCTATGCCACGCAGGTGGTGATCCTCGACGACGACGGCCACCTCAAGCGCGTCGTCGCCGCTCACGACGTCGGACACGCCATCAACCCCAAGGGTTGCGCAGGACAGGTTGAGGGTGGAGTACACATGGGCCTCGGTTATGCGCTCAGCGAAAGATTGTATTCGCCGGGTGGCGTTCCTGAGACTCTCGCGCTACGCGACCTGGGCATCGTGCAGGCCAAGGACACGCCGCCGGTCGACGTTATCCTGGTGGAAGTGCCTGACGAGATTGGCGGCTACGGAGCCAAGGGCGCAGGCGAGATCGGCTGTGTGGCGACGACTGGAGCGGTCGCCGGCGCGCTGTATTCCTACGACAAGATTCGCCGCACGCGCCTTCCCATGGACGATGCTCCGGCCGCTCAGCCATCGATTCCGAAATCGCGAAAGGCTCGGGCGATGGCGAAACCCGAGCGACAGTCCCAACCTGAAGTCGCGGCCGACTAACCCGGTCGGCCTCGGCTCTAACCCGCTCTAACGCCTCGTTGTGCGCCATACCTTCGTCGTCTTACCTGTGTGATCCAGGTCACCGTGATTTGTAACCGCTAGCATCGCTCGCTTGGCTTCTTGGACTTATTCTCCGGGTGTTCGTGGAACGTTCGTGTTCCGGAGGAGGTCATGACCATGCGCCGCAACGTGTTGTTCGTGCTCGGTGCGCTGATTTGCGTTGTTCTTTCCGCCAGTCGCGCGAGACCGCAGACGGTCCAGAATCCATGGATTCTTCCGCCGGCGTACATTCCCTCGGGCGAAGGCATGTTCGGCCAATATTGCGCCGCGTGTCACGGCGCCGACGCCAAAGGCGGCGGACCCGCTGCAGCGCGACTCAAAACGCCGCCGCCCGATCTCACGACTCTGGCCCAGCGACATGGCGGCAAATTTCCGTACGACTATGTCTCGACGGTGCTTTTGTTCGGGCCAGGCACCACTTCTCACGGTTCTGCGGGGATGCCCACGTGGGGGCCGATTTTCGGCATGGTCGACAAGCAGAATGCGCGAGCCGTGGAACTGCGCATCAAGAATCTCAGCGATTATCTGGCGTCGCTGCAGGGGAAGTGAATCAGGCGGCCATTTCGCTGGGTCGCAGAGCGAGCGCCAGGATCGCGCCGGCGGTGCAGAGCAGCGACATCTGAATGGTTCCGGCGAAGAGCCAGCCGCCATGCGTGGCTGCTAAGGCGCGAATCAAGTAGCCGCCAAACGCTGCGCCGCCATACAGGCTGGTGACAAACATGCCCGAGCCGCGGCTCGACAACGTGCTGCGGAGCGACTTGACCTGATATGCAGCGAGGCTGACATACAGCACTGCGCTGCCTACCACGCCGTAGATGAACGTCAAAATCTCGCGCGTCAAGACGCTGGGCGATTCCTGGAAGAACAAGTACCCGAGCACCGCAACACCGGCGAAGGAGCCGAATAACACCAGCCGCGGAGAAAGTTTATCCGCCACCCAACCGCCCGCAATCGAGAGCAGAGCTCCGACCGCAAAAAAGCCCACGACGAATCCGGAGCGACTCGGCGTGTAATGGAGATTTTCCTGCAGGAAAGAGGCGTAGCCTCCAAGGAAGCCGTACATGCTGAGGCCGTGAATGACGCACAGGATGCTGAGCAAGACGGAATTGCGGTTCAGCAGCGTGCCGGCGCCTCCCGCAGCGGCGCGAGCCGTGCTGCTGCCGCGCGTTTCGCTGAACCAGGGACGTACGGTCACAGCAATGATGGCGATCATCACAAAGCCGAATAGCCCGAAGGCGATCATCGGCGCACGCCAGTTCATATATTTGGTGAGGAGCACGCCGGCGAGACCCGATCCGACAAAGCCGCCAATTCCGTAGCAGAAGTTGACCGAGCCGATTGCCGCGGCCTTGTGACGCGCAAAGTAACTGGCAGCCAGAGCAAACATGCAAGTGGCCAGCATGGCCATCCCGATCCCCTGTGCCGCAAGGCAAAAGAGCATGCCCCAGAATCCGCCGGTGACGGTGGTGAGGGCCGTGGCCCCGGAGAAAATCGCGATGCCGATCAGCATCACGGCTCGACGGGGAAAACGCGAGAGGATGTAGCCGGTGGTCAGTCCCCCGACTCCCAGGCCGAGCGTGAAAATGGTGGTGAGCAGGCCGGTCGTCGCAGGAGAAAGTCCGAATTCGCGGCGCACTGCGGGCGCGATGACCGGAAAGAGATAACGGTCCGCGGCCATCAATATATAGGAAGCCAGCAGCACGCAGTACATGGCAATGGCCACGGACGGCGTCCCGGTTTGCTCGCGCTCGAGCGGCGCGGCGCCGACGGCATTTTGGGTTACGGATCCCTGCGCCATATGATTTGTCCCTTCAGTGGTTCGCCTCCGCGGAGCGGTGGCCGCAAGGGCACCGGCGAATGGCGGCATAGCTGACCATGAATTGCAGCCCTCCCGAAAAGCATGGGCGTGTGGCGCCATCTTAGTCTCTTCGTCCCTCCGGGGCCACACTTTCCGGTGGGCAGACGCCTAGCGCGGCGCTCAAGTCCGCCGTAGTATACTGCGTCCATTCTGGAGGTGCATCGTGAGGCAGAACAGTACCGGGTTTGGTTCCCCGCTCTCGCGCAGGCAGTTCACGATCGGTCTTGCCGCGGCCGGCGGATCGATATTGCTTGGGCGCAGCGCGCGCGCCGCCACCATCGAGTTGCGGCAATTCCATAACCAGCCCGCTGACAGCCCGCTGCACAGGAGCCTCGTGGACATGTGGGCGGCCGTGAAGATGGAAACCGGCGGCCGCATCGACGGTCAAGACATTTCCGGAAAACGACGGCCTCCCCGGCGGAGATCCGGTGGCGCTTTCGATGCTGGTCGACGGCAGCCTGGATTTCTTGACCATCAACGGCGCTCTGATCGGCGCGGTCGTTCCCCCCGCTAACGTGCAGGGAATCCCGTTTGCATTCCGGACGCGCGAGCAGGTCTTCACAGCCATGGACGGCGATCTTGGCGCCTACCTGCGCGACGAGATGCATGCCAAGGGCATCTATGCCGTGCCGCGCGGATGCTTCGACAACGGCTTCCAGGAACTCACGTGTGCCACCCGGCCTGTCCGCTCCGCGGCCGACATGCAGGGCCTGAAAGTGCGTACGCCGGAAACGCCACTCTACAAGGAACTGTTTCAGGCGCTGGGCGCCACACCTGTGCCGGTCTCCATCAACAAAATGTATGACTTGCTGAAGTCGGGCGGGGCCGAGGCGCAGACCGATCCGCTGACGATCATCGAGCTTTTCAAACTCTACGAAGTGCAGAAATACGTCAGCATGACCAATCACCTGTGGGGCGGTTTCAACCAGATTGCCAATCTCAAAATGTGGCAGGGTCTTCCCGAGGATCTTGCGGAGTACGATCGAGCGCAATACCGCGAAATTCGTGGGCATCCAGCGCAAGGAAAACGCAGCGCTAAACGACAGCTTGCGGCCGAAGCTGACCGAGCAGGGGATGATCTTCAATGAGGCGGACGTTCCTTCGTTCCGCGCGCGGCTCGGTCCGTTTTACGAGCACTGGAAGGGAATCGTGGGGCAACAGGCGTGGAGCCTGCTGGAAGCGCACGCGGGCAAACTCGCCTGACGCGTGCCAGGTGCGCTTGCTTCCTGAGTTTCCGCTGATGCGCCTTACACCCGTTCGGAGCTGATTGCTGTTTCGGGATCGATCGCTGCCGCTTGATGGACCTTCATGGGCAAGGGCATCTTGCGCAACTGGAAGGCGATCAGAGCGGCCAGAAAAGCGAGCACGGCGCTGCCGTAGAACACGGTGTTCCAGGTGCCTGTCTTCTCATACATCCTGGCGGCGAGCCAGCCACCCAAAATCGCGGCGACCCCCTTGGAGCTGTAAAGGAAGCCATAGTTGGAGCTGGCGTTTCCCGCGCCAAAAAAGTCGGCCGACGCAGAGGGAAACAGCGAATAGATTTCACCCCAGGTGAAAAACACCAGCACCAGACAGACGATGAACCAGGCCGGGGAGCGGCGCCCAAGGGTGAGCACGCTCACCAGGCTGATCGATTGCAGCACGAAAGCGACGGTCATCGTTCGCTCGCGGCCGAGGTGGTCCGAGACCCAACCCCACGAGATGCGGCTCGCTCCGTTGGCGAGGGGATTGAGCGTCAGCGCCAGCGTCAGCATGGTCATGCCAACCTTCAGCGTGCCGGCGACCGGCGCGACCTGCGCCGTCACCATCAGGCCGCCGATCCCCATCATCAGCATCATGAGGTACAGAACGTAGAACTGCGGTGTGCGCAACATCTCAAAAGAGTTGAAATCTTCGGTCTGGCGACGCGTTTGCGCGCCAGCGGCCGTGCCAAGGCGCAATGCTGCAACAGCACCAGGGTGCGGGTTGCCCAGAAATTGGGCGGCGCACACGATTAGCAGTCCTTGAAAAACACCGGTGTACAAGAACGCTGCGCTGTAGCTTTGCACGCGGATAATGTGCGCGATGATGGGAATAAAAAGCGCGGCACCGGATCCGAATCCGGCCGCAATGATGCCAGCGGCCAAGCCGCGGCGGTCGGGAAACCATTTGAGGCCCACGGAAACCGAGCCGCAGTAAACCATCGCCGCGCCAAAGCCAGCCAGCGAATAGAGCGCGTAGAGTTGCGGTCAGCGTGTGCGCGCTTCCCAACGCGCCCCAGCCGATGCCGCACAGCACGCCCGCAAAGGAGATGAAGATGCGCGGGCCGAGCCGGTCGATCAGCCAGCCCGAGAGCGGCATCGACCAGGTTTCGCAACGCGATGAAGAGCGTGAACGCGAGCTGCACGTCGGAGAGCTTCCAGCCGGTCGCGCCCATGATCGGCTGGACGAAGAGCGTCCAGGCATATTGCAGGTTCGCGATCATGATCATCGCGACCACCGCCGCGCTGAGCCGCACCCAGCGATTCACGGAGTTTCCCTTCTGTGGCGACAGAGCTTCCGCTTGCGTGCTGGATCGCCTGTTCCTCGCGCCTTTGCGCTGTGGACGTTTCTTCGAGGAGTTTTGCGCAGGCGTAGACGGCGCGCGTGTGCGGCATGGCCACGCCCAGCCGCTCGCCGATTTCGACCACCGCGCCCACTACGGCTTCGAGCTCCATCGGCCGGCCGGCTTCGAGGTCCTGCAGCATGGACGTCTTGTGCTCGCCGACTTTCGCCGCGCCAGCCATCCGCTGATCGATCGAGACGGGAAGCTCGATGCCCAGCTTGGCCGCGACGGCCTCGACTTCGGCCATGATGTCTGCGAACCAGCGCCGAGACTTCCGGATCGCGCACCATCTGCGCGAGCGTCGCGCGCGTCAGCGCGCTGATCGGATTGAACGCGACGTTGCCCAGCAGCTTCACCCAGATTTCGTTGCGAAGCCGCGTGGTCGACCGGGCAGCGCAGCCCAGCGTTGATGAGCGCTTCGGCGATCCGCCGGCAGCGCTCCGAGCGGGTGCCGTCGGGTTCGCCAAGCGAGATGCGGTTGCCCTCCGCTGTGGCGAATCACGCCGGGCTCGGACAATTTCCGTCGAAAAATAGACGATCGAGCCGACCACGTGACGCGGCGCGATGGACTTCGCGATCACGCCGCCAGGATCGACGCGCTCGAGCTCGAGGCCCGACCATTCGCCCGCCGTCGGTCTGGAAATACCACCAGGGAATGCCGTTTTGCGTGCTGACGACGATTGTGTCGCTGGCCAAGCAGCGGGCGACGGCGGGGCGAGCTGCGTCAGGCCGTGGGCCTTCACGCCGAGGAAAATCACGTCCACCGGGCCGGCTCGGCGAGGTCGCCGATGATTCTGGGACGCGCCTCGAAATCGCCTTCGGAGCTGACGACGCGCACGCCGCGTTCCTGCATGGCGCGCAGATGCGGGCCGCGCGCGAAGAGCGTGACGTCTTCGCCCGCCCGCGCCAAGCGCGCGCCGATGTAGCCGCCGATGGCGCCCGCGCCCGCGATCAGGAATTTCACCGCTTCGCTCCGGCCAGCGTCGCGGCCACAGCGCCCCGCTGGATTTTGCCGGTGGCCGTGCGCGGAATCGTCTCGACGATGTACAGCTTCTTGGGGCGCTTGAAATCGGCGAGGTGCTCGCGGCAGTAGGCCAGGATGGCCGGACTCGCTCTGCGGCTCGCGCAACACCACCGCGGCCGCCACTTCTTCGCCCCAGGTTGGCGTGCGGCACGCCGAAGGCGACTGCTTCGGCCACGGCGGGATGACGTCAGCAATACTTCATCGATCTCGCGCGGCGCGATTTTTTCTCCGCCGCGATTGATCAGTTCCTTGATCCGACCCGTCAGCGTGAGATAGCCATCGGCGTCGAGAAATCCCTGGTCGCCGGTGCGAAACCAACCGTTGGTGAACGACGAGGCGTTGGCTTCCGGATTGTTTTCGTATCCGGAGACGACGTTCGGCGCCTTGAATGACGACCTCGCCGCGCTCGCCCGTCGCGAGATGATTGCCCGTCGCATCCATGATGCTGATTCTGACGCCGGTGCCCGGCCCGACGGACCCCGGCTTGCGCGCGCCGGGCGGCAAAGGATTCGAGGCACATCTGGTGCGACGCTTCCGTCATTCCGTAGGCCTCGAGCACCGGCGCGCCAAACGCCGCTTCGAGCGCGCTGCATCATCTCGGGCGGCAGCGAAGCGCTGCAGGAACGGATGAAGCGTAGCTTTCGGCGCCGGCCGGCCGTTCGCCGCCGGCGCGCGCGAGCAGAAGCTGATGAATGGTGGGCACGGCGGAGTACCAAGTGACGCGGTTGTCGCGCACCATCCGCCAGAACGAGAGCGGGCTGAATTTTCCCGGAACGACCACGGTGCCGCCGGAGAGAAACGTCGACAGCGTGGAGGCCACCAGGCCGTGCACATGGAAGAGCGGCATCGCGCAGAGCGACACATCGCCGGGAGAAAGCGCGTATGTTTTTACGATGTTGCTGGCTGACGCTGCCAGATTCCCGTGGCGGATGGGCACGCGCTTCGGCCGGCCCGTGCTGCCGCTGGTGTGCAGGACGAGCGCGATGTCGCTCGCCTTCGGCGACGGCGCTTTGCGGCCGTTGCCGGTCGCTCCGGCTAGGCGCACAAAACCGTTTTCGTCCATGTGAACTGCAAGCACAGGAACTTTCCCTGCGGCGGCCTTGCGCGCATCGTCGGCGCCGTCCGGTGGGCAGAGCAAAACTTTCGCGGCAGTATCTTCGAGATAAAAGCTGAACTCTTCCTGACGGTATCCGGAATTGAGCGGAGCGGCTGTGCCGGCGATGGATGCGGCGAGAAAGGCCGACGATAGCGGGCAGGCCGTTCGGAAGCACGATGGCGACTCGGTGTCCGGGCTCGATGCCCGCAGCAGCCAGCGCGTCGGCCATCCCCAGCACCTGCTCGCGCAATGAGCCATAGGTTACGCTGATTCCGGCCTCCGGCAGAATTACCGCCGTGTCGGCGCTCGGCGCAACATGCAAAAGTTCCAGGAGGGTATTTACGCTGGACACGCATCCTCCTACTCAGACCAAAAAACCGCCGCAGATTCCGTCTGCGGTGAAGCCCGGCTGAGCGCACCGGCCAAACGTGCGGCCAGGATGCGATTCCACCGGACCCAGGGTATCGTTATTGTACACGCGACAGCCCGCTCCGAGCCGCCGGAGATCAAAACTCGTTCGGGGCGCGGCGGTGATATATCTTCAGGCAAGCTGGCCCGCCGCAGCCAACTGGGATATCATGCGGCGAACGACCGAGGAGACGCGATGATTAAAACAAAACGGTTCGCATTTTTTGTGATTTTTGCAGCTTTGGCGCTGGTTTCAGTGCACGCCCAAACCGATACCTCGAGCCCGACGAAAGTCACCGGCAAGGCCAAGAAGACGGCTTCCGGAGTGGAATACTGGGATATCGTCGTGGGCACGGGCACCACGGCGGCTTCGGGCAACATGGTGAAAGTTCACTACACCGGCTGGCTGACCACTGGAAAGAAGTTCGACAGCTCGGTCGATCGCGGCCAGCCATTCGACTTTAAGCTGGGAGCCGGACAAGTGATCAAGGGGTGGGATGAAGGCGTAGCCGGAATGAAAGTGGGAGGCAAACGGCAGCTGCGCATTCCACCCGACGCGGGCTACGGCGCCAAAGGAGCGGGCGGCGTGATCCCGCCCAATGCCACGCTCATATTTGACGTGCAACTGATCGACGTCGCGAAAAAATAGCGCACGTTCTTCTAGCTTCTAGCGTAGCGCCGATTCCGCGACGCGGAAATGGCTGCCAACAAATTAGAATTCCGACAATAATGTTGGGCTGCTCGCCCAAGCCTTGAACGACAGAGTTCCGAAATGTCCACGCGATGTATACCTGCCGCGAATGCGAGAACGAGGTCAATCAGGCTACCGAGATCTGTCCGCATTGTGGCGCTGATCTGACGGGCGTTCCTGCCGAAGATACCGCTCCACGCAAGAAACCAAAACTGGGCAAAGTCCTGCTGGTTTGGGGCGCGCTCCTCGCTGTACTGCTGGGCGCGATGTGGAGTTTTCTCTGGTTCGTGGTGACTCCGCGAAACGCGCAGACCACGCTGCAGGCGGAGACGCATGCCGTCGAAGCGATGGGCGACCTGCGCGCGGCGCTTACCGCTTACGCGGCGGCTCAGAATGGAACCTACCCGCAATCGGTCGAGCCGCTCGGTCCGTCCGCCCGGGACGCAGCGCAGTTCGCGCAAAGCGATGGCTACCAGCTGCAGTACACGCCGGGGCCGCCCGACGCCGACGGTTCAATCCGGACCTATTCGATCGAGGACGAGCACGCGGACGCGTGCATGATCCATAGGAAATGTCTGCACAAAACTCCGTCGGAGACGACGAGATCGCCCTGCGGACTCACTGACGGATTCACCGAATGAGCGCGGCACCCGCGTCGGCAAGTCCGACGAGACGAGCTCCCCGCCCGGCCGTGATCCCCGTGGGAGAGTGCCCGCAGTGGCCGACAGGGCCGCCCTGCGAAGGAGTCTCACCCCAAGGTGATGGTTTGAGCCCCCCTCCGCCACTTTTGAGCTCTCATAACGAGAGACTGAGTGAAGACGACGCTGCTGAGGTTGTTTGGTGGATTTGAATACCTCTGAAAAATAGGCCGTTAACTCCATAACTCGTCAGGAAAACTCTCGAGGACACGGTGGGTGACCAATGTGTCATTATAGTTGTGCAAGCTCATCAACGTCAGTGGGATTTTTCACTCTCCTCCCATTTTAGGAGCTTTATGTAAGTGGTTTTGGATGCATATGAAGGAGGACTACTCAGCTGCAGATGAGGTCGACAAATCCAACTGCTTCAAGCCACCAAAAGGGTTGAGACTCACAAAGCCGGTTAATCAATGATCAAAACCGCTTTCCTTGAACATCGTGATCGAAACTTTTTTTATTGAAAGTGGAGCAAGACCCAGACAAGTTGCTCAATACGAGCCGGTTTTTATCAATTCCGGCATCGGTGTGGATATTAGTCGTAGTTTTTGACAAATGAGGAGTGGTGAGGTGCTGGATGTCACGTCATCTCCAGGAGGGCTTCGCGGCCATATCATCCGGAGTTGTTTCTCCATCGTCCGCCTTTCGTCGAAGAAAAATGGGTATTGTCAAATTCGACAAAAATCGTGACATCATGCATCCAGGGAGAAATCCCCAGCTCGATACCCAGTACCAAATCGTCGAATACCGACGAAGGCAGACCGAAGGACAAATAAACAGCGATAACAAGATGCGAAGAAGAAAAGGCAGGCAGCGCCCGTATTGCTGACTTTGTCCTGTAGGGTGAAGCCTTCGAAGCCCGCGCTGAAGAGCACGTTCATGATCAGCAGACCGGGCGCGAAAAACTGGATCGCGTTGTGCGCCGGAAAACCCGGCACGCCGGCCACGCCGTTGAGTAGCGGCGCGAAGAGCACGAGGTAGATGATCGGCTGCACGATGCCGTGGAAGAGCCAGTACGGGTTGCGGACCGTCACCAGCAACTCGTTCTTGGCGATCAAGTACGCGTCGCGCATGGTCTAACGGCTCTCGCTTTCGGCTGCGAAGCGTGCGGCCCGTCAGCTTGATGAACACATCGTCGAGCGTCGGACGCGCGAGGTGCACCGTCTTCGGCGGTGCGTGCTCCGCGCCCAGCCGGCGCATGAGTTCCGGCAGCGCTTCGTCGCCCTCGCTAACGTAGATCTGCAAGAGGTTACCGTCGACACGCATCTCGAGCACCAGCGGTTCGCCAGACAGGAGCGCCGCGGCTGCGGCGACGTCGTTAGCGTTCGTGTAACCGAACGTGAGGCGGTCGCCGGCGACCTGGCGCTTGAGTTCGGCCGGGCTTCCGAGCGCGACGACCTGACCGCCGTCGACGATTGCGACTCGGCTGCACAACGCGTCGGCCTCTTCGAGATAGTGCGTCGTGAGGAAGATGCTCGTCCCGGCTTTGTTGAGTGCGGTGACCTCTTCCCACACGCGCGCCCGGCTTTGCGGATCGAGACCGGTGCTCGGTTCGTCGAGAAAGAGCAACTCGCGGCGCGTTGACGACGCCGGCGGCAAGGTCGAAGATGCGGCGTTGTCCGCCCGAATACGTCTTGGCCGTGCGATCGGCGAACGCGGCTAGGTTCAACCGCTCGATCAGCGCGTCGACCGTCCGCTTCGCCGTTGCGCGCGTCATGCGATAGAGCAGCGCTTGGAGCATCAGATTTTCGCGGCCGGTGGCGACTTCTTCCATGCCGCCCTTTTGACCGACGTAGCCGATGTGGTTACGAATCTCGTTGTGCTGGGTTCCGAGATCGAAGCCGACGACCGTGGCGCGGCCGGCCGTGGGGACGAGCAGCGTGCAAAGCATCCGCATCGTCGTCGTCTTGCCGGCGCCATTCGGGCCGAGCAAGCCGAAAATCTCGCCTTCATTGACGGTGAGGTCGATCCCGCGGACCGCCTCGACCTTGCCCCGCCCGCGAACTCGAACGTTTTCGATAACTGCTCGGTGCGAATAATCGGCGCTTCAGTCACCGCAGGCACGTTCATGCCAAAGCCGTGCCCCACCTAGGCCCGCACCCCCCGGTCATCCCGAGCGTAGTCGAGGGACCGCCACAACCATGCCCCAGGGCGCCAGCTAGTGCTTCCCTAACCCCAACGCTCGCGTGAACCAGCGCTTGATGGTTTTCCGCTTGGGCGGCGCGGGTTGCACCGCGACGTACGCCATGTACCTTCGCATCGAGGCCGCGTCTAAGGCGACGAATTCGGCGACGCTTCCGGCCGGCGCCCGTTTGACCGCGAGCAAATGCTGAACGACTTTCCGGCTAGTCGTGGCTGCCCGGTTTGCGAGCTGCGCGATCGCCGGCAATGGATCGCCTGCGTCGGGGAGGCGCGTCTGCAATCGCGCCCAGCGCCATCACGTGCGTGACGTACGCACGCGTTTCGGCGAACGGCGGAATGCCGCCGTAGCGCGCGACGGCTTGCGGACCTGCGTTGTAACTCGCGAGCGCTAACGAATATCGCTGGTCTCCGCTTTTTGCAGCGTACTGCTGGATCATGCGACGCAGATACCGCGCGGTTCCGTCGAGGTTCTCGTACGCGTCGGCCGGGAGCACGCCGAGGCCTTGTGCCGTTCCCGGCATGAGTTGTCCGAGACCCAGTGCGCCGGCGTGCGAGACCGCGCCGTCTTCCAATTCCATTCGACGCCCACGATCGCCACCAGCAGGCGCGGATCGAGACTGTAGTACGACGACATCAATAGCACGTGTGTGGCCATGTCTTGTAATCCGCGGTATCGACGGATTGAACGAGCGCAGCACGACACCGTATTGCGCGACGGCCGTGTCGGCGCCTAACGCGGCGATCCGCATCGCACAAGCGACGAAAAGGGAGACGAAAACGCAGACTCCTCGCAAGGAGCCGGACAGCACCCTCATGCTTTTCTTTCGGTCGCCCGCCCGGAAAGATAAGAGTAGGCAAGCGTCGCGCTCAGCGCGAGGCCTAACCGCGTCATTCTCAGCCGCTTGCCTGGTCTACAAGGGCGCCCCTTAACCAACGCCAAGACAGTGAGGGCGACGACTATGCCAAAGGAACTTCAGCTAGAGAATGCCCGGTTCTTCCGTTCTTCCCACCGGAACGCGCCGGCGAATCTCGTGGAGCACTCGGCGACCGTCGCCTGCCCGCCGTCGAATGCACTTGCGGGCATCGAGCGCTACTTCGCAGTTCACGGCAATATTCTCGATCTGCTGGTCGTCTTGGACGAAAAGCGATCGAGCGGGTTGGTAGCAGAACATCACGTTGCCGTTGAGTACGAGCCGCAACCGAATCGCTTACTCGTTGGACGGCACTACGACCGGATCGAGTTGACATGGCGCCTCCGGCAGGTAACACTGCCGAGCTTTCGGGGACGGCTGACGATTCGGCCGTCGGGAACCAAAACGGTACTGGTCTTGAAAGGCTCCTCCGAGCCGCCGCTTGAGATCGCTCACGCTACGGGCCGCTTCTTGTTGCACGAGCTCAAAGCGATTCTTGAAAAGGAATTCGAGCTGCTGCGGAAGCTGCAGCCGGCCGACAAACACTGATGGATTCTGTCACGATCGCCTCGTTGGCTACTCGAGTGACCCGCCTCGGCGTCGTGCTGGAGCCAAACGGCGACGCCAGCGAGGCCGAGGGGATCCTCAATCCTGGAGCAGCCAGAACCCGAAACGGCACGCTGCTCCTCTATCCGCGAGTGGTGGGTGTCGGAAACTGTTCTTGCGTTGGGCTGGTGGAGGTCACCGGAACGTTGGAGGCCCCAGTGTACCAGCGGATCGGAATGGCGTTGCGCCCCGAGGCGGCTTATGAATTGCGGGATGCACGGGACGGTCAGGGGTGCGAGGATCCACGCGTCACCTTCGTCGCATTGCTGGACCTCTACGTCATGGCCTACACGGCTTTCGGCGTCGTCGGCCCGCGGATCGCACTTGCGGTCTCGCGGGATGGCTATGCCTGGGAACGCCTGGGGCTCGTAGACTTCTCGGCGTGCGGCTTGCCGGACGGCCACGACAAAGACGCGGCCTTTTTCCCGGAGCCGGTCCGATCGCCGGCGGGCGTCTTGAGCTTCGCAATGTACCATCGCCCCATGACGCCCTTCACGACGCCGTTTTTCGAGGAAATTCGGATCGCGTACATTCCGCTCGAAGCGGTACTCGCGAACAAAACGAATCTGCTCAAGGTCGCGGAGAGCGTCACCATCGGCAAAGGCGCCGGAGAATGGGGCACGATCAAGAACGGGGCGGGCACACCCCCGATCCGCATCGCTGAAGGCTTGCTTTCGGTCTTTCACGGCGTCGATCGGATCGTCGACGCCGACGGGACGAGTCACGGTATGCGGTACAGCGCCGGCATCCTCGTGCACGATGCAGAACAGCCGCACGTCATCCGGTATCGCTCGCCGAATGCGATCCTCGCGCCGTACACACTGGATGAGCGAAACGGAATCGTCAACGACGTTGTCTTCCCAACCGGCATCGACGCGCACCCTGCCCTTACACCCGGGTCTTACGATATCTACTATGGCATGGCCGATGCGCGCATCGGCCGGGTACGCCTTGAAGTGGATGCCGGCATACTCGAGGCAGCAGCCTAAAATTCCACTACCCGGTACACCCCCATTGCCCCGCGACGGCGTTTGCGGTGCGTGCGCTCGACGTCGTTCTGCCGCACGTTAGTGCTTCGTTATCGGCAATCGTAAAGCGGCCTCGTTTAGCGGCTCGATGCCGTTTTCGGAAGCAGAAATGAACGCTGTACGTTCCTGGTCGAGCACTGCGCCAACCCATGCGGCATCACGCGGAGGCGGCTGCGCGAAAGCCAGGACCTTAGTCGGGCTCTCAAGTTCGTCTTGATAGCGGTAGGCATAGTCGGCGAGTTGGCCGATGCCGTAACGCATACGGTTAACCGTATCGTACTCGTTGAAGCTCTTCGCCTCGATCAGCATCCGCTCTTCACCAACGCGCGCGAAGAGATCGACGTTGTTGTTGTACCAAGTCGTCCCGCCAAGGCGATGAACCTCCGTCTGGATGACCTTCAATACTAGCTGATGATCTCCGGGTACGTCGGAACGCGGCCGATTCGTACACGTTTAAGAATGGATCACCGATGGCAGGAAGCGATCTGCCCGATCAATCTTCGAAGTTGCTTGCAAATCAGGCTGCTCAATCGCCGCTACAATATCCTCAAGACTCTCAGTGCTTGGCAACAACGAGAGCGTCGCCGAACTAGCATCTGCGGCTGCCAAGATCTTGTAGTATGCCGTTTCGGAGATGTCTCGTACTGACGACGCAAATTGAGGTGAACGAATCCTTAAATTCTTCGTCTCTAAGTAGTGCTCACCGCTGATCGACAATTGGGACAAGTATCGGAAATTGCTCGCCTTTAATGATATTTACAAAGCGATGATCTTTGCGAATGGGATGATCGATAAATTACGAAGGGACACCGTGCCCGAAATAGTGTTTTGAGTCGGCGCGCGCGCAAGCCTTCGGAGTGGGCGGCTGGTAATAAATGAAGCGATCAAACGGACGCACCCGCGAAAAATAGATCTTAGGGTAGTGATAGAGCGAGTACTCTGCGTCTTCGTAGACTCTGTCGCCTGGCGAAAAGTGCTGCGTGAGGATTACCGGCATGCTATACCTCGGCGACCTGAGGGCCCCAGAATCCGGGCCATTCCACGGAAACCGCAGCCTCATACAGGCGGTACTCTTGACCACTTTCGATGCTTGGGGATGCGGAGAAGTAATATGGTGCTGTGTACGTGACTGCGTAGGACGTTCCGCTCCACGAGCTTGTCGAGGAAACGGGACTCAGGCAGGCGATCACATTTTGGACATCGCAATCCTGCATAACAGGCCAGCCAAATCCACACAAAACGGTTCTGCCAGAAGCTCCACGAACGATGCGATCAGCACGGCGGCACAGCGTGGTCGACAAGCTGATTCAGGTAGCCGATGTTCGTCGAGTCCTTCGAGGATCACGATAGGCAGCCAGTGACCCACGGCGAGCACCGTCCATCTCGACTTTGTCGATAATCGCCGGCGCCAGGACATTCATTTTTTAAGCCAGCCAGCCAGCCAACGGTTTGCGATCAGGTCAATAGTCATGTGACCAGCCGCTGACTAACGAATCCTCGAGCCGCGTCCGTCAGTACGATACGCGTTCGGCACCCAGCTCCCAAGCGAAAAGCGGCGCCATGCTTTCAGGGTAACTTTAATGATTAAAGCGACGGAGAACGTCGGATCTTGCAGAGAATCCGAGCCATTGCGATCTCGATCGCGACGGCTGCGGTTTCCGGTAGCCGCGAGAATTGACGAACCCCCGCGGCGGGTCCTGCTTTCTGCATCTGGCTGAGAGTTTCCAAGGCTTCATTGACCGGCAGCCTGACGCAAGTGGAAGAAAATTGGTCCGGTTCCAAACATCTGCGTAAATTCTCGCCCGTAGCTTGCGCAGGCCGATCATATTCGCCGGCTTGCGCCGAATGATCCGAGTGATCGCCTTGAGGAGTGCGGGCTTGTAGGTACTGGACGTTAGGGCACGTTGCGAGAGCCGCACCACGTCTTGCAACTTGTGATCCACCGCTTGCAAGATCACCCGATTCGTCTGCGACGACCTCGGCACAAGGCCCTCTGCCACAGGGGCCGCCTCCGGCTGGCGGAAACTTCGCCCGTACGAACCCACCTCGAGAGGACGTCGCAGATGTACCGGATGGAAAAACTCGTGCCCCTTATCGGTCCGACGGTGGCCGGCCCCCTGTGGTGTGGTGCGCTCTTGCCGCGAACGTGGCTCAAGAGCGTGCTGTCGGCGCCGCGCGGCATGCTGTGGGCGGGCTACTTCGACAACGACAAGGGCTTCAATCATCGGGTCGTCGAGGATCTCGGTCTCGAGCCCGAGCCTTTTTGCGTTCTTGGCGACGATGCCGACCTATCCGCAGGCCGAGGACTACGTCAAAGCGCACGCGACCAAGCTCGATCGCCGCCAATCGATCGCCGCGCACAACACCAGCATCGAGAGTCCTTCCAGCGGCCGGAAGAAACCGCGCTCGCGCCGTTCGCGACGCGCGTCGGGCATCGACGGATGCCGAACTTTCGCAACAGCGCGATGCTGCTCGATCTCGACGATTGGTTCACGATGCACAGCAAATCGTCGCGCATCGCGCCGACGAGCATCGAGCCGCTCGTCCCGATGGTCAGCTCCCGGCCAAGTCGGCATCTGGCGGGCATCCCGCATCTCCCGCGGCTGTGGATCAAGGCGCCCCTCGACGCCGTGCGGCGCGCTCACCGGAGGATTGGAAGACCGGACCTCGTCTGCGGCTTCGACAAGAAGTTCGCCGACCGATCGGCCTCGATCTTGCGCGACCGTCCGCGTACATCGGCAACGCCGAACTGCCCGAACTACCTGGAGTTCGAGCGCTGGGTGCGCGACCACATCGCAGCAGCCCGACGCCGCGACGAAAGCCCAGTGGGCTTCACCGCCATTCTGTCCGAGGCAGAAAGGCGAAGAACAAGGCGCCGCGGAGCTCATCGAGGCCGGCGCTCCCGGACTGGACGCTCCGCCGGCACGGTTCTGCTCGACGACATGGTCGACTGGAAGCATATGTACGATCACATCGTAAGTCAGCGAGTTGTACGCGCATAAAGTAAGCCATCAAGGGAGTGCAAGCCGCGATTCGATGAAGTACCTCGTCTCATCATCCATAACATAGAGCGATACTCCACGCAGACCACGGGTGAGTAGGACCCGATATGTATTCTTCACACAATCAACGAACCGCGCACCAGCCCGCGTTTTGACGACGTGGTCTCGAGGCCGCGGCCTGCCCAACCCATTGACCATCGCGAATCACGAGGTCCGAGCCCCAGATCACGGCCGCGTAGTCAAATTCGAAGCCCTGTGCGGTATAAATGCATCCGACTTGTTCGACCCCTCCGGGACCAGTTGCCCAGAACATCGATTTCGGGATACCTTTCGCGAGCCGCCGCGCCTCCGGCTTGGCGTTCCAGGGCCTCGCAAAGTCGCCAATCGTCACGTCATTGGTAAGTCGGCCTTCGGCGTCCGGATCCGACCATGGCCAGCAAAAGCCAGCCATCATACGCGCGGAGTAACCTAGCAGGGCCTTCTTTACTTCAGATTCGAGCTCTGCCGGACTTCCTACAATCTTAAATTCAAACGCGTCCTTGTTCAGTCGAGTAACACCGGTTTTCCGAACTTCGAGCAATTGATCGATCCAATCGATGTATTCGTCTGATCCCGCACATCGAAACTGGGTGCGCAAATCCACTTCTTCGTATCGTGCATCGATGCGCATGGCGGTTTCGCGAAACATCGCCGTACTTCCGACTTCGCCGGGCCGGACGGACTGGTGGTCGTCAATGAAAAAAACTGATACCTTGGCTGCCTTCACGAGTCGTCGACCTGGCTTAACTCCGATTTCTTCGCCGCGGGCGTATATCGATTATTGCTGGTCGTTCTGATACGGTGCGCTTCATCCGCGAGCAGCACATCGATTTCGCCCTCTCCGCTCTGACCGAAATTATTGAAGTATTTGATGTGTGCTTTACTGCGACTGCCCAGAATTCGCCACAGGTTCTCAGTAAAGGCTTTACTTCCAGTTGCATGATGTACTTGGACACCGTGCTTGGAGAGAGTTCCAAGAAGGTTGAGAGCGATTACCGATTTCCCCGTTCCTGGGCCGCCTTTAACAACTACAATAGACTTAAGCCGCTTGTCTTTTTGTGAGCGCCGAACCATAGCCAGGACGGCCTCGAAAGCGATGACTTGGTCGTCGATAAGGCGATACGTCGGCTCGCCTGCAACGAGCTTGGCGGTGTTTTCGAGAAGTTTCCGCGAGGAACGATGCTTGCCCGTCAGAGCCTTCTCCATTACCGCAAGCCCGTCACCACCACCGACATTTTCGCTGAAAAACTCCGTGAAGCGATCGACGTCCGAATTTACATACAGCGGTGCGCTTTTGAGGAGTTCGGTGAATTCCGTCGATCTCAACACGCCGCTTGAGCCAGGGTGCATGTTGACGAAGCCATGCGCAGGGCTTGAGCCGTATCCCCGAGGTCTCTGGGTCGAACGCCGAGTTCGTGTCTTCCAAGTACTGAGCGTAACGTAACGCCTGGGCCGAAGGGTGTAGCAGCTTCCGGACGGCCCTACCAACGAATGCCAAACCTCGACGCACTCCTCAAACTCGCTTGGAGCCACTTCGCTCCACTGCTTCAACTCGATAAGGACCGCCCGTTCATCGCCGGCCTTCGAATGTCCGAAAACCAGGCAATCGAGGCGTGACGAACTGAGCGGGAGTTGCATTTCGAGGACCACCCCGTGGTCACGGACATTGGAATAGACGAAGTTGTGTGGCCAATGCTCGAAGAGGCGAATTCTACCTTATCAGCCGGACTCAGAAGCCGAAGCTCTGAAACGATAGTAATCGTCAGCAACGCATTCCCAAGCCGCTCGGCAATGGTCTTTTGAATCCCCTCGCTCACGAATTCTTCGACTCGGACCGGCAAAGAGCTGCACTTACAATTCCGTCTTCTATCCTACTTCAAGTATGGCGCAGCTGCTGTGACGATTTCGCCCGTGTCGTACGATTCTTTGAGCGCTCCGTAGCGGAAAGCTGCGTCGATGCCGGGCTGTAAGAGCGCTTGGGTGAACTGGTCGGTGTACGTCCCGCGCTCCATTGCTTCAAACGTCGTTAGCGGCACGCCGGAGAGGGGCGACGAGGATCTTCGCCGTTTCGGCGTGATGCGCTGTTCGCCCAGCGCGCGGTCTCGTTCATCGCTGCGATGAAGCGCTTCGCCGCATCCGGGTTGGCGGTAACCCAGCTTTTGAGACGACGAAGACGGCGCTGATCCACTGCGGGGCGATCGCGGCGAACGCGTCGGCGAGTACTTCGATGTCGGCTTTGTTTTCGGTGAGGAATGGTTCGGAGACCATCGCCGCGTCGATGCGGCCTTGCTTTGAGCGCGGCCGGCATGTTCGAGGTTGGGACTTCGATGAAGTGGGCGCGTCTTCGAGTCGCCGCCGTTCTTGTCCATCCACTGCTCGACGCCGAGTTGCAGCGTGCCGCCGAGCGTCGTCACCGCGATGATCTTGCCGTTCAGATCGGCGCCGGTCTTCAGCTTCGAGCCGCGCGCCTTCATGAGCAGCGCATCGGCCTTGCCGGCCGCCGTCAGGTTGGCCGCGTGAGACGATCATGATCGGGATGCCCTTTTGGATCGCCTGCGACGGCCGAGGTGATGTTCGAGAAGCCGGCGTCGAGCGAACCGCCGGCGATCGCCGCGATGATCGCGCCGCCGCCGTTGAACGTCGTGATCGTTGCGTCGAGGCCGTATTTCTTGAAGATGCCGTTTGCTTGCGCGTAGACCGGCAGCGCGCTGGCTTCGGTGAAGCCGAGGTTGGCGATGCGGATTGGGGTGAGCGCTGTGGTTTGCGCTGATGCGGGGACCGTGAGGCGGCTAGGCCAGGTGGCTGTTAGGGCGATCGCCAGGATGCGGGAGAGGACGGTCATCGCTTGGTCCTCGCTGTGGGTGCAAGAAAAGCCCCGATTACTCGGGGCCTTTTCGTTCGGGGAGGGCGGGGCCTACCTTAGCGGCGTCTGTCGCCCATGCGGCGGTCTGAGCGGTGGGGGTTGTTTGGCGCGGTTTGCGAGGCGACGATCGTTTGCGCTGTTGCGGACGATCTTGCGCTGGCATCGGGGTTTATGTCAGATTGGTGGACGTCGCTCATTTTGTTCTCCGTGGCTGCTGTGCGTTGTGTTATGCCCGGTAAACTGGCGATCTATCAGCCGCCGTAGAAGACGTTGTCGCCGAGATCTTTCATTTCGAGGATGGCGGCGTCGGGGCGGCCGGTTATTGGCTCTTTGACGTTGCGCCTCGACTACTTCGGCGACGACGACGTGGTGATCGCCGGCTTCTACGACGCTCACCACTTTGCACTCGACGCTGGCGATTGCGCTGTCGAGCATCGGGGCGCCGGTTGTGCCGTCGTGATAGGGTTGGCCGCTGAGTTTGTTGCCTTCGACGACGGTGGGTTTGAAGAACGTGTAGGCGGCGTCTTTTTGGTTCTTGCCGAGCATGTTCAGCGCGAACGTTGCGCCGGTTTGAGACGCTTGCGGCCGTGTGAGTCGGCTTTTACGCCGACGGCGACCAGCGGCGGGGCGAAGGATGCTTGGGTGACCCAGTTGACGGTGGCGGCGGAGATGCCGTCAGCGGCCTTTGTAGTGAGGACGTAGAGGCCGTAAGGGATCATGCGGAGGGCGATCTTTTTTGCGTCAGCGTTCATGCGAAGCTAGTATTGCAGTTGGCGGGCGCGTTCCCGCCGAGGGGATGGTTGCGACTAGACCTTGCGGGGGCGGCCGCCTTTTACGCCGTTTAGGCGGGATGCTGCGGCGCGGGCTGGGGATTTCTTTGATCCGTTTATTCGTGCGCCGATGTCACCTAGGATTGGCTCGCCGGCAGCGATGATGACCAGCTGTTCTAAGGTAACGCCGTCGTCGACTGCTTCGGACCAGAGTGTTTCGCGGCCCGGCATGATTTCTAGGTCGGCAAGCTGATTTGGTTTGGCCTTCGCAAAACCGAGAATCTTGCTACGAGGAACGCTCAGCATGCATCCCGATGAGAGATCGACACGAATCATGTCACTTCGACGAGCGTAGGTCGCAGCGACAATTTTTGTCGCAACTTTGTCCCACTCGCGGCCGATCCGGATGTGTTCGCGAATCTCTCGTCCGTAGTGAGAATTCGGCCGGTTTTCTTTGTGGTCACACTCATCGTTGGCTCTTTCTCCACAGGACGAAAAGCTCGTCATAAGCGTCTTGCGCTATCTGAAGCAGCCCATCTAAATGCTATAACCTAGGCCTAGGTTTGTCAACGCCACCCTCGCAGTGCAACAAAAAAGAGCCCCGATTTCTCGGGGCCCTTCTCTTTTCGCGACGAGGGTCGCGGGCTACAAGTCTTCGGGGTTGATGCCCTTGGGCTTGTACTGCGTGCGCGCGGCGGGGGTCGGGACGGCTACTTCGGCGTCGTATTCGCCTTCGTAGTTTACCGTGTTCTCTTGCATGCGCTGGCGCTCGTAGGGGCCGAGGACCTTCGGTGACATCTCCTGGCCGTTGGGGGCCACGACTTCACCGTAGGTCGTGAGCGCGTCTTCTTCGAGATCCGCGTGCGGGTTGAAGTCGAGGAACACGTTCTTCGGACGGCCCTCTTCGTCGAGGTCCTGACCTTCGGGCTCGATCGTCGATGTTGCGATAACGCGACATCCCCGTACCGGCCGGGATCAGTTTCCCGATGATGACGTTTTCCTTGAGGCCCAAGAGCGGATCGTGTTTGCCCTTGATCGCCGCGTCGGTGAGGACGCGGGTGGTCTCTTGGAACGACGCCGCGGAGAGGAACGATTCGGTCGCGAGCGACGCCTTCGTCACGCCGAGCAGCACCGCGCCGCCTTCGGCCTTCTTCTGGTCCTTCGTGAGGCCTTCGTTGGCTTCGTTGAACGCCGACGCTTCGACGAGCTGACCCGGCAAGAAGCGCGTGTCGCCGCCGTCGATGATCTTCACCTTACGCAGCATGCTGCGCACGATGACTTCGATGTGCTTGTCGTTGATGTCGACGCCTTGCGAGCGGTAGACCTTCTGCACTTCCTGCACGAGGTAGTTCTGCAGCGCGGTTTCGCCGCTGATCCGCAGGATGTCGTGCGGGTTGAGACTGCCGTCCGCGATCGGTTGGCCGGCCTTGATCGGCGTCGCCGTCGTGCACCGATGAGATGCGTTCCGACCGGCGCTTCGATCTCGTGATCTTCGCCTGTCTCGTCGGTGACGTAGACGACGCGCTTGCCCTTCTCTTCGCCGATCTTGATGACGCCGTTGTGTTCCGACACCGGCGCTTCACCCTTGGGCTTGCGCGCTTCGAAGATTTCCTCGACGCGCGGGAGACCGGTGATGATGTCCTCGGTCGCGACGCCGCCGGTGTGGAACGTGCGCAGCGTGAGCTGCGTGCCCGGTTCACCGATCGATTGCGCGGCGATGATGCCGACGGCCTCGCCGATGTCCACCTTGAGCCCGGTCGCGAGATTGCGGCCGTAGCACATGGCGCACACGCCGTACTTCGCTTGGCAGGCGAGCGTCGAGCGGATCTTCACTTGCGTGAATGCCGGCGGCGATGATCGCCTTGGCCTTCTCTTCGTCGATCTCTTCGTCGCGCGCGACGAGCTTCGTGCGCGAGGTCGGCTTCTCGGGATCCTTGATGTCCTCGGCGGCGCGGCGTCCGATGATCCGGTCGTAGAGCGGTTCGATCGTTTCCTTGCCGACGCGGATGTCGTACACCGTGATGCCGCGCGTGGTGCCGCAATCTTCCTCGCGGATGATCACGTCTTGCGCGACGTCGACGAGCCGGCGCGTCAGGTAGCCCGAGTCGGCCGTACGGAGTGCCGTATCGGCGAGACCCTTGCGCGCACCGTGCGTCGAGATGAAGTACTCGAGAACGGTGAGGCCTTCTTTGAGCGACGCCTTGACCGGGATCTCCAGAATGCGGCCCGACGGATCGGACATCAGTCCGCGCATACCGCCGAGCTGCTTGACCTGGGCGATCGAACCGCGCGCGCCCGAGGTCGCCATCATGAACACCGGGTTGAGCGGGTTCTGGGCGGCCTGCATGGCTTGCGTGACGTCGTCCGAGGTCTTCTGCCAGACTTCGATCGTCTTCTGGTAGCGCTCTTCTTCCGAGATGAACCCTTGGTCGAAGAGGCCGTGCAGTTCGTCGACTTCGCCCTGCGCTTTGTCGAGCAGGTCGTACTTCGCTTGGGGCACGACGACGTCGCTGATCGACACCGTGGTGCCGGACTGCGTGGCGTAGTGGAACCCGAGCGCCTTGATCGCGTCGAGGAATTCGGCCGTCGCGGCGTTGCCGTACTTGCGGTAGCAATCCGTGATCAGCTTCTTGAGCGCGTTCTTGTCGAGCACGTGGTTCATGTACGGATGCTTCCACTCGGGCGGGAAGGCATCGTTGAGAATCGCGCGGCCGACCGTCGTGCGGATGCGCGCGCCGTCGACGCGCAGGTTGATCCACTCTTGCAGACCGATCAGGCGGTTTTCGTACGCCAGCACCGCGTCTTGCAGGTTGCCGAACGTGGGCTCTTTGATCGCCGAGCCGTTGCCGACGTAGCTCGACTGCCAGCTTGCGGCCGACCGCGTCGGCGTAGAGCTGGTCGTCGGCCATTTCGCCCTTGGCCGGCCCCTTGTACTCGTCGCGATTGAACGTGAGGTAGTACAGACCCAAGACCATGTCTTGCGTCGGGATCGACACCGGGTTACCGAAGCTCGGCTGCAGGATGTTGTTCGAGGAGAGCATCAGGATGCGCGCTTCCGCTTGCGCGCCGGCGCTCAGCGGAAGATGGACGGCCATCTGGTCGCCGTCGAAGTCCGCGTTGTACGGCGTGCAGACGAGCGGATGCAGATGGATCGCTTTGCCTTCGACCAGCACCGGCTCGAAGGCCTGAATGCCGAGACGATGGAGCGTCGGTGCGCGGTTGAGCAGCACCGGATGCTCGCGAATCACTTCGTCGAGCACGTCCCAGACTTCCGGACGCACGCGTTCGACCATGCGCTTCGCGCTCTTGATGTTGTGCGCTTGGCCGCGGTCGACCAGCTTCTTCATCACGAACGGCTTGAAGAGCTCGAGCGCCATCTCTTTGGGCAAGCCGCACTGGTGCAGCTTCAGGTTCGGGCCGACCACGATGACCGAACGGCCCGAATAGTCGACGCGCTTACCGAGCAGGTTCTGCCGGAAGCGGCCCTGTTTGCCCTTGAGAATGTCGGAGAGCGATTTCAGCGGACGGTTGTTCGGCCCGGTGACGGGACGACCACGGCGGCCGTTGTCGATCAGCGCGTCGACTGCTTCTTGCAGCATGCGCTTTTCGTTCTTGATGATGATTTCGGGCGCGCTCAACTCCAGCAGCCGCTTGAGGCGGTTGTTGCGGTTGATGACGCGGCGATAGAGATCGTTGAGATCGGACGTGGCGAAGCGGCCGCCGTCGAGCTGCACCATCGGGCGCAGTTCGGGCGCGATCACCGGCACGGCCGAGAGGATCATCCACTCGGGCTTGTTGCCCGAGGCGAGGAACGCTTCGACGACTTCGAGGCGCTTGATCGCCTTGACGCGCTTCTGGCCGGTCGTTTCCTTGAACTCGCGACGCAGCTCTTCTTGGAGCTTGCGCAGGTTGAGGTCGCGCAGCAGCTCGCGGATCGATTCCGCGCCCATGCCGGCCTTGAAACGGCTGCCGAACTTCTCGCGCGATTCGCGATATTTCTGCTCGGTGAGAATCTCGCGCTTGCCGAGCGTCGTGTCACCCTGATCGGTGACGACGTAGGCGGCGAAATAGATCACCTTCTCGAGCTGCCGCGGCGACATGTCGAGCAAGATGCCGATGCGCGAGGGCACGCCCTTGAAATACCAGATGTGGCTGAACCGGCGTGGCCAGTTCGATGTGGCCCATGCGCTCGCGGCGCACTTTCGCGCGCGTGATCTCGACGCCGCAGCGGTCGCAGATCATCCCCTTAAAGCGAATGCGCTTGTACTTGCCGCAGTGGCATTCCCAGTCTTTGGTGGGCCCGAAGATCTTCTCGCAGAAGAGGCCGTCGCGCTCGGGTTTGAGCGTCCGGTAGTTGATGGTCTCGGGCTTCTTCACTTCACCGAAAGACCAGGCGCGGATTTGTTCGGGGCTGGCGAGCCCGATCCGCATCGCGTCGAAATTGTTGACGTCGAGCAGGTTCACGTATCGTCCTTTACAGCGCGTCGGCGATCAGAGGCGATCGAGGTGACGTCATGGATGGCGCAGGAGGCGCTGAGTGCCGGAAATAGGCACAGCGGTCCAGAGAATCGCCGTTGACGTTCCTTGGATCCGCGTTATCGACCGAGGGGCATAGGCAGGTATTGTACCGCCTATGGCAAGTTAGGTCAAGGGCGCCCCTCTAGCGGTTGTGAATCACTTGACGACAGTAAGTCGGAAAGGCTATCTTACGTCAAGTGACAGGGCGGCCGACCCGAACCCTACTGCGTGCGGCGCGGAGGCGTCTTGCGTCGAGCGGCGACGTTCAATGCTGCCGCTGCTCTGCGGTCAGCGGCAGAGGATTTTCGCCGTGATCCATCAGCGCAAGATTGGTCAGGTAATCGACAACCCCCTCAAGGCGAGCAATGCGTTGTTCTGCCTTTTCTAAGCGAGCCTCGGCCGATTCGGCGGGTTGACGTACCGCCGGACGTAGCGGAATAGCCATGGCCGTTTCCCTTCGACGCTAGCAAGCGAAAACGATTTCATGTTACCGTCCCGGATCATGGCCAAAAAGCCGTTGGAGCCGCTGATCCCGCTGGAGCAGTTCAAGAAACTGGTCGCGGCGATCTCGCGCGTTCCGAAAGACGCTGTGGACAAGGCGCAGTCAGAATTGCCACCTGGTTCCAAGAGGAAGAGCAAGCAACCCACGAAGTCGTTTAGCGCTGGGTTGACTGTCACCACGGGCTCGTAAGCTTGTGGGATATGCTGCAAATAAACGCTTCTCGCTTTGTTGCCATGGGGCAATATATTCAAGCCTTGCAAAAAACGGCGCGTATTGACGAAAGGGACGACTTGTCTCGCCAGGCGATGGACAGGTTGTAACAGATGCGTTGGCAGCTATGT
>CAWFRX010000022.1:0-544094 GCA_963818345.1 uncultured Acidobacteriota bacterium | reverse complement strand
CTACAGCAGACGAGCGCGGTCAAACTGTAAGCGCTATGTATGCGATGGACTGCCACAATCTCTTGCTATGAGCAGCGGCATCCGGCCTAACGTGGGGATGATGCCTTTTGCAGGAAAAGTCATCATTCCTGGTTAGAGCACTACACCCCGTGCGCGCGCAGGCGCCCAACACACTGCGCAACCGCTCGCTGCGAACTCAAATTGCGCGTCCGTCGGGGAGACAGGACTCGAACCTGCGACCCCTGGTCCCCCAGACCAGTACTCTAACCATCTGAGCTACTCCCCGAGGCGCGCCTAGCGACTCTAACGCGCCGGGCACCCCGGAGCCGAATACGAGTTCAGTCGTCGCTCTCGTCGCGGTGGCGGGTCACGATGCGGAGGCGGACGCCGGCGAAGCCGAAGACCGCGCGGATGCGGTTCTCAAGATAGCGCTGGTAGGCGAAGTGCATCAGCTCGGGATCGTTGACGAAGAGCACGATCGTCGGGACGGGGCTCCGCGCCTGCGTGGCGTAGAGGATCTTGAGACGCTTGCCCTTGTGCAACCGCGGCGGATGCTCGTCAAGCGCGTTGCGGATCAGGTTGTTGAGCGCGGGCGTGGGGATGTGGATCGCCCGCGCATCAGCAACGGCGAGCACCGCGGGCATCACACGTTTCAGGTTGCGGCGTTCCGTCGCCGAGAGGGTCAGGACGGGAACGCCGGGGACGAAGGAGAACGACTCCTGAGCTTCTTGAGAAACGCCACGTCCACGCGATCCTCGTGGCGGACCAGGTCCCACTTGTTCGCTGCAACGACCAGCCCGGCGCCGGCCTCGACCGCATATCCCGCGATGTGCCGGTCCTGTGCGCTTGCTCCTTCCGACGCATCGATGACCAGCAGGCCGACGTCACTGCGCTGCAGCGCGCGCAGCGAACGCAACAGGCTGTACCGCTCGACGTTCTCGGTGACGATGCCGCGCCGTCGAATCCCTGCCGTGTCCACGAGCCGGATCTTTCGTCCATCAAGCGTGACCACGGTGTCGACGACGTCTCGTCGTCGTGCCTGCAACCGGCGACACAAGCGCTCGCTCGGAGCCCACAAGGCCGTTGAGCAGCGAGGACTTTCCAGTGTTCGGCCGGCCGATGATTGCGACGCTCACCTCCCCTGCCGCCGGCTCGGTCCCCGCGGATCCGTTCTCAGGAAGGTCGGACGACGAAACGGTCGAGGAGATCGCCGGTATCGGTTCCCTGCAACGCGGAGATGAGCAGCGGATCGCCGAGCCCGAGCCGGTACAACTCGTCGGCGCGATATCGATCCACCTGGCTGTCGGCTTTGTTGCCGACGAGGATGACCGGCCGTCCGCCGCGGCGCAGCGCCTGTGCAATCTCCTCGTCGAGAGCGGTCACACCGTCACGCACGTCCACCATGAAGCAGCAGACGTCCGCCTCCGTGATCGCCATCTGCGCCTGCTCGCGCGTGGCGCGGGTCAGGGCGGCGATGTCCGGCGCCGCGTCGCGCGGAAGAGGAACGTCCAGGCCCGCGGTATCCACGATGGTGAACCGCTTGCCACCCCACTCCACCACGCCGTACAGACGATCGCGGGTCAGCCCCGCAAACGAATCGACAATCGCCCGCCGCGTCCCGGTGAGCCGATTGAACAGCGTCGATTTGCCAACGTTGGGACGGCCCGACGATGGCGACGACTCCGACAGCCGGCGCGATCGGATCGCCTTCGTCGTGGCGGCGCCGGCGAGTGGCGCCGGCCGGGCTCATCTCCCCCCGCCGGGGACGGGCGAAATGTCCATCGAGACCGGACCGAACGGAGCACCCTCACCCTGCGAGCGCGAAGGCGTTCATATCCTCGGCGCCGGCTGTCGTCGTCCGGCAGATGATGTAGATGTAGTCGAGCCATGCGTGATCGGTGTCGAACTGCGACGGCTGGGCCGGATGGTCGGGATGGCTGTGCCAGATGCCGGCGATGTCGAGGCCCGCGCGAGCGGCCGTCGCGATCAGCTTTCATGAAATCGACCGGATCGAGGTCGTAGCGATCAGCGGCACGCTCCGTCCACATGTTGCGGGCCGATGTCACGTCAACGATCACCATGCGCGTTCCATCGCGGCGCCCCAGCAGCACGCCGCACCCCTCGTGCGGGTACGCAGCGGCTGCGAGATCGCGGATGCGCCGCTCAGCCGCCGGCGCGATGGTGGCAAAACGAAGATTCACGCGCCTGCCCGCCGGTAGAGTCCCGTCGAGAGATACCGGTCGCCGCCGTCGGGCAGCACCGTGACAATCACGCCTTTGCCGATCCGGCGCGCAATCTCACCGCAGGCGAACAGCGCGGCCCCGCTCGAGTGACCGGCGAGGATGCCTTCCGTGCGTGCCAGTTCGCGGGCGAGGGCGTACGCGGGCTCGGTCTCGACACCGATGTCCTCGTCCGCGAGCGAAGGGTCGTAGATCCCAGGGACGATCGACGTCTCCATGTGTTTGAGGCCCTCGAGGCCGTGCCATGGCTCAGCCGGCTGGACGCTGATGCACTGCACGCCGGGGTCCATCTCCTTGAGACGCCGTGTCACGCCCATGAAGGTGCCGCTGGTGCCGAGCGCCGCGACGAAGTGCGTCACCGTCCCGCGGGTCTGCTCCCAGATCTCCGCGCCGGTGCCGTCGTAGTGCGCGAGCCAGTTGGCATCATTGTTGTACTGGTCCGGCATGAAGTATGCCTCTGGGTTTTCGTCATACATGGCGCGAACCAGGCGGATGGCGCCGTCGCTTCCTTCGAGCGGATCGCTGTACGCAACCTCCGCGCCGAACGCAGTCACGAGCTGGCGGCGCTCCTCGCTGACGTTGCCGGGCATGACAAGCCGAACGCGATAGCCCTTGGCCGCACCGATCATCGCGTAGGCGATGCCGGTGTTCCCGCTGGTGCTGTCGATGATCGTGCGCCCAGGGACGAGACGGCCCGTCCGTTCTCCGTCCTCGATCATTCGCAACGCGGGGCGATCCTTGACGGAGCCGCCGGGATTGAGGAACTCCGCTTTCGCGTACACCGCCACGTCGGGACACTCGTCCTCGAACAGCCGGATGCGCAGCAACGGCGTGTTGCCGATGCGCTCGGTGATCGTCTCCCCCATCGCCCTCGGCACGAGCGTCAACGCCGGCTGTGCCGGATGCTGCGGCGTGGACACGCCGATCAGCTGGCCTCGGCTCCCTGCGCCACCCGGAACCCGGCAGCACCGCGTCGCTGGTCGGCGATGACCGCGATGACGGCCTCGGGGCGAACGAGGAAGGGTCCGTCCTCACCCGGAAGCTCGACAAACCCCGAGCCTCCGCCGGACGCGTTGAGCTTGGCGGTGATCTCCTCAACCGTGAGCTTCACCGAGAGGTCGCCGCCGTTGGCGAGACGAACATGTGCCATATCCCCTCTAGAGTACCGGGTCGGCGTCCTCCGGGACGGTCTCGACCTCAGCCGGCCGATGCTGCGACGAGCGCTGCCGTCGAACTCCGCCCGGAGGTCCTCGATGTGCTCGATGCCGGTGCTGATCCGCACCAGGCCGTCGCTGATCCCCAGCGCCTTGCGCTGCTGCGGGCTCATCGCCCGATGTGACGTGCTCGCCGGGTAGCTCACGGTCGTGGCCACGTCGCCGAGGCTCGGCGCGAGGCGGATCCCGTCGAGGCCGCGGATGAACGCGTCGGCAGCCGTGCCACCGCCGCGCAGGTCGATGCTCAGCATCGGACCGCAGCCACGCGGCAGGAGACGGCTCGCGAGCGCCGCATCCGCGTTCGCCGCGCCGCCCCGGGTAGTGCACCGCGGCGACCTCCGGCCGGGACGCGAAGAACGTGGCGAGCGCGGCGGCGTTCTCCGAGCACCGCTCGAGCCGCAGGCCCGCGGTGCGCAGCCCCCGCAGCGCGAGCCACGAATCGAATGGCGAGAGGATGCATCCCAGCAGGCGGGCGTTGGCGTCCAGCCAGTCGCTCGCCTCATGGGCCGTGTCCACCAGGAGCACGCCACCGCATGACATCGCTGTGCCCGGCAAGGTGTTTGGTGAGGCTGTGAATGACCAGGTCGGCCCCGTGAGCAAACGGCTGGAAGAGCGGTGGCGGGGTGAAGGTCGAATCCACGATGACGGCCGTCGCCGGACGCATGGGCGGCTGCAGTGATCGACGGGACATCGACCAGGCCGATCAGCGGGTTGGTGATCACCTCGGTGACCACCGCGGCGACATCCGGGCCGAGGACGCGCTGCGACCAGGTCGCCGTGATCGCCACTGCCGTCAGGCGGGATGTCGACAGTCGAGACCCGCACGCCGAGATTGCCGAGTGGCCCGGCGATGAGCGAATCCGTCCCGCCGTAGCACGGTCGCACCACCACAACCCGCGGACGCGACGGCGTCACCACGAGTGTGGTGGCGAGCAGCAGCGCCGCCTGCCCGCTGGAGGTCACGCGTGCCACCGGGGCCGCACGGCCGGGAACCGTCTCGAGCTCGATCATCGCCTCCTCGAGGCGCTGGGGATTGCCGCCGCCGTAGCGCCGGTAGACATCGCGCCCTTCCATGGCCTCGTCGACCGAGGCGAGATCGGCGTACGCCCGGACCGAGGCAAGGCTCAACGGGGCGACCAGGTCGGCGCCCTCGGAGTCCCCACGCCCAAGACCCGCTCTGGCCGTCGATGTGGAGGGGTCGACGCGTCTGGTCATGGTCAGGCCGGCTGCGGCACCGTACGGAAGAACGGAGCGGTGCCGGCATACGTCGCGTCGCTGCCGAGCTCGTGCTCGATCCGCAAGAGACGGTTGTACTTCGCAACGCGCTCCGAACGCGAAGGCGCCCCGGTCTTGATCTGGCCGGCATTGACAGCAACTGCCAGGTCCGCGATTGAGGTGTCCTCGGTCTCACCGCTGCGATGGCTGATCACGCTCGCGTAGTTGTGGGCCGTGGCGAGCGCGATCGTGTTCGAGCGTCTCGGTCACGGTGCCGATCTGGTTGAGCTTGATGAGGATCGCGTTGGCGACGCCCGCGTCGATGCCGCGCTGCAGCCGCTGGGCGTTGGTCACGAAGTTGTCGTCTCCCACCAGCTGGACCCGGCTCCCGAGGCGCTCGGTCAAGAGCTTCCAGCCGTCCCAGTCATCCTCGGCCATGCCGTCCTCGAGCGACACGATCGGGTACTTGTCGACCCAGCTCTCCCAGCGATCGACCAGCCCCGCTGCATCCAGCGTGATCCCTTCGCCGCGCAGCTCGTAGTGACCGTCCTTGTACAGCTCCGACGTCGCCGGGTCGAGCCCGATCGCGACGTCTCGACCTGGTGCATAGCCCGCGGCGGCGATCGCCTCCACGAGCAGCTCCATCGCAGCTTCGTTGTGATCCAGGTCAGGCGCGTAGCCGCCTTCGTCGCCCTGCCCGGTCCCGAAGCCGCGATCGTGAAGGATGGTGCGCAGTGCGTGAAAGCATTCGGCGCCCGCGCGAAGTCGCCTCGCGGAACGTCGGCAGCCCGATCGGGAGGAACATGAACTCCTGAAAGTCCACGCGCGTCTGGGCATGCGCGCCGCCGTTGAGCACGTTGAATTGCGGAACGGGGAGCAGGTGCGCTCCCTCGCCCCCGAGATGCCGGTAGAGCGGGCACCCCTGCCGCGGCGGCGGCCGCATGGCTCGAGGCGAGGCTGACGGCGAGGATCGCGTTGGCCCCGAGCTTGCACTTGTTCGGCGTGCCGTCGAGCTCGCGCAGCCTCGCGTCGAGTGCGGCCTGGTCCGCGACGTCGAATCCGATCAGCTCGGGACCGATGACCGCCTCGACGTTCGCCAGCGCCTTGAGCACGCCCTTGCCGCCAAAGCGCGCCGGGTCACCGTCGCGCAGCTCCACCGCCTCGTGGACTCCCGTGCTCGCGCCACTCGGGACACGTGCCTGGCCGACCGATCCGTCATTGAGCGTGACGACGCATTCCAGGGTCGGATTGCCGCGCGAGTCGAGGATCTCGAGCGCGGTGATGCCTTCGATTCTGCTCATGACGGTCCCCAGCGACACGGCCAGCTCATCCCAGAGACGGCCGAGAACGCGAATGCCCTTGAAGTACATGTCGAGGGTGAACTTCTCGTTGGGTGCATGGATCTGATCGTCCGGCAGCCCGAGGCCGACGAGCACCGCCTGCAAGCCCCATGACCCGTGCGAACGATTCAACCGGCGGGATGGAACCGCCCTCGCGGGTGAGCGCCGGTGTCGTCCCGAAGATGCTCTCCATCGCGCGTGACGCCGCCAGCACCGCCGGATGATCGATCGACGTGACCACCGGCCGGCCTCCCTCCTTGGCCTCCGCAGTCACCGTGACGCCGACCGGGGCGGCCGCGAGCACCGCGTCCCGCACCTGCTCGGCGATGCGCGCTGGATCCTGGTTCGGCACCAGCCGGCAGGTGATCTTTGCGCCGGCGCTTGCCGGGATGATCGTCTTCTGTCCCGGGCCGGAGTACCCGCCCCAGATCCCGTTGAACTCCAGCGTGGGTCGCGCCCAGAGCCGCTCGCGGTCGCTCCAGCCTGCCTCGCCGACCGTGGCCGGCACGTCGCCCGCCTCCTTCCTGAATTCGTCGACGTCGAACGGGACGCTGCTCGAAGAGCTCGCGCTCCTCAGCGGAGGGCTCGCGCACGTCGTCGTAGAACCCGGGCACCGGTGACATGGCGGGTGACCGGATCGTGCAGTGAGGCCAGGATCTCCGCGAGCGCCCCGACCGGGTTCGCGACATCACCGCCGAAACGACCCGAGTGCAGGTCAAGCGTCGCACCCTGGACATGCACCTCGACGCCCGCGAGGCCGCGCAGTCCGGTGCACAGCGAAGGGATGCCGGGGGCGATGATCGATGTGTCCGAGACCACCAGGATGTCCGCCGCGAGCCGCTGCTGCTCGGCCTCGACGATGTCCTCGAAGTGGACCGACCCGGACTCCTCCTCCCCTTCGACGATCAGCTTGAGGTTGAGCGGCAGTTCGCCTCGCACGGCGAGCACAGCCTCCACCGCCTTGAGGTGCATCCACACCTGGCCCTTGTCGTCGACGGCGCCGCGGCGCGTAGAGGTTGCCGTCGCGAACCGTCGGGCTCAAACGGCGACGTCCGCCACTCGTCGAGCGGATCGACCGGCTGGACATCGTGGTGTCCATAGATGAGGGCCGTCGGGAGCTTCGGGTCGACCATCCGCTCGGCGTAGACGGCCGGATGCCCGGCGGTCTCGATGAGCTCGCTGCGCTGGAAGCCCGCCGTGAGCGCCGCGGCCGCCAGGTACTCCGCGTTGCGACGGACGTCCGAAGCGTGCGCGGGATCGGCGGAGATGCTCGGGATGCGGAGGAACTCGATGAGCTCGTCCACGTGGCGCTGCTGGTTGGCGGCGCAGTACGCGTCCAGATCGTTCTCAGGCATGCCGGGAAGCCTAGTGTGGCGGCCACTCGGGCTGCATCCGTTGTAGCCTTCCCGAAGCGAACTCTCTCGTTCCACTCCACGTTTTCCCCAGGAGGTCGCCCGTCATGGCCGTTCGAGTCCTGCCCGCAGGGACCATCGGGATTCCGCTGAACCCCATACCCGCCCCCGAGCCACCGCCGCTCGAGGTCGAGGACGACGTCCCCACGCTCCACCTTGTGGGCCGCAGCGAGCAACGGCTGGCCCAGGCGCTCTTCGAGACCGAGGCCGTCGACGAGCCGTACAGTCCCGACACCGTGCGGGCGTTGCGCCTGCTGGCGATGGACAACCTCGTCGACATCATCCAGCTGCGCGAAGTCGTCCAGGAGCGCGACGCGCAGGTGGTCGAGCTGACTGCGAGGTCGACATGTGGCGCGGGCGCGCGCCTCGATGAGCACGCGCTCCGCGGCATCGATCAGCGCGAGGCGACCCGGCGCGAGCGCGACCTTGTCACGGTGCTGCACAGCGAGCTGGTCCGCAACGAAGTGCTTGAAGGGGAGCTCTCGTGGCGCCGCAAGCCCTGGTTCCGGCGCATCGGCCGGCACTGACCCTCGCACCGGTCTCGCTCCTGACGCACCTGCTCCTCGCTGACGTCCCAGAGACGTCTTCGCCAGCGCGGGATCCTGCGCCTGACGGCTCGAGACAGCGAGCGCGCGATCTTCGTAGTACCCGCCACTCTGCTTTGACACGTCAGGGGAATCGGCCAGCCACACGAGCGTCTGCGCGGCCTTTCTCGGACTCCGCACGAATGGCGCGATCATCATCATGGCCGCGGTCATCATCGCCCCGTTGTTGCGGTTGAAGCCGGTCGCGACGACACCCGGGTGAAAGGAGTATGTGGTCACCCCGGTGCCGTCGAGGCGGCGCGCCAGCTCGCGGGTGAACATGATGTTGGCGAGCTTGGTCTCGCCATACCGCGTGAACCCCCGTCCTCTCCATGCATGCTCAGCGTTGAGATCGTCAAACGGGATGAGCTTTCCCTTGTGCGCATCCGAGGACGTGGTGATGATCCGTGATCGGAGCCGACGCCTTCAGCCGGTCGAGCAGCAGTGTGGTGAGCAGGAACGGCGCAAGGTGGTTCAACGCCCAGGTGCGCTCGATACCGTCGACCGTCAGCTCGCGCTGCACGAAGATGGCGCCGGCGTTGTTGATGAGCACGTCGACGCGTGGATACCGCTCGAGCACCTGGTCCGCGAGGGCGCGAATCGACGCCTGCGAGGTGAGGTCTGCATGCAGCAGATCGACCGTCGATCCGCCCTCCCCTTCGATGCTGGTGACTGCATCGGCGCCGCGGGCATCGTCGCGCGCGACGATCGCGAGCTTGGCGCCGCGACGGGCGAGCGCCTGGGCCGCCGCAAGGCCGATCCCGCGTGTCGCGCCCGTGATCAGGACGCGTTTGTCCCGCACTCCCGTCCACTCAGTCATCGCCGGAGAAGCCTAACAGGCCGCCGGGGATCGTCTTCAGCCGTTGCTGGGAAACGCGAGATCCACCCTGCCGGGTCCCGGCTCCGGCCATCGCGACGTCACCACCTTGGTGCGGGTGTAGAAGTGCACACCGTCCGGTCCATACATATGTGTATCACCGAACAGCGACGCCTTCCACCCGCCGAAGCTGTAGTACGCAACCGGAACCGGGATCGGCACGTTGACCCCCACCATGCCGACCTGCACCTCGAACTGGAACTTCCGCGCGGCACCGCCGTCGCGCGTGAAGATCGCCACGCCGTTTCCGTACTGGTTGTCATTAACCAGCCGGATCGCCTCGTCGTAGGTGTCCACGCGCACGACCGACAGCACCGGTCCGAAGATCTCGTCGTCGTACACGCGCGAACCGGGCTTGACGTGGTCGACGAGTGAGGGTCCGAGAAAGAAGCCGTCGCCGTCCGGTGTGCTGCCGCGTCCGTCGACGATCAGGTGCGAGCCGCCGAGCGACTGGTCCTCGAGGTACGTCGGCGACCTTGTCGCGGTGCTCGCGAGTGACGAGCGGTCCCATCTCCGACGTGGGATCGTCGCCGGCACCGACCTTGACGGCGGGGATGCGCGCGGCGATCGCATCGACGAGGCGATCGCCGATGTCGCCGACCGCGACGACGGTCGAGATCGCCATGCAGCGTTCACCGGCGGAGCCGTAGCCCGCCGACACCGCCGCGTCGGCCGCAGCTTCGAGATCGGCGTCGGGCAGGACGACCATGTGGTTCTTCGCCCCGCCGAGCGCCTGGACGCGCTTGCCGTTGCGCGTGCCCGTCTCATAGATGTGTCGCGCAACCGGTGTCGAGCCCGACGAACGAGAGCGCCGCGACCTCGGGATGATCGAGCAATCGGTCCACCGCTTCGCGTGCGCCCTGCACGACAGAGAACACGCCGTCGGGCAGCCCCGCCTCGCGCCAGAGATCGGCGAAGAACAGCGAAGGCGACGGGTCCTTCTCGCTCGGCTTGAGGATGAAGGTGTTGCCGCAGGCGATCGCGTTCGCGAACATCCACATCGGCACCATCGCCGGGAAGTTGAACGGCGTGATTCCCGCGACGACGCCGAGCGGCTGCCGGATCGAGTAGACGTCGACACCGCGAGACGGCTGTTCCGAGTACCCGCCCTTCAGCAGATGCGGGACACCGCACGCGAACTCGACGTTCTCGATGCCACGCGCCACTTCGCCCTTGGCGTCGGAGAGCACCTTGCCGTGCTCCGAGGTGATGAGTCGCGGCGAGGTCGTCGCGATGCTTGTCGAGCAGGTCACGAAACGCAAAGAGGACCGTCGTTCGCTGCGAGAGCGACGCGACGCGCCACTCGCGGAAGGCACCGGCCGCGGTTTCGACGGCCGCATCCACCTCGGCCGCCGACGCGAGGTCGACGACACCCGTCTGCTCCCCGGTGGCCGGGTTGAAGACAGGCCCCTCCTTGCCGGAGGTACCCGCGACTGCCTGGCCGCCGATCCAGTGGCTGATCCGCTTCAAGCGGCCATTGTCGCCTTCTGCAGGGTCCGAGCGGGTCCGGCGAGTCGCCCGCAGAGGTCGGCTCGATCTGTGGACACGACCGCGGCGAAAGTGCACAATGGCGCCCACCGATTCCGTCCTCGGACTTTGGGGGTCTCACATGCGTCGCACGGTCTCTCTCTCGCGTCGCGCGAGCATCGCGCTGCTCGTCCCGGTCGCCGTCCTTGCCGCGTGCGGTGGTTCGAGCACTCCCGCCGCCACGTCCTCAGGCGCCGCCGGACCGACCGTCCAGGCGAGCATCGCCGCAGAGGTCCCGGCTGCAATCAAGGCCGACGCGCCATTGCAGATCGCCTCCGATGCCTCGTATGCGCCGAACGAGTTCGTCGACCCCAATTCGGGCGATCTCGTGGGCTGGGATATCGAGCTCGCCAAGGACGTCTGCGCCGTCCTCGGCATCGCCTGCACGATCAACAACGTCACGTTCTCGGACATCATCCCGGCGCTGCTCGAGAATCCGTCCAAGTATCAGATGAGCTTCTCGAGCTTCACGCCGACGCAAGCCCGCGAGGCCCGAGGGCATCGACTTCATCACCTACTACCAGGCGGGTGAGGCGTGGCTGGTCAAGGTGGGTGGCCCGACGATCTCCACTGCCGCCGACATGTGCGGCCACACGGTGGCGGTCGAATCGGGCACCACGGAAGAGTCCGACGCGTGGGGATACATGGGGATGCAGCCCGGGCGGCGCCAAGATCGCCGGCGATACTGATCACTGCACGTCGGCCGGCAAGTCAGGACATCACCGTCCTGAGCTTCGGCACGCAGACCCAGGCGAACGCGGCGCTGCTTTCGGGACGCGCCGACTTCGGGATGGGCGGACCAGCCTGTCGCCGACTACCAGGTCAAGCTCGAGGCGGGCAAGCTGAAGATCGGCGGGACCGCCTGCAGCGTGTCGCCGTACGGCGTCGCGATGGTCAAGTCCACGGGGCTCGAGCAGGCCGTGACGGACGCCATCAAGTACCTGATCGACAACGGCTTCTACACCAAGCTCCTCACCTCCTGGGGCGTTCAGGACGGCGCGATCCCGAGTTCGGCCGTGACGCTCAACGACAACAACCCGGCGGGCGCGAGCTGCGTTCCGTCGTACTGAGCGCACCCGATCCGCGCGCAGCACCGTACGCCGGCTTGATGCTGCCGTGATCCATGGGACGGCGTGACGGTCGGAACGCCGTCCGAACCGGCCACGAGCCGGCCGGAGGCGATCAAGGCGATCCCGCTCCGCCATCCGTGGCGATGGGTTTTCGCGGTGCTCGTCCTCGCTGCAGCCGCGAGCCGTGCTCTACACGTTCGCCACGGCACCTGGGCTGAAGTGGCAATTCGTTGCGCAGTACCTGTTCTTTCCCTCGATCCTGCGAGGGATTCTCGTCACGATCGCGCTGACGGTGGTCGCGATGGTGATCGGCGTCTCGCTCGGAGTCCTCCTCGCAGTCATGCGCCTCTCCGTGAACCCGGTGGTCTCAACGGTCAGCTGGTTCTACATCTGGTTCTTCCGAGGAACACCGGTCCTCGTGCAGATCTTCTTCTGGTACAACCTCGCGCTCATCCTTCCGTATCTGAAGCTCGGCATCCCTTTCACTGACATCCAGTGGGTCGGCACCACGAACCAGATCGACACGCCGTTCATCGCGGCGATGCTCGGCCTGGGGCTCAACGAAGCCGCTTACATGTCGGAGATCGTCCGAGCCGGGATCATCTCCGTCGATCAGGGCCAGACCGAAGCGGCACAGGCGCTGGGCATGACCCGGACCCGCGTGATGCGGCGGATCGTGCTTCCCCAGGCGATGCGCGTCATCCTGCCGCCGACGGGCAACGAGACCATCTCGATGCTCAAGACATCGTCGCTCGCGTCGATCGCCACCGTCGGCGAGCTGTTCTATGTGCAGGAACAGATCTCGAACGCGAACTACTTCATCGTCGAGCTGCTCGTGGTCGCGAGCCTCTGGTATCTGCTGATGACCTCGATCCTGACGTTTGGACAGTTCTATCTCGAGCGCTACTTCGCGCGCGGTTCAGCACGCCAGCTCCCGCTCACGCCGCTGCAGCGATTCCGCAGGATGCTGTTCCACGCTCATATCGACACGCCGGTCTCCGTCGCCGAGGCCGCGCCCATCTACACACGGCACACGTAGCGGATCGCTGATGGCAACTCCCATGGTTCTTGCCGAAGCCGTCCACAAGTCCTACGGCCGTCTCGAGGTCCTGCGAGGGATCGACCTCGTGGTTGCGCCGAGCGAGGTCATGTGCATCGTCGGACCGTCCGGGTCGGGGAAGAGCACCTTCCTCCGTTGCATCAACCACCTGGAGAAAATCGACGCCGGCAGGCTCTCCGTGGACGGCGCAGCTGGTCGGATACCGCGAGCACGACGGCAAGATCTACGAGCTCCCGGAGCGCGAGATCTGCCGCAAACGCGCCGAGATCGGCATGGTGTTCCAGCGCTTCAATCTCTTCCCGCACATGACCGCGCTGGAGAACATCATCGAAGCGCCGGTGCGCGTCAAGGGTGAGCCCGAGCGAGAGGCGGCGGACCGCGGCAGGGCCTTACTCGCACGAGTCGGGCTCGCGGACAAGGTGGACGTGTATCCGAACCAGCTCTCCGGAGGCCAGCAGCAGCGCGTTGCCATCGCACGAGCACTCGCGATGCAGCCCAAGCTCATGCTCTTCGACGAGCCCACGTCAGCACTCGATCCGGAGCTGGTGGGCGACGTCCTCGACGTGATGCGCGGCCTTGCCCAGGACGGCATGACCATGGTCGTGGTCACGCACGAGATGGGCTTCGCGCGCGAGGTCGGCGATGCACTCGTCTTCATGGATGGCGGCGTGATCGTCGAGTCCGGCGCGCCTCGCGAGGTGCTCGCCAATCCGCAGCACGAACGCACCAAGTCGTTCCTGTCAAAGGTGTTGTAGCGATGGTCCCGGACAATCTCACCGGCTACTTTGCGGCGGCCTCGGCTGCGGCGGGGGCGCTGATCGGACTCCTCTTCGTGGCGATCAGCCTTCGCCCGGAGTCGATCTTCGGCGACAACGCAGACCCGGTTTCACGGCGGCTTGCCGAAAGCGCGTTCACCGGTCTCGTCAACAGCTTCTTCCTGTCGTTGATCGCACTTATCCCTCAGACGAACCTGGGCTACCCGGCAGTCATCCTCGCCGTCGTGAGCCTGGAGATCACGACCACACGCCACATCAGACGGCGCGGCGGGTACCACTTCGCCGTGCTCCTCTCGACCTTCGCCATCTACCTCATCGAGCTCGGGCTCGGCATCGCCGAAATCATCCTGCCGTCGAATGTCAAGCTCGTGGTTCTGCTCGCCTACGTGGTGGTCGCCACGCTGAGTCTCGCCCTGTCACGGGCGTGGGCGCTGCTCTCCCAACGACCGGCGACGCCGCCGCAACGTCCTAGAGTCTATCTACGCGATCTTGCTCCTGTAGATGACCATCGCAAACACGTAGGCAACCACGAGGATGCCGCCACACCACGCCATCGCGATCCAGATCTCGTTGCCGACCGGCTGCCGCGCGAAGAGGTCGCGAATGGCGTTGACGATGGAGGTCACCGGTTGGTACTCGGCGAAGGCGCGTACCGGGCCGGGCATCGTGTTGGTGGGCACGAATGCCGAGCTGATGAACGGCAGGAAGATGAGCGGATAGGAGAAGACGCTCACACCGTCCGAGGATTTTGCCGAGAGTCCGGGGATCACGGCGATCCACGTCAGCGCCAGCGTGAAGACGATGAGGATGCCGGCAACGCCGAGCCACGCCAGCACTCCCGCATCAGAGCGGAAGCCGATCAGCAAGGCGACGAGCACGACGACCACGAGCGAGATGAGATTGGCGACCACCGAGGTCAGCACATGCGCCCACAGCACAGACGAGCGCGCGATCGGCATGGACTGGAAGCGCTCGAAGATGCCGCTCCGCATATCCATGAAGAGCCGGAACGCGGTGTAGGAGATGCCGGACGCGATCGTGATCAGCAGAATGCCGGGCAGGAGGTAGTCCACATACGATGCCGACCCTGATTTGATCGCGCCACCGAACACGTAGACGAAGACCAGCAGGAACGCGATCGGCATGAGCGTCGTGGTGATGATGGTGTCAAGGCTGCGCGTGACATGGCGCAGGGATCGTCCGAGCAGGACGGTGGTGTCTCCGATGAAATGGTTGGTCATGGTTGTTCCTTCGTTGTCGTGCTACCGGTGGGGACCGTGCTGACGTCGCCCTCCTTGCCGTCGTCACCGACGATGGCGAAGAAGACATCCTCGAGAGTCGGCTGCTTCTCGACGTATTCGACCTTTGCGGGCGGGAGCAACTGCTTGAGCTCCGCGAGCGTGCCGTTCACAACGATCCGACCGAGATGGAGGATTGCGATCCGGTCGGCGAGCTGCTCAGCCTCGTCCAGATACTGCGTGGTGAGCAGCACCGTCGTGCCGTGCGCGGCGAGTTCCTTGACCGCATCCCACACCTCAATGCGCGCCTGTGGATCGAGGCCGGCCGTCGGCTCATCAAGGAAGATGATCTGCGGATTGCCGATGAGGCTCATCGCGATGTCGAGACGGCGGCGCATGCCACCCGAGTACGTCGACACCTTGCGCGCGGCCGCATCGGTCAGCGAGAAACGATCGAGCAACGCGTCCGCGATCGCGCCCGGATCCTTGAGGTGCCGCAACCGCGCAACCAGCACGAGATTCTCCCGCCCGCTGAGGATCTCGTCGACGGCCGCGAACTGTCCGGTGAGGCTGATGGACTCCCGTACCTCCGCACCGTGCGTGGCAACGTCGAACTCGTTGACGGTGGCTGTCCCCGCGTCCGCCTTCAGCAGCGTGGACAGGATCTTCACGACCGTTGTCTTGCCCGCCCCGTTCGAGCCGAGCAGGGCGAAGATGCTGCCGTGCGCCACGTCGAAGTCCACGCCGCGCAGCACTTCCAAGGTCTTGTACGACTTCATCAGCCCCTGCACGTGAATGACGGCTTGTGTCGTCATCAGACCGCTCCCTCCACTGTTCCGGGGGTCTCTCCGGCGGCGCGCTCAATGGCGTTGACCAGCCGCTTCCGCTCCCGGAGCCTCCATTGCCCGTCCGGGTAGTTCTGCACGAACGTCTCGAGGAACTCCACCGGATCCTCGCCGACGATCTCGCGGATCGGTGTTCCGTTCGCGGCGCTCTGCTCGAACAGGTCGAGCAGGTCGTCGAACATTGACTGTGCAGCGACTCCGTCGCCGCCCGGCCCGCACATGCATGAGATACCGCTCCAGAGCCTCGAGCGCCGTGCGATAGCTCTCCGGCAGCAGTCGCGTGCGCGCCTTGTGTTCCCGCCACTGCCGTTTCTCACCAATCACCTTTGCGATGACCTTGTTCATCTGCTTCCTCCGTGGAGTTGTTCGAGCCGTTCCGCGAGGAAGCTCCACGTGCTCCAGAACTCCTCGAGATATTCCTGTCCCTGCGCGTTGAGCGAATACACCTTGCGTGGCGGCCCCTTGTCCGACGGGATCTTCTCCACGTCGACGAAGCCCTTTTGCTCGAACCTGACGAGCAGTGCGTAGACGGTGCCCTCGGCGATGTCGGAGAAACCCTGCTCCCGCAACCGCGCGGTGATCTCGTAGCCGTACGCGGAACGCACGGACAGGATCGCGAGCACGATGCCCTCGAGCGTCCCCTTCAGCATCTCCGTCATCTGCTGCTTGCCCACCGACGTCTCCTCGACTACTAAGCGCCACTGACTACCGGTACATAGTAGCACTGAATAGCGGCGATGCAAGTCCCCCTGGCAGTGCCGGCAACCCCTTCCCTTTCGGACCTCGGAGGGCCCGGTGCTAGGATCGAGCGCTCCTATAAGAAGACGAGCCTGGCCGGTGTCAGGTCCGGAGAAATGCAATGCGGGCAGTGCGCTTTCACGACTACGGTCCCCCGTCGGTATTGGTCGTTGACGACATCGATCGCCCCACGCCGGCGGCCGGCGAGGTGCTGGTCCACGTCCACGCCGCCGGCGTCAATCCCGTCGACTGGAAGGTGCGCGCCGGGTATCTCAAGCAGTACATGCCTGTCGAGCTGCCGCATACGCTCGGCCGCGACTTTGCAGGCACTGTCGAATCCGTCGGCGAAGGTGTCAGCGGATACGCCGTCGGGGACCGGGTCTTCGGTCGCGGAGACGGAACGTATGCGGAGTACGCGGTGGCGCCGATCGCGACCATCGCACGCATCCCTGACGGCGTCTCGTTCGATCAAGCCGCAACGCTGCACGTCGGCGGAGTGACCGCCTGGCTCGCGCTCTTCAACTCCGGGCACCTCGAGCCGGGACAGCGGCTGCTGGTCCAGGGTGGTGCCGGTGGCGTCGGCGGCATTGCCGTACAACTCGGTCACTGGAAAGGCGCGTACGTGATCGCCACCGCATCGACCGCCAACGTCGACTTCGTGCGCGGGCTCGGTGCGGATGAGGTCATCGACTACACGAATGTCAGCGTCGACGACGCAGTGCACGATGTCGATGTCGTGATCGACACCGTCGGCGGTGATGTGACCGCACAGTCGTGGAGCCCGCTCAAACCAGGCGGAATCCTCGTCACCGTTGTCGGCGCAGCGGATGCTGCAACGCGCTGCAGCGCACGGCGTGCGCACCGAGCCCGTCGGTCATCCGGCAGAGACACATCCGATCCTCGAGGAGCTCGGGTCGCTCGTCGCTTCGGGGAAGGTGAAACCGGAGATCCAGCAGGTCTTCCCGCTCGAGCAAGCCGCGGCGGCGCAGGCCGCGTCCGAGACCGGCCATGGACGGGGACGGATCCTGCTCCGGGTGGCCGACTGAGAGGCACAAGGCCCGCGATCTCGATGCGCCGGCGCCCGGCACGGCCCGGCTGAAGGCACCGAAGACCCTGTGCTATAAGACATCGCGTCGGGGAGCGTGTGCTCGATCGGGTGGTGATCGCGGAGACGCGGATGGTCAGGGGTTTGTTGGGACGGCGCGCCGGCCGTTTGCTTGCGGCCTGCGTACTGACGTGCACGGCTGCCTGCATCACCGCCGTCTCAGTCGCTGCGTTCGCCCCGGCGGCGCCGGCACCGGCAAGTGGCGCCGGCTCGATCACGCGCATCCGTCTCGGCAGCGCGCAGATGCAGGCGCAGTGCATCACCACATTCGCCATCGGCCCGCATGGCGGCGCGGAGGATCTCGAGGTTGGTCCGAGCGGATTGCCGTGGTTCTCGTACGGATCGACGCCGTGGGGTGTCGGGGAGGTCGAGCCAGGACCGATTGCGAAGGTCCACGGATGGAACTACTTCTACAACCCGACAACGATGGTGCTCGGCGCGGACGGTCGCATGTGGATGGCCTGGTCGCAGCTGAACCTGCCCGGCCTGTACGGCTACTACGACACGGCGACGCAGTCGGCAACGATGTTCTTCATGCCGTCCACCTCTGGCGGGCTCTTTGCAATGGCCGCCGGGGCGAACGGCACCATCGACATCACCGCGCAGGACAGCTACCTCTATGTGGTGCAGACAGGGGCAACCACATCACTGTCAACGATCGCGACGTCGCTCCCGACACCTGCCGAGGCGTTCGCATCGGTGGCGGTCGTGGCAGCTGGAGCCGCAATCTCGATCGGCGCAATCCTGTTCATCACCTTTCCATCGCAACTCTACGTCACGGCCTGAACGCATCCGCGCGTTCCGCGGACTGCTGACGCCGGCGCCCGGCGAGGGATCACCGCCCGGACCGAGCCGAACCGGTTCAGATCTCCGGCGCCTCCGTGCGATGGTCGGGTGCGCTGCAACGAAACGCCCGCCGCGCGACCATGAGGCGACCGCCGCGACGAGGCACACCATGAGCGAGAACGTGAACGCCTGGTGCAGCCCGGCTGCAAACGGGCCGGAGATCAGGGTCGGAAAGAACTGACGTCCGGTGAGCGCTGCGGCGTTTGCGGCTGACAGCTGCGAGAGCACGTGCGCGCCGACCAGCGACTGGATCGGGTTGTATCCGAGAAATGCCGCAAAGAGGATCGACACAGGCGGCAGATGACCGACGTGCTGCGCGACCGCCACCGGAACACCGTGCGCTTCGAGGCCGGCGGTCATGGTCGTCGAGAGTGTCGCCGACAGTCCGATGATCATCAGCGTGAAGAAGATGCCGATGGACAGCACCTGCGCCGAGCTCTGAAAGGTCGCGTTCATGCCGCCGCCGGCGCCGCGATCGCCTGGAGGAAGGCTGTTCATGACACCCGCGCGGTTTGGTGAGGCGAACGCGCCCATGGACAGGCCGTTGAGGAACAGGATCAGCGCGAACAGCTGGATAGCGAAAATCGATGGGCAGCAGTTGCAGGAACAGAAAGCTCGCGGCTGCGCCGATCATCCCGCCGGTCGCGAACGGCCGTGACCCGATACCGGTCCGACAGATAGCCGGAGAGCGGACCGGCGATGAGGAATCCGACCGTCAACGGGATCATGTAGATGCCCGCCCAGAGCGGCGTCGACGTGAAGCTGTATCCGTGCTCGGGTAACCAGATCCCCTGCAGCCAGATGATCAGCATGAACATCAGTCCACCGCGGCCGACCGCGGCGAGAAAGCTCGACAGCGTGCCGAAGGTGAACGCGCGGATGCGGAACAATCCGAGACGGAACATGGGATTCTCGACCCGGCCCTCGATCACCGCGAAGGCGGCGAGGAACGCGACACCGAGCGCCGAGCGCCGTGAGCACGAACGGGCTCGTCCATCCCATCGGATTCGACTTGTACGGCTCGATCCCGTACGTGATGCCGATCATCACCAGGATCAGGCCGATTGCGAACGTGAGATTGCCGAGCCAGTCGATCGGCACGCGGCGCCGGACGCCGCGCTCCTGCAGCTTGAGGTACGCCCAGACGGTGCCGAAGATGCCGAACGGGACCGAGACGAGAAACACCAGGCGCCAGTTGAGTGGGCGCGAGCAGGCCGCCGAGGATCGAGCCCGATGAACACACCGCTGATGCCCGCGATGTTGTTGATGCCCAGCGCGAGGCCGCGCTGATTGGTCGGAAACGCGTCGGTGAGGATCGCCGCCGAGTTGCCGATGAGACACGCGGCGCCGATGCCCTGCACCACCCGGAAGACCATGAGCCAGACGGCGCCCGGCGGTCCGGTCATCCAGTCGATCGTCAGCAGCAGCGACGCGCTCGTGTAGATGACGAAGCCGAGGTTGTAGATGCGCACGCGGCCGACGATGTCGCCGAGGCGTCCCAGCCCCACCACCAGCACGCTGCTGACGATCAGGAACCCGAGGATCATCCAGAGCAGGTAGAAGCTGTTCGCCGGATCGAGCGGATTCAGGCCGATGCCGCGAAAGATGTCCGGCATCGCGATCAACATGATCGACGCGTCGATGGTGGCGAGCAGGACGCCCGACCGTGGTGTTGGAAAGGGCTACCCACTTGTAGCCGTCGCCGCGAGTCCCGCGCAGCCGGCGCCGCGGTGCGAGCCGTGTCGCTGGTGGTCGCTATGAGGCTGCCTCGATCACCCCTCGAGTTTGGCAGGGATGCCTGTCAGCGCGACGCGGCAACCGCCCGTGAACTGAGGTGCCGCTCGGGGTCGCGGACGCCGGGACGAAGAGAATGCCGCACAGGCGAGAGCCGACATGCACGCCGCCGATCAACATCGTCGATGCGCGTGCCGATGACGCCTGCGGCGGCGCCGCCCACGATGACGCCGAGCGGGCTGAGGCTCAGCGACATCAGCCAGTCCACCGACGAGGCACGGCCGAGCAGCTCCGGCGGCACCAACTCCTGCATCATCGGGCTCCACAAGACGTTGCCGAACATCAGCCCGGCGATGATGACGAACATCGCAGGCGCCGGCGACCCATGCGTTCGGCGCGAGACGCGAGGACGACGATCGCGGCGGCCGAGACCGCCCACCCGCCCCACATCCAGGTGATCCGCAACCGCGGCGCGCCAAACCTCGCGACGAGCAGCGCCGTCAGGCCGCCGCCGACTCCGCCGGTCGGCGAGCACCAACCCGAGCGCGAGCGGGCCCTGATGCAGCACGTTGCGGATCAGCAGCGGTACGAGCACCGCGAGCGGCGAGAACGCGACGAAGTTGGCCAGCCCGGCGCCGACGAGCGATACCCAGAGCCACCGTTGCGAGCGCACGTAGCGGAGCCCGTCGCGCGCGTCGGCGAGCGCCGAGCGGCCCGAGGGCTCCGGGCGCGGCCGGCTGCGCCATCGCAAGGACGCAGCCGGCGCTCACCGCGAAGCTCAGCGCGTCGATGGCGAAGCCCCACTCGTAGCCGAGCGCGGCGACGACCAGTCCGCCGAGCGCCGGCCCGAGGAGGTTCTGCGCCACGGTCTGGCTCGTGTGATTGAGCGCGCTGCCCTGCACCAGCAGGTCGGCCGGAAGGATCTCCGGGGTCACCGCCGTTGCCGCCGGGTAGAAGAGCGCATCTGCGGCACCGAACACGACCGAGATGCACCACGAGCTCCCAGATCTGCAGCGATCCCGAGCGCGACCAGGACCGCGATCACCGCGACAGCGACGCCCGCGAGTCGAATCCGATGCGAGCATCGCGAAGCGGCGCGGAATCCGGTCGACGATCACCCCTCCGACCACGAGCAGCAGCACCGTCGGCAGCAGCCGCGCGGCCAGCACGAGCGAAAGCGCGAACGGATGGTTGTCGATGCGCAGCGTCTCCAGCGCGAGGGCGACCGTGTAGACGCCGTCGCCGACCAGCGAGACGCTCTGCCCGGACCAGAGCAGCGCGAAGTCGCGGTGGCGCAGCGCGGCGGGTGTGGCTTTCAGCACCCCGATAGCCTAGGGGGACGGACCTCGCCGGACTCGCCGTGGATCGGCCGATCTGCCTTGTCTCAGCTCGCGATATCGCTCAGATTGTGCTACAATCGCACCGTCCCCCAGTCGCTCAGCGGGAGGCGCACCGTGCCACGTTCAGGTCCGAGACGAAAGCAGATCGTGCTGATCGCGCACGACAACAAGAAGGCCGACATGCTCGAGTGGGCGCGCTTCAACCGCGACACCCTCGCGCGCCATGATCTGCTCGGCACCGGCACCACCGGTTCGATGGTCGCGAACGAGCTGGGGCTGCCGGTCCACCGCTTCCTCACCGGACCGCTCGGTGGTGACCAGCAGGTCGGCGCGGCGATTGCGGAAGGACGAATCGACGTGATCATCTTCTTCTGGGATCCGCTCGAACCCCATCCCCACGACGTCGACGTCAAGGCGCTGCTGCGCATCGCGGTGGTGCACAACATCCCGATGGCGTGCAACCGGGCGACCGCCGACTTCATCCTCTCCAGCCCGCTGATCGACGAGGTCTATCCCCGATCGCTCGACGCGCTCGGCGCCCCAAGGCCGACTGCGTAGACCGCGTCCGCGTCGCGCGGCGGCGTGCTCGATGAGCCACGTCGTGGCGTTCTCCAGGTGGCTGCGGATGACCGTCTCCGCCGCGTCGGGCCTGCCGCTCTCGATGGCCTCGAGCAGCGCGCCGTGCTCGCCGGCGAGCTGGCCGACCGTCGCGTAGCCCCGGACGAGTTGCGCGAGGCAGAGGAGGATCTCGATCTCGAGCTGCTTGTGCGCGCGCGTCAAGCGGGCATTCCCGGTCCCGACGACGAGGGCGCGGTGGAAGGCGAGATCCGCCTCGACGACCACGCGCTGCGACGAACGCGGACCGAGGCGGTGGTGCTGCGCGAGCGCAGCTCCGCGCTGCGTCGGGCACCGTGCGCGCGTGCGGCCAGCATGCGCGATGCCTGGACCTCGAGCGCGGTGCGCACCTCATAGATCTCACCCAGGTCGTGCGCGGTGAGCGCGCGCACGAAGACCCCGCGGTTGCGCGACTTGACGAGCAGGCCCCGGCGGACCAGGCCGTCGAACGCGGCGCGCAGCGTGTTGCGGCCGACATCGAACTCCTCGGCGAGCGCGATCTCGCCAAGATGCTCGCCGGGCTTGAACCGGCCGTCGAGCACCTGACGCTCGAGCTCATCCTCGAGCGTCTCGACCCGCGACGTCGTCTGCCGGCGGATCACGCCGTCGCCGCCGTGAGCGGAGCACGCGATCAGTGCGCGGAGGTCGCGGTTAGACGTTCGAGTCGGCGCGGTCGCGGCAGAGGCGGCAGACGCCTTCGCTCGTGCCGAATGCGTCCTGCGTGGGAGATCGCCGCGCCGCACGAACGGCACGGCGCGCCCAGTTTCCATACCGTAGAGGGCTCGAAGCGTGAGCCAGACTGTTCTTGCCATTTCAATTGCTCCAGGGGGATTGATCCTGTAGCAGATTGTAGCACAATTCTGCGAGCTGAACGCCCGCTCACGCCTGTGTGACCCGGTAGTGCGCAACGCTTGCGCCGCCGGCGGCGTCGTCCTGCGGCGATCCGGAGCCCCGTCGTCGGATTGAAGAGGTGGAGGCGCCGGGGCGACGTCGATCAGGGTCACCGACTCCCCCACCTTCAGCGTGTTGTCGGCGTCGATGATCGCCACGACGTCGCGGCCTTCGCTGCTGCCGTGGATGAGCTCGTCGTTGCCGAGGAACTCGACCACGTCCACGACGACCGTGACGCTCAGCCCGGGCCCGGTCAGCGTCCCGAGATCGAGATGCTCCGGCCGGAACCCAACGGCTCACCGTGTCCAGACCCAGGTTGCGCAGCAGCGCCGACTGGGTGTCGTCCGGTCGCATCTCGGCTCCCTCGCCGGTGAGCCGGACGACGCCTCCGTCCTGGGAGACCTTGAGGTCGATGAAGTTCATCGACGGCGACCCGATGAAGCCGGCGACGAACCGGTTCTGAGGGAGCTCGTACAGCTCCTTCGGACTGCCCGCCTGCTGCAGCACGCCCTCGCTGATCACCGCGATGCGGTCGCCCATGGTCATCGCCTCGACCTGGTCGTGCGTGACGTAGATCATCGTGGCCTCGAGGCGGGTGTGCATGCGCGCGATCTCGGCGCGCGTCTGGACACGCAACTTCGCGTCGAGGTTCGAGAGCGGCTCGTCCATCAGGAACACCGCGGGCTCGCGAACGATCGCGCGTCCGAGTGCGACGCGTTGCCGCTGGCCGCCGGACAGCTGGCCCGGCTTGCGGTCGAGGAAGCGCTCGAGATCGAGGATGCGCGCTGCCTCGGTCGACCGCCTTGTCGATCTCCGCCTTGGGTGTCTTGCGAAGCTGCAATCCGAACGCCATGTTGTCGCGAACGCTCATGTGCGGATAGAGCGCGTAGCTCTGGAACACCATGGCGATGTCACGATCGCGCGGGGGCAGGTTGTTCACGACGCGATCGCCGATCCGCACCTCGCCGCTGGTGATCTCCTCGAGGCCGGCGATCATGCGCAACGCGGTCGTCTTGCCGCAGCCCGACGGTCCGACGAGACACACGAACTCGCCGTCCTTGATATCGAGGTTGAGGTTGTTGACGGCGAGCGCGCCGCCGCCGTCGTACCGCTTGGTCAGATCCTCGAGGACTACGCCGGCCATGACACGCTCCTCATTTCACCGCCCCGGCGAGCACGCCACGGACGAAGTATCGCTGGAAGGCAAAGAACACGATGAGCGGGATGATGATCGAGATGATCGCACCCGTGGAGATGATCCAGTAGTTGGAGGACAACGCTCGAGTCTGGCTGTACAGGAAGAGCGTCAGCGTCTGGTGCGGTGTTGCCCGACAGGAAGATCAGCGCGACGAGCAGATCGTTCCACACCCAGATGAACTGGAAGATGGCGAGCGACGCCAGCGCCGGAATGCCGATCGGCATCACGACTTTCCGGAAGAGCGTCCACTCCCCCGCTCCATCGATCCGTCCGGCCTCGAGCAGGTCGTGCGGAATGCCCGAATAGAAGTTGCGCATCAGGAAGATGCCGAACGGGAGCCCGAACGCAACGTGAAAGATGATCGCGCCGATCACCGAGCCGAACAGCTGCAGGCCCGTGGCGTTGTCGAAGACCTTGTACAGGCTGGCGACCGGGATCAGCGCCATCTGCAGGGCAGCACGAGCATCGCGACGATGAGCAGAAACACCAGCGTTCGCCCGCGCCATCTGCCGAACACGAGCGAATACGCGGTGAGGCTCGAGATCACCGTGACGAGGATCGTCACGGGCACGGTGATCGCGATCGACGTCGTCAGCGAGTCGAGCACGCCACCGGCCTTGAATCCCGCCGAGAACAGCGACTGGTAGTTGCTGAACGTCAGCTGCGCGGGCGCCGTGAACACCGTCCACCACCCGGACTGCTCGAAGGCGCTGTTGGGCCGCAGCGAGATGATCAGCGATCCCGACCGAGGGCACCAGCCAGAAGATCGCGATCGCCGCGAGGACGACGTTGACGACAATGCGCGATGGGCGCATCGCGGCCGCCGCGGCTTCTGCGCCGGCGCGGCGACCGGCAACGACGCAGCCTGCACACTCATCCGCGAATCCTCTTGAGGTTGAACAGCATGGCGGGGATGACGAGGATGAAGAGCACCACCGCGAGCGCGGCGGCGAGTCCCTGGCCCGTGCGGTGTCGAGAAGTCGTTGTAGATGTCGACGGCGAGCGTGCGCGGCGCCGCCCTGCGATGACGGCGCGGCCATGTTCAGGATGATGTCGAAGATCTTGAGCACGTTGATGAGCATGGTGACGAAGACCACGACGAGCACCGGGTCGCAACATCGGCACGGTCACGCGGCGCAAGCGTCTGCCATTCACTCGCGCCGTCGATCTGCGCCGCCTCGAGCACCTCGCGGTTCAGCGCCGCAAGTCCGGCGCCGATGACGACCATCGCGAATCCGGCCCAGATCCAGAGGTAGGCGATGATCATCGCGATGTCCACGATCGGCAGGCTGAGGATCGCCTGCAGCGTCGGGTTCAGCGAGCTCGTCGGTGTGAGCGATTGCGTGCCGAGAAAGAAGATGCCGTTGAAGCCGGCCTGGAAGTTGTTGGCAGTGATCTGCACGCGGAAGTTGCCCGAACCGACGCTGTCGAACTTGAAGGTGCCGTTGTTCGCCGTCGTGGTCGTCGCGCTGACGGCGCCGCTCGAGTTCGAGCAGCGACACCTTCAGGCCGGGGATCCCATCCTCGTCCGGGAAGACCTGACCGCGCTGCGGTCGGATGCGTCGGCGAGAAGTCGCGCCACACCAGTCCCGTGATGGCTCCGGACGCCGCCGTCGGAACGACAGCCGGGGCTGCGCCGTTCTGCTGCAGCGTCACCGGGCTGATGCCGATGAGCCCGAGGTCGATCGTGCTTCCCGGCGCTGACCGTCGCCTTGCTTTCCAGCGTGCCACCGGCCCCCGACTGCACGTCCGTCGGCGGCAAGGCCCGACACGGTCTGGCCCGTGGTCGGGTCGATCGGGTAGAGCCCGGGAGGGCTGACCGCGTTGCTGACGCCCTGAATCGCGGCGTTGACCATGCCGGTGTGCGGATCGATGAAGAAGATCGACGCCCAGGTCAGACCGGCTGCGGTGGCGCTGAAGACCAGCGGCATGAACACGATGGTCTTGAACGCAGTCGACCACCGGATCCGCTCGGTGAGCACCGCGAAGACCAGCCCGAAGAACGTCACCAGGAACGGGAACAGCACCACCCAGACGACGTTGTTCTTCAGCGAGACGATGATGTCGGTCGTCGAGAAGATCGACTGGTAGTTGCCGAGGCCGATGAAGTTCTGACCGCTGCCGTCGAAGAAGCTGCGGATGACCGTCGCGATCAGCGGGTAGACGACGATCAGCAGCAGCCAGAGCGCACCGGGGAGCAGGAAGAGCAGCGACCCGAGGTGGCTGCGAAACCCGCCACCGCCGGCCGGCTTGCTCGTGGTCGGCAGGATCTCCCCTGCGGGCGCCGTCGGAACGGACTCGCCCGCAGTCGGGACGGCTACCGCCACGTCAGGCCCTCACCACAGTGGACGGAATCCTACGTCTGCGGACGTGCTACCGCAAGCCGGAGCACGCAATACGCGGCATCACCCATTGGTATGAGAACGGATCTGAGGTAGTTGCGTTTCGCGTACATGTGGAGTACACCGATGCTCGAACAAATTAGGCCACTGGGGCTGGCTGACGGCTCGCCCCCGTGAGGAGGATCTCTATGACGCAGGTCAGCACGCTGGGCAAGCTGGCGGTGGTGACAGCCGGAATCCTTGGAATCGCTACGGCATGCGGTTCGACATCGCCCGCAGCATCATCCTCGAGCTCCAGTTCGTCGAGCGCGAAGATCGGCGGCTCGGTGACGTTGTGGGCGGAGTGGACCGCGCAGGAGCAGCAGGACTTCCAGGCGGCGCTGGCACCGTTCGAGGCCGACACGGGCATCACCGTGAACTACCAGGGCAAGGGCAACAACATGGACACCGCGCTCACCGCCGCGGTGGCCGGTGGCTCGCCTCCTGACGTCGCGCTGGTTCCTGACCCGGGCACGCTCGACGCTCTGGCCAAGCAGAACGCGATCAAGCCTCTCACGAGCATCCTCGGCAGCCTCACGTCCAACTTCGGCGCCGCGTGGAACACGCTGGCGAGCTACAACGGCACGCAGTACGGCGTGTGGTTCAAGGGCGCGAACAAGAACACGATCTGGTACAACCCGGCGCTGTTCACCGCAGCGGGCATCACGTCGCCGCCGACCACGTGGGAGCAGCTGCTCACCGACGCCGCGCAGTTGAAGGCCGCAGGCATCGACGCCCTTCTCGCTGTGCACCGACGTCGGCTGGCCGGTGGCCGACATGTGGCAGAACATCTATCTCAAGACTGCCGGCGCAGCCGACTACAACAAGCTGGCGACACACGCCATCAAGTGGACCGATCCGACGGTCACGACAGCGTTCACGACCATGGCCCAGCTCGTCGGCAACACCTCGTATCTGCTCGGTGGGCTGTCAGGGCTCGCTGTCCAACGCCTATCCCGCATGCGTCGACAAGGTGTTCCCCAAGCCACCGGCCCAGCCGACAGGCCGCGATGGTGATCGAGGCCGACTTCGTCGTCAGCGAGATCACCGGCAACTCGGCGAACTACACGCCTGGAACCACCGGAGCAGGCGGCGCAGCGTGCACCGCCGATCCCGCGAAGACCCCGTGCTACAACTTCTTCGCCTTCCCGGCGCCCGTCAGCCGACAGCGCCAACAACACGGCAATCCAGGGCGCCGGCGACGTGGCGATGATGCTCCATTCGACGCCGCAAGCGACCGCGCTGATCAAGTACCTCGCCGGTCCCGAGCCGCGGCACGATCTGGGCACATCTCGGTGGGTTCGCGTCGCCGAACAACCAGGTGGCGCCGAGCGCCTATCCCGGATCCGGTGAGCCAGGCCGACGCCAAGGCGCTCGTCAACGCGAGCAGCTTCGTGTTCAGCCTTGACGACCTCCAGGGAAGCTGGGAGCCGAAGCTCTGGGCCGACCTGCTCCAGTTCCTCCAGAACCCGAGCGCCTTCCAACGTCTCGACGATCGAGGGGACGATGGATTCGCAGGCGACGGCTGCTCTGGGCCACTAACGCTCGTCACCTCGCGCAATCACGGCCGGCCCGGCTCATCACTGCAGAGCCGGGCCGGTCGCCGGCGCAGGGTCGCAGTCGGACTGTCCGCCGGTCCTACTGGAACCAGCCCTCGACGTCGATCACCGCGTTCGTGTGCCCGGCCGCGTTGAAGAGGTCGACATGGCCGTCGTCCGCTCCCGCATTCGGATCGAGCTGCACCACCACCAGGTTCGGGAGCACCTCACCCGGGTTCGCGTTGATGTCGGATGCCAGCGGGGTGGTCGTGAGGTTCGCCGGATAGATCGTCAAGTACGTGTCCCGCGGTCGGCGCGATCGCCGTGAGGTTGGCGATGATTGCGAGCGGCGGGTTCGCCGAGCCGCTCGTCGGGATGCCACCGACGCCGGCGACCGCAACGAGGTCGATGCCCTTGGGCCCGAGCGCCTCGCCGGCGCACGGATGTCCCGACCCGGTGCGCGTGTCGCAGATCCGGCTCGGACCGATCGCCTGGTACTGATCACCCGCGCCCGCGCTGGATCCGCCGAACCAGCCGTTGGCGTCGAGGATCACGTTGATCGACCCGGCCGCGTTGTAGACGCACACCGATGTGTCGTTGCCACCAGGTGACGCCGGCCCGAGCCCGACCATCACCCGATTCGCCTCGACGGTCCCGGCGGTGAGATTGAGCGTCGAGAACGTCGGCGCCGTGGTGCCGCCGAAGGCGCATGTTCCGGTCGATGTCGTCGGAAACACGCTCAGGTAGGTCAGGGCACTGCCGGCGACACCGGTGATGTTGAGCACCGCGGCTGCGGCGTTCCCGTTGCCCGGGATCCCGCCGCTACCGGTCACGTTGACGATGAGCGGACTCGAGCCAACCAGCGCGCCGTGCGTCCTGCACGCGGGCGTCGACGACGTTGAACGGGTGTCGCACACGCGAACCGGCGCGATGGCGTGGAACTCACCGGTGACATCGCTCGACGCGTCGGGCTCGAAGTATCCCTCGACGTCGGCGAGCACGTTCACGGTGCCGTCAGCGTTGTAGATGGTGATCGAGCCACTCTGGCCCAGGGTCACGGTGACAAGGTTGGGGATGACCTTTCCCTGCGCGAAGTTCAGGTTCGACGCAGTCGGCTGGCCGGTGCCCGCCGGATAGACCGCCAGCAGGCTCGTGGCGGTGCCGGCGACCGCCGTCACGTTGATGACGACAGCGGTCGCATCACTTGGAACCGACTCGTGCGTCTTCGGATCCGTGTACGTGGTGATCGGGACCGTCCGGGTGGCGCCGGCGACCAGCGCGCCACCCGAGCACTGGATGCACGTCGTCGACCGTGTGTCGAGGATGCGGAACGGCGTGGCGAGCGCCGTGTAGTTGCTGAGACCCGTGTAGATGTAACCCGTCTGCGCGGTGAGCAGGCTGGCGCCCAGGGTCGTCGTGGCCTGGACCTGGACGTATCCCGCAGTCCCGGCAGGCGTGACGAACTGAAACGAGTTGGCCGTGATCGCGGAGGGCGTCACCGACGTCCCGCCGATCGTTGCGGTCATTCCTGCCGCAAACCCCGAGCCGAGCACGGTCACGCGTCTGCCCACCGGCGACCGGGCCGGCAGCCGGGACAACGGCGCTCACAATCGGCTTGCCGCCGGTGCCGAAAGCGTTGATACCGTTGGGAGTTCCGAGGCCTGTCGGCCCGTCCCACCCGGTCGTCGCCGTGCAGAGCGCGCTGCCACCGCAACTGCCGTTCGAACCCGTGGTCACGTCGTAGAGGCCGGCTGTGTGGCTGTACAGATAGCCGGTGCCGAACGCGGACGCGTTCGATCGTCAGCGCAAAGACGCCCGCGATGATCGGCGTCGAGGCGCTCGTGCCACCGGCGAGGCCCCACCCGCTCGAACCGTATGAGTCGTAGTCCACGACCGGCGTGTCCGGGATCCGCGACGGCGGAGACATCTGCGGTCGCCCTGTGCGCGCAGACCGCCGTGATGTTCGGATTGCTCGACTGCCACGAGGGCCGGCTCTCGTAGTAGCTGCAGCCACTCCCCGCTCCACCGTCACCGGTGTTGCCCCAGGCGCTCTCGGTCCAGCCTCTGGCGCTGCCCGACGGTTGGAGATTCGTCCCGCCCACGGCGGTGACATACGGCGACGCCGCGGGATAGTTGACGCCATAGCCGTCGTCGCCGCTCCCGACCGTGATCGCGATCCCCGGATGGTCGTAGTAGTGGTCGGTTCCCTGTGTCGAACGACCCCTCCGGGCCGCCGTAGCTGTTCGAGATCTCGGTCGCGCCGAGGGCTGCGGCTTCGTCTTCAGCCGCACCGAGGTCGGTGCTGTAGGGAATGGTCGCCTCGACCAGCAGGATGTGGCACTTCGGACAGATGGCCGACACCATGTCGAGGTCGAGCGAGATCTCGCTCGCCCACGTGACGTTCGCCGCCGGGTAGGAGGTGCCGCCGGACTGGTTCACCTTTCTGAAGCAGCCGTTGGCCGTGGTGCATGCGGGGAGTCCGTAGTTGGCTCGATAGACGTCGAGATCGGCTTCGGCTTCGGGGTCGTCATACGCATCGACGACGGCGACGGTGCGTCCCGTCCCGTTGGTCGCCGATGGAAGGTTGTAGGCGCTCTGCAGATCGGATGGTGCGTAGCCGAGTACCTCCGGCCGTCGGATGAAATCCCGGCGGGGGCGTGTCGACGAGCTCGAGGCACCGGGCGAAGCCGGGCTGCACCGGCCCGCAGGCAGGTTTCGCCGTGACCGCCCGAGCGCGGCCGCCTGCGATCTCGTGCGCGCGGGCAACGCGGGCCGCGGCGCTCGGCGTTCGCCGGCGCTGGGGCGGCGCTCGGCGCCGACCGTCGAAGGCAGCGCCGTCACTCCCTGCAAGGAGAACGGCGGCGAGCGCAGAGACGAGGATGTTGCGCCGATGGTGACTGAGAATGGCGTGTTCCTTCCCGTACCGAGGTGGACCTGCAACGTATGCGATCCCTCATCCATGGTGTCAATGCCGTCGCATGTCTCGTGACACCGGGCCGGCTGCCTCGATCGCCCGGATGCTAGGATCCCGGCAGCGTGGACGACATCGTCGCCGCTCGCCCCATCGGGCATCCCGCCGCCGCGTACGGAGCCGTGCTCCTGAGGGCAGGCCATGACCCAGAGACTTGCTGCCGTGAGCCCCAATTCGCCGCGGGTTGCTCACGCGTTTTCTCAACGGCTCCGGCGTGGAGCTCGGACCGGGCCACCATCCGATGCCGATCCCCTATCCCGGGGTCACCGTGCAGTTCGTGGACCGATGGCAGCCCGAGGAGAATCTCGCGCTCTTCACCAATATCGAGGCAGGCGCAACGTTCCCCAAACCGGACATCGTCGCCAATCTCGATGACGATCGCCTCTCGGCGCTGGCTGACGCGAGCCAGGACTTCGTGATCGCAAGTCACCTGCTCGAGCACCTGGCTGATCCATTGACGCAAATCGGCGAGATCTATCGAGTGCTGAGACCGGGCGCCGTGGTCCTTGTCTTCCTTCCCGATCGGCGCCACACGTTTGACCGCAAACGAGCTCGGCAACGCCGCTCGCCCATCTGGTCAGCGATCATCGAGATCAGGTCACAGTTGTCAGTGACGAGCATGTCGAGGACTACCTCCGCAAGACGGACTTCTGGGACCCGACCTGGACGCCCGAGCAGGTGCGTGAACAGTTCGAGCTGAATCGGCAGCGCTCGATCCACGTGCATTGCTGGTCCGAGGACGAGTTCGTCCCGGTGATCGAATACACAATTGTCGAGATGGGAATGCAATGGGAGCTGCTCGACGCCGTGTTCGTGGAAGACGTTCCGGATGGCTTCGAATTCGGCTTCGTGCTGCGTCGATCGTCGGTGGCGACGGAACCCGCCGTGGCAGGGTGAGCACCTGCGGCTGACCTGGGAGCTGCTGAGGGCTAAGTCTCGCGAGCACGAGGAGGCCGCAGCGCCAGATTGCCACGGACTTCGCAGCCTGCCGGGCTTCCCCGCGATGCAGCGAGCCTGGCGAATGCAGCGCAAGGTGCGAGAGAGTCTGGCGAAGCGCTGACGGGTCGCAGACTGCCCCTCGCGGCTTGCGCCGCAAATGGGCTGCGAGGTAGGCCTACGTCCATTGGTCCTGACCATCAGCAACGCCAGCCGTGGCGTGACGATCTATACGGCGACAGGAACTGGGACGGTCCTCTCGAGCTGACCTGGCGACGGGCTAGCCCAGAACGACTGCAGTCACGGCGCCCACCACGAAGATGAGCGCGAGATACGCGAGCGAGTAGTGGAACAGCAGCGCCACCGCGCGTGACGACCCCTCGGCGCGCGCCCAGAGGGCGAGCCCGACGTAGCAGGCGCCGAGGACCGCTGCGCCGATGGTGTAGCCGATGCCGAGCATGAGCCCGGGAAGCAGGCTCGCGGCGATCAGCGCCAGCAGGTACAGCAGGATTCGCCGGTGGGTCCTCGCCGTGCCGATGATCCCCGGCAGCATGGGCACGCTGGCATTGCGGTAATCGCGACGGAGCAGCAGCGCGAGTGACCAGAAGTGCGGCGGCGTCCAGAGGAAGACAACCGCAAAGAGGACGAACGCGGGCCAGCCGATGTTGCCCTGCACCGCCGCCCATCCGACCAATGGCGGGAATGCGCCCGCGGCACCGCCGATGACGATGTTCAGGGGCGTCCGCCGCTTGAGCAGCATCGTGTAGATGAACACGTAGAACAAGCCGCCGGCGAGCGCCAGCGCGGCCGAGAGCAGATTGACGGCGAGGCTGAAGACCAGCACGGATGCGACGATCAGCGACACGCCGAAGGTGAGGGCCTGCCAGGGAAGAATCCGCCCCGACGGGAGCGGGCGCGTGCACGTCCGCGCCATGACGCGGTCGATGTCGCGGTCGTACCAGCAGTTGATCGCACCCGACCCACCGGACGCGAGCGCGCCGCCAAGCGCAGCCCAGAAGAGCAGCGCCGGCGAGGGAATCCCTCGGGCGGCGATGATCATCGTGGCGATCTCGGTGATGAGCAGCAGCACGATGATTCGCGGCTTCGCCAGGCTCACGTAGTCGCGCAGCGGTCGCGCGGAGTTGCGTCGAGAGGCGACCGCTGACGCCGTCCGCCACGGTGGGAACGCCGGTCACCTCCGGTGGTCCGATGACGATGTCTGCGCTGGTCTGCATCCCCTCTCCTACGCGCTGCCTGATGGCGACGCGCCCAGCAGTGTCGTGAGCTCCGCGTTGAAGTCGGCGACGCTCATGGTGCCGAGCGCCCCGAGGACGACGTCCGCGACCTTGCCCTGCGCGGTGAGAAAGACCAGGGACGGCGCCGAGGGAATACGGTAGTCGATCGCCAGGGTCGCGTTGGTGTCGGCGATGCTGGGATACGGCACTTTGAACTCCGTTTGAAACGCCAGCGCGGGAGCAGTCGTGTCGCGAAGGTCGATGCCGAGGAACACGACACCGCGCGGCGACCATTGGGCGTACGCGGTGTTCAGCGCCGGCTGCTCATCATGGCAGGGTCCACACCAGGACGCCCAGAAGATCAGCACCACCGGCTTGCCTCGGTACGAGGTGATGCTCACGTCCTTCCCCGTCAGCGTCGGACCACCCGACGCGGTGACCTGCTGCGTGGGGCTCGCCGCCGGCTTGGCGGCGCCGCACGCGGAGGCGAGCAACACCAGAGCACAGCCGATCATCAGTCGCCGGCGGCGCTTCATGGCTGGGCCACTGCGGCATTCGAGGCAGACCGGTCATCGACCTCGAACCAGCGAATACCGAGATAGAGCAGCGCGATGAGAAACGGAACGCCACCCGGCACCCACATCACGCCCGCGGCGATCTCCTGATCCCCGAGCAGGCTCAATCCACCACTCGGCACCGGGTAAGCGTAGAGCGGATGGGTCGCGTACGCCGATCACGATCGCGAGACCCCAGCTGACAAACATCCCGACCATGACCACCACGCCTCGCCCGACGCAGCGACAACCGCCCGGCGCGCCTGCAACGGAGCGATGACCTGATCCCAGAAGAGCAATCCGACGACGAGAAAGGTGAGGTGCTCGAGGTCGTGCACCGAGGCGATGCGCAGGGTCGCGTTGTAGATCGGGGGCAGATGCCAGAGCAGGAGGTCGACGCTGAACACGAGCACGACCAGCGCAGCGGCTCTCGGCCCGGCGTGCAGTTTGCCCATCACGCGCGCCGGCCAGGTTCCCTCGATCACGATCGGCCGGCCCTGCGCGGCGAGATAGCCGGCCCAGGCGGTGCGGAACGGATCTGCGAGCAGGATCAGCGGTGGGGCGACGAGCAGCAGGAGCACGTGCTGCACCATGTGATCCCACTGGAAGGTGATGTCGAAATACGAGATCGGCGAGACGAGCGCCAGCAAGCAGCGCGCCGATACCGAGGACGAACGCGGTGTCGCCGCTGTCCCATGACGTCGTGCGTCCGAGTGCCGCTGCTCCAGATCGGCGCCCGCGCCAGTACAGGTAGGCGGCAGTCGCGCTGCCTACGATCGGTACTGGTTCGAAACTCCAGTCAAGCAGCGGTGGCCAGAGCATGCCGGCCTACTTGACGAACTGGACCAGCAGGTACACCGCAATCGAGACGCCGGTGATGTACGCCCACTGATCCAGGACGGCGCGGGCGTGCGACGGACTGAGGCGGTCATTCCCGCGCACGTGGCCCATGACCAGGCTGAGCAACCAAAGGTCCGACGAGGATGAACTCGCCGAGCAGCACCGCGTACCAGATCGTCGATAGATCCGGCGTATGTGCCCGCGCTGTCCAGCTCCCAGTTGAACTGGTACATGAGCAGGATGCGGATGGCTCCTGTGAGCACCGCCGCCAGAAGCGCGAGCCAGAGCAGCCCACTGATGGCGCTTGAACTCGCGCGCCTTGCTGACGGCGCTCCACACGGCCCAGAGCGCGACCAGCGTGATCACCGGAAAAGCGAGTGAGATCAGCGCGAGCGACCTGCGGCGGCGCATCGACGCCGCTCGGACGCCACATGCCGCCGAAGTTGTTCGCTCGCAGATAGAGATACGCGAAGAGCAGGCTCAGCTGGAGCGTCGTATTGGCGGCCATGACCAGCCGCGACGTGAAGACCAGCGTTCGGCCGCCGCCCTCGACCTCGTCGATCGACGGTGAGCCCGGTGGGACTGACGTCACTCATTGCTCAGGCTCCACTCAATGCCGGTACGGCCGGCCCGAAGTCCGCCGCAGGCTTCCCGGTGTCGTAGTCATAGGGGAGCGACCACGACACCGGAACGCGGTCGAAGTTGAAGGTCGGAACTGGCGTCGGCACCTGCCATTCGACGCCGAGCGATTCCCACGGGTTGCTCGCCGCCACACGCTGCTTGATGACCACCTCCCACAGCAGGATGCCGAGGAAGAGCGTCATCGACAGACCGAGCCCGTACGCGAAGATCGTCGCACTGATATTGAGTGGCTGCAGGTACGCGGCGTAGCTGATGACGCGTCGTGGCATCCCGAGGATGCCAACCGCGATGAGCGAGATGAACGTTCCGTTGAACGTGATGAACACCGCCCAGAACTGGAACCGCAGGAGCTTGGTGTCCATGGTTCGACCGGTCATCTTCGGGAGGTAGTACACGATCGCCGCCATCAGCGCGAAGACCTCTCCTCCCATGATCGTGTAGTGGAAGTGCGCCTGGACGAAGTAGCTGGCGTGCAGCGTGAAGTCACTCGGCACGTCGGAGAGGAAGACCCCGGTGAACCCGCCGATCAGGAAGTTGAAGAAGAAGCCGAAGATGAACAGCATCGGCGCACCGAAGCGCGTGCGCGCGCGCCACAGCGTGCCGAGCGCCACCAGATAGATGATGCCGGTCGGGACCGAGATCATCTCCGTCGAGAACATGTAGAACGGTCGCAGTGACGGCGCAAGCCCGCTGACAAACAGGTGGTGCTGCCAGACGACAAAGCTGAGCAGTCCGATGCCCACCATCCCCCCGACGCCGACGCGATAGCCCCAGAGTGGTCGTCGCGTGAAGACGGGCAGCATCTCCATGACGAGCCCGAAGGCCGGGCACGACGAAGATGTACACCTCAGGATGGCCGAAGAACCAGAACAGGTTCTCCCAGAGGTAGGGGGATCCGCCGCCCGCCGGGACGAAGAGCGTCGTCTGAAACGAACGGTCGAACACTCTCCATCAGGACCGCCGCGATAAGGGCCGGCGCCGCGAGCGCGCCGAGGAAGGACGTGACCAGCACCGACCAGACGAAGATCGGCATCCGGCTCAGCGGCATCCCCGGGGCGCGCTTGGTCATGATCGTCGCGATCATGTTGACTCCGGAGAGGCCGATCGACAAGCCGATCAGCGCGAAGGCGATCAGGTACGAGTCCATACCGAGAACGTTCTGGTCGGCGAGCGGCGCGTAACCGGTCCACCCGGTGGTGAAGCCACCGAGGAACACCGTGGAGAGCAGGATCAAACCTGCCGGCGGAAGGAGCCAGAATGTCAGCGCTTCGAGGCGTGGAAACGCCATGTTCCTCGTGCCGATCATGATCGGCACGAAGTAGTTGCCGAATGGCCCGATGATCGCGGCTGACGCCATGAAGATCATCAGCGTGCTGTGCAGTCCGACCAGCGTGAGGTACGACTGAGCGGTCGCCACCGTGGGCGACGGCGTGAGCAGCTCGGTCCGGATGAACATCGCTCCGAGGCCGCCGATGAAGAGGAAGGCCAGGATCATCACCAGGTACTGCAGACCGATGACCTTGTGATCCGTGGTCATCCGGAAGTACTTGCTCAACCCACCGTTCTCGCCATGCATGTACGCGTTGTCCTCTTCCGACGGTCGCTTCGCGCCGAAGAGGCGGCCGATCGGGTAGTTGAGGAAACCCATGCCTGCCAGGAAGCCGACGACGCTGAGGGCGTAGCCGAGCAGGATTCCCGAATCGGAACCGAGCGAGTTGTCCTCGCCAAAGGAGTACGGGATCGCGTGAGTTCCGACGGCGAAGCCGATGATGAAGCCGATCACCGAGCCGAGGACCCCAAGTGGCAGCCCCCACTCGTTCAGCCGGCGAGCCAGTGTCGGCGGTGTCGACATCGGCGGCCGTGCGGTGGTTACAGCATCCACGTCAGCTTTCCCTTGTATGCGAGTGGGTGTTGAGCATCGTCACGATCCGTAGATGGTTGGCGACGGTTCGTACGTGTGGCTGTACGGCAGCAGGTACTTCATGATCGGCGCGTCGAGCGCGGTCTGTTGCTGGATCCAGGTTGCAAAGTCCGACGGGCTCACGACCATCGCGGTGTTGTCGGCCATGTTGCCGTGCCAGAGGCCGCAGAGCTCAGCGCACTGAATGCGATAGGTGCCGATCTCTGTGGGCGTCGCAGTGACCACGTTGTCGTTGAGTGGCACCGCATCCGCCTTGACTCCGAGCGCGTAGAACCAGAACGAGTGGACGACGTCGAGCGACGTGACGTGGAACTGGATCTTCTGGTTGACGGGCAACACCAGTTGCGCGGTCTCGATCCCGCCATACGTGGGTAGCGATAGGTGAACCACCATTGCTGAGCGATGACCTGCACCTCGAGTGGCTGGCTCGTCGATGTCGGCATTGGCAGTGATGCGGAGTCGGTGGAAATACCGCCTCCCGGCTGATCGATCGCCAGCGCCACCGTGCCGTAGACCGCCAGGCTCAGCACGATCACGAGCGTCGCCACGATCCAGGTCGTCTGGGCTCGGGTGTTGCCACGAAGCGCGTCGGCGCTCACCTCGGCCGTCGGAGGCGCGAGCCGGTTGACGACCATTGTGAAGAAGAGTGCTGCAAGCACTGCCGAGAAGATCGGCCAGCCGATCTCGGCCAGCAGCAGGATCGTGAAGCTCTCGTTCGAAGCCAGGTCCGACGCCTGCCCCGGCGGTATCGGCGCCAACGCCAGGGCGACGTCGCCGACGATGGCCGCCACCAGCCAGACGATGATCACGATGCGGGTCGCGGTGGCTCTGTTTCTCATCGCTCAGCCCACCTGCAGCTCGCCGGCCATGTAGCCGAGGGTCTGCATCGGCCCACCGTTGCCGTAGAGCGTCCCGGCCGCGCAGGGAACGAAGCACTGCCAGCGGAACAGCCCCGGCTTGTTCGGGACGACGAATTCGAACTGCACGACGATCTGTGCATTGGCGGGAGCGTTGTCCGCCACGCCTTCGAGCGGGACGCTCACGCCGAGGTCCGGGATCGTGAAGGTGTGCGCGGCGAGCGACGGGTCGAGGGCGCCCATCACCTTGCCGTCGACCGTCATCTGGTCATTGATCGTCCCTCTGACCGAGACCGAAGTACTCGTTACGCAACCCCGTCTGGCCGTCCTGCTGGTCGATGGTCATGTGCACCACCGCACCCGGCCGGGACTTTCAGGTACGTGGTGGGCAGGTAGCCAACCCAGTTCGGATGCTCTCCATTGCCCTGCCCGGCGGTGCCGACGGCGGCAACGGTGGTCAGGTTGAAGTCCACGACGGGTCGCCCCTGCAGCGTGGTGGAGGTGGTGGTCGCAGCGATCTGCGGCGGCGTGGGATTCAGGAAGCGCGTGACGAAGAACCCGACCAGCACGCCGAACACCACGACGCCACCGACGAGGCAGCCAGATTCTCATTCGCATGCTTGCCTTACCTCTTTATGTGGGCGACTCGCGGCAACGGCGGAGAGGACATCGACAACAGTGCTAGTGCCAGAGGAGATCGTGCGAAGGCGCGCGGTTCAAAGTGACCGCGGTCACTCCACGCTTGCCACCGCCATAGATGACATGAATCCGGTCACCAGTTTCTCCACTCAACAGGCTGCCGGGGTCGATCTGCAGGCGCCATGATCGCCCTGTCGGTGGTGGTACGTCAAGCCCCCTCGATTGGTGTTGCGCCCTGCGAACATTGCACAGCCGCTGACGCGGTGTTTCCGCATGTTTGCGCAACATGTTCTGCGCAGCGGTTTGCGCAACACTTTGGCAGCATGACGAGCCTTCCAGACCTGAAGCCTGGGCCGCGCGGAGCTCCACGAACGGCGCTGCTGACAGACGCGCCGGCCGCTTCACGCGGCAGTCGCCGTGCACGAGCCCGTTCTCACGCATTGCGGTCGGCAACTCGGTCGGGGCTTCCGGATACTCCGCGGTGCGCTACACCGTCGCGGAGCGCTACGGCAGGCAGCGCCTCCGCCGGCGTTTCCGGGGTCACCGGCTTGCGTGCCGCTCGGCCGGCGGCAGACAAGCCCACGCCCACGGCGACGAGCACGCCCACGATCAGCATCGCGCCGGCGATGTTGTGGCCGTCACCCTGGTGTTGAACGAACAGTGCCACCGCCAGCAGGGCGACCACGGCGACGAGAGCGACCGCGCCGTCATCGACGAACAACCCCCATACCTCGAGCGCAACGGCCTTGATCACCTGTCCCACCCCGGAGGAAGCGGGCTTGGCAGACGGACGCCGCAGCACCAGGACGAATGCAAGTGACGCAAGCCCGTAGGTCGCGATCAGGATCAGGAGGCTCAGGTCGTCGCCCCACCAGCGGACGCCGATGCCCTCGCCCGCATAGAACGTGCCGAACGAGGTGAGCATGATCCCCACGACGTACTTCATCGCATTCTCGGGAACCCGGGTCAGCGGACGGCGGAACGCCAGTCCGGCTCCGCCCACGATGAGGAGCGCGATCAGCGCACCGGCCACCGCCGACGGGATGTCCTGGAGGTCCTCCGAGCGCGACAACGATGAACACGACCTCGAGACCCTCGAGGAAGACGCCCCCCAACGCGGTCGTGACCCCGACGCGGTCGATCCCCGCCGCGGTTCCTCTCGGTCCCAATCGCTGCGTCGCTGCCTCGAATGCCGCCCCTTCGTCATGGAGGGACTTGAGCCCGCTCGACCGAAGGATCGCCTTGTGCAGCCACTTGAGCCCGAACAACAGCAGGAAGACACCGACCACTGTTCTTGCCGCGTCGATCGACACGCGCGACGTGATGGTGATCCCGAAGACCGCGACCAGCACCGCCAACGCCACGAAGCCGATCGCCATCCCCACGAATGCGCTGCGCCATCCCTTCACGATGCCGACCGCCAGGACGATCGTCAGCGCCTCGACCCACTCGACTCCCGCAGCAAGGGCCGTGGCGACGAGCACGACGATGCTCATCGGATCCTGCCCCGGAGCTGCACGGACATATCGCCCCTAGCATGCCGTGTCCGTTCCGGCGATGGAGCGGCGCGTGTTCCTGAGCCAGGGCGCGTGCTCATCCCGGTACGCGCCCTGGCCAGGTGATGGAAGCAGCCGCTTAGTTGGTGCCGCGGTCGTACGGACGAAGGAAGCGTGTCGGCTGGAAGACGACGAACGCTGCCGGTACGGTGTTGTACGTGGGACCAAGCGCTGTCGCAGCGGCCTCCAGTTGGGCAGCCGACGCGCTCGATCCCCACATTCCCGTGTCCACGCGGTGGATCAGAGTCTGGAATGCAGCGATCGTCTCCGCGGGCGTGAACGTGCAGTGCCCGGCGCGACTCACGTATCCCTCGCGAAGCATCTGCGCATCGCCGGCGTCCTCCGCAACGTTGCGATACGCCTGCTCGTCCTGGTTGACCACGAGGCCGTCGCCTGTGGTGTGGAGCGTGAGCACCGGCCGTTCGAGGTCGCCGTTGAAGGTGATGTACTTGGTGAGGTAGCCGATGGCCGAACGATCGGGAGGGATTGGAGTGGCGTTCTGCAGTGTTGCGACGTCGGCGCCGAGACTCATGCCTGCCGCGGCGTAGAGCGCCTGGACCTCTTTGTAGTCAGACGATTCCTTCAGTTGATTGAAGAAGTTGACGCCGGCCGTCCAGGAGACGTTGCCTCCTGCTCGCGCCTCGAGTTCCGCGCGGAGCGCGTACGCGAACGGTCCGTCGACCTCGGTTTCCCAGAGGAACTGGTTGGCTTCCTGGGCCACGTAGTCGGTCGGCGCCGGCTCCGGGCTCGCGGGGTCAAACCAGCCGGGGATATCGCCGAGCGCGCTGGCCAGAGCGATGCGGGCTCTCCCCTGCGGTGTCGCCTGCGCGGTGGCGAGCAACGTCTCGGCGATGCCGAGGTTGGCCGTGGGGTCGGTGATGTTCACAACCTGCAATCCCGAGGTGGGACCGAGCAGTTGCTGCACGGCCAGCGCCGAATCCAGCGCGACGTTCCAGGTGCCGACGCCTCCCGCCACCACGCCGCACATCGGGAGTGCCGCCGCGAAGCGGTCAGGGGCGACCTGGAGCAGCGCCGCCGTGATCATCCCGCCGAGCGAGTGCCCCCACGCGATCGTGCGAGCCGGGGTTCCGACCCGGCGATCGAACACGTTCAGAGTCGACAGCTGATCGGGAATCGCCTGCTGTATCGCCCATCCGGTCGTGGCGTACGAGGAGCCGGCCAGGGCGTACCCGTTGCTCAACAACCACGCGCCGGTCAGCGGGTCGCCGACGTCCATTGCGGGGTTCGGGCTCCCCGGCGTGACATAGCCATGGCTGTAGAGGGCGAGGGTGCCGTTCCAGTTCGCCGGAACCTGGATCAGGTAGGCGGCCCCGTCTTTGAGCGTCCCTGTGATCGTCCTCGCTGTGCCTGAGGCGAGCGCCGTGGCGGGGCCGGCCCCAAGCGCGGCGGTCCCGACGCCCAGCGCGAGGGCGCACAGGCCTGCCAGGCGACGCCTTCGGGTCTTTGCTCTGCGATGCATCTCTCAACCCCCGCTGTGTGACGCTGACAGCTATCGACCGGTGGCGACCGTACTCCCCAAGGCACGCAGCGGTCAAGCCGACCGAATTCGCAGGGCCCCGTGTCGGACGGCTAGAATCGCGCCTCACCAGCGGGGCGCCGGAGGTTGCCCAACCAGACAACCACCGTGCACACGACGAGCATCAGCACCAGGATGCCGACGCAGTACAGCGTCACGCTCGCGTATCCGCCGTTGGCCGGATTGAGGAACGGATATGGATACCAGTTGCTCGCCGCACCACGGATCAGCGTGTAGATGATCCAGGCGAGCGGGAAGAGCAGCCAGAGCGCTCCCCGCCGGAACGTGAGCCGCATCACGGGTGGTGCGATGAGCCAGTCGGCAAGGATCACGAGCGGCATCAACTCGTGGACAACGGTGTTCACCCACTTGAGCTGCGTATCGACGTCGACGCCACTGAGCAGCAGCGTGAACACGATCCCGGTCACCGACATGTACACCACACCAGCGCCACGCAGGATGTCCAGTGCCGGCGGGTTCCTGGAACGCCATCGAGCGACGCCGACGAGCAGCAGCGCCGTCGCAATCAGATTGCTGTCGATCGTGAAATAGCTGAAGTAGTTGGCGGGGCGGAAGATCCCGAGATTGTCGATGACACCGCTTGACTGATAACCGCGGCGATCGTCACAAGCGCGAAGATCAAGCGGTAGGCCGGGATCACGACCGCCCTTGCAAGGCCCAAATACCCCGGACCCACGCCGGTTACACCGCGACGATGGACGGTTTTGCGGCCGGGATCCCGTGCTGCGCGAGCAGATAGCGGCTCAGCTCATCGGCAGGAAGCGGCCGCGAGAAGTGAAATCCCTGGCCCATGCTGCAATGCAGACGCAACAGCTCGACGACCTGCAGAGGATCCTCGATCCCCTCGGCGACGATGTCGAGCTGCATCGTTCTGCCGAGCTCGATGATGCCGCGAGCGAGATTCGCCCGGTCCGACCCGGACGCGATGTCATCGATGAATGACTTGTCCACCTTGAGGACGTCGATCGGAAAGTTGCGCAGGTAGCTCAACGATGAATACCCGGTGCCGAAGTCGTCGAGCGCGATCCGGGCCCCGACATTGCGCAGTTCTTCCAACCGGGCACTCACTGTCGTCGTGTCGTGCATCAATGCGGTCTCGGTGATCTCCAGCGTCAAGTGCGTGGGGTCGAACCCCGTGGTGGTCAACGCATCCACGACGACACTCACGATGTCCGGTTCATAGAGCTGCCGCGCCGAGAGGTTGATGCTGAGATTCAGGCTCCATTCCTCAGGCTGCGTGTCCTGCCATTCGCGCACCTGGCGCATCGACGTGTCCATGACCATGCGCCCGATCTGCACGATGAGCCCCATCTCCTCGGCAACCGGAATGAACTCAGCCGGCGGGACCAGGACTCCGTCCTCGCGACGCCAGCGCACGAGCGCCTCGACCCCGAGCACTTTTGCGGTGGCCAGCCACACGATCGGCTGGTAGTACACCTCGAATTGATCGAGCTGCACGGCCCGGCGCAGATTCCCTTCGAGGTGCGCCCGATCCGACGCGACCGCGTGCATATCCGGCTCGTACACCGCATGCCGGCCGAAACCGTCGACCTTTGCCCGGTACATGGCGAGGTCCGCATTGCGCAGCAACCCGTCGGCGTCGGTATGACCGGCGTTGTCGACAACGACACCGACGCTGGCACTCACGGTGAGCTCATGCCCGTCGATGCTGAAGGATCGCGGAGCGCATCGCAGATTCGCTCCGCGAGCACGGCTGCACCGTCGGCGTTGGTGTTCTCGGCAAGCACCGCGAACTCGTCACCGCCGAGGCGCGCGGCGAGGTCGGCCGCACGCAACGCAGCGCGGAGCCGCCTGGCCACCGCCTCGAGGAGATGGTCCCCGACGTTGTGCCCCAGGCTGTCGTTGACCAACTTGAAGCGATCGAGATCCAGATACAGCACCGTGGTGCTTGACCCGCTCCGATTGGCATTGGCGACCGCGCGCACCAGGTGTTCGAAGAACAGCAGGCGGTTGGGCAAGCCCGTCAGCGGGTCGTGGTAGGCCAGGTGACGCATCTGATCGACTGCTTTCGCATCGTTGAGCGCGATGCTTGCCTGGTCCGCCAGCGCAACGAGCATCTCGCAATCGGTGTCGCTGTACTCGCGGTCCGGACGGTGCGTCGCGACGGTGATGCTGCCGACGGCCCGACCGTTCTCATGAATCGGAGCCGCCATCGCGCTGTGCAACTGGTCTCCGACGAACTCGTCGATCGCCCCGGCGGCATGCTGATAGTCGTTCAGGATGATCACGCGATCCTCGACGATCGCCCGGCCGCCGGCGCCGTCCGACAGCGCGCTCCGTTTCGTCGCGGCGAGCACCGCGTGCGAAACACCGGTTGACGACACCAGTTCGCGAACCCGGGTGCTCATCGTCCAGCAGCCGGAGCCCGACCACCTCGTCGCCGAGCAGGTCACGAGCGCCCTCCACCACCGCGTCGAGCACCTCCGGCAGCGGCGCGCGACGCGAGATGGAGACGCGGATCTTGGAGAGCCGCTCGAGGCCGCCTGCCGCTCCTGCACCATGAGCAGCAGGCGCAGGTTCTCCTGCGCGCGCACCTCCACCTCGGCACGCAGCGAGCGTTCCTGCTCGAGCATGCGCAGCGTGCGCAGAGTCATCGAAAGGCTGCGCCCCATGGCACGCAGGAGGCCGACCTCATCGGCCTGGAAGCGCTCGTCGCCGGAGCGGGCCACGACGAGATGTCCGCTCGATCTCTTCGACGGGGACACTGAGGGAGCGCAGCTCCCCCACTCGAGGAACCCTCAGACCGTAGTGCGCCCCTCGGGCCGCCGCGAGCACGCCGCGACCGGAACCTGTCCGCGCGGAAACCCGAGCGTGTCGATCACTGCGTCTGCGGTGACCACGGCCGCGACCTCGGCCTCGAGCACCTCGGATGCCCATTGCATCGCACAAAGCTCGCCGAGCGCGCGTCCGTGCTGGCAGCCACAGCAACGAGGAATTCCGCCAGTTGCTGCGTCGACCAGTTGCCCGGAGCCGTGTCGCGATCGGTGCTGTTCATTCCATCAGCAGAAGGCGAGCACCACCAACGTCTGGTTGTGGAATCCGCTGACTCCGTGCGTACGAGCGATCGCTCCCCTGCGCGCCTGGTTCCATCAGGGATCGCGAGGATCCAGGGTGGCCGGAACTGCGACGCCGACCGGCTCAGGAGATCTCGCGCCGGCATGCCTTCGCTGGACGGCATGCGTCCTTCGCTTGACCCGGTACATGGCCGCGTCGGCGCGCTCGTACACCTGCTGCGGCTCTTCATCCCTCGCCCCCAAGAGCGCGGCACCGATGCTGATGCTGGCCACTCCCGGATTCCAGCTGCAACGGCCACCGCTGCCTGCATCCGGGCTTCGAGATGCGCGATCGCTTCCTGGGATGCATCAAGAACGAGAGCGGCGAACTCGTCACCACCCACCCGCGCCAGCGTGTCTCCTCGCCGGATCACACCGGCCAGTGCAGCGCCGACCCCGATGATCAGCCGGTCTCCTTGGGAGTGGCCCCAGTGGTCATTGACGATCTTGAGCCCGTCGACGTCGATCACGAGGATCGCGAACGGCGTGCGCCCTGAGATTCGCCGGAGCGCCTGGTCGAAGCCGCGACGGTTGGTGAGATCGGTGAGCGGGTCGACTGTGGCCTGACGTTGGAAGCGACGATGGGTCATCGCGTTTGCCAGCGCGAGCTCGGTGAGGTGCGCAAGCGAGCCCAGCCGTTCGACGAGGTCGTCGGCGATCGGCCGTCCCCGGCTCGACGCGGACAGCAGGCCACGTGCGCTGCCCATCGATCCTCACGACCGCGTACGCGGAGTGGGTCACGCCGCTGAATTGCACCAGCCGCGGACATGCGGACCGAAGCCGTCCAGGTCGATCGGGCCACCGGTCGGCCGCCCGGTCGGATCGCCTCGAGCAGCTGGCGGATGCTCGGCCACAGGCCAGCGCTCTCCGGTCATGCTGATGCCCACCTCGTCACTGTCGGCTGCGACCACCATGTCGTCGCCTTCGAGCACGAAGTACTGGCCACGCCGAGGTGAGGCGCCGTGTGGCGAGACGAGGATCGCCGCCAGGTGGGACGACATCGCGATCACCTCATCGGGATCGAGGCTGTTCAGCGCCTGGGCGGCGTTGGCCATGACGCCCAGCTGGCGAGCACGCTCGTCAGCCGCTCCGAGCGCAGTGCTCAACCTCCGCCGCAAGCCGTGGGTCGCGACGGTGATCAGGAGCGCGATCCCCGCGTAGACGGCAATGCTCCGGAACAACGCTGCAGGCGTGGCCGTGCTCTGCGCCCATATGAACGTGTCCGCGATCACGATCGCAGGGATGACAAACGCCGCCTCCCAGGCTTTTCCGTACAGCGCCGAGAAGATCACCGGGAGCAGCAGCAACGCCGTCAGGCCTGACGACGGGCCGGCCGCGAACGCCAGCACCGTGATCGCGGCCACCGTCACCAGGAGCTGGACGGTCGGCACCCATGCAGGCGCCCGTTTGGAGAACCCGATGACGCCGTCAAGCGCGAGCGCGACAGCGAGACCGACGGCAACGAGAAGCCAGACCGGGTTTCGTGGCCCCGGCGGCACCAACGTGCTGGCGAGCGCGACAAGACCCGCGACGGCGAACGGGGCCGAGCGACGAACCCGGTCCTTGGTATTACGCAACTTTGAGGGGCCAGCTCCGTATACGGCTAAAGCGCCGCGTCGAGCTTGCCAGAGATCCGCCGAGCCCATCCTGCGCCGCGGTAACGAAGCTGTATCAGGCCCTCTTCTGCCGCAGGAAGGCACGTCGGCGCCCCCGTCAGCGCCCCGAACGCGTCGCGCGAAGGGTCAGGAGCGCGGCGAAGTCGACGTCCTTGGTCTTGACCGTGCCGGCGGTTCGCCCGGGCGCTGTCTGATACGTCCAGTACAAGTTCGTGTGAGCGATCACCTTGTCGGGCGGCGGCGCGCCCCATTCCGACTGGTCCTCTGTCGTGTGCGCGTCGCTGACCAGTGTTGCGTCGTATCCCCGCGCCAGCGCACCGTGCAGCGTCGAGCGGATGCACTGGTCCGTCTGCGCGCCGACCACGACGAGGCGCCCAACGCCAAGGTCCGACAGCACCGACTCGAGCGTCGTGTCGTCGAAGGAGTCTGGATAGTTCTTGTGGATGAGCGGCTCTGCCTCACCCGGCGAAAGCTCCGGGACGATCCGCCAGCCCTCGCTGCCTCTGGCAATGTTCTCGTCCGAATGCTGGATCCAGACAACCGGAACCGCCTCTTGTCGCGCCTTCTCGACCAGGGCGCCGACGTTGGCGACGACGGAGTCGCGCTCATGCGCTCCCCCTACGACAGCGTTCTGCACATCGACGACGATGAGGGCGGTCCGCGGCCGGTTCTCGAGTGTGGTCATCGTTTCCCTCTTGAGTCGCGCTGGGTTCCTTACCGTCGAGGTTAGAACAGTCGCCCCTGGCGCCGGCCGCTCAATTGCAACTCATGACGGCGACCAGGTACACGCTGGTGGGCGAGAGATCGATGATCCCCTGCGGAAAGAACGCGCCTGTGGCCCGCCTCTAACGTCACTCCGCGAGGGTTGCCACCGAGACATCCTGGAGGCTCGCACTAGCGCTGCCGTCGGTCCTGCGCCGTCCCCGAAACCATGACGCCGCAGCGGCACCGAGGCACACGAGCATGGAGAACGTGAATGCCTCGTGCAACCCACTCTCAAAGGGACCCGCAATCAGTGATGGGAAGAACTGGCGGCCCGTCAATGTCGCGGCGTTCGCCACCGTCAGATGAGCAAGCACATGTGCGCCGACCAGCTGCTGGATCGGGTCGTAGCCGAGAAATGCGGCGAACAGGATGGATACCGGCGGCAGATGGCCCACGTGCTGCGCCACAGCGACCGGCACGCCATGTGCCTCCAGCCCGGAGATCATCGTCGTTGACAGTGTCGCCACGAGGCCGACGATCATCAGGGTGAAGAAGATCCCAATCGAGAGCACCTGTGCGGAGCTCTGAAACGTCGCGCTCATACCGCCGCCCGCGCCGCGGTCACCCGGCGGCAGGCTGTTCATCACTGCAGCCCGATTCGGTGACGCGAACGCGCCCATCGCGAGACCGTTGAGCAGGAGGATCGCCGCAAACAGCAGATACGGAAAGTTGATCGGGAGCAACTGCAGCAACCCGAAGCTCACCGCCGCCGCGATCATCCCTCCCGTCGCAAACGGGCGCGATCCAAAACGGTCCGATAGATAGCCCGATGCCGGCCCTGCGAGCAGGAAACCGGCTGTCAACGGCAGCATGTAAATGCCGGCGTACAGCGGGGTCTGATCGAAGCTGAACCCGTGCTCAGGCAGCCAGATCCCTTGCAGCCAGATGATCAGCATGAACATCAGCCCGCCGCGACCGACTGCAGCGAGAAAGCTGGCGAGCGTCCCGAACGTGAATGCGCGAATGCGGAAGAGCGGGAGTCGGAACATGGGATTCTCGACACGACTCTCGATGACGAGGAACCAGCCGAGGAAGAACGCGCCGCCGATGAGCGCCGAGAGCACCCATGGGCTCGTCCATCCCATTGCGTCAGAGCCGTACGGCTCTATCCCGTAGGTGATGCCGATCATGACGAGCACCAGGCCGACTGCAAACGTGACGTTGCCGAGCCAGTCGATGGGGACACGGTGGCGAACACCGCGCTCCTCGAGCTTCAGATATGCCCAGACGGTGCCGAACAAGCCGAAGGGCACTGAGATGAGGAACACCAGCCGCCAGTTGATCGGAGCGAGGATCCCTCCGAGCACCAGGCCGATGAATGTGCCGCTGATTGCCGCAATGTTGTTGATGCCCAAGCGCGAGACCGCGTTGATTCACCGGGAATGCGTCGGTGAGGATCGCTGACGAATTACCGATCAGGCACGCCGCGCCAATTCCCTGCACGACCCGGAAGACCATCAACCAGATCGCGCCACCGGCACCGGTCATCCAGTCGATCGTCAGCAGCAGGCTGGCCGCCGTGTAGATGACGAATCCCAGGTTGTAGATGCGAACCCTTCCGACGATATCCCCGAGACGTCCGAGTCCCACGACGAGCACGCTGCTCACGATGAGAAAGCCGAGGATCATCCAGAGCAGGTAGAAGCTGTTCGCGGGATCGAGCGGATTGAGGCTGATGCCGCGAAAGATGTCCGGCATCGCGATGAGCATGATCGACGCGTCGATCGTTGCCAGCACAACACCGACTGTGGTGTTGGAGAGCGCGATCCACTTGTAGTGATCAGGGTGCGACGCCACCGCGGTACGCGGTTCAACGGTCAGGCGTTGCGGCACAGGGTCCCTACGCCGGCTGCCACGTGACGCCAGTTCGTCTGCGCTGCGTCCCGCGATCGTCGACCATGATCAGACGGCAGTGCCATCGTGCCGCCGGATGGGCCGTGACAATGCGAGGAGCGCCACAAAGCACGCGCCAAGGAACGCCGCACCGATCACAAGCAGTGTCGCGCTGCTGCCGACCTTCAGGAACAGGTATCCCGTGATCGCCGGTGCGACGACAGGTCCAAGGCACTGCGCGAGTCGCGTCACGCCGAGCGCTGCGCCGGTGCCGATGCCTCCGATCTGATTCGCCAGGTCGGCGGTCAGGCCGATCATCACCGCCTGACTTCCGTTGGTGAGCACGCCGAGAATGAAGAGACAGACTCCAAGGACGAAGAGCTCGGCACCGGTGCCCGCCATCAGCAGCAGGGATGCTGTTCCGATCGCAAAACAGGTGACGAGGCATCGTGTGGCCCCAAACCGGTCGGCGAGCCACCCCACCGCCGGCGACCCCACGATGCCGCCGACGATCAGTGGAATGAGGAGCAACCCGGTCGCTGCGGGTCCGTACGAGTGCGCACGCAACATGAACGGGATCAGGAACTGGACGGCGATGGACGCGCCGGCGATGAGTGCGGCGATGCCGGCAACCGCGATGGCGCGGGCGTTGCGGAAATAGCGCCGCGACTCGATCGCGACGGCCCTGATCGACTTCTTGACGTCAGGCGCCGCGACCTCCGGCATGGTTCCAACGAGGGGCAGCGCGAGCAACGGGAGCCAGCAGACGGAGAGCGCCACGACTCGCCACCCGAAATGCCCTCCCGCGACACCGAAGAGGATCAGTGATGCCGCCTGACCAGCACTGGACGCAACCCAGAGGCCGCTCAGCGCAGCCGACCGCTTTGACAGCGGGTACGCCTTTGCCAGCGCCGTGTGACACCCCGCCTGCAGGCAGACAATCGCAACGCCCATCGAGACCTGACCAATCGCGTAGAACCAGAAGTTCGGTGCGGTGGCCCAGAGAATCGGAGCCGCCGTCGACATGATCAGACCGACGACGATGATGCGGCGAAGATCCACGCGATCCGCCACTGCGCCGAGCGGTATCTGGAGCACACCGGACACGAGCGTGTACAGACCGAGCAGGAGACCGAACTCGCTTGGTGTGAGCCCGAGGTCGTGCGCGATATTCGGATACACCGGCGAGAGCCCGAGCGTGCAAATGGCGATGAGGAACCAGCTGAGCGTGGAAGCGGTCAGCACGCGCCGCCGGCCCTTCGGGGACAGGGGCGTGGGCATCACCTCGTCGAGGACGAGGGCTTCCTCCATCGGCCCCGGATCCACCCCGGGTACGAGCGCAGGTTCGACCACCTGAACGTCCGCGGGAGCGTTCTGGTCGCCGATTCCTCCGACCCCGACGGTTCCGGTCACAACGAGCCTATGGCGACGCGGTCGATGTGCAGGGCATCACGAGACCCACGACCAGCGCGTGTCGCCCCGGCGAAAACGTCCGATGCCGAGTTGATCGAACACCTTGTCCTGGAGCCGGTCCGACGCCTCGATCGCCGACCGCGGATCAACGCTCACGTGCCGTCCGTTGTCGATGACCTTCTTCCCGGCGACGTAGACGTTCTGGACGATATCGGTGTTGGCGCCCCCGGAGTACACGAGCTCCTGGATGAGCGAGCCCTTCGGCGTGAGGTGCAGCGCCTCGGTCATATCGAGCACGAGCACGTCCGCTTCCTTACCCACCTCGAGCGAGCCGATGCGGTCCTCCCACCCGAGGGCGCGAGCGCCTCCGATGGTCGCCATCTCGAGCGCGATCTCGGCCGTGCCGAAGGGTGTGTAGTTGGGATCGCGGAACATCGACATGCTGTCTCCACCGCGGTCGGCACCGTCGTGAACACGTTGCACCGCGACAAGACTCCGCATTGAAGCCCACAGGTTCTGGTGGTACGCGATCACAGATCCGTCGAGGCCGATGCCGACATCCACGCCACGCTCCGTGAACGATCGAACGTCGAACTGAGATGCGCCGAGCAACAGCAGCGTGTCCGGAACAACGCAGATCTTGGCGTGGCGCCGGGCGACGAGGTCGTGCTCACCGGGACGCACATGCAGTTGTGCATTGCCGGCCAGAACGTTCGGACCGAGGATGCCTCGATCTTCGAGCCACTCAAACGATCCGCCTGCCCAGCCGCGTTTTGCGAGGTGCTGCTGGTCGCCGCCCGACGGCGCGTGGATGTCGAACTGGGCGTTGTTGGCGAGCGTCCAGTCGTGGATGACCTTGACGTCGTCCATGTTGATGTACGCGATGCCGATCGTCCCCGTGGTCACCTCGATGGTGTCCGAGTTGTATTCCTTGCGAAGGCGATCCACTTCGGCCAGACCGACATCAACGTTCTCGCGCATCGTCTCGAGGACGGTTTCAGGGTCGTTCACGATGAGCCGCGCCTCACGAAGCCGCAGCCCTGCGTCGCGCGCTGCACGAATCACGCCGTCGACCGACCGCTTGTGCCGGTTCGTGAAGTGCGTGTCTTCAGACGTGGTGACGCCACTCCGCAGCAGTTCGATCATGCCGGGCATTGCCGAGGTGTACGACATCTCCTCATCCAGCACATCGGTCATGGGGAACTGGAACGCCATGAAGCGTGTGCCGCGATCCTCGCCCGCTCCCTCCCCCATCCCGCGAATGACTCCCTGGACGAGATGACCGTGGAGGTTGACGAGGCCGGGAAGAATCAGCTTGTGACCGTGGACCGTCTCGTCTGCGGTCCAGTCGGAGTCCGCTCGACGGCCGACCCCGACGATCTTCGTGCCCGAGATGGCGACGAACCCGTCCTCGAAGACGTGGCGGTCGCCGTCCATCGTCACGACAATGCCGGTGATCAGGACGTCGCAGTGGTGAGCTGATTCAGCCATCTTTCATCCTTACTGTTCCAGCAACCAGAACGCGATCTCAGTGAACGGTACAAGGCGCCGAGGCTCCCTGTCAAGGCGACCAGGACGGCGTTCCACAGATGTGCGCCGTGCCGGCGGTGCATTGCCGCGTGGTCCCTTGGGGCGCCGCAGGTATGGATTCGTTTGTACGCTTGCGTACGCTTGCTGGCGCTGCGAAAACGCCGCGCCTCGCAGTGCCGGCAGGAGGCGGCCCCGAACCCGGCGTACTGCTTGACAACGCGATCAAGTCGTGGATATGCTGCGGCCCTGGGACTGCGTTCCGCTGATCAGAACAGGAGCCTGGGGGCCTTGCCTTACCTGCGAATCCGCGACAGGGACCTCTATTACCGTGAGCACGGCAGTGGGCCGCTTGCGGTTTATGTCCATGCCTACATGACCGACCACACCATGTGGCTCGATCAGATGGCTGACCTCGAGGCCTCGCGCCATTCGGTTGCGATCGACCTCCCTGGTTTCGGACGGTCCGACCCCATCGTGCCCGGGTTCCTCGACGCCCGCGACTACGCCGATGACGTTGCCGCCGTGATCGAGCATTTCGGAGGGCCCGCCGATCTCGTGGGTTTCAGCGCGGGGGCCGGGGTCGCGCTCCAGGTTGCGGTTCGCCGTCCTGATCTGGCTCGCTCCCTCGTCCTCATCAGTGCCGGGCTGAGGGGACTCACCGCTCCGCGCCCGGTGGGCGACGTGCCCGTGTCGGGCGAGCGCGGGGCCGACAACTATTTGCAGACGAACCAGGAACGAGCGGTGTTCGAGGGCAAGGGTGCGCTCTTTGATCGCTTCCAGGTCGCCGGCTATCACTTCGGTCCGGAGGCAACCGATTTCGCCAAGGCTCGGTACCGGGCGATGTTCGAAGGAACGCGGACCGACATGATGGTGTCGACGTTCATGACGCTCGAGCAGCAGCCCGACTACACGCCATTGCTCGACGAGGTCTCCCTCCCAGTGCTCTTTGTGCGCGGATCGGACGAGTCGGTCACAGCACGCGCTGAGATCGAGGCACGCGCAACGCGCATGCACGACGCGCGCCTGGCCGACAGCTTGCTTCGTTGAGTTACCGTATTGCTCGCCAGCTACTGGACTTCAAACACTACACCCGCGTGGGACCCGGGGCGCAGTTGATGCAGCCGATCGTCGATAAATTGAGCGAGGACGACATTCTGGCGATCGTCGCCTACGTAGCATCACTGCAACCGTAACAGTAGAAATTTCAAATAACCGCGACCAGAAGCCTCGCGTTTTTTTTCGAGCGCGAAAGACATAGAGCGCTATCTGTCTGCTTGTCTGGCGATCCTCGATTGCTTCCGCTTGGACCGCGCCCGCCACGCTGCTAAAATTTCGCGGTCTCGAATGGCGTCGAGTCATCTAGGGGCGTAGCTCAGTGGTAGAGCAGCGGCCTTTTAAGCCGTTGGTCGTGGGTTCGACCCCCACCGCCCCTACCAACTTTCTCTTCTCTGAAAAACTTCCGAAAAGCAAGGCGAGTTGAGTCTTGAAGGAGTTGCGTTTTGAAGAGGTCTCCCGCTTACGCCACCGTTGTTGTTTTCAGCCGTATCGCCGAGCCGCCCGAGTGCGTGAGGTCTAAATCGTTCATGATCGCGCGCGTCACGCGTTCGTCGATTTCCATGGCGTGGCGCAGAGCTACTGGGTAACGGACCAGGGCTTCCATGCCCGACGCGGTGAATTGCAGCTGCACGGAGGGCGCAAGCCCGATTCTGGGCGCCGTCTCGAGTGTAGTCTCCATAGCGGAGTGTTGCTGCGCGATTTCGTCCTTGTAATCGGCGAGTCCTGTTTCCACTGCTTTCATCAGCCGTTCCCGCACCGAAGCGAAGTTCGTGTCCGCGGGCAGGGTTAGCGTGATCTCGTGCCAGGCGAAATTCGTTCCGGGAATTTGCTTGAAGAGCCCAGGCGTTGCTTGAAAGACGATGGAATTCGAAAACGCGACGACCCTGCCCGTGGGCGTGTCGTTCGCCGCGCCACCCATTTCCATCACGTGGATGCGCACCAAGCCTACGTCGATCACGTCGCCCGTGACGCCGCCGATCTGCACGCGATCGCCCGCTCGGATGCCATATTTGCCGATCAGGAAAAAGTAGCCAACCAGGGACTGGATCACATTTTGCAGCGCGAACGCAATGGCTGCCGTTAAGAGTCCGGCGAACGTGGCGATCGAGCCGAGCCTGCTGACGAACGAAAACGCCACGATTGCACCGACCACGATCCACACTACAATTTTTCGTACCCAATGCAGTTGCGAACGCCGGTGCACGTCGCGTACGTAGCGATACGTCGCGCGCCGCCATAGCTCCGAGGCTACCAGCACCACGGACAGAATAACGGCCAGGAACACGACTCGAAACAATATCCCGCGCAATTCTGCCAGCAGTTCGGACCATGCGCTGCTGTGCCAGTTCGCGAGATTGTTTTGGTACAGGCCCAGAAGGATTCCCGCCTGGGCGATCGGAATCGCGGCTGTCGTGAGCTCCTTAAACTGTTGCGTCAGCGTGTCCAGTTGCTGCTTCTTTTGCAGTAGGGTGGCGGCATTTGCGGTGTTCGCGCCCTGGGCCAACGCGTCGCCGCGATCCGTAAGGTCCCTCAGACGGGTTCCCATGGGATTACGAATTCCCTGTGTGGCGCGCGCCAGTGCTTGAGTTTGTCTAGCGGATCCGTCGATGCTTCGAAGCTTGCCCCAGGTGGAGAAAAGATTCTCCAGCGCATCCCATAGGCCCGACCCGCCCGCGCTATTAGCAGCCGGTGCCGCAGGCGTCGGCGGCTGCGAGGAGCTTGCCACATTGCCTGCGGCCTTCGAAGGCTCGGACAGGTCCGGGGGGACACTACTTCGCGAGAGCATCGACCTGCGATCCCAGATCGCCAGTCTCGTTGCTCGTGCCGGTCATGAATTGAGCCATGTTGTGCAGCGCGTCCGCACGTGCCTGCACCAGATTGACTTCCGATTGCGTCTCGGCCAGCTGGGCTTGGAGCACCTGACGGCGTTGACCACCCGCCGCGGCGATTTGCTTCCGCAAATCTTCCATTTCACTTTGCAGGGTGTTCTCGTCCTGCTGCGCCTTGGCCTCCAGCTGCATCAGGGATTGGATTGGCGAGGCGGGCTGGCCAGAAGGCTGCTGCACTGCCGCGCTGGCTTTCCCCGGCGAAGCCTCTGCCTCGGCCCGCGCGAATTGGAAAGCGAAGCGCACGACTTGGTCCGCGATCTGCCGGTTGCTGCTAACGAACACCGTGTCGTTTCCGTCCGACACCTGTTGCGCGGATTGTTGGTGATACCACGTGATCGTCTGATTGAGGAACGACACAACACGCGCAGGATCGGGTGTGCTCGTGGATTGGTCTTGCGAACGCCCCCTCGTGGCGATCAACAGACATACGGGAACCACTGCGAGAAAGAGCAACGCAGTCAGCGGGCTGAATCCGGCGCCATGTCGCGAAACCCGTCGCACACGAGAGCGAAGCCCACGCTGATCCACGTTTTTGGCCACGGAAGAATCGTAGCAAACCGTTGGCCGGAAAGCAGCGTCACCAACCTTAAAATAAACGCTCCTACGGCTCCAAATTAACGCTCCTACAGCTTAGACCCGACGTCTGAAAAGCTTGCCCCCCAGCGTGCTTGCTACGTACGTCGCGTTTAAGAACCTCGGGTGGCTTGCGCATCGACGTCACGCGCCTGCCGTAGCAGGCGCGGCCAAGAATCTGAGCGGCCGCCTTTGCCCGTCACATCATGAGCGCGCCATAACCCCGGCGGAATGCACACGGAAGGCTTCCGGCCTGGGTTCTCATTGCTGGTATTCGATCTCGGCCCTAGAGCGGTGCCCCCTGCCAAGACTTCGCCACAATGTAGCGTTTAATGCTAAAATAACGTTCTTGGAGGTGGGACGTTGAGAAAAAAACCAGCACTTCTCTTGATCGCTCTGGCTGCTATCTTCCTTGTCTCTATCCCGCTATTGGCCCACCATGGGAACGCGGCATATGACATCAGCAATCCGGTTTCGGTGAAGGGAACCGTCACGAGTTTTCAGTTCACGAATCCCCACGTAATGATTTTCGTCGAGTCAAAAAACGATAAAGGCGAAGTGGAAAAGTGGGAAGGCGAGCTGACCAGTCCGAATCACTTGTCGCGCGCTGGTTGGACCCACAACAGTCTGAAGGCGGGCGATCAGGTCACTCTAATCGGGGCGCGGGCCAAGAGTGGAACGCACGCGCTGTGGCTCACCAAAGTCATAGGCCCTGACGGCCAGCCCATGAACACATTCGAAGGGGACTAGCCGGCGCTCGCGAGTGCGATGTCGTCGTTTGCTTTCCCGTCTTGACTCGTTTTCTGCAACATACTTCTCAGCATCGGCAGCAAGTCCGTAGCGATTCGCGCCTTGTCGATGCAACCATGCGCCCCCGCTTCCAGGGAACGAGGCAGCAGCATGCGGGTATCGTGTTGGCTCACGATGAGAATTTTGAGCGCGGGAAGTTGTTTCCTCAAAAGCTGTGCGGTGTCTAAGCCATTCATTCCAGGCATACTGACATCGAGAAGAATAAGGTCCGGCCTTAGATCCATCACCTTTTGGAGAACTTCGTTCGCATTCGACGCTTCACCACATACTTCCCAGCTCTTGTCGGCCGATAGGAGACCGGCAATGCCACGCCGGACAAGCTGATTGTCATCCGCAACGAGGATTTTCATCGGCGACATTGTATCCCCAAAATCAATGAGCTGACGGAATCGGCGAAACTTGAGCCGCTGCTACGGCCGTGCTCTGGTTCTGCGGCGACGCGACGTTAGGAATAGGGATCGTCACAAAAATGCGTGTGCCGGAGCTGCCCGACTCGATATCCATGGTTCCTTCGAATTGACGCAGGCGTTCCCGCATCCCTCTGATTCCCAGCCCTGAGCGCCCTGATTGAATCTCAGCCAACCGTGCGGGAGACATGCCCTTGCCTTGATCCCGGATCTCTAACGTGATCCGGTTGGATTCCTGAGCCATTCGCAGCGAAGCAGTTTTGCTATCTGAATGACGATGTATGTTCGTCAGACATTCCTGCACCAAGCGAAAGATCACCAGTTCCATATCGTGCGGCAGTCTCCCAAAGTCCTCCGAAATATCGATGCGAATGTCCAGGCCGCTGCGTTCGAGAAGTCCTTGCAGATACCAGCTGATGGCCGAATGGAGTCCGTTCTCATCCAGAAGCGGCGGATGCAGCAGGTAAGAGGTCGTGCGAATCTCGCGGTGCAACTGCTGAACGATGTCCTGGATTTGTTCCATTTCGACCGCAACTTCGGGGGCACTGCGCCCGGCTTTTTGAATGATCTGAGCGAGACTCATGCCCAATACGGTCAATGTCTGACCGGCGCTGTCGTGCAGCTCGCGCGCAATATGGCGCCGTTCTTCGTCTTGGGTTCGCAGGAGTCGCCAGGACAATGCTCGAACCTGCTCAGATTGCCTGAGCACATCCGCGTTCCGCTCCTCCAGTTCACGGGTTCGGGCTTGCACCTCCAATTCGAGCGTTTGAGCAAGCTGGCGGTATTTTTCCTCTGCCTCTTTGCGATCGGTCACATCGCTCGCCGCACCGAACCATTCCACGATCTCGCCGTCTGCATCGAGAATTGGAATCGCCCTCGAGTACGTCCAGCCAACGCTTCCGTCCGCTCGCCGAACGCGATGTTCGAGCCGGAACAGGCTTTTGGTACGCACCGCTTCGCTGATCGCCTGCGACGCCACTTCCTGGTCGTCGGGGTGAATATAGTCGTCGAGCCAATCCTTCCGTGGTTTGGCTGTGTCCGCGACGAAGCCGCTGCCATCGAGCTCCCGCATCTCGCTCCAGTCGGGGTTCATGCGATAAGCCGCATAAGAACTGGCAATCACAAGTGCACGGAAGCGCTCTTCGCTCTCTCGTAATGCTCGCTCAATACGTTTTCCCTCGCTGATGTCGCGGGCCACCTTCGATGCTCCGATGACTTTGCCGGAGGCGTCGCGAATGGGGGAAATCGTAAGTGAAACGTCCAAGACGGTGCCGTCCTTACGTCTCCGGACGGTTTCGAAATGCTCAACCCGCTCGCCTCGTGCCAGGCGCGACAGAATCTCTTCCTCTTCCGAACGCCGTTCCCCCGGGATGATCAGCGTAATATGCCGACCGACCGCTTCCTCGGCCGAATATCCGAACAATCGCTCGGCGCTCTTGTTCCAACTAGTGATCGTGCCGTCAAGCGTCTTGCTGACCATGGCATCGTCTGACGAATCGACGATCGCTGCCAAAAGGGAGTTGGCTCGTTCCGCCCGCTTTCGCTCGGTGACGTCCTGGAAGGTTAGAAGGATTAAGGCATCCCCATCCCCGTCTCGCTCCAACCGGCGCGCGTCGAGCGCAACCGTTCTCCTGCCGGTCGCGGGAAAGTCGCGTTCGATCTCGATGGCTTGGAATTGAGTATTCTCGGTAAGTGTTGTTTCTATGGATTGCCATGCCGGGCAGGTTTCCCATTCTTGGTTGCCCAATTTGCGGATCGAAATGCCTTGCGTTCCATCCCGCGAAAGTCCAAACATGGCATAGAAAGCCCGATTCGCCGTCTGGACCTGCAACTTGGCGTCAAGGACAACCATTGGATCGATGACGGTGTTGAGGATCGCCTTGGTGTATTCGCGCTCGTATATCGCCTGGTCGATACTGGCGCGAAAAGCCGTGACATTCGTAAATGTTACCACCGCCCCAGCAATCTGGCTGGCGTCTGCCGCATAGCGGGCGACCCGAAGTAGAAACGTTCTGTCGCCGTCGCGCACTTCGCGCCGGGACGCTATTCCGTCAGCAATTACCTGCGCACAAAGCTTGTCCAGATTGGCATCGCCAGCAACGAGATTGCTCACCGGACAGCCCAAATCCGAGGCCGTCAAGCCAAGCAGCGTTGTGGCGGCGCGATTGAACCGCGCAACCGTGCAATCCCGACTGATAACAACCGTAGGGAGATCGACCGCGTCAAGCAGCCCTTGATCGATATTGGGAATCCCGCTTGACGTGCCACTCTTGTCTGGCACGGAGCGGGCTCCCAAGAGCTCGTTGTCGTTGGCCATAGAGCAACTCTATCCTGTCATCCGATGGTCTCATACAACGCGCGACTGCGTTGTAAGACGTCATCGGCTACCAACGGCAAGGTTTGGCGCAAAGCCAAAAGCAATGCCTGAGAACGCGGCATCTGCAGCAAGCCGGGAAAGCGCGACAACAGCTGGCCTTCCAGCACGCGCGACTCATCCGGTCCAACGGCATCCCGAAGCGCATCAGACACAGCTCGTTCCAGACGGGCATAATCTTCGACGGGAATAAGATGAGAGTGATTCTCGCCGAGGCGCGGCAGCATCCGGGCGTGCACATCCCCATCAAAATTATCCATTAAGAATGAGCAGAAGATTGCAATATCCTGCTCGTCTGCAAGGTGGTCGAACAAGTCTTCGAGGTTCATGCTGGCCGCAACATCACCTCGCTCCCAAAGAAGATTGACCATCTCACCCCACCAGCGCACCTTCGGGTAACGGCCGTCTCCTCGAGCTTGTGAGATTACGTTCGCGGCTAAGCCCAGGAACACCGGTGAGTCTGGCATACCGTCGCGCATGAAGGTCGGCAGCAGATTGTCTGCGTCCACGACGGTCAACTGGCCCCGTTTCTCCGCTGCTTTGACGTCCACGCCTTCGCTTTCGAGCCGAGGTCGAAACGCATCCCAATGGGCGATCGTCGGAACCAGAATGATGCCTTCGCCATTCGCAATCGCCGCGGCCGCAAAGCGACACACCGCTCGATTGAGGAACTGCTGATCCTGATAAAGCTGGACAATGTGATCGCGCGGCGCGGCGTTCGTCAACAGACCACTCCATGGGTCGCCATGGATCGCGCCAGCTCCATCCTCTGCGCCGGTCAAGTTGCGGTCATGGCCAATCCTGTGCTCGTTTCCTGTCTGGCCCAAGCTGCCATTGTTGGCCATTGCACTGTCCTCCACTTGTCGGATGCAAATCTTCGACGTAGATGAATTCTGCTACCGAGCCCCTCGCGAAAAAGTAGCGATGTTTAGAGAACGTTGACAGGAACTCGCGCCCGTCATTATCTGTTGTCCAGGACTTTACCGCTGGGCAGTGCTTGAGGCCAACAGGGGCCTCATGGCCTCATGAAGGATGCATTATGTACCAGAGCCCGCCCATACAGCACATCGTGTATTGCCCGAAACAAGACCGCAGCGGAGCGGTCGAGAGTCGAAAGTCTCGCTGAGAAAGCCGTCGCCTCTGCTAAGCTCCGCCGGTGCGATACCAGCGCCTGCGGCACGTGCCTTTGCGTTACGCGATTGTTATCGCCTCCTTAGCACTGTCAGTTTTCTCGATACCTTCAGATCGCCGGCGGCCAGGGCCGGACTCACAGTTTTGCCGTGAAGGTTTTTGCCGCGCAGATCAAGCCGCTGCCGACAAACGTCCTCCTGGAGCCGAAGCCCCGGTGGAGTTTACTTCGCTCGCGAACGAAGACGCTTCCGACCCTTACGAGTGGCTCGCCTATGCCGACTCGCTCACGGCCCATGGCGACCTCGGCAAAGCTGGCGCTGCTGTCGATCATGCCACCCGCTTGGGACCGGGTCTGGCACCCGTCCTCATTCGTAGCGCCTATTTCGATTTCTCTCACGATCAGTTCGACCGCGGGGCAGCTTTTTCGAATCACATCCTGCGCCAGACGGCGGCCTTTGATCCACTTATTTTTTCCTATCTTCAGTATTTCCGCAAGGATTCATCGCGAATCCTGGGGACGGCGATACCCGTTGCAAGGCGACCTGCCCAATCATGGGCCGCCTGGATTAGCATAAATGGATCCGCGGGCGATGTCCTGGAGACTTGGCGTTGGATGAAGCAAAACCGTCTGGCGGAGGCGCCTTCCGCACTGGACCTCACCTGGAAACTCTGGCACCGGCAGTTCTTCCGCAGTGCCCAGGAACTCTGGTCGGATTGGTACGCGCCTGCCCGCGGTTACCCTCCGACCCGCGAGTTAGGATCAGCCCGCCAGTTGGTGTTCAATGGTCGGTTCCGGGAGGCCCCGGATGGCAGTCCCTTTGATTGGGTGATTCCCGCGCAAACCTCCGTGCATATCTCCCGCGGTCAGGGGTTGGAGCTCGACTTTATGGGTGTCGAAAACCTTAAGCTCGACGGCATCCGCCAGTCCACGATCGTTCGTCCCGGTAGGTACCGATTCTCGGCACTCATTGAGTCCGAAGAACTGACGACGGACCAAGGACCGTTTTTTCGTATCTTCGCTCCCCAAGACTCATCCCGGCTGAATGTTCAAACGTCCCAAATTAAGGGAACCACTACCAGGTCTGAAATTAGCTGCGAGTTTATCGTCCCGGCGGGGACGGAGGCATTGACGATCCAGCTGGAACGGCAGGAATCAGAAAGATTCGACAACAAGATCCAAGGAACCCTCCATGTCTACGAAGTGTCCCTTATTCCCTATGATCAGCCGCCGAAATAAAGCGACCGCTCGCCTTGAATTCTTGGCTCTTCGTAAGGAAGGCCAATGAAAGCGCGCGTACCTACCAAGCCGTCGCGCTCTGCAGTCCCAGAAATCAAATCGCTCCGCCCCGCCTAATTGTGGGCGTCCCGCTGGCTGAACACATAGAGAATGAGCTCGACCCGGGTAGAGACCCCGAGCTTCTCGAAAATTCGGTAGAGATAGTTTCTGATCGAGTGCTCGGTGACATCAAGCTTTTCCGCAATGTCGCGATTTTTCATGCCGTCAGCCACCAGGCGCACCACATCTTCCTCCCGGCCGGTCAAAAGCGGCGTACCATCGACGGCACTGATCTGCAGCGGTTTGGCACGGTGAAGAGCGCCAACCAGATGCTCCAGATCTTCGTTGCCGACCCAGATTTGGCCAAGATGGACCGTCCGAATACACTTTGACAAAGCCTTCAGCGAAGCATTGCGGTAGAAAACGCCTCGAGCGCCTTCTCGAAAAGCTTCAATCACGCTATCCGGCTTGGAACATTTCAGAAGCATGATGGCCGCCGTATTCTGGTGTGAGCCTCGCAGCTTCTGCAGGATCTTGAAGCCCGCTTGGCCACCGTCCTCAAGCTCGTCGCTGATCAGAGCGACATCGGACTTGAAGCGCACCAGCTTGTCGATGACGCTGTGGGACGCTCCGATCAGTGTCGTCACCGCAAAATTATTTCTGCCGCGACTAAATGCATTGGTCAGCAGCTCAGCGGTCATATTGTCAGGAGCGACGACTAGTACATTGATGGGTGCTTTCAGCCGACGCGGAGACACTGTCACTGTGAGGCCTCCAAGAATCCGACACTGGACGTCGGCGACGGTTCCGAACAAGCGATTCTGGCCCCGACACTACAACATGACTTTAGGTTTTACAATATCTATTAACCATAATGTTTATGCGACGACCGATCTTACTCTCACTGTTTTAAGCCCAGCAGTGGACATTCGTCTTGGATAACCCCAGTTTGTCTCCCATGTGGCTATGCCAATATGGAAGCAGTTTGGTTCACAGCTGACGAAGACGCGTGTCTCTGGAATGAGGTCATACGCTTACTTGGGAGGGTGATGTCTAGTGTCCCAAATCACATCCGCTAATTCAGGACGTAAGGCTTCTTGTGACCAAACTTGCCTTCCCTTAGTCTTTGCGACTCCTGGATGGGACACCATGGCGACCACGACAAGCTTTGAAGGCGGGCAATCAATGAGAACAATCGAGGAATCGAGCGAGCGGCGCAGGACAACCCGGTATGGCATCGAGGCGCGAGTAATCTTCAATTGGGGAACCTCCCAGGCGGAAAGCTGCCCCTTCGAGGGTACGACGCGGGACATCAGTTTGGCGGGTGCGTTCATTCTGGCCGCCACTTGCCCACCTCTCGACTCCATGCTGGAGATGGAGGTCGCTCTTCCGTCGCGAGACGGTGCCTCGCGGTATGTAATCAGGTCGTGGATGACGGTTTTGCGCGTGGAACACGATCCTGCGGACGCGGGACCGATCGGCTTTGCGGCGGTCGGCAGGATCTTCTCTCTGCAGGACGTCTCGACCGATCCCGATCGCCCATCTATGGTGCCACCAGAAAACCTCGAGGTGCGTACCCATGCGCCCGGTAAGTGAGCCCTGCCAACCGAAGTCATCGCGGGTCTTAGATTTGCTGTGTTGGATGGTGTCCCAGATTCACTGTCAGTTACTCGAGTAGATCACTGGATTTGCCCTCGCTACAAAGATAGGCACTGGTCGTAACTGTTCGTTTCAGCCATTTGACATAAGAGCTAACGGGACTGAGAGGGCGAAGCCATGCTCAGCGAGCAGAGAGACAGGCCGCTCTTCCGGCCTGCCTCCAGAATGGGTCCCGACCTTGGGGAACCAAGTTGGTATGCGATCCACACCATGGCGCGGCATGAGAAGCGAGTGGCCGCGCAGCTCCATGACAAAAGAGTCTCTGTGTTTCTTCCATTGCTCCAGCAATTGCATCGGTGGACGGATCGCCAAACCAAAGTAGAAGTACCCCTGTTCAGTTGCTATGCATTTGTTCGAATACACGCAACGGCGGAGAATCGCGTCGAAGTGCTGCGGACACCCGGCGTGATCGGTTTCGTGGGCAACGACAGACAAGGCACACCGATCGCGGACCAGGAGATTGAAAATCTCCGCACGGCCATTCGGGAAAAGGTTCCTTTCGTTGCACATCCATTTCTGACCACGGGAAAACTCATACGCATCCGCGGGGGCGCGCTCGATGGTCTGGAGGGAATCGTCACGGGAACAGGTGTGGACCAGAGTCTGGTCCTGTCGGTGAAGCTGCTCCAGCGATCTGTGTGCATTCGCATCCAGGGCTACAAGGTCGACTTGATTTAGCAAGTTCCGCCGCCACAACAATCCAAGAAACGGGGCCGATGAGAAGGTCAGCCCGACGCGGTAGAGAGGGAGACAAGCGTGAAACCTAGGTGGTTCGCATTCGCGCTTCTGTGCGTCGCACTTTCTTGCCGCACACAAGCCCGTCAGGCTGCGTACGGCACCGAGCCGGATCGAAGCACGTATGTGCTGGGATCTGGTGATCAGGTAACGGTTTCAGCGCTCGACGTGGACCAGTTGGCCAAAGAGCCCTACCGCATCGGTATGGACGGCATCTTGACCCTCCCCCTGGCCGGATCCATCCCGGCCAGCGGACTCACGGTGAGACAACTGTCCGAGGCGATCCGCGACCGCTTGAGCAAGTACGTGAGGGACCCTGACGTGACGGTCAGCTTGCTGGAAATGAGGAGCCAGCCAGTCAGCGTGCTCGGCGATGTCCGCAACCCTGGCGTAGTGCAGCTAATGGGTCAGAAAAATCTGTTCGAAGTCCTGAGCCTGGCCGGTGGTTTGAATCCGGAAGCCGGAAATGTGATTCGGATCACTCGCGAAAAACAGTGGGGCGCGATTCCGCTGGAGGATGCGCGGCTGGATGACACCGGTGAGTTTTGGATCGCCGAAATCAACGTGAAAGAGATCATGGATGGCAGTTCGCCTGCAAAAAATATAGCGGTGAAACCCAACGATGTGATCACAGTTCCCAAGGGTGAAATCGTCTACGTTCTGGGGGCCGTCAAGAAGAGCGGCGGCTTCGTCTTGGGCTCGAAAGAAAAGGTCACTGTTTTGCAGGCACTGGCCATGGCCGAGGGATTGGACCATTTTGCGAGCACTGCGAATGCAAAGATTGTTCGGAAAACAGATAACGCCAACAAGCCCATCGAGATTCGCGTGGACCTAAGGCGAGTTCTGCAGGGCAAAGACATCGATCTTTCGTTGACGGACAGCGACATTCTGTTTGTACCCATCAGCGGAACCAAGCAGGCTGTCTCGCGGACGCTCGACGCCGGCATCAACATCGGCACAGGCATCGCCATTTGGAGGCCATAGCGATGGCTGACGAAGATACTCTACTCTCAAGCAAACGCGGCGATACGGGAGCCATCGTGGTCCAGCCCGCTTTTGGCAAGTCGGTCCGCACTCGTTCCGCTTCCGGCTTCGGTGACGGGTACCGGCATACGGTGGGCAGAGACCAGGAGGACGCTCTCGACCTTCTCGAATACTGGCGCTTATTGCGGCGGCATCAAGGTACACTGCTTCTGTCCGTGGGCCTCGGCGTGCTCGCGGCCGCTTTGTTCACTCTGCCGCAGACACCGGTATACCAGGCAAAAACTTCTCTAGAGCTTCTGAATCTGAATCAAGACTTCATGAATATGAAAGACGTGGAGCAGGTCGCCGACGAGAACGGTTACGACCTACTGACCGATATCCAGACACAAATCAAGATCTTGCAGAGCGACATGCTTCTCGACCGGGTCATCGGCGAGATGCAGGTGGCCGGAGCCGAACAACTCGTTGCATCTAGAATATCTTCCTGGCGAAGACTGCTGAACTTGCCGGAGCCCACGCCAGTGCAAAAGGACGACGGGGCGCTGCAGATGGCCAAGAGGGAAGTAAAGGTTCGCTCGGTGGGACAGACCCGAATCATGGAGATGACTGTCGATTCGACGAATCCGGAAACCGCCGCGGATTTCGCGAACCGCTTGGCCCGGGATTACATCGAGGAGAACGTCCAGTCACGTTGGGAAATGACCCAAAAGACCGGTGACTTCCTGACCAAGCAGATCGACGATATGCGGGCACAGCTTGAACGTAGCGAAGATCTGATGCAGACGTACGCCCGCCAGAACGGCCTGGTGTTCACCGACGAGAAGACAAATGTAACCGAAGTGCGCCTCAAAGACTTGCAGGACGAGTTGAGCAAGGCGCAGTCCGACCGCGTGCAAAAGCAGAGCCGCTGGGAAATGGCCATGACTGCCGCGCCCGAAACTCTCCCCGACATACTGAATGACCCAGCACTCCGTGTGTACCAGGAAAAACTCGCGGACCTCAAGCGGGAGAAAGCCGCACTCGAAGAGACCTTCACCCCGGACTATCCCCAGGTCAAGCGGCTCACCGCCCAGAGCGACGCGGTGCAGCAGAGCATGGCATTACAGCAGAACGACATCCTTAAACAAATTAAGAATGAATACGACTCGGCCATGCGGCGCGAAATCCTGCTCCAGACTGATTACCGAACCCAGACCAGCATTGTCAGCGATCAGTCGGAGAAATCGATTCAGTACAACATTCTAAAGCGCGAAGTCGACACAAACCGGCAGCTCTACGAGAGCATGCTTCAGCACGTGAAGGAAGCCAGTGTGGCGGGTGCCCTCCGTGCCAGCAACATTCAGGGTCATCGACCCAGCCAAGGTCCCGATCGCACCCTATAAGCCGCAGTTGTGGCTCAACGCGCTGCTGGGGCTTCTTGGCGGCGCGGTTCTCGGCATCGCTTATATTGCGACAACGGAAAAGGCGGATCGAATGTTGCAGGAACCCTCCGACGTCAGTCTGTATGTGGGGCTGCCGGAATTGGGCGTAATCCCTACGGGGCGTTGCCTGAAATCATCGAGCGCTCATCGCTTGCCAGTCGCGTCGGATTCCTGGAAGTCGAACGGAGGAAGCACGCTCGGCCTCAACTTGGTTCGCGTTCTGCCGCAATGCCTCGAGCTTGCGACTTGGCAGGCGAAGCCAGGACCCATGGCGGAAAGCTTCCGGGCTGCGTTGACCAGCATTCTATTTGCGGGACGGTCTGAGCACCGGCCGAACATCCTGGTTGTGACCTCGCCTAATTCCGGCGACGGCAAGACCACGGTGGCGACGAATTTGGCCATCGCACTGGCAGAGACGGGACAAACGGTCCTTTTGATTGACGCTGATATGCGCAAGCCCCGAATCCACACGCTTTTTGAATTGGACAACAAGAAAGGCCTAAGCAGCATTCTCCACGACGGCCACCGCGCACAGCAATCGGATCCAGATTTGGACCAGGACACGGCCTCAGATAAGGAGTTCGAAGAATTGTTCCGGCCGACTCCCATACCACGCTTATTTGTGCTCACGTCAGGGCCAAGTGTCCCCGGTCCTACAAATTTACTTTACGCGAAACACTTCCCGGGCTGCCTGCAGAAATGGGCCGAGTCCTTCGACATGATTTTGCTGGACACTCCGCCGATGCTGATGATTCCCGACGCTCGCTTGCTGGGCAAGATGGCCCAATCCGTCGTTTTGGTCGTGCGCGCGGAGAGCACCACCCGCGACGCCGCGGTAGCCGCGTGCATTCGTTTGAAGGAAGATGGAATCGATATTCTCGGCACGATCATGAACGATTGGAACCCCAAGCACAGCCGTGGCGGATACTATGGCTATTACGACGGCTACGATCAGACGCGTCGCAAGGTTCACGGTTCCGAAAACGCGGAAACACACAACGGAAATACTTAGTCCCTCGGCCTGAAGTTGTCTCCCCAATAATTCTTAGTGAACGACCCAAGCAATTCTTAGCGAACGCCCGAAGGTGATTCTTGGCCAACACAGTGAACTGCGCTCGGACCGTTTACGAAGGACACGTGCAAATACGCGTGCAAGGATGTGCGGACACGGACAGCGCCGCCAAGCGAACCCGGTTTCGCCTGGGCTATCTCGTATCGCACCCGATCCAATATCAGGCCCCGATGCTTCGCTACATCGCACAGGATCCGGACATAGACCTGAACGTTTTGTACATGTCTGACATGAGCGTCCAGGGATTTCACGATCCGCAGTTCAAAACGCAAGTGAAGTGGGATGTTCCTCTGCTCGGGGGGTACGACCACACCTTCCTTGGCCGCCTGGGAGGGCCGAAAGTCACGCCGCTGCTGCGGCCTCTTGTTGTGGGATTGCGAGACACACTCTGGCGAGCGCGGTTGGACGCCCTATGGCTGCACGGCTACAAGCATCAGGTTCAATTGCGGGCCGTTTCTGCCGCCCGGCAGCTGCGGATTCCGATCCTGGTTCGCGGCGATTCGAATGGCGCCGAACACGGCCTGAAGGATAAGGCCTCCGCTCAAGTCCTTCGCTGGTTGTTCCGAAAGCTCGACGCTTTCCTATATATCGGACAACAAAACCGCCGGTTTTATGCCGATCGCGGGGTCGAAGACGCCAGACTATTTTCCATGCCATATGCGGTCGACAATAGCCACTTTCAGCGAGCAGCCAAGCAGTCCGCCTCGTCACGAACGGAATTGCTCGGCTCTTTGAACATCCAGGCCGGAAGCACCGTTATCCTCTACGCAGCGAAGCTAACCAGTGGCAAGAGGCCCCTAGACTTGCTCGCAGCTTATCGGAAGATCGTCCCACAGTTTTCTCCGGGATCGGAACCCTACTTGGTTTACGTCGGTGACGGCGAAGAACGTCGGCCTCTGCAGCAGTTCATCGGTGATTTGGGACTGAAAAGGGTGCGAGTGACAGGTTTCGTCAATCAAAGTCAGCTGCCCCGATACTACGACCTATGCGATGTCTTTGTGTTGCCTTCCGAACGCGACCGCTGGGGTTTAGCGGTCAATGAAGTGATGAATGCGGGAAAGGCAGTCATCGTCACCGACCAGGTAGGCTGTGCGCCCGATCTCATACGTGAAGGCGAGAATGGTTTCGTGGTGCCCGTTGGAGACGCGCCTAGCCTGGCATCCAGCATGTTGCGCCTCGTAGAAAATGGCGCTTTGCGCGCGAGCATGGGCCAGGCGTCCCGCCGATTGGTTGCAAACTTCAGCTTCGAACAAGATCTCCGGGGCCTCAAGCAAGCACTCCACCAGGTGTGTGGAAGCCGCGCGCGCGTCATCCGGACACCCGACGTCGCCGGGTATGCTCCTCCAGCTCCGTCTGACGTCTTCTTGGCTCGCGGGTCAAGACATGATGCTTGAACTAACCGATGCACCGGCGCGGGACCCTGCGAACCAGATTCCATTATTGCCAAAACTCTCTAGGCGCACGCGCACAGTTCAGAGCATCGCCATGCAGTTCCTCGCTCTAGGACTCGCAATCGTGCAAGGTTTTCTTCTGACTCCCATGTCTCTCCGGCACATCGATTACAAGTTGTTCGGAGCCTGGCTGGCCACGGGACAAATGCTCTCGTGGGTCTCGCTGCTGGACCCCGGCGTAAACGAGGTCCTGCGGCAACGCGTAGCTCACGCTTTTGGCGGTAACTCCAAAGACGTGCTCGGGGTGATCCTCGGAAGTGGCCTCGTCGTCGGTTTCCTGATTGCGGTGATTCCGACCATAGCTGGATTAGGAGCTGCGTTCGTGGCTCCTCGCTTCATGTCGCTTGACCGCATACAGAGCATGCAGCTGCGGAAATGCTTTCTGGCAGCTGCGTGCGCCACAGGGCTGACGATCGCATCGTTTGCGCCGGGGTCGGCCTTGCAAGGTTTGCAGCGCCACATCCTTCACGGAACGATTTCGCTGCTGGGAGCCGCGAGCTATTTGGTTTCGGCGATTGTCTTGCTGTACGCCGGATGGGGCTTGGCGGCCATTCCCGCAGCTCTGCTGATTCGCGGCGTCATATGGATCGTCGGCTGGACCTTGCCATTGTTCTGGATCGCGAAGCGAGAGCTCGGTGTCTCTCTCTCCATCGACCTCAAAGAAGGCAAAACGACGCTCGGAACATCCACGGCGACCGGCCTCTCGAACATTGGCGTGACCTTGCAAACCGGCACGGACGCGTTCATCGCCGGCACGATGATTGGCCCCGAGTCGGCCGCCGCGCTTTCCCTGACGGGAGCGTTGGGCGATTTCATTCGCCTGGTCCCCGATCGCATCGTCGCGTCGTTCCTGCCTGGCATGGCGCATCTGGCGGGCGAAGGCGATCTGCACAAGTTCCGGGACATTTCTTGGCGGTTGGTACAGGTAATTCTGGCATTGCTCGCGCTTACCGTCGGCCCGGTCATCATCGTGAACGAGATCTTCATGAAGCACTGGGTGGGAGCGAAGCCTTACGGGGGCCTTGCGTTAACCGTCGCCTTATCGCTCGCTGTGATGCTCTTCAGTTCCTGTAACTTGCTAGGCGTCATTCTATTTTCTCGCGGCATGATCAGAGGGCCGGCGTTTGTGCGCTTCGGCCAGTCCCTGTTTCAAATGTTGCTGGTTTTCGCGTTGATTCATCAGATCAAGCTCCTGGCGATCCCCATAGCGTTGGCGGTCGCCGCAGCCATAGGCCTGGCAACTTTTTTCATCCGCACATATTCCTCGGTTGTGCATTCCTCCAATTTGCTCGCGCGCGAGCAGTGGAAGTGGTTTTGGCTGCCTTTAGTCGGTTCGATCGGTCTGGCGTCGCTCATTGCCGTCGCTTTCAGACCGCAGACCATACCGGCCGCGGTTCTGGCAGTGATTTTCTACTGGGCAGTCGATAGCTGTTTGCTGCTTGCTATCAGCGGCACGTTACGTAGCGAAGCTCATCACTTGTGTGCGCGAATGGCTGCCACGGCGGTGCTCGTGGCCGCACGATAGCGCCGTTCACAGAAACGCCCGCGAGGACCTCAATGGACAACTCTTTCATGACCGTGCCACAGCACTCGGGTTCGGCTGCCGTTGCCAAGCACGAGCGCACTGGAACGCCCGCCAGCCCAAGCGTGGGCGCTCAAAAGACTCGCCCGCGTCGAATTCTCTATGTTGGAGATACGCTCGACGGCAGCACGTCAAGAATGCGGCTCGAAACTCTTCAGCAACTCGGCCACTCGGTCTCTGCCGTCCCCCGGCTTCATCCGTTCAGAGGGCTGCTCTCAAAAGTGATCACCAGGGTTCGTTGGAAGCTGGCTCATCCCCCGGACGCTGGCCTAAATCAGGCCGTCCTCACCGCTCTTTCCCAGAGTCGTCCCGACGTCCTGTGGTGCGACCGTTCATTAGATATCCGCCCCGAGACGTTGCGCGCGGCGAAGCTGTTGAACCCCTCTCTGAAGATCGTTGCCTACAGCGTCGACGATATGCTGCGCCAGCCGCACAATCAGTCGGCGCTCTACCGGAGGTCGATTCCGCTCTACGATCTCCACGTCACCACGAAATCCTACAATCTCGATGACCTCGCTGCACTCGGAGCCAAGCACATCCTGTTTGTGAATAACGCCTTCTCGCCGCGCGTTCACTTTCCGATGCGGTTGTCCCCGGCAACCAGACTGAAGTATGGCGGCCTGGTTGGCTTCATAGGCACCTACGAACCTGAGCGGTTTGAGATGCTGCTCGCTTTGGCCGAGCAGGGCATTCCGGTCCGCGTCTGGGGTGGCTCATGGCCCGAAAGGCTTCGCTCAGCCGCGCCAAACCTGCGGATCGAGGGCCGAGATCTGATGGCGGATTCCTATCGATTAGCGCTAAATAGCTTCGACATTAGCCTTGGTTTCCTCCGCAAGATCAGCCGCGACGTGCAAACCACTCGTTCGATCGAGATACCGGCCTGCGGCTGCTTTCTTCTGGCCGAACGCACCGACGAGCATTGCGCACTCTTTAAGGAAGATCGCGAAGCTGCTTACTTCAGCTCGACCGAAGAACTCATCGCAAAAGTTCAGTTCTATCTACAGAACGCGCCTCTCCGGAAAAAGATAGCCGCCGAGGGATTGCGCAGAGCGGTGACCGCCCCTTATACATATGAGGCCCAGCTCGAAAACGCTCTCGCCCAGCTATAAGTCTTCCGTCCCTGAAAAACGCATCTCGTACCAGCGCTTTAAATAAATCGTTCTCGGAATCCAGTCTCATGAAGCTTCCATTACCGCTACCGCGCTTGCCAGCCAGAATAAGGCCCGTCTGCATTCATGCGATCCCGTTGTGTGTCGCGGCGATCCTCAATCGGTTCGCCGAACCTCACACAGTCCTTCTCGTCGGTGGGGCGATAGCCACTTGTACTTACTCCTACCTCATACAAAAGGAGTGCCGCGACAAACAGATCATTCTCACCCCAGCAACCTGTTTTCTCTTCTGGTTTGGACTCGTGCTCGGTCCCACAAGCCTCTATATCGCTCTCCGATTCCCCGACGACCAAGCGCTCGTCTTCTTGATTTGGCTCGTTCCTTTGCAGGCGATCGCCGCCGGTTACGTCATCACTCTGCTAGGCGCGTGCTGTCTTCACCTTGGCATAGCCCTCGGGTTGCCAGAGCAAACAGACGAAGCCCCAAGTGACCCCGTCGGATGTGCCTCGCTGACCATTCCCGTGTTATTGGCTTGCGTCGCCGTCTCGATATTGTTTGCGACCTATGCAAAGTCGCTTCTGTTTATAGGATCGACGGTGGCGTATCTATTTGCGGCCATCGGTCCCGCCGCTGCGTGTATCTATGCGTCGAGCGCACGCAGTGGACCCCGCCAGCAGTGGACCAAGATCCTCGTGCTGGTGCCGGTCGCGGCTCTTTTGGCCTTGGCTGTAAGAGAATCGGGCTCGAAGCTGGTCGTCTTTAGCGCCGCCATTCCCCTCTTGTGGTTTTTCCTTGCCAGCCGAAAACGGCGGATCTATCTCCTCGCCATTGGTCCTCTAATTGCCGCGGCATTTATGTTCGTCGTTGCTCCCGCGGTCAACCGCGCCCGCGCAATTCATGGCTCGGCGAACTTGGCGGCGCCCGACATTCTCGATGCCGGCCAGGACCTTACCGCCGAATTCAGCCGCGATCCACAGGACTACCTGCTGCGGTCGGTCGATTATTCCGCTCTCCGATTGTTCATCGAGCCCATCGCCGTCGGCTACATCGTCGCTCGGGTGGAGTCGGAGGGGTACGCCAATGGCGGCGAATTCGCCTATTTGGCTTGGGCCGTCATTCCCCGGGCGCTTTGGAACGACAAGCCGTTGGTCAGTCGCGGCGAGTGGTTCACCAGCGAGATCGGCTTCAGCATGAATGAGCAGGCCTCGACCACTTCCACGGGAATGACTTCGCCGGGCGAACTGTATTGGAACTTTGGCTGGGCAGGCGTCGCCGTCGGCATGTGCTTTCTGGGCTACCTGATCTCCAGGCTCCTATGGCGGCTGGCGCTTCCTGATCCCCGAGCGAGCCTGATCGTGATGCTGCCCTACGCACACCTGTTGTGCAATTTCATGCTGTATCAGGATTCCGAGGCTGGTTCGAGCATGCTCAACATTGTGCAGGCCTATTTGCTCTTCCTCGTACTTTCAAAGATGGCGCGGTCGGTCCGATTGACGCCCAGGACCCGGTACCTCGTTCACAGCGTGTGAAAGGCGCGCCCAGACAAACGTGCAAGTTTGCTACATACTCCGGCACCCGGAATCGCACTTCTACAGCATTGAACGGCTGTGTCGTGTGTTGGTCGGCGAAATTCGGAAGCAAGCGGAAGTGTTCGTCTACGCCATGCCTTTTACCAGTTCGGTTTTGGGCGCACCGGCTAACCTCCTGCGCCTCCCCAAAAAGCGCAACACCATCTATCACATCATCGGAGACGTGCATTACGCTTCGCTGGCTCTTCCCAAAGAGCGGACGGTGGTCACATTCCACGATACGGTCTCATTACATCGTTTGGTTGGGCTGAAAAGACACCTGGTGCTCGAGTATTCCTATCGCAAGCCGATCGAGCGCGCGGCCGCGGTCACCACGATTTCGCAGTTTGCGAAGTCTGAGCTGGACAGAGCGTGCGGCGGTCTCGATCGTCCAGTGCATGTCGTCCACAATCCAGCCGACCCTGTTTTCCTCCCAGTCGAATCAAAACAAGAAAAAGGTCCTCGAATAACCAACGGAAAAGCTAACGGAACACTCCTTGGAATAGCCAATGGAAAAGGCCGTGGAATAGGGAGGCCCATCATTCTGCAAGTTGGCTCACTTCCACATAAGAATGCCGATACCGTGATCAAGGCTCTCGCCGGCGGGGACTGCGATTTGCACATCGTGGGCTACCCGGAGGAGTACTTGATCCAATTGGCTGCCAAATTCGAGGTGCGCTTGCACTGGCACACCCGCATTACAGATCGAGAACTCGTCGATCTTTACGCCGCGGCCACGCTCGTGACCTTCGCTTCCGCATATGAGGGATTTGGCCTCCCGGTCATTGAGGCCCAGGCGGTCGGCTGCCCCGTCATCACCAGTACCTGTTGCTCATTGCCCGAGGTCGCCGGCGATGGCGCCCTGTTCGTCGAGCCAGGGAACGTGCAGGAATTACGCTCGGCGGTGCAGCGCGTACTGCAGGAGCCCGCACTTCGCGATTCCTTGATTGAACGAGGGCGGCGGAACGTGGCCCGCTTCAACGTCCGGAAAATTGCCTCCGAATACCTGGCTATCTACGAGTCCCTTTTGAAGCAAATGTCGAACTGAATCAAATGTCGAACTGAATCTTGAACCGCGTGTTGAACGAACGTACCCGAAACGCAACCGAACCCCAGCCTCGGCCAAACATGGTCATTCTAGCCTTCGTCAATAGCTACTTGCCCGGTTATAAGGCTGGCGGGCCGCTGCAAAGCGTCGCCAATCTAACCGAACGGCTGGGCGAGAGCTTTCAATTCAAAATTGTTACCGCCGACAGAGATTACGGCGATTCCAAGCCTTACCCGAGCGTCAGGCCAGGGGAATGGCAGCGAGTCGGAAGAGCCCAAGTGCTGTATCTCCCACCTAAAGACCATTCCCCATGGAACCTGCGCCGCGTCATGAATGGCACGCAATACGATCTGCTCTACCTGAACAGCCTGTTTAGCCCGACCTTCACCCTGCTCCCTCTTTTGCTTTGGCAAACTGGCCTGACACGCGACATGGCTTGCGTCATAGCTCCTCGCGGCGAACTATCGCCGGGCGCGTTGGGAATCAAAAATGTCAGAAAACGCCTGTTCCTGCGTACCGCCCAAGCTTTGAACGTCTACAAAGACGTGCTCTGGCAGGCTTCTGGCTTCGGCGAGCAAGCGGACATTCGGCGATGGTTTCGTGGCGACGCGACCGGCCAAAATCCCGTCGTTGTCGCACCCGATCTGCCTTTTCGCGGCGATTTGCAGGAAAACGCCACGAAGCGGAGAGCGAAACAGCGCGGTCGTCTGCGTCTTCTCTTCGCATCCCGGATAAGCCCCAAAAAAAATCTCATTGGCGCGCTGAGGTGTTTGCAAGGCCTACGGGGCGTGGTTGATTTCGATATCTGTGGCCCGGTGGATGATGTGGGTTATTGGCTGACGTGTCGAAAATTCATCGCGGATCTGCCGGCCAACATCGTCGTCAACTATCAAGGCCCAATTCCACACGACCAAGTCGTGCAAGAGATGGCGCAGCATGATCTGTTTTTTTTGCCGACTCTCGGCGAAAACTTTGGTCACGCCATCGTCGAAGCGTTGTGGGCCGGGTGCCCCGTGTTGATCAGTGACCAAACTCCGTGGCGCGATCTCGAGTCGGCGGGCGCCGGCTGGGACTTGCCGGTCGAGCGAGATCAGGTCCTTTCATCGCGTGCTTCAGCTTTGCATTGATATGGACGCCGAGGAGCATCACAGATTGCGCAATGGGGCCCACGGTATGGCCCACGCGATTGTCGGCGACCGACTGGCATTATCTAAAAACCGAGACCTTTTCTTTCAAGCCGTTCAGCGTCAGCAAGCCTCGTGTCAAAGTCCCACCATAGCTCCGACTAATTCCTTAATGACGGAGCGCAAAAGTCACTTCGACAGCATCGCTCCTTTGTGGGAAACAAAATATGAGCCCGGCGGCTCCTTGCGGCGGCGACCCTCCCCCTTTATTCAACGACTGCGGGAATCCGTAGTCGCCTCTGCGGACGTCCTGGATTTTGGTTGTGGATCCGGGGACATTGCTATCGCTTGCCGGAAAGCCGGCTACCGCGTGAGGGGAATCGATTTGTCGGCCGCCATGATTGCCCGCGCTCGGGAGCGCGCCCACGGCTGCCAAATCGCTTTTGATCGTCTCGAATGTGACCGGCCTCTCGCTCTGCCTTACCCGGACGAGAGCTTTGACGCAGTCATCGCTTCGAGTGTTTTGGAATATGTCCGCGCCCCGCTGGACTGCTTTCAGGAACTGTGGCGCGCCTGCAAGCCCTCCGGCGTTCTGATCGTCACCGTCCCGAATGTTTACCATCCCCGGCGCTGGCTGGAGGCTGCGCTGCGGCGTCCGTCCATTCGCACCTGGCTCACCGCTGCAAATGCGAGAGATAGGTCGCGGCTATACGGCGAATATCTGGGGATTTCCGGGAATCGGTTTCGCCAGCGGGAATGGTCGAACTTGCTTCGTCTGGCCGGCTGGCAACTCCAATCGGTTCAAGCCAGGCGCAAGTCTCTGCTCATGCTCGTAGCTAAGAAGGTCAGTCTGCGGCAACTCCGCCGCGAACGGTGACCTGCTTCCTTACACGGACGACGCCGTTCGGGCGGAAAAATGAAACTACTACTGCAAAGCTTGAGAACCGGAGGCTCGATACCCCCGAAGTGCCATGCCCAATCGCGCGGCACGGTGAAGCCCTGGTGCGCACGTGTAAGACTCTGATATCGCCTGGGACCGAGCGGATGCTGCTTGAATTCGGCAAAGCCGGGTGGTTCGGCAAGGCCCGGCAGCAACCGGCCAAAGTCCTTCAGATTTTCGACAAAATTCGAACCGATGGATTCCTGCCGGCGATTGCGGCTGTTCACGCAAAGCTCGATCAGCCGATCACGCTCGGATATTCCAATGTAGGCGTGGTGCTTGGATGGCGACGTTTATGCCCGCGGGACGCGTGTCGTCTCGAATGGCGCGCACGCGGAAGTGGTAAGGGTGCGCAAAAAATCTGACCGCTCCTATTCCGGATGGTGTAAGCGACGACGCCGCCGCATTTACCGTGCTCGGAGCCATCGCGCTCGAAGGCATTCGTCTGCTCGCGCCCAGCCTGGGAGAGACGATCGCCGTCTCCGGACTGGGTCTGATCGGCCTCATTGCGGTCCAGCTTCTCAAGGCTCATGGCTGCCGCGTGCTAGGCCTGGACCTCGACGAAGAAAGGCTAGACACTGGCGGAAAGTTTTGGGGCCGAGACGGTCCAGCCTGACGCTCGACGCCGACCCCATCGCCCTCGCTCAGCGAATGACGCAAGGGCGGGGTGTGGACGGTGTGCTGATTGCTGCGGCAACGCGCAGCGACGAACCGGTCCATTGGCCGCGCAAATGTGCCGCACTCGCGGACGCATCGTTCTCACGGGAGTGACGGGCGAGCGGATCTCGCGAGACGATTTCTACAAAAAGGAGCTTTCTTTTCAGGTGTCCTGCTCGTACGGTCCCGGGCGGTACGACCCTACCTACGAAAACGATGGCCGGGATTATCCCCCCGCCTACGTTCGTTGGACAGCCCAGCGAAATTTCGAGGCCGTACTGCAGATGATGGACGAAGGCCGGCTGCGCATGGAACCGCTGATCACGCATCGGTTTCCATTCGATCGGGTGACAGACGCCTACGCGCTGCTCGATGCACGCGAGCCCTGCTTGGGCATCTTGCTGGACTATCCCGAACGAGCTTCGGCTGCTGCCAACGTGTTGAGCCGTACCGTGAGCGTTCGTCCTCGCCCGGCCTCGCTCTTCGTCGCATCAGAGCGAGCGACCATGGGCGCGCGGGTCGGTGTCATTGGGGCAGGGAACCACGCTGCCAAAACGCTGCTTCCTGCCCTGCACAAAGCGGGCGCCCGGGTGAACGCAATTGCGTCTAGCGGGGGACTCAGCGCGCAGCACGTCGCGCGGCAGTATCGAATCCCCACCGCCACCACCGATGTGTCCGTGCTGTTTTCCGACGTTTCGATCGGTGCGGTCGTAGTAGCCACACGACACGATAGCCACGCGCGCTTGGTCTGTGAAGCGTTGCTCGCCGGGAAGCACGTGTACGTCGAAAAGCCGCTCGCGTTGACGTTCGAAGAGATCACCGAAATCGAAGCGGCCTGCGCCGAACAGTCGCGGGTGCTTCTGATTGGATTCAACCGCCGTTTCGCGCCGCATGCCCGCAAGATGCGGGAATTGCTGGCTACAGTCTGCGCGCCGAAGTCCGTGGTGATCACGGTAAACGCCGGAGTGGTTTCCCCCGATCATTGGAGCCAGAACAGGATCGCAAGCGGCGGCAGGCTCATTGGCGAAGGCTGTCACTTCCTCGATCTGGCCAAATTCCTGGTGGGCCATCCCATCGTTTCGGCACGTTGGCGACGGTCTTCCGAACCCGATACCGCGAGCCTGCGCATGGAGTTCGATGACGGGTCCCGGGCGACCGTGCACTATTTCTCCAACGGCCATCGTAGATACCCCAAGGAACGGGTCGAGGTGTTTGCAGACGGCAAAATTCTGGCCTTGGACAACTGGCGGAAATTGCGCGGCTACGGTTGGAAAAGCTTTCGGGCGATGAACCTCTGGCGCCAGGACAAAGGCAACGCCGCCTGCATAAGAGAGTGGCTGCGCGCAATTCAGTCTGGCCAGCCATCTCCCATCCCCCTTGACGAACTAATGGAAGTAAGCCGCTGGACGTTGCGCGCGGCACTGGAGTAACCCATGACCCGACCTGCGCATCAAGCACGACTCTATTTTGAAACCGTACGGCACCTCAAGCCGGTTCAAATTTGGCGAAGTGTGCGGCGTCCCCGGCCGCGCCTCGCCAGCATAGACGCCTGGCCAAGAGCCTGCCTAGGACCGTGGCTCGCTCCCGTAAAGCGCACGAGCCCATGGCTTGGCGGGAATCGTTGGTGCCATCTCAATCGCGAACGCGAGATCGAAACTTGGAATGATCGCGAGCCCGAAAAAATGTGGCTCTACCAACTGCACTATCTCGAGGATCCGTGTCCCGAAACAGTAGCGTGGTGGATGAACGAGAATCCGCCGGGACGCGGAACCGGATGGGAGCCTTTTCCGCTCTCTAGACGAATCGCCAACTGGGTGGCTTGGTTGCTGGAAGACACATTGGAGCCCGCCTTCCGGCTTCGCGTAGAAGCAAATCTCGCGGTTCAGGCCCAGTGGCTCTCCCAAAGCGTTGAATGGCGCCTCCTTGGGAATCACCTATTGGCCAACGCTAATGCGTTGGTGATGGCAGGCGCGTACTTCGATGGTCGAGACGCGGCTCGCTGGCTGCAGCAAGGCATCGATATTCTTCATCGCGAGTTACCGGAGCAAATTCTCGACGATGGCGGCCATTTCGAGCTGAGCCCCATGTACCACGCCCTGATCCTGGAAGATATTTTGGACCTGGCGAATCTCTCGATGGTGTATCCGCAAGTTTTGGCCGCTGAACAATTTGAATGGTTTCAAGTGGCGAGCAAAATGCTTAGCTGGCTCGAGCAGTTGACTCATCCGGACGGACAGATTGCCTACTTCAACGACTCCGTGCAGGGGCTCGCGGCCGCGCCTTGCGCGCTTCGTGATTACGCCGCTCGGCTTGGCGTGGAGCAATCTCGTATTCCGCTCGGTTCAAGCGGATATGTGCGCCTCAATTCAGGCGGCACGACCGTACTCTTTGATGCCGGGTCGGTAGGGCCAGAGTATCAGCCAGGCCATGCACACTGCGACCTGCTCTCGCTGGAGGTTTCTCACCGCGGCGCCCAAGCCATCTCGAACTCCGGCGTTTCCACCTACGAGCCCTGCCCTCAACGACTGGTAGAGCGACGTACCGCCGCACACAACACTCTGCGGCTGGACGGAGTTGAGCAGAGCGAGGTCTGGGACAGCTTCCGCGTGGCCCGCCGAGCGCACGTCATCGACAGAAGGATAGGCGGTCGGCACTGGGCCGAGGCGGGGCACGTCGGTTACCGTAGGTTGCGGGGCAGCGTCACGCACCGCCGGCGCGTCGATGTTCAGGCCGGGCACGTAAGCGTGATCGACTATCTCGAAGGCGCCGGCCATCACCGCGCGGAGCTGTTTTGGCACCTCAGCCCGGGCGCCGCAGCAAACATCGGATTCGACCAGCGTCTGCAGCACCGGGTCGATGCCGGATTCTGGTGTTCGGGCTTCGGCCAGCGCATCGAGCGGCCTACCATCGTTGGGCTGTGGGAAGGCTCGCTGCCCGTCAATTTCGTTACGCACATTCATTTTGACTGATCGTAAACGCCGCACACATCGTCGCGCAAAAGTGACCGCCGAAAGCACTCCACATGAGAATCCTTTTTTTTGCCGACAATTTTCCTCCCGAAACAAACGCGCAAGCATCTCGCGTCTTTGAGCGGGCGCGCTATTGGGTACGCTGGGGCCACAGCGTAACCGTCATTACCTGCGCGCCGAATTTCCCAGAGGGCGAAGTTTTCCCCGGTTTCCGCAATCGCTGGCGTCAAACCGAAATGATGGCCGGCATTCGTGTGGTGCGCGTGAAAACCTTCATCGCCGCCAATCGCGGCAAGCTGCGCCGGATGGCCGATTATCTCTCTTTTCTGCCGGGCGCCATTTGTGCGGCCCTCCTTGAGGCCACGCCGGATATCGTCGCCGCAACCAGCCCGCAGATGTTCGCCGCACTCGCCGGCTTGGCCATTAGCCGCTTGCGGCGCCGGCCCTTTCTCCTCGAGGTCTCCGATCTGTGGCCGGAATCGCTGCTGGCAGTGGGCGCGATGCGCAAGCCCAATCTAGTAACCCGTGGCCTTGCGAGCCTGGCTTCGTTTCTGTATCACCGCGCCGATCGAATCGTCGTGTTAACCGAGGCGTTCAGGGACACCATCGCCGGTAGCGGTGTGGCCCGCGACAAAATGGACGTCATTCTTAACGGCGTCGATCTGGAACTGTATTGGCCCCGCACTCGCGACGCCGAACTCGCGCGCCACTGGCAAATCTCTCCCGCGCGATTCGTCGTCGGTTACATCGGCACTTTAGGCCTGGCACACGGCCTCGATAACGTGCTCGACGCCGCGAAACGCCTCGCCAACAGCCCCGCCTTTTTCCTCCTGGTTGGGACCGGCGCCGAAAAGAATCGCTTGCTAGCCGCCGCAAAACAGCGCGGCTTGAACAACGTACTCTTTGTGCCCGCCCAACCGAAAGACGCCATGCCGCGTTACTGGAGCCTTTGTGATCTCGCTCTGGTGCACCTCAAGGACGCGCAGCTATTCGAGACGGTCATTCCCTCGAAGCTTTTTGAAGCCATGGGCATGGGCCTGCCCATTCTCCTGGTGGCCCCGAAGGGTGAAGCCAGCCGCCTGGTCCTGAAAGAAGGTGTGGGCGTACATCTCCCCGCGGGGAATGCCGACGACTTCGCACTCTCGCTGGCACTGATGATGAGCGCCCAGGGCACAATCGATGGCATGGCGGGCCGCAGCCGCGCAGCCGCGCCGAATTACTCTCGCGCGATCCAAGCGCGCTTGTACATCACATCTCTCGAACAAGCGTGCCGTCCAGTTCTGGCCAGCAACAAAGGTTTGGCGCCAAGCCAGCAGCATTCCTAATCCGAAGCAGCTAGCGAAGCCTGCACCCGTCACCTACTCGTCCCCAAAATCCGTGCGGGCAGGCGCGAGGCTGGACTCGCCAGACCCTTCGAGCATAGCCACCCCGCAAACATTCCGATCGACAGGAGCCCTTGCCCATGTACTCGCTGGCACTGGTTGCGGCACTATCGGTTCTCTTCGCATATTCCCTGACGCCTCTTATCCGCGACTGGTTCGTGCGCCGCGGTTGGGTCGATCACCCGGACGGCAAGCGCAAAGTCCACCGCCTGCCTGTACCACGCGCCGGTGGAGCGATCATCGCCATCGCCTATGTAGCATCATGTGCGCTTCTCGCCTCGCTGCATTCGAATGGCTGGGTGCAATTCGATGTCGATTTCAGCCTTGTCCTTCGTGTGCTTCCCGGCGCGGCGCTCGTTTTCATCATCGGCCTTTTAGACGACACCAGGTCCCTGGCGCCCACCGTCAAGCTCGGTGCTCAATTCGTCGCCTGCGTCGTGGCGTTCCTCGGTGGCGTGCGCGTCAGCGTGCTCCACTGGCCAGCCGCCGGAGCCTGGTGGCTCAGTCTGCCCCTGACTCTCTTCTGGCTTCTGCTGTGCACCAACGCCTTTAACTTGATTGACGGCATGGACGGTCTATCCAGCGGCCTGAGTCTGTTTGCCATACTCACTCTGATCTGCTCCGCTCTGCTCACCCATAACCTCCCTTTGCTCCTGGCCACGGTTCCGCTCGCTGGAGCGCTGCTTGGCTTCCTTCCCTTCAACATCAATCCGGCGTCGGTTTTTCTCGGCGACTCCGGAAGCTACACGATCGGTTTCTTGCTTGGCTGGTTTGCCATCGTATGGAGCCAGACGTCGGTGACTCTCCTCGGCGTGACGGCTCCGCTGATGGCCTTTTCGGTTCCTCTTTTCGACGTCGCCCTGGTGGTCGCACGCCGATTCTTGCGTCAAAAATCCATTTTTGCGGCCGATCGTCTGCACCTTCACCACCGGCTCCTGGAGCGCGGCCTGAGTCCGCGCGGCGTCGTTTGGGTGCTCTACGCCACCGCGGGCGTCGGGGCAGCGCTGGCATTGCTGAGCACCGCTCTGAACAACATCTACGCGGGTTTCGCTTTTCTCGCGTTTTGCGGCGCTGCCTGCTTCGCGATCAAGCATCTCGAATACTTGGAGTTCGATACCGCCAGCCGGATCGCTTTCCGCGGAACCTTCCGTGAAGTCTTGCGATCGGAAATGATCTTGCACACCACCTGGAGGCACCTGAGCGGCGCGAGCACGCCAGCCGCCTGCTGGCAGGTCGTCAGAGCGACAGCTTCCGAGCTTGGTTTTTGTCGCGCCGGAATGAAACTTGACGATGTTGAGTTCCTCGAGTCGTTCGATACGGCCGACTCTGCGCCCCTATGGACCATCACTATTCCCCTCGATGGCCGTGGCCAAATCGAATTGGCGCATCGCTTCGAGCAACCAGTCACAGCCGTCACCTTTGCCCCCCTAACCGACGTGCTGCACAGGTGCCTGGTTCGCGGCGCCGCGCCGCATCTGCAATCAAGAATGCACGGAGCCCGCCAGCCCGCCCTGTCGCTGCGAAAAGCCGCGGGCGACTGACCATTCCCATACGGTAAGCAAGTGCCGACAGACAGGAGAAGAACGTCATGACCAAACTGTTCACTTTTATCGCTGAACGCCAACGTATCCGCCGCCCCTCACGCCAAGGCCAAACCGCAAGCAAGCTCGCTTTCCCGAGGCCCGCAGGCCGTGGGATCCGCTTGTTTCTGCGCACACTGCCAGCAACAGCCGCCCTTTTCTTATTCCTTGGGAACTGCGCCCCGGCGCAAGCCCGCATCGCAAAACCGACTCCCGCTGGCAAGGTTCACTCTTTGGCGCTCCTGGTTCGATACATCGTGGGTGCCAAAGTCATCAGTCCGCTGTTCGCCATGCAGGCCAATGACTCCCCGCGTGATCCGCCCCGGCCGGACCCCGCTCCGCACCCAACTCCACCTCCTCCACCCTCTCCGGCCCCCGCGTCGCACCCGTCTCCGTCGCGGCCTCCCACGCCGCCACCAGCACCTCCTCGCGACAAACCGTCAACGCCAAGCCCCGACAGAGCGACAGTCGTTTTCGACCGGCTTTAGATGTTCTTGTCAACACGGGAGACACAATTCATGAAGAAGCTACTCACTCGCGCGGCTGCGGTTTTGTTCCTTGCGAACGGTGCCTGGGCGGAAGGTGCCAAAGGCACCGTCTCCTTTGCTCCCGAGACAATCATGGCCGCCACGCAGGAAGACAGCACGCTGAAGAAACCAAAACCATCGGCAGAGCGGCCACGGCCACAATCGCTGCCAAAACCGCGAGCGGAGCGATCGGATCCGCCGGCACCACCTCCGCCTCATCGCAAAACGCGCCCGCCGAGTCATCGCAACAACCGCGACGCTCCAGAAGAAGAAGACCCTGCCTAAGCCTAGACGAGCCCTCATCACAGGGTGCCCGTGGTAAGGGCCCCGTGGTGAGGGCTTGGTTCATTCCATCGCATCTCAGTGTGATTTGTGCGCGGGGCCCATCCTGACACTCCCTCGCGCTCGTCATCCCGAAACCCGCAACCCGAGGGATCTGCTTCTTCCTAAGTTATTGCCGGCAGCCGCGTTCTTGTGGTTGCAATTGGGAGTGGGCCCTCCATGGAGCTCATCCTGCGAAAAACCGCATCCCCGCTAGCATTCGCCCTGATGAGCGTCTCCCTCTTCGCTGCAGTTCTGCTCCGCGGCGGAGTCTATCCCGAACAGTGGAAGTGGACGGCACTCGGTGTTTCGGTCGCAGCGCTGCTGGTCACAAAAGTCACTCCCGTCAGTGACAGCTCGACGCGCACGGATTGGTCACAGTTGTTCCTCGTCGCCTTGCTCGTCTGGATGGCGGCGCAGATGCTTCCCCTACCACCAGCGCTGGTTGCTCACCTCTCGCCCGAGCGTTGGAACGCAGTGTCAGCCGCGCGCCAACTCCTAGGTCAAAACGCCCGAACCTGGTTTGCGCTTTCGGTCGCCCCGGGCGAGACCCTCGAACGATTATTGGATGTCGTGCCGGCCATGGCCGCGTTCCTGGTGGCGCGCACACTCTGCGTTTACTGGCGTGGTAAACCCTGGCTTCTCGCCATTCCAGTGATTGCGATCGCGTGGCTGGAAAGCATGCTAGGGCTGTTCCAGTTCTGCGTCAGGCGACGGGGAAGTGGAGTAGCCAGTCTCACCGTTCTATCGAATGTCGTGACCGGAACCTACGCGAACAGGAATCATTTCGCTGGACTGCTCGAGATGGCTTTTCCCCTAGCGGTCCTTTACGCGGTTGCCTCGTGGCGCAAGCCTGCGGCGCCGCAAGTTGGTTCCCTCAAGGCGGCACTCGCCGCGATCGGACTACTGAGCGTTGCAGCATGCCTGCTCATGGGTATCTCTTTTTCGTTGTCGCGCATGGCTTTCATCGCCACACTCGCAGCGGCCACGCTCACGGCGTTGACCTTGCTCGCTCCGCACCAGCGCCATCCGGCCCCGATACGCCGCTGGCGTTGGCTGGCCAGCCCAGCGCTGCTGGTGCTCCTGTTGGTGTCCTTGCCCAGCAGGGAACTGCTCAATCGCTTCGCACAAATGTCGCGCTTGAACGACATCCCGAGCGACGCTCGCGTGGAAATCTGGCGCGACACCATGCCTCTCATCGCCGCCTACAAATGGACAGGATGCGGCCTGGGGGCGTACGAGCAGTGCTTCTATCGTTTCAATACGCGCTCCCCAATGGAGACGATCAACTTCGCCCACAACGACTATCTCCAAATCATCGCCGAGCTAGGATTCGCCGGCGCAGCCCTGGCCGCAGGGCTGGCCCTATGGATTGCTTCGAGACTGCTTTCAGTCGCGTTCTGGATGCCCGCAAGCCGTAACTGGGAACTAGCGGTCGGCCTACTCAGTGCCCTATTCGCAATCGCTCTGCACAGCCTCGCCGACTTCAATCTTTACATCCCCGCCAACGCCCTCACCCTAGCCTGGCTAAGCGGCATAGCCGTCAGCCCCGCCCTACGCGACCGCTAATCTTCTCCCAGCAGATTGGCTCGTCGCGCCCGAAGTCGCGCCCAACTCGACAGAGCGTCCGACCCCGCGCGCGGCACCCATTCGGCAGGTGATGTACTCTCAACGCTTTCTGGCGTAAAAGGTGCGAGTAGCCCAGGCCGTGAACGCCGCTCGTGCGGACAATTCAACGCAACCGAAGCGCGATGTAACACGTCTACTACCCACAGTTCGGGTGAACTAACCAAACGGGCGTCCCTGAGGTGATTGACACTGCCCCGAGGATCGCGAGACGATGTCGTTCAGCCGGTGGTGCACTGAAAACTGCGATACGGACGGAGATTGCCGGGAGGAGCGAGAATGCGTGCGAGTCGATTTGGCCTGGCGATAGTCCTCGTTTTTGTCGCGGGGAGTAGTTGCTTTGCGCAGCAGCAGGCCCCTAACGCTCAGCCGCAACAGCGACAACAGGTGCAGGCATTAGCGGAAAAGCAACTTCAGGAAGCGCAACGGCAAATTCGCGAGAACCCGCCCGGACGTGGGGGTGCCGGCCTAGGAGGTGCGGCGCCGGGCGACGCCGAGACCGACGCGAACGTAAATCAGTATGTTAACAAGGACGACCTTTTTTCACTCAGTGTCCCCTGTAAATTCACGGTCCAGGACATTGTCTGGGCAACCGAATATGACAGCAAGGTCCCGGGCCGCGTCTATAGTTGCAAGGACGGCGACAACGATTACGAGATATCGGTGATTAACTACACCGATATCGAGAAGATCCGCGCTGCTCAGGAGCACACCGATGCGGCGAAGGGGGGCATGTACGCGAAAATCGATTTGTTTGCCTCGGTCGACTACGCCTGCACCAAGTTGCGCAATGAAGCCGCCAAAGTCACTTACGACGCATGGCGCTATATCAACAATATCCCGGGACATGAACTGCAGTACACTCTGCCCAATGGCAGGCGCGTATACGCCGACGCCTACTTGCATGAGTACCGCCTGTACGTTATGAAGGCCACCGTGCCTGCGAAAGGAATACCGCCGCTGCTGTACACACAGTCGTTCGCCATCATCCGGCCAGACGGCACCGCGATTCGTTACCAGACGATTTACCGGCATCCCTGGTAGCATACGGATTTCAGATGAACCATCATCTTACGAGGAGGACCAGAGAATGAAGATCAAATACCTGGGCACCATCGCACTCTTTGCCGTTGCCGTCGCGTTGGCCGCGCCGGCATGGGCGCACCATTCCCACGGCAACTACGATATGGAGGTTTATACCAACCTGACGGGTACGCTTAGAGAAGCGCATTTCTTGAACCCGCACAGCTGGATCTATCTCGACGTCAAGGAAAAGGACGGCACCACCACGACCTGGGCCCTGGAAGGCACCAACCCCGCTGGGCTCAAGAAAACAGGATGGGACCTCGACTCGTTCAAGGCGGGGATGACGCTCTCCGCCCGGTGCCATCAGCTCAAGGACGGCTCGCCAGGCTGCCTGCTCGGCTTCCTCACCATGGACGGCGTCGAGAAAAGCTTCGACTAACGAGGCTCTCGGTCACATACGCCAGATGGAAAGTTCAAAAAAGGCCGACATCGCGAGATTCCGGCCTTTTTCTTTTGTTGAACTGAGGTCGCGGCCGTACTTATTTCGCTGGCTGTACAGCCAAGGGAATGCACTTATCCGCTCGAACGGCTCCCTCCGTGGCTGCGTCGCGGTAGACGTGATGGCAATTGGCGCAAGCCGTATCGAGCTTCTCAGACATGTCGGCGACGGCCTGAGCATCGCGGGTTTGTGCAGTCTTGTAAAACTCCTGAGCCAACGCAATCAGCTCGCCCGCGTACTGCCTGAAATCGGCGCGCTCCACGGGGACGGGCTGACCGTTTTCGCAACGGCGGCCGGGCTCCAGGAAAAGAGGCGTGGTTTCCATTAAGGCCAGCGCTGCCTGGTCCACAGCTTGCCAACCGTAGTAGTTCCACTGCCCCCACAAAACATAGTCGAATGGTATGGGCGGGCCGCCCTTCTTCGCGCCTGGATCCTTGACTTGAACATTCAACAACACATTGGCGTTGTAAAAGGTTACGCCGCGCATGAGCTGCGCCAGATTCGCCGTTGGCACTAGGGCCACGCCCCCGGCCGCGGCACCCGCGGGCCGCGGCGTCCCCGGGAACGAAATCCCCGCCAGGTTCGCGGCGCTCAAATCCGCCTGCCCCGCGTTGAATTTCCCGAATTGCAGAATAAATGCCGCGATATCCAGCGCCTGCGCCCGGGTCGTGCTTCCAGGCGCCTGCGGAGGCATGGTCTTTTCGATCTTGCCCACGAGGTCGGACAATGGCCGCCCGGCCCATGCAGTAGTAAAGCCGTCGCCAGTGAGCATCGGGCCCACGGCACCTTTCAATTCCGCGCCGTGGCAAACGGCGCAGTTGGCCGTAAAGAGCGCTTGCCCCCGCCCGGCTTGCGAGGCGGAATAGACGCCTTGGTTAACCGTCCGCGCCTCCTGGGCATACCCGGTGAGCGAGAAGCCGCGGCGAGCGCGCAAAGGACCACGATAGCCAAATTGGGCATGTCTACCCGGCCGATTGAAACAACACGCTTCATAAAACCTCCACCCTACGGAAAGAAGTAATCTGCCAAAAGCTGAACAGTTCGAATCGTCCGCGCCGTCTACCGGCGAACGGATCACTTGTCACTAACCGCTGTCGTAACCGCTCACTTGTCGGGCAAATACCAGTAGATCATGTGGCAGTCCTCGCAAACCTTGTCGAGTGCCTGGCCGTTCGTATCTATGCCCTGTACATCCCTGGCTTCGACCGAAGTGAGCATCTTCAACGAGACTTCCCGCAAGGCGCCGATGTGCTTCAGGAATGTGGGTCGATCCTTTGCCAGCATCACGTCGATATCTTTCGGATCGCGCTCATAGTCCGGATTATCGGCCTTTTCGTTCGGTTTGGCGACGTGCCGATTGGGTATGAGCAGAAGATTGGTGGCTTCAACCAAAGCGATGGCGCGTTTGTGTACTTCATCCCACTCCTCGTCCGTCCGGGGCACCTTCTTCTCTACTCCCTTGGACGTGACGTTGGTTGAGACGGACCCCCAGATGAAATCCGCGCTGGGTTCGATGACGGATTTCATGACCTCCCGGATCGTGCCGATGGGGGCGTATTTGACCGGAGGCGCCGACGGTTTACAACCGCAGAGAAATGCCAGGGCACACACAGCCCCACCTAATAGAGTGCGACGCATTCACCCATTCCCATAATGCGCTCACAGGCAAGTCTACATTTACATCGCGGGAAACGAATAGTTTTATATCACAAGTTCGACCGAGAGCCTCGCGGCCATGCCCGCATGGGAGCCAACATCCTGGATGAGCCCTGCCACTCTGCACAACAGATTTTTTGCACGGGCTAAGCATCTACAGCAATTACCCGATTGGAACTGCGAGCCGGACTAATTCCTACTGCAAGCGTTGGTTTCCCGTGGCAATCTGAACGGGCACATCAGGGAGGAAAACGTGATGCAAACACTTCAAGCTGATTACTTCAGTGCATATCACAATCTAAAGCTGGCGCGCGACGCCAAGGGTGTACTGATTGCTGAGTTCCACACCAATGGCGGGCCGTTCATCATGACCGCACCAGCTCACACGGAGTTTGTCGATGCCTTCTACCGCATTGCACAGGATCGAGCCAACAAGATCGTGATTCTGACGGGCGCAGGCGGGGAGTTCATTACCGACGTCGCTTGGTCATCTTTTGGCGACGTCGCCGATCCCGGCGTGTGGAGCCAAGTTCATGATGAAGGCGTTCAGGTTTTGGAAAATATAGCCAACATACGCGTGCCGGTCATCGCGGCTATTGAAGGGCGCGCCCATGTGCACTCCGACTACGCGCTACTTGCCAGCGTGATTGTGGCGGCGGAGGGCGCAACCTTCCAGGACGTCGCGCACTTCGCTGCGGGCGTTACGCCGGGTGACGGAATCTTTACCACGTGGAGTTATCGCGCCGGAGCCAGGACGAGCGGAGGCCTTCCTGCTGAACCCACAGCCGCTGGCGGCGCGTACCGCGCAAGAATGGGGCGTGGTTGCCGAAGTTGTGCCGAACGGTAAGGCGCTCAGTCGGGCGCGGGAATTGGCCGATCTGTACTTGAAGGCTCCGGAAGTGACACGCCGCAACACGCGCGTGCATTTCATCCAGCCCTTGAAGGAGCGCATCGTTCGAGAAGTTGGCTATGGACTGTCGCTGGAAGGTGCATCGTCTGCTGCTCTCGTGAAATCGAAGCAAGCGAAGAGCGAACCTCTCGCTCAGAAAAGCAAGTCCGCATAAAAACCCGAAGAACGCTCGACTAAAGCGGCCCGTAGTCGATCTAGCGGTAGGAAGTGTGTCCAACTCGCCCATGCGTCTGCTGGCTAGTTACTCACACGGACGGTCAGTGGGACTCGCTTCCTCAATACAGCCTACGGTTGATACCCGTCCGCGATCCATTTGGCGAATAGGTCGATGCGAGATTGAGGCCAAGGACCCTCTCCCCTTGGCGGCGGGGGTGGCATTACGGCGCCGCCGATTCCCCGAATGCGGTCGAAGATGACTGCCGCGTGCTTCTTCACGTCATCATAACTAGCTAAATTGAGGGCCTTACTCATCGCGTGAACGTCTCGTTCTGTAAAGAGCGGCCGAATGTCCGATTGAAAGCTCGTCAGGTTTGCCATTGTGCCTCACAGTGTCAATCTTGCTTCAAAACACCGGATGCTGGCTGCGTTCGATCAACTTGCCAGTCCGAGAGTGTCGCTTATAGCACAAAAACGGTCAACTCCCGTGTGGTCGGTTAGTGTTTGCGAATGCGATTGCGGGGCAAAATTTTGAGTTCCGCCCCCTGCTCACTCATCCCTTAGGGTCCAGCCCATTCTCGGAAACCGACGTCTGCGTTCAGGATCGCGGCGGGATATAGTCAACTACGAACCAAGCCACAGCGAAGCAGTCTTAAGTCACTGTGGCAGAAGCTATTTGCTTCCTTCGGACATTCCGCTGTAGGCGTGATTTCGGCGATCTACGCTCCCATAACCCAAGGAGCGCACCCAAGTTACCCGCTCCATAAGCCAGAGTCAGGCCGTCCGCCGTGCGAGGTGAGCCACCCCGAATCGTCGAAGTTTGACGACAATGTTATAATGTCCCGTGTTCGCTGGGAGAGATCTCCGGCAAGACAGCTCTCGCTGTCTCCGCGGCACCGGCAATCCCTGGGTACTCTGATTTGTCCCCGGCGCAACACCCAATTCCAAGCTATAATGAAGCGCTTTGCTAACAGTTAATAACATCTCCATGCGTTTCGGCGGCCAAGATCCTCTTCGAGGACGTGACCTGCTCCTTTATGGCCGGTCGCCGCTACGCGATCAGCGGCCCCAACGGCGCCGGCAAGTCCACGCTTATGAAGATCTTGGAGGGCGAGCTCGAGCCCTCCAAAGGCTCGGTCACGCGCCCCAAGAAGACTCGGCGTCCTGCGCCAGGATCAGTTTGCCTTTGACGAGTTTCGCGTCATCGACACCGTAATCATGGGCAACGCCCCGCTCTGGAAAGCCCTGCAGGAGCGCGACGCCCTCTACGCCAAGCCCTACGAAGAGCTGACCGACGCAGAAGGCATGCGCCTGGGAGAACTCGAAGGAATCGTCGGCGAAGAAGGCGGCTACACAGCCGAGTCCGATGCCGCCGTCCTGCTAGACGGCCTGGGCGTCGACGCCGCGGTGCACGAACGCAAGATGGGCGAGCTGCAAGGCGGCCAAAAAGTTCGCGCCCTGCTGGCGCAAGCCCTCTTCGGCAGCGCCCAGGCGCTGCTGCTCGACGAGCCCACCAACTAGCTGGACCTAGACTCCGTCCACTGGCTCCAGGACTATCTCATGCAACTACGAAGGCGTGCTGATCGTGATCTCCCACGATCGCCACTTCCTGAACAGCGTCTGCACCCACACCGCCGATATCGACTACCAGACGGTCATCATGTACACGGGCGGCTACGACGACATGGTCCTGGCCAAGACCCAGATTCGCTCCCGCATCGAAGCGGAAAACGCCGTCCGCGAAAAGAAAATCGCCCAGCTCAATGAGTTCATCGCCCGATTCTCAGCCGGCACGCGGTCCTCGCAGGTGATGTCGCGCAAAAAAGAAGTCGAGCGCCTGCAGACCGCCGACCTGGCCAGATCCAACATCGCGCGGCCCTACATTCGCTTCGACATGAAGCGCCCTTCGGGCCGCCATCCGCTCGAGTTCAAGGACCTAGCGAAATCCTACGGCGATCACGAGGTGATCCACCCCTTCTCGGCGAGCGTAACGCGCGGCGAAAAAATCGCCATCATGGGCCGCAACGGCGCCGGCAAAACGACGCTGCTGAAGTCGCTGGTCCACAACGCCACGGGGAATATCGACGACGCCGATCAAGACTTCAAGATCGACGGCGGCACGGTGACCTGGGGGCACGAAGTAGCCGTCGGCTATTTCGCGCAGGACCACACCGACTCCATCGCCAAGAACACCACCGTCGTCGAGTGGCTGCACCAGTTCGATCCGCAGGCTACGCAAGAGCGAACTGCGCGGTCTGCTGGGACAGATGCTATTCAGCGGCGACGATGCGCCTCAAGCCGACGCAAGCGCTCTCCGGAGGCGAGGCAGCGCGGTTAATTTTCTGCCGCTTGATGCTGCAGAAGCCGAACTTCCTGGTGCTCGACGAGCCCACCAATCACTTGGACCTCGAATCCATCAACGCTCTCAACATCGCCCTGCAGAAATATGAAGGAACGGTCCTGCTGGTAACCCACGACCACGACGTAATCGATGAAGTCGCCACGCGCATCTGGCATTTCGACAGGCGGGCACGTCGAGGACTTCAAGGGGCCGTACGAAGAGTACCTGGTCTACGCGCAGGAGAAGGCCTCCTAGGCTCGTGAAGCGAGCCCGCGACCGTACTCCGTCCGGCGTTGCTGTGGTTACCCCGCAGCCAGCGCCAACTGCCTCAGTGGCGCAGGGCGATACTCCAAATGTTGCCCCACTAGAAATCCCGAGGTCGAGAGTTCAAAGCTAAATGGAAGCACGAATCGAGAACGATCCCACGACTTGATTTTCTCTTGCACGTTCCGCGGCAGGTAAACCTTCACGTATTCCCCGGCCACTCGGATCGTTGCCGACCGGTACCCAACGCTCGCGTAATCGACGCCCAACTCCCGTTTGAGCGACCGCGCGACCATGCACTCCATAGTTCTCGCGGATCGGCCCTCGCGAATATCCGACCAGGTCACGTTAATTCTCATCGGCGTTCCTCCGTCCTGGCTGAGCACGGTTGGTCCCGCCTGAAAACGTAACGGCGAGTCCCTAGCCGCTAGTCAGATCATAAACCCAGACCCGCTCGATTAAAAATACACTTGGCCGCGAGCGCCATCGTGCAAATCGCCGGACGCAACGAACCGCGATCCCCGACTCTCCGTCTGCCGTATACTCTCGAATGAATATGACGATTTTCACTGTCGCGGGCGTGAGTTTCCATCCAGCGAGCGATCAGTCGCTACTGATTTATTTCGGGCACCGCGTCACACGGCAAGCGCACGAAAATGTGGCCAAGCTTCTGCGTCTCCTCGAGTCTGAACCCATCCCGGGCGTGCGCAATCTTCATCCCGCATATTGTTCGCTGCTCGTGAAATTCGACGCGCTGAAAATGGATCACTCCCGACTGGAATCGATCCTCCGCAGGTATCTCGATCGCCTTGCACAGATTCAACTGCCAGAGCCACGGAAAGTAGAGATTCCGGTTTGTTACGGCGGCCCGTTTGGCGTCGACCTAGACGACGTTGCGGCGATGCACGGGATGACGGCCGCCCAGGTGATCGAGTTGCACGCCTCGGTTACGTACCTCGTGTACTTTTTGGGGTTCGTGCCAGGTTTCGCGTATCTCGGCGAGTTGCCGGAAGCGCTGGTGACGCCGCGTTTGCAGGCACCGCGGCGAAGCGTGCCGCGCGGAAGCGTTGGCATCGCCGGCAATCAGACCGGCGTCTACCCCTTTGCGACGCCCGGCGGCTGGAGATTGATCGGACGCACCCCCGTGGCGATGTTTCGGCCGGACCGAAGCGACATGAGCGTTTTGTCTCTCGGAGATCGAGTGCGTTTTACGCCGATTCCCCAAGATCGCTTCACGGAGCACGAGCCCGCATGAGTGCGATTATCGTCGAATCACCAGGGATGTTTACTACGGTCCAGGATCTAGGGAGGGATGGTTTCGGCCCCATGGGTGTGTCGGCGTCCGGCGCTGCGGACGTGATTTCGCTGCGCATCGGGAATCGCCTAGTGGAAAATCCTGAGACCGCCGCCGCGCTTGAGATGACATTGACGGGCGGAACATTCTTATTCCCAGACGGCGCCGTGCTCGCACTCGCAGGTTCTGACTTCGGCGCGACTCTCGATGGCCTACCCGTTGAGCTCTGGACCTCCCTCGAAGTTCGCCGCGGCCAGACCCTTCAAGTTGGTCCCACGCGCGGTGGCGCGCGCTGTTACCTATGCATCCAAGGAGGAATCCAGGTGCATCCTTTCTTAGGAAGCGCGTCGACGCACGCGTTGAGCGGCCTTGGAGGGTGGGAGGGCAGGGCATTGCGGAAAGGCGACACATTGCTCGCAGGCCCGTCGAGTGGACATTTCGTCAAGAGAACCGTGGATACGAACGCGCTCGATCGTCTCTCGCCTCGAAAGATTTTACGGGTGACCGCAGGCCCGCAGAGCGATTGGTTTCCGCAATCGTCGCTCCAACTCTTTTTCGAGAGCGCCTACCGCGTCGCGGAGGAATCGAATCGCATAGGTATCCGCCTAGCGGGGCCGCCGATCCTGAGCATTCCCGATCGGGAGATGATTACGGAGGGCGTTTCGCTGGGAGCGATTCAAGTGCCGCCTGGAGGCCATCCGATTATCGTGTTCGTCGAGCAGCAAACCACTGGCGGATATCCCAAAATCGCGAACATCATTACCGCCGATCTCCACTCCGCCGGGCAGCTTCGCCCGCGCGACGAAGTTCGTTTCGAGCTTGTAAAGATGGAGACGGCGCGATCCCTGCTGAAGGAACAGGAGGAGCTGGCTGGCGTCTCCAGAGCTGATACGACAATGAAATTCATCGATCTCAATTGCGACACGGGTGAAATGGTGGAAGCCATTGCGAACGGCACGCAGGAATCGCTGATGCCGTTCGTCACGTCGGTAAACGTAGCGTGCGGCGGCCACGCCGGCGATGAAAACACGATGAAGGCCACGATCGAACAGGCGCTTCGTTGGAAGCTGGCTGTCGGCGCGCATCCCGGTTATCACGATCGAGCACACTTCGGGCGAAGGGAGCTGCACATGTCGGCGGAAGACATCGCCGAATCGGTGTTCGAGCAAGTGCGCGAACTCGACCGCATGGCTGAGAACTGCGGCAGTCGTCTGGTTCACGTGAAGCCGCACGGTGCACTCTACAATCAAGCGGCGCGCGAGCGTTCGCTTGCCGAGGCCATCGCTGCTGGCGTCGCTCGCTGGGACCGCGACTTGATCCTGGTCGGCTTGGCGGGAACCCCGATGCTGGATGCCTTCCGCGAAGCCGGCTTTTCCGTCGCTGCCGAAGCGTTTGCGGACCGCCGCTATGAGCCGGATGGCACGCTGCGTTCGCGCCAACACGAAGACGCCTTGATCCGCGATCCCGCCGAGGCGGGGCGTCAGGCGCTGCGCATCGTGAAATCAGGAAAAGCGATCGCCTGTGACGGTTCCGAGGTATCGGTGAGCGCGCAGACCATTTGCATTCATGGCGACACGGAGGGCGCGGCGGAAATTGCCGCCGCGGTTGCGCAAACACTGCGGCAAGCTGGCGTATTGCTTCGTCCTCTCGGCGCTTTCGGTGTTTGATCGTGCGCCGAGAAATCAATGCGTCTCGGCAGGAGTGGGTGTTTCCGGCCCTTCACCTACAATTTGCAGCACGGTATCCGCATCCTTCGCCCCGTCGTAGTGCACCTGTTTTGCAACATGCGTCACAAAGCTCCCCGTCGGCATCGGCACGGTGCTGTCTGGGTCGAATTTTGTGCCCGTGCCAACCCACCAGGTTCCCGATAGCACGGTGATGTAGCGGTCATGCGGATGAAAGTGCGGGCGGCTCATGTGGTGCGCGTGCCATCTCACCATGATGATGTACAGGCCCGTCTTGGCTGGGTCGCCGAGCACATACGCCGTGTCCGCGCCGTTGTCTCCCACCACCCATTTCATCTTGTCCGGTGTCGTGTTTTGATCGCCGCGGGATTCAGGTCGCTGGCCCTTGCTGGACTCAGCAGAAGGGTCATCGCCGCCGCAAGCGCGGCCAGCCAATGGCGCCGAAGCATGCTCGAGGTGTTCATGTTTTTCTCCTGTAGGGATCGCGGTGGCATCATAACATTGCAAGTTTCGTTTCCGCAGCTTCGCACGACGCCGCTGCGTCATTTCACGCGACGCTCGCCACCTTCTCGGGGTACGATGCTCGTCTGCGCCCATGAGCCGACCATCGAGCCACGCGTGGGCCAGATACGGGTGGACGGCTGTAGCGATTGCTCTCCCGTTACTAACGTGCGCCGGCTTTTTTCGCGGGCTCATTCACACTCCCTTGGAAGTTTCGGCCGGATCGGCATCATCAGCCTCCGCGTTCAACCCCAAAGCGAGTAGCGACGGCGCCGCGCCTAAGACGCCGGTCCCGGCGACTCCTCGGCAGAACGCTTCCACAACTCCTCCCACTCCCTCCGCAGCACGGCCGACGCCGAAGCGCTGGTTAATCGTTTGCCTCGATGGCGTGCCGTTCTTGATGATCCAGTCGCTGTGGAACCGCGGACACTTCCGCGAATTCTCCGCACCCACGGCCGTGATCAGCGCTCTTCCTTCGGATACCGAGACAGCTCTGACCGTCGCGCTGCACGCCCCGCCAGCCCCCGGTTACGAACACAGCTATTACGATCGCGCTCAAAACCGCATGAGCGGCGGCCCACTCACGACAATTTTCGGCGCTGGCATACCGTACATTCAACGCCTCGATTACGACACCAATGGCTGGTTCAAAGTCTTGTCGTATCTTGCGCCGCAGTGGGTCTTTCGAAGCGATTTGGCGCGATTCAATAGAAAGTTTCAGGCCAGCACTGCGCCCGTCTTCCTGGCGCACTTAGCCACGAGCGATGCCCTCCTACACGTCAGAACCGCCGAACAGGCGGAGCCGCTCATCATTGAGTTTGAGAACGCGGTGAGCAATATCTATCGCAACGCGCACGGGGAACTGGGCGTGATTCTCTTCAGCGACCACGGCGACACGGAAACGTTGAGCCACGAGGTGCCCGTGGAATCTTTTCTAGCCGCACGCGGCTGGAGAATTCGCGACTCGCTTACCGCACCACGCGACGTCGTCATCCCGGCCTACGGACTCGTCGGATTTGCCGCCGTCTATTGTCAGCCGGAATCGATTGAGCGACTCGCCGAGGACCTCCGGGGAGTCCAGGGGGCCGACGTGATCATCAGCCACGAACCCGGACTCCGAACCGCCACCATTCGCGCAGCGGACTCGAGCGCTACAGCCCAGCTTGCGTGGTCCAGCGACGGTCTCCGCTATCGATACACCCCCCGCGGCGGCGATCCACTAGGCCTTGCCGTCGTGTTCGACGATCTGCGTGCGAAGGGAAAGCTCGATACAGGGGGTTTTGCTGAAGATGCGGACCTGTTCACAGCTACTTCGTCGTCTCCCTTTCCCGATTCCGCCGCGCGCGTTCGCGAGTGGGCTACCGATCACGTGCGCAATCCCGCGGACGTGTTAGTGTCTTTTCGGCCGGGTTACGACCACGGCTCGCGCATTCTCGATCGCATCGTCACGCTCGTGGGAACGCACGGCGGCCTGGAAAAATCCGCGTCGCTTGCTTTTGCCATGGCCACCTATCCGCTCGCGCCGTCCATTCGCCTCGGAGATTTACTGCCCACGAATCTGCTGGACAAGTCTAAGAACCAAACTCAAAGATAGAGATCGATCCTTAAGCCTCAGTGTGCCGGTCGGGAGGAAAGCCCGGTGGGAGGAAATCGATGAGCAGTGCAGAGCAGGGAGTCGCGGGGCGCGCGGTTCACGAGGTGGTCGTGCAGGGCAACGCCGACGGCTTCGCGCAGGAAATTGTCGCCGGTTCGCACCACTTCAAGGGCGATGAGCCGCTCTCCGAGGGAGGCACCGACACCGGTGCGTCGCCCTACGATTTCCTTTTGGCCGCGCTGGGATCGTGCACTTCCATGACCGTGTCGATGTATGCCCGCCGGAAGGGCTGGCCGCTCGACCGAGTTACCGTTGACTTCGCCACAACAAAATCTATGCCCAGGATTGTGCCGATTGCGAGACCAGGGCAGGGATGCTGGACCAAATTGAGCGCGACATCCGTTTTTCCGGTTCGCTGAAGCGCTGAGCAGCGAGCCAAGCTGATGGAAATTGCCGACAAATGTCCCGTCCACCGGACGCTGACATCCGAGATCAAGATCAGGACGCGGGAAATTGCGTGAACGGGGCGCGCCGGGATAAGCAGCGGGCCTCAGGGTCTTGAGGATTCCAGTTTCGCCGCCCAGCGATTTGTCTGGCACTAGGTAATTCACCACGTAATCGCGCACCGCGTCTTCGAGTGGGGTAATCGGCTTGGCTGATACCCGGCGGCGCGCAGTTTCCCGATGTCCGCCTGCGTGAAGTACTGATACTTTTCGCGAATATTGTCCGGCATGTCCACGTACTCGATGCGCGGCGTGCGTCCCAGCGCCGCGAAGACGGCGCGGGCAAGCTCGTTCCATGTGCGGGCCTGCCCGGAACCGAGATTGAAGATTCCGTTCGCGCCGCGATTGGTGGCCAGATAGAGCGTCATCGCCACAGCATCTTTCACGTATAGAAAGTCGCGCCTCTGTTCGCCATTGAGGTATTCGGGACGGTAACTTTTGAACAGGCGGATCGCGCCGGTCTCCATCACCTGCCCATAGCTCTTGTGCACCACGCTTCTCATGTCGCCCTTGTGGTTTTCGTTGGGGCCAAACACGTTGAAGTATTTGAGTCCGACGATGTGCTCCAGCCAGCCCTGTTCCCAGGCATGAAGGTCCATCATCTGCTTCGACTGGCCGTAGGGATTCAGCGGCCGCAGTGCTTCGAGATTCCGGGGATCGGTGTCGTCCATCGTGGTTGCTGCGCCGTAGGTCGCCGCCGACGACGCATATACAAAACGGGCGCCCTGCCGCGAGCGCTGCCGCCGCGAGGTCTCGAGAAAATTCGTAGTTATTGCGCCGCAGATAGTCGGTGTCGGTTTCGGTGGTCGAGGAACAGGCTCCGATGTGAAAAATGAAGTCGAACTTGCCAAGCGAGCCCGGAGGAATGCCGCAGAGCATGTCACCGGGTTCGAGGTAATCGTGAAACGCAAGGAGGTCAGGTTATGCCGTCTTTCGGCCCGCGAAGCTGGGTCCGCAATGACGATGTTCGTGCAGCCCTGGCGATTGAGCCCCCACACGATGGCGCTGCCAATAAATCCCGCGCCTCCTGTGACCAGGACGCGGCTCGTGCGCCAAATATTTGATTGGTCAGTAGCGGGCGGCATACTCGCACGGCAAGCCGAAACGATGCCACATCCGGCAGCGCCTCGGCCGTTCGTCAACGCATTTAACTATAGCTTGGACGAAGCGCTTTCGCGCGCGCAGATTCGCTCCACTTAGCCGCCTTGAAAAATGCGTGCAAGGAAAGGCCCCCATTGTTCGCACGATCGCTGGAGGCCTCCCTTGCTTCACTGGAAATGATTTAAGCCGTTACGGTTTCTTGCAGCTGACCGGCGTGACCGTGCCGAACAACCCGTTCGTCTCCTCGTTTGGCCCGGCCGTGAAATAGAGCGTGTCCGAGCTCGATTTCGCGCCGCCGCCTAAGGTCAGGGTCCACAGCCCGTCGATCAACACCGGCCTGTTGTCGCAGCCCCTGATGGCGTCGAGAAAATTTCCCTCGTGATCGAACGCGTTGATGATGCCGTCGCCAAAATTGCCGACCAGGATTGCGCCGCTGAAAGGGCCGAAGTTCGAGGATGCCCGAGCGACGCCCCAAGGCGCATCGAGCGGCCCGCGGCTGGCAAAGCGCCGCAGCAAATGTCCGTCGGTGTCGAACACGTCCACAAAACCGTTACCATGACCGGCCACGTCGTCATGCTTTGGTTGATCCTGCAGCGCATACGTCACGAACAGATCGCCATCGATGTTCTGAATGCCGAACGGCGCGTACCCTTTGGGCATGTTCGGGTCCTTGAAGCCTCCGTCGGTGGTTGCGGGAACATAAAAGCCCGTAGTGCTGCCGGCAGGCGCGGCAGAATAGACTTCGACGGTTCCAGCGCGGAAATTAGTGGCGAAAAGAAAGACGCCGTTGACGTTCGTCCCGAAAACAAGACCCTTGTAGACGGCGCCGTTTGCGGCCGTGGGGACCGTCGAGTTGTTGACGGCCAGGACCGCATTGTCGGCCGGGGTGAGGCCCCCGGTCCATGCTGATATCGTCCCGTCCTCGCTATCGAAAATGAACGAGGCCACCTTGCCCGTGAGAGGAACCAGGAACCCGGTCGTGGTGCTGGTCGTAGGGTTCCAGACGAGGCCGTCGGGCGAGGCGTTTTGCGGACAACTCGATCCTTGCCCGGCGGCTGGCGGGCAGGGAATCGTGACCACGAGGGAGACTGCCGTACCGTTGCCATCATAAAGTGTCGAGAGTCCGTTGTTATTGTCGGCGATCCAGAATGGACTCGCGGCCGGAGTAAATGCGACGCCCCAAGGATTCTTGAGATTGGGATCTTGCACGAGAGCTTGGCCGGGTAAATTCGAGACGAGCGGAGTTACGACGTAGGCGTTTCGCGGGCCAAACCAAAAATCGTCGTTGGCGCGAAGGTACGTCGGGCCGAACATCAAGATAGCGATGATCACGCCGAAGGCGAGATCTCGACGGGCACGATTCATAGTAGCCTCCTCAGTATTTTGTTGGACTTGGCCGATGAACCGAGAGTTCGACTACCCCATCAACACAAACATCCCTTTGGATTTTGAATTGCGACGAATGTTACGAGGCGGATTTTGTTCCCCACCGACCTCCTTGAAAGTTTTCGAGCAACTCCTGTGCCACGGCGCGACAACGCCGTGTGGTTGCCGCCTTCGAGCAGGATCAATGAGTTCGCGAATGCGCGCAGGTTCAACGCTGTGCGCTCAGATCGCTTGGTCCATGAAAACATATACGACCTACCAAATACGGTACGAGTGATTTTCGGCAAGCGCGCCGGAAGCTCGCCAACCACCGAATCAGGGCCCGACTTGAGCTTTCCCGTGCGCTGCTGTACAGTACCGCGCTTCCCGGAGAGTCTCCGGCACGATGGCTGAACACGGGCAAGAGCATCTACGCATCTTGTTGCAGAGCAGCGCGATCCAGCGGCGCATTCGGGCGATGGGCAAGAAATCACGCGCGATTTCCGGGGCCAGCGCTTGCACTTGATCGGCGTGCTGAAGGGCGCTTCGATTTTCCTTGCCGACCTGATTCGCCAGATTCCGCTCGAGGTTTCGCTGGATTTCATCGCCGTATCCAGCTACGGCTCGCGCAAGCAGAGCTCCGGCCAGGTGCGCCTGACCAAAGATCTGGACACCAGCATCGAAGGCCTCAACGTCATTCTTGTCGAGGATATTCTGGATAGCGGATTGACGCTCGACTATCTGCAGCGCGTTCTGCTGCAGCGCAAGCCCAAGGCAGTTGCGCATCGCGGCGCTGCTCGACAAACGCGGAGCGGCGCATCAAGAATGTGAAAGCCGACTATGTGGGCTTTCAGATTCCGGACGAATTCGTGGTCGGCTTCGGACTGGATTACGCGGAGCGCTACCGCAACTTGAAGGATCGTTCTGCGTGCTCTCTCGGGCGCGACGGCAAACAGGTGAAGAGCCGCCCAGGTGGCAGTGCCGAGCGGGCGGTCAAGCGACGATCCGCTCATCCGCGCAGTCGATGGAGGAAGTCGATGAGCTATTTGCATCCTTCCGAGAGCTGACGCGCAACCGCCGGGCGATCGCAACGATCGCCGCGCTTGATCGACCACACGCTGCTCAAGCCGGATGCCTCGCGTCCGACATCGAACGGTTGTGCCGCGAGGCGGTGCAGTTCGGCTTTGCCTCGGTGTGCGTGAATCCCTGGTACGTGCCGCTGGCCGGCGCGGTTGCTGCAGCGGCTCGGCGGTGAAGGTGTGCACGGTGGTCGGTTTTCCGCTGGGCGCCACTTGCCGCAAATCAAGATGCTCGAGGCCGAAGAGGCCATCAAACTCGGCGCGCAGGAAATGGACGTGGTGCAGAACGTGGGCGCGCTCAAGTCCGGCGAAGACGAGCAAGTGGAAGCCGACATTCGCGGCGTCGTCGAGATCAGTCACCGCGGGGCGCCATCTGCAAAGTGATTCTCGAGACGTGCCTGCTGAGCCAGCGAAGAGAAAGTCCGCGCCGCGCTGCTGGCCAAGCGCGCCGGCGCCGACTTTCGTGAAAACGTCCACCGGCTTTTCGCCGCGGCGGCGCCACCGCCGAGGACGTGGCGCTGCTGCGCGAGACGGTCGGCAGCGAGATGGGGATCAAGGCTTCGGGCGGCATGCGCACCCTGGCCGATCTGCAGGCCATGGTGCAGCGCCGGCGCCACGCGCATCGGCACCAGCTCCGGCGTGAGGATCGTGCAGCAGTTGCGCGGGAGCCGCGAAGCTGCGGAGCGCCGTCGTTCCGCGCCGGAGCGACTGGCGGCGATGCCCTGGCGGAGAATGACGGGCGGCCAGCTTTGACATCGCTCGTTGTCCTCGTTTCTTCGCAGTTTTTCCTTCGCATGAGCCGCTTTTCCGCTGCTGCTATACTGAGCAGTTACCGCTGAAGAGCAAATTATGGATCCCTGTCACCACGCACATTTCACACCGGAGTTGCCGGAAAGCGTCCTGGCGACGCTCGCCGAGATCGGCGAGGAGATCAACGCCTCGCTCAATCTCGACCGGGTGCTGGCCAAAATCTGCGGCCACGGTCAAGCGCCTGATCGACTACGAAATCTTCTCGGTGATGCTGCTCGATCGCGAAACGCAGACGCCTCTCGCACCGCTTCGCCATCGGACACAGCCGCGAAGTGATCGATCACTGGCGCATTCCGGTGGGGCAGGGAATCACCGGAACGGCCGCGGCCACGCGCGAACCGGTGCGCGTCTCCGACGTGCGCAACGATCCGCGCTACATCAATGCCATCGATGCGGTGCGCTCGGAGCTGGCCGTGCCGCTGATGTTTCATGGCGAGGTGATCGGCGTGCTCGATTTGCAGAGCCAGCAGCTCGACTATTTCACGCACGAGCAGCAGGAAATCCTCACGCTGCTGGCCAGCCGGCTGGCCGTGGCCATCGAAAACGCGCGCCTGTTTGAGCGCGCACGCAGCCAGGCCGGATACGCTGCTGCTGCTCAACGAAGTGGGCCGCGAGGCCAGCTCGATCCTGGACGTGGAGGTGCTGCTGCGCCGCGCGGCGGAACTGGTCAAGCGCGTGATCGACTATCAGATCATGAGCATCTTGCTGTACGACGCGGCCACGCAATTCGTTTCTGCAGCGTCTGGACGTGAAGTACGGCCAGAGCCTGCAGGGCAAGCTGCGGGTGGCGCCGAACGAGGGCATCGTCGGCGCGGCGGCTACCACTGATGCGCCCGGTGCGCGTGCCGGACGTGACCCGGGATCCGCGCTACGTGATGACCAATCCGGAGACGCGCTCGGAGCTGGCGATTCCCGATGATCCACAAGGGGCGCGTGATGGGCGTGCTCGATCTGGAGAGCCCGCAGCTGAACTATTTCACCGAAGACCACGTGCAGGCGCTTTCGATTCTGGCCGCGCAGCTGGCGGTTTCGCTGGAGAATGCGCGCCTCTACGAAAAAGTGGCGCAGCGATGAAGCCCGCATGGAGCGCGAATTGCAAGCCGCGCAGCGCATGCAGGGCGCCTTGCTGCGGCCCGTGCCGGCCGACGATTTTGGCGTGGATTTGGCGGCGCGCATTCTTTCGGCGCGCGAAGTCTGCGGCGACCTGTACGATTTTCTTCGCTACGGCCCGACGCGGGTGGGCTTCGGGCTGGGCGACGTCAGCGGCAAAGGCTCGGCGGCGGCGCTCTATGGAGCCGTGGCCATCGGCATTCTGCGCAGCCTGGCGCCGCAGAAGCTGCTGCCCGCGGAGTTGCTGCGGCAGCTGAACCAACTGATTTGCGAGCGCCGCATCGAAGGCCGCTTCATGACGTTTTGCTTCGCCACCTGGAGAAAGCCCACGCGAAGCTGCGCATCGCCAACGCCGGCCAGACGCAACCGCTGCTGCTGCGAGGGCGATCGCTGCGAGACGCTCAAGCTGGTGGGATTTCCGCTTGGCATCTACGACGACGTGACCTACGAGGAGTGGTCGCTGGTGCTCGATCCAGGCGATATTCTGGTGTTCCATTCCGACGGCCTCTCCGAAGCGTCCGATCCCGACGGGCACTTTTTCGGCACCGACGGCTGGCGACGCTGCTCAAGGCGAACGCCGCGCTTCCGCCCGGAGAGATTGCCGACCGTCTGCTCGGCGAGGTGCAAGAGTTCACGCATGGCGGCGCCGTTCAGGACGACCGCACGCTCGTGGTGATGAAGGTCCGGTGAGCCGCCCCGCCGCGCACGGAAGCTTCGAACGCAGTGCGCGGCGCGGCGCCGCGCCTCTGCCGCGTCCGGACGACCCGGCTCGCTACACGCCGGATTTTTCCTGGCGCGACGCCGAGCTTTACTGCGAGGACGTCCCGCTGCAGCAGATCGCGGATCGCGTGGGCACGCCCGCCTACGTCTACAGCGCCGCGAGCATTGCCGGCGCCTTTCGCGGCCTCGATCGCGCGCTCGGGCAAGCTGCCGCACACGCTCTGCTACTCGGTGAAGGCCAACTCCAATCTTTCCATCCTGCGATTGCTGGCGCGGCCTGGGCAGCGGCTTCGACATCGTTTCCGGCGGCGAACTGTACCGCCTGCAGCGCGCGGGCGTTGCCGGTAAGCCGCGTGGTGTTTTCCGGCGTCGGGCAAATCGCGCGAGGAGATTCGCGAGGCGCTGCTCGCCGGCATTCTGCTGTTCAACGTGGAGTCGGAAGCCGAGCTGGAGCTGCTTGCTGCGCGAAGCCTCGCGCCTCGGATCGCCGCGCGCCCGCCGGCGATGCGCGTGAATCCCGACGTCGTCGCCGGCGGGCACCGGCACATCTCCACCGGCCACCACGCGCACAAGTTTGGCCTGGATTGGCCCGATGCGCGGCGGCTTTATCTGGCGCACCGCGACTCGCGCTGGATCGAGTGGCAGGGAATCAGCGCGCACATCGGCTCGCAGATTTTGACGCTGGCGCCTTTCCGCGCGGGCGCTGGGGCGTCTGCGGCGTTACGTGCGTCGAGCTGGCGCGCGCGGGCGTCTCGCTGCGCTATCTCGATTTCGGCGGCGGCCTCGGCGTGCGTTACTGGAAGGAGCAGCCGCTTGCGCCCGCCGTTTACGCGCGCGCGGTTGCCGCCATGGTGCGCCCGCTCGGCTGCCACCTGCTTGCTCGAGCCTGGGCGGTCGCATCGTTGCGCCCGCCGGCGTGCTGCTGACGCGCGTGCTCTACACCAAGCGCAATCGCGGCAAGACGTTTGTGATCGTGGACGCGGCCATGAACGATTTCATTCGCCCGGCGCTTTACGACGCCGTTCATCCCGATGACGCCGGCGCGGCGCGCGCCGAGCATCCGCGGCGCGTCCGGAGCGTGCGGATATCGTCGGACCGGTTTGCGAAACCGGCGACTGCTTTCTGCACGATTGGCCGCTCGGCGAAGTTGCCGCCGGGGATCTGCTGGTGCTGTGGGGTGCGGGCGCGTACGGTTTCGCGCAGGCTTCGAACTACAATTCGCGCCCGCGTCCGGCCGAAGTGCTGGTCGAGGGCGGGCGCTTCCGCGTGATCCGGCAGCGCGAGTCGCGCAGCGATCTGGTGCGCGGCGAATAGCTCTGGCCCGGCACGCTGTCGAAAGTACGCGACGCGCCAGCGACGACGTCCTACCGCTCGCCCCACTTCAATTTGTCGCGCAGCACGCTGAAATAGCTCTTCTGTTGCGGCCGCACCAGCCGCAGCCGCTCCGGCAGCGCGGCCAGCGACCACGCGATCGCCCGGCAGCCAGCTCGACGCCCACTTGTCCGTCGAGCGTCAAGTAGATCGGCGCGTCGCCGCCCTGGAACTCCACCTCGATGCGCGCCGTGTCGCGCATCACCAGCGGCCGGTTGGTCAGGGTGTGCGGGCAGATCGGCGTGATCATGAACGCCGAGACGATGGGATAGACGACCGGTCCGCCGGCGGCCAGCGAGTAGGCGGTCGAACCGGTGGGCGTGGAGATGATCAGGCCGTCCGCTTTGTAGTTGCAGACGAACTCGCCGTCCACGTGCAGCTTGCAGATCCACGATGCGCGCCAGCGCCGCTTTGTTGAGCACGGCATCGTTGAGCGCGCGGGCGTGGTGAAACGTCTGGCCCTCGCGGATCACCCGCGATTCCAGCATGACGCGCTCGCTGTAGCGCGCCTCGCCGCGGATCGCCTGCTCCAGCACCGGATAGAGATCCTCGAGTGTGACGCTGGTCAGAAAGCCCAGCGCCGCCGAGGTTCACCGGCAGGATGGGAATGTTTCGCACGCTCATCAGGCGCGCCGCCGCCAGCAGCGTGCCGTCGCCGCCCAGCACGATCAGCATGTCCGCGCTGCCAGGGCAGCGCTTCGCGCGGGTGCCCGGCGCGGCCGGGAGCGCAGCATGCGGCTGTTTCCTGGTCGAGGACAGCGGTGATGCCGCGCTCGGCCAGCCACTCCAGCAGCGGCGGCACGACCGCGGCGATGTCCGTGCGGCGCGGGCGCGACATGATGCCGACCGAGCGAATCACGGTGCGGTTCCGTGCGCTGCTTCGACGCTATCTGGCTTTCCGTGATTCAAGATGCGGCTGCTCCTCGGAGTGTCATCGCGTGCACCGTCACGTTGTCAGCGGCTGCAGCGCAAGCACGCGCATTCTACCCCAGCGACTTTGCCCGCGGCCCGGAATTCGGCTCGGGGAGCGTGGCGTGCAGGAAAAACTCCTGGTTGCCTTCGGCGCCCAGTCAGGCGGCTTGGTTTCACTCCATGAACCTGCGAGGCCCGCCTGAGCCGGCCGCCGCACGCACGCGTTCGATGGCGCGCTCGTGCAGTTGCGGGTCGCGCACGATTCCGCCCCGGCCGATGTCGCTCGCGCTCCAGCTCAAACTGCGGCTTCACCAGGATGAGGAACTCCGCGCCAGGCGCGGCCGCGGCCACGAGTCGTGGCAGCACCTTGGCCACGGAGATGAAGGAAAGATCCACGGTGACCAGCGACGGCCGCTCGGCTGAGCGCTTTGGCGTCGAGATAGCGCGCGTTTGCCTCGATCGGGACCACGCGGGGGTCCTGGCGCAGCTTCCAGGCGAGCTGGCTGGTGGTGACGTCCACGGCATAGACGCGCGCGGCGCCATGTTGCAGCAGGCAATCGGTGAAGCCGCCGGTGGAGCAGCCGGCGTCGAGGCAAATCCTGCCCTCGGGATCGATGCCGAATCTCGAGCGCGCCTTCGAGTTTTAGTCCTCCGCGGCCGACGTAGCGCGAGCAGCCGCCGCGTAATTTCGATGGCCGCGTCGTGCGGGATCATCGTGCCGGCTTTGTCCGCGCGCTGGCCGGTGACGCGAACTTCGCCGGCCAGGATCATCGCCTGCGCTTTCTGGCGCGACTCCACCAGGCCGCGCTCCACCAGCAGCACGTCCAGCCGTTTCTTTTGGCTTTTGGGCGCGAGTTGTCACGGCAGCTGCGTTCTTCAGCGTAAGCCGTTGGCCGCGAGCGGGCTGCCGCCGCCTTCAGGCGCGCCGCAGGACCAGAAATTCGCCAATCTCGCGCAGATGGTCGGCGCGTTCGCCAAAGGTCTCGAGCTCCGCGATGGCGCGAGTGGCCAGCTCGCGCGCGAACTCGTGCGATTTGGCCAGGCCGAACAGCGCCGGATATGTCGCCTTCTGCTGCGCCTGATCTTTTCCGGCGGTTTTGCCCAGCGCGGCGGACGACTCCTCCACGTCCAGAATGTCGTCGGTCACCTGGAACGCCCAGCCGATCTGCTCGCCGAAGCGGCGCAGCCGCGCCAGATCGTCCGTGCGCGGCGCCGCCGGCAATCGCGCCGGACACCACCGAAGCGCAAATCAGCGCCGCGGTCTTCGACCGGTGAATGTACTCGAGCATTTCCGCTGTTGACCGGCTGGCGCTCGGCTTCGAGGTCGGCCACCTGCCCGCCCACCATGCCATCGCGCGTGCCGGCCGCGGCGGCAATCCCGCGCACGATCTCGACGGCGACGCTCCGGCACGAGCGGCGCGCCAGCGAGCGTCTCAAACGCCAGCGTCAGCAGCGCGTCGCCGGCCAGAATGGCCATGGCTTCGCCGAATTTCTTGTGGCAGGTGGGCTGGCCGCGGCGCAGATCGTCGTTGTCCAGCGCGGGCAGATCGTCGTGAATCAGCGAATAGGTGTGGATAAACTCCAGCGCGCAGGCCACGGGCAAAACCGGCGCCACGTCAGGCGAAAAGATGCGCGCCGACTCCAGGCAGAGAATCGGCCGCACGCGCTTGCCGCCGGCAAAAACGCTGTAGCGCATAGCGCGATGAATGATCGCCGGCCGGGCGTCCGCAGGAGGCAGCAGGCGTTCGAGCGCGGCGTCCACGGCCAGACGGTCTTCTTCGAAAAATGCGGGGAGCTTCATTCGGCCGGAGCGTGCTAGCCTTCTTCTTCGGCTTCGGGCTCGAAGGGCTCGGCGACCATCTCGCCGCCGGCCTTTTTCAGCAGGATTTCCACGCGAGCTTCGGCTTGTTCGAGCTGCTTCTGGCAATCGCGCGAGAGCTGCATGCCCTCTTCGAAGAGCTTCATCGCGTCGTCGAGCGGCAGATTGGCGCTCTCGAGCTTGCGAACGACCTCTTCGAGGCGCGCCAAGCACTGCTCGAAGTCCTGCTTCTTGGGCGGTTCAAGTTTTTTCCCGGGTGTCGTGTTCAAGCTCTGGCTCCCGCGCGCATGGACCAGCATTCTAGCAGTTTGCGGAAGAACTCAAAACGCCGCGCTCCCAAACGGACGCGAAGCATCTCCCAGCCTGTCTAGACGAAATGTGCTTCAGGTTCAATAAACGGAAGAACCCTTATCTTTTCCGCGACACGATCATCAGACTAATTCGATCTACAACGCAGCAAGCGGAGTCTGCGGCCTAGAAAATCCGCCAATTCCGACAACTGGGAAAGTACACTGCGGGTCGCGGTCACGAACATCGGTTCCGTCGCTCACATTCAGGGTTGGGTTGATCGCGCGCGCTCCCTGCCCGGTCCAACTCACATTACAGGTCTTGCCATTGCAGTTACCCGCCGCGAGCACAGTTCCGAAGCTATCCCCAGCCCAAAGCGTGTATTGTGAGAGCGTGTTGGCGGAGTTTGTCCAGGACATCACAATCGTCGTGCTCGTGCCGTTGAGAGTCACTGTCAGGCCCGTGATAGTAATGGTAGGGGGCCTCTGCTTAAATCCCCTGAACGCTTTTGCGACTCGTTCAGACAACAGCAACGCCATACCCACGAGCAATATCACAAGGGTGGTTCTCCCGCCAGATACCTCCAGGAGGCCCGCGTGAACATACATCCATCTGGCATATTTCGCTGTCGCTTGTACGCTCTCAAGCGTGTCGGGAAGAACGCGTATAGTTCCCCACGCAACTAGCAACCAGCCTCCCATCTTTTTAAGCCTTCCCATATCTCGCATTGTATCGGACTATTTGTGTCAAGCACACAATCCCGGTCCCGAATCGATTCGGTCGCCGCCTTTGCGCTTCCGACAAAAGCCAAAAGCCGCTTCGTTTCGAAGCGTCCGCGTACCGAATGCACCCATGTGAAGCGATTCCGTCTCGTTAGGGGGTCGGAGCTTTAGCTCCGACATCAACATGCCCTAGACGCAGGGGCTTTAGCCCCTGAAGAGGGAAACGCCCCCACACCATTTATGAGACGACTTCTCGCGCCTCCCGCACTGAAAATCGACCCAACATGATCGGGCTGCGTCTACTCGCCGTGCTGGCCCTGGTGGCCATCAACGGCTTCTTTGCGGCAGCGGAATTTTCGCTGGTCGCCGTGCGTGTCTCCCGCGTTCGCCAACTTGTCGAGAAAGGCGTTCCGAGCGCGCGGGTGGTGCAACAGTTGCTCTCGCAGCTCGATCGCGTCGTCTCCGGCGTGCAGGTGGGCATCACGCTCACCAGCCTTGGACTCGGCGCGCTGGGCGAATCGACCTTTGCTCAGATCTTTCGACCCATGCTCGATTGGCTTCCCGGCAACCGGGCCGCGATCCTGGCGCACAGCCTGGCATTGGCGCTGGCGTTCGCGTTGCTCACGTTTTTGCACGTGGTCATCGGCGAACTGGTCCCCAAGACCATCTCTCTCGAACGCGCCGCCAAGACTTCGCTGGTCATTGCTCGTCCCTTCTCCTGGTACCTGCATACGTTCCGCTGGGTGATTGCCCTGCTCGAAGGCGCCAGTCGCAGCGTGGTCGACGCTTTGGGCGTCGCGCCACACGCGGCCGGCCACACCTTGGCGCACTCCTCCGAAGAGCTGCAAATTCAGATCAGCCAGGCGCGCGAACGCGGCCTGCTCGCACCCGGCGAGGAGCGCTTCATGCTCAGCGCGCTCGATCTTGGCCAGTTGCGCGTTCGAGAGATCATGGTGCCTCGGCCCGACGTACAAGCGTTGCCCGTGGACGCCGGGCTCGACGAGGTGATGGCCCTTTTCGCCACCACACAACGCTCGCGGCTTCCCGTCTATCACTCGTCCCTCGATCACGTCCTGGGCTTCGTGCATAGCAAGGACATGCTTTGGGTTTTGCTCGATCGCGAACGCCGCGCCGAGGAAAATGCGCCCGTGCCGCCCTTTGATCTGCGGCGCTTTCTGCGCGAGGTGCTCATCGTGCCGGAAAGCAAATTCGCGAGCGAATTGTTAGTCGAAATGCGCGCTCGCCGCAGCAGCATGGCCATGGTAGTCGATGAGTTCGGGAGCATCCTTGGTTTGTTGACGCTCGAGGATATCCTCGAGCAACTCGTCGGCGAAATTCACGACGAGTTCGATGTGGTCGAGGGGCCGCAGATTGTCGGCAGAGGTTCGGAAGCCGCGATGATCTTCGACGGCGCCGCGGGACTGCGGGACCTCGAGTCACAACACAACATTGTCCTGCCCGAGGACCCTGCCTACGCCACGCTCGGAGGATTCGTACTCGCCCAACTGGGCTTTATCCCCAAGGGCGGCGAGAGCTTTGAGTTCGGCAGCTATCGTTTCACCGTGGTCGAGATGGATCGACGCCGCGTGGCCCGCGTCAAACTTCAGCGCCTCGGACCTGCTGGCGGCCCGCCAACGCTGCTGCTAGCGCCTGATCATGGAGCTTCGCCAGACGCCGAAGCGAGCGAACAGGGCCCAGTACCCGAGAACACCCCAACCGCCGCCACCACGAAAACCAAGCCCAACTGACGCAGCCCGGGCTAATTTGCCTGGTCCCGGTCTCTCTTTTGTGGCGACGCCGCACCTTTAGCGGGTCGGAGCTTCGGGGGCCGCGTGGCAACTCTAATCATTCGCAGGTCGGAGCTAGGGGGTCGGAGCTTTAAGCTCCGACATCAACAATGCCGCAAAATCGGGGCGCTTTAGCCCCTGAAGAAAGCCGAAAAGGCCGCCAGCCCGCTACCCGAGCGTGAGCGTCACTTCAGCCCCGCGGTTGACTCCCAGGGCGCGAGCAGCGTGGCCCTTGTTCACCGCAATCTCCAGGAATCCGCTGGATCCCAGGATGGCTACCGGCTCACCCGCCGGTCCTTGCGCGAAGGTTTGCACGAATTTCTCGACGCGTTTGCCACCGAGGTCCAGTCTGATCCTCCCGTCGGCCATCATGCTCTTAGGTAAATCCTCGGGCGTGAAGTTCGTCAGCAAGTTCCCAAAAGCATCCACTCGCAGCACCACGCCCTTGAGGGCCGCACCGGCTGCCTTGGGGCGCGGCAGCGCGAAACGCGTATAGTCGGTGATTTCCTCGCCGAAGGCTTCGGTTTGATAGGTTTTCGCGAGCCAAGCGGCCACGGGCGCAAATACGTCGCGGCCATGGAATGTGTTGCTTACCGGGTTCAAAAAGTGGTGCTCGGCCGTGATGTGCCGAACTAAAACGCTGGATTCTCGTTCGTAGACCAACGAAAGTACGCCGTTGTCCGGAGCGACAAAATAGTGCTGGCCCGCGCTCACGAGAATCGGACGGCGCTGCGTACCGACGCCGGGATCGACCACCACCAGATGAACCGTCCGCGGCGGGAAATATTGAAACGCGCTGCCAATCGTGAGCGCTCCGTCGAGCAGATCGTAGGGCGTCACGTGATGGTTGATATCGACCAGAGTCGCAGTCGGCAATATCCGCAGGATTACGCCTTTGAGCACGCCCGCCAGATGGTCGTTCGTGCCGTAGTCGGTGGTCAAAGTGATGATCGGATTCGACAAAGATGCTCCTCCGGCTAAATTGACCGCAGTGTTATAATAGGCGAACTCTTGCGGATTGGGCTGTCCGTTAGAGACGGGAGTTGCGCAGTTTAAATCGTCGCCAACTACGGCGAAGATGTAACTCCTTACAAATGATACACATGTGTAATTGTTTGCCGTAAATCCCGTGGATTGATACACATGTGAAATTCATGGGGGTGGGGGTCACGAGCCCGATTATGGTTACCCACTCGGCGCGCACATCAGGCGCTCCGGGCGAACCTCCCATCTACTTGAGGCCAATACAGATGCATCGCGCTTATCTCGACCATAACGCCACGACGCCTGTCGACCCCGCGGTCCTGGCCGCGATGCTTCCGTTATTTCTCAGCCGAGTTCGGCAATCCCAATTCGGTCCACTCGTACGGCCAGAGCGCGCGCGGCGCCGTCGAACGTGCGCGCGCATCTCTCGCGGCCCTAATTGGCGCGCGGCCCAACGAAATTGTCTTCACGAGCGGCGGGACCGAGGCGGATAACCTGGCGATCTTTGGCGTCGTTGGCGCATTCCCCCGAGCCAGCGAGCGGAATAGCCCGGCATATCGTCACCTCGACCATCGAACATCACGCGGTGCTGCACTCTTGCCAGGCGCTCGAAAGGCGTGGCGTGGAAGTCACCCGCGTGCCCGTTGGCCGCGATGGCGTCGTCGACCCTGATGACATTCGGCGCGCGCTTCGGCCAGAAACCGCTCTGGTCACCGTGATGCACGCGAACAACGAACTCGGTACGCTTCAGCCAATCGAGGAGATTGGCCGCATCGCCGCCGAGGCGGGCGTTCGCTTTCACACGCGACGCCGTGCAGTCGGCGGGCAAAGTCCCGCTCGATGTGGTGCAGTCTGGGCGTCGATCTCCTGTCTCTCTCCGCGCACAAGTTCTACGGGCCTAAGGGCGTGGGAGCGCTTTTCGTGCGCAAGGGAGTGCAACTCGAGCCGCTGCTCTACGGCAGCCGTGGCGAAGGCGGCCGGCGAGCCGGGACGGAAAACGTGTCGGGCATCGTGGGATTGGGCAAAGCTGCCGAGCTGGCGCGCGAGCGTCTGGACGAGCAGGCCGTGCGAGTCGCCGCCCTGCGCGATCGCCTCGAACAAGGTTTGCTCAGGGCCGTGCCAGGGGCCCGCGTCAACGGCGGCGGCGCCAGGCGTCTTCCGAATACCTGCAACATCATGTTTCCCGCGGTCGACAGCGAATCGCTGGTCATCGCCCTGGACCTGCAGGGAGTCGCCTGCTCGGCGGGAGCAGCGTGCCTGTCCGGCGCCGTGGATCCCTCTCATGTGCTCGCGGCCATCGGGCTGTCGCCGGAGGAAGCGCGCGGCTCAATTCGCTTGAGCCTTGGGAGCACGACGACCGAAGACGACATTGCACTGCCCTCGAAACAATTCCCGTGGCTGTGGCGAGGCAGCGCGAACTTTCACCCGCGCGCCGGGAGACGGTGGCGCACGCGTGAGCTTCGCCGCAGATCCATCGTGTTCCGCGAGTCTCACCGCCGTGGCCATGAGTGGCGGCGTGGATAGCTCGACCGTCGCCGCCATCCTGCAGGAGTCGGGCGCGCCGATCGTTGGCCTGACCATGCAGCTCTGGAATCAGCGGCGGCTGCCGCAAATCGGAGACGGCGAGCCCGTCGGGCAACGTTGCTGTTCGATCAACGATGTGCACGACGCGCGTCGTGTCGCCGAACATCTCGGCTTCCCCCACTATGTCGTTAATTTTGAGCGGCGATTCGAGGACACCGTCATCCGGCCGTTCGTGTCCAATTACCTCGCGGGTCGCACGCCGATACCCTGCGCCCTGTGCAATACCCACGTGAAGTTCGACCAGTTGCTGGTAACCGCGCGGCAGATTGGCGCGGAGCAGATCGCCACGGGCCACTACGCCCGCATTCGCTTCAACGACCAGTCGGGCCGCTATGAGCTCTTGCGTGCCGTCGACACCACCAAGGATCAGTCTTATTTCCTCTTCGGGCTGACCCAGGAGCAGATGTCTCGCACTCGCTTCCCGCTGGGCGAGGCCACCAAGCACGAAGTCCGCGAAATTGCGCGCCGAGCGCAATTGCCTGTCGCTGAAAAACCCGAAAGCCAGGAGATCTGCTTCGTCCCTTCAGGAGATTACGCGCAGTTTATCGAAGCCTATCAGCTGGAGCAGGGGCTGGCCGCGCCGGAACACGGCGGCACTGAGCAACAGGGCGAGTTGGTGACGACGTCCGGGGAAGTGCTCGGCCACCACGCCGGCGTGCATCACTTCACGATTGGCCAGCGGCGAGGCTTGGGGATCGCAGCCGGCCGGCCGCTCTATGTCGTACACATCGATGCCGATTCGCGCCGCGTCGTGGTCGGCGGCGAAGACGATTTGCGCCGCGACGTCTGCGAGGTGAGGGATGTCAACTGGGTCTCCGGCGGCGCGCCCACCCAGCCGATCGAGGCCATGGTCAAAATCCGTTATCGGCACGAACCGGCGCCGCTGTCGTTGAACCATTAGGTTCTTCCCGTGTGCGCGTGCGTTTCGCCGTGCCGCAGCGCGCAGTAACGCCGGGCCAGGCTGCGGTTTTCTATTCGGATGAGCGAGTTCTGGGCGGGGGCTGGATCGACAGCGCCGAGTAAGGCCTTTAACGACGGCTAAACGCGGATGCTTCGCGAAATCGACTAGATGAAGAGGCTTTCGTCAGGCTGTTCGGTCGGACTCTCGCCGTGGCGCGGCGGTCGGCGCATGCCGCGGAAAAACTCAAGACCAACTTGCACCCCGCGAACCAACGCGGTGGCGGATTGGACGGGAGCCCAGAGCGTTTTCCGCAGCTTGGACCCGGCGTCTTCGATCGTTTCGAGGGTTCCGGTCAGCATCTGATCGGCGTGAACGAGTTGCATGCGCAGCCGATCAACTGCCTCCACCATCACCCGATCTACGCGCTGCACCTGCGTGCGCGCTAAATGCGTGATTTCCACGGCGTCGGACATCACGCTGGAAATTTTTGGCTGTGCGTCCTCGATCAGCATCTGAATGCGTCCAAGGAGCGGCGTGACCCGGCCTTGGAACTCTTCGGCGATTTGCTGGAAGCGCCGAGCTTGGCGGCTAACCATGAAGTACATCATCGCGAGCAGAATGGTTTGCACCAGAATCGCTAAACACGCGACGACGACGAAGAATGGCAGCCAGGTTTGCATTCGATTTCGCCTCTACTGCTCTATTTTCGACTTCTCTCGCTGGTAAGCTTCGCGGCCCGCATCGACGGCAGCCGAAATCGAATCCTTCTGCTTGCCCGCAACCTGTTTCCCGCGCTCCACGAGGTCCTCGGCGCGTTCGCGCAGTTCCCGAGCCTTGCGCTGCGCGTACTCCTTGCCCTCGTCGGCCTTCTGAGTCAAGTAGTCGCGAGTCTCTTCCCCAGACCTGGGCGCGAAAAGAATTCCGACAAGCGCCCCAATTCCCAGCCCAACCAGGAAATAGCTGACCTTCGAGCCTGTGTTATCCCCCACGTTTATCCTCCGCGGCTGAACGTAGCATACACATTACTTCGATGCAAGGAAGCGTCCAGACAGGTGCGCTTAATCGAAAGATAGCCCGCCTGAAGTACGTCGCGCCTACACGTTACCCTGCAGGTGCTCAGCGATTCGCTGCGCCAGAGGGCGCGCCACGATCGCGTGCAAGCTCTTCGACACTCGCCTGACGCACCTGGGCAACGCTACCAAAACGGCGCAGCAGCTTTTGCGTGGTGCGCGCGCCGACCCCGGGAATCTGGTCCAGTTCGCTCGTGAGGGTGCGTTTCGCGCGCCGCTGCCGGTGAAACCCGACGGCGAAGCGATGTGTCTCGTCGCGGATCTGCTGGATCAGGTGCAGCAACGGTGAGTGGTGCGGCAGGCGGATGGGCTGGTCTTCCTGCCCGAGCACGTACAGAATCTCTTCTTGTTTGGCGATGCTGGCGACGGGCTGGTTGATGATTTCGAGTTTCTCGAGCGCTTGGGCGGCTGCGTGCAGCTGCCCCAATCCACCGTCGATAAGCACCAAGCTCGGGCATCGGCTTCTGTTCCGCTTGCACGCGCCGGTAGCGGCGCTCCACGGTCTCGCGCATGCTCGCGAAATCGTCGTTGCCCCATTCGCCGCGAATGATGAATTTGCGATAATCCGATTTCTTCATCTTCCCGTTTTCCCACACCACCATCGAGGCCACCGTGTCGGCGCCTTGCAGGTGCGAGATGTCGAAAGACTCGATTCGCTTGGGGGTCTCGGGCAAGTTCAGAGTGGTTTCGAGAGCCTCCGCGACGACCTTCGAGCTAGGCTTGAGCACGCGGAACCGCTGCTGAAACGAGTGCTTCGCATTTTCCTCGACCAGATCGAGGAACGCGTGCTTTGGCCCGCGCTGCGGCACGGCAATCTCGACGCGCCGGTAGGGCAGGTTGAGTTTCTCGGCGTGTTCGGAAAGAATCTCCTCGAGCAGCTTGCGGTCCTCGAAATCGAAAGGGACGTGAATGGCGCGGGGCAAGTAGGCCGCGTCCAGGTAGAGCTGCTTCAGCAACGACGGAAGAAATTCGGCCGGGTTGAAATTCTCGAGGTCCTCCCAGTAAAAATCGCGACGGTCGACCACGTGCCCGCCGCGCACGTGAAACAAATTCACCGCTACTTGAGGAGGCTCAGCGTACCAGGCCAGCACATCGGTGTCGTCGCCCGCTGCCGCGGCCACCCTTTGTCGTTCCTCGATCTCTTCGATGGTATGGAGCAGGTCGCGATAGCCGCCCGCTTGTTCGTAACGCTGCGCTTCAGACGCTTGCGCCATGCGCTGGCGCAGGCTGGCGATCAAGTCGTGGCGGCGCCCTTCGAGAAAGGTGCGCGTATCGCGCGCCGCCTCGGCGTAGCGCTCGTCGGTGGTCAGCGCCGGGACGCAAGGCCCCAGGCACCGCTGAATGTAGTACTGAAGACAGGGCCGCGGGTGGTTTCGCGTCAGATCCACGGTGCACGACGGCACACGAAAATGCTTATGAATGAAGTGGACGATGCGGTGAGCCAAACTGTGAGGGAAGTAGGGACCGAAATAAAGCGAGCCATCCTTCAGTAGACGGCGCGTGACGTAAACTCGCGGGTACTTCTCGAACGCGGTAAAGCGAATGTAGGGGTAGGTTTTGTCGTCCCGAAGCATGATATTGAACTTCGGTTGGTGTCTCTTGATGAGGTTATTTTCGAGCGCCAGCGCCTCGCGTTCGTTATCGACAACGATATAATCGATGTCAGCGATCTCGCGGACCAGGGACCCGGTTTTGACGTTGGCCCAGTTTGATTCCAGGAAATACGAGCGCACGCGGGACCGCAACGAACTCGCTTTTCCGACATAGAGGATTGTGCCCAGTGCGTCCTTGAACAGGTAAACCCCGGCCTCAGTGGGCAGGGTCGCGGCTTTTTCCGTCAGTTCCATCGCGGAGGTACAATTGCCGGTGGGCAAGCGCCCGCATCGCGGGCAACATTCATGATAGCAAAGCGAATCCTACCAACGCATATCATGGCCGTCATCACAGGTACGGATGGCCGCGCGAGGTTCGTGTGAAAGTTGCCGCCGTCGCGCTCACGCTATGGTTTTTCGCCGCGGCGCTTCCGGCACGAGCGCAGGTCTAACAAGCTGGACGATGGCCCCCCGCCTCCTGAAGAAGCTGGCGCGCCGGCACCCGCTGCGTTCCTCCCGCTGCGTCTCCAGAAGATGAATCGCGACCGCGGTTCGCGCCGCCGGAAGATGGAGGCAGGCCGACGATCGCCAAGCGCAACGCTGCCGCGCTCGCGCCCGCCGAGCCAGCCGAGCCGGTCATGGACCCCGTTGGAGCGGCAAGGAGCGTGGATGTTGGCACGTTCTACCTGAAGAAAGGGAACTACGATGCCGCCATCGACCGCTTCCAGGACGCGGCGCAGAAGCAACCGAAATTAGCCAAGCCTTACTTGCTCATGGGCGAGGCCTACGAGAAAAAAAACGACTCGGCAAGCGCCCTCACAGCCTATCGGAAGTATCTCGAGCTATTCCCCAAGGCGCCGGACCAAGACAAAGTCAATAAGCGCATCGAGAAACTCGAGGACGAAACCAAACGCGACACAGGAACGCATCCGCCGGGCTAGCACCTATCCATTCGTCAGTCTAACGGTTCCAACGAGGAAAAGAAGCGAGGGCCGTACCTGCGCAAAACAGGGCGCTAGCGGTCGAGGAATTTCCGCGCTCGTTCGTAATGGGCGTATCGTTTCTCTTCTTGGCGGAACGCGAGCGAATGCGCTTCCATGCCGCACCGTGCGACGCGCAAAGGATGCTTGACGTGCAGCATCTCGTGGAACAATACGTACTCCACGGCGTAGGACGGCACCGCGGCGACGGTCGAGCCATCGGTTCATTACAATTTGGTTGAGCGCCGGATCGAAACAGCCGAACTGTGCCCGCCACGTCCGCGTGCTCCAGCCAAGGCGCGGCTCGGGCAAGCGCCCGCCGAAATACTGCCGATTCAGCCGCAGGAACATCTCCGCGAGGTCGTAGATCTTGCCCTGCGGGCCGGTTTTGACGATTCGTCCGCGGGCGCGACGCAACCGGGCAACGCGGCGGCGTGTTCGCGGGGCCACTGTGTAGCTGCCGGTAGGCCGCGAGCAATTCCGGCGGAACGCGCCGCCGGTAAACACGCGAGAGCAAAATCGCCGCAGTGGCCTCGAATACCTCGAGTGGAGCACCGCGCAGGGCGTCGCAGAGTCGCACATAGGCCGCTTCTTCCCGCACGCGAATCGTGTGCATCAAATTCGCGTACGGGTAAAACTCGACCGACGAATTGCGGAGGCCGGCCCTGGCAGCCGAGTCGTGTGTAGATGCGGTGGAAGATTTGTGCTCCGCCCGCGACGATGTCCGGATGCGCCGCGCGCGGCTTCATGAGGGCTTGCGCCGCACCGGCGGAGGCGCCAGATCCTTCATGGCATCGTCAGCCGTGCGGATGGCATCGCTGGTGGCATCGATGGCGTCGTCGAGATTGTCTTTGTAGTCGTCCACCTCAGCGCCTTTCGCCGCCAACTCCTTCAGATAGCTGAGGAACTCGGGCGCATGGGCCTGCATATCCTTGATGCCATCGCGGATGTTCTGCTGTTTGTCGGCGCCCAGTTCGATCAGGTCGGATGCGTCGTCGATGCAGCCTGTGTATCCATTAATCATGGCGTTCAGCCGGTCGGCGCGATGCAGGCTGTCGCCGGGATGCGCGAATTCGTATTGCAACTTCTTGATGCGGTCGTTGGCGAACGAAATGAATAGCTTGATTCGATCGGCCGGCGTGTCCGAATCGCGAATCTGTTCGGCTTCTGCAGCGCTCAGGTAGTCCTTCTTTTGCGCCCGTGCGGGCGAGCTGGAGACGCTCAGTCCGAGCAGAAGTGCGAAGCAAGCGAAAGCAAAAAGTCTTGAGCGCATCAGTGCCCTCCTCAATCGCCCTTTCCCTTGGCCTGTTTTTCCTTGGTGGAGGGGAAAAGGGCTTCCATCAGTGAATTCTGCGTCGCCGTGAGGTCCGATCGCACGGCTTCGAATTGCGGACTGCACGTCGCTCGGCACCAGGAAAACCAAATCGTTCAGCCGCCGGAGCGATTCCCGGAGTCCGATCTGCAATTCCTTGAAACCAGCCGGGTGCTTCGACGCATTCGCCTGAGTAGCAACCAGTGCATTGACGCTGCTTCGGGCATCGTCGCGATATCGTTCGAGGACGGACAGCGCCAGTGCCTCTTGGTCCGCTTTGATATTTCGCGCCGCCTCGTCCACTTCCAAAGGACCGAGTTTAGCGAGTACCTTGGCTTTTTGCACTGGGTTCGTTTCGCTTTGATATCGGATTTGCAGCTTACCGAGCGCGGGATCCTGCGCTCGGATTGCGGTGCTGAAGGCGATGAGGAGGCTGAGCAGCATTCCGCTCGTAACGATTCTCAGGTAAGAATCAGAACGGTTCGTTCTGCGAAAGTCCATGTTTCCTCGGACAGGCCCAGGCACTGGGTCGATAAGCCGACGGTGGTCTTTAGCCGATTGCTCAGCCGAATCCGCTCTGCCTTTATCTCCACGGCAGGCAGGCGAACCGCACCCGCGGGACCCGGCCTACTGCTCAGTTTATCGCAGCGAGCACCGCGCACAAACTCCGCAAGTCTGAATTCGAGGGATGGGATTTGCGCGCTGCGTGTGAAGCGCGCCGGCCACTCACTCGTGTCGTGGATTGGCCGGACTGGTTTCCTGCGTTTTGCGGGTCCCGTGAGCGCGAGCCTGCGACGCGATGTGGTTCACGTTCTCCCGCTGCCCGTTATTGGCGCTCTTGAGCGCACGCGCCAAATATTTGCCGGTGTGGGAATGCGGGTTGCGCGCGAGTTGCTCGGGCGTTCCGGTGGCGACCACTCTGCCGCCTGCCACGCCTCCCTCAGGGCCCAGATCGATCGTCCAATCGGCGGACTTGATGATGTCGAGATTGTGCTCGATCACCACGATCGAGGCGCCGCGGTCGAGCAGTTTGCGAAAGGCCGTCAGCAGCTTCTGGATATCGTCGAAATGCAGACCGGTGGTAGGTTCATCGAAGATGTAGAGCGTCGCCGGATGGGAAGCGTGAATCAGGTGCGCTGCCAGCTTCAGCCTTTGCGCCTCGCCGCCGGAAAGTGTTGTCGCGGATTGGCCCAGGCGGAGATAGCCGAGCCCCACTTCATCGAGAATGTTGAGTTTGCTGAGAATCTTGGGCACGCCCGCGAAAAATTGCAGCGCTTCCCGAACGGTCAACCCCAATACCTCGTGTATGTTCTTGTCGCGGTAGCGAACCTCGAGCACGCTGCTCTTGAAGCGCGTGCCACGGCACTCTTCGCAGACCAGTTCCACGTCGGCAAGAAATTGCATCTCCACCGTGACGGTGCCGTCGCCTTGGCAGGCCTCGCAGCGCCCTCCAGGGATATTGAAGGAAAAATGTCCGGCGGAGAAGCCGCGTCGCTTGGCTTCTGGGGTTGCGGCAAACGCTTCGCGGATGGCGTCGAACGCTTTGAGATACGTCGATGGGTTTGAACGCGGCGTGCGCCCGATGGGCGACTGATCCACCAAGATCACGTCGTTGATGAATTCATCGCCCTCGATGCGATCGCAGATTTCACGCAAGTTCCCGCCCTCGCGCTTGGTTTGCAGACCCTTATACAGCACGTCATGGACCAGGGTGGATTTGCCAGAGCCCGAAACGCCGGTTACCGCGACCATCATGCCCAGCGGGATCATGACGTCGAGATTCTGAAGATTGTGCGACCGCGCGCCGAAAATGCGCAGAAATCGTCCGTGTGGCTTGCGTCGCAACGAGGGCACCGGAATGCGCAATTCGCCGTTCAGGTAGCGTGCAGTCAGCGAGGTTGTCGATGCGAGAAGGTCTTTCTGCGGACCGGCAAACAAAAGTTTGCCGCCCAATTCGCCGGCTCCCGGTCCCAGGTCCAGCACGTAATCAGCGGCGGTGATGGTGTCCGGATCGTGCTCGACGACCAGGATGGTGTTGCCGAGGTCGCGAAGGCTCTTGAGAATCTCGATCAGCCGGTGCGTGTCGCGCGGATGAAGACCGATGGACGGCTCATCCAGGACGTAGAGCGCGCCCACCAGATGCGAGCCCAGCGATGTGGCCAGCTGAATCCGCTGCGCCTCGCCGCCGGAGAGCGTCGAGGTCAGGCGGTCGAGCGTGAGATAGTCAAGCCCAACCTCGTCCAGAAACCGCAGGCGCTGGCGGATCTCTTCGAGAATCTTGTCGGCGATCACCGTCTGCTCCGGGCCCAGCACCAGCGAGTCCAGGAAGCGCCGCGCCTCGGAGACGGTCAGCGAGCAGGTTTCCGTGATGGATTTACCGGCGATGCGAACCGCGCGCGCTTCCGGTCGCAGGCGCGTGCCGTAGCATTCGGGGCAGGTTGCATATCCGCGATAGCGGCTCAGAAAAACGCGCACGTGCAGCTTGTACTTCTTGCGCTCCAGCCAGGCGAAGAAGCCTTTTACGCCGGGGAAGTCTCCGCTCGGGTCTCCTTCAAGTATGTCGTTTCTTTGCTCGGCGGTGAGCTGCCGATACGGCACATCCAGCGGAATGCCGCGCTCGCGCGCAAAACGCTTGAGCTCTTGCCAGACGGTGCGATAGCGCGGTTTCGTCCAGGGCTCGACGAGTCCGTCGTTGATGGATTTCCCGCGGTCGGGAATGACCAGGTCCAGGTCGAAGTCGATGGTATTGCCGAAACCCTGGCAGCGCGGGCACGCGCCATACGGATTGTTGAACGAAAACAGGCGCGGCTCCGGCTCCTGATAGACGATCCCGCAGGTTTTGCACTCGAAGCGCTCATTGAAGACGAGTTGCTCCAGTTCCGGCGCATTTCCTGGCGTGGCTCGCGCGGAGTCGCCAACCGGGGTGGCGCCGGAACCCGCCGATGTCGCCGGCGGCACAAACACCAGGATGGCTTCGCCTTTGCCGTCGCGATAGCAAATTTCGATCGAGTCGGCCAGACGCGAGCGGATATCGAGGGAGACGGCAAGCCGGTCCACCAGAACGTAGACGGGCCGTGCGAAATCGATATCCAGCAGCGTCTCCGGGGAAGAGAACTCGTGCACGCGGCCATCTTGATAGAGGCGGTTGAATCCGCGTCTTTGCAAGTCCGAAAGCGCCTGCCGCACGACGCTGCCCGCCGGACGAGCCGTCTTGCGCGCCGGCTTTTTTGCGGGTTCCGGCAGCGCCAGGCGAAAGAGCACGTAAAACCGCCGGCCGCTCTCGAACGTCATGACGCGGGCGGTGATTTCATCGAGCGTGTCCCGTCGCACCGGTCGTCCGCAGTTGGTGCAGAATGTGCAGCCGGCGCGGGCGTAGAGCAGCCGGAGATAGTCGTACATTTCTGTTGCGGTCGCGACCGTCGACCGCGGATTTCGCGTGGAGTTCTTTTGCTTGATGGCGATGGCGGGCGCAATGCCGGTGATCTCGTCTACATCCGGTTTCTCGATGCGCTCGAGGAACTGGCGCGCGTACGCCGAGAGCGATTCGATGTATCGCCGCTGTCCTTCTGCGTAGATGGTGTCGAAGGCCAAGCTCGACTTCCCCGAGCCGGAGACACCGGTGACCACCGTGAGGGCGTTGTGAGGAATCTCGAAGGTAATGTTCTTGAGATTGTGCACACGCGCGCCCGACACGCGAATCCCCGAAGACGTCGGCGTTGGTCTCGGCGTTCTTGCTGAGGGGACGTTCCTCGGTCACCGGGGGCCTCTACAGTCGGTTCGGCACGCAAAGCCCAAACAAAAAAGTATACGTCCGCGCGCACACTGCCGCAAACGCCTCTCGCGCCTGGCCCCCGCCGCCCGCCCCCGAGGAGCAGTCGCGCCTATGGTAGATTGAAGCCGTTCTGCGCGCCGCGCTGCGATTTGGTGTGTGCGGGCCTTGATGTGACCGTGCTGGGGGTACGCCCGTGGCCTTTTCTCGAATCATCTGGATTGTGCTCGATAGCGTGGGCATCGGGCCGCTGCCCGACGCGGCCGAGTATGGCGATGCCGGCCGCAACACGCTCGGTCACATCGCTCAGTCTCGCCCACTCGCGCTGCCGAACCTGGTGCGCCTGGGCCTTGCCAACATTGAGCCGCTCGCGCACCTGACGCCGCCGCAATCGCCGGCGGCCTGGTTTCGGCAAAGGCGCCACGCGCTCGCCTGGCAAGGACACCACCACCGGACATTGGGAGATGGCGGGCGTCTGGCTGGACCAGGCATTCCCGGTTTACAAGCACGGCTTTCCTAAAGAGTTGATCGAGCAATTTGAACGGGCCATCGGCCGCAAGACACTCGGCAATAAGCCGGCGAGCGGCACGGAGATTCTGAAAGAGTTGGGCGAGGAGCACCTGCGCACCGGCTACCCGATTGTCTACACTTCAGGCGACAGCGTTTTCCAGATCGCCGCTCACGAAGAAGTGATCCCGATCGCCGAGCTCTACCGCATGTGCGAAATCGCGCGAAAAATGCTGGATGGGCCGCATCGCGTCGGGCGGGTCATCGCCAGGCCGTTCGTTGGCGCGCCGGGAAACTTCCGCCGGACCGAGCGCCGGCACGACTACGCTGTGGATCCGCCGAAGCCGATGCTGCTCGATGTGCTCGCCGACCTCCGCGTGCCGGTCCTCGGTATCGGCAAGATCCACGATATTTACAACGGGCGAGGCGTCGAGAACTTCGTGACCACGAAAAGTAACGCCGACGGCATGGAGAAACTACGCGCGGCGCTCAACAGCCAGGCCAGCGGCCTGATCTTCGCCAACCTGGTCGATTTCGACATGCTTTACGGCCACCGCAAAGACGTGCAAGGGTTCGCTCGCTCTCTCGAAGAATTCGACGCCTGGCTCGGATCATTTCTCAGCGCTGCTGCGGCCGTCGGATTTGCTTCTGATCACCGCCGACCACGGCTGCGACCCGGACCCGGCCTGGCCCACCACCGATCATTCGCGCGAATACGTCCCCATTCTTGCCTACAGTCCCGGCTCTGCGGACCGGCGGTCCGCTCGGCGTGCGCACGACCCTAGCCGATATGGGGCAAACCGTGGCGCAGAATTTCGGCGGGAGCGATTCCTCACGGCACGAGCTTTCTGGAAAAGTCTCCGGAATTCCTGAGAGTAGAAGCTGAACCTCCAAAAAGAAAGGCCCGGGGAGAATCTCCCGGGCCTTGGAAACGACTTCAGCGGACCTCACTCAACTCATCAATCGCCCGACACCACTTGCGTGCGTAATATCCCGGTGCGCGTGCGAACCGTGAGTTTGCCGGCGCCGCTTCGGCGGAATGCACGTCGACCTGCACGCTGCGGAACGAGCCGTCCTGAGCGGCGTTGGTCGAGTAGTAGGCCATCGTGTACTGGTCACGAATATCGCGAGCAATCTGCGCGCAGATGGCTTCGGTGTCCTCCACGTTCTCGGGGAAAAATGCCAACTCCGCCCGTGGCCGTGGAGAGGTCGGTAAGCGCGCGCCGCGCCTTTTTCATTTCGTTGCGATTGTGTTTCAGGTCGTCGTCGCTGAACAGCCCGATCGCATAGATCACCGCGTCGGAGCGTTGCGCTTCTTGCACGGCATTTTCCAGCGTCCGGCGGCTGGCGTTGTCCACGCCGTCGGTCACCACGAGCAACACCTTCTTGTCCTTGGAGCCCTTCTTCAAGTGGTCGAGCGAGCCGATCACGGCGTCGTAAAGCGCCGTGCTCCCGCGCGCGTCGATGCGCTCGAGAGCATCCTTCATTTCCTCAATGTCGCTGGTGAAATCGTGCACGGTGTCGAGGTAAAAGTCGTCGTTGAAATTGACCACGAAGGCTTCGTCCTGCGGAGTTGCTGGTCTTGACCAGAGTCAAAGCCGCGGCATTTACTTCCGGCCGCTTGTCGCGCATGCTGCCGCTGTTGTCGATCACCAACCCCATGCTGACCGGCACATCTTCCTGGCGAAAGACGGCGAGCTTTTGTTCGACTTTATCCTCAAAGACGCGGAAGTCGTCTTCCTTAAGCCCGGTAACGAATTGCCCGCGTTCGCCGATCACCGAAGCATGCAAGACCACCAGATTTACGTCTCGCTGAATCGCGTAGGTCTTGCCCTGTGCGTTCGAGGGCGGTTGGGAAGCAGGAGGCGCCGGTTCGGTTTCCGCCGGAGGCGGTGCAGGGCGCGCTGGTTGCTGCGCGCGTCCGATCAGCGGCAGGCCCAAGACAAGCAGCCCGAAAGCAAGAAGTTTCGCGACGAGAGCGCTACTGTTTGGGCGCGTAGTAGCCGGTCTTCGCGTATACGTTGAGCGGCGGCAATCCCCGGGGCGGAACCAGCTTGACTTTGATTTTACGCCACGCGCCGTTGTGCTTGGTGTCGCTCGGTTTGTATCCCAGAACATATTGGTTACGCAGCTCCGTTCCAATTTTGGTCGCGATGTCCGGCAGATCGTTGAGGGTCGCCACGGGAAAGAGCCGCCCGCCCGTCATCTCAGCGAGTTCCGAAAGGAGCGTGGGGCCATAATACTCTTCGTATGTTCGACCCATGTCGTCCGGATCGAACACGCCAATCCCGTAAAGCTGGCAATCCGCTTCCTTCACGAAGTTGCGGATGTCCGCCTCACTGTATCGACTATGATTATCGCCCCCGTCCGATATGATGAGCAAGGCTCGTTTGGCGTTGCGTGCACCCCTCATCTGGCTAAGGCCAAGATAAATTCCGTCCAGCAGCGCGGTGCGTCCCTTGGCTGTGGTGTACAACATCGGTTTTGCAGGTCTTCGACGTCCGATGTGAAGCGGCTCGTCAGCTTCGCTTCATCGTTGAAACTCACGAGAAAGAATTCGTCGCGCGGATTTGCCGTTTTCAGGAACTGAACCGCCGCCTGCCGCTCCTTGTCCACTTTATCGGCCATGCTGCCGCTGGAGTCGTAAATCACGCCAATCGAAATGGGCACGTCTTCGCTCGAGAAGTCCACCACTCTCCTGCTCGATTCCGTCTTCATAGACGCGGAAGTTTTCCTTCTCCAGTCCTGTGACCAAGCGATTGTAGGGGTCGGTCACCGTGACGTTCACCAGCGCCATTTCTACTTCGGTGCGAATCGGGTTGCCGGACTTGGCAGAAGGCTCGTCGGGAGCCGGAATTGGTTTGGAGGGACCAGCAACCTGCGCGTGGAGAGAGACGCCCAGAAACGCACAACTAAAAAGAACCAACCACACCGGGGAGACCGTTCTCCGGATTAACCTCACCGCTTCTCCTGCTGCCATCCGACCTGGCTTCGGGCGGGACGCGGTACCGTATGCCCGAAAAGATTGTACCACCGGTCGCGCTCCCGGCAATACGGGCTGGAAATGTACGTCAGCCCGGCGCGCCTGGCGAATTCGCGCGCGCCTCCTGTTGTGGTAGCATCGCTACCCGGCGACGGCGCAAGCCGCGCGTTGCCTTTGAGCCGTCGAACGTTGAGCTGAACAATGAGCGTCCTCGCCGTCATTCCCGCGCGTTTCGCTTCCTCTCGACTCCCGGGAAAGCCGCTTGTCCCGCTCGGCGGCAAACCGATGATCGAACGGGTGTGGGAGCGCGTCCGGCAAGCAAAATCGATTTCGGGCGTTGTGGTGGCCACGGACGATGAGCGCATTCGCAGCGCCGTCGAGGCCTTTGGCGGCGAGGTGGTCATGACGCGATCCGACCATCGCTGCGGCACTGAACGGATTGCGGAAGTGGCGGCAGCGCGCAAGAACGCCGATATTCTTGTGAACGTGCAAGGGGATGAGCCTCTGATCGAGCCGGCGGCGATTGACGAAGCGGTTGAGGCGATCGAGTCCGACGACGAAGTCAATGTCGCTACCCTGGCCGTACCCATCACCACCCCGCCGACATCATGGACCCCAACGTGGTCAAAGTGGTGCTCGATTTCGACGGCAACGCGCTCTATTTTTCCCGCGCCCCGATCCCCTGGGTTCGCGACCGGGGCGTCCGTGTTCACGCGCGGCATCTTAAGCATCTGGGGCTGTATGCCTTCCGGCGGGCAGCGCTGCTGGAATTTGCCACCTTCCCTCAGGGAGACCTCGAGCGCGTCGAGCAGCTTGAGCAGCTTCGCTGGCTGGAGAACGGTTATCGCATCCGCGTTGCGGAGACCGAACACGATTCGGTAAGCGTGGACATACCCGAAGACGTGGCGCGCGTCGAAGCGCTTGCTCTCCGCGCGCTGACGCGACAACGCGACGGACCGCCGGCGTTCAGGCCATCCATTGCATCGGCGGTAGTGGCTCCCTACTTTAAAGCCCCCTACTTTGCTGGGGGTGCGCTCGCGGGTTTTATGATTCCTTGCTCGAAGTTCTTTTCGCTCTCGGGCGTGCAGATCTCCTCCCCGATGTCCCAGGCCTTCAGGCGGTAGTTCCGTGTGGCGCTCCAGGGCATGGTGTACGCCTTAGGGTCGTCGATGGTGAGGTCCAGCCGCAAATTATCGTGGTCCGGCGCGCCGGTACCGTTCGATCACGTGTAACGCCTCGCTGTGCGGCAATCCTTGGTAGTCGAGCCAGGTCTTGTCATTGAAGCCCGACCGAATCGATCACCAGCGTATCGCCATCCCACTTGCCAATCGAATTGCCCCACCAGGACGGGTCCATGTCCTTGGGATGATCCCGCCCGTCCATGTACACCTCGCGGAAGTCGTGGCTCCGCTCATAGAGCAGAATGACCTCGCTCGGGGCTTGAACGATCTTGAAGGGATGATTGGCGAGCAAAACGCGCGGGACGCCCAGGGGATCGCAGGCCTTGATGAAGGGATCGGTATTGGATGCGTAGTCCAGAACCACGTGCGGTCCGTGCTGGTTTCTCTCCGTGTCGAATTTCGCCTTCGCCCAGGGCTGAAACGGAGCGTTCCTCGGAAGGTCGAATGCGTCGCCCCCGCCAAAAAGCCAGACTCCCTGCAGGTCCTTTGACGCCGCCGACGCGCCGGATCCCGCGGCGGGGGCACCCGCCTGAGCGAGCAGGCCAGCCGATAGCGCCAAAGCGGCTGCAAGCGCAACCAGAAAATGCAGACCCAGAAAACGCAGAAAATGATTTCGCATGGTCTGACCTCACTTCTCCCTGGGCGTGAGCTCTTCGCCGCTCGGCACCGTCACCGACACCAGGATTCCGACCGGAGCGCCGTTTTTGACCGGATGCGCCACCAGCGTCACTTGGTCGCCCGGCTTGAGCGAATTCCGCGTCCAACCGGCGTGCGTCAGAATGCTGGGAGGCTGCGTCTCAAAATTCCAATGGACCACGTTGCCTTTCTCGTCGGTCACATCCAAATGCACCTGGCTGTGCGGGTTGTTCCACTCGAAGTTTGAAATGACTCCCTTGAGTGTGACCGTCTTGCCCATGTCGTACGCTTCTCCGCCGTGGTGCGCGTACGCAACGCCAGAAACGGTCAGCAAGAAAAGAGTCAGGGTGAGAAACGTGCTGCGGACTAAGGTCATGCGGCTCCTCCCTTCGGTTTCGGCGCCTTAGGCTGGCGCTTTCTCGGTCCCACTCTACCACTGAACGGCCCCTATAAAGAATCCGCGGCCCGCAGTAGCCCAAAATACGAAAGAGCCAAGTATCGATTAGCTAACAACCACTTGGTTTGGCCTTGGCCGATCCGCGCTCCCGGATGAAGATAGTGGAAGAAGCGTGCTTTTGACGGCCCGATTGGGGGCGCCATGCAACTCTTTGATGAAATTCACGCACAACAGTTAGACCGCCGGCAGTTGCATCTCACGGTTCTGGCCAGCATGGCGATCGCGGTTCTATCGACCGGGGTCGCGCTTTTCATGTACCCCGCGATTTTTGCGCACGAAATTCTGGTCAGCTCGAGATCCCTGCAGTTCGCTTTCTACGGATTCTGCTTGCTGTCCGTTCTTCTCGTTGGCTACTTGTGGGACCGCCAACTGATCATTCGCCGCCTCACCGAGCAAGTTCGGACCGAGCAGCGGCGCAGCAACGCATTGCGCCTGAAGGCGAGCGACGATTTGCTCAACATGATCCCCGGAACGCGCGGTTTCCGCGAACAATTGTTTGCGAACAGTCCTCTAGCCGACAGCAAGATCCAGGCGATCTCCGTCGCCGTCGTCCGGCTCTATCTTTCCGGAGTTCTCGCGCATCGGGGCGAACAGCAAATTGTCTTAGCCGATGCCGTGCGGGTGATCCATCGGAGGCTGCGCAAGGAGGATTCGATTTGGGCGCTCTCTCCGGGCGTTTATGGAATCATTCTGGCGGGCATGGACCGGGTGGGCGCTCAATGCTTCACAGCAAGCGTCGAACTGGGTCTTGACGACGCGGCGGGCGTTAACAGCCGCTTTACCTCGGATGTCCAGCTACTGACATTCACAGGCCAGGGCAAGTCTGTCCGCGACTTTGAGCGGGCCATAGCCGACCTGCTTCCGGACGACCGAGCCGCGGCCCAGGATTGACTCCCGAAGGACTGAGCCCGGCCCGCTGCGCCGTAGTGACTGTCCCCAAATTGCCTTCGTGATGGTTGGTTTTGTCCCGCGACTGCTTCTAGTGCACCGTGGTATACGGTTCGGTCAGGGTAAACGGCGCAATTTCGATATCGAATTGCACTCCAGCCTGAGTCACCATCTGGTAGGTTCCGTGCATGGAGCCGAAAGGAGTCTTCAGCGGACACCCGGAGGTGTACTTAAAACTTTGGCCCGGGGCCAGCACAGGCTGATTACCTACAACGCCCGGACCGCGCACTTCCTCCACTTTTCCCATGGCATCGGTGATCACCCAATGACGGCTGACAAGCTGGACCGTTTCCGTCCCTTCGTTGGTAATCTGCACGGTATACAGGAAAAACCACTGGCTCTGCTGTGGGCTCGATCGGCCGGGATCGTATTCGACTTCCACCTGCACCAAGATATTTTTGGTCGTTGCTTTGGAGCCATACATTCGGTTTATCGCCTCATGAAAACACACTGCCTGACGGCTGCCGTCTGTCCCGTCTAACAACCAATCCTCGGGGAAGGCGACGACGCTCCCCTTGTTTTGCGCCCCGCGAGTGAGCCGCCCCCTATTTCGAGGTCAGTTGCTGCACGATCGCCAGGGACTTCTGCACATGCGCATCGGGCGCAAGGCCGTCGTCCTTGGACGAAAGCGTCGCGATGATCTTGTGGTCCTTGCCAATGACGAAGGTTACCCGCTCGATGAAGTCATGGTCAATCGTGACGCCCCGAACATCGGCCTGCCCGGGCTTCACGGCCGTGGTTGCCAGGTTGTAGGACATAGCGATCTGGCGACTGGCATCCGAGGCCACAGGGAACTGGCCCGCGCAATAGTCGGGGTCGGCGGAAAACTGATCGAGTCGCGCGATGCTGTCGGCGGACACACCGATGATGGTGGCGCCGGCGGCGTCGAATTTATCTTTCATCGTCGCAAAGGTGTGCGCCTCAAGATCGCAGCCCTTGGTAAAGGCTGACGGATAGAAATAGACCACGACCGGCCCTTTTTTCAGGGCGTCTTGCAGAGAGAAATTGAATTCTTTTCCTGCCAGTGAAGCGCGGGCCGAAAAATCGGGCGCCGGATCGCCGACTTTGAGCGCAGCCAAAACGGGCAAGCTGACAAGCACCGATAGCGCAAGAGCCACCACCAAGTTTTTCATAGCAAGTGCCTCCTAGGCTTCAGAAGTAGGGGGAAGCATATCACACCCCGGCCAGGCTGGAACTCCGCTAGCATTCCATCGCGACGTTTCAAATTGACCCGAGCCTAGCGGCATTTCATCGCCGAGTTTGACACTCTTCGCCCTTGTCCGTAGAATGCGAATGGAAGTCGATTTTTGGAGAAAAAACAGTTTCGCGCGAGTCTCGCTGGCTTCGCGCGCAACACTTGCGGATGGGCTCGAAGTTTATCTTTGTTACTGGCGGTGTTGTTTCCTCCCTGGGGAAAGGGGTAGCCGCCTCCTCTATCGGCTGCCTGCTTGAAAGTCGTGGTCTCCGCGTCACCCTGCAAAAGTGCGATCCCTATTTGAACGTCGATCCCGGCACGATGAGTCCCTACCAGCACGGCGAAGTGTACGTGACCGATGATGGCGCCGAAACCGACCTCGATCTTGGGCACTACGAACGGTTCACCTCTGCCAAGCTGACTCGCGATCACAACTGGACCACCGGCCGGATCTACGAATCCATTATCTCCAAGGAACGCCGAGGCGATTACCTCGGACAAACGGTGCAGGTGATTCCGCACGTGACCGACGAAATCAAGGCTGCGTTCCGCAAGGTTGCGGAGGGCGCGGACGTGGTGATCGTCGAGATCGGCGGGACGGTCGGCGATATCGAATCGCTTCCGTTCCTCGAGGCCATCCGGCAGATGCGTCTCGAACTGGGTCCCGAGAATGCGATCTTCGTTCACGTGACGCTGGTGCCTTTCATCCCCACCGCCGGCGAGCTCAAGACCAAGCCTACCCAGCACAGCGTTAAAGAAATGCTCAGCATTGGCATTCAGCCGGACCTGCTGCTCTGCCGCAGCGACCGCGCGCTGCCGCATGAAATGAAAGCCAAAATCGCGCTGTTTTGTAATATCGCGGAACGCTCCGTGATCACCGCGCAGGACGTCGACACGATTTACGCCGTTCCTTTGGCCCTGGCCGCCGAGGGGCTCGACGAACAGATTCTGCGCTTGCTGAAGCTCGACGCGCCGCCGCGCGACATGTCGCGCTGGCTGGGCTTGCTCGAGAACTTGCATCACCCGCAAGCGGAAGTGCGGATCGGCGTGGTCGGTAAGTACGTCGCTCTCGAAGACGCCTACAAGAGCCTTCGCGAAGCGCTCTTGCACGGGGCTTGGGCGCACCACATACGTCCGGTGATTGAGTGGATTGAGGCGGAAGATCTGGAATCGCCGGCGGTCGCGGCGCGGCGCCTGGCTCACGTCGACGGGATTCTGGTCCCCGGCGGTTTCGGCAAGCGCGGCATTCAGGGGATGATCAACGCCATCCAGTACGCGCGCGAACGCAAGGTGCCCTTCTTTGGCATTTGTCTGGGCATGCAGTGCGCAACCATCGAGTACGCGCGCAACGTCGCGGGGCTCGCCGATGCCAATAGCACCGAGTTTGATCCGCAGACGCCGCATCGCATCATCTATAAACTGCGGGAACTGTTGGGCGTGGACGAAATGGGCGGCACCATGCGGCTCGGAGCGTGGCCATGCCGCATCGAGCCCGGATCGTTTGCGCACAAGGCCTATGGAACGCTGGACCTTAGCGAGCGCCACCGGCACCGCTACGAATTCAACTGTGACTATGGGCAGAGGCTGGTGAACGCGGGACTGCGCATCACCGGGCGCACACCCGACGGCACCTACGTTGAAATTGTCGAGGCGCCGAATCACCCCTGGTTCGTGGGCTGTCAGTTCCATCCCGAATTCAAGTCCAAACCTCTTGCTGCGCATCCGCTTTTCTCCGCATTCGCCGGCGCCGCACTTCGTCACCACCGTGGCATTGGCGTCGATCGTCCCGCAGCCGAAACTGGCGTGCCCGCTGCGGCGGAAGCGGCCGGCCAGGACTAATCTCACGACTCATCAAACGGGCGCGCCTCGCATTGCAAATCAGCGGCGTCCCGCTTAGGCTTACACTCCAACTATGACTGCTCGATCAGGCACTCGCGCCGCGTCCCGCACAGTTTCGATCGGTCGCTTGCACGTTGGCGCCGGGCATCCCCTCGTTTTGTTCGCCGGCCCGTGCGTGATCGAAAGCGAAGCGCACGCGCTGCGCATGGCCGAGCGCCTGGTGAAAATCGCCAGCGCCGCGCGGATCCCGCTGGTGTTCAAGGCCTCCTACGATAAGGCCAACCGCTCGTCGATCTCCTCCTATCGCGGGCCGGGCTTGTCAGCGGGCTTGGCTGTGCTCCGAAAGATCGAAGATCGCTTTCGCATTCCGCTGCTCACCGATATCCATGAGCCGGAGCATGCCGCGGCCGCAGCCGAAGTCTGCGACGTCTTGCAGGTGCCTGCGTTTCTTTCGCGGCAGACCGATCTGTTGCTGGCGGCGGGCCGCACCGGCCGCGTGGTCAATCTTAAAAAGGGGCAATTCCTGTCGCCCTGGGAGATGGCCAACGCGGTGAAAAAGGTCGAGAGCACCGGGAATCGAAAAATTCTTTTGACCGAGCGAGGCGTTTCGTTCGGTTACCACAACCTGGTTGTGGACATGCGTTCGTTTCCGATCTTGGCCCAGACCGGTTATCCGGTGGTCTTCGACGTGACGCATTCGGTGCAACTGCCCGGAGGGCAGAAGACGGCGAGCGGCGGCCAGCCGGAGTTCATCGAACCGCTGGCACGCGCCGGATGCGCCGCGGGAGTCGACGCCATTTTCCTCGAAGTGCACGACCGGCCCGCGCGGGCGCTTTCCGACGGCTCGAATGCGTTGCCGCTCGATCGTTTGCCGGCGCTGCTTGCGAAGCTGCAATCGCTCGGGAAGCTGGTGCGTTCGTGGGACGCGCGATGAGCCTGGACACCGCGCGCCGCGTGTTGCGCATCGAGGCCCAGGCCATTGAAGAATTGCTGGCGCGGCTCGATGACACGTTTGACCGCGCCGTGGAGATCTTGCTGGCCTGCAAAGGGCGCGTGGTGGTGACGGGGATGGGCAAGTCGGGCCTGATCGGCCAGAAAATTGCCGCCACATTTTCGTCGACGGGCACGCCTTCGGTGTTTTTGCATCCGGCCGAGGCTCTGCACGGCGATCTGGGCATGGTGCTTTCCGGCGACGCGGTGCTCGGGATTTCCTATGGCGGCGAAACCGAAGAGATTGTCGGCTTGCTTCCGACGTTTAAGCGGCTGGCGCTGCCGCTCGTCACGTTGACCGGCAATGCGCGGTCGACGCTCGCTGCGGCGAGCGACGTGGTGCTCGACGTCAGCGTTCGCGAAGAGGCCTGCTCGCTGAATCTTGCTCCCACGGCTTCGACGACCGCAGCCATGGCCATGGGCGACGCGCTGGCCATCTCTCTGCTCGATCGTCGCGGCTTCAGCCACGATGATTTTGCCGCGCTGCATCCCGGCGGACGGCTGGGCAAGAAGCTTTTGCGCGTTCGCGATCTGATGCACGCCGGCGATGCGATGCCGCGTGTCGCGCCCGGCGCGGCGATTCCTGACGTCATCTACGAGATCAGCAACAAGGCGTTGGGCATGACGACGGTGGTGAACGCCGACGGCGTTCTCGCCGGAATCGTCACCGACGGCGATCTGCGCCGCCTGATGCAGCGGCGCCGCGGCGAGACCTTCGAGCTCACCGCCGCGGAATGCCTGACCGCGAATCCGACGACCATCTCGCCGGACGAGTTTGCCAGTCTGGCGTTGCATTTGATGGAGACGCGCAAGATCACGAGCGTGGTGGTGGTCGATCGCGAGCGTCGCGCCGTGGGCGTTTTGCATTTGCACGATCTCTGGACGCTGGAGCTGTTTTAGAAGCGCTGCGTCGCGCGGCCGTCTCTGCGAACTCGCAGCAGGTGCCTGCGAATCTCGCGAGGCAAGGAGTAATCGATCGTGGCTCGTACACGCAAGTCTGAATCGTCGGGTCTGTCCGCGGCGGCAGCGGCGCGCGCGCGCAAGATTCGCGTGCTGATCCTGGATGTGGACGGCGTGATGACCGACGGACGCGTGTGCTTGCAGTCCTTCCCGGACGGCACGGTGCAGGAGATGAAGCAGTTCAATTCGCAGGACGGCGCGGGCCTGAAAATGGCGCACGACGCGGGCTTGCGAACCGGCGTGATCACCGGACGGGAGTCGGCCGCGGTGACGCGGCGGGCGGCGGAATCGGGAATGGAGTTTGTGTATCAAGGGCGCGCCGAGAAAATTCCTGCGTACGAAGAGATCCTGCGCACGGCCGGAGTGGACGATTCCGCAGTGGCCTATGTCGGGGACGACTTGCCGGACCTGCCCGTGCTGCGGCGCGTGGGACTGGCCTTTGCGGTGGCCAACGCCGTCGTCGAAGTGAAGCGCGCGGCGCATCATGTGACCAAGCGAGGCGGCGGCGAAGGCGGCGTTCGCGAAGTCGTCGAGTGCATCCTGAAGGCGCAGGGCAAGTGGGACGCCGCTGCCAAGCACGCCAAGGCTTGAGAAGGCCGCTGCTTCCGCTGACCTCTAGCCCGGCTCGTGATTAACAAGCGCGTTTTTCGGGATATCTCAAGCGTTACTTTAGGCACACCACCCCCACCCCCCCCTGTTTTTACGAAAGAGTGTGCAAACGCATGAAGACGTTGGGTTTAACTTTCGCTCTGGCGCTGAAGAGAGGGGCAGGGTGCGCAACTTGTTGAAAACATGGGCGTTCTATTTTGAAGCGCGCGATGAAAGAGCGCATGGTCTTTGCGGAATTGCTAGGGTACGGAGAAGACTCGCGATTCGGGAGGCAAGATGCGGCGCGCGTCGACTGCTTGCGAACATGAGACATTATAACATGGGAGTCAACAACACCTGTGTTTACCTAGGAGTATTCGAACACGCGGTAGGGCATTCGAATCGTCGAGAGGTATACCATCTGGAAGGGGTTCTCGGGCGCGGCGTTCGGGCGCGGTCCGTTCGAACTCCAAGACCGGAATGCGAGCGACCTAAACCGAACCGATGTGCGGCAGTCACGTTGAGGCTCCCGCTGCGAGGCACAACCTTGTGAGCAAAAGCAGATCCCTCGGCCTGCGGGCCTCGGGATGACAGCACTTGGTGCGGGTGCGGATGTATCTTCTCGTACTCACGCACGGTCTGCAGCGTCGAGTTTCGGAGCGTTATGGCGGATCTGAAGCTAAAGTTCCGAGCCACTAAACCGCGGTGCTGCGGCTCCCCGGCCTGAACTGAGAAGTGGTTCATTGAGCGGCGATTGGCGCGGCGCCGGGTCAGGAGTCTTTTAGGGTGTCGATGCGGGCGGGCATTTCTAGAAACGCGCGCATGACGTGGATGAATTCGTCGTGATCCAAGCCCAACACGACGGAATGGGCCATGCCGGGCAGGATCGCGAACTGGCGGTCGCCATTCGGGAGCTTCGCGAAGAAATTCAGCAAGTCCTGATTGGTGGCGATGCCGTCGTACTCGCCGCGCAACATCAGGACGGGCGCTTGCACCTTGAGCGGATCGACAACCGGCAGATTGGCGGTCATGTCGAGATAGGTCCCCGTGGGAACCGTGTCGCCGAACACGAGCTCTTTGTCGGCGAGGACTTCTGCAATGGCGGGATCGGAGGTGCCGGGCTTGTCGCGGGTGAAGATGCTGCGAATCATGTCGCGATCGCGCGGCCGGCGATTGTGGGTGCGGTAGTAATCGAGTTGCTTGGCGCGATCGGCGAGTGTGGGCGAGCCTTCGCCCGTGTAGGTGAAGGCAGCGAGCACCAGGCGATGTACGCGTTCGGGATGCGCCACGGCAAAAGCGCCGGCCCGAAGCCCGCCCGAGGATTCGCCAAAGAAATGAAAGCGTTGCTGACCGGTCTCCTTGGTGACGACCTCGACGGCGGCTTTCAGATCCTCGACGCCGTCGGCGATATTGGAATTGCCAGTGCCTGGCGAGGACTTGCCGTAGCCGGTGAAATCCATGGTCCAAACGTCGAATCCGAAACCGGCAAACTTGTCCATGACGGAATAATTGCCGTGCGGGCCGGCATTCAGATCGAAGCTGGAGAGCGAGGATAGGGAAGAGCCGTGGACCAGAAAGAGCACGGGCAAAGCGGGCCTCCCGGGTTGCGGCGTGCCGGCGCGCTTGCGAAACAGGTACAGCTTGACGTCGCCGCGCTGCGCCCAATATTCGTTGCTCCAGAGCTTCTTGGTTTCGGAGCTCGTGTCTTTGCCTTTTGCCGGGTCCTTTGCGGCGCTATGGCCTTCGGCCAGCAGGGCGGGCGCACCGTGGAAAGCGGCGATGCTGCCTGCGATGGCGGGCGCGGCGCTCTTCAGGAAGGAGCGGCGAGAGCTGCGGTTGCGAAGTGGAGTCATGGACGCCTCCGGGAGGATTTCGGCTCGTGGAGCGGTAGGGTAGCAGCAAACGGCTGGACATGGGAAGGAGAGAGGCGTGGCGTGGGCCGCTGCCTGCCCCCATGTTTCGCAGACGAAACAGTGATTGAATAAGAAGGAAGCGAGGCACCCTCAAACTACCCGCGAAGCCAGTTCTCGACCTATTGCAACCTACTGGGGACGGCTGGGGAGGGAGCGCAGGTAGGCGATGATGGCTTGGGCGTCGGCGTGGTTCATGTGGTAGATGTGCATGGGGGGCTGTATGGGCGTTGGGCCTGCGCCTTGGCCCATTTCGAGGACGCGTTCCATTTGGGCGTCTGTGTAATTGGTCAAGCCGGCTAAAGCGGGTGCGTTTTCAGCCCAGTTTGTGGTTGGGTATACGGGCCTGATCCAGGTGGTCGCCCCTTGCAGCCAGAGGCCGGGCTTCAGCTGGTTATTTTGATCGCGCGGAGTGTGGCATTCGGAGCACTTGGCTACTTCTTCGACGAGATATTTACCTCGTTGAACTTGGTCCGGAGTTTGTCCGCGTTGCGGCGAGCCCAGCAGGAAACGCGCGGAATCAAATCCCAGCACAACGATGATGAAGAATAGGGCGATGCGATAAGCGGGCCGCATGTTCAGGCGCCTCCGAATGCGCGATTAGCTTCCATGTGATGCGGAAGCAGGGGTGAATCATAGCGCGTCGCCGCGCCGCTGGAAAATCGGCTTTGCGGTCGTTGCGTGGGGATCGGGAGAGCGCAGATAGTGGTAAAGTCGCGTGGTAAAGTCGCGTGTCGGGATTAATGGGGTGAGAACGAGCGGGTCGCGTGCCGGTTCGGCTTGGACGCGGACGGACGAGGTGGAGATGAAATTTCTTAGGACAACGCTGGCGATGGCGCTCTTTGTTGGGGTTACTGGGGTCGTCGGGCTTGGATTGAGCGGATGCAATCAGAACTCGGGCCCAGCGGCGGGAGCGGGCGGGGTTCATGGCGAGACGACGTCGCAGAGCCAGGACGCGCAGATCCGTGCGGCGATCATGACGCACCTGACGCAGCAGAGTTCGCTGAACGTGCAGTCGTTTGACACGGACGTGAAGCAAGTGACGATTCAGGGAGACCATGCGCACGCCGACGTCGATTTCCGGGTGAAGAACGGCGCGGGCGTGATGCAGTTTACGTATGAGCTGGAGAGGCATGATGGGAGCTGGGCCGTGGTTGGGAGCAATCCGGTGGGCGGGCACCAGGGTGCGACGCAGTGATGGAGGAGAAAATCCGCTGATCAGGTACGGGGCGGAGGCTGCAAAGTAGGCACACGGGGAGCTTCATCCGCCGCGTGCTTGGTAATCTGTATTTCCTTGATCCAGTCCCAACTGGTTCCTTCGCTTTTGCCCAGCTGGCCCGATGACACGAACCTTTCAAAGGCGGTCATCAAAGCTTCCTTGTCCGTCATCAGAACGTGTTCGGGCGCGGAAGGCAAGTTGTAGCTTATGGGAACAGTTTCAGCACCGGGCTTGGCCGCGACGTCACTCGACGCCAGCCTCGTTGCTCCGAGCAATTGCGCCGAGGCGAAAACATCGAGTTCTTTTTCAAGGCGATCACCAATCAGCTTTATGGAATAGCGATCGTGGGGAGGATTACCGTCCGGCACCTGTTGCTCCCAAATGTAGGGACTGATTGGTGGGGTTTGGCCCCGTTGGCTGCCATCGCGCTCAATAATAATGATCGGACGGTCCTCGGCGGGGCTGCTCATGTATTTTTCGATGGCCGCCCCCCCAAGTCCGGAGGCAACGCCTTCTATCGCAGCCAGCGCGATGGCAAGCGCCTTGTGCGAGAGCGCCGCTTGGCCTTCAGATTCTTGTTTGCCTTTTCGTCCGCTCAAAGGTATTCCACCGAACTCCGGCTTGGCGTCAAGCGGAGAGGCTAGCCAATCGCTCCATTAGGCACAAGCGATTTTTTTTTGATCTTTAGCGCTCGTTCCTTTGCTGGCCGCTGGTTTTTCGACGTGGCTATGTCGCGGGGAGGCGATTTGACGGGCTGACGGGGGCCGCATAGTATCGTTCGTTTAGCTGGGAGACCTGAATCGACTGTGAGTCACGCCGACCAACGTCCGAAGTTCTATCTGACCACGCCCATCTATTACGCGAATGCGCGGCCGCACGTTGGGTCGGCATATACCACGCTGGTCGCGGATAGCTTCGCACGGTTCAAGCGCATGCAAGGGTACGACGTGGCGTTTCTCACCGGCACGGACGAGCACGGCGAAAATATTGCGCGGGCCGCGGCCAAGGCGGGGATTACGCCGCGCGAACTGGTGGACCGCAATTCCGCGGTGTTTCGGCGGCTGTGGGACGAGCTGGGGATCAGCTACACGCATTTCGTGCGCACGACTTCGATGGAGCATTTGCGCGCGGTGCGGCGCTTGCTGTTGCGCGCGCGGGACAGCGGGTACATCTACAAGGCGCATTACGAAGGGCGCTACTGCGTTTACGACAATTTATATGTGAGCGATTCGACCGACCCCATCGATTGCCCGGTGTGCGGGCGGCCGGCGGAAATCGTGTCGGAAGAGAACTACTTTTTCAAGCTTTCGGCGTTTCAGGATCGCTTGCTCAAGCTGTACGAGGAGCAGCCGGATTTTCTGCGGCCGGCGTTTCGCCGCAACGAGATTCTGCGATTCGTCGAGGCGGGGCTGCGGGACATTTCGGTGAGCCGCAAGACGGTGAAGTGGGGCTTGCCGTGGCCGGAGGATCCCGAGCACGTCGTCTACGTGTGGTACGACGCGCTGACCAGCTATTTGAGCGGGATTGGCTACGGCGACGACGAGATGCAGTACGAGAAATACTGGCCCGCGCAACTGCACCTGGTCGGCAAAGAGATTATTCGCTTTCACTGTGTCTATTGGCCGGCGTTTCTGTGGGCTGCCGGGGAGGAACTGCCGAAGGGCGTGTTCGCGCATGGCTGGCTGCTGTTTGATCAGCAGAAGATGAGCAAGTCGAAGGGCAACGTGGCCTACGCGGAGCCGATTGCGCGCGTTTTGGGCACGGACGCGCTGCGCTACTACTTGCTGCGCGATGTGCCGTTTGGGCACGACGGCAATTTCAGCCATGACGCGTTGCTCACGCGCTACAACAGCGATCTGGCCAACGGCCTGGGAAATCTGGCGAGCCGCACGTTGACGATGATCGAGCGATATTGCGGCGGGGAAGTGATCGGGCCGATCCGGGGCAAGTGACCGAGGCGGAGAAGAGTCTGGCGGAGGGGTTGATCGAGGCGGCGAGAGCAACCCTCGAACAGTACGAAGAGCTGTCGTTCTCGCGGGCGCTGGAGACGATTTGGGCGGCGGTCGCTCAGGTGGATGGGTACCTGACGCAGCAGAAACCGTGGACGCTGGCGGACGATCCGACGGCGCATGGGCGGCTCGAGACCGTGCTTTACAACGCGGCGGAAGCGCTGCGTGTGATTGTGGCGCTGGCGCATCCCTGCCTGCCGAACGCGACTGAGAATATCTGGACGCAGCTGGGCCAGCCGGGAAAGCTGGCGGACCAACGGATCGATCATCTGACGCGGGGCAGCTTGCGGGTCGGGACGCGCATCGGAGAACTCGCGGCGGCTTTTCCGCGGGTCGAACATAAAGAAACTCTGGAGAAAATCATGACACTTGAAGGGGAACTTACGCGGCCGCAGGGCGAGAAGGCGACTGCGGCGGGGCATCCCGCCGCGGCGCCTGCTGGTGCGACGGGGCCGGCGGCAGCGCCAGCTGCTGCCGGGGTTGGCGCTGGCGCAGGGACCAGCTCTGGAGCGGCGGCTGGCCGCGCGGCCCCGCTCGCGGGGGCGCGCATCGGGATTGAGGATTTTGCCAAGGTGGAGATGCGCGTCGGCGAGGTGAAGTCGGCTGAACGCGTGGCCGGCGCCGACAAGCTGCTGAAGCTGATGGTGGATATTGGCGATGAAGTGAGGCAGGTGGTGGCGGGAATCGCCACGGTGTACGAGCCGGATAAATTGGTGGGGCGCAAAGTGGTGGTGGTGACGAATTTGCAGCCGCGCAAGCTGCGCGGCGTGGAGTCGAACGGAATGATCCTGGCGGCGTCGGCGCCGGACGGGAGTCCGGTGCTGGCGGCGTTTCTCGAGGACGTGCCGGTGGGCGCGCGGCTGAAGTAGCCGCGCGGGTCGTCGCACCGCCGAACCATCTATCCGCCGAGCCATGGGCATGGGAAACGCTTCGCCTTCGCTGTCCTGATGGTGCGCCAGCCGCCGGTGGCATGGAATTGGTGGATTCGCACGCGCATCTGGACATGGCGGAATTCGCCGAGGATCGCGATGCCATGCTGGAGAGGGCACGCGAAGCGGGCGTGCGGGCGATCCTGGCCATTGCGGTGAACCCGGATGCGCTGGCGGCGTCGCTGCCGTTCGCCGAGGGGCACGACTGGATCTACGCGGCGGCGGGCGTGCATCCGCACGAGGCGCAGCTGGCGACGCAGGCGCGCTACGATGAGTTGTCGCGTCTGGCGCAGCATCCGCGCTTTTTGGCTTGGGGCGAGATTGGGCTCGACTACCACTACGAGGAGCCGCCGCGAGACGTGCAGCAGCGCGTCTTCATCGAACAGTTGGAGCTGGCGCGTGCGGCGGGCTTGCCGGTAGTGCTGCATTGCCGCGACGCCTGGGAGGATTGCCTGGCGATGCTCGAGCAGCATTGGCGCGGCGCGGGTCTGGGCGGCATCTTTCACTGTTTCACGGGCACGGTGGAGCAGGCGCGGCGCGGCTTGGACATGGGCTTCCTGATCTCTTTTGCGGGCAATGTGACCTATCCGAAGGCGCAGAATCTGCGGGAGGCGGCCGCGAGCGTTGCCGTTGGAGTCGTTGCTGATCGAGACGGACTCGCCGTTTCTGGCTCCGCAGGGGCAGCGCGGGCGACGTAACGAGCCCGCATACGTCGCGGAGGTAGCAAAGACCCTGGGACCTGTGAGAAACTTGCCGCCGTCCGAGGTTGCGGCCACGACGGCCGGTAACTTCCGGCGTTTTTTCAGGCTTGAGCTGAAGGGCCGAAAGAGCTTCGCACTGCGGGCTAGGCGAAACGGGGGAAGCCATTTCGCTGCTGACGGTTAAAGAGATTTTCGATCTGGTTCGCGACGATCTGGCGTGCGGTGGAGCAGGAACTGGCGCGGCAGACCGACTCGGCCAGCGAGCCCATCGGCGAAATGGCGCGCTATCTCCTCGGGAAGCGGCGGGAAGCGCTTGCGGCCGGCGTTGCTGCTGCTGACGGCGGGCTATGCGGGGTATAGCGGGCCAAGCGCGATTCGGCTGGGCGCGTCGGTCGAGCTGATCCACAGCGCGACGCTGATTCATGACGATGTGATCGATGGCGCAGATACGCGGCGCGGCCAGCCCTCCGCGAATTCGCGCTGGGGAAATCACCGCAGCGTGCTGGCGGGCGATTGGCTGTACATGCAGTCCTTCCAGATGGCGCTGGCGGAGCGCAATTTCAAGGTGCTGGACATTCTGATCGATCTGACGCAGAGCATGGTCGAAGGCGAAGTGGCGCAGCTGTCCACGCTGGGCCGGATGGATTTGCGCGAAGAAGAAGTCATTGAGCTGGCGGCGCGGAAGACCGCCTGCCTGTTTAGCGGCTGCGCGCGGCTGGGCGCCGTGCTGGGGCGGGTGTCGGAGGAGGAAGAGCAGCGGCTGGCCGATTACGGGCGGTATGCGGGCGTCGCGTTCCAGCTGGTGGACGATCTGCTCGATTTTACGGCTTCGCCGACGCAGCTTGGCAAGCCCGTGCTGAGCGATTTGAAAGAAGGCAAGGTCACGCTGCCGCTGGTGTATGCGCTGGAAAGCGCCAAGAACGACGGGGCGGCGGGGCGCAGGCTGGTTCGCACGGTGCTGGAGGAGAAGGCTTTTCAGAGCGTTCGCCCGGAGGAAATTTCCGCGCTGGTGCGCGATTCGGGCGCGCTGGACCGCACCCGGCAACTGGCTCACGATTATGCCAACCGCGCCAAGGCCTGCCTGAACGGCGGGGCGCAGAAGCGAATTTGGCCGCGCGCTGGCTGCCGTGCCCGATTTCATTCTCGACCGCGAGCGCTGACGGCGCCCGGCCATGCTGCCGTTCAAGCTCGTCTACCACGACCGCTACGACCTGCGGCTTGGCCCCCACGTTTTCCCCTCGGAGAAGTTTCGTCTGATGCGCGACGGGCTGGTCGCCAAAGGCATGGCGGATCCTGCCGATGTTCTCGCTCCCGAACCCGCCAGCGATGAAGACATTCTGCGCGTACACACGCCGGAATGGGTCAGCAAACTCAAAAATGACACGCTGAGCGCGACGGAACGGATGCGGCTGGAGATTCCGTGCTCGAAGGAGACGGTCGAAGCGTTCTGGCTGGCCGCGGGCGGCTCGATCCTGGCCGCGCAACACGCGATGCGGGACGGGTTTGGGGTCAACATCGGCGGCGGCTTTCATCATGCCTTCCCGGGGCATGGCGAAGGCTTCTGCATGATTCACGATGTGGCCGTGGCCATTCGCCGGATACAGGCCGATGGCGCGATTCGCACGGCGATGGTCGTGGATACCGACGTTCATCAAGGGAACGGAACGGCGGCGATCTTTGCGGAAGATGACAGCGTTTTTACCCTCTCGATTCACCAGCGAGACAATTATCCGGTGCCGAAGCAGCCGTCCGACCTGGACATCAATCTCGAGGACTGCACGGGCGACGACGAATATCTCGAACTGCTCGGCCAAGCGGTGCTGAAGGCGCTCGCAGGAGTTCATCGCGGACCTGATCTTTTATGTGGGCGGCGCCGACCCGTACCGCGAAGATCAGCTTGGCGGGTTGTGGCTCAGCATGGGCGGGCTGCGGCGGCGGGACGAATTAGTGTTTCGCGAGGCGAAGCGGCGCGGCATACCGGTGGCGGTGACGCTAGCTGGCGGGTACGCGCGGAACATCGAGGACACCGTGCGGATCCATATGAATACGGTGCTGGCGGCGCGGGATGTTGCCGATGGGGTTGGCGGCTGACGCTCAGGGACGCGCGAGGCTACTGGAAGTCGATCAGGACGTCCACGGTGCCTGAGGTGTCGTCGACGCGGAGAAAATGGCCTAGCTGGGTGTAGTGCACGGGTATCGGGCCGAAGACTTGGCCGGTTGGTTTGTCAAGTTTCGCGAACATGCTATCCGTGTAGGTGCCATCGAGGATTTTTCCGTTTGGGAGCTGCCATGCGGCGCGAAGCGCGCCTTCGGCGGCGGGTGAGAGCCCGGTGATGACCAACGCGCCCATGTGGTACTGCTGGCCTTCGTTAATTGCGACGCTGTAGGAGACGGTGGCCGCGGCGTTGTCGAATTGGGGTTGGGGTTCCACGTGGGCGTGGATGTATCCCTTGTGCGCGTACGCGTTTTCGACGCTCTGCCAGTAGGCCGCTAGCTTCATGCCGTCGGCGAGTTCGCCGGTTTGGACCGTCGCAAGGGATTCGAGCTTAGTCGTATCCAGCGCGTGGTTGCCTTCCCAGCTTATTCCCGAAAGCCCGAAGACGGGGCCGGGATCGATTGGAATTTCGACGGACACGTTTGATGGCAGGGGCTGATTGGGGTCGCCGACGAAGCGGGCGACGGGCGCGGGGAAGTGTACGCGCAGATGACCGCGGAGAGATAGAGCGGGCGAATCTGCTCGAACTCGAACAGCTCGATGGAAAAGCGGGAGTAAGGCTTATTCAGAAGGTCTTGTTTGCGCTCGGTGAGTTTTGTGGAGTCTTGCGCCAGGGTATCTCCGAAGTTGAGCGCGCCGATCGTGAGACTAGGACCCTCGAGGCGGAATTGCACGGTCATGCCGTCGCTGACGGGCTGCGCGACCAGCGTGTGCTGAACGGTGCCGGGGATCTTGTGAGCCTGCGAGTAGCGTCGAGATTGCAGCGGCGATGGTGTCGAGCAGCAAGCCGTCGGGCGGAGCGGTGCCATCGAAGAAGGGAACCACTTCGCGAATTGCTGCCGAAAGCTCTTCGTCGCTGAACCATGGAAAATTGTCGAAGGTGACGGGCACGACGGGCGCATCGGCAAGCTGGAATTCGAGCACAATCTTATCGCCCTTATCGCCGCGCGTCGTGAAGCGGTAGTTGACTTGCGAAAATATGCCGATCTGCGCCAGGCGATCGGCCGCGGCCTGAAGCTGCTCGCGCGTGACCGCGTCGCCGGGTTTCAGCCCAGAGGCTGCCGCGACTTGCGCGTCGTGGTAATGGGTCGATCCGGTCTGGTGAATTTCCGCGATGACCGAGGAGGCGGGAGGGGCTTGTGCAAGGGCGCGATGCGGCGCTGAGATGAGAGCGATTGCGAGAACGAGGATATAGAGTGCGCGCATCAGGAGTGTGATTCTACTCTAGCGCCAGGGGGTTGGGGCGGCCATGGCAACTCGCCGCCCTGGCGCGCGAAGCGCGCGGCACCTGGGCGCTGCGCGAAAGCGGCTGAACCTATGGGAAAATCCTTGGTGTGGCGTGCTTCCAGTCGGGCAAAGAGTATCCGTCTTGATTTGGCATTTTGATCTGCGGCAGAGTCTGGGCGTCGAGTACGTCGTCTTCCTTGATCACGCCGTTCTTGAAAAGCAGGAATGCCGTCAGGGCGTAGACCTCGTCGGGCGTTAGCGTGCGCTCCTTTCCGAAAGGCATGGCGCGATGGATGTAATCCCAGATCGTGGTGGCGTATGGCGAGTGCAGCGCCATCACGTTTGCGGCGTTGATGCAAGGCGCGAGGCATCTTCGGCGCCGACTCACCATCTGGTGGCTTGATCAACATGGGCGCTACCCCTCCAAATCCCGTTGCGCCGTGGCAGGCTGCGCACTTCTGCATAAAGATTGGTGCGCCTTCCTTGGCGCTGCCGCTTCCCGGAGGGAGTTCCTTGCCCGTGGGACTGACGGTGATGTCCCAGGCGTGAATCTCCTCTTCGCTCGGTGTTTTCCCTAAACCGTAGGTGGGTGACTGCGCCCACCCGGTCAGGCAAAGGCCGAACATCATCATCGCCGGGAGAAGACTAAGCGATCGCGTTGTGGACCGTCCCATCACTGGCCACCCTCCAAGGTTGAATCGCGTTGTCGGAGCCTTGTATGCCGTGCGACTTGTAATAGTCCGGCGGATCGTCGAAGAATTTGGCGACTTGAGCGCGCGAGGGCTGAACCTGGCCCGAGCACATCCGTGCAGCGGGATTGCAGCACGCACTCTTGGCCTTCCCACTTCCAGTCCATGCCAAAGCGGGTGTGCGCCATGGGGTGCACGGCGCCGCGAATCTGGGCTTCTTTCCAGGTCTTGCCGCCGTCGGTGGATACTTCGACCTTGCGAACGGCGCCCCCGCCGGACCAGGCCAAGCCGGTGATTTGGTAGAAACCGTGACCAGGCAACTGCTGTCCTCCGGACGGGAAGGTGATCACCGACTTCGGACCCCACTGGAAGGTCATCGCGAAAACTTTGGGGTCTTTGGAAATATGACCGTAATCGTTGTAGGTCATGTAATACCGGTCGACCACTTTGATTCGCCGCAGCCACTTGGTGTTATAGATTCCCTCGAAGCCTGGAACCATGAGCCGAACGGGGAAGCCCTGTTGCGGACGCAGCGGTTCGCCATTTTGGCCGTAGACGATCAGAACGTCGTCCATGGCTTTGGTGAGCTGGATACTGCCCGCTCCCTTGACCTCTTCCGAGCCTTCCGAAACGATCCAGGACGCTCCCTTTTGCACGCCGCACCTCTTTGAGCAATAAAGACAGCTGGACTCCGGTCCATTCGCTGCAGCTGGTCAACCCGTGCGTCTGCTGAACGGTTATATCGTCGGGCTTGGAACGGTTTCCCAGGCACTCGATGAAGTGAACGCGCGATACGGAAGGGAAGCGCTTCAACTCGTCCAGCGTGAACTCGGCCGGGCGGTCCACCATGCCGTGAAGCAGCAGACGATACTCCTTGGGATCGATATCCGGCACGATCGAGCCGCGGTGGGTGCCCACGAAATGGAGCGAAGACGGCGTGATGCCGCCTATGGAGTCCTGAAGCGGCGTCAAGACGTGAAAGGTCATCCCGAAGGCATCGGGCCCAGGTCTGTCGGCCATGGGTATGCGCACAGAGGTCACGAAAGGAGAGCGCTGGCCATAGGCGATCAGGTCTTTGGCGTGTTGTCCTGGTTGCGCTTCGGGAGTTGCGGCCGACTGAGCGGCGGCGGAGCTTATTCCGCCTACCGTCGCGCCTACGGCCAGGCCGGCGACTGCGGCGCTACCTTTTAGAAATTTTCTGCGGCTCGTTTTTTTGGGATCTGGCTTTTTTGAATCCGGCTTTTTGGGATCCATGGGGGACTCTCCTTCGGAGCTGACTGCCACTTCCGCCGACGCGGCGCCTTTTTCCCGACGTTACGTTTCTGGCCGAAATGTACGCCAGTCTGCCCGAACAAATCAAGCTCAGCCCTAAGGCGGGATTGCGGGCGGTTGCAACTCTCGTCGCGGACTCGGCTTCTAAGGGGTTCGTTTCCCGCATCCACGGACGACTACGTGCGGTTATCGAGTTTGGAGCAGGTTGCGTTGGACTCGTTGCGTCGAGGACAAGGGCAGCGTAGGCTAAATTAATTGCCGTCGATTCGGGGAGCCAGGTTTCCGGTCGGCGCTAGTCCCCTTCGCGTGATCGAAAACAGGAACTGTTAGGATGAGTGAGGCTCGCCGAAGAGGGATGCCGGACACGTGGTGGCGCTCTGTCGTTTTCCCAGCATTGTGCTTGGTGGCCATGGCCTTTTGCCTGGCGGCACCGGGTTACGCGCAAAACAGCGATCTCGTGGTTGCGCCGGTTGATTCGGACAATCCGGTCACGCTTCCCGGGCATCACCCTGCGTGGGCCTCTGTGCAGAACGACCGTGGCATCGTTCCTGCCGATGTTTCAGTCGGGCCGATGGAGTTCGTGCTGGAGCGCTCGCCCCAGCAAGAGCAGGCGTTCGATCAATTTCTGGCGCAACAACTCGACCCGACATCCCCGAATTACCACCATTGGCTGACACCAGTCGAAGTGGGCGCGCAGTTTGGAGTCACGCAGCACGACCTGGACGCGATCACGAGCTGGCTCGAATCGCAGAATCTACGTGTGGTTTCCGTCGCTAACAGCCGCGTGAGGATTCGATTCAGCGGCCCTTCTTCGGCTGTAGCGAATGCCTTTGGGACGCAGATGCATTATTACTTTGTGGATGGTGAGCAGCGCTTTTCGATCGCGGATGAGCCGCAAATTCCGGCAGCGCTCGCGGGTGTTATCAAGTCGATCAGCGGTCTATACACGCTCAACGCGCATCCTCTTTACGGGGCGGGATCGATGCAGGTTCCGATGCGCAAAGTTTCGGGAGACTCCAAGGGCGGCGAGGTGCCGGACTTTACTACGTCCGGCGGCGCTCATTTCCTGTTTCCCGGCGACTTTGCGACGATCTACGACGTAAATACCGGGAACATCAATGGTGCGGGCCAGACGATTGCCATCATCGGGCGTTCGCGGGTTTACCCGCAGGACATAACCAACTTCGAGTCGTTGGCTGGACTGCCTTTGCAGGTGCCGACTGTGATCATTCCGCCGAACGGCGTCGACCCCGGACCGGCGGAGACGACGCCACCGGCGCATGGCAGCGCTTCGGGAGATCAGGGCGAAGCGACTTTGGACGTCACGCGCAGCACCAGCGTCGCGCCGGGCGCAGCGATCGACTTGGTGGTCAGCGCCTCCTCTGGGGGCGGATCGAAACCGCCGCCGAATATGTTGCGGATACGACTCCGGTGGTCGCGCAAATCATGAACATCAGCTTTGGCGAATGCGAGAGCCAAGCGGGCCAAGCCGGGGTTAATTTTTGGGACTCGCTGTTTGGCCAGGCGGCTATGGAAGGCATTTCCGTTTTTATCTCGTCTGACGACGCGGGCGCAGCGGGCTGCGATACAGCGTTCACGACGCCGCCCACGACACAAACGCTGAGCATCAATTACCTTTGCGCGTCGAGCCATGCGACATGCGTTGGAGGCACGGAATTTGCCGACGCCAGCAATCCCAACCAATACTGGGCAACGAGCAACGGCGCCAATTTCGAATCCGCGCTCAGCTATATCCCGGAGGGCGGATGGAATGAGCCGGAGAGCGGCAACAGTCCTCAGGTAGCGGCCTCAGGAGGGGGCTTCAGCGTTTTTATCCCGACACCCTCCTGGCAGACCGGGGCAGGCGTGCCAGGAACGCAAGGCCGCTACGTTCCCGACATGGCGTTCAGCAGTTCGGCTCATGACGGATATTTCGGCTGCTTTGCGGCCGCCGGATCTAGCTGTGCGGTGCAGAATGGCTCGTTTTCGTTTGAGTTTTTTTTCGGCACTTCGGCGGCCGCGCCGAGCATGGCTGGAGTGACCGCACTTCTCGATCAAAAACTTGGCGCGGCGCAAGGCTCGCTCAATTCAAATCTCTACCAACTTGCCGCAGTTCCTTCCAATAATATTTTCCATGACGTCACGGTGGCCTCGAGCGCCGTTTCCGGTTGTGCGGTGACGATTCCGAGCATGTGCAACAACAGCATTCCCAGCGCAACGAGTCAGTCCGGAGGCTTGAGCGGCTACCTGGTTGGGATCGGCTACGACGAAGTCACCGGCCTCGGCTCGGTGGATGTGGCCAAGTTGCTCGCTGGCTGGGCCGGGACATCTTCCACCTCGACCTCGACGACGATGGTCATCAGCAGCCTGAACCCCTCGTTTGCGGGCCAGTCGGTGACCTTTACCGCGACGGTGTCGAGTTCGGGAAGCGGGACGCCGGCGGGTACGGTGACGTTTCTGGACAATGGCGTCTCGATCGGAACGGGTACGCTCAACCCCAGCGCGGTGGCCACGCTGAGCACGTCGGCACTCGCTGTGGGGACGCATCCGATAACCGCACAATACGGAGGAAACTCGAATTTCAGCGGGAGCACGTCGAGCACCCTTTCCGAGGTCGTCGTGAATGTGAAGGCGACGACGACCACGCTGGGGTCGTCGCTGAACCCGTCGTTCGTCGGGCAGTCGGTGACCTTTACGGCCACCGTGTCGACCACGCTCGGAGGGACGCCGACGGGCACGGTGACGTTTCTCGATGGCGCGACTCCGCTGGGAACCGGCGGGCTCAACTCCAGTGGGGTGGCGACCTATTCGACGAGCACGCTGGCGCTTGGCGCTCAGTCGATCACGGCCAGCTACGGAGGCGACGCGAACGATGCCACGAGCACATCGCAGGTTGTCAACCAGACGGTGAGCGCGGTGGGCTTTGGGCCGGTTTCAGGTACGCCGACGGTGACGGCGGGACAAAGCGTCATGATCAATCTCGCGCTGTATGCGCCGAGCGGCTCCGGCCTGAATTTCACGCTGGGCTGCGTGGGAACGCCATCGAAATCGTCTTGTGTGTTCACCCCGAATCCTGCGAGCGGTTTGCCCGGCGGACAAACGATCCAAATGACGTTCTCGACGTCGAGTTCGGAGGTGCCTGGCAGCCCTGCGAAACGGGCGCCGCAGAGGCCGTGGGGTTTGCCGGCGGCCATCGGTATCTTCGCGGCTCTGGCGGCGTTGTGTGCTGCGTTGCGTGCCGAGGGAATGGTTGGCGTGTGGCGTGTGCCTGCCCGCCGCCTGGGGTTCGGATCGTGCGTGGCGGTCATCGCGCTGGCGACGGTGCTCGCCGGGTGCGGCGGTAGCGCCGGCACAGGGTCCACCTCCACGACGGCTCCTTATACGGGAACACCGAAAGGTCTCGCGACGTTCACCGTGACGGGGACTTCGGGGCCAACGACGATCTCGACCCAAGTGAGCGTGACGGTTCAGTAGGACGCGTGACCGCCTTGCGGCTAACTGTGCAAGGCGCTTTTTCTTTAGATCAAGCCACAATCACCAAAAGACAAGTTCGCGAGGTCCGCGATTCATTTATGATGGACTTCGGACGGTCACGCCCTGAGCGGCCGGAATTCCGCGAGCGTCCACACACAGGGCTGGGCAGATGATGAGACGAGCCATTCATTGCGCGCTGGGTGTAGCGATTGTCGCCGCGTGTGTCGCGTTCGGTCTCGTACACGCCGCAGAAAATGGGACGAAGCCGGCGCCTGAGGATATCCAGCCCGTCCGGATGATCGCCGACCCTTACCCTGCTTTCAACGGAATCGCTGTGGACCCTGCCAATGGCTTGGTGGCCATGAGCGATCCGAACCGCAAGAGCCTGCTCACCTACGATCGTTTGCACGGCGCAAGTCAGGGCGCGGCGAGTGTGCCGGTTCATCAGGTGATCGGCCCGGATACTTTTCTGGGAATGATTGCCGGGAGTCGTTCTCGATCCGCAGCACCGCGAAGCCGTACACAGCGAATAATGACATCGAGGACACCGTGGTAGTGATGCCCTACGAGGCCACGGGAAATGCGAAGCCGTCGCGCATCTTCTCGGTGCCGCACCAAGCGTGGGGACTGGCTCTTGGGCGACGCGAGCGATGAGATCGCGGTGACCGTGGAAGTTCAGAACACGATTGTGTTCTACCGGCGGCAGGTGCAGGGCGTGGAAGCGCCGGTACGGATGATTCGAGGCGTGAAGACGGGCCTCGCCGACCCGCATGGAATTTATTGGGACGAGGCGCATGGCGAACTTGGCGTCGCCAACCACGGCAATTTCAAAGGCGTGGTGCAAAACACGGGAAGCGGGTGCGAAGACGCTCCAGAAGACGAGTGACGTCCGGCTGAGGCGGGGGAGTTCAAGCCGCCGTCAATTTCGGTTTACTCCGCGAAGGCCAAAGGTGACGTGGCGCCGCTGCGCACGATCCAGAGGATCGCGGACCGGGCTCGACTGGCCGATGGGAATTGCGCAGGACCCCGGGCACGACACGGTGGTTGTGGCGAACAATGGCGACAGCTCCATCCTGATCTTCGCGCGGAACGCGAATGGTAACGTGGCGCCGGTGCGAACGATTCGCGGCAGCCGTACGGGCATCGATCGGCCGATCGGAATCGCCGTCGATCCGCAGAATGGCGAGATTTGGGTTTCGAATTGGGGCGATCATTCGGCTCTGGCGTTCGATAGCGGCGCCAAGGGCGATGTACCGCCGAAGCGCGTGATTCGCAGCGCTCCCGCGGGCACGCCGACGCCTGGGTTCGGCAACCCCATGGCGCTGGCTTACGATTCCAAGCGCGATGAGCTGCTGGTGCCGAATTGAGTGACGCAGCCGCGCGTCGCGGTGTTTGCCAGGCTGGCAAACGGCAATGCGGCGCCGATCCGAGTGATTGCGGGGCAAGCGTCCCAGTTGGGGCGCACTGTTCATGGGCTTGCGTATGATGCCGCGCATGACGAAATTGTGGTGCCCAATGCGCTGGCAGACGCGGTGCTGGTATTTCGCGGGGATGCCGAGGGCGAGGCGCGGCCGATTCGCGTGATCCAAGGGCCGCACACGCATCTGGTGACGCCCCACGCGGTAAGTATTGACCCGGAACACGGTGAGATTCTCGTCGCCAGCCTCACGGGCAAGCGCATCAATGTGTTTTCTTGGGACGCGAACGGAGATGCTGCGCCGCTTCGCGTGATCGAGGGACCGAAGACCAGCCTGGGACATACGGTCGGCATCGTCGTCGATCCGGCAACGAATTTGCTCGCGGTGGCAAATTCGCAGGACATTCTCATCTTCAATCGGACCGACTCCGGGGACGTTGCGCCGCGCGCCCGAATTGCGGGCCCAAGACGGGGATCACGGACGAGCCGTGGGACATGCAGATCTATCAGGGGAGAATATTTGTCGCGGCGTCGAATCACTTTCATCAGAACTTGTATACCGACGTCACGCTGAAGCCCGAATCGAAGGAGATTCCCGACGATCCTTGGCTCAATCCCACGCTAGGATTTGTGGGGATCTGGAATATCGGCGACAACGGCGATGTGCCCCCGCGCGCCTTGATTCGCGGCCCGTTCAGCGGGCTGCTACACCCTGTGGGGCTGGCCATCAATCCGAAGGAGGGCGAGATTTACGTCTCCGACAGCGTGCGAAACGGCGTGCTGAGCTTTCTCGTGCCGCAATTGTTTCAGCAAATCGCCTTGAGCAGCGATCAGAGACCGACGCAGTAGCTACAGAAGCAGCGGCAGAGCTCAGGGGCGCGACGCTATTCGACGGTGACGGACTTGGCCAGGTTGCGCGGCTGGTCGACGTCGCAGCCGCGGCGAACGGCGATGTAATACGCGAGGAGCTGCAACGGCACGATTTCGAGAATCGGCGCCATCAGCTCGGGGGCGTGCGGAATTTCAATGACGTGGTCGGAAACTCTGCGCGCGATCTGGTCGCCCTCGGTGACCACGGAAATGACGATGCCGTCGCGCGCCTTGACTTCCTGGATGTTCGAACAGCTCTTCTCATAGCGCGTCATCGATTCGGGATCGGATTCATCGCGCGTCGCCAGGACCACAACCGGGAGATTTTCGTCGATCAGTGCGTTGGGTCCATGCTTCATTTCACCGGCGGGATAGCCTTCGGCGTGAATGTAGGAAATTTCCTTGAGCTTCAGCGCGCCTTCGAGAGCGATGGGGTAATGGATGCCGCGCGCGAGATAGAGAAAATCGGTGTAACGGAAAAACTGGCGAGCGAGCGTCTCATAGGTCCCCGCCTGATCGGCCTGGAGGATGGTCTCGATCTTGTGAGGGATGCGCGTAAGCTCCTGCATCAGGCCGGTGGCGGCTTCGGCGGAAAGGGCGCCGCGTACCCGTCCGAGATGAAGCGCGATTAACATGAGCGCCGTGAGTTGGCAGGTGAAGGCTTTGGTGGAGGCCACGCCGATCTCGGGGCCGGCGTGCGTGAGGATGGTGCCGTTGGCCTCGCGCGTAATCATCGAGCCCACGACGTTGCAAATCGCCAGCGTCTTCGAGCCTTTTTGCTTGGCTTCGCGCTGTGCGGCCAGCGTATCGGCGGTCTCTCCGGACTGGCTGATGCAAATCACCAGGGTGCGGCCGTCGACGATGGGATCGCGATAGCGAAATTCGCTGCCGTAGTCGACTTCCACCGGGATTCGCGCCAGGCGCTCGATCATGAACTTTCCGGCCAAGCCGGCATGCCAACTGGTGCCGCAGGCTACGATCTTGACGTCGCGCAGGTTCTTGAACTCGGCTTCGCTGACGTCCAGTTCGTTGAGGAACACGGTGCCGGTATCGAGAGACATGCGGCCCTGTATCGTGTCGCGGACCGCGCGCGGCTGCTCGAAAATCTCCTTCTGCATGAAGTGCTTGTAGCCGCCCTTCTCGGCCATGATCGGATCCCAGGTCACATGTTGCACGCGCGGCTGGACGGGATTGCCATCGATATCGGTGACCTGCACGCCCTGTAGTCGTCAGGACGGCAATGTCGCCATCGGAAAGAAAGAACATGTCGCGGGTGTGGGCTGAGAAGCGCGGGGATGTCGCTGGCAACGAAGTATTCGTCCTTTCCTAAGCCGATGACAACGGGCGGTCCCGAACGCGCGGCGACGATCTTCTTGCGGGTCCTTGGTGGAGAGAATGGCCAGCGCATAAACTCCCGAGAGGCGCTTGATGGCCTTGCGCACCGCATTTTCGAGCGGACCGCCGTCCATGTATTTCTCGACCAGGTGGGCGATGATCTCGGTGTCAGTCTCGGTGACGAATTTGTGGCCTTCGCTAGCGAGTTCGTGCTTAAGCTCGAGGTAATTCTCGACGATGCCGTTGTGCACGACGACGATCTTGGCCGGTGCAGTCGCGATGCGGGTGGGCATTTTCTTCCGTGGGGCGCCCGTGGGTGGCCCATCGCGTGTGACCCAGGCCGTATACGCCGTCAATCGGCGAAAGGCGGATGGCTTCCTCGAGCTTGGGTAGTTTGCCGGGGGCGCGGCGCAGCTCCAGATGGCCTTTATCGTCGACGACGGCAATGCCCGCCGAATCATAGCCACGATACTCGAGCTTACGCAGACCGTCGATGATGAGGGGCACGACTTTCTTAGGTCCGATGTATCCGACTATGCCACACACGGTTGAGTCTCCTTGGTTGTGGAAGGGCAGGGCGTCGGTACACCAGCCATGCCGGCTGAAAGATCAGGCTAACACAGGCTCATGGCGATGCGGTCCAGGCCACCGGTGCGCTTAGTGCCCTGTTTACAAGTAGCTGGGCCAGCACTTTGCCGCTCTTAGGGCCAAGAACGCGAGAAACTTTCCATTCGCGAACCAGGAACGGCGCTAGGCCGCGGATGCGGGCCGCGCGTCTTCCACGATCTCGAAGCGGAACTCCTCGATGACCGGATTGGTAAGCACTTCGCGAGCGATGCGTTCGACTTCGGCCTGCGCAGCCGCGCGGTCCAGGCCATCCAGCCTGAGAACAAAGAATTTCCCCTGGCGGACGTCGCGGACTGCGGTGTGTCCGAGGGAGGCCAGCGCCTGCTGGATCGCGGCGCCCTTGCGGGTCGAGAACCGTGGTCTTGAGCATCACCCAGACGTGAGCGGTCATGGCGTGATTATAGCAGGCCGAGCGCCGCGGCTTGGGCCCGAAAGGCGGCCAGGTAAGCCGACTTCTCGGCTGGCGGCAGGAAGGCGCCTTCGAACGCGGCGGCGGCGACGCGAACGATTTCGTCGCGTGCTCGAGGCCCATCTGCGGGAGCAGGGCATATTCGCGATTAAGGTTGGTGCCGAACATAGCGGGGTCGTCGGTGGACAGGCTGACGCGGAACGCCTGCACGCAAGAGCTGCGGCAACGGATGATCGAGCACGGAGACCTGCTTGCAGTGGCACAGCTGGCGCGCAAGCGCGCCGGTACAAAGATTGCTCGTGGGGCAGACTTCGAGCGGGATGGAGCGTTCGCTGAGCAGCGCCATCAGACTGCGGGTCGCGAGCGGCGGCGATGCCGTGACCGATGCGCTCGGCGCCGAGCAGTTCGATGGCTTCGCGCACGGACTCAGGGCCGCCGATTTCGCCGGCATGCGCCAGACGACGCAAGCCGTGCGCGGCAACAAATTCGTAGACGGGGCGAAAATCGGCCGTGGGGACGGCGAGTTCGTCGCCGCCAAGGCCGTAGGCGACCACGCCTTCGTTTCGCGAGTCCGACGGCGCGCGCGCGACTTCCATAGCCGGGTCGGCGCCGAACTGGCGCACGGCGTCGAAGATCCACTGCATGCGCAAGCCTCGTGGCTCGAAGGCGGCGGCGGCTTCGCGAATCGCGCGGAAATTGGCCTCGACGTCTTGCCTGCGCAGGAGCATCACGCCGACCGAAAGCGTGACTTCGGCGTAGACGACATTTTGAGCGAGCAAGTGCTCGGCCAGACGGCGGGCGATCAGCGCATAGTCCGCGGGCGCGCGCAGGTAGGAAGTCACCCACTTGTAGGCTTCGATGAAGGCGGTGAAGTCGGGCGTGGCGTAACGCGCGGCCACTGTCGCTTCGTCGACGGCGTCGCCGTAGCGCGCGGCGAGCGCGACCACTGTGGCGGGCGCGATGCTTCCTTCGAGGTGCAGGTGCAGCTCGGCTTTGGGCAGGGCGCCGAATTGAGGCGGGAGCGAAGCGGCGACGGTGCGGGGTTCGACGGAAGTGAGGACGTGGGCACGTGCTACTGCTTGGGCAGGGCCGGGCGGCCGGCGTTGATCCACGCCGTGAGCCAGTAGGAGCCGACGTCGGTGGCCGCGTCGGTGAACTGGCGAATCAGCGTGGCGCCGACTTGGTTGTAAAAGCGGTCGTAATAGTCGTCGGTGTAGTCGCTCAGGCCGGCGCGGGCGCGAAGGTCGGCAAGCAGGATGTTTTCGAGCCAGGAGTGCGCGCTCATGCAGTCGTCGAACGCGTGCATGGTGGGATCGTCGATGAAACTGGCGTCATTGGGACGCATGGGGAAAAAGAGCGAGTAGCGATCGACCAGGCTGACGCCGAAGCGAAGATTAATGCCGGTCTGCCCGGACAAATGGCCGTCGAAATTTTCGGTGGTGAGGAAAGGATCGTGGGATTCGGCGACGTAGCTGGCCAGTAAGGCGGCGACCAGCCGAGCCTGGCCCCAGTTGCCGTTGTGCATGGCTTCGGTGAGCCTCTGGCTGTAGACGCCGACCTGCCAGGGAAGCACGCCGCTAGCCAGCAGTTTGGACCTGCCGAATTTGGCGAGGGCTGACTGGTAATCCCGGGGCAGGGAATCGAAGGGAAATTTTCCGTAGTGATCGAGATACAAGATGTGGTTGGGACGTTCGGCGGCGGGTGTTTTCTCCAGCCATCCAATGGGATCGGTGACGTGGCGCACGATGAATTCGCGATTGGCGTCGAAGAAAGATTGCATTCCGGCGGCAGCGTTCCACCGCTCGGTTGGCGATCAGCCTCTGCGCGTTGGCACCCCAGGCGAAGGCTGGGGCGGGCGACAGCAGCTAGAGCACGAGGGCGGCGTAGGGCAAGCGCCCTGGTAAGGCGCAGGCCGATATTTTTGCGGCGCAAAATTCCGGCGTCCAACCGTGGTCAGCCCGCACGAAATCAGACCAGCTGAAGCTGCGTCACTGTACCTTGAGGCAGGTTGCGCTGCAACCGGCTATCGGAGGACGGGCTGTTGGCTCAGGCCCAGGAGAGATTCGCGAAGCGCTCGACGAGTTTCTTGGTGCCGTGGCCGGAGAAGCTGACGGTCAGCTTGCGCTCTTCGTCCTCGCCGTCGACGCCGACGATCGTGCCGAGCCCGTAGGTGGGATGGCGGACGCGCTGGCCGATGAGTGGATTGGCATCGCCGCGGGCCTTGCGCGAGCGGCGAGAACTGACCGCAGCGCGGCTGCGCTGGTGGCGCTTCTCTCGGCTCGAGCAGGCGGCGGTATGGCGCGCGCGGCGCGCGAACTCAGCCGCCGAGTACGAGTATTCGGGATCGGGTTCGTAGCGCCGGGTTTCGCCAGCTTCGGCGAGCGAGCCTTCGGCCGTGTCCACGAGTTCGCGCGGGAATTTCGAGCAGGAATCGCGACGGCGTCGAGGCTTGCAGGCGCTCGCTGCCGTAGATGCGGCGGTAGACGGCGCGCGTGAGCGTGAGCGTGTCGCGGGCGCGGGTCATGCCGACGTAGCACAAGCGGCGCTCCTCTTCGATCTCCTCGGGATCGTGGAGCGAGCGGTTGTGCGGGAAGGTGCCTTCCTCGAGGCCGGTCAGGAAGACGTGGTCGAACTCCAGCCCCTTGGCGGTGTGCAGGTAAGCAGCGTGACCGGCGCGCGATCGTCGAAGTTGTCGGCGTCGCTGACCAGCGCGGCGCGATCGAGAAAATCGTCGAGCGTCTCGCCGCGCTCGGCGCCTTCGGCCAGCGCATTGACGAGTTCGCGCAAATTTTCGAGGCGGGCGATGTCCTCTTCGGTGTCGCGTTCGCGCAACATGTCGAGATAGCCGGTGTCCTCGAGCACGGCTTTGAGAAATTCCACCGGGCCGAGCGACTCCTGCTTTTGCCGCAACTGCTCGACGAGTTCGCGGAAGCCGCGCAGCGGCGCGAGAGCGCGGCTGCCTGCCGGCTTCGAGAGTGCGCGCCAGCGCGTCCCAGAGCGAGGAGCTGTTCTCGCGAGCGACGGCGCGCAGGGCGTCGATGGTGACTTTGCCGATGCCGCGCGGCGGCGTGTTCAGGACACGCAGCAGGGCCACATCGTCGTCGGGAAAAATCGCCATGCGCACGTAGGCCAGGACGTCCTTGACCTCGGCGCGCTCGTAGAAACTGAAGCCGCCGAGAGCCGGTAGCGGATGCCGCGGTTGCGAAACGATTCTTCAAACGAGCGCGATTGCGCGTTGGTGCGGTAGAGCACGGCCAGGTGCGAGCCGGAATCCGAGTCATTTGCAGCCCGGAGACTTGGGCGGCGACGTAGTCGGCTTCGGCTTTGGCGTCGCGAGCTTCGATAGAAGACGAGGTTGGCACCCGTGCCGCGCGTGGCTTCGAGTTGTTTGCCGATGCGTTTTTGGTTGTGGGCCGACGACGGCGCCGGCGGCATCCAGAATTTGTCTGGCGCGAGCGGTAGTTCTGCTCGATGCGCAGGGTGCGCGCGCCGGGAAAGTCCTCGGTGAAGCGCAGGATGTTGCCGATGTCCGCGCCGCGCCAGCGGTAGATGGACTGGTCTTCGTCGCCGACGACGCAGAGATTGGGTTGCGGGCCGGCGAGCAGGCGCAGCAGGTCGTACTGGACGCGATTGGTGTCCTGGTATTCGTCGACGTGCAGGAAGCGGAAGCGCTGCTGCCAGTCGGCTGCGCGCATCGTCGAAGCGGCGCAGGACTTCGCGCGGCGCGCGAGCAGCAGATCGTCGAAATCGAGCGCGCCGGCTTTGCGCAGCGTCTCTTCGTAGGCTTTGTAGGCGCGGGCGGCGGCTGCGGCTGGGCTCGTCGAAGGCTTGTGCGAGCGCTTCGGCCGGCGCAATTGCGTGATTTTTGGCGAAGCTGATGCGTTCGAGCAGCGCGCGCGGCGTCTCGTCGGGATCTTCGAGGCCGATCGAGGCCAGAGACAGCTTGAGCGCGGCTTGCTGGTCGTCGGAGTCGTAGATGGCGAAATTGCGAGGCAGGCCGAGCCGGGCGGCTTCGCGACGAAGCAGCCGCCCGCAGAACGAGTGGAAAGTGCTGATCCAAGGATCACCGGCGAATGGCCGGTGCTTTCGAGCAGAACGCGGACGCGGTCGCGCATCTGTTCGGCGGCCTTGTTGGTGAAGGTGACGGCGAGAATCGAGCCTGGGCGACGCGCCTTGGTCGATCAGATAGGCGATGCGGTAGGTGATGACGCGCGTTTTCCCGGTGCCGGCGCCAGCCAAGAATCAGGAGCGGGCCTTCGGTAGCGAGGACAGCTTCACGCTGTTGCGGATTCAGTTCGTCGAGAAGATTCATATGAGGTTGGGCCCGCTGGGCTTGGGCATTGTAGCCGAGCGATGGAGAGCGAGCAAACGAGCGCCGCGCGCGAAGTTTCTTAGTGCACCGCGGGAGCGAGGTCCACTTCGAAAAAGAACAGCGCCTTATTGTCGAGCATGAAGGCCAGGTCCGGGAGTTCGAAGCGGGCGTTCGAAAGCCAGTCGTAATGATGGTCGATGTCGAAGTAGAAAAAACCGTGAACGGTGGCGTTCGGCGGGAGAACATCGCTGCTCAGGGCAGCAGAGCGCAGCTCGCCGTAGAGTTCGTCCCAGTCTTTGCCGTTGCCCGTCTTCGGGCATTCGCCCGGGAAGGGGAACGGTAGCCGCGGGGCCTTCGGGTCCTTGGCGCCTTTGCGGAGGAGTACGCGGTCGGCGACCTCTTCTGGCGAGAGCGGGTCGAGTTTTTGCGGGGATTCGCCGGGTGCAGATGAAGCGAAGGCTGATCGGTGTCCAGGTTGATCCGGATGGGCTTGTCGTTTTCGTTGCGAATGTAGATTTCCAGCGCCAGGATGCCGGCATCGTACGGAGTGTGCTTGCCGAATTTGTCTCTGTAGCGTTTGGCGGAGAGGTAAGGATCGGCGGCCACCAGTACGCCTTGATGCGTCTCGTGCGCCGGCAGAGAAGCGGGGTCAGTTTGCGCGCGCGCGGCTGCCCAAGCAGAGAACAGACTGCACTCGAGCAGAGCAGCCACGAGAAAAAACCGTCTGCGCATACGAAGTCGAGATGAAACGTGCGAGACGACGCGGACGCTGGACCTGCGCTCCTCAACGGTCTCCTCCTTGCCGCTGTCGTGCGGCGCCTATAATATCGCTTTTGCGATTTGCGCGCCGATCTCGCAGGGCAAAGGGCGCGGTCGGCGCGAAGGAGCGGCGGCGGCTGCCATCGTCTGCATGTATTTTGTCTACAGTGTATTCACCGCGGCGGGAGTGATTCTGCTGAGCCCTTATTTGCTCGTCAGGGGCATGGGGCGCAGGCAATACCTCAAGAATTTGCCGGAGCGCATGGGGCGGCGGTTTCCGCCGGAGTTGAGCTGGCGACTGCGGTTCGGCGGGGCTCGGCGCGATCTGGGTACACGCCGTGTCGGTGGGCGAAGTGCTGGCGGCACTGCCGCTGGCGCGCTCTTTGAAGCAGCGATTTCCGCGATCGGCGACTGGTGATCTCGACGACGACGGCAACCGGGCAAGCCTTGGCGCGCGAGCGCATGAAGTTCGCCGACGCTGTGTTCTATTTTCCTCTCGACTGGCGAGGTCCGGTGCGGCGGGCGTTGGCTGCGGTGCGTCCGGCGCTGGTGGTCGTCTTCGAGACGGAGATCTGGCCGAATTTTCTGCGCGAGACGCGGCGCGCGGGCATGCCGGTGGTCTTTGTGAACGGGCGGATTTCGGATCGGTCGTTCCGCCGCTTTGCGCGCGACGCTGCGATGGTTTGGCGGCGTGCTGCGGCGGTTTCTGCGCGATGTGCTGAGGATGGCGACGCTCTACCTGATGCAGAGCGAGGAAGATGCGCAGCGCGTGCTGGCGCTGGGCGCTCCGGCGGAGCGCGTGGTCGTCGCCGGAAACATGAAGTATGACCTGGCGCAGGCCGAGGAAAACGAGCTCGCGATCTGGCTGCGCGACGGAGATGGCGCGGAGCCGGCGCGGGCCGTTGCTGGTGGCGGGCAGCGTGGTGGCGGGAGAAGAGAACGCGGTGCTCGAAGCGCTCGGCGCTGTGGAGCGCAAGTGGCCGAACGCGTTGCTGGTCCTCGCGCCGCGAAAACCCGACGTTTTGAGGCTGCGGCTGCGCTTGATCGAGCAGTCGGGAAGAGTTGCGGTGCGGCGCAGCGGACTTTCGCTCGACGGCGCGTCGGCAGGAGCGTCTGGCGTGCCGGCCGGGAACGCCGCGGCGCGTGCTTCTGCTCGATACGATTGGGGAACTTGCGGCGCTTTACGGGCTGGCGGACGCGGTGTTTATTGGCGGCTCGCTCGAGCCGTCGGGCGGCCACAACCCGCTCGAACCCGCGGTTGCGGGAAAGGCGCCGATCTTTGGGCCGTCGATGGATAATTTTCGCGACATGGCTGCGGAATTTCTGCGCGCGGATGCGGCGATGGTCGTTCGCAGCGGCGCGGAGCTAGGGGCGGCGTGGATCGCGCTTGCTCGATGACGCCGATCGCCGCGTCGCGGATGGGGCGAGCCGGCGCAAGAATTGGTGGAGCGCCATCGCGGCGCGACGGCAGCGACGCTCGATCGCCTCGCGGCAGTGCTGGCCGAACCGCAGGCGGCGCGGCTGTGACGATCGTCTGCGCTTCGAGACGATGCTGCTGGCCGCTGGCGGCCACGTACGAGCGGTGTGATGCGCTTCGCGCGCCGCTCTGTACCGGCGCGGATTGTTTCGCAGCGCAGCGCCTCGAGGGCACGGTCATCAGCGTCGGGAACCTCACGGTTGGCGGAACGGGCAAGACGCCGATGGTCTGTGGCTGGCCGAGCGACTGGCCGCCGAAGGACATCGCGCTGCGATTCTGACGCGCGGTTATCGCGGCGAGCGGCACAGGAGCGACGCGCGCGGTCTGCCAACGTCCGACGAGGTGGCGCTGCTTGCGCGAGCGGCTGGGCGCGCACGCGCAACTTGGGGTCGGCAAGGACCGCTATCGCCACTGGGCGAACGCTCGAGCGGCACGGCGCGAAATGGTTTATTCTCGACGATGGCTTTCAGCACTTGGCCTTGGCGCGCGATGCCGACATGGTGTTGCTCGACGCGACCGACCCCTTTGGCGGCGGGCGGTTGTTGCCGGCGGGGCGTCTGCGCGAGCCGAGAGCGGCGCTGGGGCGAGCGGATGTTGTGGTGATCACGCGCTCCGAGCACGCGCCGGCGGTGGAAGCGGTGGTGCGAAGGTTCACGCAGGCGCCGATCTTTTACGCGCGCACGGAGCTGGAAGCGGTGCTGCGCGTGCCGGCCTTGCAGGTGCGCGCTGCCGGAGATGGATCGAACGCAGGCGAAGTTTTTTGCTTTTTGCGGCATTGGCAATCCGGCGGCATTTTTTGACGATTTGGTCCGCTGGGGTTTTCACTGGTGGGCCGGCGAGGCTTTTCGCGATCATCATCGCTATACCGCGGCGGACGCCGAGGAGCTCGAGCGCGACGCGATGATCGCCGGGGCGGACGGCATGCTCTGCACCGAGAAGGACGTGTTCAATCTGCGGGATGCGCTGGTCCAGCGCGCCTGCCGGTTTACGCCTGCCGGATTCGGACTTGGCGCTTTCAGACGGCGAAGGCTTCTGGAGAGCGGTGCTAGGGGCCGTGCGCAACGACACCGGCAGGAGGCCGCGCGCATGAAGATTCTGGTGCGCGCGAACAATTGGGTCGGCGACGCGGTGATGGCCATTCCCGCGCTGCAAGCGATTCGCGCGCGCTGGCCGGACGCGGAAATCGTTGTGCTGGCGCGGCCCTGGGTTGCCGACCTGTACCGCGGGCAGGGCTACGTGGACCGTCTGATCGTGTACGAACGTGACGGGCAGCATCGCGGATTTTGGGGACGCGAGCGGCTGGCTGCGGAGCTTCGGAGGGAGAAATTCGATGTGGCCATGCTCTTTCAGAATGCCTTCGACGCGGCTTGGCTGGCCTGGCGGGCGGGCATTCCGGAGCGGATCGGCTATGCGCGCGACGCGCGCAGCTGGTTGCTGACGCGCGCCATTCCTGTGCCGCGCAAGGGCGAAATCCCGGCGCACGAGAGCTACTACTATCTCGAACTGTTGCGGCGCGCCGGATGGCTCGCCGCGATTGCCCGCGATCGAGTCGCATCGCGCTGCGGTTTCGCAGGATGCGCGGCGAACGCGGCCGAGCAGACGCTGCTGGCGGCGGGCGCGCGCCCGGGCGCGACGCGGGTGGCTCTCGCGCCGGGCGCGGCTTACGGCTCGGCAAAGTGCTGGTTGCCGGAACGCTACGCCGCGCTGGCCGACCATCTGATTGCCGATTTCGGCGCGGACGTGATACTTTTCGGCGCGCCTCAGGAACGCGAGATGGCCGAGCGCATCGCTGCGGGCCATGCGGCATCGCGCCCTCAATCTGGTCGGGCGCAACGCGCATCGGAGATCTGCCGGCGTTGCTGGCGTCCTGCGGACTGTTTATTGGCAACGATTCCGGGGCCATGCACGTGGCGGGCGGTAGGCCTGCCGGTGGTGGGCATTTTCGGTCCGACCGATGCTGAAGGCACGCGCCCGGTGACGCCGCAGTTCACCCTGGTGCGCGAACCGGTTTCGTGCAGCCCTTGTTTTCTGCGGCATTGCCCGATCGATCATCGCTGCATGACGCGCATCTCCGTCGAACGGGTGTTCGCCGCAGCGAAAGATTGGCTGCAGGACCCTGCGAGCGCCGCCGCTCGGGAATCGAGGAGCGCCGGACTTGCCTGATTCGCGCCAGTTGCGGCCTGCGGTGTTTCTTGATCGCGACGGCACGATTTGCGAAGAAGTCGGCTATCTGAATCACATCAGCCGACTGCATGATCTATCCGTGGGCGGCTCCGGCGATTCGGCGGCTGAATGAGGCAGGCCTGCCGGTGATCGTGGTGACGAATCAATCCGGCGTGGCGCGCGGCCTGTTTCCCGAATCGCTGGTGGCGGAAGTTCATCGGAGCCATGAGCGAAAATTTGGCCGCACAGGGAGCGCGCATGGACGCGCTACTACTACTGCACGCACACGCTCGCGGACCAGTGCGATTGCCGCAAGCCGCTGCCCGGACTGCTGCAGCGAGCGGCTCGCGAACACGCGCTCGATCTCGCGCGCTCCTTCGTCGTGGGCGACCGCTACGGCGACGTCGCCCTGGCGCATGCCGCCGGCGGCCGCGGCGTGCTGGTGCTGAGCGGTTACGGCCGCGGCGAATACGAACACCATCGGCAGGAGTGGCCGCGACAGCCGGACGAGGTGACCGAAGATCTGTCGCAAGCCGCGGACTTCATCCTCAAAGCGTTGGCCGAGGAGTTGGCGTGAACGCCGGCCCCGCGGCGGATCTGGCGCGGCTTGTAGATTTGGTCGAATCGTTTTCCCGCCAGAAAATTCTTGTCTTGGGCGATTTCGTGGCCGATGAATTCGTTTTCGGCGAAATCTCGCGCGTCTCGCGGGAAGCGCCCGTACTGATTCTGCGCCATCGGGAGACGCAATCGGTTCCGGGAGGCGGCGCCAACGCGGCGAACAATCTGGCCGACCTCGGCGCCCGCGTGCGGCCGGTATCCGGCGCTGGGCGAAGACGCCGCCGGGGACGCGTTGGTCGAATATTTCCGGTCCAAGCACGTGGACACTTCCGGCTTGGTGCGCGCGCGCGGCTGGCGCACGCCGACCAAGACGCGCTTTCTCGCTGGCTGGACGCACACCGCCAGGCAACAGGTGCTGCGCATGGACTACGAGCCCGCGGAGCCTTTAGCCGGATCGCGCGGCGGACGCGCTGGCGCGCAAAGCGCGAGACCGCATGGCGCGACGCCTCGGCGATGCTGGTCTCCGATTACGGCTACGGGTCGGCGACGCCCGCAATCCTGCGGGCGATTCGCGGCCAGAAGAACTGGACTTTGCCCGTCGCGCTCGATTCCCGCTACCGGCTGCACGAATATGCCGGACTGGGCCTCGCGGCGGCGACGCCCAACGAAGCCGAAATCGAGTCGGCGCATCACGCACAGATCGGTGGAGGCTTGGCGCGATTGGAAAGCTTGGCGCGGCGCACCATGACCCGGCTCGGAGTGCGCGCCCTGGTCGTCACGCGGGGGCGCGACGGCATGATCGTTTTCGAGCGCGGGCGGGCGCCTCGGTCACTGACGGTTTTTGGCAGCGACCAAGCCGTCGACGTCACCGGCGCGGGAGACACCGTCATCGCGGTATTCACGCTGGCGATCGCCGCTGGCGGTTCGGCGATCGAGGCCGCGCAACTCGCCAATTATGCCGGCGGAATCGTTGTCATGAAGCGAGGGACCGCGACCGTCACGCGCGAAGAGCTGCTAGGCGCAATCCGCGCGGACGCCACCGGCACGCCTCCCGTGGGTGAGCATGCCTAGCCTCGCGATGGACACGCGCGAGAAAATCGTGTTCGCGGGACGCGCTCGTGGCGCGCGCTCGACGAACAGCGCTCGCGCGGGCAGCGCATCGTGCTCGCGAATGGCTGCTTCGACCTTTTGCACGTAGGTCACGTGCGCTACCTCGAAGGCGCGAGGCAGGAGGGCGATGTGCTCGTGGTGGCCATCAATTCCGACGCGAGCGTGCGGCAGATCAAAGGACCGGACCGCCCGATCTTGCCGGAAGACGCTCGCGCGCAACTTGTCGCCGCCCTTGGTGTTGTGAGTTACGTGACCGTCTTCGACGAGCCTGACGTGACTGCGCTGCTCGCGGCTCTGCGTCCCGACGTCCACGCGAAGGGCACCGATTACACCGTGGAGACCGTGCCCGAACGGGATACGGCGCTGCGGCTGGGCGTGCGCATTGCGATTGTTGGCGACGCCAAAGAGCATTCCACGCGCGACCTTTTGGCACGGTTGTGCAACTTGCCTCGTGGTTAACGATAACCATTCCGCGGAGATGTTTTTGCCTCTTCCGACTTACGGCTGGCCGGCGGCCCCTCAGCGCCAAGCGGGCGCAACTTTATGAACCTACCGGGAGAAGCCTGGGCGCGTTGGCGAGTGCCGCTCGGTTATCCGGTCGGATTGCTATGCGTGTGGTTGGCGCACCCGACGCGGTGGTCCGTGGCCGCCGGCATCGTGATTGCTCTCTTGGGCCTGCTGGTTCGGGGCGCGGCGGCGGGTCATCTACGAAGAGCTAAAGCGCTTGCGGATACCGGACCCTACGCTCGAACGCGAAATCCCCTCTATTTCGGCAGCGCTCTGCTAGCCGCGGGATTCGTCGTGGCAAGTCATTCCGTGCTTGCGGCGGTGGTCCTCACGGCGTACTTTGCGGTTTTCTATCCGGTGGTTATGCGTCGCGAAGAGGCGGATCTGCGTCAGAACTACGGCGCAGCATTCGACGAATATGCGCGGCGCGTTCCGCTTTTTTGGCCTCGACTCGTGTCGAGAGGCGCCGAAGGCAAGACGCAATTTTCTTTTGCGCAATACGTGCATAACCGGGAATACAAAGCGGCGATCGGCGTAGCCATCATTCTGGGGCTTCTGTCGGCGATGGCGGTCTGGCGCCGGTAGCTACTGCAGGCGGTACATTTCGTTGACTAGTTGGCGGAATTTCGGACGGTAGAGCAAGTCGAACACATCGCTCTTGCCCGGGAAAAGCTCCTCGGCCAGCCGTGCGGCCGCGCCTGCCAGTCCCTGAGCCTCTTCGTAGGTCAGGTCGCCTTGCGCAATCAGGCTCAGAGAGAGATTCACGACAATTCGCAGGCGGCGAATGCGTCTGGATTCTTCGTCTATCTCTGCGCTTGGTCGGGGAAAACGATCTGATCGCGTCCGTCGCGTCCATTCTTAAGAAACTATAACAGTTGCACCAGGATGCAGCAACACAGCGGGCGCTACGGCTTTTCCAAAAACGAACTGACGGTCACCTGGCGGCCATCTGTGAGAATCGAGATGGCGCCATCATGGTCGGTCCGGTAGACGCGCGTGCCCTCCTGGCGGAGGCGGTCGAGGACTTCGGCATTGGGATGGCCAAACGCGTTCCCTTCGCCCACGGAAATGGCCGCGAATCGCGGACGCACAGCATCGAGGAAGTCCTGCGTGCTCGAGGTCTTGCTGCCGTGGTGTGGAACCTTGAGGAAGTCGGCCGAGAGCGGATTCTCCATCCGCTGTCAAGGCGCGCTCCACGGGCTTCTCAATGTCCCCCGTCAGCAAGCATGGACTCGTTGCCGTCCTTCAGGCGCAATACCAGGGAGTCGTCGTTGTAGTGCCTTCACCGGTGCGTCATCGACCGGCCAGAGAACGTCGACGTTCACCCCGCCCCAATCGAACGCGTCACCCTTTAGCCGGTGGATGATCGGCACGCGTCGCGCTCGGGCTTCTGCGAGCAGTGCAAAGAAGCCGGCTGAATCGCCGTTCGGGCCCAGCCAAAGCTCGCCCACTTGAAAATTGCGCAGCACGGCTGCCAGACCTCCGTAATGGTCTTCGTGCCCGTGCGTCAGAGCGACGACATCGATGCGTTTGAGCCCTCGGCTCCAGAGGAAAGGGGAGACGACGTCTTCGCCGACATCGATTCCAGGGCGCGCCCCGCGGATGTAAAAGCCGCCGGCGAGGCCCCCGCCGTCCACCAACATGGTCCGGCCGTTGGGAAATGCCACGAAGATCGAGTCGCCCTGTCCCACATCGAGGACCGTAATTTCCAGACGCCCGCGATTCAGGCGCGGCGCGAAAGGATAGGCGGCGATGAGCGCTGCCGCAGCCAGAACGACCTGCGCCGGCAAGTCGTCCCGCCCAGCGCCTTTTAGTCAGGACGGCTGACGCGCAGAGTAGCGCCGCCAGAAAGAAGGCCACCAGCGCCAGAGACGGCGGCGAGGGCACGCGGAAGGACGCCCAGGACAGGCGCGCAAACCACTCGACCGACCAAAGCAAAGCTCCCACCAGTGCGGCTAATATGCGGCCGATGGCATGGCCCAGTGCGCCCCATACAAGACCGGTGCAGAGCGCCGCGAAGCCCACCGGCACGATGATGCTGGTCAAGAGCACTGCCGGGAGATTCGCCGCGACGCCAACCAGGCTGATGCGGTGAAAATATTGCGCCATGAGCGGGATCATTCCCACTTGAATGACCGCAGAAATGAAAGATTAGTTCCCAGAGGCGCAATCCCGCGCGACACGGTGCCGTGACCAATGCTGTGGCCTGACGAGAGGCGGCGCAGTGGCAGATCGCGCGGCGAGCCAGTTTGCCGAGGCTCGTGCATCGAGGCGGAATTGTGCCGCTCGCGGCGGGTGGGCGCCGTCTCGCGTCACGTCACCCAAATGGTCGAGCGCCCGGATGTAGGGTTCCGTCCCGGATTCCAGCCAAGGCACCGCGATTCCGGCGATGACGCCGACGGTAACAAACGAAAGCAGAAAGCTGGCCTCCGTGAGTTCCGAAGGGCGCGCCACGAGGATGAGCAGTGCGGCCAATCCGATTGCGTTGAGCAGGTGCGTGCGGCGGAACAGCATGCGCCCCAGCAAATAGACCGCAGCCATCGATGCCGCACGGACAATGGGCGGACGGTCCTCAACAACGGCAACGTAGGCTCCCAGAGCGGCCAGGGTGACGAGAGTTCGCGCCGACAGCGAGAGTCGAAACTTCCCGCCAATCCAAAGCAGCGCAGCCGTCAGCACGCCGATGTGCAAGCCGGCCAGGACAAGCACGTGGTAGACGCCGGTGTCGCGAAACGCCTCGACCTGTTGCGAATCGAGGAAGCTGCGATCGCCTAGCAGCATCGCCCGCGCAACCGCCGCGCTGCCGGGTGCGCCAGCGAGCATCGCGTCGGCCTCCGTGAGCAATCGCCCTCGCGCTCGCGCCAGCCAATCGGCGATTCTCGGCCGCGGGCCAGCAACTTTTTCGATCAGCGCTGTGCTGCGCGGCGAGCCCATGAGGTAAATATTCTGGTAAGCCATGAGCGCGCGGTGGTCCGTCACGCCCGGGTCGGCAAAATTGCGAACCAGCCGCGCGCGCATGAGAACTTCCATGCGATCCCCGGCGCGCAGCGCCGGAGGGGCATCTTGAGCGCGCTGATCAAAAAAGTAGTCGGCGCGGAGTCCCCCAGATACGGAGGTCCACACAGCCGCCGATTGCACCTGGTCGAGGTCCATGTCGTATCGAATGCCCCAGGGGAGCCGAAGTGGGTCGGAACGAAGCTGTCCGCGCCAGCGCAAAGGCTCATCCAGGTTTAGCTGGTGTGCCGCGACCAGTCGCGTGATGTGATTTGACGGGACCGCCGAACGCTCCGTGAGCATCGCGGAAGCACCCAGCAGGGACCAGGCCAGCAGGGAAGCGAACAAGGCGAGCGTGACGTGCTTGCGAAGAAGTAAAAGACCAAGGAGCAACAGTGCAAAGGCGGCAGCGACAGTCGCAGGAAATGCGTGCGGCAGAGTTGGGGCGATCAAGCCGCCGGCCAAAATACCTGTCGCAAAGAGAACGGCGATAGCGAGGGCTGGAAACTTCATGCGCGACGTGAGAGTCGCACTAAAACCTCCATATGGTACGTCTGCGGGAATATATCCACAAGGTGAACTTCACTGATGAGGTAGCGGCCTGGTTTTTCCTGTGATCCTACGAGTATGGCGAGGTCGCGCGCGAGGGTAGCCGGATCGCACGAAAGATAGGCGATCGTTGTGCGGCGCTAGATTCGCCAGTCTCGAAAGCGCAGCCGCCGGAACACCGGCGCGCGGCGGGTCCAGCACGACCAAGTCGGGCGTTTCCGTCCAGCGCGCGAGGAAGGCCTCCACGTCGTTCTCCCGAAATGCGGGCGACGATGCGCCGCTCTCCTGCAGGTTGGTCGCCAGGTCTCGTGCCGCGGCCGCGTTGGACTCGACGCCGATGACCCGTGCAAAGCGATGCGCCAGCGGTAGCGTAAACAGGCCTACGCCGGCGAAAAGATCGAGCGCCAGGCCGCCTTTCGTATCGCCCAGCACGCTGCCGACGAGATCGGGGAGGAGAAAGCGGTTGACCTGGAAAAAGGAGAGATGTCCCACGCGATAATTGTGATCGCCGACGCGATAAGAGATGTGGCCGGGGCCGGAGAGTTCAAAGCGATCGGCCGCGCGATCTTGAAAAAGAATCGTTTCGATCTGGGGAATCTCGGAGCGCAGCGTCTCGGCGATCGGTTCGTAAGCCGCCGGGCAGTTTGGCGAACGATAGATTCAGAAGCAGCTTCTGATCCTCGGCATCGGCGAAGGCTTCGACTTCGCGCAGATCGGTCGACAGCCGGCCCGCCGCGAGCAGCCGCGAAATAGCGCTCAGAGCCTCGGCCACGCGTGGCGACAGGATCGGGCACTCCCGGACCGGGCAAAGTTTCTGCGAGCCTGCTTCGAAATAGCCGATTTCGCCGTGGCCCGCGGGGCTCCGCACGATTTTCCATTGCGCGCGGTTGCGATACTCGAAAGGCGGCGACACGTGCGGCACGACCGGGCCGTCCCACGTGATGCGTCCCAGACGCGAAAGGGTCTCGCGCAAAATGTCCGTCTTCGCGCGAACCTGCAACTCGTACGGAATGTGCTGGTAGTTGCAGCCGCCGCAGATGCCGAAGTGCGGACACCGGGGAGCTACGCGGTCCGGGGATGGCTGCGTGATCTGCGCCACGCGGCCGCGAATGAATTTCTTTCGCCGCTCGAGGGGATCGACCGAAACGGTTTCGTCGGGCATGACGAATGGTACAAAAACGGTGTGGCCGTCGTGATGGCCGAGGCCGTCGCCGCCATAAACCAACTTTTCGATGCGTACTTCAATAGGATCGGGCATGTAACCTCAAGTGAGATAGAAAAGGCTAAGTCGCGGTAGATCGAATCGCTCGAACAGGCGCTTCTGCGTGTACTGGCGTTCGAGTTGGCTCAACTGCTCGGCGGTCATTCGCGGCGATAGGGAGCGAGTTGCCGATCCAGGTCGCGCCGAATGGTCAAGCAGCGTTTCTTCGTCGGCGGCCGCGGTCAGCGCCGCCGTGAGTTTTTCTTCCAGCACGGTCAGGCGCCGCTCCAGGTCTTCCAGATCGAGTTGCGCCGGGGAGTCGAGCAGCGGCGCGAGTTCTGCCAAGCGCAGCGCGCAGTCTGACCGATGCGGCGAGCGAGCTCGGGGTCCGAAGCGCGACAGCTTGTCGGCGCCGCGCGCCAGGCGTTCGGTATTGCGCGAGAGAAATGCGCGCAGCTCGTCGCGCGAAAATGGCTCCGACGAGTTCGCGGGACGTTTGGCTTCGGGACCGGCGCCGACGGCAGTCTCCTTCAGCTGCGTGGCGGCGTCGAGCACGGCATCCACGCAATACGCCAGGCTCTTCAGCGGCCGGCCGGCGGCGCGGCGGGATCGCTGGTAGCTCTCGAATGCCTGATCGATTCCGCGCAGCACGGCGTCCAGCGGTATGCCGGCTTTCTGCCACGTTTCGACGATCGCCCAATCGAGCGGCGACACCAGCAGATGCGCGCCGCGTTTGCGCCAGAAGTGCTCCTCGATTTCCGTGAAATAATTGAAGTAGTTGAATGAGCCCATGGATTAGCGCAACGGCGAGCGCGACCTGCGGCCTGGCGCTGGTTCAGCGGCGCGCGGGGTGCGTCGGCCCGTGCAGCGGGAGGCCCGCGGGCGATGCAGCGGGAAGGAAGCTTCCTGGCGATCGGGGCGATCCTGGCGCGCCGGCTGATTGCGCTCCCAAATGATGCGCAGACCCTTCGAGCGTGAGGAATTCGTCGATCTGCCGGATGTGCCGCGACGCGCGGGCGATCAGCGGCGCCTGCCCGCCCGTAGCCACTACGTGAGTCTTTTCGCCGAGCACGCCTTCATGCGCGTCGATGATGCCGTCCACCATATCCGTAAAGCCGTAGAAAAGCCCCGCTTGCATGGACTGCGCCGTGTTCGTGGCGATGATTTTTCCGGGATCGCGAATCTCCACGCGCCACAGGCGCGCCGCGCGGGAAAAAAGCGCGTCGGCCGAGATGCCGATGCCCGGCACCAGCGCTCCGCCGAGATATTCGCCGTGCTCGGAGACCACGTCGAAATTGATGGCCGTGCCGAAATCCACGACGATGCACGGGCCGCCATATTTCGCGAACGCCGCGACGCTGTTGACGATGCGGTCGGCGCCCACCTCCTGCGGATTGTCGTAGTGAATGGGCATGCCGGTTTTGACGCCCGGGCTCGACGAATAGCGCCTTTGCGTGAAAATAGCGCTGGGCCATCTCCTCCAGGGTCGCCGTTCAGCGGGGCACCACCGAGCTGATGATCACGCCGTGAATTTCGCCGGGATCGAGGCCGGCGAGCGTGAAAAGATTGCGCGTCAGGATGCCGTATTCGTCCACGGTCTGGTCGCGCGCGGTGGTCAGGCGCCAGTTGGCCAGCAGTTCGGCGCCGCGAAAAACGCCCAGCACCGTGTTGGTGTTGCCTACGTCCAGAGCCAGCAGCATCAGTTTGCCTCGGCGACGTCGCCGGAGATCACGATCGCGAGCCGGCCGTCGTCGCGGCGCACGCGCAGCAGGCCGTTGGGTTCGAGGCCATCGGTGATGCCGGAATAGGTTTCCGCTGCCGTGGTGATGCGCACGCGTTTGCCTCGCGCAAAGCTGGATGTCTTCGGCGAAGCGCGCCAGGATCGGCTCCGGCCCGTCGGTCAGGAAACGATTGTAGTAGGTCTCCAGGTTGCGCAGCAACCGCACCAGCATTTGCAAGCGCGAGTGGGTCTTGCCCGTGACCATGCGCAGGGAAGTGGCGACGGCTCGCAAGCTCGTTCGGCATGCTGCGCGTGGTTTACGTCCACGCCGATGCCCACGATCACGAAGTGCACGCGATCGGGCTCCGCGTGCATCTCGGTGAGGATGCCGCAGAACTTCTTCCCGGCCATCAGCAGATCGTTGGGCCAGCGCAGATCTGGAGCAAGGTCGGTTTCCTCGAGCACGGCATCGCGCACGGCCAGACCGGCGAGCATCGTGATCAGCGGCGCGAGCAGCGGCGAAATCGCCGGCCGCAGCAAGACGGTTACGTAGATGCCGCTGGTTTTTTCCGAATGCCACGCGCGCCCGGCGCGCCCTCGTCCGGCGGTCTGCTCCTCGGCCAGCACGACGGCGCCGTGCGGCTCTCCTGCGCGTCCCAGATCGAAGGCGATGGCGTTGGTCGAGCCGGCCTTGAAGAAATGATGGATGCGCTTGCCGAAACACGGAACCGCGCAGCTGGCGGCGCAGCAGGCTGGGCGACAGCACGTCGGGCACGCGTTCGATCTGATAGCCCGTGCGGGGATGTCCCTTGACCTTCACGCCGAGCGCGCGCAGGCGCTGCGTCCAGCGCCAGACCGCCGAGCGCGAGACGCCGATTTCGCGCGCGATTTTCTGTCCGCTGATCACGATCATGGGTTTTCGGAGAGCAGGGTCAGCAGGGCGTCGATGCGCCGGTCGGTGGTGCCGGGAAGGCTCGCCGCCGGCATGCTAGGTTGCCGCTGAGGCGCCCGAGATCTTTTCAGCTGTGCCAAGGCGCTCGTTGACTTTGATCAGTTCGACGCGCCGCTCGGCCAGCGTAGTTTCCATTTGGCTGCACGATTTTGGCCGGGGCGCGTGCTGCGAAACGTCTCGTCCGAGAGGCGCGCTGCGCTTCGACTCGATATCGCGCTCGAGGCGTTCTTTCTCTTTGCGTAGGCGCGCGAGTTCGGCGGGAACGTCGAGCGTCTCGCCGTGCGAGATGCGCAGGTCAAACCGCGCAGTTGCGCGAACCGTTCCGTCCGGCGATTCGAGTCGTTGCGACGAGAAACGCAGATCGGAAAGAGTTGCCAAGCGCGCGACGAGGTCGCGGTTCTGCTCGACGGTCGCGCGCACCGCTTGCTCCGCAGAGGAAAGATCCGCGGCCACGCGGCTTCTTCGGGTCGATCTTCATCTCGGCGCGAATGTTGCGCGCCGCGACGATGATCTCCTGCAGCAGAGCGACCTGCTGCCTCGGCTTCGCGCATCGCTGCCAGGATGCTGGCGGGTCCGGGAAGCGCTTCCAGCGCGATCGACCGCGCGCCCTGCGCGCTGCGGCAGGCGATGCCACAGTTCCTCGGTGAGGAACGGCATGAACGGGTGCAGCAGGCGCAGAGCCGCTTCGAAAACGGCAAACAGATTGCGCCAAGCCGCGAGCGCAGCATCGCGGTCGGCATCCGCCAGCGCCGGCTTCACCCACTCGATGTACCAGTCGCAGAAGTCGCCCCAGAAAAAGTGATAGACGACGTGCGCGGCCTCGTGGAAACGAAAATGTTCGAGGGCGTCGTTGACCGTGGCCACGGTTTCGCGCGAGGCGCGAGAAGATCCAGCGGTCGGCCAGGGCGATGCTGTCCCGCCGTCGGCGTAGGGCGCGGCCTGCGCGAATCTCGGGCGCGGCGAGTTCCTCGATCGCTGAGCCGCTGGCTCGCTTGAAATTTTTCGAGATTCACGAAAATAAAGCGCGCGGCGTTCCAGATCTTATTGGCGAAGGCGCGATAGCTGAGGATGCGATCTTCGCTCAGCGCGATGTCGGTGCCCGGCGCGGCCATGCCGTCAGCGTGAAGCGCAGCGCGTCGGTGCCGTGTTTCTCGATCAGCTCGAGCGGGTCCACCACGTTGCCGCGCGTCTTGGACATCTTCACGCCTTCGGGATCGCGCACCAGCGCGTGCAGATACAGCGAGCGAAAGGGCACGCGATCGTTGATCTCGGGCGCGGCGATCTTTCATCAGGTGCAGGCCCATCATGATCATGCGCGCGTCCCAGAAGAAAAGAATGTCGTAGCCGCTGATGAGCACGCTGGTCGGGTAGAAATCGCGCAGATCCTGCGGTGTCGTCCGGCCAGCCCAGCGTCGAAAAAGGCCACAGGCCGGAGCTGAACCAGGTATCGAGCACGTCGTTATCCTGCTTGAGCTTCGAGCTCTGCCGCAGGCCGCGCACTTTTCCGGCGGGCTGGCGCCTGCGGCGTGGCCGTTGACGACTTCGACGCGCGAATCGCGCGCCGGCGTCATGGCCTGGCAATCCGCGCAATACCAGATGGGGATGCGATGGCCCCACCAGAGCTGGCGCGAAATGCACCAGTCGCGAATGTTGGCCATCCAGTTGAGATAAATGGTGCGCTGATTTTCGGGCACGACCGGAATCAGTCCCTGCTCGACGACCGCGCGAAGGCTTCCGCGGCCATGTCCTTCATCTTGCAGAACCATTGCTCGGAGACGCGCGGCTCGACCACCGTTTTGCAGCGGTCGCAGATGCCGACCGACATGGGCGTGATCGGTGATGCTGTTCGAGCAAGCCTTGCTCCTGCAAATCCTCGACGATGCGCTTGCGCGCCTCGAAGCGGTCGAGCCCGGCATAAGGACCGGCGGCCTCGCTCATCTTGCCGTCGTCGGTCATCACGTCGATCTGCGGCAGATTGTGGCGGCGGCCCATCTCGAAGTCGTTGGGATCGTGCGCGGGCGTGATCTTTGACGGCGCCGGTGCCGAATTCGCGGTCCACGTAACTCGTCGGCGATGATGGGGATTTCGCGATTCATCAGCGGCAGCAGAACTTTTTGCCGACCAGATCCCTGATAGCGCTCGTCCTCCGGGATGAACCGCGACAGCCGTATCGCCCAGCATCGTCTCCGGCCGCGTGGTGGCGACAACGAGCGACTCCGTCGAACCGACCACGGGATAGCGGATGTGCCAGAGATGGCCGTCGCGCTCCTGGTGCACCACTTCGAGGTCGCTCAGCGCCGTCATGCAGCGCGGGCACCAATTCACGATGTAGCGGCCGCGATAGATCAGCCCTTCGTGGTACAGGCGCAGGAAAGCTTCGAGCACCGCGCGATACAGCGGCGGATCCAGCGTGAATCTTTCGCGCGACCAATCGCAAGACGCGCCCAGGCGGATCATCTGGCGCTTGATGTTGCCGCCGGACCGCGCCTTCCACTCCCAGACGCGCCGTTCGAACTCCTCGCGGCCGATCTGCTTCGCGCTTCAGATTTTCCTTGGCCAGTTCGCGCTCCACCATCACCTGCGTGGCGATGCCGCATGGTCCATGCCAGGCAGCCAGAGCGTGCGGAAGCCGCGCATGCGGTGCCAGCGCGTGAGCGCGTCGATCTGGGTGTGCTCGAGCATGTGGCCGATGTGGATCGAGCCGGTGACGTTGGGCGGCGGAATGACGATGGAGAAGGTTTTGCCGGGCTTCGGGTCGGCGCGGAACAGTTCGCTGTCTCACCCAGGCCTGGGCCCAACGCGGCTCGATCTGCTGCGGGTCGTAGGCCTTGGCGAAATCTTTGGTTTCAGGCGTCTCGGGCTTCCGTCGGCGGATAGTCCGGCATGGTCGTAGGTTCAGCGATTAAACGATAAGCCACTTACTATACGGGCCGCTCAGAGGCGGGTCAAATATCGCGCGCCTGGACGGCAACTTCCTTCGTGTTGCCGTTCGCGCTAGACTGCCGCTCCGAGCGGGTTATATCTGGCGGAGCGGGAGGGTCAGATGCCGAAACGATTGGCCATCACCATCGCAGGCGCCGTATCTCTCGGCAGCTACGAAGCAGGCGTGCTGTATGAAGTGCTCGAAGCCCTGCGCCGCCACAACACAAAGTACCAAGACGACGAAGACCGCAAGATCTATATCGACGTCATTACCGGGGCTTCCGCAGGCGGCATGACCGCAGCGATGGCCGCCCAGCGCCTGCTCTACGACGCGGCCAGCTTGAGCGGCCCGGAGACCAATATTTTTTACCAAGCCTGGGTCGCGCGGATCAGTCTTTGGTCGCTCGTCAGACTGAAATGGAAGGAGAACATTTGGCACTCTCTTTTTTCCTCCGATCTGATTGAGTCGCTCGCCCGGCAGTTGCTGCCGAAGCCGCAGGAAGAGCTCAAGCGAAACGCAGGAAAAACAGACGTTCATCCGGCGATCGAGCTGGCGCGAGACGCGACCGGAAATTCCAAACGCGGCGCCGATGGAAACCTGGTCACCAAGCCGTTGTGGGTGGGACTGGCGCTGACCAATCTGGACGGTGTGGACTACGGCTACCCGATCCTCGAAGAACGCACCGACAAATTTCAATACACGAGCTGCGAGGATCAACTGGCGCGTGAAATTGTGGGAACTCCAGCCGCCACGGCGAAGTTGTGGGATGAGCTGCGAGAGGCTGCCGTGGCCTCGGGAGCGTTCCCTTTCGCCTTTCGAGTCAAGGCGATCAAGCGGCGCAGAAGCGAATACCCAGATACCACGCTCGAAGGTTGGCCACCCTCGACCAAGGAGAAGACGTTTACGTATTCAGATGGCGGGGTGCTTCAGAACCAGCCAATCGGTCTCGCAAAAAATTTGATTGATGACCTGGTGGGGAAGCGGCTGGCGGCGGGAGACACAAATGCTTACAACGATGCCGACTCGCGCCTGTACCTTTTCGTGAGTCCGCATTCGCTGCAGTCGGGCGTTTCGGCGGGCTTCACAGCCGCAAAAGCGAATTTTGCACGAATGACGGACGAGCTCGGACGCACCTATGTCCGCCAGGCACAATTCCAGGATTGGATTACGGCGGAACAATTAAACCAACAAGTGAATATTCTCGATGAGCGGGCGAAGCAGTTGGCGAACGCGTTGGCTGGGCCATCCGCCATCCTGGATATTGTGGCGCTGAAAACGGCGGCGATTCAATTAGCCACGCTTCTGGCCGGGAGCGATTCCGCGCGGCAGGATCAAGTCCAGAGGCTACAAACTCAATATGCCCAGCTCTATAGCCAAGTCCTGGCGAAGGGAGCCGACGTGGCGGAAGCTTGGGTGAATTCGATCGCCACGCTCGAAGCGGCGGCGAATCTTGAGACGCGCGACACCATGAACATTCTGGCGGTAATGGCCGATGGCCCTCGAGAACTCGCAGGCGCCGGACTCTCCTCGTTTGCCGGATTTTTCAGCAGGAGATACCGGGAGCACGATTACACCGTAGGCCGGAACAAGGCGCGTGCGTACCTTGCTCTTCCGGACGTTCAAAAAATTCTGGGAGGGATTGACGTAGAGCCGCCGAACGTACCCGACACCTCAAAAATTACCAAACTGCCGCTCTCGCGTTTGCGTACGTTGCTCGTCGGAAGCCCGGCGCTGCTCTGGCTTGCGTTCTGGAGAACGATTCGTTGGTGGCCTTCTGCGCTACTCGTCCTGATCCTGTTCGGGGCGGTGTGCTGGCACTACTTGCGGTAATCCTGAAAGCGTAGGGAAGGCCCTTTCAAGATAGCGATTGGCTGGAATAGCTATTTTGCGAGTTCGTGGCGAACCAGGGCTTCTACCAGCGGACGCAGGATTTCGCGGGTCACGATTTCAAGGATCTGCGGCTGCATGCGCGCGATGACGCGCTGAATCACCGCCTCGACCTCGTCGGGACTTAGCGAAGCAGGGGGAGTTGACGGCGCTGGCTGAGCTGGCAACACCGATGGAGTCGCGTAAGTCGGCGGCGCCGAGTAAGTCGAAGGCGCTGGAACGGAGACCGCTTCGGGTTCGATCGCACTGGTTGCAGCGTGTTCTTCAGGCGCCAGTTCGGTCGCCGCTATAGGTGTCTCCTTGCCCTCTGGCGAGGCCTCAGCGATGGCAGGGGAAGGCCATTCGATCGCGAAGTCTGGTTCAGATGGCGTGTGTATTTCAGCGTGCGCTTGTGACTCCGGCTCCGGCGCAGCGGGCTCCCAGGAAGCAAGGACTGGCTCGGTGGCCGCGGGGAGGCTCTCGGCCAACTCCACGGTCGCGACTTCGTCATTCTCGCTCGGCGCTTGCTCGGATTGCGATGCAGCATTGACAATCAGCGCTGCGGGAATCGGTGGCAGTTCGGTCGGCGCCATAACCGCACTCAGTTCATTCTCGGACGAATCTTCAATTGGCGCGATTTCGAGCTCAGTCGCTCCCGTCCAAGCTTCTGGCAGCGGAAGGGTATCCTCGGCGGAGGCATCCTTTGTGGACATCTCCCCGAAATGGGCCGACTCGTGCGTAGATAGCGCAGGCGCGAGCGGCGCGGTTTCGAGCGCAGCCGATTCCATCCAAGTCTCTGGCGAAGGCCCAGTATCGTCGGCGGAAACCTTCTTGGTGCCGGCTCCCTCGAAGGAAGTCAGCTCGTGCACAAATGTCGGTGGGGCGAACGGCGCGGCCGGTTCGACGGGCGCGACCCAATGCTTCGTTGCGTCCGACGAAGTGGGAACGGCAAACGTCAGATCCTCGTGGCCATCGGATAGCGGCTCAAGCTCCAGGAGGGGCGCTTCTTCTCTCAGCTGGACGGACCGGCTGTCGCTGCTCCACGTATGCTCAGTAAGATCCTCGCTGGGCGTCTCCTCAGCCTGCTCGGTCTCGGCAGTATCCTCCGCCTGGATCCAGAACGCTGGCTCCCCGAGTACAGGGTCGCGGGTCGCCGTTACCACGGCTTCCTGTTCGTCGCTTTCTGCGACAGCCGGTTCCATCGACGACGCGAACGGCGTGGCCTGGTCGTCCCGATCGAAATCCAACCTCTTCAGCGGAAGAGCAAACTCGTCGTGGGTCGTACGATCGATGGGTGGCGGCTCGAGCTCTCGCGGAGCGGCGTTGGCCGGTCGGTCCATTTGCGCGGAAGCGGAGGCTTCGGCGGCGACCGGAACCGTCACCGCCATCAAGCGGTCTCCAGCGGATTTGGCGAGGAGGGTCTTGACCGCATTGATCAGCGGATCGGGCGGTACGAACGGCTTCTTGAGAACGCCGTCGGCCTGCACCCGCTGCGCTTCTTGCTCGTCAAACGGGTCAAAGGCGCCGGCCAAAAGCACTACCGGGATATTCGCAAAGCGAGGGTCGCGCTTAATAAACTCACAGACCTCATAGCCATTGCGCACCGGCATGAAGATATCGGCGAGTACCAAGTCCGGCATAAGCTCCGGCAATTTGCGAACGGCCGCTTCTCCGTTGCCAACCGCAACCACTTCAATCCCCGCATCCTTCAACGCTAGGGAAGCCATTCTCTGGATGTTGCTGTTATCGTCGGCAATGAGTATGCGAGCCAAAGCATGCCCCCCCACGGGAAGAGCGCCGAAAACGTCTCGTCCAGCTATTGGTAACATCCTAAGTGGGGGGCGTCAACGAACTTCACGCGCCGGTGTGTCCGGGTGAGAATCCTTGTTGCGCACCCGGACTCCGTGAAGGAAAAAATGTCGGTTAACGATGGGCTAGGGAATCAGCTTCTTCAGACCCTTTTTCTTCTTGCTGGTCGATTCCCCAGTGGAGCTGCTGGGTTGGGTCGCCCCAGTCGTTGTGTCGCCCGAGCCACTGGCAGCCTGTGTGGTGTCGCCTGATGCAGTCCCGGCGTCCGTCGCCGCCGCACCGGTTGTGGAGGCGGTCTGCGTTCCCTCTGATCCCGCCGCTGGCTGAACGATGGAAGCTCCTACCGATCCTGACGTGGGGCTGCTGCCGGCCGAACTCGTTGCCGGTACCGTATCCGCAGAGGCAGTTGCCCCGCCCGAACCGCCTGCGCCACCCGCGGTGGCCACGCCTACGATTGTGCTGCCCGAAGCTCCTGGCACGAGCGTCTCGGTGTTGCCGGAGTTCTCAGGCGTCAACGTCGGCTCGCCGTTCCTGGCGGCCATTCTGACGTCAGGCCCCGTCTTGAGCGCACCCAGAGGACGCAAGACCAGCCTGTTGGATGGCCGCGGCGCCTGCTGTTCGGCCTGCATGCGCGCCATCGCAGTGGGATCGGGTTGCGGCACAGGCGTGCCGAACTTCTCGAGTTTTGCTTTTGAATCGGCCGCCAGCGGCGAGAGCGGGTAATTCTTCACGATCCGCGCATAGTATTGCGCGGCGATGTCGCTGTGCTCGGTCCGCTCGTAAATGGTCGCCAGCATAAAGTTGGCATGGTCTGCCTGGCTGTAGAGCGGATAGCGATCCACCAGTTCGGAAAGGCGCGCGGCGGAAGCGCGATCTGCCTTGCGCAGATAGTAAAAGCTGGCGATCGCGAAATTCGCCATCGGCCAGCACTTCCTGCACGTCGCGCAGACGTTGCTGCGCGTCCTTGTAAAGCGGACTCGACGGATATTTCTGCAGGAATGTTTGGAACGCGCCTTCCGCCTCCAGGGCCTCGTCACGGTCCCGGTCGGGCTTTTCCATGCGCTTGTAATGCGCCATGCCAATCTGCATCTGCGCGTAAGCGGCTTCGTCGAGGAACGGGAAGAAGGTGATGAAATCCTGATATTCGGCGACGGCCTGCGTCAGCGACGAGGTGCCGCCCTCTTTGTAATACGAATCGGCGACGGCCAGCTTGGCCTTGGCCAGGTATTCGCTGTCGGGATAGGTGTTGATCAGCGTCTGCATCGCGAGCCGACCCTCGTCGTAGCGGTCGTGCTTGATATCGTTCATGGCATTGTCAAAAAGCACCTTGTCGGGCTCCGCTGAAGCGCCGGCCGCCGGCGCAGCGGCCTTCTTGTGCCCGAAACAGCCAGACAATGCCAGCGTCGCCGCGAAAGAAACCGCGAGCCAAAGCAAGCTACGATTGTGGCGCCCATTGTTTCCGTTAGTCATAGCTTAAAATTCACCCCATGGCGGTTGGACTCAAACCCGCTGGGCTAGGGCTTCGCTGGCTTGGTGCATCAACGAACGAACCGCTGCCGTCGCATCGGGACTGCCAAACACGGACGTGCCCGCGACCAGGATCTGCGCACCCGCGCGAACCAGCTTCGGTGACATTCTCCGGGCCGACGCCACCGTCCACCTCGATTCGGAATTTGTAATCGTACCGTTCACGCAAATCCCGGAGCTGGCGGATTTTGTGAATCGATTCGGGGATAAACGACTGCCCCCCAAACCCCGGATTCACCGACATCACCAGCACGTGATCCACCTTGCCAAGCACCTCGGAGAGCATGCGCAACCGGCGTCGCCGGATTGATCACCGCGCCGGGCCGGCAACCGTGCTCGCGGATCATAGTGAGCGCGCGATCCAGGTGCGGAGTAGCTTCCTGGTGCACCGAGATCATGTCGGCCCCGGCTTCGGCAAAGGCCCCGATATATTGCTCTGGATTCTCGATCATCAGATGCACGTCCAGGGGCAGCCGGGTTGCCTTGCGCAGAGAGGCTACCACGGGCACGCCGATCGAAATGTTCGGCACGAAGTGGCCGTCCATCACGTCCACGTGCAGGATCGACGCTCCGCCGCGCTCGACGGCACCGATAGCGTCACCCAGAAAGGCAAAGTCCGCGGCCAGGATCGACGGGGCTATTTCAACGGCAGTTGGCACGAATGCTCCGTCCGGCATTCTATCATAAGCATCTGTGCCTCCCATCGCTTTCGAGAGCAATTCTGACGCTGCCGCAGGCTCGGCTCCCGTGCCGTGGATGCTGCGCACCGTCGACTAATCCTTGCCGCCACATCACTGGCGCGACGCTGATCTCCACGCCGGTATCGCCGGTGATGCGCGATCCGCGCGCCGGCACCTGCCCGATCACCGTTTCCTTCGGCGAACCAGTGTCGGTCACATTGGTGACCTTGGCCACCCGCAGCCCGTCCGCCATCAGGACCCGTTGCGCCTCGGCCTGCTCCATGCCGATCAGGGAAGGCATCACGTAATACACCGTTGGCTCATCGCCGGAGACCAACAGATCCACGCGCGGGCTTACCGCCGTGCTTCCCGCCGGCGGGTCCTGCTCGACGACCGTACCGGGCTCGAGGCGGGGAAGTTTGCTGTCGAGACTTCACCGAGTGGAAGGCCGGCTTCGAGCAACGCAATATGGGCGGCCCGCAGCGAGCGCCCGTCGAGCGTCGGAACCGTGAGCTTTTGCGCTCCCAGGCTCAAAATCACCTGCACGTCCTGCGAAACCTTGACCTGCTCGCCGGGCGCAGGGCTTTGCCGCACGACCGCATTTGCGGCATCGTGCTGAATTGCCGGTCCGCTACGCGGAGTTGCAGTCCGTAAGCGACTCAGTGCGCGTTGCGCATCGTCACTTTGCTTGCCGACCAAATTCGGCATGCTCACCACGCGCCCGCGAATGGCGATGCGAATCGCCGTCATCGCGCTGAGAAAGCCCGCGGCCGCCAAGATGAATACCAGCAAGGTGACCCGCAGGAATCGCTCGAATTGTTCTCGCGCTGTCATGAAAAATGCGTGCAGGGCGGCTCGCAGCCCGCGTCATAAAATGGATCACTCAGACTAACATGAGCCCGCGACCCCTTCCAGTTGCCCGGTCACCGAGTTGCCGAGTTATCCTCATACCCATGTCCCAGTTCCCATACCCAGTTATCCGATTACTCCCTTGCCCGCGCGGTAGGGTGTCATCCCGAGGCCCGAAGGCCGAGGGATCTGCTTTTCGGTCTCAAAGCAGAGGAATACCTCTGCCCCTCAGACGTTCCGTTCCAATACCGCCGCAAAAAAACCGTCCGTGCCCGACTCCGGCGGAAACGTGCGAAAGAAACCATCGCCATCAAACAAGCTCGCTGCCGGAACTCCTCGCCGAACGTGCGGCAATAACGCATCCGCGCCGCCGGCCACGCGAACCTGCGCATCCGCCGACAGCGCCTCGCGGACCACTTGTTCGTTCTCCTCGGGTTCGAGCGAGCAGGTGGCATACACCAATCTCCCGCCCGGTGCCAGCAGAGCCAGGGCACGCTGCAGCATCGCGGTCTGGCGGTCATGAGCGTACGCCAAATCGTTCGGCTCGAGACGCCAACGAATTTCCGGATTGCGCGCCAGCGTTCCCGTACCCGAGCAGGGCGCGTCCACCAGGATGCGAGCGAACTGCGCTTGAAACGGAAGCGGGCACGTTGCATCGAGAGCGAGCAGTGAGACATTTTCGGTTCGCGTCCGTGCGAGCTGCTCGCGCAGCGAACGCAAGCGATGATCGTGCAGGTCGGCCGCAACCACCAGGCCACCAGGCGCGACCGCGTGAGCCAGCAAGAGAGTTTTGCCGCCGGGCGCTGCGCATAGGTCCAAAGCGCTTTGTCCCGCTTGCGCATCCACCAGGTGCGCCACCATCTGCGAGGCTTCATCTTGAAGATTAATCTGTCCGCGCTTGAACGCGTCGGCCGTCGCGATATTGCCGCCCGAAAGCGTCAGCGCAGACTCCAGCCAGCGGCCCGGCATCGTCGCAAAGCCTCCATCGCGCAGCGATCGTTCCACGGTTGCGAGATTGCCCGCGTCGAGCACGGCGCAAGAAAGTCGCGCGGGCCGGTTATTCGCTTCCAGCAATGCGAGGGTGCGATCTTTCCCGAAGCGCGCCATCCAACGCTCCACGAGCCAGGTCGGGTGGGAGTGCATGATGGCGAAGCGCTCCGCCAAGGAGCTTCCGCGGGAAGCAGGGCCTGCAGGTCTTTGCCGGAAATCTTGGCGTCGGGCGAGGCGCGCCGAAGCACCGCGTTGACTAGTCCGGCCGCCGAGTATTTTCGCGCGCGCTTGGCCAACTCGACGGATTCGCCCACGGCGGCGTGCGCCGGAATGCGCTCGAGAAAACGCAATTGGTAAAGGCCGAGTCGTAAAGCGATGAGCACTTCGATGTCCAGGCGCTCCGCGGCGCGATCGAGGCTGCGTTCGAGCAGGAAATCGAGAAGTCGCTGCCAGCGCAGGACTCCCAGCGTGAGTTCCGTCGTCAATCCGGCATCTGCGCGGGAAATGCGAGCGCTCAGACGCGTATGCAGCAGCTCAGAGGCGTACGCCCCCTGCGAGGCGACGCGGCAGAGCACCTCAAACGCGATACGGCGTGCTGGTGAAATAGGCATGGTCAGAGTGTAGCTGTCGATTGTAGGGAGTGTCGGACGCTTCAGACTTCGCGTGCCACACGAGCAGTCGCGGTCAGGGGCTTGCAGCCCCGCATAAACGTCTGCATTTTCACTCGGCCTGCAGGCCCTGAAGTGACTCTGAACCGTGCGGTTCTCACACAGACTCCTCATCTCCGAGAAGACAAGTTCGTGAAGTTCGGCCTTTAGTCCCAAGAGAGCAGCTCTGAACTTCGCCTGACCACTTATATCAGACGGCTAAGTCCCGAAGCGTTCGCCCGGCACGAGCCTCGCACCATTCGCGAATTCTTGCGCCGTGACGCGCTTCCTTCCCTCGATTTGCACAGCTTCCACTTGCATACGGGTGCCTTCTCCGCAGGCGACATAGAGCGTGCCGGTTCCGACGATCAGGCTCCCCGGAGCCTCATCGCCCGAGGCCGCCGCCGAATCAGCGGGCCGGCCCGACATCTGGCAAATTTGCCGGCGAAAGGTGCGTGTAAGTTCCCGGCCAAGGCGCCATGCCTCGCATGCGATTGTAAATCCGCTGCGCTGAAAGCGACCAATTGATGCGTCCGTGCTCCTTCTCGAGCAATGGAGCGTAGGTCGCGTGCGAGGAGTCCTGCGCAACGGGCCAGATCTCACGACGATCGAGCTTACGCAGAGTCTCGGCGACGAGCGGAGCGCCCGCTTCGGACATGCGGCGCGCCAGTTCCGGCGTCGTCTCCGTGGGACCGATTTGAATTTCGCGCTGCAGAAGTATGGGGCCGGTATCCATCCCGGCGTCGATCTGCATCGTCGTCAGGCCTGTCACCGTTTCGCCATTGGTAATGGCCCACGCAATCGGCGCGGCGCCGCGATACTTCGGCAGCAGCGAACCGTGCACGTTGATCCAGCCAAGCCGGGGCAGTGCGATCAGCCGCGCCGGAATAATTTGCCCGTACGCGATGATCACCACCGCGTCCGGAGCCGTGCGGGTGAAAAAATCTACCGCCGAATCCGCCCGGATCTTTTCGGGCTGGTAAACGTGCAGGCCCGCCGCGAGCGCCACCTCTTTTACGGGGGACGCGGAGACCTCCTGACCGCGCCCGCGCGGGCGATCCGGCTGCGTCACGACCGCTTCGACGGAGAAATCAGGATCGGAAAGTAGCCTCCGCAGGGAAGGGACTGCGAATTCCGGCGTGCCGCAGAAAATGATGCGCAGAGCCATGGCTTCGAGCCGAGTGCCTACCAGGTGCCGGCTTTTTGCAGCTTGCGAATCCGGCGCCGGATCAAGTCGCGCTTCAGCATGCTCAGATACTGAATGAACAGGACGCCATTGAGATGGTCGACCTCGTGGCAAAATGCGCGCGCCAGCAGTCCCTCGCCCTTCATCTCTACGGTCTTGCCGGTGACGTCCTGCGCGCGCACGGTGACGTACTGCGGCCGCGCCACATTGCCGCGGAAACTCGGCAACGACAAGCAGCCCTCTTCTTCGCGTTGCTCGCCCTCGGACTGAATGATCTCGGGATTGGCCAGGACCATTCGCGCTTCCGGATTCTTGCCCACGGTCACGTCGATCACCGCCAGGCGCAGCCCGAGTCCAATCTGCGGCGCCGCCAGCCCCACGCCGTTCGCCGCGTACATGGAAGCGAACATGTCGTCGCACAGTTGGGCCAGTGCTTCGTCAAACTTCTCCACGGGCTTGGTGCGGGCTTCCAGCACGGGAGCGCCGTACTTGGTGATCGGATAGATTTTCGTGCGGCTGGGCGTCGCCGGTGGGGTCGCGCCGGCAGCGCCTGCGGACACTGGATCAGAACTCGTCGAGTTGTCTTTGGTAGCCATCGAAGTTACGGCGCGTCTCCGTGAGCGAATCGCCGCCAAATTTCTCCAGAAATGCTCCTGCCAGCACCAGCGCAATCATAGCCTCGCCGACAACACCGCCGGCTGGAACCACGCAGACGTCGGAGCGCTCGTAGGCCGCTTGCACGGCCTGCTTGGTAACCAAATCGGCCGTCCCCAGTGCGCGGCGTAGCGTCGAGATCGGTTTCAGGTAGCCGCGCACAACCACATCTTCGCCGTTAGTGATTCCGCCTTCGAGGCCCCCGGCGCGGTTCGTGGGCCGCGTGAATCGCCGCCGCACCGCATCATACGCGATTTCGTCCTGAACCTCGCTGCCGTACGAACTTGCCGCGGCCACGCCGGCGCCGATCTCCACGGCCTTGACGGCCTGGATGGACATGATCGCGCGAGCCAGTTGGCCGTCGAGCTTGGCATCCCATTGCGCGTGGCTCCCCAGACCCGCCGGAATGCCGCGCGCCACCACCTCAAAAATTCCGCCGACGGAGTCTCCGGCGCGAAGCACCTGATCGACTTCTTGCTTCATGCGCGCCTCGGTTTCGGCGTCGACGCAGCGCAGAGGCGAGTCCAGATCGGCGCAAACGGCTTGGATTTCACTCCAGGTGGCGTTGCGCTCTAGTTGCACATGTCCCACGGCGACCACGTGGCTCAATATCTCGCCGCCAAACTCGCGAAGCAAAAGTTTTGCCAGAGCGCCTGCCGCCGTTCGCGCCGCGGTTTCGCGCGCCGAGGCGCGTTCCAGAATATACCGCGCATCGTGAAAACCAAATTTCAGGCCTCCGGCGAGATCGGCATGGCCGGGGCGCGGAGCCGTCAGCGCGCGTCGCCGGTCTTTGTCCTCCGGTGCCGTCTTCGACCGCGAGCGCGCGCTCCCAGTTAGCCCAATCGCGATTCTCAATTCGCAGCGCGATGGGCGCGCCGATTGTTTGCCCGTGCCTGATGCCGCTGAGCGCCTCGACGTGATCCTTCTCGATCTTCTGCCTGCCGCCGCGGCCGTAGCCGAGTTGGCGACGGTGCAGCTCGCCGTTGACGAAGTCGAGATCCACCGCGCAGGCCGGCCGGCAGGCCTGAAATCCAGGCCAGCAGCGCCTGCCCGTGCGATTCCCCGGCAGTGTAAAATTGCAGCATTCTTGTTGGACCGCGCTCGGAGCGGGTGTTTCGTGCATGGCGCGCCGCGGCGGGAAGCACGGCATTCTATCGGGTATCGCCGTGCGCGTAAAGAACCAGCGCGTCGGACACGTCTTGTAGCCGTGCGGAGATCGCAAACACTTGCAGACACGTTCCCTTGACGCGCCTGAGTGCGAACGCTAGGCTTTCGGGGACCTGCCTCGGAGAGCTCGGGTCGCCTTTCGCAAACTGATGGCCTCAATCGATTCCAACCTGCCGGTGCCGGAGCCCTCGCTGTGGACTGCGGCTAAGCGATGGCGTCAAGAGATGGATTCAGTCGCTGCAGGACTACACGCTGCTCTCAACGCGGGCCGTGGCGGGCATTTTCGTTCCGCCGCATTATGTCCGGGATCTGCTCGAGCAGATGGACATCATCGGCGTGGGCTCGATGCCTATCGTGTTGTTGACCGGCTTCTTCATTGGCGGCGTGCTGGTCCTGCAGACGGCGCAGCAGTTCGTGCGCTTCGGCGAGACCTCGCTTACGGGCGACGTGGTGGCCTTGTCTCTGGTCCGCGAGCTGGGACCGACCATCAGCCGGGCTGATGGTGGCCGGGCGCAACGCTTCGGGCATTGCTTCCGAACTCGGTTCCATGCTGGTCACCGAACAGGTGGACGCCATGCGGGCCATGGGCACCGATCCGATCAAAAAATTGGTGACGCCGCGCGTGGTGGCGACCGTGCTGGTCCTTCCTCTTCTGACGGCCATGGCTGACCTCGTCGGCCTGTTCGGCGGCTTCATCGTTTCCTATCTCACGTTGCGCATCGGCGCCGTCGAATTCTGGACGCGAGCCGTCAATGCGCTGCAATTTTCCGATCTCATGCAGGGACTCGCCAAGCCGCTCGTCTTCGGATTTATTCTCGCGAGTGTGGGTTGCTATCAGGGCCTGACCGTGCGGGGCGGTACGCAGGGCGTTGGCCGAGCCACGACCCAAGCCGTTGTGGTGGCCTCCGTGACCATCCTGATTTCGGATTTTTTCCTGTCCAAGCTGGCGCTGTTTTTTGCCGGCACAAAATTTCTAGCGCCGTGCCGCCCTCGTCCGGAGCCTTGTCCCGGCTCCTGAAGGCGTTGGATGACGGTTGCGAACTGCGGCGACCAGCGGTCCGCCTTTGCATCTATAATCCTGCCGATGAGCCCTGCGACGAGCGAACCAGTCATTGCCTTTGACGACGTACGGCTCGGCTTCGACGAGGGCGACATCCTTCGCGGCTTCAGCTTTCGCGTCGTGCCCCGCGAGACCAAGGTCATCATCGGCGAAACAGGCGCCGGCAAGACGCTCGCTCTCAAGCTCGCCGCAGGGTTGCTGCAACCGGACGAAGGCCGCGTGACGCGTTCTGGGCCAGGACCTCGGCTCGATGACGGAAACCGAATCTGCTGCACTTTCGCCGGCAGATCGGCTTCGTCTTTCAGGAGGGCGCCCTATTCGATTCGCTGACCGTTGCCGACAACGTCGCCTACCTCCTGAACGAAGACGGCGTGGACCCGGACGAAATCGACGGGCGAGTTCGCGAGGCGCTGCGATTCGTCGAGATGGAGCACGCCATCGACAAATTGCCCGACGAACTTTCCGGAGGCATGCGCCGGCGCGTGTCGATTGCGCGAGCGCTGATCAGCCGTCCACCCATTGTGCTGTACGATTCGCCAACGGCGGGGCTCGATCCGCTCACCTCGCAAACCATCATCACGTTGATCATGCGGCTGCGCGATCTGCAAGGGGTGACCTCGTTGCTGGTCACTCATCGCTTGCAAGACGCGTTTGGCCTGGCGAATTATCGTTTTGATGCGGAGCAAAACCGCGTCGTCCCGGACCCCGCAAAAGCAAGCACGGCGCGCGATGGGCACGAAATGACCAATTTTCTCGTGCTGCACAACGGCGTCGCGTATTTCGAGGGACGCGCCGGAGAGCCTGCTGGAATCGCCGGATGCTTATCTGAAGCAATTTCTGGTATGAGCATTCTTTCATGTCTGGTCATGTCTAACGTCGAATCTTCTGGGGAGGGCTGGTTATGCCGCGCAAGAACGAGCTGACGTGGAGCGAGCTGCGGGTGGGAGTTTTCGTGCTCGCCGGAATTCTGGTGGTGATGTTGGGAATTTTCTACGTCACCGGCACGGGTTTTTTGGGCGCCAAGTATCGGCTGGTGACCTATTTGCCCGAAGTCGATGGCTTGACGACCGGCGCGCGGGTCACGCTGGACGGCGTCGAGGTTGGGAACGTGGATTCGATCCAGGTGGCCCGGCCTCAGGCCGGTGAAGTTCCCAACCAGAAGCGCAGCGTGGAAGTCGTGATACGGGTGAACCGGGATTTCCAAGAACGACATCCGCACCGACTCGACAGCCGCGCTGCTCACCGAAGGATTTCTCGGCGACCGCGTCGTCAGCGTGCAGCGAGGTTATACCGGCATGGTTCTTCAGCGACGGGCAGGAGATACACGGCGTCGAGGAGAAAGCCATGAAGGAAATCGTCGCGAATGGCGCGACCTGATGCAGAACCTCAACGCGCTCTCGAAGCAAATTGGGGCCATCGTCAACGACATGCAGAGTGGCCGCGGAACGCTGGGCGCGCTGCTGGAGGACAGAGCTGTTTACGATCACGCGGACCAGACGCATCGCAGCGCGTCGACCAGATGGCCGCGGCCATCCAGCAGGGACAAGGAACGATCGGGAAACTCCTGACCGACGATACGCTTTACACCAAAGTGAATTCGGTGACCGGCCACATGGACGACGTGCTGGCCGCCGTCCAGGATCAGAAAGGCACGATCGGGAAACTGCTCTACGACCCGAGCGTGCATGACGAAGCCCAACAATTTATCGACAACGGCAACGGCTTTAGTCTCCGATGTTCGCGCGGGGCACGGCACGCTCGGGAAGCTGGCCACCGACGACACGCTGTATCACGTCGCTGCACAAAGTCGGCGCGAACCTCGAGGAAGCCACGGCCAAGCTCAACTCCAATCAAAGGCACCGCGGGGAAATTTTTCTCCGATCCGCAGTTCTACGACAACCTCACCGGGCTTGCGGGCGACCTGCGATTGCTGGTGGGCGATTTCCGCAGCAACCCGAAGAAGTTTCTGCACGTGCAGTTTTCGATCTTCTAGCGCCGGCGCCGGCGACGGTTCCGGCGGCAAGCCAAACGAGCCGAAGGCGCGACGCGCCTCGACTGGCGTCGCGGCCGGCAGGGACCGGCCTGCCGAATGCGCACCACAACCGGGCAGGGAAGCGCTACGGGCTTTTTCCAGGACAGCGCCGCCGGCTTGCGTTTCGCAAAGCGCCGCGCGCGGATCCTCGCAGCGAGACGGTAACGATCGGCGCGTCGGCCGCAGCCAGCAATTCCTCCAGACGTTCGCGCTCCGGAGAATCCTCGCTCAGCAGCGCCAGCGGGCCCTCGCCCGCGACGCACACGACTTCTCCCGCCTCGAAGGCGACCAAGCGCCGCGCTCAGCACAATCTCCGGACCGTCGAGATTCGCGCGTCATGGAAAAAGGCGCAACGCGCAGAAGGCGCTCGAGCCGGTGGAGCGCGATTTCCGCCCGGCTCGCCGAGCAGGAAGCGAATCGGGCGATCCGTGGAAGCGGCGAGCAGCACGGCCTCGAGCAGAGTCATTTTACGCGCGAGGAAAAGCGCGCCGCCGCGCTCGGGAATATTGTCGCGGCCCTCGACGCGCGTGATGTAGAGAGTGTGCGTCAGGACCCAGAAAGCCAAACGCAGAACGGAATCGGGAAGTAGAACGACGGCATAAAAAGTTGCCGCGAGCGTCATGCAGGCGCCGGCAAAAAAGACCTTGTCCGCGCCCAGGTGCAGGCCTTGGGCGAGCAGAAGATAGACGCCGGCGGAGAAAAAGACGCCGATGAAGGAGACAAGATTTGCAGCGGCAATGACCCCGCCCTTATTGGCTGGGTGCGGGCGGTATTGAATCAGGGCCTGCAAGGGCACGGCATAGAAGCCGCCCGAGAATCCCAGCAGGCCGAGGTAAATAGCGACGCGTTCCAGCGAGAGTCCGTGACCGGCGGAGAGAAAACCGAAGATGGTCATGCCCACGGCGCCCAGCGGAATCAGGCCGTATTCGATTTTGCCTCCGGAGAGGTAGCCGGCAACCAGGCTCCCGGAGCCGATGCCGATGGCCACGGCGGCTTGCAGGAAGCTGATGTGGCGATCGTCGATGCGCAGGATGTCGTGTCCGTAGATGACGATGGTGAATTGCAGCAGCGCCGCCAGAAACCAGAGATACAAGTTTCCGACGAACGCCCAGGCCAGGATGCGGTCCGCGCGAATCAGGCGGATCTGCGCAAAGAGGTCGCCCGAGCGGATTGGGATTGAACTTGCGCGCGGGATTTGCGGGCGGAACGCGGGAGATCGCCGAAGCTCGTCGAAAGACCGAGCAGGGTGCAGGCCAGCAGGACGATGCCGGACCAGTGCTGCTCACCGCGAAAGTAAAAGGCCAGAAAGCCGCCGGCAACCGTGGCGGCAATGGACGCGAGAAATGTGCCGAGTTCGATGATGCCATTGCCCCAGGAGAGCTCTTTTTCGGGGAGAATTTCGGGGAGCAGGCCATACTTCGACGGTCCGAACAGGGCGGCCTGCGAGCTGAGGAGAAAGACGCCGACCGCTTCCAGAATCAGGCTGCCGCGCGCCAGCGCCAGCAGCGAGAAGGTCATCACGCCGACTTCCATCCACTTGGTGCCGATGGTTACCGAGCGCTTGCTGAAGCGGTCGGCGAGGAAGCCGCCGGTCATGGAAAAGAGGATGAAGGGAAGGGCAAAAAGCGCGCCGACGAGCAGTACGACCCAATCGCGCGCGCGGACCGATAGGCCCATGTCCACGACGAGATAGATGACCAGAAACTTCAGCGCATTGTCATTGAAAGCGCCCTGGAATTGGGTGACGACCAAACTCCAGAAGCCGAGGCGCCAAGATTCGCCGCCGGTTTGGGAGGTGTCCGGCGCGAGGGCTAGCGAAGATTCGCGATCATCATCCGCGGCATGCACTGTACGGCTCCGACTTCCGACTGGCTGCGACAGATGGTTGGATTCTACCATTTGTGTTCCGGGTGTATGTCGGGGCTTCGGTAAGTCACTTGCTTTGCAGCGGAATAGGAAATCGTACCCCCACCCCCCTATGTTTTTCACAAGTGTTGATTCCAAGGGCTTTATGCCCTGAACTTGCGCATGTGTTCATTCGATGGGAGTTAGCCGACTGTGGCGTTTGCAGGAGTGCCTGTGCCACCGTCGAGGTCGAAAATCGCCTACCCCTACCCCGGGTGTTTTTATAAAAGAGTGCGCACGCGACTGAAAACAAGGAAGTTGGCTTTCGCTCTGGCGCTAAAGAACGCACACAGAGAGGGAAGGAAGACGTGCCGGGACGGGAATTGAAGGTCACTTCGTCGGGGAACATGCGAGAAGATAGCACAAAATGGGAGTAATTAGCAATAGAATTATAGGTACTTTTTAGTATTCTTCGTTTCGAATTGCTGCCTGCGACGATTCGAATCCGTGCGCGGGAATCCCGAATGGTCCTGACCGGCTTTCTTGTGGGCCTTGCGGCGTGGCTCAAGTTGAAAGCGTCTTTGTGAGCCCCGCACGGCCAAGGGGCGTTTGGCTGAAAAAACCGCAATCCGGAGATTGGCGCTGCGGGAAACGCACCGGCCGCTCTGCCAATCGGGCCTGTTGAGAACTTCCGCGGGTCAGCTTTGTGCCGCCCTTCCAGGGCTTCCGCTACTTTGAGTTGCTGTCCCAGCGCTTCCGCACTGGGCTATGTTCGTGCCGTCCCTGGCGGGACTTGCCGTGGGCGCTACGGTCCAACGGCGCAGCACTTTTACCGCATTGGTGTCGCGCTCGAAACTCGGAGAGGACCCAGGTTTCAGAGTGCGAAACCTGGGGCACCCCGCCATCTTCCGGCACGCCTCGATGAAATGTGCTTCCGGTTCAAAAATCGCGAGAATCCGTACCTTTCGCGCGATACGATCAACAAGCTCATTTCAGTCGCCAAGCCTTGAGTACAAAGAACTCACCGCGCAGCAGGCGAAGCTTGCTGCATAGCGGCAGTCTGAACCGCTGGGATTTTCACTCCTAATGCGCGAGCCTGCCGAAGGGTACTAAATTGATCGGTTCTTACGCCGTTAGGAACATTAAGAAGTGCGATGGTAATTCCATTCGCATTTACCTGCTTGGCATAATCCCAAAAGTATTGCTTATAGCTCGCTCGCATGGTTACCCGTCCGTTAGCGATGTCGTATAGGTTGCTCACTTGCAAATACGGCGCGTCAATGAGGTCTTCTTTTCCGTCATAAATGAAACACCCGACTGCTAATTTGTAGCCGGTCTGACGATCAAGCAGTAAACTGCTGTTAACCGTTATCGTGTATCCGCCGCCTAACTCCTCACCATAGCTGATAACCAACGCATCATTCTGCGCGTCAAATTCGGCCATTCCCTCAGTGGTGGGCAGTTCTCGAATCGTGTACCCAAGAAAAATCCAAGTTACGAACAGCGCAAGCCACACCCAAACCCCTTTAGAGGGCAGCGCCGCGTGGGGGTAATGGTGGAGAATCACCACATTGCCGATTCCGATAAGCCCTGCCACGAGCAGACTGGCCGCCGCCATTCTATGCCCCGGCTCAAACAGAAAATATAAACCCGTTCCGAACATTGTCAAAAACACCCAAAACGAGGCTTCTTTGATGGGCATGGATGATCCCTTCTAGACTTAAAACGGGAAGGGTACTGCCACTCAGTTAGTGAATCAAATACATAATCCCGGTCAAAGTCGCATCCTAGGCGTGTCTTGGCGCCCCGGGGAAATGCGCCACCACCCTACTAATAGGTGCAGGTGTATTCGGTTAGCTTGTCGGTGTCGATTTCGCGGGCTTCGATCTTGAGGCGATTGGGGCCGTCGGGGCGGGCGGGGTAGACGTTGTCGCCGATGCTGTAGAGGGTGACGTCGCACTGGTAGTTGATGCGTTCGGATTCGGAGGTTTCGCGCGGATTGCAGGACGCCCCTACCGGTTGTTGTCGAGCCCAACCCTGACGGCTTTGGGGTGCGAGCGGCGGTGACTGGGGTCAGCAGGAGAGGGGATTTCTCCGGCGCCAGGACCGAGCGGGTCTTCAGGTCGTAGGCTTGTCCGGATGATAGAAGATAATAGGAAGCTCCTCCCACGTGCTTTTTGCCATCGTGGATTGCGATTTGGCCGCCCACCACGAAGAACGAATCGCCGTGCACGATGATGGCGGCGCTTTGGTCGAGTCCAATGCCCAGCAATTCCGGATGTGCCGCGATGACTGGATCGAGATCGGTTTCGCGCGAACGCTCTTCGACGTGCTGGTCAACCGCCGAGTTGGGAAGGAGACCGAATCCAACCTCATAGCCGGGAGCCACTACAACGGTGTTGTCACCTTCGGGGTTGGCTAACGTGCCGGGGGCGCCTCGAATCAGGAAAGAGGCCTGAATGCTGGCGCCGGCAGAACTGCCGAAGACGACGCCACCGCGCCCGAGAAGAGCTTTGATTTCGCGCTCGACAGCGGTATCCGCATAGGCATCGACGAGCCGCCACTGGCGGCCGCCATCGATCCACACGCCCGAAGCGTGCCGCAGGGGTTCGATAAACGCGTCGGAATTTGCCTGGTCGCGATCCCTGGTGTGCAGCTCGGTGAAGTTTTGGAGCCCGAAGAATCTGGCAATCTGTTGGCTGCGTCCGGGAATTTCGGAGTCCGCGAGCGCCGTAGGGATCATTACGATTTTTGCGTCAGGCCCGCCCGCCAGAGCGATAAAGCGTTCCCTGATCTCGGGTTCGATGACTCCTCCACCGTGAAGAATCAGCCAGCCCTTTTTGCTCGTCGTGGTCTGCGCTGAATCGGGTTTGGAAGCGGCAAGGGGGAGAATGAGTAGAAGAACGAGGAATACTACAGCCCAGCGTCGCCAGGGATTTTGTCACGGGAGGGATCATACTATGAGGAGGTGGTTCTCTCTCCAGGGTTCCCCTGAATGGATTCATAAGCTTTCGCTGGTAACGTATGGCGATGATGCACAGCGTCGAGGCATAAAGAAAAAGCAGATCCCTCGGCCTTCGGGCGTCGGGATGACAACTGGGGGCACGCCGGCTGGTTGTGTGGGATGAGGCTGACTAACACAGTCAAAAACGTCACAGGTTCATAGAGGAGTATAAGGGAACTCGGCGAACTGAGAAGCGGGCCAACCTGTAACTGGGCGTCAAGGGGGCAACTGAGCGGCCGATACGTATTGGCCCCGAACTGGCTCTGCATCCTCAAGCGCTGCTTCGTGCAAAGCGCGCATTTTCCGCACTGCTGTCGTTTATTTCGCTGGCCTTCCGTGCGTGGGGTAGAATTGTGGGAACGGAGAGAGAGGGAAGAAGATCATGAGTTACGCGGTTATAGCTAGCACGGAGGGTCGCGCTGGCTCGTACGATAGAGAACCCCCACCCTTAAAGACGAAGGGTGGGGCACCCAATAAGCGGATCTTGAAGAAGAAGGGTGCGGCGCCCGATACGCGGATACTGAGCGTTTTTGTTCTGTGTGCTGCTTGCCTGGTGTGGTCCGGTAACGCGGCGGCGCAAAGCATGCCAAGCTCGTGCTTCCGATTCGCTGCATCAATTGAACGACTCGGTCGAATCGCTTGTCGACCACGTGTCCCCGAGCGTGGTGCAGATCATGGTGACCGGATACGGGTCGACGGAGGAGAGCGACCGCGGGCAAACCAGCGTGATCGTCGGAAGACAGCGAGCCATTGGCTCGGGAGTGATCGTGGATCCCGAGGGGTACATTGTCACCAATGCGCACGTTTTGACCGGGGCGGTGAAGGTCGAGGTGATCGTACCTGCGTCCATGCCGGGTGCGGGAACCGTGGCCGGGAGTGGAGTGCGAGGCGCAGCGTCACTTGACGAAACGCAGGGTCTTCAAGGCCGGAGCTATGTCGCGCGGATCGTAGGGGTCACTCGGGAAATCGATCTGGCGGTAATCAAGATCGAAGCGCACGGTTTGCCAGCTTTATCCATCCGCAAACCTGCCGAGCCCAGGCAAGGGGAAATGGTTTTTGCCTTCGGAAGCCCCGAAGGCCTGCGCAATACGGTGACCATGGGCATGGTGAGCGCGGTCGCGCGGCAGCCCGACCCAGACAGCCCGCTGGTCTACGTGCAGACAGACACGCCGATCAACCCGGGCAACAGCGGGGGCCCGCTGGTCAACGCCGATGGGGAACTGGTCGGAATCAACACGTTTATTTTTTCAACGTCGGGCGGCAATCAGGGCCTGGGCTTCGCCATTCCATCTGCCGTGGTGGCATTTGCCTATCCGCAGTTGGTGAAATTTGGCCACATTCACCTGCCTGAAATGGGCGCGCTGGTGCAAACCATCACCCCGGAGCTGGCGGCCGGATTGCGCTTGCAGAGGGACTTCGGGATCATTGTTTCCGACGTCGTGCCGGGCGGTCCCGCGGACAAAGCAGGTCTGAAAATTCAGGACATCGTTTTGAGCGTGGACGGTGCACCGGCCGGAAGTCTGCCCTTGTTCAGTCACAGCCTTTATCTGCACGCCCCCGGCGAAATGACGAAGATCGATGTCCTTCGTGGGTCGAACCGGATGCAACTGCAGGTTGCTCTGGAGGAGCGGCCTCACAAGGAAGACAGTCTCGTGGATGAGGCCGACCCGGCGACGAACCAGGTTGGCAAACTGGGTATTTTGGCAATGGAGTTGAATCTCGATCTGGCGAAGACGTTGCCGGATCTGCGGCTTCCCACGGGGGTGATCGTCGCGGCGAGAACGCTCGGTGCCAACGGCGAGATTCCGCTGCAAACCGGAGACGTGATCCACGGGTTGAACGGGACGCCGATCACCACGTTGGCTGAATTGCGCGACTCACTGGCGAAGCTGAAGCAGGGGGACGCCGTAGCGCTGCTGGTCGAGCGCTACGGGCAACTGCTTTACGTGTCGTTCCTACTCTAGGCCTAGTCTAGGAGAGCGGTAGTCGCCGACTTCGAGGTTGCGCGCGAGCGGAGCTTAAGCCTAGAATGCCGCTACCAAAGTGGCATCAAGCCTGGGCCATCTGGGCGGGAGGCTTACGTGCGTAACATTCGGAAAGGACCTTACACCATGCCAAAGTTTTTAGCGGTCCCGGCGATGATGCTAGCCGCGTTGATTTTCTGGCCTGCCCGGACGACGTGGGCACAAGCTCCGCAGGGACAGCAGGCGGGCGCGAATGCCCAGCCCCAGGACGACATCTCGGACCAGGTCGATGGCTGGAACCGGCCAGTTCCGAAACCCAAGAAGGGTGTGACGCCAGGTCCCGCCCCGGTTCATGATATTTCGGGCACCTGGCAGCCGGCTGCGGGGTGGCGCGCCGGGGTTCAAGCGAGCGGACCGGCGAACTTTCCGTCGGATGGGAAGCACGCGCCGCCGCCGTTCACGCCAGCGGGCGAGGCAGCGTGGAAGACCCACAAGTACGGAGATGGATTTGGGTCTTATGCCTTGGATCAAGTGAACGATCCCTTCGAGATGTGCGACCCGATTGGGTTCCCGCGCATCGACCTGCACGACCTGCGGGCGGTTGAGATCGATCAAACGCCAAAGAAAGTGCTGATGCTGTACGAAAACGATCAGGCGTGGCGCGACATCTGGACGGACGGCCGCGATTTCCCTAAGAATGCCGAGCCGCGATGGTACGGTTACTCGATTGGCAAGTGGGAGGATCCCACGACGTTCGTTGTGGAAACGACGGGACTCGACACCAGGACCTGGATCGACAATGTTGGGCGTCCGCATACTGGAGATCTGCGCGTCGAGGAGCGCTTCCACCGCGTGAACCACGACATCATGGAAATCACCGTTACGATTACCGACCCCGAGTACTACACGGAACCCTGGAAGGCGCTGGACAAATACCCGATGCAGTTGCAGCCGGACAATTTCGATATTCGCGAGATGATCTGCTCGGAATCGGAGGCGGCCGAATATAACAAGGAGATCGGCGCGCAGGCTGCGGACAGCAAGGACAAGGGCAAGAAATAGCTGTCACGCGCGGGTTGACCGCGGGTCAGCCTCTAATTTTTTTGGCGCGTGATTTTTTCGGGCTGATTGGACGTCACCGCGCCAGCGCGCTAACGCTATAATGCGGCTGTCTCGCGGATAGGCGCTTTGCTGGAACGGCGCGCCGTGCTATTTTGCTGGGCATGAGCCGGAGTGGCGGAATGGCAGACGCGGCGGACTCAAAATCCGTTGGTCGCAAGGCCGTGTGGGTTCGACTCCCTCCTCCGGCACCACAACATCTCCGTTTTGCAATGTCTCGATCGTTAACAGATATTGAGTTTGGCGCGACGGCTAACCGTCCGTTGACCTTGTGACTACGCCCGTTCGATTTCGGGCTGTGCCATCTTCTTGCGGCGTCCACGGATTACCAGCACGGCACCGATGAGTAGCGTGAGTGCGGATATTGAATTGTGGGGATCAATTTCGGGGACTGTGGTTAGGTCGGTGACGGACAACGTGCCTATGTCCCCTACCGTCGGATACGGGACGTTCTCGGACCCACTGGTAATGAGGGGGATTACTTCACCTGAATTTATACCGGAACTCCCGCTTCCGTTTATGTAGTCAATTTGGTCCTGCCCAGGCAAAGCCTGGATATTCCGAATCCCGTTACATCCCCACCAAAACCTAAGCTCCCGCTTATTGGTGTGTAGGTGGTTCCGAGGCTGATCGGTCCCGTCGTATCGAAACAATGGGCGTTGCCGCTGAGTAGATCGCCGGGTTAAACGTGAATGTATATTGGTAGGTGTCAGCGTGAGCGGCTGGCACTATGACGGCTGCGGATAGAAATAGCAAAGAGATGGCCCACCAAGATTTTCGTATCATAGAAATCACTCGGTAATGGCGACGCATGTTCTGGCCTGGGCTGTCCTGCATGCTCGAGAAAATCGCAAACGAGGCTACGCTTTAAAGGCCTGCCGCATAGTTCCCCACTGCGGATAGTCCTTTTGGGTAGTGTGGTTGCTTTGATTTGACAACGCGCAGCGTGGGGTTCAATCTGTGTGCGGACAACCCAAGCCGTGCCAACGGGAGAGGCTGGACACATCCTCACCGGGTTGTCCGGCTCTTACTTTTGGACTCTTGGGCGAAAGCCGCATAATCCTGCACCCCTAACGCCGTCTCCTCGGGATCGCTTCGATTTGGAATCGTCAGCAAGCACAATCAAGTAGGCACCTTGGCGTTTCTGGAACAGGCATTTGGATTCGTCTTCGAGGCGCTGTTACGCTACGCGTTGCGGTGGCTCCTGCTTTGACGTTCTGGCGCGATTTCTGACCGATGATGGAACGTGCGTTCTGAGTGAGCGCCGCGCGGCTGCATTTTCGGGTCGTTTGAAGAGGATCGACTTTGTCATTTATTGAACGACGTGGTGCGCAACGCTTTGAGCTTCCGGTGCCAATCATTGTTCGGTGGAGTGATGGCAAAGAAATGCGCGAAGCTTTAGCCGTGTCCGGAGATCTGAGTTCACACGGAATTTATTTCGTGCTGCCTGAGAGTCTCAAAGAAGGCACACCCGTCGAGATCGAGATGACTCTGCCGAACCAGGTCACTCTAGCGGGCCCGGTGCGCGTGTCTTGTTTCGGGCACATTCAGCGGTGCGAGCTGGAGGAAGGTACCAACGCCGGCATGGCTGCGACGATTGAAAAGTACCAGTTCTTGCGGAGCAGCGATAAAAATCCCAGCGGAGAGAGCTCCTCCTTGGACTCAGAGGATTAGTTGAACTGTGGCCACAACAAAGTGCACTCACTGCAAAGTTGCGATCGGCGAATTTCTTCGGTGAGACACGGCGGTGCAGGGAGGCAGTCAGTGGTGGGAGTCAATGCTGAATCCGTGAAATCGTAACCATGGACATTCTTACAGAACTCTTTGAGCGGCATTTCCATTCATCGGTCGGCAGAGCGCAGCCACTGCAGGGCCATCTCGGCGGTTCGGGGCGCAATATTATACGGCTTGCCAACGACAAATTCAGCGCGATCGGCATTCTGTATGACGTACGCGAAGAGAACGTCGCCTTCCTCGAGTTTTCCAAACATTTTCGCCGGCACGGTTTGCCAGTGCCAGAAATCTATGCGGAAGATTTGACCTTCGGCGCGTATCTCGAAGAAGACCTGGGAGACACGACGCTCTTCGAGTATCTTGCGAACAATCGCGCCGGCGAAAACATTGCTCCCGCAGCAGTTGAGGCATATCGCAAAGTTGTCGCGGTGTTGCCTCGCTTTCAGGTCGAAGCCGGCCGCGATCTGAATTATAAGGTGTGCTATCCGCGTGGAAGTTTCGATCGCCAGTCGATTGCTTGGGATTTGAATTATTTCAAGTATTATTTCCTTCAGACTGGCTGGCATTCCCTTCAACGAACAAGCCCTCGAAGACGATTTCGGCCATCTGACGAAGTTCTTGTTGAAGGCTGACCGCGATTACTTTCTCTATCGGGATTTTCAGTCACGCAACGTCATGTTGCGCGCCGGCGTTCCATTCTTCGTGGACTATCAAGGCGGCCGCAAAGGCGCGCTGCAGTATGATATCGCTTCTCTCTTGTATGATGCCAAGGCCGATCTGCCGCCGCACTTGCGTCAGCAATTGCTCGATCACTACCTTGACACGCTTGCTGGTTTCATTCGGCTCGATCGCGAAGTGTTCATGGAGCACTACTATGCCTACGTTTACGTCCGCATTATGCAGGCGCTGGGCGCCTATGGATTCCGCGGCTTTTATGAACGCAAAGTCTCATTTTCTGCAAAGCGTACCGTACGCGCTGAAAAACGTGCGCTGGTTGCTTGACCACGTCCATTTGCCTATCGAGCTGCCGACGCTGATGGGCACGTTCAGCAGCATGGTGGCCTCGGAGAAATTTCAGAGCCCGCCACCGCCTCCCGAAGGAGAAAATCTCACGGTAAGGATCATGAGTTTTTCATTTCACCGAGGCATGCCCAAAGATGAGACCGGGCATGGCGGCGGATTTGTTTTCGATGCCCGCAGTCTCCCGAATCCGGGACGCGAAGAGCGCTTCAAAACTGCCACAGGCAAAGACGAGCCCGTGATCGAGTATCTCAATCAGCAAGAGAGCGTGCGCCAGTTCCTCGCGAGCGTCCTGTCGCTGGTGGATGCGAGCGTGAGCAACTACCAGGAGCGCCGTTTCAAAAGCTTGATGGTGTCGTTTGGCTGCACCGGCGGCCAGCATCGCTCGGTATATCTTGCGGAGCGATTGGCGACAACATTTGCGCGGCAGGAAAGGGGTGGAGGTCTTGGTGCGGCATCGCGAGTTGGAGAACATGGGCAAATGAAAGCGATGATCTTGGCTGCCGGTCTCGGCACGCGTCTGCGGCCCCTCACCGATAATCGGCCCAAGGCGCTGGTCGAAATCGACGGTCACACTCTTTTGGAAATCAGCCTGTCTCGCTTGCGTGAATTTGGGATTCGCGACGTGATTATCAACGTGCATCACTTTGCAGACATGATTCTCGACTACTTGAAAGCGAACGCTAATTTTGGCATGCGCATTGAAGTGTCTCGCGAGGAGAAATTGCTCGACACCGGCGGCGGCCTGAAAAAGGCCGCCCATTTTTTCGTGGAGGATTGCCGCAGTTTGGACGATCCATTCATTCTCCACAATGTGGATGTCATCAGCACGATTGATCTCGGCGCATGGTGCAATTTCATACGGAACATCAGGCCCTTGCCACGCTGGCGGTGCAGGACCGGCAGACTTCGCGATACCTACTTTTCGACGAGCAACTTCAGCTTTGTGGCCGGCGATCAGGGCCCAAGTCACAACACCGAGCTTGTTCGAACTTCACAACGGGTGCAGGCGCTGGCCTTTTCCGGAATCCACGTTATTTCGCCGCGATTCCTCGCAATGATGACTGAAGAAGGCGCCTTCTCGATCATCACCTCCTATCTCCGTCTCGCTGCCCAGCAAGAGCAAATCCTGGCCTTTCGGGCCGATGAATACTATTGGCGTGATCTCGGCCGGCCAGAGGATCTCGAGCAAGCTGCTCAAGATGCGAAGCAAAAAATTGTCCTGTGAAAGATGCTAACATCGCCATCCTTCGGCGGCGCTACGAAGCGCCGCCACCAGCGCGCTCACGATTCGCGAGGAGGAAGCAAATGAAGCAGCACCGATCGACAATCTTGTCGCTCACGGCGGCGCTTGTGATCCTAGCCAGCCTTCCAGTGAAGGCTGACGTTCTCGACAAGACCAAGAATATCGGAGGAACCACCGTTCACTACAAGGTTGTGCTCCCCAATAACTACGATGCCAGCAAAGCCTATCCCGGCGTCCTCGCGTTTGGCGGCGGACCGCAGACCATGAACGTAGTGGACAACGTCATCGCCAGGAATTTCCGCGATGAGGCGGAGAAGCGCGGCTACATCGTCGTGGTCCCCGCAGCGCCGACGGCCAGTTGTTCTTCGAAGGCGGGGAACGTATCTTTCCCGAGTTTCTGAAACAGATTCTGGCCGACTACAAAATCCAGGACAATAAGTTTCATATCGCGGGACCGTCGAATGGCGGCATTGCCGCATTTCACGTGGCCTCACTGAATCCTGAGTACTTCCTGTCGATCACTGCGTTCCCAGGATATCTGTGGGAGGAAACTCCAGCGCACATCCAGGCCATCTCGAAAATGTGCATCAACATGTTCGTCGGGGAACTGGATCCGATGGGGTGGCAGGACATGATGCAGACGCAGGCGTCGGAGTTTCGCGCCAAAGGCATGACCGCGCAATATACCGTTGAAAAGGGACAGCCCCATCGTTTGGACACTCTCGCGGGCGCGAACGCAGGCCGGTTGTTCGATCTGTTCGAACAGGCCCAGCACGGCTGCGGCAAATGATACTTCCGGTTTGCGCGTGACTCGGAAGTGAACAAGAGGCCGCCCGTGACGCGGCCTGCTGGTGGCGGCTCTTCCGCCGTTCTCTCGCCCTTTAGCTAAATCAAATCCGGCTCAAAAGTGTGCTCTTTGGACCGGTCACAAGGGTGCCTTGTGGGAGACACTCTGCTGTTGGCAAATCCGACAAAAAGATTGGCCCGCTGCTAGGGGACTGGCGCTCTCAGGAGCGGCAAACACCGCAAGGCAGGCGCGAGGGAATCCCGCGCCTGCAAGGGTGCGATTCGTTTGGCTGTTCGTTAGGCTGGGCTCCCAATAGAGCCCGGAGCCGTGACTGCAGCGTTTAGGTTACTGCGGTCCTCCGGCGCCACGTCCGCCGCGTCCGCCACCACCCGCACCACCAGCGCCGGCGCCACCGCGTCCGTTCTCGCCGAGCGGGTCAGCAGGTTGGTTCGGAGCCGGCGGGGGTTGAGGACCAAGCACCTTGGTCAACGCTGCGATCGCGACCGCTTCGTCGCCCATGTTCATCCCGTCGGGACCCTTGATGTTGGCCGTGCCGCCGACCCCGATCGAACCGATCAGTACATCATCCACAATGATCGGCAGACCGCCGGAGACCAGGTACATGTCCAGACTCTCGCGAATCAATCTGGCGTCGAGTGTTGAGAACTGGTTGGCAGCCTGGTGCGTGGAAATGCGCAGCCAAAGCGCCGTCTGCGCTTTCTTGTAGCCGGTCACGGTGTTGATCTTGTTCTGGCCGTCCATGCGATGAGCGGCCAGGATTTCTCCGTCCGGAGCCAGGACGAAGACGCTGAGCGTTCCGTTCGGCGAAGCCTTTGCAATCCTCACGCACTCGTTCACGATATCCTGCGCCAGATCGGCGGAGAGCTGGTCCTTCACCGCCGCTTTCTTGGCCAAGTCTCCGTTGATGGTGGCCTTATCCAGCGGCATGTGCGCGGTCCCCTGAGCGCGAGCTCCTACCGTGAACAGCGAGCCTCCTGCCGCCATCGCAAGTACTAAAGCTGCACGAAACATACACTTCGTAGTCATGCTTTTCTCCTGAACGCGACGAGAATCCCTTGCACAAACTCTTTGCGCGCAGGAAACGCCGTGCCCTGCGCGAACATTCCGCCAAGCGGGATTCACCCGGTAGGCGGACTCTACACCGGGCATTTTTCGATTGCAACAATCGGGGCAGGGTCATGCGGCGTCACGTTTGGCCCGCAAACCGGAAACTATGCCGGCGCCTGCTTTTGGATCCGCGTAGAGAGGGGGCCCCGCAGCGCACAGTCACACTTCGGCGTTAGTATCCGAAAAGTCTTGCGGGATTTTCCACCAGAATGGTTTTGCGCTGGGCAGCGCTCGGAACCCACACGGGCAGCTGATTTAGTACCCGGCCATCATCAATCTGGTATAGCGGCGTGATTTCAGTGATCGGGCGGCCAGGGATTTGCGCTGGGTGTGGCCAGTCGCTTCCCCACAAGATGCGTTCGGGGTTCGTGGCGACCAGCGCCTTTGCCAGGGGCGCCACGTCGGGATAGTCCGGACCCTGCATGGAACTGCGATACGGCGCCGAAATCTTGACATACGCCTTGCCGGTTCGCACCAACTGCAAGAGTGCGTCAAAGCCGGCTTGGCGCACGCCGAGCGGCCCTTGAGCTCCGCCAAAATGATCGAACACGACCGGCACGGGCGCGGCCGCAACCTGATCTTGAATGGCTTCAATCACGGATAAACGCGTGTAGAGTTGCACATGATATTTATGGTCTTTAACTCGCCCAATGGCCATTTGGAAACGCTGACGAGCGAGAACTGGGTCCGATTGCCCCGACGTCTCGAGGTTGATGCGAATAGCCCGCATTCCGCTCCGATACATCTCATCGAGCGCCGCACCCGAAGTCTCATCGTCGATCACGGCAACGCCACGCGCGCCGGGGCCAAGCTGCTTGATTGCATCCAAGCTGCAAGAGTTGTCGGTGCCGTAGATGCTGGGATTGACGATCACAACGCGGTCCGTGTGCAGCGTTTTGTGTAATAAGCGCATTTCCGCTATCGATGCTTGCTCCGGCGTGTAGATGCGCGAGGGTTCCAGAGGAAATCGAGCCGGGTCTCCAAAGATATGCGTGTGGCAATCGCATGCACCCGGCGGCACATCGAAATTAACTGGCATGTGTGGCTGCGATGCGCGAGCGTGCGCCTGCGTCGCGGGCCGGACGAATGCGGTCGTTCCGGCCGCCGTGATTCCAATCATCAGTTCGCGCCGCGATATCATGCGGACCCTCCCGTTCGCATAGACCTGCGCCACGTGGCGTATTGTTATGAGGATTCTCTTCCCAATCTTAGAATGCAACTTAGTCTAATTGCCAGCTGTGGCTGGCGCGTTAAATGAGAGGCCGTCAAACCGACGATTCGCTTCCTCCTGAAATTGAGGAGTACCGCGATGTGCACTGGCATCGTCAAAACACCGCGTGCGTTGAAACGGCCATTCAGGCCGAGGAGTTTGTCGAACGCGTCGGGTTTGCGGCGTGCCTGACCGATGCTCGCCGACCCGGGCCATCGCTTTATGTGGCCGTCTGCGGCCGGCGCGACGCCATCATGCCACGCAATGTGCAGACCGATCCGGAAAGCTCCCACACCTGGAGATTGAAAGACGAAGTGATGCGGCGCGGTCGCGTTTACTACGGCAAACTAGCCCGCGGTAAGGCGATGTTTCTGGCGCCGCGAATGATTCCGTATTTCAAGGCGCTTTGGGGTGTGTCGAGGCGTGAAGAGAAGAAGCGATTGAGCAGGCCGGCACTCGGAGTATTGCGGGCCTTGCGCAAGGAATGGGAGATGGGATCGGCCGACTTGCGCGAGGGATCGGGTGTGTCGGATCGTAAGCGGTTTATACACGCGTTGGATGAGCTGCAGACGGCGATGATCGTCGTGCCAAGCGATGCGGTCTACCAACCAAGGTTCAGTTACCTATGGGGTTTGGCCGAAGAGCGTTTCCCTGCAGAGTTGGCGACGAAGGTGGATCGTAATACCGCTTTACGCGAAATCGCCCGCTGCTTCCTTGCGGGGGCAGGCATGACGAGTCCGGGAGAACTGGCGCGTGTCACTGCCTTGACGCGCCCTGAGGCGGGACTCGGCAACGGTGCGTTGGTGGAGGAAGGCTATGCAGTGAAGGTGGCGCGCGGTACGTATCGGCTGGCCGCGTTATGAAGAGATAACGAGCAAGATGCCCTCTGAAATAGGTAGCTCGCTGAAGGACTACCATACCTCGCACGAGATCGGCTTTGCGTTTGATTCTTCCGATGGTGTAGGGAGCAGAGACTGTAAGCGACACAAGCGGTCCGCCGTTTGTGGAACGGTCCCCTGCGAATGCACCTCAGCGGAAACTGGCCGAAACACTCAATGGGGCGAAGGTTTAGCCCGTCGACCTCGTGACGTCACGGTGACGATATGACAGCTTGCGTGATGGATAAGCCCATGTCGCTGTTCCATAGGGCTCCAACCGTCATGGGAACGTCGTCGTGGCGGTTCAGTGCAGGAAGGATTGCTGGAAACGACGTCCAAATCACCGTGGAGGTAGCTTGAGACTAGGAGTTTTAGTACGGAAGTCCTTCTGAATTAGGCCCTTCTAGTTCATTGCTGCCTTGGACGCTTGGCCTCACTATTTACCAGGAGCCGTGAGCGAGAGATGCCGTTGGCGTCGAGAAGCTGGACACTGGCAAGCGGGGAGGGACGTCGGCGTCCAGGCATCGTCCGCCGCCTGGCGATGCCTCAGTTGATTGCGGTCCGCCGGTCGGGGCTTGCTTACTTCTACTCTCAGTAGTAAGGCGGGTGAGGACATTTAATGAGCAAGGTGTTTGACGCTCTTAGGGAAGCTGAACTGGCCATCGCCGAACGTAAGCGCGCAGAAACCGCGGCGGCTCTGTTGATCAAAGATATCTGTGCCCACACCGATAGCTCTGGTCAGGGCAGCGCGCCGAACCTCGCTGTGCAGAGTCCCAACACCAACTCATTACCGGCGGACATTCTCAATCACGACACGAAGACCGGCGGTGTTGCCGAGATTATGGCTGGACTGCTTGCGGTGGTAGCCCCGCCTCCGCGGGAGGCGGAAGCCCCTCAACCGAAGCGCTCCGAAGCTGCGGCGGCGCCGTCGACTGAATGCACCTGTGCCCACACCGGTAGCACTGGTCAGGGCAGCGCTCCGAACCTTGCTGTGCAGAGTCCCAACACCAACTCGTTGCCGGCAGAAATTCGCAATCACGACACGAAGACCGGCGGTGTCGCTAAGATTATGGCTGGGATGCGCGCCGTGGTGACCCGGCCTCGGCCAAAGGCAGAAGCCCCCCAACCGATTTCCATCTTCGGCGATTTGGGGCAGAACCTCGAAAGCGCCGCGAAGTCGTCTTTCTGGCAGTGGTTTTATTTGGCGCAGACGCGCGAGGAAAATGGCGTGCACCGGTTTCAGCCATCGGGAACACAATTCCAGTCGTTGTGCTATCTAGATGTGGCGGTTTCGGCCGAGAAGGACATGCAGGCGCTTACACTGGGCGTCCAAAGGGCCTTTATCGATGGAGAGCATGAGCCCTTCGCGCGCGATCTCGTAAAAAGCTTTTTATGTACGGTATTGCTCCAGCAGAAATCCGAGCCTGTCAACCAACTGGTTGATGAACTTGGGACCGAGTTCAGTGGGGCGTGGCCCGTTATGGCTGCGGAAGGAGCACGCCGCGAGGCTCCGATCACGCGGGCATCTCCGCTGTATCTGGTTTTTACCGGTCTCGGCAAACGTTGCGCCACGGAGTCGGGAGCGTTCAACCTTGAAATGCAGAACGTAACCGATGGCTCGACGCTGTGGTTCTGTCTTCGCGTGAGGCTGGGGCCCTCCCTTAAACAAAAGCGCTCCGGGAATGGTGCACACTAGTTTTCATCGTTGGGCCTTCGCCGCTCAGCGCGACACCGCCATTCCCAGGATCGAGCGAATTCGATTCCTGTCGCTGACTTCGCGCGGCGAACCACCCGCCTTTTCCAGCCACTTGGTGAAGTCCTGAAGCTTGATTTCGTGCTCGACGCGAACATCCGCTACGGAAACTCTCACCACGTTGAGACCATCCGCTACGCCGGCAACCCATTGGTTGCCACGCAGGGCGGCGAGACCCATGGCCACGGCTTCGTAGAGCGTTGCTGCCGTGACGTCTACCGTGTGCGATACGCCTTCCAAATCCCTGATGGTCACGCGGCATGAACGTACCGGCATGGGGAGCAAAATAGCATGTTCGCTTTCTATTCGCCATAGGCTTTTGCGAACCTGTGCCGGACGTAAGAATCCGAAGGGTGCTTACATTCCGCTAACGCAGACTGAAGCCTGTTGTGCCTTGCCGGCGTGCCCAGCCTCATAATGGCCCGGTGAACCCCGCCGAGAGAAAGAAGCTGGAATCGCTTCCCAAGCGTGTCGCGGGATTCATCGAACCGATGGAATGCGCGCTGGTATCGGAATTGCCGGCTGGCCGGCTGTGGGTCTATGAGATCAAACTCGACGGCTACCGGGCGGTGGCGGTCAAGTCGCAAGGCAAGCTGACGCTCCTCTCTCGGCGCGGCAAATCTTTCAACAAGCAGTTCGCCCTGATCGCCGGGGATCTTCAGGACCTCGCGGACAACACCGTCATCGATGGAGAGATCGTGGGCCTCGGGGAAACCGGGCGGCCAGATTTCAATTTGCTTCAGAATTTTCGCGAGCAAGCCGCTCGCATTCATTACTTCGTATTCGACCTGCTGGTTTACAACAACCGCGATTTGACGCGCCTGGCACTCATCGAGCGTCGCGCTCTGCTGCGTTCGCTGCTTTCCTTTCGTTCATCGCGAATTCGGGTCGTCGACTTCACGGAGACTCGCGCGGCCGACATGCTGGTTGCTATTCGCGCACTGAATCTCGAAGGGATCGTGGCGAAGCGCAAAGACAGTCTGTACCAAGCTGGTGAGCGTACGGGCACGTGGGTTAAGCTGCGCGTCAATCAAGGACAAGAGTTCGTGATCGGCGGTTTCGTGCCTGGAGCGCGCGGACTGGATTCGTTGATTGTCGGCTTTTACAGACGGCGACGATCTGATCTACGCCGCACGGGTGCGTAGCGGATTGGCGCAGGGCTTGCGGCGCACGCTGTTTGAGCGTCTCTCGGTTCTCAAGGTCCGCGAATGTCCCTTCAGCAATCTCCCGGAGAAGGGGCGCTCCCGCTGGGGTGAAGGGTTGAATGCTGACGGAATGAAGCAGTGCGTTTGGGTGCGTCCCGAGGTTGTGGCGCAAGTCGAGTTCTTGGAATGGACCGAGTCGGACCATCTCCGGCATTCGAAGTTCGTCAGGCTACGAGAGGATAAGGACGCGAGGAGCGTCACGAAAGAAGAGGCGCACGAGCGCTAACTAGAAGCAGCCTGGCAGGTCGCGGCGTTTGCTACCCGCGGTCAATTTTGGCTTTTTCGGGTCTGGCGTTTTTCAGGCGACTTTTTTCAGGCAGCCTGGCGACCCGAGACGAGATGGATGACAAGCAAGACGAGCGCGACGAGCAGCAGAACGTGAATGGCGAAGCCGGCGACGTGATACATCACGAAGGCGCCGATCCAGATGAAGAAAAACACGAGAGCAAGTCCAAGAAATGCGAAGCGCATGAGCCCCCCGGTTGGCGATGGCGATGACGATAGAGCTTAGCTCACAATGAGTAAGAGTCGAAGAAACTATATTTCAACTTCAACGGATCGAACGGCCCTGATCGAGCTCCAGGTCGGCAGGCAGGCGTTCGCCGCTGGGAAATGTGCGGCATGCGCCGAAGCCTCGCCCAAGCCTCAACCCAGCCCGGCTATGTATAACCTCAGTCGTCTTCTTGCCTCCGGTGACATTTCGACGAACTGAATCCCCATTCCTTCCTCGACCGACCGATCGCACGATGCCCTTGAGCAATATGTCGTGAGCCCCAGTGCGAAGCGAGAAGGTAATGCTGGTTCCAACGGGAAGGGGCTCGGAGTCCAAGACGAAGACGCCGTCCATGCTCAAATCGCGGATAGCGCCTGTCCCTTCCACGTAGACGACGTACGTGCCTGGCTTAGCCGGATAGCGAGGCGTACGCCTATCTTTTTCGATCATCTTGGTCATCTGGGGCTACTCCTCATCTGGGGTTACGCACCGGCACGCATTGAGCTGCGCGCGGTGCCTCAGGATGCGCGCATATATCATTATCGTGCAACGGCGCAGGTGTACTTGAACGCCTCCGTGAAAAGCTGCGGGCTTGGTGCGCTCCAGCGCGGCCCCTTGTCGAGGCCCAAAAGGCATGTTTCCGGCGAATCATGCTCCGGTATAACGCTACCGAATTCGTTGGCCGCGACGAATACCCGAGGCGCTGTAAACCATTTGGTGCGAACCCAGTACGGTCGCGATCTCGCTTAAATTTACTTGCGCTGACCCAGAAGCGTGCGCAGCGGCAGGGAAATTCTCGTCCTGCTTTCGGGGAAGTGAATGAAGCAGTGAATCTGAGGGCCCATCGTATGGAACGCTGGCGGAATCGGGCCCGCGGAGGAGGCCACGGAGAGGCATTGGCGCGCGGGTTTGGATGTGAGGTAAGATGGCCGCGTGCCGCGCAAACTTCACTGCAAAAACCGCGCCACATGGCGGCTGCCTCGTGCCAAGCCTGCCGAGCGTCTCCTGGCGTATTACCGATTCGACTGTGAATACGGAACTTCGCTCATGACCTGCTGGCAAGGTGGCGGAACGGGTCCGCTTTACCTTTGCGATGATCATGCCAAGGCATTCAGCCCGAGAAGCACGGAACTCATTTCCGGTAACAAGAATCAATTCGCGAAAGGAGTTGCTTAGCTGGTTGCCTAGCGCCTTTCCTCGTCACCCGATACCCGCACACCTCTTTTGGATCTATCATTTCTGCCCGCATTTGCCAGCAACGGTCGCTCCCGTCTTGGTCCTTTCTAAGGCCGCAGATTAAACGCACAGAGAATTTCGACGACGCTCCTTTCCGCAGGGCTTGCTTCGCCGCTTCCATCGTGCAAGTATCCGGGACAGAAGCGGCGGGCCGCGTTTCCGTGAATTTTTTAACTCGGCGGCTTTCCAGCGATTCGGTCACCGTTTTCATCTATGCGTTTTCACAAAAACGATCGCCTGCGCTGGCCAGGATGGCTGGCCAGGTTCGCGTTGTCCGGCGTAATTTCGCTCGCGGGGGTTGCGCGCGCCCAAGAGGTTGCGCCCGTGGCATCGCCGGCCGAGGACACGTTCCCCGCACCAGGTGGCGCGACGACGGCTCCTGCTTCACCCGCCCAAGCTGGAGACGATGGCGCCGCAGCACAGGCACCTGAGCCAGTGACGCCTGGGACCACAACGGCGCCCCCGCCGGGGCGCGACGTTTCCGAGCGGCTGCTTTTCCCGAATATTTTCCACGACCAGAAGGATCTCTGGCTGTTCCCAGTTCAGCTCGCGCACGGGCATCACTGGTTACCCACGGTTGCGGTGGTAGGCGCGACGGCGGGCCTGATCGCGCTCGATGCGCACGACACACCGTATTTTCGGCGCACGACGACCTTCCAAGGGTTCAATAGCGTCTTCTCCGGTGACATCACTATTTCCGCAATTCTTGCCGCGCCCGTTTCCCTCTATGCGGTGGGCCTTTTCGACAAGGATCCGTATGCGCGGAAGACCGGTCTTTTCGCGGGCGAGGCCGTCGCCGACGTTACCATCCTCGAAGAGGTCATGAAGGCTGCGACGAGGCGCCTCAGACCCGGCGATATCCCTCCGTATGGCCAGTTCTCGGACACGTTTTTTGCGCAGAAGCATTGGCCGCTGAGCACAAGTTTTCCGTCCGGTCACGCGATCACGTCTTTCGCAGTGGCGACGGTCATCGCGGAACGCTATGGCAAACAACACCGCTGGGTCCCCTGGGTGGCCTATGGCGTGGCGGGAGTGATCGGGTTCTCGCGAGTCACGCTGCAAGCGCATTTTCCGTCGGACGTGTTTATGGGTGCAGCTCTGGGCTACGCTGTGGCCCGATTTGACGTGTTGCGCGATCCCTGAGTCACGGGCCGCAGGACTTTCTCGTCCTCGCTGCTCACCCCTCGCCGCTCTGCCAATCCTGGATGTATAGTTGGACCAACAATCGATGAGGACTCTCGCCAAGCCATCCGGAGTGCATCTATGCGTGTGCTAGTCGTAGAGGATGAGCCGCGGCTGGCGGCGAACGTGGCACGCGGACTGCGCGAAGGCGCGGGCTATGCGGTGGATGTTGCCGCGGATGGCGAGGAGGGGTTGTACCTGGCGACTTCGGGCGAATACGATCTTCTTGTGCTCGATCTGATGCTGCCGAAACTGGATGGCCAAGCGCTGCTGAGCCGTTACCGCGCCAAGGGATACCAAACGCCCGTGTTGGTTCTCACCGCGCGCGACGAAAAAGAGTGGGTGGTGCGGCTGCTCAACGCCGGCGCGGACGATTACGTGGCCAAGCCTTTTGACCTGGGCGAATTTCTCGCGCGCGCCAAGGCTTTGGTGCGGCGCGGCAAGGGGCAGCGCTCGCCGATCATTACCGTCGCCGACTTGCGTTTCGATACCAGCGCCCGTACGGTGCGGCGTGGGCAACAGGATATCGCGCTGACTCCCATGGAATATCGCGTGCTCGAGTATCTGGCGCACCGGTGCCGCGCGGTGGTCTCCAAGACCGAACTGCTCGAGCACCTTTACGATTACAATTGGGAAAAGTTCAGCAACGTCATTGAGGTGTACATTTCCGGATTGCGGCGCAAACTCGACGACGGACGCGCGGTGAAACTGATTCACACCGTGCGCGGGCATGGATACGTCTTGCGAGCGGAACGAGAGAGTTGACGTGAAGCGTTTTTCGCTGAGCAGCCGAATTATCGGCACCGTGATCCTCTGTCAGCTGCTGCTGACGGCGGCGCTGACGGCTGCGTCGGTGCTTTATGCGCGCGTGGAATTGCGCGAGCGTTCGACGCCGCGCTCGAGGGACGCGCGATCAGCACGCTGGCGCTGGTGCGCTACACCGAAAGTGTGCCTCCCGACTTGCTTTTCGATCCGTCGCTGCTGCCGCCATCGTCGGATTCCGTGCAAAAAGACCTGTTCGAGATTCGCAAAGCGACGGGGCAATTGGTGGCGCAGTCGGACGGCGAGTTGCCGCCGGCAGAAGAGCAGGGAAGCGGCGCGGATACATCGATTTCGATCTGGCGGGCGTGCCCTACCGCGCGGTGACGCTGCGAAATGTCGCCGTGCTCGACGACGAAGACGACGCGCCCCGACCCGCGGCTGCGCGTCACCGTGATCTACGCGTCTTCGCTGTCGGATATGAACCGCCATTTAGCCGAGCTGGGATTTTACGTCGGCGGCACCAGCCTGCTGCTGTTGCTGCTGGCGAGTGGCCTAGCGCCTGGGGCGTGCGGCGGCGGCTCTGAGCCTCTGCGCGAGCTGGCGGCAGCAGGCCAGCACCATTTCCGCGTCGAACTGGAGCTTCCGTCCGCCCGCGGAGGCCATGGCGGTCACCGAACTTGGCGCCGCTGACCGAGGCCATCGAGTCGGTGCTTGACCGGCTGCACGATGCCTTTCGCCAGCAACGCGATTTCACCAGCGACGCCGCGCACGAGCTGAAGACCTCGGTGGCGATCGTCAAGTCTTCGCTGCAATCCTTGCTGCAGCAGCCGCGCCCGGTGGAGGAGTACCAGGCGGGGCTCGCGGACATGCTGGAGGATTGCGGCCGCCTGGAGGACCTGCTGGCGCGCATGCTGCGGCTGGCACGGATCGAACAGGTGGCGGAAAATGGCGGGCCGCGCACTTTCGGAACCACGGAATTGACGTCCACCTGCGAGGCGGCCATCTCGCGCATGCAAGCTCTGGCACGCCAGCGGAACATCGATCTCGAACTGGTCAATCCGACGGCCGTGCACCTGCATGCCGACCCGGAGGACCTGGAGCTGATCTGGGTGAACCTGCTGGAAAATGCCGTGCAGTACAGCCCGGCGGGATCGAAGGTGACGGTGCGAATCGACCGGGATGCCGCCGCGAGCGGTGCGCGTCTCGGTCGAGGATTCCGGCCCGGGGATCCCGCCGGAGGAATTGCCCTACATTTTCGAGAGATTCCGGCGCGGCGATCCTTCGCGGGCGCGAGCGACGGGCGGATTCGGTCTGGGGCTGGCCATTTGCAAGGCGCTGGTGACGGCGCTTGGGCGGGCGCATCGAGGCCGCGAACCGGCCGGGCTCCGGGACGCGGGTTTGCGTGCAGCTCCCGGCGACGGCCAGCTAGTTCGCTGACGGCCTTTCCTCGACGACGGTTTTCTCTTCGTTCAGCGTTCCCGCATTAAGGCTTCCTCTTCGTTAAGCTTCCCTTAAGGTTGAACGAACATAAACATAACGACCAGTTGAGCGCTTGCGTCTAGACGAAGCGGAGGGAAGGCGCATGGGCTCTTATGAATTGCTGAATTAGCGCGACGGAACCAGTTGCGATCGTCGGCCAAAAAGTTGAGAAGGGCCAAAAGCTTGAGAAGGGAAGGAATGCGCATGGGCAAAGCTTCGCGTTTCAGGATGTCGATCTTCGCGGCTGCTGGGATGACCGTTGCCCTGACCGCTTTCTGGCCGAGCGCCCATGCGCAAACGGCCGCACCTCCGACGCAGGAACAGCCACCCGTGCAATTGCGCCAGCCGCCGGGACCCGATCAGGCGTCCGCTCCCATCACTGTGACGCTCAAGGACGCCCTTGATCGCGCGCGCAAGCTTGATCCGGGGACAATTTCAGCCGAGGGAGACGGCAAGAGCGCCCACGACGACCTGCTCCAGGCGCGCAACGCTCTGTTGCCGACGTTCATTGCGAGCAGCCAGTTCCTCAATACCCAGGGTAACGGGGTCACAACCGACGGCCGATTCGTCACCAACGATGGCGTCCACGTCTACCGGGAATGGGCTGGAGTTCCATCAGGATCTCTCGCCCGCGAGCTTTGATGGGCACGGGCATCACCGTGCGGACGCGGCGGAGGCATTGGCTCGCGCCAAAGCGGAGATCGCGCGGCGGGGCTTGACGGTAACGGTGACCAAGGACTATTACGCGCTCGCGGTAGCGCAACGGAAGTACGCGACCGCACAGCAGGCGCTCGATGAGGCGCAGCATTTTCTGGACATCAGCCAGGCCCAGGAACGCGAAGGACAATCGGCGCACAGCGACGTGGTCAAGGCGCAAATCCAGTTCCAGCAGCAAGAGACGGCCTTCGATGAATCGAGGCTGGCGATGGAAGACGCGCGGCTCGATCTCGCCGTCCTGTTATTTCCCACGCTCAACGAAAATTTCAGCGTCGTCGATGATCTAGACTCTCCGACGGCGTTGCCGACGTTCGATGAGATTCAGGCGATGGCTAGCCGGGACAATCCGGACATTCGCGTTGCGATCGAGACCCAAAGGGAGGCGGACCTGGACGTCAAAACCGCAAAGAATGCCTTCCTGCCCACCCTGACCGTGGATAACGATTATGGAATCGAGGCCAACGCTATCGGTCTGAACGTGAAACAGGCCGCGTTTCCCGAGCTTGGCCCGGTTCCGACGCTTGGTTACTTTCTGACGGTCGCGTTAAACGTGCCCGTATGGGATTGGGGGACGCTGCGAAGCAAGGCACACCAAGCCGAATATAAGCAAGAGAGCGCGCGAGTGCAGCTCAGCCAGACGCAGCGCGCAATCGCTCAGCGAATTGTATGCGGCATACAACGAAGCTTCAGTGGCCCGGGCGGCCGTGGACAAGCTTCGCCACACAGCCGATCTTGCTGCCGAAAGCCTCCGGCTGGTAAACCTGCGCTATCAGGGAGGAACCTCGCCCGCGCTCGAGGTCGTCGACGCAGAGACAACGCTGACGGCGGCGCGCAATGCGTATGACGACGGCCAGGTGCGATATCGCCTGGCGCTGGCGAACCTGCAAACGCTTACAGGAAGCTTTTAAATATGTTAGAAGATAGCGCCACAATGAACATGCCAAGAACGGAATCGGCGTCTCCCGTGCAGACTGCCCACAGCGTTCAGACCCGCCGCAGCCCTGCGGCGCGCCTCGTACCGATGGCTGGTGCGGGCGTCCTTTTCGTTGCCGCGTTTTGCTCTTTCCGGCTGTTCCGCGAAGCCGGAAGCGGCGGAGCCGGCCGCCGACGGTGTCCGTGCAGGTTGGCGCGGCGGAGAACGAGCCCATCGAGCGCAAGGTGATTGGCGATGCGATCCTCTATCCGCTTGATCAGGCCGCCATCGTTCCGAAAATCGCGGCGCCCGTGAAGAAATTCTACGTCGATCGGGGGAGCGCGGTTCACGCGGGTGAGGTCCTCGCGGAGCTCGAGAGCGCGGACCTGGCCGGCGCGGTGACCGATAGCCAAGGCGGGTACGCGCAAGCGCAGGCGACCTACGATGCCGCGGTTCAAAAAGCAAAACAAGACCTGGAACTGACCAAAGAGACTCTGGATTCGCAGCAACGACTTTATGACAGCCGCCAAGCCCTCTACAAGCAGGGAGCGGCTTCCGCCAAGGATGTCGACGACGCCAAGCTGAGCCTTTCGCAAGCGCAGGCGCAATACGACACCGCGCAAAAACAGCTGGACCTGAAAATTGCCGAAGGGGAACTAAGTTCCGCCAAGGGCAAGACGGCCAGTGCCGAGGCGCAGTTGAGCTACGCGAAGATCGTCAGCCCCATCGATGGCGTGGTCACCGACCGGCCCGTGTATCCGGGGGAAATGCCAGCCAGCGGCTCGCCCATTATTACCGTGATGAATTTGTCGGAGGTGGTCGCGCGCACTCACATCTCGCAGCAGGAGGCGGCGCTGCTGAAGGTCGGAGACACAGCGACGATTACTGCGCCCGGGTTGGGTTCCGAGATTAAGGGCAAGGTGATGCTGGTTAGCCCGGCTCTAGATCCAAACAGCACTACGGTCGAGATTTGGGTGCGCGCTCCCAATCCGAAGATGGCACTGAAGCCGGGCGCCAGCGTGCGCGTGACGGTCCTCGCCCAGACCGTGCCGCACGCGATTGTGATTCCCACCGCAGCCCTGTTGACCGATTCGGACGGCACGACGACGGTGATGACGCTCGACACCGACAACAAGCCCCATAAGCAAAAGGTGAAAGTAGGCATCAGGAACGCGGACGAGGCCCAGGTCACGGCCGGCCTCAAGGGCGGCGAACGGGTCGTCACGGTGGGCGCGTTCCAGCTCGCGAGCGAGGACGACGACGTGCTCGCCAAGACGACCATACAGGTGCAAGCGCCGCCCAACATTCCGGACGAGGACGAGGATGACGACACGAACTGAGCGGCGCGACACCAGTGCGAGCTCTCCTCGGGTGTTCGCTTCCCGGAAGCGAAGCGCATCGGGCTCCGGTAGATTTTGATGGCAGAGAAGAGCTCAGTCACGACGGCAATGCCCTCGCGGCCGCACGGCTCTGTGGGCGAAGACAAGTCGAAATACTGGTTCGCGCGCCACTCGAAGTCGATCATCTTCCTAATCCTCACGCTGGCAGCCGTGGGCGTTTATGAGGCGCTGAGCCTGCCCATCGCTGTGTTTCCCGCGACGAATTTCCCGCGCATCATCATCGGCGTGGACAACGGCGTGATGCCCATCGAGCAGATGGAAGTGACCATCACGCGCCCGATCGAGGAAGCGGTCAACAGCGTTCCGGGACTCGAGGACGTGAAGTCCATCACCAGCCGCGGCTCCGCGGAAGTGGACTTGAGCTTCGATTGGACCGTGGACATGACGCTGACGCTGCAGCTGGTCAATTCCGCGCTTGCACGCATCCAAACGTCGCTGCCGTCCACCGCGCAAATCGAAAGCCATCGGCTGGACTTCGCGAGTTTTCCGATTCTCGGTTACAGCCTTACCTCGAATCGGGTTTCGCAGTCCGATTTGTGGGAGCTGGCGACTTACCAAATCAAGCCGCGGCTGAACCGCCTCAATGGCGTCGCGACGGTGATCGTGCAGGGCGGCCAGCAGCCGGAATTTCACGTGATCCCGGACGCGGCCAAGATGCTGCGCGCCAAAGTTGGCGTGCAGGACATTCTCGACGCGGTGAACCACACGAACCTGGTCGATTCGCCGGGCCTGCTGGCTCGCAACCACCAGCTTTACCTCGGCCTAATCACCGCACAGGTGCGAACCCCGGATCAGATCGGCGACATCGTGATCAAGGACGCCGGCGACGTGCCCGTTCGCATCAGCGATATCGGCACCGTGGTGTCGGCGACGGCGCCGAATTACACCGTGGTCACCGCAAACGGCAAACCCGCGGTGCTTGTCAGCGTTGACCGGCAGCCGAACAGTAATACCGTCGAGGTCGCCGACGAAGTCCACCAAGAGATCGAAGGCCTCCGCAAGACCATGCCAAGCGGAATTGATCTGAACGTCTTCTACGACCAGTCGGACATTGTTCGAGAGTCCATCGCCAGCGTGCGGGACGCCATCATCATCGGCTTGGTGCTGGCGGGACTGATCATCTGGATGTTCCTGCGGGACTGGGGCACCGCGCTCATGACGGGCATGGTGATCCCGGTGGCCATTTTCGTCACCTTCATCGCGATGAAGATGCTGGGGCAGAGTTTCAACATGATGACGCTTGGCGGCCTGGCGGCAGCCGGCGGACTGGTGATCGACGATGCCATCGTGGTCGTTGAGAACATCGTTTTGCATCGCGACGGCGGCGAGCCGCCGTTGCGCGCGACCAGCAGCGCGCTCAAGGAACTGACGATTCCGCTCATCGGATCGACGCTGACGCCGATCGTGGTTTTTCTTCCGCTCATCTCGATTACGGGCGTGACCGGCGTTTTCTTCCGTGCGCTGGCCATCGCCATGAGCGCATCGCTGCTGACGTCGCTGTTGCTGGCGCTGACCTGGACGACCAACCTGAGCACGCACCTGATTCACCGCGGCAAGCATGCTCCCGTCAATCCCGCAAACGCTGAGAACGGCGAGAGCGGATTTAACGGCGGGAACGGTAGCCCGGCAGCAAATTCGAGCGAGCCGTCGGAATCGGCCGATTCCGTCACAGATCGATCAGATGCGGCGCATGATGGCCGCCGAGGAAGCTTCGCTGCGGGGAGGATTTTTCGAGCGCATCATTAATTTCTACGAAGTCTGGCTGCGCCGCGCACTGGAGCACCCCATTTGGCTGGGCCTGTTTTGCGTTGTCCTGATCGGAGTTTCGTACCTTAGCTACAAGCAACTCGGCAGCGACCTATTGCCTGCGATGGATGAAGGCGGGTTTATTCTCGACTACGTAACGCCGCCGGGCAGTTCGCTTCAGGAGACCAATCGGGTGGTCTCGCACATTGAGCAGATCGTCCGCTCGGTGCCAGAGGTTGAGAGCACCTCGCGCAGGACGGGTTTGCAGTTGGGGTTGGCGGCGGTTACCGAGGCGAATACCGGCGATCATCTCCGTGAAGCTCAAGGCCAAGCGCTGCGCGAAGCATCGATGAGGTGATCGCCGAGATTCGCGCGAAGGTGAAGGCGGCCGAACCCTCCGTGGACACCGAATTCGCACAGCAATTGCAGGACATGATCGGCGATCTGACCGGTGCGCCTCAGCCGGTGGTCGTCAAGCTGTTCTCCGACGATGCGGACGCGTTGCAGAACTGGGCGCAGCGCGTGGCGGACGCCCTGGGCCGGATCTACGTGAACGGCAAACAGCCCATCGTTGACATCGACAACGGCATCGACAGCACCACCAGCGGGCCGGCTGTGCTGTTCACGGTCAAACCCGATACGGCGGCAAAGGCCGGCTTTACCACCGATCAACTCACCACGATCACCTCGGCCATGGTCGATGGCGAGCCGGCCACCACCCCGGTGATCATCAATGACCGGCCTTACACGCTGCGCGTACGCTATCCGGCGAGCACCCGGGCCTCGCTCGACGCGATGAACAACACCATGCTCGTCAATTCGACAGGTTCCACCTCGACGTTGAGCGCGCTCGCGGACGTTACGGAACTTCCGGGGCAGACCGAAATCCTGCGGGACAATCTCCAGCGCGAGATGGAAGTGTCTGCCCGGCTCGAGGGCCTCGATTTGGGCACCGGCGTCCAGGCCGTGCAGAAAGCTGTATCGGATCTGAAGATTCCGCCCTCGATCCGAGTCGAATATGGCGGAACGTATCAGCAGCAGCAGAAGTCGTTCCATGATCTGGTCGTTGTGCTGCTGCTCGCTCTGGTGCTTGATCTTTCTGGTGCTGCTGTTCGAGTTTCGGGCTTTCTCGGCTCCCATCGCGATTCTTTCCTCGGCGGTGCTTTCGACCTCGGGAGTGTTTCTGGCCCTGCTGATTACGCAAACCACGTTCAACGTCTCGTCGTTTATCGGCCTGATCATGGTGGTTGGGATCGTGGCCAAGAACGGCATCTTGCTGCTCGATGCGAACCAGAAGTTCCGCGCGGTGGGTTTCTCGTCGGAAGAGGCGTTGATTCAGGCGGGCCGCCGCCGGCTGCGGCCGATTGTGATGACGGCGATGGCCGCGGTGGCGGGCATGCTGCCGCTTGTCGCTGGCCCTCGGGTCGGGATCGCAGATGTTGCAGCCGCTGGCCATCGCGGTCATCGGCGGCATCCTGATCTCGATGGTGCTGTCGCTGATGATCACGCCCGCCATACAGTTTTATCTGACGCGTGAGGAGCGAGGTAGCGTTTAGCGGCTCTGGGAGGGCTGGGAACGTTGGGAACATTCGGACAATTGGAGCAATTCGGATCATTGGGCATAGGGATTTCAGTCAGAGCCAAAATTTGCGCGAAGAGGAGATGTTGCATATGTCACTACGACGAAGCTTAGGAATGTTTGCTCGTGTGGGGCTGGTGGTTTGTTCGGCGCTGCTCATGTTCGGGGCCGCGGCCCACGCGGCGCCACAATCTGGCACGTTTAAGATCGTTCGGAGAATGCCCGTCGGCGGCGACGGCGGTTGGGATTATCTGAGAGTTGATCCCGATGCCCACCGCATCTACCTTTCGCGCGGCACGCACATGATGGTCGTTGACGAAGTCTCGGGCAAAGTGATCGGCGACATTCCCGAAACCATGGGAATTCACGGCGTGGCGCTCGCATTCGACTTGGGCAAGGGCTACACGAGCAACGGCGGTGAGGACACCGTGACTGTCTTCGACCTGAAGACGCTCAAGCCCGCGATGAAGATCAAGACCACGGGGGGAATCCAGACTCGATCATCTATGATCCGATGAGCAAGCGCGTCTTCACGATGAACGGCAAGAGCAGCACCTCGACGGTGATTGACGCGACGAAGGACGAAGTGGTGGGCACGGTGATGCTGGGAGGCAAGCCCGAGGAGCCCGCGCTCGATGGCAAAGGCAACATGTTCGTGAACCTGGAAGACAAGAGCGCGATCATGGAATTTGACGCCAAGTCACTGGCGGTAAAGGGCACCTGGCCGCTGGCGCCCTGCGAAGGGCCGTCGGCCCTGGCTGTTGACGTGGCACACCGGCGGCTATTCGCAGCGTGCGACAAAGTCCTGGTGGTGGTCAATGCCGATACCGGCAAGGTGGTGGCCTCGCCTCCCATCGGAGGAGATCCGGACGGCGATGGGTTCGATCCCGGCACGGGGATGATTTTCGCGAGCTGCCGTGAAGGGCTGCTCTCGATCATCCACGAGGATTCGCCCGGACAAATACACGGTGGTCGACAACGTCATGACGCAGTTTGGCGCACGCACGATGGCGCTGGACCCGAAGACGCACCACGTCTTCACGGTAACGGCAGACTTCAAAGCCGCCGCGCCGGCAACGGCGGACAACCCTCGGCCGCGACCGCAGCAGATCGCAGGCTCGTTTGTGATCTTGGAACTCGCGCAACAGTAGAGATAGCAATGACATCGGCATGGCTTTTGGGGCGTGGCCACAGTGCCACGCCCGAAGGCTAGCGGAGGGGGTCGCGGCCCGAATTGGGCCAGCGCAGGTCAGTTTTCCTAACGTAGAAAGAATGTCGATCGTGGATTTGCAGAGCCACGTGCAGAATCCCCTTGCGCCTTCACACGTCGCTGCGTAAGATACCGCGTCTGAGGGCGTGCGGATGCCGAAAGAGAAGCCTAAAGTTAAGATCGGCGAAGTCATCAGAAGCTATCGCGGGCAGCGCGGATTGTCGCAGGGAGACATCGAGCGCCGCACCGGACTGCTGCGTTGTTATCTCTCGCGCGTGGAAAACGGGCACACGGTGCCCTCGCTCGAGACGTTGGCGAAGATTGCCGAGGCCATGGAGATTAGCCTGGCGGATTTTTTCCCGGGCACGGAAACGCCGCGCGACCGGGATACGCAGAAGATGCTCGGCGAGCTGTCCCAGGACGAGATCCGCTTTCTGTCGGAGATTAAGCGATACAGCACCACCTTGTCGGATGGCGACAAGCGCCTGGTACTGGCCATGATTCGCAAGATGGCCAGCCTGATTCCTCCGCCCCAGCCACCAGCGCAAGATGGCTGCCCGTCGCACCGCTTTCTAACCCCCGCTTTCCAACAATTGGTATTGCACTTCCTCCCACGCGAACGCCGAGGCTGACTCCGCGCGCGTCACAGCGCCAGAGCTTTCAATTGTGTTGTGAGGTGAGTTGGAGAAGCGCTAGGCGTCGCCGGCGGTTTGCCGCGCGAGCGACTGTCCAGGTTTGAGCAGGCTCATGACCACTTCGCTGGCGGTGAGCCCAAACTGCGACCAGAGCCGCCGCTTCAGGCTCGAATAATTCTGCGCCCCGCTGAAAAGATCGCCCATCAAGGTGCGGAATGTCGCGCTCCGGCTGATGAACTGCACCATGCGCGTGGTCACCGCGCCGCCCAGGAAACGGCCGGCAGTACACGTGCCGCGCCACGCGCGCGCCAAATTCAAGATCGACCGAGAAATCGGCGCGCAGGCGCTCGGGATACTGCGCCGGCGATCCCGCGATGATCATTTCGGCGAGCAAGTCCCCGGATCGCAATGCGTAATAGAGGCCCTCGCCGGTGATGGGATCGACCAGAGCAGCGGCATCGCCAGCCAGCGCCCAGTTCGGCCCCGCCAGCCGGCGCTGGCGCAGCGTTTGCAGCTGCGGCGAAGGCAGGACGTGGCTGTAGAAGCGCGCGCCCTCCGCGGAAATGTGTTCGTCGCGAAGGAATTGCTCGAGCAAATGGCGCAACTCGGGCGCCGTGTGGCGCGACATGCGGCCGCAGATGCCCACGGAGAGATGATCGGCGCGCGGGAACGACCAGATATAACCCTCGAAGCGCTTGAGAAATTTCACTCGAATGGCATCGGCTTGCGAAGGAATGAAGTAGCCCATGGTCATTTCGAGATCGCCGCGCGTGAGCGGTTGCGCGCCAAGCTGGTGTACGTTTCGCGCGCCCGAGGCGATCACGATGAAATCAGCTTCGTTCCAAACTTCGCCGACACGAAGACGAACGCGTGGCCCGCTGGTGTCCACCTGTGCCACGTGCGATCGGACCACCCGGCAACCCGCCTGCGCGGCGCGTTCGAGCAGCAGGCCGTTCAGCACGGTGCGGGAGTAGATGACGATGGGATGATCGAGATCCAGCCGGGCGCGATGGCCGCGGCTGGAGATCAGCTCGACCGTGTGAACCAATTTTTTGGCGTAGGGCGAGTCCAGCAGAAACGGATAGGCGACGACTGCTTTGTGAGTGAGCCCGCCGCCGCAGGGTTTTTCCCAGGCCAGGTGCTCGTCATAGATCGTGACGTCGAAGCCTGCGCTTGCCAGTCGCTGGCCGCACATCGCACCCGCCGGCCCGCCGCCCACGATCGCGATTTGCCGCATTGCCATGTTCTGGAGCCCGACCTCTCGTGCGGCGCCGGCCGGATGCCGGGACGGAAGCGTTCGTCCCAAGAGCGTATAGGCGCGGAGCGGAACCGACTGATGCTGGAGTATACCATCAAAGATTTGCGACATTCCGAGCGGCTGCCCAATGAGTGAACGGTACAGGCACTGCCGCCGGGTTGGCGCGCGTGCTAAACTTTGTACTGGCCCCGCGGCATGTGGAATGCCCTGGGCCACGCACCGAATGGGCCGGATCGTTTCGCAGGCAGAGTTAGTGCAGTTCGTGGGCCGCGAAGTTCGCGGTTCGCGCCGAGTTGTGTTCACCAACGGCTGTTTCGATCTCCTTCACCCCGGACATATCCGCTTACTCGAACAAGCGCGGTCGCTTGGCGACGTGCTGGTCGTGGGCCTCAATAGCGACGCTAGCGTGCGCCGCGTGAAAGGCGCATCGCGTCCGCTGATTCCGGAAGCAGGAACGCGCCGAAATCCTCGCGGCCCTGGCCGCCGTGGATTTTGTGGTGATTTTCGACGAGAGCCACGCCGCGAGAAATCATCGCCCGCCTGCTTCCGGACGTGCTGACGAAAGGCGCCGATTGGGGCCCGAGCGAAATCGTTGGCCGCGCGGAGGTCGAAGCGGCCGGCGGCAAAGTTGTCTCGCTTTCGCTCGAGCCCGGCTATTCCACCACCGCGATTTTGCAGAAAATTCTCACCACGACACCGGGTAAGAGCGAAGCCCGCATCCCGCTGATGCTGTCCCCAGCCGTGACCGAGCGACTCGCCCGCGTGGCGCGTCATCCTGCTGTCGACGAAAGCCTCGACCGGCTGCGCCACGGCTCGATGCTCGAAACCGTTGCGGGGCTCACCGATCCGTGCAAGGCGCTTGTGGTAGCGATCGCGGCCAGCGAGTTGCGACGCCCGATTCTGTGGGTCGTCGACACCGAACGCCGCGCCGAAGCGCTGCTCGAACCGCTGCGTTTCTTTCGGCAGCGCGCTAGGCGGTGCGGCAGCATCCGCCGCCTTGCTTCCCGCGCTCGACGAACTCCCCGGCCGCGGAGTGGGGCCGCACCCGGAAATCCTGGAGACGCGCGCCGCCACGCTGTGGCGCTTCGTCAGCGGACAAGCGTCGGTCATCGTCACGCCGGTGGCGGCCACGCGAACTGACCTTCGCCCGGCCCGCTTACTACCAGGATTTGTCGCTCTCGCTGGCCTCCGATCAAGACGTCTCGCTCGAGGAGGTGCTCGCCCATCTGGTTCGCGTGGGCTATGTGCGCAGCGAGCTGGTGGAGCATGCCCGGACAGTTTTGCGCGCGCGGAGGCATTCTCGATGTATTTCCGCCCGAGGCCCTGCGGCCGGTCCGCGTCGAGTTGCTCGGCGACACGGTGGAATCGCTGCGCGAGTTCGATCCCGACACGCAACGCTCCATCAGTCCCGGTCGGGCGCGTGGTGTTTCCGCCGCTGACCGAGTTTTCGGCCTCATTGGCGGGCCTTTCGGGAAATGGCGCGGACGCGCACGCGGGGGATGCGGAGCGCGAACACAGCGCGGCCGTCGAGACGACAAGCGCAGCGCGCACGCTATTTGATTGCGCGACGACACGCTCGTGATCGTCGACGAGGCAGAGGCAATCGAGGCCGCAGCCACCGAAGCGCGCGAGCGGCTCGATGGCGCTCGCGTGACCGATGAGCAAGATGAGCGAGTCTGCGGACGGCGCGCACGAGCCCACGCTCGTCAGCGACCAAGCATGGCACGACGCGCTCGCCAGGCGTCCGCGGCTGGTGATCGAGCGGCTGCCCCTGCAGCGCGACGGCCAGGAGCCGAGAACCTTGCGCGTTCAGCCCACGACTCACTACCACGGCCAGGTGCCCGCGTTTCTCGCCGAGGTTCGCGGACGCGTCGCCTCGGGCGAAATGGTGCTGATCGGTGCGACCAGCGCCGGCGAACTCGAACGGCTGGCCGATCTTTGCCGCGAGTACGAGGTGCCCTATTCCATCGGCGAGGTCGAGCACAGCTCTGCCGGCATGCGACTGGCCGAAGAATGCCACATCCAGTAGCGCGCAGTCCGTCACGCTGGTTCGCGCGCCGCTGTCCGAAGGTTTTGTCATTCCCGACTTGCACCTCGCTTTCTACGGCACCGGCGACCTGTTCGAGGTGCTTCCTGCTACCGCGCCGCGCCGCCAGCGCTCGAAGGCGGCGACGTTCGCGAGCGATTTTTCCGAGCTGAAGCCGGGCGATTACGTGGTGCACGTGGATCACGGCATCGGCGAGTTCGTCGGCTTGCAGACCATCGAGAACGACGGACGGCGCAACGAATTCATGCGCTTGCGATATGCGGAAGACGCGCGCCTCTATGTGCCGCTCGAACGCATGGATCTGGTGCAAGCCTATCGCGTGGTGGAAGGCGCCAAGCCCACGCTCGACCGGCTCGGCGGCACGGCTTGGGCCACGCGAAAGGCGCGCGTAAGAAAGTCGCTCACCGACATGGCCGACAAACTCCTCGAGCTTTACGCCGAACGCAAGTCGGCGCCGGGCTTCGCCTTTTCGGCCGATACGCCTTGGCAGCGCGAGTTCGAGGACGCCTTCGAATTTACCGAGACGCCGGATCAGGCCTCGGCCATTGCCGAGATCAAACGCGATATGGAGCGCTCCGCGCCGATGGACCGCCTGCTGTGCGGCGACGTGGGTTACGGCAAGACCGAAGTTGCCATGCGCGCGGCGTTCAAAGTCGTCTGCGACTCCAAACAGGTGGCCGTTCTGGCGCCGACGACGATCCTGGTCTTCCAGCACTATGAGACGTTCCGCCGGCGCATGGCGGCGTTTCCCGTGCGCATCGAGATGCTCAGCCGGTTCCGCAGCGCGGCCGAACAGAAGAAAGTCATCGCCGCCGTCGAGGAAGGGAAGATCGATATCCTCATCGGCACGCACCGGCTGCTCTCGAAAGACGTGCACTTCCACGATCTCGGTCTGCTGGTCGTGGACGAAGAGCAGCGCTTCGGCGTCGCGCACAAAGAGCGGCTCAAGGAGATGAGCCGTAACGTGGACGTCCTCACGCTGACGGCCACGCCGATCCCGCGCACGCTGAACATGTCGCTGGCCGGCCTGCGGGATATGTCCGTGATCGAAACGCCGCCCAAGGACCGCCTGGCCATCCAGACCGTGGTGGCGCCGTTTTCCGAAGCGCTGGTGCGACGCGGTGTCAGCGAAGAGATCGAACGCGGCGGCCAGGTTTTCCTGGTGCACAACCGCATCGAATCGATTTACTCGATCGCGGATCTGGTGCGGAAGCTGGTGCCCAAGGCGCGCGTGGTGGTCGCGCACGGCCAGATGGGCGAGCACGAACTCGAGCGCGTGATGCTGCAATTTGTTCGCGACGAGGCGGACGTGCTGGTCTCCACCACCATCATCGAGAATGGCCTGGACATTCCTCGCGCCAACACCATGATCGTAAATCGCGCCGATCGTTTTGGTCTTTCGGAGCTGTACCAGCTGCGCGGGCGAGTGGGCCGGTCGAACCAGCGCGCCTACGCCTATCTCCTGATCCCGCCGGGAGGCGGCCTGACGCCGATCGCCAAGAGGCGCTTGTCGGCACTGCGGGAGTTCAGCGACCTCGGCGCCGGTTTCCGCATCGCGGCGCTCGATCTGGAATTGCGCGGCGCGGGCAACCTGCTGGGGCGCGAGCAGCACGGGCACATCGCCGCGGTCGGCTTCGATCTCTACTGCCAGATGCTCGAGCGCGCGGTCTCCAGCAAGAAGGGCGAAGCGGCAGCGCCCGAGCTGCGCGCCACGCTCAATCTCGGCCTGGATATCCGCATTCCGCCAGGAATTCATTCCCGGAGAGAATCTGCGGTTGCGCACCTACAAGCGCATCGCCGGCGTCACCAGCGACGCCGAACGCGAAGCCGTCCAGCGCGAACTGGCCGACCGCTTCGGTCCGCTGCCGCCGGCGGTGGACAATCTGCTGGACTATGCGGTGCTCAAGTCTCTTTGCGAGCGGCTGCAGATCTCCTCGGTCGAGCGGCGCGGCCACGAAGTGGCTTTGAAGTTTCATCCGCACGACGCCGGTACGTCCGGAACACCTGGTCGCATCTCGTGCACAAGCAAAAGGGAATGCGCCTGGCGCCCAGCGGCGTGCTGACGCTGACGATTGATCGCGGGGCCAGCAACACCGCCCAGGCCATTCGAAACGTATTGCTTCCTCTCGAAGCAGGGGGCTAAAATGCCGCGGGGAGCCATATAATGAGTAAGAATTCCTGTTTCTTGATCGCCTGCCTCTTATTGCTGCCACGTCGCCGCCGCGGCGCAAGACACCAAGACAAAGGAAAAATCGTCGAAGAAGTTGTCGCCCGCGTCAACAATGAAGTCATTACGCGAGGCGATCTGGAACGCGCTCAGAAATCGCTCGCGGAGGACGCCAAGCAGGACTGCCCCGCGTGCACCGCCGGCGCAGATCAACGAGAAAGTTGCGGCCGCGGCAGAAGGATTTGTTGCGCGACCTGATCGACAATTCGCTGATGGTGCAGCGCGGCAAAGACGTCGGCATCAACGTCGATGCGGACGTGGTCAAGCGCCTGGACGAAATTCGCCAGCAAAACAATATCGACTCGCTCGAAGATCTCGAGAAGCAGGTCAATGCAAGCGGGCGTGGATTTTGAGGACTTCAAGACCAACATCCGCAACCAGCTCATCACGCAGGAAGTCATCCGCCGCGAAGTTGGCTCCCGGATCGTTTTGGATCACGCGGAAGTGCAAAAGTATTACGACGATCACAAGCAGGAGTTCGTGCGTCCCGAACAGGTGGTCGTGCGGGAGATTTTCGTCAGCACCGAAGGCAAGCCCGAGGCCGAAATTCCGGCGCTGCGGAAGAAGGCCGACGGCCTGCTCGAGCGCGTGAAGGGTGGCGAAGATTTCGGCGAGCTGGCCAAGCGCTTTTCCGACGGCAGCACGGCCAAGCAAGGCGGCGACCTGGGCACCTTCGAGCGCGGCCAGTTGGCGAAGAATCTCGAGGACATTGTCTTCAAACTGAACCGCAATCAGACCACCGACGTCATGCCGACCAAGACCGGCTTCCTGATCCTGCAGGTGCGCGAGCATTATCCCGCGGGGCAGCAGCCCGAGGAAAAGGTGGAAAACGAGATCGATCAACCGCCTTTACGACGAAAAGATGAAGCCGGCCCTGCGCGATTACCTGAACATGCTGCGCCAGGACAGCTACGTTGAGGTCAAGCCCGGCTACACGGATACCGCCGAGGTCGCGGGCGCGGCCATCGACGAAGTGCCGCCGGACACCGGACGAGACCGCGAAAAAGAAGGGCGGCCATAGATTCCTGTTCTTCGGCAAGAAAAAGAACGCCTGATGAAATCCGCGTACGTTGCCGACCTGACCCCCGACGTCACCATCACCTCCTTCTTTCTCGTCTGTGAAAAAGAACTGCGCGTGACCCGCGAGGGCAAGCCGTTTCTGCGCCTGGAGCTGAGCGACCGCAGCGGCACGATTGAAGCTCGCCTGTGGGAAAACGCCGACCAGATTACCGCCACCTTCGACCGCGACGACATCGTCAAGGTGCAGGCGCGCGTCGAGAACTATCGCAGCAAGACGCAGCTGGCGGTGGACAAAATTCGCCGCGCCGATGCCGGCGAATTCGATTTGGCCGACTATTTTCCGCATACCGCGGAGGACGTCGAGCAAGCTCTATCGCCGGCTGCTGCGAACACGCCGCCGCCTTGACCAATCCGTGGCTGCGAGCGTTTGGTTGCATCGATCATCGAGGATCCGGCCGTGGTGCCGCGCCTCAAGCGCGCGCCGGCGGCAAAGATGATGCACCACGCGTTTCTGGGCGGACTGCTCGAGCACGTCATTAGCCTGTGCGATCTGTGCAGAACGGTGGCCGGGCACTATCGTGAGCTGGATCTCGATCTGCTCCTGACCGGCGCCATCCTGCACGACATCGGCAAGCTCGACGAGCTCTCCTGCGAGCGCTCCATTCAATACACGGCCGAGGGACAACTGCTCGGGCACATCGTTATGGAGCTGGAGCAGGTCACCAAGAAGATGGACGCCATCGAAGGATTTCCCGCCGATCTGAAGACGCTGGTGAAGCACCTGCTGATCAGCCATCACGGCCAGTACGAATTCGGCTCGCCGAAGCTGCCGATGTTCCGCGAGGCTCTGGTCTTGCATTATCTGGACGATCTGGACTCCAAGATGGGCGCCGCTCGCGCCGTTCTGAGCGTCGCAGGCGCCGACGAGAAGTTTGGACGGCGTTCAGCCCGGCGCTGGGCCGCAGGCTGCTGCGCGTCGACGTGTTCCGAAGAGTCGAGCCGCTGACGCCTCCCGTCGCCGTCTGCGCAGGGCGGAACTCGACGCTTGGGACGCCGCAGCAGACTTGACCAAACAAGGTGCGCTGACCGATGGCTGGCATCTCCTCCGGGCGGCGGCGTGCGGCACTCGATCCTGGATCTGGCTCCGCTGGAACTCGATTGCATGAACGCGCTGTGGCCGCTCGGGCGAGGCCACGGTGCGCGACATCCAGCAAGCTCTGCACCCGACTCGCCCGCGCGCCTACACCACGATCATGACCATTCTCGATCGCTTGGCGCAGAAGGGAATCGTTCTGCGCCGCAAGTCGGGTCGCGCCTGGGTTTACCGGCCAAATCTTACCGCGGAGGAGGCGCGCTCGCGCGCGCTGGCGCAGCTGGTCGACGGCTTCTTCGAGGGATCAAGCGAAGGCTTGGTCACGCATCTTGCTGTTCAGCGCGAAGCGCCGCCAGCAGCCGTTTTGCAGCGCGACCATGCGCGAGCATCATTCGGTTCCGGCAAGTTCCGGTGCCCCGCCTGGAGCCCAGTTCGCGTGAGCAGGAGCCAGCACCTCCGGCGGCGGAGCCCGAAGCACCTGCTGCTTCCGGGCTCGACACCAGCTTATTGTAGAGTCGCGAGACCTGATGCTTACGCGTTCCCACAGAATTAAACATCCGGAATATTCGCATGACGCCGGCGACGGTGCTCGCGCCCATGGCCGGCGTTACCGACACCGTTTTCCGGCGCATGATTCGCAGCCTGGGCGGCTGCGGCCTGATCATGACCGAGTTCACCAGCGCCGAAGGCGTGACGCGCAACGCCGCGCGCACGCTGCACTATCTTTATTTCGATCCCGACGAACACCCCATCACCGCGCAACTGTTCGGCGCCAATCCGAAGGCCATGGCCGAAGCCGCCGCCACCGTCGAAGACCTCGGCTTCGACATCGTGGATATCAACCTGGGCTGCCCGGCCAAAAAAGTGGTGAAGTGCGGAGGCTCCGGCCTGCTGCGCGATCTGGCGCGCTCTGAAGGTACTTCTGCGCAGCCGTGCGCGCCGCCGTAAGCATTCCGCTGACCATCAAGATTCGCGCGGGCTGGGACGACAAGAGTATCGTGGCCGTGGAAGTAGCGCGCATGGCCGAGTCCGTGGGCGTGGAGGCGATTGCCGTGCATCCGCGAACGCGCATGCAAGGATACGCAGGCGCAGCCGATTGGAACATCATCCGCGCGGTCAAGGAAGCGGTGCGCATTCCCGTGATCGGCAACGGCGATATTCACGTCCCCGAGGATGCTTTCCGCATGGTGCGGGAGACCGGATGCGATGCCGTGATGATCGGCCGAGCCGCGACGCAGCAATCCCTGGATCTTCCGCCAGATCGAGCAGCTTGCTGCGACGGGCAGTTACGATGAGCCGTCCGAGATGGACCGCTATCGGCCTGATTTCGACGTATTTCCGTCAGCTAGTCGAAGCGGGCCTGCCCGACGCGATCGGCAAGATGAAGCAGTTTGCCAGCTTCGTTCACGCACGGCGTCCGCAACGGCGCGGATGTTGCGGCGGCAGGTGCACAGTTCGCATTCGCCGCAGGAAGTGCTCGAGCGCGTGGACGCATTTTTTGTAAGCACGGTGGCCGCTGGAGAATCCGCTCCGCAGGGATGAGCGGCGCACGTCGAGGTCAGCGATTCGTCAGCAGTTGCTTGTAGGCTTCCCGCTTGCTTAGCCCGCGCTCGCGTGCCGCGGTCTTTAGCGCAGCTTTCCGGTCGATATTTTGTTCGAGCATGATCTGCTCGACGCGCTGGTGCAGTGGCGCCGACGGCAGATCGGCGGCGGCCATTTGGCCCTCGGCCGCCTGTTCCGACCAGCAGCGTGATCTCGCCGCGCGGGGGATGCTGCTGGACGCGCACCAACAGTTCAGCCAGGTCCCCGCGCAGGAATTCCTCGTGCATCTTGGTGATTTCGCGCGCGATCACGGCCGGGCGCCGGCCGAGCAGGGCCAGCGCGTCGGCCAGCGTGTCGGCCAGCCGATGCGGAGATTCGTAGAGCACCAGCGTACGCTGTTCGGACGCGAGCCGCTCGAGCGCCTTGCGGCGCTCGCCGCTCCGCGAAGGCAAAAATCCAACAAAGAGGAATTCCTCGGTGGGCAGCCCGGAAGCCGTCAGCGCGGCAATCACCGCCGAAGGGCCGGGAATCGGAACGATGGGAATATGGTGCCGCAGGCATAGCGAAATAAGATGATGACCCGGGTCGGAGATTCCCGGCGTGCCGGCATCGGTGACCAGCGCGACTTTGGCCCCTTCCTCGAGGAGGATCACGAGTTCCGCCGCGCGAGTCATTTCGTTGTGTTCGTGATAGCTAACGGTCTTCTTGTCGATGTTGTAGTGGCGCAGGAGTTTTGCCGTCTGCCGGGTGTCCTCGCAGGCGATCAGGTGCGACTCGCCGAGAATCCGCAGTGCTCGCACGGTGATATCTTCGAGATTTCCGATCGGCGTGGCAACCAGATAGAGGCATCCGGCCTTGCGTATCTCTGTCGGCGGGATCGCCGGGGTCGGCAGGCGGGCTGGCGTGGGATCCGTGGGGTCCATTCCGACCGCCAGTCTATCACGCCGGTCGCAGGGGCTTGGCGTCCCGTCCCCGGGAGGCTTGACTCATCCGCAGCATCCGGCGCGGGTGAGCCCCGACGTGATAGGATTTCAATCTAGACGTCTGCATTGGGACGTGGGCTTCTGTCGGAGCCACATTAGTAACTGCGGAGAAAAGCGTGCCCCTGTTTGAATACCAGTGTCAGAAGTGCGGCCATCGTACCGAGCGAATCGAGAAATTCGAAGGTCCCAAGCTGCAAAAGTGTCCCAAGTGCGGCGGTCGTGTCGAACGCATGGTGTCGGCGCCGGCCATTCAGTTCAAGGGCAGCGGCTGGTACGTGAACGACTACGGTAAAGGGTCTGGCTCCGCGGGCAAGGACGCTGGATCGTCCGAGAGCTCGAAGTCCGACGGCGACTCCAAAGACAAGTCCAAGGACAAGGCGGAGGCCAAGTCGGAAGTAGCAAGACCCAGATAGCAAGAGCGAGGGCAAGACGCCGTCGACGTCCAGCGAAAAGAAAAAGCCCGCCGCGAAGTCCAAATAAACGCACGCGCCCTGCGCACCGCGCGCAGACGCAATCAGAGTTTCAGGCCGCGCAAATATCCCCGGAACTCGTCTCCGAACTCAGGGTTCTTCAACGCTAATTCCACCGTGGCCATCAGAAAGCCCAGCTTGTCTCCCGCATCGTAGGACTGCCCCTCGTAGACGAGCGCGAAGAGCCCCTCCTTTTTTGCGAGCATTTGCAGCGCATCGGTGAGCTGGATTTCTCCGCCGCGGCCAGGTTTGACGCAGCTAGGTAATCGAAGATTTCCGGCGGCAGGACGTATCGCCCGGTAACCGCCAGGTTTGAGGGCGCTTCGTGCGGCGCCGGCTTTTCCACCAACTCGCGTACCCGCAGCAAACTTTGCGCCCAACGCGTTCCGTTCTCCAGAGCGGCATCGATGATTCCGTACAGTTGCGTTTTCTGCTCGCGGCACTTTCTCCACGGCGATGGCGCCCAGGCCGGTTTCTTCGTAGACGTCGATGATTTGCCGCGTAGCCGGATTTGGTCCGGGGATGATGACGTCGCCCAGCAATACAGCGAACGGTTCGTCGCCCACCAGCTCCCTCGCCGCAAGCACCGCATGGCCTAATCCAAGTGGTTCCTTCTGCCGCGTGTAGCTGAAATGGACCAGCTTGCTTATCGCTGCGGACCATCTCGGCCAACTCCGTTTTGCCACGCGAGTCTAGAAACCGCTCCAGCTCCGGCGACGAATCGAAATGGTCCTCGATGGCGTCCTTGCCGCGCCCGGTCACGATGATGATGTTTTCGATGCCCGAAGTAACGCACTCCTCGACGACGTACTGAATCAGCGGCTTGTCGACGACCGGAAGCATCTCCTTAGGCTGAGCCTTGGTTGCCGGCAGAAATCGCGTGCCCAGGCCCGCCGCGGGTAGCACAGCTTTACGCACTCGTTTTGTAGCTTTCGGCATCGTTTTCGCCTCTGGAGAATTTTCCGTCTCGACCGAGTACTAAACCAAAATCGTGTTCAGCCGAACATACGTGTCGCTGTGAGCGATTGTCAATCGGGCTAAGCCCCCCCTGTTTCCAAGAGTGTTTGCAAATAGCGCGGTTTCAAACGAGGGTCGCTCCGCGAAACGCCGAGGGAGTCCCTGAGCGAGGGGCACTCCAAGCAAGCGCGTGCTAGGATGGCCTCTCAAGGCTCCCGACCCGTGACCACACGCACACGCATTCTTGGCATCGAATCCTCTTGCGATGAAACCGCGGCGGCCATCGTCGCCGATGGCCGCGAAATCCTTTCCACTGTCGTCGCCTCGCAAATCGATATTCACCGCAAATATGGCGGCGTCGTGCCGGAGCTCGCCTCGCGCGAGCATCTGCGAAGCATTGTCCCCGTTGTGCGGGAGGCGCTGGCGCAGGCCGGTCTCGCGTTCGCAGACGTGGACGCCTTCGGCGTGACCTGCGGCCCGGGCCTGGTGGGCTCCCTGCTCGTTGGCTTAACCTACGGAAAAGTCCTTGCCACTTCGCTGGGTAAACCACTTATCGCGGTGAATCACCTGGAGGGCCACGTCCACGCCGTTTTCCTCGAAGCCTACCGGGCAGGGAAGCAGCCGCAGTTGCCGGCTATCTGCTTGATTGTCTCCGGAGGACATACGGTGTTGTACGAAGTCTCAGCCCGCGAGTCGGCCGCAAGTGAGCCAACAAAATTGGCAGGTGCCGAAATTTTCCTTTACCGCCGAGTCGGCCAGACTCGCGACGACGCCGCGGGCGAAGCCTATGACAAAGTGGCCAAGCTTTTGTCGCTGGGCTATCCCGGCGGCCCCATCATCGACCGTCTCGTCGCCCGCGCCATCGAACTCGGCCACGACCGCCTCGACAGCATCCATTTGGGCGCCACCAAGCTCAAAGGCAATCCCTACGATTTCAGTTTTAGCGGGATCAAGACGGCTGTGCTCTATTACGTTCGAGCGCACCCCGAGCTCCTTCCCGAGATGGAACAGCGGCGCGAAGCGCTGGCCCGCGGCGAGCGCAGTGTTGCCGGTCTGCTGGCGCTATCGAGCCCGCAGACGCTTTCGCTCCTGGCTAATTTTCAACGAACGGTGATTGCCGAGTTGGTCCGGCGGACGATGGCAGCTGCGACGGAGGCGGGCGCCCGGAGCGTGCTCGTTTCAGGCGGCGTAGCGGCGAACGCGGGGCTGCGCGCTAGTTTTGAACGAGAGGCGGCCCAGAAGAACTTGCCAGTGTTTTTTCCTAGCCGGGAGCTTTCCACAGATAATGCGGCGATGATCGCCGCCGCGGCCTTTCCAAAGCTGCTTGCGGGTGATCTTGCCGACGCCACGCTCGACGCCCAGCCGATCCTGCCGCTCGCCTGAACCCTGAGAAGCCTGAAAAAGTCGAGATTCGCCCGTGCAGACTCCTCTCCGCCGACGTTAAGTGAAAAGGGGTATAGCGCCTTGAATCAGTGACTTGGGAGTTGGCGAAAAAACAGGCCCGGCGAGAGCCGGGCCGTAAGCAGTGGCGACTTTAGTCGGCGACTTCGGCCAGTTCGCCCGTGACAGGCATGCGCAGGCGTGCCTTAGCGAGCGACTTCACCAGCACACCTTCCATCGTCTCGGGTGTGGTGTTTCGGGCCGTGGCTAGTTCGGTGATGAGCAGGTACTTGGCTCGCTCCAGCATTTTCTTTTCTCGGAAGGAAAGGGGCTTCGTACGGCTGAGGGCTACGAGGCTTTTGAGGACGGCGGCCACTTCGATCAGTGAGCCGGTCCGCATCCGCTCCGAGTTTTCTTTGAATCGATGCTTCCAGTCGTGGTGGGAGTTGAACTTGCCCTTGGCGATGTATCCGAGAACTTTTTCCGTCTCGCCATTTCGAATCACCGGTCGCAATCCAACTGCTTCGGCATTCGAATGCGGCACCATCACCTTGAGTGAACTCGAAGTGATGCGCAGCATGTAATACGTTTCCGTTCTTCCGTTAAGTGTTCCGTAACTAATTTGTTCGATGACGCCTACACCGTGGTTCGGATAGACAACCTTTTCGCCTATCTTGTAATCCATTTAGACGTGTCTCCCCCGGAAAGACTACCTCCGAATACTTCCTAAACTGTACCCTTGAAGTAACTATTAGTCAAGATATTTCGCGTAGAATCAGACAGTTATGAAAATTTTGCATAGGGCAATGGAACTTAAATTGCTTACTCCGCCTACAGCACCCGCCTGACGGCCCGCAGCCGAAGTGCTAACATCGGACCGATGTTAATCTTGGCGGTCGATACCAGTACAAAAGCGGGCAGCATAGCCGTATTAAGCGACGGCAGTTTGCTCGGTGTTCGAGCGAGCTGCACCACGGCGCCACATGTCGCCGGCCTCTTCGTGGATCTGCAAGGCCTCTTGGAAAAGCTCGGTACTCCTATCACAGCATTCGAGTTATTTGCCGTGGCGGCCGGTCCCGGCTCGTTCACAGGGTTGCGCATCGGGCTTACCGCGGTGAAAGCCTGGGCCGAAGCATTCAGCCGGCCCGTGGTCGCGGTGAGCTCACTTGAGGCTATCGCGTTCCAGGCCCAGGGCTTTCGCGATTTGCAGACCGGCACACTCGTAGCCGCAGTTCAGGATGCGCGACGGGGCCAGGTTTTTGGGCGCGTATACAATTACGTCGGTGGCCCGCACACCGGTGACCCGCACATCGATGGACCGCGTGAGCCCTTCGAGCCGCGCGGGGAAGAGGTTGTTCTGGCAGCGCGCGAATTTATCAGCCTGGTGGCTGATCTGGCCGGCGCACGAAAACCGATCTTTGTCTCGCCCGCCGCTGTCCCAATTCGGGACGCACTCGTGGGCTCCGCGTTCGAGGGATCTCGAGTCGAGGAGGTGTCCGCTGTGCTCGCTCCGTTCATCGGAGAGATTGGCTACGCGCGGGCGCTTCGCGGCGAGGTCGTTGACGCCTTGCATCTCGACGCGAACTACGTTCGCCGCACAGATGCCGAAGTGAAGTGGGAAGACCGGTCACCGGCATGATCGCGCCTTCAGACGATCCGTCCTTCATGAACCATCGCCTCACGATACGTCCCCTGCTGATTCGCCCCATCATGATTCGCTATCGATGACCGTACGCAGCATGGCTCCGGACGAGGCCTCGGTGATCGAAGGTATTCTGGCGCTTAGTCCGGGCGCATCAGCCTGGTCCGCCAGCACCTTGCTGTCACTGGTGAACGCAGGGGCGCGCGTGTGGGTTGCCGACGAGAAAGGCGAATTGGTAGGAACCGTCGCGGCACGCACGATAGCCGACGAAGCGGAGATTTTGAATCTTGGCGTCGTTCCGGCGTGGCGTAGGCGCGGCGTTGGCCGCAGCTTGATGGCCGTCGCCCTGGACGAAGCTGGACAAGCTGGCGCGAAGCAGGCGTTCCTCGAGGTACGCGAGTCCAACGCAGCGGCGCGTGCTTTCTACAGCGCTCTTGGATTCACCGCCACCGGGCGTCGTCGAGGTTATTACCCCGAACCGCCGGAAGACGCGCTGGTACTCTCGCGTTCGCTCGGGGAAATGCGGTTGTGATTTGCGCTCGCCCCTTGTGATTTGCTCTTGAATGGCCGAATTCGCTGTGCTAACTTTTTCTGATCATGTGACCCACACATCCAATAACAATTAAAGGAGGCCGATGATGTCCACAGAACTCTCGGATACTCGCGAAAATCTCCTTGCCGCCGATCCAGAATTTCGGCGGCTAGTTGAAGAGCACACCCGCTACGCAGCAGAACTCGAACAAATCCACAGATCCTCCCTCCTTAGTGCTGAAGACCTGCTCCTCGAATCGCAACTCAAAAAAATGAAGCTCTGGGTCAAAGACCAGATGGAGAAGCACGCCGCGCGGGTCGCGAGCAGCGCACCTCGCCCGTAGTCGAGCAGTCTCGGCCTTTCCTCGACCGAAAATTGTCGTACAATGCAAGGCGCAGCGTAGCCTTGAGCGACGACGGCAATCTATGGTCCGGGACGGGTACAAATTTGCTTTGCCGCCGCTCGTGCTGGGCGCAGCGGCTGTGTTTCTGGGATGGCGCCTCGCCTCGTTTTTGCTGCTGGCGCTGGGCCTGTTTGTGGTCTATTTTTTTCGTGACCCGCGAGCGCTCGCCGCCAACCGAACCGGGCATCGTGGTTTCGCCCGCCGATGGCCGGGTCATGGAAGTCGTTACCGAGCCTTGGGATGGCCGCTCCGGTCAGCGCATTAGTATCTTCCTGGCCGTCTGGAATGTGCACGTGAACCGGTCCCCGATGGCGGGGCGCATCACCCGCGTCGATTACCGTCCGGGCAAGTTCTATGCGGCCATGCGGTCTCGGGCGTCGGTCGAAAATGAGCAAAACGTCATTCACCTCGAAACCGAGCGAGGAGAGATCGTGTTCAAGCAGATCGCGGGATGGATTGCCCGGCGAGTGGTTTGCTGGAAGTCGTCTGGGGACATGCTCAAACTGGGAGAACGCGTGGGAATGATTCGTTTTGGTTCGCGGATGGACGTCTGGCTACCCCTGGGCGCGGAAATTGTGGCTCGTCCGGGTCAACACGTCGCGGGTGGTGTGAGTATCTTGGCGCGCTGGCGATGAAAGACGCGGAGCAGCATGACTTCGGATTCGCTGACCCGCCCAACCACCGCATGCGGCGGGGTGTCTATTTGCTGCCCGGCATGTTCACGGTGGGTAACCTCCTGTGCGGTTTCTACGCCGTCCTCGCGACCTTGAAGGGCGGCATCACGGATTTGGATTACGCCGCTCGCGCTATCGGCTTCGCGATCGTGTTTGACGCTTTCGACGGCTTCATCGCCCGCGCCACGAAAACCAACACCGAGTTTGGCAAGCAATTCGACTCTTTAGCGGACATGGTTAGCTTTGGGATCGCGCCCGGCATTTTGGCCTTTTCCTGGGGAACGCAGGCCCTGTTGCAAGCCGATGTTCCCGAAGCCAAGCACGTTTCTCAGTTGGCTTGGCTGGTTAGTTTGGCCTTCGTCATCTGTTGTGCCTGGCGTTTGGCTCGTTTCAATGTTCACGGCATGGCTCCACGGCGGCCTGAAATTCTTTGTCGGAATGCCCACGCCCGCCGCGGCCGGGATGATTGCGGCCATGGTTCATGCCTTCAGGTTACCCTTGGACGATTGGCGCTGGTCGGTGGCCTGGCTGGCTTTGGTCCTTGGCTTGGCATTCCTGATGGCTAGCTCGATTCGCTTTCCGAGCTTCAAGGATATTCCCTGGGGCAGGCGCCAGCACTCGCTGATGATCGTCGTTGGCGCGCTTCTGGTCTGGTCGATCGTGGTGTATTCGGATGTGGTGCTTCTGATCATCGCCGCCGGATATACGGTCACTGGTCTCACGCTTCACGTTGTCCGCTTCGTGCGACACCGCACGGTTTCGCGCCCCGCCTCGCATGCCGCTCGGTGATGAATCCCTTCGCGTAGCCATTGCCGGAGCCACGCCGCTCCGCGGCAAGGATTTGAGGGATTGGATCGAGCAGAGCGGCTTCCCGGTAGGCGAAGTCCGCCTCTTCGACGAGGAAGTGGCCGCAGGAACCCTAACCGAAATGGGCGGCGAGCCGGCGGTCGTCCAGCGCATCGATCCTTTCAGCTTCGAGAAAACGCAATTTGTCTTTTTCACCGGCTCGCCAGCGTTCGCGGCCAAGCATGGCCCGGCAGCGCAAACCGCGGGAGCCACCGTCATCGATCTCAGCGGCGGCTTGTCTGAGTCGCCAGGAGCATATCGCTGGATCCCCGCGCTAGATGCGCTCTTGCCACCTCCAGCCGCGAAAGCATCCGCTGGCGATCGAACTCGGCTTTACCTTTCCCCGTCGACGCCGGTCATCGTCGCCTGTTCGCTGGCGGCGGCCTTTTCCACCTTCGATCTCACCCGCCTGGTCATCACGTTCCTCCACCCCGTCTCCGAGCGCGGGCAAGCGGGCATCGAGGAGCTCGAGAACCAGACCGTCAAGCTCTTATCGTTTCAGCCGATGCCGCAAGAAGTGTTCGACACGCAAGTCGCGTTTAACCTCCTCGACCACTGGGGAGCGGCGAGCAAAGAGCGGCTCTCCGACGTGCGTGCCGCGCTTCGCCACGATGTCCACGCCTATCTCGCGGGACGTCTTCCCACGCCGCCGATGACGCTGGTGCAGGCGCCGGTGTTTTATGCGCACACCTTTTCGGCATATGCCGAATTCGCGCAGCCCGTGGAGCCGGACGCGCTGATGGCGCGCATTGAAGCTGCCGGATGCAAGGCGGCAACCGCGGAGGAGCAACCTCCATCGAACCTCAGTGTGGCCGGGGAAGAGAAGCCGGTGATCGGCCGGCCGGAGCGCGATCCCAGCACAGACCGTGGTTACTGGTTTTGGGGCGCCGCCGACAACATGCGTGTTGCCACGGCCAACGCCCTTCGGATCGCGGAGAGGCTCCTTGTTGCCTGATGTGTCGTGTGCGTCGCGTACTTTGTGGCGTGATTTGTGGTGGCGTGACTCCCTGCGAGGTTTACGATCCTTCGTGCTTGCAGCTTCCGTCGCGACAATCCTGTTTGCTTCCGGCTGCGGCTACCACGTCGTGGGCCACTCCAATCTTTTGCCGCCAACCATTAAAACGATCGCCGTGCCAACGTTCGACAATCGCACCGCCAACTACCGCATCGAACAGCGGCTGACCAACGCCGTGGTCCACGAATTTCTAGCTCGCACCTCCTATCGCATCGTCGCCAAACCGAACGACGCGGACGCCGTGCTGCACGGCGAAGTCGATAACATCGGCAACAGCGCCGAGGTGTTTGACCCGGTGACCGGGCGCGCCACCGCCGTCCTCGTCACCGTGACGATGAAGGTTCGCCTCGAGGATCGCTCCACAGGTAACGTTCTCTACCGCAATGACAATTTCGTTTTCCGCGAGCCCTACGAAATCTCTACCGACGTGAAAAGCTTTTTCGAGGAAGAAAGTCCGGCGCTGGACCGTCTTTCAAGGGACTTCGCCGAGCGAGTGGTTGCCGACGTTCTGGAGCAGTTCTGATGCCCCCGATTTCACCCGAAGCGCTGGTCGAGCGTCTGATCGCCGGTAAACCGGTGCCCGCTGTTCTACTCCTAGGCACCGACGCGTATCTGCGCGAGGCCTGTCGTGAGCGGATCGTCGATGTCGTGGTCGATCCGGCTTCGCGGGACTGGGCCGTGGGGCGCTTCTCGGCGGAAGACGATGAGCTGGGCTCCGGATTGGGCCAGGCTCGAACCGTTCCCATGCTGGCTCCCCGGCAGGTGGTCATCGTCAGCGCCCTCGAAGCCGTTGAGGAGCAATCCGATACCAAGCGCGACGCGCAGATCGAAGACCTGACCGCCTACCTGAATGATCCAGCTCCTTTCACGGTCCTGGTTTTGGAAGCAGCCGCGCTCGACCAGCGCATGAAGCTCGCCAAGCTTCTCGCGCAGAAAGCTCTCATCGTCGCGGCGGAACTTCCAAAAGATCCGGAAGCGCGTCTGCGAATGGCCGCGAGCCTCGCCGTGCAAATGGCGCGTGAGCGCAAGGCCTCCTTAGACAACGAGACAGCGGAAGTTTTAGCCGATCTTTGCAATTCCAATCTCGCCGCCATACGAAGCGAGATCGAGAAGCTGACGACCTATGTCGGGCCCGGTCAGCCGATCCGGCGCGCCGACGTCGATGACCTGGTTATTTCGGAAAAGAAATACACGGTCTGGGAGTTGGCCGACATGCTCGCCCTCGGCCAGCGTGCGCGCGCCCTCGCGTTCCTCGACACCTTGCTGCGCGAGGGCGAGGCGGCTCCGGCGCTCGTCGGCGCCATGGCCTGGATGTACCGCAAGCTTCTCGAGGCAAAAGAACTCGGCCCGGGTGCTTCCGGTTGGCAGGCGGCATCGCGCCTGAACATGCGGCCGGCGACCGCGGAGATGGCCGTGCGCCAGGCCCAGAAGATCCCACGCCGCCAGTTGGTCGACGGCCTTCGCGCGCTCTACGACGCCGATAGCCAGCTGAAGTCGGGTTCGGGGCAAGAGCGCTCCGTGATGGAGTTCCTGCTTGCTAAGTTGATCGGCGGCCAGCCCCCGGCCGCGGCAGCAGCCGCGGCAAAGACCAGCGCCCCTTGGCGAAAATAGAAGCGGATTTCGTGCTTTTCTGCCCCAGCAGCCACCGGTCATACCGACCGAAATGGCAGCCGTTTTTTCCTGCGTGGCGCTCCGCTTTCGAGCGAAAGTCCCCGGCAAGGGGAGCTTTCGCGGTAAGCAAGTGCGCGCCGCCATGAAGCGGAGGAATCCCTCAGCCGGTTTCGCTTGCGCGGTTCCCGGTCATCAGCCCAGAGGGCTGCGAAAGCGATCTCTCGAGAATTGTTTACGACTGCGGAGTTGGTGGGCGAGTCGAGCGAACCGCGTTACACGCAAGGGACAGCCGAGACTTGTAACGGTTGGCGGTATTTCTCTCTAGCACGCCTTTGGCGACCGCGCGATCAATCGCGGATATCGTCGGCCGGAGCATCTTGCCGGCTACTGCCGGATCGCCGGATTTAATGGCGCTGCGCAGGGACCTGATCATCGACCGCACGCGTGTGCGATTCGAACGGTTCACGGCAGCGCGCGTGATCGACTGCGCTGCGCGCTTCAGTACCGATTTCTTGCGCTTCTTTACCTTCGTCCCCGTACCCTGTGCCATCCATTGCTCCTATGCAGCTTGATGTGAACGGTTTACACTAGCGGACCCACAACTCATTGTCAAACCGCGGCGCACGTCCCGCGCGAGGAACTCTTTTATTTCGTTTCGCGCGCTTCTGTACACAAGGAAGAGTCGACCGGTAGACAAGCTACTTGCCCAGTTGTGCGAGCCACGTCGTTGCCGCCGACCCCGCAGCCGTGGTTGCCTCGCGTCCCGCGCGAAAGCATATTTTCCACTCTTCTGGCTTGCGCTCGTACTGTTCGTCCGCGAAATAGTTTCTGCCGTCGCGGTTCACCACTTTCGCGTCGAAGTTCACGTCGGCGCTCATGGCCAGAAATTCGCGCAAGCGTCGCGCGATCACCGGGCTAGGGTCCACCGGGAAATCTTCCTCCCACTCCTTCAAGTCGCTCTGGTACTTGCTCTGATCACCGGTGCGTTGGCCCTCGATGGCCTGGCGCCGCAAAGCCTGCTGCGAAGGATCCTTCGCGGAGGCTTCTGCCTGGGCAGTTATCTGCTTCATTGTCTCTTCCATGGCTTTGCGCTGATCGGGCGGAAGGCTCGCGACCGCCTTCTTCATGTCATCAATCTGCTTTTGCACTTGAGCGTCATAGCTCTTGACGGCGTCGTCTGTCGTGCCGGTCACGGCTGGGGCCTTTGGCTTGGCGTCTTCTCGCTCCTTGGCCCATGCCTGCTTGAATGCATCCGACTTGACGTACGCCCTGGCCCACCCAACGACGTCATTTACCGCCATCGCCCGCGCGGTCGGTCCCAGCATCAAAAATGATTTCGACGCGGCTCCGTAGTAGCCGTAGCCGCCGCGCATTATCGACAGGACCGTTTCTCGTGCGTTGTTCTCGGCGACGCCCAACCGCGTTACCGTCGATTGCGCCCACGCTGCACCCACCGCGGCACATGCCGCAAATGCCAAAGCTCCCATTCGATTCAATCGACGTTTCTTCATAGTGAATCCGTCTTTTCCTCTGAACTTCGAGGGCGCGATTATACTTATATTTAGTCGCCTCAATTTGCTGCACGCCTGCCAAGGCCTAAGCCGCCTCGCTCCCCGATCGCCACTCTAACTGCTCCCCCCGTTTTCTTGGACCACCACCTCAACGACTCAGGGGATATGATGTGCCTAGGCATTACTAACCGCGCCGCGTTTTCAAATCACGCGAAAACATCTTGGCGGGCTACTTCGGGACAAAAACCAAATAGTACAGGAAGAAAATCGACCCGCATAATCCGTAGCAACATATAAAAAGCGGGTACCGCGGCTGCACCACCAGCTTGGTGAAACTCCGTCTCCAGCCCAAACCCCATCGCCAACGGTAAAGATCCGCTCCCAGCCATTGCGCCCTGGAATAGTCCGCAACGGCGTTAGGCGCAACCAGGCAAACCGCACAAATAGCCAGTCCAATCGATGCGTAAAGCGCGTGCATCAAGCTTGCCCCAAGGGTGTCATCGAAGCCGCTCTTTCCAACGCGATTCGTTCGCTTCTAGGCGACCCTAACATGGTGAAGGCCAGCGCAGGCGAACCGGCACGAAGCGGTGTGGCGGCTTGTGCACCTTGGCCCACAAGGCCCACCGCGGCCTTTACAGCGGGGCTAACCCTAAACTTCTAAATGCTTGCGCCGATGCTGATAGGTAGACGGTGGTATTGACCGTAGGAAACCTGTCTCACAGGATGGTGCATCGCCATGGCGAAGATAGACCAACCCGTCCCACCCGCCGCAGCGGCGCTGATGAGCGGGCAAACACAGACAAATCCCAAAGTAACTCCTACCGCGCCGAGCCCGCTTAACAGCCAGCCTCAGAAACGAAGCGCCGCAAGCGCACAGCGCAAATGCCCTCAATGCTCCGGCGCCAATGTGCGCCGATCCCGCAGGCGCGGCTTCGTCGAGAGTTACTTGCTCCGTGCAGTTTTTCTAGCGCCTTACCGCTGCCACGAGTGTGATAACCGCTTTTACGCGCCAAACAGCGGCAAGCGCCAAACCCCGGCTCTTCCCGCGTAATCCGCCACGACCACGAGCGCCACCCCCGGCTATTTCGGCCGCCCCGTGTAACCCTGCGCGATCATGTCGATTTTGTAGATCGCCTTGGCGTTATTCCTCACTCCATCGGGAGTCCGGTACTCCTGCCCGTCCGGCGTCTTCATGCCCGCGCCTTTGCCGTACAGTGTCTTCTTGTCCGGTCCGGCAAACGCGATACTCGAGGACGACCGAGGCAGAGGAATGACGCCCAGGTATTTTCCTTCCGGGCTAAACACCTGAATGCCCGGGTCGCCCGTCGTCACATAAATCCGTCCGTCGTTGTCGATCGCCATGCCGTCACCCGCGCCTCCTTGCAGCGTAGCCCAATCCCGCTGATTCGTGGTGGTGCCGTCCGGCTGCACGTCGAAGGTCACAATCGTCTTGCCGTTGGTCAGGTACAGCGTCTTCTCATCGCGGCTGAGCATCATCCCGTTGGTACGCACCTCTTTGCCGGCAACCAAGCTCACCTTACCCTTGGCATCGACAAAATAAGTCCCAAAGTCGTCGGAGAAATATACGCCGCCCTTCGAATCGCAAACCAGTTCGCCCATGCGCCAGAATGTCTTGTCCATGTACTTATCCGCCAAAACCTCATGGCCCGCCGGCGAAGTAATCACGATCAGTTGCGCGGCCTCATGGCATTGGTCCGGATGTCCGCCCGGATCCGAGCAGGTCCTCTCCACGCCAATCACGCGCCCTTTGTAGTCGATCCCGAGAGCGCCCGTTCCATGCGTGTCCCGTGCCCAAATCGAAAACTTGTCGTGCGGGTCCAGCCGGCCCACCGTGCTCGGCTGCTCCTGCGCAAATAGGACGCCGCCGTCCTTCATGGCCACGAGGCCATCAGCATTGTCCGGCCCTTGCCAGACCAGCGTCCATTTGGCTCCGGCCGCGATCACTCCAGGGATCGCCGTAACGTTCACGTCGTGTTCCGGCGTTGGCTGCTTAAAGTTCTGCGCCGCGCCCGCACCTGCCGGTGCTTCTTGCCGAGCGACGGCGATCTGACTCCATGCCAGACCCAATCCCAGGAAACAGCAAACGATCGTGAACGCGATTTTCGATTTCATAATCTCTCCTCGTCGTCTGGCCGGCGAGCCGCGCTAGCCCGTCTTCCGCTTCAATGGGCGAGAGTATATACCGGAGCAGCTTCCGAACGGAGCGTTGCAACGCATCCCCAGAAGCCTGAGCGGATGCCTCCCCGGAATAGCGTAAAATCCCTGAAGGCTCGGACGCCCTCCGCAAGGGATCCATTCGCAGCCGAAAAGGAGACTCACCCAAATGCTTCCTCTGATCACGCTGGCTTGCTCCCTCCTGGCGTTTATCCTTGCGATTGTGAATGGCGTAGGCAAGGGCCACCGGCCGCCGTTGTGGATTGCCGTCGCATTGCTCGCGCTCGCCGTGCTACTGCCTCGGATTGTTTCCATGTTAATTTAGGCCTACTCCAGCGGCCGCCGCGGACTCAAAAAGTCGCAGCTCGATCGCTTCGTCCGCAGCGAGCCAAATGAAGGAGAGACAAGAATGAGCAAATCTCTCACGGTCGTGAAAGCGCTCCTCTTTGCAACGCTAGCCTGCGCGCCCGCAGTTTCACCCGCCGCCGTCACTGACGCTGCGCAAGACAACGACAACAAGACCGCAAAGCAAGACATAAAAGACGCGGGCGGCTCAACGAAAAGCGCCTTCAAAAAAGTCGGCGGAAAAGTGAAAAAGGGTACCAAGAAAGTCGTGAACAAGGCCGCAGGCAAAACGGCAGAAGGCGCCGACAAGGTCGAAGACAAAACCAAACAATAATCCCAGCGGCGTTCAGCATCGCGAACAAAGAGCTCGGCGACGCAACGCGAAGCCAAGTTTCCTCAGTTCGGCGTGTACCTCCACAGATCGTTTAGATCCCCGCCGCCAACCACTGGGCCATACCCGCCGAGAAGCCACAGGTTGCCGTGCGTATCGATCCAGTGTGATGAGGGATTGAATCGCCCTCCGGGAACAGTTCCCGCTGAGGGAACTCCTTGCGTGCCGTAAATCGCCGGTGGGTTCGGCAATTGCGATCCGGACATCCACGCCCATTGCCCGCCACTGTATTCCCACAGGTCATTCAGGTCTCCAGGTCCCGCGGACGTATCTCCGGTGCCTCCAAAGAGCCAGAAATTGCCGGACGCATCCACCCAACTCCCGGAGGATACGCGTGCCGAAGGCGTGTTCGCTGGCGACGGCACCCCTTCCGTACCAAACACGCTGGCCTCGTCCAAAAAGGAAGACCCGGATTCCCACGTCCATTCGTGGCCGTCGAATTTCCAAAGATCGTTGATTGGTCCCGCGCTGCTCCCAGTCGAAATGTATCCCGTGCCGCCGAAGACCCACAAGTTTCCGGATGGGTCGGACCACCCGGCGGCCGCAATGCGTGCGCCCGGAACATTGCTCGCGGCAGGCGTGCCCTGAGAGCCGTAGATTCCGAGTTGGTTCGCAAGGTCTGCTCCGCTGACCCAGGTCCACTGTCCGCCGCTGTACTTCCACAGGTCGTTCAGGTCGCCCACAAACGCGCTGGTGGAGTCGTAGCCTTGGCCGCCGAATAGCCAGAAATCGCCGGACGAATCGATCCCAGAGACCGGCCATGCTCGCGCGCCCGGCACATTGTTCGCGGCGGAAACTCCCTTGGTTCCATAGAAGCCGTGCTGATCCGCGAATTGGGAACCACCCATCCAGGTCCATTGACCACCGCTGTACTTCCACAGATCATTGAGCCAGGATCCGTTTCCCACCGAATCCAAACCGTTTCCCCCGAAGAGCCAAAAATTTCCAGACCGATCGGTCCAACTGGCGGCTCCGTACCGCGCTCCGGGGACATTGCCGGAGCCGGCCACACCGAGCGTTCCATAAATTCCGTTCTGATTAACAACGCTCGGCCCGCCGATCCAGGTCCAGTTGCCGCCTGTGTATTCCCAGAGGTCGCTGAGGTACGAAAGACTTCCGGCCGAATCGTAGCCGAATCCTCCGAAGAGCCACAGGTTCCCGGACGCATCGGTCCACGTAACAGCATGCTGCCGAGCGCCGGGCGTGTTCGCAGCGGCGCCCGTCCCCCGGGTTCCGTAGATCCCAGCTTGGTTGAGGGAATTGGAGCCTTTCATCCACGTCCACGGGCTGTTCGCGCACTCCACGAGAACGCTTGTGACCGTTCCAGTTACCGTGCCGCTCCCATTCAGAACAATGCAATTCTCGGGCGGGCTCGAGGGCTCCGCGAGAATTGTGACGGTATAGCTCGCACCCCCTGCAATCATCGTGGGAAACGTGAAGGGGCCATTCTCGTTCACCAACAGATTGTCGCCGCCGTTATCTTGGAGCACCAGGCCGCCGCCAGTGCCCGCGAGGCCCGTCACCGTGCCGCCAATCGCATATCGCATGCCGCTGGTGGCGCAGGTGACCTCCACGCTGCCGATATTTGCGTTCGTGACCGTACCGCTGCCCGCCGTTACGCCGCAGACCTGCGACGGGCTCGAAGCCTGCGAAAAAACCGTGACGTCATAGCTTCCGCCGCTCGCAATCGCGGTACTGAACGTAAAGCTCGTCGCCCCTGCGCCCACCGCGAGGTTATTGCCGCCGTTGTCCTGCAACACCAGCCCCGTGCCTGTGAGCCCAGACACCGTGCCGCCAATTGTGTACACGTTCGTCGTGCACGTGATCTGAACGCTGGTGATATTCGCGTTCGTAACCGGCCCGCTGGCATTGCTCATCCGGCAGGTCTGCGCAGGATTCGAAGGCTGAGAAGAAATCGTGACGTTGTAACTGCCGCCGCTCAGGATGCCCCCGGCGAACGTAAAGCCGGTAGTGCCCGCACCGACAGCCAGGCTGTTGCCGCCATTCTCCAGCAATACGAGCCCGGTGCCGACGAGCCCCGACACCGTGCCGCCAACGGTGTACTGAGTGGCTGGCGAATATAGTTTGCCGGGAAACGAACACGCCGCGAGGAAAATTGAACCTGCGAGCACCACGAAAAAGATGGAGGCGGGGAACCTCATCTCGATCCATCTCCACTTCAAGTTGTGGATCGGGCGAATCCCGATCCGTTGTTAGCTAACGTCGTCGTCGTAGCCGCCACGGGGCTTCGAACGAATACACCACCGAAGCAGTCGCTCTGAGGTTGCTTTGGGCTTCGATCGTGCGCGTAGGTCCAAAATATCCAGTTCGCAGATAGTCCAGGCCGAACCGGGCGCTAAAGGCATTCGTCACGCGGTACGTCACCCCGCCGCCGACCGCCCACGCAAACCCGTTCGCATATCCTCCGACGAGGACTCCGCCAGGAACGGCAATCGGCCCGCTGACGCGGGCGCCGCCGAACAGCGCTTGAACGTACGGGCTCAATCGCTCTTCCTTTCGCGTGGGATAGAACACCGGACCGATGAGGTAACTGAAGATGCTGCTATCCGTGGTCGTGCCCAAGCGATCTCCAGACAGCGCATAACCCAGGTCCGCTCTCACGCCCGCGTGCGGATTCAATCCGAGCGTAGCAGTGGCATCGAAGCCGTTTAAGCCGAAGTCATCGGACCCACTACCCAAGTGATTGATGTAGGCATATCCCAGGCTCGCTTCCCAGAAATTAACTTTACCAGCCGGGACCGCGGGCGGGACGGCCTGCGCGGACGCACGGGCAGCGCACAGCAGGAGAAGGCAACACGCCAAGGTCAAGATGGTTCGCATAGAAGAGAGGCGTTTCCCCAACAAGTTCGATTTCGGTGAGGCTAGGACCAACCGAAGACGAGCGAGCATACTACCACTGAATGAGCCAAACGCGAATCCAGCACGTTCCGCCGACGCGAGAAACGTGAGGAAATTGTCCCAAACGAAAATTGCCGCCAGCATCTAACCCCCATTTGCGGATCGTAATCCGACGAATTCAGTATAGGATGCCTCGGAGCCTTGATTCATTCCGCCCCAGCAAGTCTGACGCTGCTTCCAATCCATTTGGTTCGCCCGAAAATAATCTCGCGTTTACATTTACGATCCTCCGAACGCTAAAAAGCCATCACGCCCCGAGGTGAAACGGCCCAAATGACGAGGGACGGCCCGAATGACCCAGCAGGGAAGCGTCGCATGTCCACACTCCAGCCGCATCTCGAAGAGAAGCGCGCTGCGCCTCCCACCCTGGGAACGCCGATCTCCGCATCGGCGATTTTCGTCTTCGCTTATGGGATCGCTGCTGAACACCCCGTTAACATCTGCACTCGTGGCGTCCCCTGTACTGCTGAGTAAACGGTCGGACGCGCATGTTATAATCTCAGTATGTTGCCCGGTGATTTGACGCGAGGGCTAGCCGCGCCCGTTCGCGCGGAGCCTGCCCCGTCGTGCTTAACCGCGCCAACCTCCGGCGAGACAATCTGGGAGAGCATGGCCAGGCCGACGTAACACCCTTCCTAGGTGCGGTTTGGCACCTCGTCTAGCGCTTGTCCTCCCGCTGTTGCTGTTGTTCGCCTTGGCCGTACACGCAGAAAAAGTCGAGCAGCTCTCCCCTCAGGGCTACGTCAACGACTTCGCCGGCGTCGTCGACGCCGACTCGCGCACCAAGCTCACAGCCCTCTGCCAGGAACTGGATCAGAAGGCCAACGCGCAAATCGCCGTCGTGACCATTCATTCGCTCGAGGGCGACACCGCATCCGACTTCGCCAATCGCCTCTTCCAAAAATGGGGCGTCGGACCCAAAGGGAAAGACCGCGGAGTCATGATTCTTGTCTCCGTAGATGACCATCAATACTGGACCGAGGTCGGTTACGGCCTCGAGCCCATCTTGCCCGACGGAAAAGTAGGCGGATTCGGCCGGCAAATGCTTCCGCTGCTGCGCCAGAATCAGTACGGCGCCGCGCTCTGGCAGATCACTTCCCAAGTCGCCAGCGTCATCGCCCAGGACAGCAAGGTCTCGCTCACCCAGCCCGTCGCGCCCCCCGCGCCCAGCGAAGCGCCAGACGATAATTCCGATAACGGCATCGCTCCGCAAGTGATCATATTTTTCATTATTTTGGCCTTCTTTGGCGGATGGCGTCTCCTGTTGTACTTATTCGCTCTGGCCGGCTGGTCGCGTCCGCGCGGCGGTCGCGGCGGATGGATGGGGCCGATGGGCGGCGGCTACGGTGGCGGAAGTTGGGGCGGCGGGGGCTTCGGGGGCGGTGGCGGATTCGGTGGTTTTGGTGGCGGGGGATCGGGCGGCGGCGGGGCTGGCGGCGGCTGGTAAGCTCGGAGAGACTACGCAATGTCCAGAGAGAGCGATTTGCAAGAATTGGTCGAGCGCCTGAAGACTGCGGCCGGCGCCAATCTGACTGCGGTCGTCTTGTACGGCTCGGGCGCCGACCAGGACTTCCGCAAGGAGCATTCCGACCTGAATATCTTGTGCCTGCTGAAGTCGGTCGACGCCGCGGAACTCGCCAAGCTTCAACCGGCCGGTGTATGGTGGTCGCGCAAAAGCCATCCGACGCCGCTGATTTTCACGCTGCGCGAGCTGCAGGAGTCCGCGGACGTCTTTGCCATCGAATTGATCGACATGAAGGCGCGCCATCGCATGTTGCTGGGCGAGGATTTCCTGACCGAATTCGAAGTGCCGATGACGCTGCACCGTCTGCAGGTCGAGCGCGAACTGCGAACCAGCGTGATCCGCTTGCGCCAGGCCTTCCTGCGCTTGAGCGCAAACCGCGCCGAGCTGACGGACTTGATGATTGCCTCGGCCTCAACATTTGCAACCCTCTTTCGCCACGCGCTGATTGCCCTTGGCGAAACCGCGCCCGATTCGCGTCGCGAAGCTCTGGATCGTCTGGCCGCCAAGATGGCCTTCGATCCCGCTGCCATTCACACCGTGCTCGATCTGCGCGACGGCAAGCGCCGCACAACCGAGGTCGATCACGATCGCACATTCGCAGCGTACCTCGATGCCGTAACCCGCGTAGCCGAGGAGATGGACCGCCGCCTAGCAGCGCCGTAGCTGGCCGCAGCCGAATTGTCTGTGAGGTCGAGAAGATGTCACGAAAACGAAGCGCTGTCATCCCGAGGCCCGAAGGCCGAGGGATCTGCTGTTTGATCATGACTCCAGTAATGTTTGTGACGCTTAATTCGGAATCAAGGAGCAAGTGAAATGAAAACGCTGCTAGGCATCCTTGCGGTGCTGGTCATTCTGGCGCTGATCTTCGGCGGAATGTATGTGGGCCGCCGCAATCAGATGGTCACCAAAGACGAAGCGGTGAAGGCCCAATGGGCGCAGGTAGACGTGGTCCTGCAGCGCCGCGCCGACCTGATCCCGAACCTGGTCGAGACGGTCAAGGGCGTCGCCGCGCAGGAGCAAACCGTCTTCGGCGACATCGCCAAAGCACGCTCCACACTCCTCAGCGCGCAAACGCCCGCCGACCGCATCGCCGCCAATGGCCAACTCGACGGCGCACTCGGCCGCCTGCTAGCCATCGCCGAGAATTATCCGCAGCTCCACTCGAACGAAAATTTCCTACAGCTACAGGACGAATTGGCCGGAACCGAAAACCGCATCGCGGTCGAGCGGCGTCGCTACAACGACGACATCCAGGACTACAACACCTACATCGGTCTCTTCCCAAATAACATCGTCGCATCGTTGGCGGGCTTCACTCGCAACACCGCCTACTTCAACGCCCCCGAAGCCGACCGTGCAGCGCCCAAAGTGCAGTTCCCGGCGCCAGCCAACAAATGAATCGCCAAATAGCACGCCAGAGCAAAGTGATAGCCTGCGAGCGTCGATGCAAACGCCAGCGCAAGCGTCACTTAGCTTGGCGCGCTTGACCCTGCCAGGGGCTTCAGATACCATAAATGAGTTAATCCGTCCCCGTAGTCACCTCTCGGTCGGAGGTAAGACAGCCCTGCGGCGGCCCAAAGCGGGTCAGTCGCACTCCCCATGAGACGCACCGTCGAGATTGTTGGACAAGTCGAAAACCTCTTTGGCACCCTGGATGAGAATTTAAAGCTGTTTGAATCCGCCCTGCACGTCTCCACGTATCTGGACGATAATCGCCTCGTCGTCGAAGGCGACGCGCCGCAAGTTGACCGTGCCATTCGCATTCTCGACCAATACAACGATCTGGTGCGCGAAGGAAGGCGCTTGGATAACGGCGCGGTGAAGGCGCTTCTCCGCGTGGCCACCGAAGATCACGGTACGACGCTGCGCAGCATTCTTGAGCCGGGACATCCAAGCAAGCCGCGGGTGTTTGGCAAGAAGTCGGTCACGCCAAAAAGCTCCAACCAGCGCCGTTACATCGAAGACATCGAGCGGCACGACATGGTGTTTGCCATCGGCCCCGGAGGAACGGGCAAGACCTACCTCGCCGTGGCCATGGCGGTTTCGGCATTGTTGGGCAAGCAGGTGAATCGCATCATTCTCGCGCGTCCAGCGGTCGAGGCCGGCGAGCGTTTGGGATTTTTGCCGGGAACGCTCCAGCAAAAGATCGATCCCTACATGCGTCCGCTGTATGACGCGCTCTACGATCTTCTCGACGCCGATAAGCTCGAACGTTTTATCGATAAGGGCATCATCGAAGTCGCGCCGCTCGCCTTCATGCGCGGCCGCACGCTGAACGACTCCTTCGTCATTCTGGACGAGGCGCAGAACACCACCAGCGAGCAGATGAAGATGTTCCTGACGCGCCTCGGCTTCAACTCCAAAGCCGTCATTACCGGCGACATCACGCAAACCGATCTCCCCGCGGGCCGCCGCTCGGGCCTGGTCGAGGCGATCGAGGTGGTGGGGCGAATCGAGGGCATCGCCTTCGTGCACTTCAACGAGCGCGACGTCGTCCGCCACAATCTGGTGCAGCAGATCATCAAGGCTTACGACGAGTTTGCCGCGACGCCCGCCGGGCGGCCCACGCCTGGCGGACCCGTGCCGAGACGGCTCCTCTCGGCGGCGCAGCAAACAGCACCAATGGCGGCCACGAAGCGGCGAAATAGTCCGCGGGCGCCTGTGATGATCGCAAACCGTCAACGCCGCATCGCCTTGGCCGTTCGGCCCCTTTCTGATTTTCTCCGTCGCGCGCAGCAGGAACTCGGCTTCCCGGAGAACGCCGTCACCGTGCGTTTGATCAGCGACTCGGCCATGGCCCGTCTCAACCGCAGATTCCGCGGCAAGTCGGGACCCACCGACGTGCTCTCCTTCCCCGCGAATTCCGCCCCAACCCGCCGATCCTTTCCCGTGCGGTTCAAGCCCAAGCGGCGCCGAGCGGCCAGCGCGGGAGACGGCGGCCGCGGCGAAGAAGCGTCGCGAGTTGCGCGAACGCGAATATGTCGGCGACATCGCCTTGTCGCCGGAGACGGCCCGTCGCAACGCCCGTTTGTATTCGCGCAGCCTGCCGGACGAGTTGCGCATCCTGGTGCTGCACGGACTGATTCACTTGGCCGGTTTCGATCACGAAAAAGATCACGGCCAGATGGAGAGACTCGAGCGTCGCCTGCGGCGGCGGCTCGGCCTCGAACCTTCATGACCGGCGTGGGCATGATCAGCGTAGGTCATTTTTTCGGCGTGGCCGTTCTTTGCGTCATCCTGACGCTCTTCGCCTATCTCAATCGCATCTATCGCGAACTCGGACGCGTCACAGTGGTAAGGCTCCGCAAGAATGTGGAGATTCTTTGAAGCCGAGGTCGAGCCGCACCTGAAACTCGCGCGGCGTGATGCCGCACTTGGTTTCTCAATCCTCACGCAGCTGTCCGTGGCGTTTGTGGCCGTCGAGACAGCGCGGGGCGTGTTTTTATCCGTTCCCTCCACGAGCCAGGCGCTGGTGCAGTTGTTGGTCTATCTGATCGTAGAGGTCCTGCTGTTTGGCCAGTTTATTCCCTATTTGCTCGTCGCCAGAACCACGGGCCGCTGGCTCGGATCGCTGCTGCCGGTGGTTCGAGCGGCGCTGATCGTCACCTGGCCGCTGCGTGAATTGATCGAGCTCGGCATTTCGGTGACGCACATCTCCGACGAGGAATTGCCTGCCGGGAAAGAGTCGCAGCAAGACGGTATCGAAGCCTTCATGGAGGCGGCCCAGGAAGAAGGAATCCTCGCTCAGGACGAAGCGCAGATGATCGAGCAGGTCGTCGAATTCAGCGATAAGCGCGTGCTCGAATTGATGACCCCGCGGCCGGAAATCGTGGCTATCTCCGCCGATTCCACCATCGAGCAGATGCGCCGGCTGCTGGTGGATACGAAATTCTCGCGCGTGATCGTCTATCGCAACACGCTCGACGACATCCTCGGCGTCGCCGATGGCCGCGATCTGTTGCAAATTCCCGAGGGTGACGCGCAGCGCCGCAAAGTGGGAGAAATCGTCCGGCCGGTGTTGTTCGTTCCCGAAACGAAGCTCGGCTCGCAATTGCTCAAGGAGATGCAAACCCGCAAACAACACATGGCCATCGCCGTGGATGAGCACGGATTGGTCGCGGGCGTGGTGACGCTCGAGGATTTAGTGGAAGAGATTGTCGGCGAAATGGGCAGGGAAGAGAACTACCGCGCCGCGGACATCGTGCGCGAGGCGGACGGCAGCGTGGTACTGCGGGGCAGCGTCTCGGTTGAAAAGCTGCAAGAGTTATTCGGGATCGAGTTTTCGAGCGGCGTGCCCGAGTCGGCGACGACCATCGCGGGCCTGCTCAACAGTGTGGCCGGGCACGTGCCGCGCGCCGGTGAGGAAATCGATTGCGGCGGCGTGCGTTTTGAGGTGGTCGAAGCAAACCAGCGAAAGGTGCTGCGTTTGCGCGTTCGTCGCCGCGCAGCCGCAGCTCCGGTAGTGTAGGCGCCAGAATCGCAATGCCTGCGCGCTTTACCCGGCGACCAGCCGAGCCAGCAGAAATGCAGCGGCGGCCGCAATGCCGCCAATGGTTACCGTTTGCGCCGCGCTTTTCCAGGGCGAGAGTCCGGTGAAGTAGCCTTTGCCGTAGCCGAACGCTGCCAGCGCCAGAAGTGTGATCACGATCGAATAGCGCAGGCCCGCCGTCACCGTCGGCAGGATGATGTACGGCGCCAGCGGAATCAGCCCGCCAAAAACGTAGGATGCGGCGATGGTGGCGGCGCTGCGATTGGCCCGGCGCGGATCGGGTTCTTCGAGGCCGAGTTCAAAGCGCATCATGAAATCGACCCAGTTCTTTTGATTTCCGCAGATCGCCCCGACCACCGGAGCCATTTGCTCATTCGTGAGCCCGTAGTCGCGAAACACCTTGGCGACCTCTTCGGTCTCGATGTCCGGCAGCTCCACGGTTTCGCGATACTCCCGCTCGCGTTCCGATTCGTAGTGTTCGAGGTCGGTTTTGGCGGCAAGGTAGCCGCCCAGCCCCATGGCAATGGAACCAGCCGCGATTTCAGCGAGTCCCGCCGTCACGACAAGCTGTGCCGCATGCGGACTCGCCGCCACGGCCCCCGAGACACCCGCAGCAAGAGCAAAAGGAACGGTAAGCCCGTCGGCCATCCCGATAACCACGTCGCGTACGCTAGCCGACGCAGTGAAGTGCGATTCGACGTGAGAGTGATGCGTGGCAGCCATACGATGCTCCCGGTAGCAATCGGCTCCGCGGATCAGCGGAATCACGCAGTCTAGCACGCCCCGCGATAATCGCAGCGCCAGTAAGCGGCGTTCACGCCAACTGAGATTTGAAACGAAAAGTCGAGAGGCGGGATTTATCGGGAAGTGGCTTCTGAACCACGCCCTGCGATGATTTCTTGAACCGCTTCGATCTCCGGCACAATCGCGGACTGGAAATACGTCTCCGCCTGACGGAGCGCCCATACCTCTCCCGGCGATCCCGGTTCGCGCGGCTGCAGCCACAACGGTTCTAGGAAAGTGGATTCCAGATCTTGAAGCCAGTGCTTGATCAACTGAAGCCGTTCTCGCAGTCCTTCCGCTTCAGGATGGCCCCGCGTCAGGTCCCATAGTCCGTCAACCGACGACTTGTGCGAGTCAACCAGGTCGAGAACGGCTCTGACACGCGCGGGTGCGCCAGCCCTTTTCTTGCCAAGATCTATCATCGCCCCGATGGACGCCGACTGATTTTGCATCCTGCTGCCCTTTTGTCATGGCCCGTTTCCAATCCTCTTCGCTCAAATGGTTCAACGGATTGACATAGGCCTTCTCTTTGGGCGGCTCCAGACCAGGATTCGCATTTGCAGCATCCTTCACATCTTCGTCGGCCATTTTATCTCCACCGCCCCCTACACTCGACTTGATGGAATTATAAACCGTGCCGCACGGCTAGGAACGAGCGACGCGATTTGATACCTAACCAAAAAGCATAGCCGTTATAAAACCGCCGCAATGCAATCCACTTCAATATCAAACCCGCCGTTCCAAGCCGGAACATTGATAAAGATTCGCGCAGGTGGATTTTCCGGGAAATAGCGCCTGCAGACGGCATTCACCGCAGGAAACATGTCCACTGAGGTGACGTACACATTCACCTTCAGAATGTTCTCCAAAGAAGAACCTGCCGTTTCGACACAGAGCTTGAGTTGATCTAATACGGGCTCCGTCTGACGCTCGATTGCTCCCTTGAAGATCTCTCGTGTTTTAGGGTCGAACGGCGGGGCGCCTGAGACGTAAATAGTTTCGCCATGCTTCGTCACGGTGGAAGCTGGAGCCTTGTATTTGTCGAGATAGGTCGCCAGGGGCTCAACCCGAATAATTTCCCGTTTCATAGTTTTCCTCCGATGGACCTCTTCCGCAGGAAGCCCTCGGCTGTCATAGAGATTCCTGCCGCGGATTCTGCCGCGCGCCTCCCGACATTGCAAGAAAGTGGATTCGGCTTGAGAACAGGATTATCGGAGACCGGGATCGCTTCTTCGATAAGTCTTTCGGTACAGAACATGTCTTAGTAGAGGGTGATCCGGTGGCAGTCGAGGATGATCGAAATCGCCCTGTGGATCGTAAGTCATACCGATACGTTCCATAACCCGGCGAGACCGAAGATTGCCCGCCGTGGTGAAGGAAACAATCTCTTGAAGCCCGAGCTCCTCAAACCCAAAAGCCAGTGACGCACGCGCCCCTTCTTGCGCATATCCATTGCCCCAGTAACCGTATGCCAGCCGCCAGCCAATTTCCACGCAAGGTGAAAACGGAAGAGTGTATCCGGGCACATTGAGTCCGATAAACCCGATGAACGCTTTGCTCTCCTTTAGCTCTGTAGCCCACAAACCCGCGCCCTGTTTATCCATTCTTCTCTCGATCTCTTGGATCATGGCTTCCGTTTCTGAACGGCTTAGTGTCGCCGGGAAGAACTTCATGACGCGGGGATCTGCATTCAAACTGACAAATGGCTCAACGTCGCTGGATTGCCATCGGCGCAGAATCAGGCGATCTGTCTCAATCACCATCTTCGAAAGTCTATAGCATCTTCGGCCCAGCGGCGGCCACTCCCTGCGAAACACGATTATCGAGGACTAGCCCTCACCAATCGGACTGGCCTATGATTCAGCCCATGAATGGCAGATTCGTCCCAGAAGTCCCGAGAAAACCTGCGCCTGGAATTAGCAATTGGCTGAGAAGCTGTTCAACCAGGTATCGCTTCGGTGTTGCTCTGGCGGGAGGGTCGATTCGTTATTTCGCCTTCCGCGTCAAGGTCGGAGCCGCTGTTTTTGTCGCCCTTATTTTGCTGTTCCCATTCCTTCCCAAGTTTCCTGGCCGTGTGGATTCGACGAAGCTGCCCGTTACGTGAGACCGGTTCCAACTAGCTCCGACACCACACAGGCAACGAGTTGTGCCAGTGATCTTATCCGACACTGCTCGCTGGTGTAGTGGTACCGGTCGCCGCCGCGCTTTGTTCTTTTCCAGCGTCCACCTCAACGGCGCCAAAGGGTATCTTAAGGCTCACGGCGATCTGGCTTGCGGTTAGGCCCTGGGTCAGCAGTTCCTCCACTTCCAATAAAACGGGTGGAGCAATATCGATTGCGCCGGCTGAACTGGACTGGGCTTTCGACGATAGTGTAACCGTGTCTTGGGGAGTGGCGGATGCGGTCGCGACTTTCGATTTCGCGGCCGGGGTTGCTGTTGTTGTGCTGGTGTCGGGAGCAACCAGCGTCCGGGTGGCTTGCAAATCTGAAATGGCCATAGACTCGCTCCCTCCATCGTCGTTCCGGCGGGTTCTTTCTAATGCTCTATCGGCATTCAGACGAGTAGCATTAGGACCTATCGCGGCTATCTCGGGGTGCGGAAACTGTGCGCGTTTGGGCCACAAAACCAAGTCCCGTCAAACGGGATCATCATCAACTGGGATTTCGTGGCTACCGTGCTTCCGAATTGTCGACGCTAGTCAATCCGGCGAGACTATATCGGCAGTGGAAAGCCGAGCTCACCATTTTCGTCGCCCTCCCATCGTAACTTTCCTCCGCACCTTTCATTTATGCCAAATAAGATTCCCCCTACGTTCTTCATAGCAAGTTGCAATGCTTGTACCGAATCAATCCCGACGGAATAAGAGACGGGAGCGTCGCCGGAGCTTCGCACAATCTGAACTGGGCAGTAGAAGTCACCGACATCACCAAATGGTTGAGGTAGACCAATCTTGACCACGAAGGCGATGTCCTTCGACCCCTCGTATCGAATAGAACGAGTGGCAATCACCTGACCAACGCTCGTTAATCTCACTCCATGCCTCCTGTCACCGGCTACTGCGTGTTTCTCGCCCGAGCGAAAGTACCGTCCCAGTGCCTGATGAACGGGATCATCGTCACGTGGGAATTGAGCGAAAGCCAGATGACTTCGCAGGCACTGGCGTTAGGAACCGTGCCGTCAATTCGGCGAGGGCTCCTCAATATGATCGACAACGATCGCGTCCTTTGGACCCTTTGTCGATTCCAGTTTCAAGCCGAGTTGCTCCTGCAGTGCCTCCAGAAACGTCGGTCCAGTATCGTCAGGGGTAGCACCCGCGGTCGGGAGTTCACCGGGCGCTGGCGACCATTCGATACTGAAGTCAAAAGTACCGGCCAGCCCGGTGCGATCAACTAACGGTCGGTCAACGCCAGGCAGTTGCTTCGCTATCGTTTCCATGGCAACTTGCTTCGCCGCGAATCGGAGTCGCCCCGGAGTACTTGGGGGCGTCCCGAAAACGCTACCGCAAATTATTTCTGGCAGTTGCAGACCCGATTTCGATGAGGGCGCGGAGGGCGGAACTGGCGGTTCAGCGCCGGAAACTGGCGGCTTGTTTGCCGTTGTGGCTGCTGCAGCGCACGACCCATCGTCCGCATGCGGCTGAAGGTCGGGCCCGGTTTTCCCTTCTTTCCCAAGCACCAATGCGTACATCGGTATCTGCCGTGTCTCATGGTGCGCCAATTTAAATCGGTCCGCCAGCAGGGACTGCATCATTAAACGCACCTCATCTTTGGTCGGATTCTTGCCCGGTGCGCGCGCCTCGATATCAAATCGCTCATCCCTGACCCAGGCTGGAATACCAACTGGTTCATTCTGAGCCGTGAGGTTGTATGCGAAACTTATGTAGATCAGCAGCGGTAGATTTGTCACCGAGAAGAGGCCACCCGTAGGGACCCAACCGTCACCGCCCAGGGGGACATTCGTGTGCGCCCGGGGATCGCCTGACTTGTTCGGCTTCACGGAAGCGACATCGAAAGCCATCTTGATCCCTGCTGCCTCCATCGCTACCAGCGATTGCGTTGTAGTTGTAGAAGATTGAGTTGTCGGTGTTTGCGCCTGCAGCTCATGCGCGGTTAGCAGGCCTCCCAAAATCGGTGCAGCCACTACCACGATTGCGAGCATCGACAGGATGAGATTTTGCCCTTTACGCATGTCCGCTTCATGCTTTTCCTGAATTAGAATCTCTAACGCCAGTTATACACGTGAATGAGGCCAAAAGCACGATCTGGAAGACGCGCCAGATAGGGCCCAAGAAACGGAAGTGTCGCCAACTGGCGGTCGGGCAAGTCCCACACGACGACGGGAGGGCCTCATGGGAGTTGAGCGGGCGGGTGGCCCATCCTTCGACAAGGATACACGCTAGATAACAGCACTATCGCAAGTCTCGCTCCGGGGACCGCTTTTCCGGGTGGCCGACCCTTTCGAACCTAAAAGGGTCGGGGTTTTGACCTTCACTTGCTTTCGGCGTTTACCGCTTCTGCGCTCGATTCACGCTAGAAATATCTTCCTCCAGTTCCTCAGTGAAGCACGCGACCGCTACGGATTCCCCCCGGTGGGCTGCGTCGCTCGCAGCGGTTTCCCTGGGAAGGCCAATCTCCGCATTGGCGGTCTGACCGGCGATTCTTAGGTCGCCGCCTGCGGGTGTTCGGGTACCGTCTGCTCTGAGGCATCACCGTGTCGGCAGGGGGCACGCCCTCTTGCCGTTCGAACGCCCACTCATCCCCACACGGCAAACTTCGGCCCCGAAGCCCCTCGTACTACGTTCGAACCTAGTACCACACAGTAATCGTTATTCACAAAGATACTATTTTGTGCTACCCTTTCGTATGACACTGGCACTCGACCCTTCGTTCCGGACCCACAATTTCGCAAGCTCCGCCGCGTGTGCCGCTCTCTTCTCTCGTTTTTCAGCGCCAGAGCGAAACTCAACTCCACTGTTTTCAGTTGTGTGCGCACTCTTTCGTAAAAACAGGGGGGTAGGGGTGCGGTGTTAAACCAAAACTTTAACTTAACCAGGAGGCATAAACAATGAGATGACTCGCTCGCGAGGCTTCGATTTTGCCGCGTTCTTTTCGGTGATGGCGAGCGAGCGGCGAAGCAGGCTGGAGACGTAGGCCAGCACGGCAGCGCGCCGCGGCGAGATGCGGTCCTGGGCGACGAGGATGTAAAGTTTGGAGAGCGAGGTGTGAATGCCCTCGACGGTTTGCAAGGACTCTTTAGGTCGGTGAATTCGGGAGTGATGTCGTCCGGCTCGGCGGAGGCTAGCTTCTGTTCGGTGGCGCGATGGCGCGGGCAAAGGCAGGACTCGGGGCTGGAGCGAGCGGAACGGCAGCGGCGTCCGGTGGCGGTGTGATGGCAACATTGAGCATTTGCGTTACGAGCGCGTCTGGCGGCTGGGCTTTTCTTAGGCCCGAGGTGTCCTTTGCAACCGACCCGCGCACCTTTGCCTCGCCAAACCTGAGCGCGATTGCGAGAAAGCGCTTTGGAGGACTGCGGCCTGTGCCGGCGCGGTGGCCCGACCGTCAAGGAGCGCGCTCCTTGAAGCGGACGGCAAACACGTAAGAGGAACCTGTTACGATACAAGCAGCGATACACGAGGACGCTTATTTGACGACACCATTTCGTACAGGGTTTGTGGCCATTCTTGGCCGGCCGAACGCCGGAAAATCGACTTTGGTGAACCGGTTGGTCGGTCACAAGGTCGCCATCGTTACTTCACGCCCGCAAACCACGCGTAACCGCATCCAGGGCATCGTGAACCGGCCCCACGCGCAGGTCGTATTGATCGACACCCCAGGCATACATCGCGCCGACTCCGCCCTGGGACGGCAGATGATGGACGAATTGACGCAAGCTCTCGAAGGAATCGATGCACTGGCGGTCGTGATTGACGCCAGCCAAGGTTTGACGAAGGGAGACCGGCTGGCGCTGGACCGCGCGCGACGATTCGATGGCCCCGTCCTCCTACTGCTCAACAAAATCGACCGCATGCCCAAGTCCGCATTGCTGCCGCTGCTCGATTCCTGCACGAAGGAGGGCGTGTTCACCGAGTTGATCCCGATTTCGGCGCTTACGGGCGACGGCGTTGAGACTGCTCTCGAGCGTTTCATCGCGCAGCTACCCGAAGCGGAACCACTTTTTCCGAAGGATCAATTTACCGACCAGCCGGAGCGCTTTCTGGCCGCGGAAATCATTCGGGAAAAGGCCATGGTGGCAAGCCGGAAAGAGGTGCCGCACGCGGTCGCGGTCCTGGTGGAATCGTTCGAGGAAACCGGCAAGTTGATCCGCATCAGCGCCACCGTTCAGGTCGAGCGGGACGGACAGAAGGGAATTCTGATCGGCCGCGGCGGTGAAATGATCAAAGAGATCGGCACGGCTGCGCGCAGGGAACTGGAAGAGATTTTAGGCGTGAAGATCTTCTTGGACTTGCGAATTAAAGTCGAGCGCGACTGGCGCGAAAATCCGAACCGCGTGAGGCAATTGGACTGGCGCCGGCAACTCGAGAGACTCGGCGGCGAGTAAATCGATGAACCCTATTTTGCGTGGCAACTAGGGGGTCGGGGCTTCAGTCCTGACATAAAGCCTACACTTTCATTGGGCCTTCAGGCCCTGAAGTGACTCTGAACCCGGTTATCGCGCACACCCTGTTATGGCTATTCCTGGGCCGAAATTCCCAGCGACTTCATCTTGCGATACAAGTGGCTGCGCTCGAGACCCAGCGACTGCGCAGTGCGGGTCATGTTCCACTGGTTTTCCACCAGCTTGCGCAAAATAAAATCGCGCTCGTACGCGCTGCGGGCCTCATGAAGCGTGGCGTAGGATTTACTGGACGAGCCGGCCACGCCGCGAAACAGTTCCGGCGGCAGATGCAGCGGGTCGATGCGCTCTTGCGGACAGATAATCACCAGCCGCTCAATGAGATTGCGCAACTCGCGCACGTTTCCCGGCCAGGGATAGCGCGTCAGCACAGCCAGCGAGGCATCGCTGAGTTCCTTGGGACGCCGGCCGTAGGCGGCGCCGAATTCGGTAAGAAAGTGTTGCGCAAGAATGGGGATGTCCTCGACGCGCTCGCGGAGCGAGGGAACCGTGAAGGGAATCACGTTGAGCCGATAGAACAGGTCTTCGCGGAACAGTCCGTGCGCGATGAGATCTTCTAGTTTTTTATTGGTCGCGGCGATCACGCGCACGTTGACGTCGGACGGCTGATGCGACCCGACCGGCTCGAGCCGCTGCTCTTCGAGCACCCGCAGCACTTTGGCTTGCGTGCGCAAACTCATGTCGCCGACTTCGTCGAGGAAAAGAGTGCCGTTATCGGCCGTTCGGAACTTGCCGATTTTGTCCTCGCTGGCTCCAGTAAAGCTGCCCTTCGTATGGCCGAAGAGTTCCGACTCGATCAGCTCCTCCGGAATGGCGGCGCAGTTGACCTCGACAAACGGTTCGTTGCAGCGCAGGCTGGCGGCGTGCAGCGCGCGAGCGACTAATTCCTTGCCGGTTCCGCTCTCTCCGTAGATCAGAACGCGGCCGTTGGTCGGCGCGGCCAGCGCGATCTGTTGCCGCAGCGCTTTCATGGGAACGCTTTCGCCGATCACCTGATAGCGGTACCCGAGCTGTTCCCGCAAGCGCCGGTTCTCTTCCTCCAGGCGCAGAAATTCGAGGGCGTTCTTTACCGAGCGGGTGGTCTTTTCGATGGAGAGCGGCTTTTCGATGAAATCGAAGGCGCCAAGCTTGGTGGCGCGAACCGCCGTTTCGATATTGCCGTGGCCGGAGATCATCACCACCATCGGGTAGTGCCCTTGCTGGCGCATTCGGTCGAGCGTCTCGAGGCCGTCCATTTTGGGCAGCCAGATGTCCAGCAAAACCACGTCAAAGTGCGCGGCTGCAAGCCGCGCCAGGCACTCCTCGCCGCTGCGGAACCGCTTCGACGGCGTAACCCTCCTCGGAAAGAATGGAGCTGAGGGAAAGGCGGATGCCTTCTTCGTCGTCAACGATGAGAATGGAATGGGCCATGTGCGGGTGTCGTTACGCTTCCGGAGTGAGAATACTGCGCCGGTTCGGCGACCGGAAGTTCGATGACAAACCGCGCGCCGACGGGGAGGTTGTCCTCGGCGCGAATCACGCCGTGATGCTCGGCGATGATGCGGCTGGCGATCGCCAGGCCCGAGGCCGGTGCCGCGTTCCTTGGTCGAAAAGTAAGGCAGAAAGAGTTTGTCTTTGTCCTCGGGCGAGATGCCCTGGCCGCTATCGGAGACGGAGATTTCAACGGTCTCATGGCCGGCGTGGAGGCGCGTAGTGAGTTCCAGTTGCTTCGCGGAGGATCCCTCCATGGCCTCGGCGGCGTTGTCGATGAGATTGACCACCACCCGGCGCAAGAGTTCCGCATCGGCTTTGACGGGGGGCAGATCGTGCGCGAGATCGGCGTGAATGCTGACGTCGTCGAGCCGGCCTTTGAAGACGTCCAGCGCGTCGCGAACGATCTCGTTGGGATCCGTCGAGGACAGCCGCGCGACGGGGAAGCGCGCGAATTGTGAGAATTCGTTGACCAGCCCCTCGAGCGTGCCGACCTCCCGGCCGATCAGCGCGGCGCATTCGCCGACCAGCGAGACGAATTCAGGCGCCCCTGCTTTGTCTCCATTGCGGTGGAGGTAGCGAGCGAGTCTCTCGGCGGACAGCTGGATTGGCGTGAGCGGATTTCTGATCTCGTGGGCGATCCGCTGCGCCACTTCCTGCCATGCAGAGGCTTTTTGGGCGCGCAGCAACTCGGTGAGATCGTCGACGACAACGACGTAGCCCGCATTGCTTCGCCGCGGGCCGAGCGGGCTGACCGTTACGGCGGCGTGAATCAGACGGCCACCCAGGCGAATTTCGAGCTCTTTCCAGGCCGTTCCCATCCGCAGAGAGCGCCGAATCAAGTGTTGGATATCGCGAGCGACGGCGTTGCCAACCAAATCCGTCAAGCTGTCGGCTTGCAGCGAGCGCTCGCCAAAAATCTGGCGCGCCGCAGTGTTGATGCGAAGGAGCCTGCCGTCAGGATCGAGCGAGAGGACGCCAGTGGGAATGTTCTCGAGCACCGTCTCGATCAGGATCCGGCGTCGATCCAGCTCCTGCACGGCGTGCTGCAGATGCTGCGTGAACTTGTCGATCTGCTGGCGGCTGTCCGCCAGTTGGGCGGTCATGGCGTTGAACGAGCGAACCAGCGTGCCGAGCTCGTCCTGCGCCTGGACCTGCACGCGGGTATCGAACCGGCCGGCGGCAATTTCGTGGGTGGCTTCCGCCAGCGCCTGGATCGGGACGGTGACTTCCTTGGAAAGGAAGAGCGCGAACCAGGTTGCCGAAAAGAGAAGCAGGATCGTGAACAGAGACAGGGTGAGCAGAATTTGCGATTTGTAGGTTCGTATACCTTGCTGCTCGACGACGTAGGCTATCGCCTGCGATTGAGCGGTCGTGAATCGTTGCAAGAAATCAGCAGGCAAGCGATGGGCGACCAACAGGAAGCCGGAGCCCAGAGGGACGCGAGCCGCCAGGAAGACGCCGGACCGGGATTCCCATAGCTCCGCGCCGCCCGGGAGTACACGCGAGAACTTCAGCGTGGGATCGAGCACGAAGGAAGACGTTAGAGGAGCGTGGGCGTGCAGAACATTGCCGGCAGCGTCTGTTGTCCAGACGCCCTCCACCCCTTGCTCGGACGCCAAGTGCGCGGCCGTGTCCATGGCAGCGTCCACGTTCGAGGGTTGCTGCTCGGAGGCGATCTGCGCGAGTCGCTTGGCGTGCGCTGCAAGACGGACGTATTCCCCCAGGTTGATTTCGCGCAAGAGGGCGTCGGTCTGGGCGTAGGCGACTTCGAGAGAGCGCGGAAACCAGCGGTTCAGGGTGCGGTTCATCAGTGCGTAGCTGATGAAGAACATGAAGATCAGCGGCAGCAGGGACACCGCCATTGCGCCAAGCACCATCTTGGTCTTGAACCTCGCGCCGAGCTGCTTGGCGCGGCGCTCCGCCCAGACGCGCACGAGCGTGCGCGCCAGGATGAGTCCGAAGACCAGCAAGGCGGCAACAATGAAGGTCGAGAGCGCGTAAAGGATGACCAGCGCGTTTGATCCCTGCGGCTCAAATGGCAGATTCAGCGAGCCCAGTGTGAAGACAGCCGCTAGCAGCAAGACGATGAATACGCCGCCCAGAGCCAACCAAAGCTGCGATTTGCGGGATTGAACGGTCATAGCGGGCGCCCTTCGAGAACTGCAAGCGAAGTCGTAGCCCTAGTCGTAATCGTAGTGGTCGTCGTCGTAGCCGGGGTGTAAAGGACCGAATCCGGGGGCAGGTGAGTGCTCAATGGGCATTCGGCGCAGCGCGGTTCCTTGGGGCGGCACCAGTGCTTGCCGACTTTTACTAAGAGCGCGTGGAACTCGTTATATATGCGAGGGTCGCGTGGGAGATTGGTCTCGAACAGGGAACGCATGACCTCGTATTGCGGCTTTTCACTGGCCAGACCGTGCCGGCCGAGGATGCGATGGGTATACGCGTCCACGACGAATACGGGGTGTCCGCCGGCGTAGAGCAGGATCGAATCGGCTGTCTCAGGTCCTATGCCATAAACGCCGAGAAGCTGTTCGCGCAGTTCGAGCGTCGGGGCGCGAAACATCCGCGCCAGTGAACCGCCGTATTCGCTTCGGAGAAAGCGCACGAAGGCCTTGAGTTTTTTGGCCTTTTGCCGGAAATACCCGGACGGCCGCACGAGTTTGGCCAGTTGCTGTACCGGAACACGTTCGATGGCGCGCGGCGTTAGCAGGCGTTCGCGTCGCAGATTGGCAATGGCCACCTCGACATTCGTCCACGCGGTATTTTGCGTGAGGATCGCGCCGACAATGACCTCAAATGGGGTTCGCGCGGGCCACCAGCCCCGGGGGCCGAGAGTCCGGGAGAGTGTTTCAAAATATGATTGCAGCGCGGTGCCGTTCGGGATCGTCTTTTCGCTGCCCGTCTCCGAGCGAACGTCCCTAGTTGGGTTCGACTCAAAGTGGGATTTGGTCGCGGTTCGCGTGTACTTCATATCTTTTGAAACATAGCGAGGGCTAGCCACACAAGTCAAGGCTTACTGTGGCGGAATTGCCACACCGATGCGCAGTGCGCTCATTCGGGAACTGTTGGCATTTTCAATACGATTGAGGAAAGCGACCGGGTCGATGGATTCCAGTGTCTGTTAACGTTCTAACCTGAGGCTGTTCCACCCGAGTACCGAATTATGTCATCCCGATTGGGCGAAATTCTGGTTAAAGAAAGGCTGATCGACGCCGATCAGCTCAAGAAGGCGTTGGAATATCAGCATCAGAACGGGGGCCGGCTGGGCACCTGCCTGATGAAGCTGGGCTTCATCACGGACGACGAAATCACCGAGGTTCTCTCCCGGCAGTACGGCGTTCCCTCGATCAACCTCAAGTATTACGAAGTCGATCCCACGGTGATCAAGCTGATCCCGCAGGACACGGCGGTGCGCTACCAGATTGTGCCGCTGTCGCGCGTGGGTTCGACGCTGACGATTGCGATGACGGATCCGACGAACGTCTTCGCCATGGACGACATCAAGTTCATGACCGGCTTCAACGTCGAGCCGGTGGTGGCGTCGGAGTCGTCGATCAACGAGGCCATTGCGAAGTTCTACGGCGACGTGGAGAGCGTCGAAGAACTCAGCAAGGTGATGAAGGACCTCAACGCCGATGATGGCGCGGACCTGGAACTTGCAGCGGAAGAGCAGGAGATGGACCTGGCGACGCTCGAGAAAGCAGCCGAGCAGGCGCCGATCATCAAGCTAGTGAACCTGGTCCTGACCGACGCGGTCAAGCGAGGCGCGAGCGACATCCACGTCGAGCCGTACGACCGCGAGTTGCGGGTGCGGTTCCGAATGGACGGCATTCTGCAGACGGTGATGGCGCCGCCGCTCAAGCTGCGAGACGCGATCGCCAGCCGCATCAAGATCATGGCCAAGCTGGACATCAGCGAAAAGCGGCTGCCGCAAGACGGCCGCATCATGATCAAGTACCGCAAGGACGGGAAGATCAAGGAGCTCGATTTCCGCGTTTCCACCGCTCCCACGCTGTTCGGCGAAAAAATCGTCATGCGGTTGCTGGACAAAGAGAATCTGCGGCTGGACATGACCAAGCTGGGTTTCGAGCCCGAATCGCTGGCGAAGTACGAGAAGCGCGATTTTGCGCCCGTACGGGATGGTGCTGGTGACCGGGCCAACCGGCTCGGGAAAGACCAACACGCTGTATTCGTCGGTGGCGCGTTTGAATACGCCGGAAACGAACATCATGACCGCCGAGGACCCGGTCGAGTTCCAGATTGCCGGAATCAACCAGGTCCAGATGAAGGATCAGATTGGGCTGAATTTCGCTTCGGCACTGCGCGCCTTTCTTGCGGCAGGACCCCAACATCATTCTGGTCGGCGAAATCCGAGACTTCGAGACGGCGGAAATCGCCGTCAAAGCGGCGCTCACCGGCCACTTGGTGCTCTCCACGCTGCACACCAACGACGCGCCCTCGACGATCAGCCGGTTGATGAACATGGGCATCGAGCCGTTCCTGGTGGCTACTTCGGTCAACCTGATTTGCGCGCAACGCTTGGTGCGCAGGATCTGCGCGAATTGCAAGGAGCCGCTGGAGATTGCCGCAGCAGCATTGCTCGACGCGGGTTACACGCGCGGAGGAAGTCAAGAAAACGACGATCTATCACGGGAAGGGCTGCAGCGTCTGCAACAAGAGCGGATACAAGGGACGCGTCGGCTTGTACGAAGTGATGGAGATCAACGACGAGTTGCGCGAGTTGATTCTGGTGGGCGCGTCGGCGCTGGAACTGAAGAAGAAGGCGCTGGAATCGGGCATGATCACGCTGCGACGCAGCGGCTTGATCAAGGCGGCGCTGGGTCTGACGACGCTCGAAGAAGTGCTGCGCGAAACGATTTTTATCTGTAAGGAGCGGATCCACATGGCCGGAATCACGCTGAGCGAATTGCTGAAGAAGATGATCGAGATGGGCGGCAGCGACCTGCACGTCTCCACGAACAGCCCGCCGCGGGTGCGTGTACACGGCAATTTGAAGCCGCTGGACATGCCGCCGCTGACTGCGGCGGACACCAAAGCGCTGGCCTACAGCGTGCTGACGGACGCGCAGAAGCATCGCTTCGAGGAAAATCTCGAGCTGGACTTTTCGTTTGGCTTGAAGAACCTGGCGCGGTTCCGCGGCAACCTGTTGCAGCAGCGCGGCGCGGTGGGCGCGGTTTTCCGGACGATTCCATGGGAGATCAAAGGCTTCGACGCGCTGGGGCTTCCCGAGCTCGTGGTCAAGGACCCTGTGCGACAAGCCGCGAGGACTGGTGCTGGTAACCGGGCCGACCGGTTCGGGGAAGTCGACGACGCTCGCCGCGATGCTCGACAAGATCAACAACGAGCGCGAAGAGCACATGATCACGATCGAAGACCCGATCGAATTTCTGCACAACCACAAAAAGTGCCTGGTGAATCAGCGGGAAGTGCACTCGGACACGCACTCGTTCGCGAATTCGCTGCGCGCCGCGTTGCGCGAGGACCCCGACGTGGTGCTGATCGGCGAAATGCGCGATCTGGAAACCATCGAGTCGGCGCTGCGCATCGCGGAAACCGGGCACTTGACCTTCGCAACTCTGCACACCAATTCCGCCATTTCCACGATCACGCGTATCGTGGACGTTTTTCCCGCGTATCAGCAGCCGCAGGTGCGCGCGCAATTGTCGCATGGTGCTCGAAGGCATCTTGTGCCAGGCGCTGCTGCCGCGGGCGGACGGGCGCGGACGGGTCATGGTCATGGAGATCCTGATCCCGAACGCGGCGATCCGCAACCTGATTCGCGAAGACAAAATCCATCAGATTTATTCGGCGATGCAGACGGGCACGGGCCAGACGGGAATGCAAACGTTCAACCAGAGCCTGGCGAACGCGTATTTCGGCAAGTTAATCAGTCTGGAAACTGCGCTTGCGCGCTCGTCGAATCCGGACGAATTGCAGGATATGATCAACCGAGGCGTGGTGGGTCCCGCGACACGGACTCCAGTGCCGGTGCGCCGCTAGCGCGTCCGGGTGATTCGAGTCGTTTCCAGGCGAAGCCTGAATCTAGGAGGAATGGACCATGGCGGTCTATGTCTATCGCGGCACTGACCGGAGCGGCGCTGCGGTTAGCGGCGAGCAGACGGCGAACAGCAAGACCGAGCTGATGAATCAGCTGAAGCGCCAACAGATCAAGGTCAGCAAGCTCTCGGAGAAGGGCAAGGAATTCAACATACCCACGTTTGGCGGAGGGGTTAACGCCAAGGAATTGGCCGTTTTCACCCGCCAATTCTCCGTGATGATCGACGCGGGCTTGCCGTTGGTTCAGTGTTTGGAGATCCTCGCGGGCCAGCAGGAGAACAAGATCTTTCAAAACGTATTGACGGCGACGCGAGCATCGGTGGAAGGAGGGGCCACGCTTTCCGCGGCGATGCGCAAGCACGAGAAGACCTTCGACGCGCTGTACGTCAATCTGGTTGAGGCTGGAGAGACCGGAGGTATTCTCGACACGATTCTGCAGCGCTTGGCCACCTATATCGAAAAGAACGTCAAGTTGAAGCGCGCCGTGAAATCGGCGTTGGTTTACCCGATCTCGGTGCTGTTGGTGGCTGCCGGTGTAATCGCCCTGCTGCTCTGGAAGGTGGTGCCGATTTTCGCCACTTTGTTCTTGGGTCTGGGCGTGAACTTGCCGCTGCCGACGCGCATTGTCATCGGCCTAAGCAACTTTGTCGGGAGCATCTTCGGCTTGCTGATCGTGGTCGCGTTAGGGGGCGTGGTCGTTGCGCTGAAGGTCTGGTACGGCACGACGAACGGACGCTACGCCCTGGACTCGATCTTGCTCAAGCTACCCATGATCGGCATCTTGTTGCGGAAGATCGCCGTGGCTCGATTTACGCGCACGCTGGGCACCTTGATCTCTTCCGGCGTGCCGATCCTCGAGGGGTTGGACATCACGGGCCGAACCGCAGGCAATGCCGTAATCGAGAAAGCGTTGATGTATGTCCGCACCTCACTCGAGGCCGGAAAGAATCTGGCCGACCCATTGAAGGAGACCAACGTGTTTCCGGGGATGGTCACGCAGATGATCGGCGTCGGGGAACAGACCGGCGCGATGGATGCCATGCTGCAGAAAATTGCCGACTTTTACGAGGATGAAGTTGACGCCGCGGTAAAAGACCTGCTCTCCGCTCTGGAACCGGCGATGATCGTCTTCCTAGGGGTCGTGGTCGGCGGAATCGTGATTTCGATGTACTTGCCGCTGTTCACCCTGATCGGCCAGTTGAGCAGCGCCCATTAACACCAGGACAATACCGGATGCCACCGTCGGCGGGGCTGGCGTAAGCGAGTTGGCGCCGTCCGCCCCGCAGAGCGCGAGCGTATCTATCCCGCCGGCCAGCGAGAGCCAGCGCCCGCCTCGCTATCGGCCGTCGATGCAGGCGGCTTCCAACATCGACGATTGGCTTAGTTGGCTGACGCGTGTCCGTTTTCTGCTGATTACCCTGCTGCTGGCGGTCGTCGTTGTACTGCAGCAATACACCGACCTGGTCGTGCCGGTACGTTACTTCGTGCCGCTGGTAGTCCTGTGGTACACGCTGGCGATCTTTTACGTGATTTTGCTTCGTTGGGTTCCGCAGGCGCGTTGGCACGCGGCGCTGGAGATTGTCTGCGACGTCATTCTGGTGACGGGTCTGGTGTACGTTACGGGCGGAAACGAGAGTTATTTCATCTCCCTTTATCTGCTGGCGATTATCGTAGCCAGCATTTTGTTCTCCAGGCGCGCGACGTTCCTGGTGGCGGGGCTGAGCTTCGTGTTGCTGGGCGGGTTGGTGGAGCTGGTGTATTACGAGGTGCTGCCGCGGACGGCCGTATCGATGCCGCACGCGAAGGCGCTCCAAACGTGGATTCTGAGCAATCTGCTGGCTTTTGTGGCCGTCGCCTACTTGTCGAGCTTGCTCGACGCAGAGCCTTCGCCGGCAGACCGCCGAGCTCGAAGTGAAGCGCGGCGAGCTGCAGGACTTGCAGGCCTTCAACGAAGACATCATTCACTCGATGCGCGGGGGATTGATCACCACCGATCTCGACGGGCGCATCATGCTGGTCAACCGCACAGCACAGGAGATCACCGGGCTGCGATTTGATCAGGTGCGTGGACGCCCGCTCAGCGATGTGATGCCGGCGATCTGGCAGTCGGCCCGGGACATCGACGAGAGTCCTCTGGCGCAACGCAAGGAGGCCGAATTCTGCGCTGCCGACGGCCAGCGGCACTTTCTTGGGATTTTCGATTTCGCCGCTGCGCACGGGCGAGGGCCTGTCCACCGGTTACGTGGTCAATTTTCAGGATCTCACCGATCTGAAGCGCCTGGAGCAGGAAGTCGCCACCAAAGAGCGCATGGCCGCGCTCGGCCGCCTTTCCGCCGCGATCGCGCATGAAATTCGGCAGCCGCTCACGGCCATGGCTGGAGCGGTGCGGGAATTGGGAAGAATGGTGCCGCTCGAAGAGGATGAAAAGCACCTGGTGGGAATCGTTAGCCGGGAATCCGAGCGCCTGAACCGGATTATCACCGACTTTTTGAATTATTCGCGGGAATCGAGCTATGAATTTTCGGAGGGAGACGTCTCGGAATTGCTCGAGGAGACGCTTGACGTTGCTCGAACGGCATCCGCAGTTCGAGGGCAAATATCGCATCGATCGCGAACTTGCGGATGGACCCGTGCGCGCCCGCGTCGATGGCAATCGCATCAAGCAAGTCTTCTGGAACCTTTCCGACAACGCCTTCCGCGCCATGCCGGATGGAGGCACGCTTACGGTGCGCTTGGAGACGGCGCCCTTCTGGGTACGGATTCGATTCCGCGATACCGGGTTCGGCATCGACCCAGCGCAACGCGCCAAACTTTTTGAGCCGTTGCAATCGGGTTTTGCCGGCGGACCGGGCTCGGGTTGGCGATCGTGTATCAGATTGTGCAGGCGCATAGCGGGCGTATATCGGTCACTTCGGCAAAGGATCGGGGCGCAGAGTTCACGATGGAGCTGCCGCGAGTGGCCTAACGCAGACGCGCGAAGATCGCGAGCAGGGTGCCGCGCGAAGTTCAGGGACAGGCTTATGGCTCATATTCTGGTCGTCGACGACGAGCGCTCGATTTGCGAGCTGCTGGAAATTACCTTTCGCAAAGAAGGCCACCGCGTAGAAGTAGCGATGAACGGGGAAGCTGCGCGGCGCCGTTTGCAGTCGAAGATTTTCGACATCATCATCTCGGACATCCGCATGCCGGACGGGAGTGGCGTCGAACTGCTGGCCTACGCCAAGGAAATATCTCCTGCGACCGTATTTCTCTTAATCACAGGCGTGCCCACCGTGGAAACGGCCATCGCCGCTGTCAACGCTGGGGCCGACCGGTACGTGATCAAGGATCACGAACTGGTTGACCAGTTGCGCCGGGCCGTGCGCCAGGTGGATGAAACGCTGCGGCTGAAAAGCGAGGCAGGCTACCTGCGGCGCGAACTCCGCCGGCTCACAGGCCTCGACAACATCATCGGCCACAGCGCCAAAATACGCGCCATCTTCGATCTGATCCTCACGGTGGCGCCGCAGTCGAGCCGGGTGCTGATCACCGGCGAGAGCGGAACCGGGAAGGAACTGGTTGCGCGCGCCATTCACGAGAATAGTCCGAGGGCGCAGGCGCCATTCATCACCGTCGATTGCGGCGCGTTTCCTGAAACCCTGCTGGAGTCCGAGCTATTTGGCTACCTGAAGGGCGCGTTCACCGGCGCAAACGAAAATCGGCAAGGCCTGTTTCAGGCGGCGCATGGCGGGACGATTCTGCTCGACGAAATCGGCAACATGAGCCCGACCATGCAGGTGAAGCTCTACCGAGTTCTGCAAGAGGGCAAGGTTCGTCCGCTGGGAAGTACGGAAGAGTCGGATGTCGACGTTCGCGTGATCGCCGCGACCAATCGGGATCTCGAAAAGGCCATCGCCGCGGGAGAATTTCGCGAGGACCTGTTCTACCGGCTCAGCGTAATTCCGATTCATGTGCCGCCGCTGCGAGAGCGGCGCGAGGACATCCCATTGATGGTGCGGGCGTTTCTCGATCGCTTCCGCAAGGCCATGGGAAGACCGATCGATGGCGTGGAACCGGCGGCCATGGCCAAGCTCGAAAGCTATGACTGGCCGGGAAACGTTCGCGAGCTGGAAAACACCATGGAGCGTTCCGTCGCGCTGGAGACGGGAACTCTCATCTCCGTCGGCGTGTTGCCAGAAAAGATTCGCTGCGGGACACCGGGCGGTACGACAGCCGCCGGCGGGTTGGCCGCTGCTTCGCCCAATGGCCACCCGAAGATTCCCGAAGGCGGGATCGACCTCGAGCTGCACATTCAGGGCACAGAGCGCGCCTACATCCTGGCTGCGCTGGAAGAGTCCGGGGGTGTCGGGACGCAAGCGGCAGAGCTTCTCAGGATGTCTTACCGTTCCTTTCGTCATTACGCCAAAAAATACAAAGTCATTTGAGGATGTTGGTGAGGATGTGGCTGGGGCGGTCAGGTGAGCGACTGCTCGGCCGCGGAGCGCAGCGTCTGCCGGCAGCGCGGGCGGCTCGCCGTCCAGCAAATCGGGAGAGCGGATACGTCACGGCGTAGACGGCAAACATCAACATAAGGGAATCGATCGGGAAACGGTAACGCAACTCCGAGTGGGTGATGTAGAAGACGAGCGGGTAGATCAGCAAAACCGCAGCCAGAGGCGAAGCCCCCGGACTTTGTAAATGCAGAGCGAGCACCGCGCCCAGCAGCGCCAACAGGGTGAACGCGCAGTTCGCGACGATAAAAACCTTCAGCAAAAGCGGGATCGTGCGCCAGAGATCCTCGGGCGATTCGGAAACGTCCAGCCAGGTGTAGACGAAACGATGAAGGGCGAATTCGGCCGCGGTAGCGGGATGTGTGCGGACGAACTTGAACGCCTCGCGCTCCTTCTCGTCCATGTAGGGGATTTCGGTCATGCGCACGTACTTATTGAGCTCGGGAAGGTAATGGGCAGGGTGAACAGACCGGACGGGGAGTTCGGAATGTATTTTCCAGCCACCACTCGAGTCCGAAGTTGGAGCGCAGCGGGATGAATCTGTGAAAGACCACGTAATTGCGCACCGTCCACGGAGCGATGCAAGCCATGAAAACCAAGCCGCTGACGAGGCTGAGCTTGGTTGCGTCGCGGAGTCGCCCACGCAACGGCCAAATCGCCCATAACGCCAAAAACGGCAGTACGGCTAGCAACGAAGGGTTGATCATCGCTCCAACGCCCCACAAGGCGCCGTACCCAAGCCACCAGGCGCTCCGATCGGACCCGCGCAATTCCAGCGTGGCCGCTACCAGCAGCGCCAGCCAGAGCGCAACCAAAGACGTATCCCACACCCACTCGACAGCGAAGTAGATTGCACCGGGGAAAAAGACCCAGATCCAGGCCGCGGTCGTGGCCGACAGTATTGTTGAAGGCGTGCTTGCCGATAGCATAGATGGGCCAGCAAGTGAACGCGGAAAAAGCGCACTGGAGCGCGCGAATGGTCAGGCTCGAGGCATAGCTGAAGGTTCCCAATGCCTTGAAAATAGCCGCGAGCAGGTAGGGATAAATGGGGACGAAAATGGCCGTTGGGCCGCTGGGAACCATGCGCATGGGCGAACTGAATCCATGCCCATTCGCGATCGACGCGGCGACCGATCCCAGTTCGGCTCCGAACTGAAGATTATCGTGTATGGAGGATTCCTGAAACTGGCGCGTATCGAAGTACAAGCACACCACGCGCACGGCGAACGCCGCCACGACAATTAGACTGGCTGCGCTGAGTGGTCGCTTCGATTCTTCTCGCACGTTCGTTCGTTGCTTTCTATCTGAAAACAAATGTAGCGGGTTGCGAAGGAAGACTCAGTGTAGGCGCTTGGCAACGTTACGCTCATCTTCTCGTGGAAGGGCAGTGCCTATTTGGTTAAACGGAGCCACGCCACAACGCCAATAGATAGCGACACTTTGCGGCCTTGGGAGGTGACACTTTTCGGCAATCCAGGCGGGGTTCCGGAGAGGCAGTGAATGCAGGGAAGCGCCTGAGGGCGCTGAAGGTGGCCTGTAGACTACTGAATCCACAGGGGCTTACGGGGGACTGTGTTCTAAGGGTTATCGCAATCGGGCGAAGTGGCCGTATGGGTGCTCCTTTAGGCCCCGACTGGCAGGCGCACAGTCCATACACATCTTCTTAAGGAGAGATACCAAGTTTATGCGAAACAAACAGAAGGGCTTCTCACTGATCGAGCTTTTGATCGTCGTCGCGATCATCCTGATTATCGCGGCTATCGCTATCCCGAACCTGTTGCGCTCGAAGATGGCGGCCAACGAAGCATCGGCCGTCGGCTCCATGCGCACGATTAACACGACCTCCACCGAATATGCGACCACCTACGGCGGCTATCCACCGGCGCTCTCGAGCCTCGGCGGACCGGCGGGCGGCGCCGCAACCTCCGCTTCCGCGGAACTGATCGATGCCGTGTTGGCTGGCGGCACCAAGAGCGGGTACATCTTCACGTACACGCCGGTGCGACGGACAGCAACGGCAACATTCTGCAGTACACCATGACGGGTAATCCGACCAGCATGGGCGTGACCGGGCAGCGCACGTTCTTCACCGACCAATCAGGCGTGATCCGCGCGGACGCGACCGGCACTGCAAACGCGGCCAATATCAACAGCACTCCACTTAGCTAAGCTCCTTGTAGCGGCGGGGGAGGAAGCCTGCGCTTCCTCCCCTCCGTTTTTTTAGACCCTGGCGAGGCAGAAAATGAGATCGCGGACAGCACAACCCGGTGAAGGCGGAAAGGCCCTAAGGGCGCGCGGTTTCTCGCTGATTGAACTCCTGGTCGTGGTTGCCGTGATCCTGATCGTCGCTGCGATTGCGATTCCCAACTTCGTGCGTTCAAAGCTGCGGGCCAATGAAGCTTCCGCTGTGTCCAGCCTCCGAAGCATCACCACCGCAGAGGTTGTTTACTCGACGACTTATCAAATCGGCTACTCCCCGTCCCTGGCGGCCTTGGGAGGCAGCGGGGGGACTATCGACCAAAGCAATGCCGGCCTGATTGACTCGGTCCTGAGTTCAGGTAGCAAGAGCGGATATTCCTTTACGTACACGGCAACCTCATCCGACAACAACGGCAACATTTTGACTTACACGGCCAACGCGGACCCCGTGCTGGTCGGCACCACTGGCGATACACACTTTTACGTCGACGAGACCTCGATCATCCGATCCAATCCGAGCGCGCCCGCCGGACCGACCGATACCCCAATGAATTAGCGGACGCTTTCTCGGCATTTTGAGCAAGCCTCCACCGCAATCTGTCCTAACGCAACCGCACACGTACGCAGGAATGAAGGGCAGCTCTGATTGTGTAGCTGCCTAGGCGCAATGAGGCCCGCGTGCGCTCGAAAAGCAGATCGCTCGGACTTCGGGCCTCGGGATGACAACCGCTGGTTGGGGTAGGGGCTAGGTTCGGTAAAGGTGGTCTCCAGAACACCGTCGGGCGCCCGGACACGGCTTGTTGCCCCGGTACCGCCAGTCGCTGAGGCAGTGTGGGCTGCTGCGAAGTCCCAAGCGTGGGCAGCTTTAGCGCATGACGGGCTGGATGCCGTACCGGCCGTTCGGCTCTCCGGCCGTAAGTGCGCGCGCACAGAGACGGGTCAGATTCACGTCGCATTGGTAGATCTGATACATAGGCAGATCCTCTTGCTGCACGACGTACCGACCCGTTTGAATGGCGTCGGAGGTGGCAAAGTCGGACGCGACGATTGGGTTTCCAGGGGTTGCACGGACGCGAAATTGTTGTGTCGAGGGCTCGTAGTTGTTGTAGCTGAACTCGCGCCCGATGCAGGCCCGGTCGACGATGTGCGTAATGAAGACTCGTGAGTTGAGGAACGGCCAGATGCTAGAGGCGATCCGCTGACCCGGAGGCAGAGTGGCGAGATAACGCTCTATCTGCGCCTCCATTTTGTCGACTTTACCCGTATCCTGATACAAGAAAACGAAGAAAATACCAGCCACGACAGAAAGGCCCACGAGGTGCCATTTCTTCGGCCTCATTGCGGCAAGCAAGCAACAGGCGAAGATGGCGCAGATCGAGGTGAGGCGCTCGGTAAGCAGGCTCAGCGGCGCGGAATATTGTGGCAGTTGAATCCCGCTGGGAAGCGACCATGCGGCGAGCAGCGACAGAGCATAAAGCTGCAGCGGAAGACCGTAGGATGCGAGTAGCGCCGGCTTGCTCGTTCTGCGCTCGAACACATCCGCCAGCAGGAAGATCACGGCAAGGCCCAGCAGTAAATATTCGGGTAGCCGATAGCGCGAGCCGTAAAGAAAGAGCTGGTCCGCACCGTTCAAAAGGATCGCAGGGGTAAGCGACCAGCGCACCGCGTAATGGCTCGTGATGTACGATCGCCCGGCCAAAAGGAGCAACGCGGCCCCGGCGGTGAGCAGGGGCTGAAAGCGCTGCGGCACGATCCGAGTGATCGCCAGGTAGGCGCCCAGGCCCAACAACAGCGCGGTTCCTAAGGGGTGCGCCATCCAGGTCAACGGGACGAGGGCGAACACCCATGCTCGCTCCCAGCCTTGACCTCGCCAAATCAGCGCGAGGCCAAAAAAAGAGAGACCAAGCGCGAGGTAATAGTTGAGAAAGCCCATCTCGAAGGTCCAGCCGTACGTGGCGATGGCCAGAAGGGGCAAGACAAACCAGGAAACTCGCTGCGAGATCGCCGAAATCAGCGCGAATGCGCCCCAAAAAAAGATCAGAACGGCCAATGCCACAGCGATTTTTTCAGCCACACGCAAACCGAAAAGATTTCCCAGGCCGCTGAGCGTGAGGTCAAAGAGGACGTTGTTCCACTGGCGCGCAAGCCAAAGTCCGGGCGCCTGGCCGCGCGTGATGAGTTGCGCGAGCCAGGCGTTGTAGGTGTGGCTGGCCAGGTCTCCAGCCTCAATGTGACGATGCCAGAAACAGGGAACGAGCAGCGCGGCCGAGATCGCCAGAACTCGGTACCAGCGTTTCTGCAAGAACACCGCCGCACAGGTCAGTGCGGGCGCCTCGGAAGCCGGTGGTGAAGGTCTCGGCGGCTCCTGGCCGAGGCTCGCCGGCCGATCTTTTTCAGTTGTGGAAGGCACACCGACTCCCCATCGCCGCCATCCTAGCAGCCGGTTCAGCAGTCACCCAAGCGTAACGGCGGCGCTACGTCGCAGAAGCGATAACAGGAGTGCGAATCTCTCGGGCGCCGCCGGGGCATCGAGCGGTAGCGGGCACCGATAGCGGGCAGCGACAACGGGCTAAGGTAGCACGTTCGGGGTACACTGTGACTGTGAGCCAAAGAGGCCTAATTTCCTGGGTGTTTGTGCTGTCGCTGGTGATGGCCGGCAACGCGTGTTTATGGTGCGGCGAAACGGCGCCGCAGGCCGCGCCGATCGTTCGAGCCGTCGAGGATCGTTACCATAACGCGAAAACGTTAAAGGCAATTTTCTTAGAGAGCTATCGCAGCGCGCGGGACACCCAGCAGGTGGAATCTGGCACGGTGTATTTCAGCCGGCCGGGGCGAATGCGTTGGGAATACGAGGCGCCGCAACCGAAGCTTTTCGTCGCGGACGGCAAGACGGTGTGGTTCTTTGTGCCTGCCGATCACACCGTGACTCGCTCGCCGATGAAAGAGAGCGCGGATTGGCGTACACCGCTTGCTCTGCTGATGGGGAAGGCCAAGCTCTCGAGCCTATGCGATCGGATCGACCTTGCGCCCGGGCTACCGGCTACGCCCGGACACGTCACACTGAGTTGCCGGCCGCGCGGAGAAGGGAAGAAACCGGCTTCGGCGTCATCCGCGGCGATTGGCGGAGATGCAGCCCTGGCAACTCCTGACCAGCCTTTCAACGAGGTACTGCTGGAGGTCGATCGCGCGACCGGCGAGCTGGCGGATGTGCGCGTACTTCAGCCCGGCGGCATCGAACTGGATTATCGGTTTGGCAACTGGGTCGAAAATCTTCCTCTCGACGAATCACTATTCCACTTTAACGCACCACCGGGTGTGGCCATCGTGGACGAATCCGCCGCGCACCCGTAAGTATCTGAGTTTTCCTTTCCGTCTGCGGCGAGCTCCAATCGGACCGCCTTGTTCAGTCGTAATGGGGTTGCACGATTCGCGCGGCCGCGCGAACTCGCGCCGCGATGGGATGAACCCCGAATGCTAAACTAAACGAAATAATCCTAACCGAGAGGAAGCGGCTGCTGTCGTCAGATGAGTCGCGACCTCGGGGTCCCATGGAGATTTCGGTGCAAGATTCCGCAGGACGGCTGAAGACTGAAGGCAGCGCAGCGCCACTCAACGAATCGACCTTGCTGGGTGGCGTGCTGGCCCTCACGGCCTTGCTCTATGCCGCGACCCTGCACTTCGACTTTGTCTACGACGACCAAAACGCGATCGTGCGAAATCCCATGGTTCGATCCTGGCGGTTCGTTCCTGGATATTTCCTGGGGAAGGAATGGCCGACGACTCTTTTTCCCAATGCTGCCGCCAATTATTACAGGCCGCTCAATGTTCTGTGGTACCGCATCAACGATGCGGTGTTCGGTCTAAATCCGGTTGGCTGGCACGCCACAACGATTTTGTTGCACCTGCTGGCAACGTTTCTCGTCTATCGCGATCGCGCGCCGGATCACCGGCCGTCCATTGGTGGCTGCGCTCGCGGCGCTGTTTTTTGGCATACACCCGACGCGGCATGAGGTCGTGGCTTGGGTCTCGGGCACCACGGAATTGTTGTGGTCGGTCATTTTCCTTCTGGCGTTCCTGGCCTACCTGAAGTCGCGGGAAGGGGATCGTACCCGTTGGATCGCCATCTCGTGCGCGCTCTACGGGGCGGGGCTTCTGGCGAAGGAGACGGCGATCGTCTTACCCGTCAGTCGTTTTTGCGCACGCCTGGCTCTACGGTACGCAGTCGGCTTCCGAGGATGATCTCTGGCGCACGTGGTAGCCGTGTATGGAAGTCTGCCGGGTTGGCGGCGATCTACGGGGTGGTGGCTGCCGCTTATCTCGGCTTGCGCATTACCGCCTTGCATGGTTTCGAACATCCGCAGTCGAACGTTTCCTTGCGGACTTTGGTGCTGACGATTCCCTCCGTGGCATTTTTTTACGTGCGGCAGTGGCTGCTTCCGATGCGTGTCGGTGAATTCTACGATCTGCCGCTGTGGTCGAAATTCGATGCTCTGCACGTTCTGGCGCCCCTTCTGGCAGCTACTGGCTGCTTGCCGCCGTTCTTTGGTTTTTCCGGAAGAAGCTTGGCTCGCGGGAAGTCGCTTTTGCCGCGGTGTGGCTTATCGCGCCGCTTCTTCCTGTTCTGGACTTTGCGGTGTTACCGCCGGGACAACTCGTGCACGACCGATATCTCTACCTTGCCAGTTTTGGCGCCGCACTCCTTTCGGCGCTGGTGCTCTCTAAACTGGCGGCTGGGCCCACGACGTTCGGAATCCCGCGGCGGCTGCTGGTTCCCACGCTGGCCATTGTGGTGCTCAGTTGTTACGCGACGGCAGATGCTTCCAGTTATTGGTTGGACGACTACACGCTGTTCCAGCATTCCTATCAGCTCGCCCCCAGCAACATCGTGGCTCGCGTCAACTACGCCATCGCCGTCGCGCGGCGCGGCGATTACATGAGCGCCATGCCGTTGCTCGATGGCGTCCTGTACGAAGATCCGAATAATTGGCTGGCCAACTACAATCTGGGGCGAGTCTTTTACGACATGGGACTTTATCCGGCGGCGGAAGGACGTTTTTTGGTCGTTCAGAGGCTTTTCCCCGCGAATGCCGACAACTACCTGCAGTTAGGCATGGTTGACATCAAGACGAACCGACCGGAATTGGCCGAGGCAAATATACGGCGTGCCGTCGAACTCCAGCCGTCCGAAACGGCGTTTCGCTTCTCGCTTGGCGTCGCTCTGGAAGTCGAAGGGAAGTGTGACGAGGCCCGCGCGGAATTTACGAAGACCCTTGCAATCGACCCGACATTTCCCAAGGCCGAAGAGCAGATGACCAAATGCAATCCAGGAGCCGCGCAGAACGGTTCAGTTGCTGGCGCGGCGGAAGCCCGGAGTGCATCAGCCGTGCCCGTCGCGCCGACGGCGCAGGCCGACGCAGTCAGTGTCCAGTGATCAAAACCATGCTCTGTCGCCTTTGAAGCAGTTGGCCAAATCCGGGATCAACTGCGAGTTTGTTATCCTGGGGCGTTGAGGCGTTTTGCGACGACGCCTCGCGAGATGGGGTTCGCGGCCCTTACAGGAAAGCCGATCTCAGTGCGAGCAAACCAGAGATTCCGGGACTACCTCTTGATGCGCTGGTCCGTCCGCGGCTGCCCGTGGCTTGCTCAGAACGAGTGGTTTTTCCGCTAGGGCGATGATCGAGACGCCGAAGGGTAGCCGCCACGTCGACATCAAGAGCTTTCTCTCCAAGTCCAGCACCCGAACGATAAGAGAGTTTAGCCAGCCGGGCAGAATGACGTGCGTGGCTTGCGGCTCAATCCTTCGTTTGGTGAGGTCTTGGACGATTCTCGCGAGAATGATGGGGAGAAATAGCGTAGCCAAGAAATAGCTCAGTCGGACGACGCGGAACCCAGCTCCCGTAAGCTTGGATTCGAGTTCCGCCGCGGTGTACCTGCGCCGATGGTGAAGAGCTTCGTCGTGCTCGCTCCATAGAAATCCAAACGCGGGCACCGTAATCAGAAGAAAGCCGCCGGGTTTCGACACTCTCCAGAGCTCGCGGAGGGCCTGCATGTCGTCATCGACGTGTTCGAGCATATCCAAGGCGGTGACGATGTCAAACGCGTCTTGCTCCATCCCCGACTGCTCGATCTTTGCTTGCACGAGAGAATCGAGCCCACGCTGTTGGCAGAAGCCGAGCGCGGCGCTGGACATATCGATCCCGACTCTCTCAAAAGTCTTATTAAAGGCTTTCAGATTAGCTCCTGTCCCGCAGCCGACGTCGAGGAGGCGAGATTGAGGGGGCAGTGCCAGCCTATCGATCATAGCGCACACTAGCTTGCGCCTGGCCACAAACCACCAGTAGGTCTCTTCCATCTCGAACATTCTGGTATATTCGGCGGGTCTCAACGATGTGACCTCTTAGCAGCTGCCCGGTGCTGATCTTTAAACATACGCAACTTCGTCCGATGTGTCTGGACTGGTCGCCACGGCTGTGGTCAATCATGTACCCCAGCACGTCAAGACCAATAGTGTGCGGCACTATGGCGTCCGGCCGGGCGTTGCTTGGAGTGAAATCTTGACTTTCGGGACGAAGATGAGTGCGTAGGCCAAGTAAATCGGGCCCGGCGGTCAGGCTCGGCACGGCAAGCAGTCGCTAGCCGTGCCGGAGGCGATATCCGCCCAGGTCAAAAAATCTCCCCTGCCAATTGACCAGCTTAAGGAAACTGCGCGTTAGGTTTGTTGCGGGTCTACCACCATCTTCCGCGTACCCAAGCGGCGCGCGCCGGTTTCCGTGATTACGATGGAATCCCCGAACTGCGCCGTCGACCCATCCTTTAGGGTGAAATTTGGCTTGATGTCGAAAACCATGCCCGCCCTCAACACCAGCTTGCCGACTTCACCGGTCGAGCCGCCGCGCGGCATGGTCCCGCCGCCGCCGGAGTGGATCACCAACTGACCGGCTCTTTCTCCGCGCGCCACCAGCCTCTTGTCGTACGGCGCGCAGATGTCCGCCACCGTCTTGCCCGGAGCCACCAGCGCCAGCATGTCGTGGAACGTATCCACGCTGTCCTTGGCTGCGTCGGCCCAGTCCGCCGGTGCGGGTGAACCAATGGCGATCGAATGATTCACTTGCGTGCCAAAGCCAAGCACCGTTCCCGTGCACTCTTGGCTCATCACGTCGCCGGCTTTCAAGACTTTTTCCAGCGGACGATTGAGCGCGCTATTGCCGCCCCCGCCCGTATTGATCGATAGCCGCCAAGGCCGCTCGCCAGACGCGTTGACCATGGCGTTGAACATCGCCAGCCACACTTCGCGTTGGATCGCGCCCGGATGCGCCGTGGCAAACATCGCGCGAAGCCCCAACTCGCCGGTCGCTACCGACTTCTCGAAAACCGCGACCTCCTCGGGACTGCGCACGATTTGCACTCGGTCTAAAATGTCTGCGTCGGGCACAAACTTCGCCTGCGGGAACGCCTTGAGCACGCGATCGTAAGTCGTGTAGGAGACTTCGCCTTCAGTCTGGCGCGAAGAATCCACCAAATTCGTAACGCCAATGCGCCCGGATGCCAGGCCTTTTTCCTTCAGGCTATCGATGATCCCTTTGGACCACACGTCGATGATCTTGACCTCGATGCCGCGATCCTGCGCGAGCTTTTCCTCGGGCTCGCGGCGAATCTGATTGGTGGATAGCGCGGTCACCTTGCCGTCGAGAGGGAGAATCACCCACTTGAAGGGCAGCGTGATACCGGTGAGATATTCGACGTCGGCGTCGCCGTCCTGGCGTTCGGTGATCATCTCGCCGCTGTGATGCTGGCAGACAATCAGGCAATCGTAATTCGCTGCCTTCATTTGTTCGCGTACGGCCTGCCAGCGCCGGTGAATTTCGTCGACGGACCACGCCTGAGGCATCTGAGCAGGCGTCAACTTACCGCCCGCCTTCGCCGCCGGCTGAGCTTGGCTCCAGCCTGAAACTGCCGGGGACACCAGCGATGCCGCAACCCCCAACGATGCGCCCTGCAGCAAAGCGCGGCGCGTTACCCCATTCTTCCCTTGATCTTCCGGACGAGCGTCCCGATTACTCATATTCCCTCCTGGTTAGGCCGTCTGAACCTTGCGTTACAGAACGTTCACAATGTTTGGAGTTCCAACTCGTCGCACGATACACCTCCTTTGCTCTCTCGTGCAACAACTTGACCGCCAGAGCACGCACGGGGGGCAGATGGCTTGCCACTGGCCGCCGCGTTCTACGATTTTGGCCGCTGGGCAACCTCGCAGGGTGTTTGGGCAACAGTACCAGGGAGGCACGCTAGATTCCGCGCGGTCAGGTGTTGAGGTAGACTTTCACCGATGGCTGAGTTCGTATGCAAGGTGGCTGATGCTGCGGGACGCGTCTCCTCGCAAGTCGAGGTGGCCCAGAATGTGGGCGAGGCGCGCCAAAAACTGTCCGATCGCGGCCTATACGTGTATTCGGTGCGGGCGCGTATCGGTTTGGTGGGACGAGCGGTGGGAGGGCGCCGGGATCGCGGCGTCAAAAGCGCAGATTTTCTAATCTTCAATCAGCAATTCAATACGCTTATCAAGGCGGGCCTCCCCATCCTTAAGGCCCTGGACCTGCTCGCCGAGCGCGCGGCATCACCGCGTTTGCGACCGGCACTTGTGGACGTGCGGAATCGCGTGCGCGAGGGCGCATCGCTGTCGGAGGCGCTGGAACAACAGGGCGGCTTTCCGAAGGTGTACGTGACCGCGGTGCTTGCCGGCGAAAAGAGCGGAAACCTGACCGGCGTCCTCGATTACTACATTTCGTATCAAAAGGTTTCCACGGGTGTCAAAAAAAAGCTGATTGCAACGATGGTCTACCCGATCATCCTGGTTTCCGTGGCGAGTCTCATCGTCACGTATCTTGGTGACTTACGTGGTTCCTCAGTTCGCCAAATTGTATTCGGATATGCAGATCCAGTTGCCGGCCGTCACGCGGTTGCTGGTGACGCTGACCGTAACCTATCGCCCTTATATTGGCGCAGCAATTGTGCTTTTCTTCGTGGCCGTGATCTCCGTGCTGCTTTGGTCCAGGACCGATCAGGGCGGTTTGGCCATGGACCGCCTGAAATTAAAAATACCGGTGGTCGGCGACACCTGGATCAAGTTTCAAGTCGCGCAATTTTGCCGGACGCTCTCGACTCTGTTGGCAGGCGGCACTCCGCTGGTCGGGGCGCTGGCGACTGCGGCTGATTCGGTGCGGAGCCGGCTGATTTCCGGAAGTATCGCGAAGGCATCCGAATTGGTGCGAGAAGGCCAATCCTTGCATACGGCCTTAGCGTCGACCAAGTTGATGCCGGGCATGGGCCTGGAGATGATCGAGGTCGGCGAAGCCAGCGGCGCCCTGTCGCCGATGCTGGGAAGTGTCGCGGAATTTTACGAAGAAGAGACGAATTTACGCTTGGGTACCCTAATTGCCGTGGTAGAACCTGCAATTTTGGTGTTTATGGCGATTGTGATAGCCTTCATCTTGATCTCTCTGTACCTGCCGATTTTTTCCTTCTCGGCGGGCGGCGGACCCAGCTAAAAGAAGAAAGTCGGCATCCTTATGGGAACCACTGACTACAAGATCGCGACACCGGACCTGCAGGACGCGCAGCAGGAGAGCGAACGCAGCCGGCGCCTGGCCGAGCGCTACCGCTGTCCGTTTGTGAATCTCAATGAAGTGCGCATCGATCCGGAGTTGTTCCGAAGTATACCGGCCGAATTAATGTTCCGCTTCAATTTTGTTCCGCTCGAGGGCTCGGGCGGTCAACTCCTCGTGGCTGTGGCCGATCCCAGCCAGGTGCTGCTGAGCGACGAGTTGCCTTTGCTTCTCGGCAAGAAACTGGTTCTGCGAGTCGCGACGCCCTCACAAATCAGCGACTTGCTCAAGCGCACCGAGCAGTCCCAGCGTGTTCTCGAGCAGGCCACCGAGGCGTTCACGTTGCAGGTGGTGCAGGACGAAGAAGAGAGCGAAGAAGCGATCTTCGCAGACCGCCTGACGCAGGACACCGCGGTCAGCCCGATCGTTCGCCTGGTCGATACGGTGATCTTCACGTCGCTCGAGCGCCGTGCCAGTGACATCCATATCGAAGCGCGGGACGCGGAAGTTGTGGTGAAGTACCGGATTGACGGCGTTCTGGTGCACGCCATGCCTCCGATCTCGAAGGAATGGCACTCGACGATTCTCTCGCGCATCAAGGTGATGAGCGAACTGGACATCGCCGAGCGCCGCGTTCCTCAGGATGGCCGCTTCCGGGTGCGTTATAAGGGCCGCTTCGTGGATTTTCGTGTCTCCATCATGCCTTCGATCCACGGCGAGGACGCTGTGCTCCGCGTTTTGGACAAAGAGACTCTTTCGGAGAAATTTCATAACCTGAGCCTCGAGGTCGTGGGCTTTTCCGGGACCGAGCTGCGGAAAATACGGCACTATATTCGCGAACCTTACGGCATGGTGCTGGTGACCGGTCCAACGGGTTCCGGCAAGACCACCACGCTCTACGCCGCCATCAACGAGATCAAGTCCGACGAGGACAAGATCATTACCATCGAGGATCCCGTCGAGTATCAAGTCCGCGGCATCACGCAGATCCCCGTCAACGAGAAGAAGGGGCTGACGTTTGCGCGCGGCTTGCGTTCCATTTTGCGGCACGACCCGGACAAGATCATGGTCGGTGAAATCCGCGACCAGGAAACCGCGCAGATCGCCATCCAGTCCGCGCTCACCGGCCATCTGGTCTTCACCACGGTTCACGCGAATAATGTGACCGACGTCATCGGACGGTTCATCAACATGGGCGTGGAGCCCTACAATTTCGTTTCGGCGCTGAACTGCATTCTCGCGCAGCGCTTGGTCCGCATTGTTTGCGAGCACTGTAAGAAGGCGGTGCATTACGCTCCGGACGTGCTGCGTGCGTCAGGCTTGGATCCTGGTGCATGGGCTGGCGTCGCTTTCGCCGAGGGGGCTGGATGCTTGGAGTGCTCAGGCACGGGTTACCATGGACGCACAGCGATCACCGAACTGCTCGACCTCTCCGATACCATCCGGGAGATGATTGTCAATCGCCGGCCGACGTCGGAGATCAAGCGTGCCGCGCGCGAAGAGGGAATGACCTTCTTGCGAGATTCCGGTCTCGAGAAGGTGCGCGAAGGAGTGACGACGCTGAAAGAAATCAACAAGGTTACGTTTATTGAGTAGGGCATTGAAGATGGCATCGCGCAGGACATTGAGTGGGGCATCGCGTAGGGCGAACGAGGCAAGCGGGCACTGATGGGCACAGCGGAAGGAATCCGGCAGGGAATTTACCAGAGCGGGTTTGTCAGGCGAATTGCGCACTGGCTTGACGCTCCGCCGCGTCCGCTGGTGGTCTGCGAGGTCGCATCGGATCACGTCGCTGCGGCGCGCTGGGCGCGGTCGACGTGGGCCCTGGAAGGATTTGCGATCGAGCCACTATCGCCGGACGCGATTGTTGCGACTGCGGTCGAAACCAACTGCTCAACGTCACCGAGGTTCGGGCCGCGGTTGCGAAAGTTTTCGCACAGATCAATGTGAAGGCGCAGGAAGTCGCGTTGCTCGTCCCCGATCCCGTCGTGCGCGTGTTCGTTCTCCATTTTGACGTATTCCCGCGTTCGGCGAGCGAAGCTGTGCCGCTGCTGCGCTGGCGGCTCAAAAAGAGCGTGCCGTTTGAAGCGGAGGAGACGCTCATCTCTTACATGCGCCAGGCGCCTCGTGAGGAGGGCGTGGATGTCGTGACAGGTTTGGCGCGCCTTCGAATCGTGCGCGAGTACGAGCAACTTTTGGAGACCGCGGGCATGGCTCCCGGCGTGGTGATGAGTTCCACGTTAGCCGCCATACCGCTTTTGGATGATACCAGGGCGTGTTTGTTGGCCAGGGTTTCGGGCAAATCTTTGACCACGGCAATCGTTCGGGAAGGTATCTTGTGCGGTTATCGCTGCACGGACCTGCCTGCGCGGCTTTCGGATCTATCGCCTCAGGCGCTGCTCGATGAGATCTATCCAGTGGCGGCTTATTATCAAGACTCCTGGAGCGAGGGGATTGCTTCGGTGCGCTTGGCAGGTCTGGGCGAACGGGCTTCGGACTTTCGCGAGTTGCTGGAACGCGAACTGCGCTGTCCGGTAGGTTCGCTGCTGAATTCGGCCGCGACCGAAGGCCGCGTCGGGCCGACTCTGCAGCCGCTCGCGGATCGGGATTTGGATTCGCTGATTGGATGGACCCTGGGCCGCGCCTGATCGGCGCTTGGGGGGAACTGCGCGAATGAATATTAGACTCAATCTGGCGACGAAACCGCTCGAGGGTAACCGGCGGTTTATCGTCGGCGCCGCAACCATTGGGACCGTGGGCCTTATCGCCATGTTGGTTCTTTCCTGGCATGCCTACACGGTCTGGCGCGAGGAGAAATCCTTCCGCGCGGAAGAGGTGCGTCTCGAAGCCGAGATGAGTCAACTGCATGCCGAGCGCGACGCGCTGGATCAGTTCTTCAACCAGCCGGAGATTACCCAGCGGAGGGACCGGGCCGCGTTTCTGAATAGCCTGATTGCGCAACGCGCGTTTCCGTGGACGAAGATCTTCATGGATCTCGAGCAAAGCCTGCCGGAGGGAGTGCGCGTTGTGAGCATTGAGCCGCGCCTGGTTGGCGACCATCTGGAATTGCGCCTGCTGATTGGAACGGCGACCGACGAGGGGAAGCTTAAGTTTCTCCGAGCCCTCGAAGGATCGAATGATTTTTCGGCGATTGAAGTTTTGAATGAAGGACGGCCAGAGCGTCCCGGCGAGGGCGATCGCATCATGCTTTCGCTCCAGGCCGTTTACTCAGCCACTTGACCCGAGGGAAGAGCTTGCTGCGAACGAGGAAAACACTAATCCAGGTGCTGCTGGTGGCCCTCGTGGTCGTTGATTTGGCGCTGGTGGGAATCAATTGGAAAATGGCGGCAACTCCTCGCACGCCTCAGAGCGAACTGAAGTTGCTCGCGCGACAACACGCCTTGCTGGCCGCCGACGTCGCACGCGCCCAAAAGATTCGCCAGAACCTGCCATCCGTTGAAAAAGCGAATCCGACAGTTTCTTCCACGATCAGTTTCGCCCCGTGACGGCCGGATACTCCGCGCTAGAGGATGACCTGGGAGCCTTGGCGCGAACCGCTGGCCTTCGTACCGAGGGCCTCTCGTTTCGTCAGCACCCGGCCGATAAGCGCGGCGTGACTGAAATCGAGATCGGCGCCACGGTCGATGGGGATTACCCGAGCGTGGTGCGATTTATCGACGGCCTGGAGCGCTCGGACAACTTCTATATTCTCGATAGCCTTTCCCTGGCCGCGGGCTCCGCGGGCCAGCTAAAATTGAATCTTCAGCTACGTACGTTTTTTAGGACCTGACGATGCCCCGGCGCACGCAAATTGTTCTGCTTTCCGGTTTGGTGGTGCTTTTTCTGCTGGTCGTGTATATGGAATTTCGTACCGCCGGACAACAGCGCGCCCGTGAGCGCCGCGATCAGCGACAACTTTCAGCCGCTTCCCGTGGAAAATCCCGCTTTGCGCCTGGACCTTCTGGATCGCTTGAAGAAATTTCAATACCAAGGTTCGCACCGCAATATTTTCAGCGCAGCGCTGCCTCCGCCGGTACCCGTAGCGCCCGTGGTTCCGGTTTCTACCAAGCCCGCCGCACCCCCGGCGCCTCCGCCACCCCCTCCTCTGGTCGTGCCGGCGACCTTTTTTGGGTATGTCACCGATGCGCGCACCGGGTCGCGCCGCGCCTTCTTCAATGAAGGCGATGACGTGTATGTGGTGGCCGTCGGCGAAACCCTGCTTGGCCGCTTCCGCTTGGTTCAGCTCGGCAACAACACCGCCGAAATGGAAGAGGTAGCCACCGGCCGACGTACGACCCTGACGATGACCCAGGAGCCCGGGCCTTCATGAAGACCGTCGCTTCCGGGGCGCGAATCGCGCAGAGACAAGCAAAGGGCTACGCGTTGCTCATGGCTCTTTTTCTCGTAGCCACCATGATCATCCTGGCGACCGTGGTCACTCCGAGCGTCCTCACCGAAGGACGGCGCGAACGCGAGCAGGAAGCGATTTGGCGCGGTAACCAGTATGTTCGCGCGATTCAGCTCTATTACCGCAAAAATGGCCGCTACCCGCAGACCATGGACGACCTGACGAAGGGCAACCTTGGAATTCACTTTTTGCGGAAGCTCTATACCGACCCTATGAACAAAGAGGACGGTAGCTGGCGGTTCATTTACGTGTCGCCCTCCGGGCAACTCATTGGCAGCGTTCGGTACCACAGCTTGCAGGAGATGGCGCTGAAATTGAATATGGCTGGAGCAGGGCAGTCGCTGGCAAATCCTGTGTCTGCTGCAGCAGCTGCAGCGGCTGCTGCTACTGGGCAGCAGGGGACAGGGGCAGGTCAGCAGGGTGCCGGTGGACAGGGTGCGACGCAGCAGGGAACGGGACAAACAGATACCGGCGCGCAAGGTTCGACTCCGAATAACCAGCAGGGAACGACGGGGGTCACGCCGCCTAGCACGACGGGTCAAGGAAGCACGCCCGCCCCGGGGGCGTCTGCATTCGGTTCGGGGTTCGGCCAACCGACGCCCGCTGCTCCGCTCGAGGCTGTCAGCGGGCCGGTGCTTGGGGCTTCGCTGATTGGTGTTGCGGGCAAGACGAAGCGGCCCTCGCTCATCGTGTATCAGGGCGGAAAAACATATTTCGAGTGGGAGTTTATCTGGAATCCGCTTTCGGTGATCAGCGTAGGCGGCGGCCAGCCGGGAGGACTGGGGGGGCTGGAACGCAGCCGCCCGTCACTCCGCCTGGCTCGACGAATGGCTTGTCTCCCATTGCCTCGCCTACGGGAGTCGGACTTCCGCCGCTGGGAGCGACGCCTCCAACCACAAATCCGCAACAGTAGTTCCCGCGATCAGTTGGAAAAATCTTAGACGTACGGGTCAGGGCAACAGAGCTAAGGATGAGGTGGAAGTCTTGACACTGGGGCTTGCGCGCAGTTTCTCAGTGACGCGCTGAATGTAGTTGTACGTCTCCCGGAAGGGAGGGACGCCGCCATACTGCTGCACGCGGTCGGGCCCCGCGTTATAGGCGGCTAATGCCAGCACCAGGTTCTGGCCGTAATGATCGAGCAATTGCCGAAGATACTCGCGTCCGCCGGCGATATTCTGCTGCGGGTCGAAAACGTTAGCGACGGCCAGCTCTGCCGCGGTCTTCGGTTGCAGCTGCATCAGTCCGAATGAGGACTTCGGCGATACGGCCTTGCAGTTGAAGTTCGATTCCACGGCGATGACGCTGGCAATCAGCTTGGGGTCCAGATCATACTTCGCCGCCGCGGCGCGAATCTCATCGGCGTAGGGAACGTCCAGCTTCAACCCGTGGCAGTTCCGGCTTGGGTTTCGGCGAAAACCTCTTCCGGTTCGATGGAGACGAGATCGGCGGCCGGTATCGGTGACGCTGCCGCCGGGCAGTTCGAGCCGCACCGTGTCGCCCAGCTCCCTCGTAGCTGGTGACGTGCAAGCGCTGGCCGTTGCGCAGGACCGCATAGTCCGCGCGAGCGGGCGGGCGGACAGCAAGCAAACACAGAGGGCCGCGCAGGCAGCCACCAAGCCGCGGAAGCTCGTTGTCTCGTGTCGAGCAGCGCCATCATGCTCCCCCCAGGGCGTACTCTGCTATGGCAGCCGCCACGCCGTCGTCGTCGTTCGAGAGGGTTTGGCGCCAGCCCAGGGTCTTGAGTTCCGGAACGCTGTTGCCCATCACCACGGGCAGCCCAGCGAATTCGAGCATCTCGCGGTCGTTGAAGTTATCTCCGATGGCCATCACCTCTTCGCGCGAAAAACCTCGCCGGGCGGTCCATTCCGCGAGTGTCGTGCCCTTCGAGCAGTTTGGGCGAATGACGTCCACCATGCCGAAATCGCGGCTCTCGTAGTATGTCACGGCTCAGAGCGAAGGTCGCGCGTCCGGGGAGCCGAGTCCAGCACTTTCTCGGCGTGGCGCATGGTCTCGACCGTGCCTGTGAACATGACCTGGATCGGATCCTCGGTCAACGAATCCTCGAGCGGGCGAAATTTGTCCGATGAATTCGCGGTTGCGGAGGAAATAGCCCTTGCGCTGCGGGTCTTCCCAATCGATCTGTTCGTAGACCACCTGATTCGCGCGCGGGCGATCGAAGACGACCGCGGCGCCGTCGCGAAATTCCGGCGTTTGTCGCAGCACCGAGGAGGCGGTGGTCTCGCGGCAAAAGATGGCGCAGGTGGTCGTGCCTTCTTTCGACTTTACGAGCGCTCCGTTGTTGACGATCATCGCCAGCGGGCAACCAATCTGCTGGGCGATTGGCAGCGCAAAGTCGAAGCGCCTCCCAGTGACCAGCGCCACTTCAATGCCCTTGCGACCGCGGCCTCGACGGCACGCCGGTTGGCCTCAGGCAATGCTGAGGCGCCGTCGAGTAAAGTGCCGTCGATATCCAGGGCGATGAAGCGCACCGGCATTTGTTTAGTTTACCGCACGGCGGCGCCGGACGGGGCTGCTCACGCACCAGCCTGTGCGCAAAAAGAGCCGAGCCAGCCAGCTAATTCTCCGAACAGGACATCATGCGCTCAGGGCCGCCCCAGTCTCGCAGTAGACTCGCCCCTTGCTCGTTGATCTCGTCGTTCGATCTCGGCTTGCCGTTTCCCGAACCAGTGAACACCAGGTAGAAGATGCCGCCCCGTGTGCCGCCGTTGCGCGCGTCCGAATAAAGGCCGAGGTTATCTGCCAGCGCCACCGACCCTTCGCCCATCGTGCCGATGTCGGCGAAAATCGCGTTGGACATCCTGCCATTTCGCACGTTGAAGACTGACGGCGAAGTCCCCAAGACGCGCGCCCGTCTGGACGGCACCTCGTGGGGGAGCACGATGTAAGGAATCTTCGAAGCATCCACGTATCGCGCCGGGTCGTTCTCGTCTCTTGGTTCGGTCGGCAAGCGACGTCATCGAGACATAGAAGCCGGGATAGGGGTCGTCAAGCCCCTGGATGTAAGGAGCGCCGTCGTGATCCACGGCGAGGGCACCCCAGTCTCCCGGTGAACCCGCATTTGACAGGTCGTCCAAACCCGTATTTTCGAGGATTGTAGGCGTTCGGGGCGCCGTCGGCGTCGATGGTCATCCCGTCCTGAAAGAAGAAGGCGGAGTCGGAGTCGGAGTCCTCTAGGATTCGCCAGACGGGCACCTCGCGGTTGCGCTCCTCATGAATCGCTTCAAAGTTGAAAACCAGGGACCGCGAGCAGGCCTTCGGCGGATCCTGCGCTGAGGCAAGCGTAGGAGCTGTCTGGGGGACGATCATAGTGGCTGCCCCGAACAATACGGCTCCAACAAAGGAAAAAGTTGCCATGCGAGGGATAGCGTCCTCCTGAGAACAGCAGCGCTACGCAGCTAACAAATTGTACACGTTTTTCGAGCAGAGCGAGCCCGTTGGGTTGCCTTACTGTCCCTCTGGACAGTGTATTGGCGGGTTTGTGACATTCCTGGCAGGGGGCCTGCTCCGTGCGGACAGTCATGGCTAGAATTGGTGCGGTCCTTTAGGAGGCGGTCAACCCGCGCGAAAACGCGTGTTACGCAACTCGCCTCTAACTTCGGCAGTCCGAGCCGCGATCGGACGATAAGGAGTAACCATGAAGAACAAATGGTCGTGCCTGTTCGCTGTGGTAGCCGTTGCGCTCGGGCTTTCATTCTCGGCGGTGACTCCCGCAGCGCCGGCTCCGAAGCCAGCCCCAGCCGCTGCCCCAGCAACACCCGCCGCGGCCCCTGTGCCGGAGCCTCATCCTGAAATCCACGATGCACTCGACGCCCTTCGCAAGGCCAAGTTCCGCATGGAACACGCCTCGCACGATTTCGGCGGCCATCGCGTTGAGGCCCTTAGAGCGACGGACGAAGCGATTCGTCAATTGGAGCTTTGCCTGAAGTTTGATCGCTAAATTGGGCGCGCTCAGTCCGAATCGTTTTTTTCGATAGAACACTGCACATCTTTAGTGCAGTCACTTTTGGGCTCTTCCCCTAGAATGCTTGAAACACCTGACGACACCCCGGGAAGCAGCTGAGGCACCTCCCCTCAGCTGCTTCCTTTTTTTAAGCTTCATTCTGTGAGAGCAAGCCCGCTGATAACCCTGACGGCTCGCAATGCCGCCCTTATTCCGGCGTTAAGTGCGACGATCGGTGACAGCAGGCTGAGGGGTGTGCTGTGCGTTCTTGGCGGCTAGACTGCTGGCTCTACGGTACGGCGGCAGGAAAAGACGAAGGCGGGCGGGAGATTGCGCCAGATAAGCTTCGATTGTATCGAGGCGAAGTATTGGCCCAGTAGCGGCCGGAGGTCGAGCCGGCTAACTCGACCGTTTTCGCACTGCAGCGCGTGAATGTATTGGTATTGCGTGAACACGGCGCGGTCGTGAAAGAACGGGAGAAGCCGCTCGAACAGGGTGCGGCGCTCGCGGTCGGACATCAGCCCTAGACCGAGCGACGATACGACGGAATCAACTTCGTTGTGGCCGAGCCGGCGTAGCTCCAGGTCCACGTTCTCGGCGCTGGAGTGAATTAAGACCAGCCGCGGGTCGGAGATACTTTTCTTTAGGTAGTTGTAAAATCGCGAATTGATCTCGAAGACCACCAGCGTAGAAGTTGGCGGCAACTCCGCAAGCAGGGCCCGCGTCATCACCCCGGTGCCCGCGCCAAATTCGACGGCAACGCGTGTTCGAGCCAACGGCAAGGGCCTGAGCATGGCGGCGGCTAGTTGAGGTGAACTGGGTGAAATGGCCGCGGTAGTGGAAAAATCCGCGAGTGCTTCCTCTGCAAACATCCTTAAACTCATCCTGCGGCCCCTCCCCCATGAATTTACAGCGGGTCGCACTACGCTTGTGAGCTTACCACGAAGTCACCCGCCAATGGGAATTGGTGGACGCCGCTTGATTCGAACGAAATAAGGTGTCGCACCCGCGTTTAGAGGTTTGGCTTGCGCCGTCTCAAATCGCAGCGGAGGCGTCCTGCCGCGCCACGCAGGACTAATTATAGAATTCACGATACGGTTGCATTGGCATGGTAGACTCCCGGCAGAAACGCCGAGAATTCCCGTCGAGGAGGAGCAAATGAGCTACAAAATATTTAGGAGTGGCTTGGCCCCAGGTCTACGAACTCCGTTACACGCTGCGATTGTCGCGCTGGTGGCGATCATGATTGCGTTCACGGCATCGTCCGCCGCGGCCGATATCGTGGACGATTGGGCGACGGTAAAAGTGCCTCCGCCACCCGAACTCAAGCCGGTCAGGCTACAAACCTCGACGACCGCCTTGCTCATCATGGACATGATGAAGACCGTTTGCGCCAGCCGGCCCCGCTGCACGGCCGCAATACCGAATGTCAAACGATTGCACGACGCAGCGCGCGCCTCAGGAGCCCTGGTGTGGTACAGCCTGGTTGGCACCGGCAAAGTCACTCCCGCCGATGTCGTCGATCTTGGCGTCGTGCCGCGCGATGGCGAATGGGGAATCACGACCGGACCGGATAAGTTTCTTGGCTCGAATCTGGAAGACAGATTGAAGGCGCATGGCATCAAGACCGTCATCGTGTGCGGCACTTCGTTTCAAGGGGTGGGCATTGGGGCAGCGTCGGGTGCCGCACAGCGCGGCTATCAAGTTGTCGTGCCCGTCGATTGCCTATCGTCGGAAGACACTTATATGGAGCAATATTCGGCTTGGCATCTTTTCAAGGGAGGGCCCACCGTCGTCACCAGGCAGGTGACCATGACGCGCACCACGATGTTGAAGTTTCAATAAACCAATCTCCGCGCCGGCACACCTGAGACGGGCAACCGAAACTCATCAGTCGGCCGCTGCTTGTAAACCTTTCGTCAGCTTGTCGCGCGGAACGTCTCGGTCGAGTCTTACCGGTTCGCTCGTTTGCAGTTTTGCGTAACAACGTAGCAGTTCGGCTACGCTCCAAGCCTGTGCCACGCAGCCTCTAGGGGTATAGGGCGGCTCTGCATCGAAAATCTCCCCGATCGAACCGACCGCGCCCTCCCCGAGGTGTTCATCAAAACGCTCGAGGAATGTCGAAGCGGTGTCACGGTCATCCGGATGCACTTTCATCCAAGCATCGACGAAGGGACCGAGGAGCCAAGGCCAAACCGTTCCCTGGTGATACGCCGCATCGCGGGAGCGCAGGTCACCGTCGTATTTCCGCTTATAGCCCCTGTCCGACGGCGCCAGTGTGCGCAGCCCGAAGGGGGTGAGCAAGTTTTGCTTCACCACGTCGAGAACGCGACTCCATCTCCGGCTTTCGAGAATGGGATAGTCGAGCGAGATGGCCAGGACCTGATTCGGCCGAAGTGAGTGGTCGTCGCCATTTTCTCCATCGACGACATCGTAAAGATACTGACCCTCTTCGTACCAAAAGCGCTTTTGAAACGATTCTTCCGCCTTGGCCGCGTGGCGAGCACACAGATCCGCCGAATCGCGCTGGTCGGTCGAGCGCAACCACTTTTCGATCAGGCGAAGAGCGTTGTACCAGAGAGCATTGATCTCGACGGCCTTCCCCCGGCGTGGCGTCACGACCCAGTCTCCAACCTTGGCGTCCATCCAAGTAAGTTGGTAACCTTCCGCTCCCTGCCGCAGCAATCCATCCGATGGATCGACCTTGATTCCAAAGTCCGTGCCGTCCAGGTGACACTCGATGACGTTTTTGAGGATCGGAAGAATCTGGGGAAGAAGCGTTTGGTCTTCGGTCGCTTCGAGATACCGCGCAATCGCATGAAAATACCAGAGGGTGGCATCGGCGGTGTGATACATGCCTTGCGTTTGGCCCTCGGGGAACATGTTCGGAATCAGACCGTGTCGCACATATTGCGAAAACGTGCTCAGAATGTAGCCGGCTTCTTCGTGCCGGCCGGTCAATAGGGTGAGACCCTCCAGACTGATCATGGTGTCCCTGCCCCAATCTGTGAACCATGGGTAGCCGGCAATAACGGTGCGAACGTCGTCGCCGCCGGCCCAGGCGCGAAGGCGGTCCTCGACTCGTCCGGCCGGTACCACGATAAACTGATCCGCCGCGAGCACCAGTTCCGCTGCAAGACCTTCCCTCAATTGAGGCTTGGCGAGAAACATCAGGCGCCGGCGACGAGTTTTCTCAGCGTCTTCCGCATATCGCGGATCGATTGCTCTGACCGCGCTCCAGTTTTCCGTCGATGCCACGAGTGTGACTGAGTTGCCGGACGTCAGCGACGCGGCAAAAAATCCCGGACTCCAAAGGTCACCGCGTGCCGCATACCCGCGACTCTCTTCCGTGCGATAGACGACCGACTGAAATCGGGTGCGGTCCATGGTCAAGGAAATATCTGTTCCGTAGAGCAGGAGTCGCAAGGGCGGAATTTCGGACTCACTGGAGATCTCGAAAGCGTCTTCGACGACGGTCAGCGCGTACTTTCCCGAGAGGGGAGAATCCACCGGATCGTCATGCCGCCGAAAGTTCACCGACGGCCTCAAGGTCAACCGAAGAGGATGTGAACCCGTCGTCCGGTAGCGAATGTGAACGGTATTTTGACGGTGCACCATGAGCACTTGTTTTTCCAGCACCGCCCCGTGGATCGAATAGGTCCAGACGGGAAGTCCGTTATCCAGCCGAAATTCGCGCAAGTAAGCGGCGCCGTGCGCCCGCAAAGGAACGTCCACGCGCTCCTCCCCGCTAAGCTGCACGAACGAGCCATCGTCAAGCTGAACCGATTCCACAAGATCGTTAAACATCATCATGCGACCGAGCGGGATAGGTAGAGCCGCAACCAAATAGCCGTGGAAGCCACGCGTGACAACCCCTGCGAGCGTCCCGGACGCATATCCACCCAAACCATTGGTTACCAGCCACTCATGCTTGAGCAGTTCCTCCGGTGCCGTTTTTGATGGGTCTGGCCACGACAGGCGCCTGACAACGTCACTCATCGCGCGCCTCGGCTAGTGGCGAGGCTTTGGGCTCAAGCAATACGGCTGCATGGGCTGGGATGATCCAGTTCAATTCGGAGTCGAGCGGCGGAGTTCCATCGCCTCCATAACGCGGATCTTCGCTCGACCACAGAGTTCCCCAAAGGCAGCCCTCGGGCGGCGCCAGGAGAGGCTCCGGCGCGGGGTCCCAGTCCAGTTGCGCACCCAGGTTTACGATCAGGAGCCGGTCGTAGCGTGGTTCCTCTCCGAAAAAACGCAAGAGGAAGGCCTCGTTTGCAAGAACAGCGCCATCCATTCGTTGGCTCGCCGCCCTGATCTCCTGGCGGAGCCCTAGCAGATCCGAATGGAGCAGGACCGTTTCCACGTTTTGCTCGCGCTCGGCTTGATTCAATTTGCAGCGCTCGAAGGTGGCCGGAGAGCACGGGTCGGCATATTCGACGGCCCCGGTGGCGAGACTGCGCCATTGAGCGAGAAAATCGGCACGGCCCTTGCGAACCTTCTGCGCCAGATCGTCTTCGTGATCGGCAAAAAAAAGGAACGGCGATGTGGAAGCGAATTCCTGCCCCTGAAAGAGCATGGGCGTGCCAGGGATGAGCAGCAGCACGGCAGTCATCGCGCGGAGTGTGCCGGGCATTGTTAAGGCGTGCATGCGAAGGCCGTGACTGGAATTTGCGACCTGGTCGTGATTCTCGATGAAGTTAATCATCGCTCCAGGGTTGCCACCGAGCACCGGTGTTCCGCGACGTTGCTTCTGCCATTTGTACCACTGACCCTGGTAAAGGAATCCGTACTTGGCACAAGAGAGAAGCTCTTGCGCGCTGCCCCTGTAATCGGTGTAGTACGCCTCCCGCCGCCCGGTGAGCGCAACCACCGCGGAATGATGGAAGTCGTCATTCCACAGTGCGTCCAGGCCATATCCGCATTGCTCCGGCGGTTTCAGAAGCTTGTTGTTTTGGCTCTCGTTCTCCGCAATGAGAAGAATCTCCCGGGATTCAGCCGCCTCGCGACAATTGCGCGCTATTTCCGCCAGTATGTGCTCGGCAGATTGATCATAAATGTTCTGGGTTGCGTCCAGACGAAGACCATCGAAGTGATATTCTCGGATCCAGTAGGCGGCATTTGCCACATAAAATTGGCGGACGGGCCCTGAGCACGGCCCATAGAAGCGCATCGCGCCGCCCCAGTCGGTCGAATGCTTCTCCGAGAAATAAAATGGCGAAAACTCCGCCAAGAAGTTGCCCCGCGGACCGATATGGTTATAGACAACGTCTAGAGTCACTCCGAGCTCGAGCGAGTGAGCATAGTCGATAAACTCTCGCAGATCGTCAGGGGTCCCGTACAGGCGAGTCGGAGCAAATAAGTCGACGCCGTCATAGCCCCATCCGAAGCTGCCGGTAAAATCGGCCACTGGCATCAGCTCGAGCAGGGTGACTCCTAGACTCTTCAGCGATGAAAGGTGCGCCATGGCCGCTCGATACGTGCCCTCGCGCGTGAACGTTCCAATATGCATTTCATAAACAACTTGACCCTCGATCGTGACGCCGTGCCAGTCCGAGTCCGTCCATGAATAGGTAGGATCGACCACTTGGGAAAAACCGAGCGGGCCCTCCGGTTGGAATCGAGAGGCCGGATCGGGATAAGGCCCTTCGCCATCGACAAGATAAGCGTACCGGTCCCCCGATTGAAGACCCGGAACGAAGCCAGCGAAGTATCCGCCGCTTTCCTTCGTCAGTTCGTAGCCATTCTGGCTGGACCCTTCGGAAACTACTTGCAACGTCTGCCTCGGGGGCGCCCAGACGCGAAAGTGTGTGCCTCCTTCCACTACTTGTGCTCCCACCGGATACCATCGCGTGAAGGACGCTTCCATGGACATGGTCTTAACTTCCAAACTCCCCCCGCTAATGCTGCGCGAAAGCAGATCAAGCTATGCATTTGGTGAGACACTATCAATCGGTGGTTAGCTGTAGGCGAGCCTGGCTACCGTCGCTTCTAACGCTTGCCGTACTCTGCTGTCGCGGAGCGTTGACCGATCATCGTTCCATGATGTCTGCGGCTGAAGCATAAACGGTATTCATCGTGAGACTCTCTTGTTGTGGAATGGAGGACAAATTCGATGGCGCTTGAAGAATACAATCGAAAGCGCGATTTCGGCAAAACACCCGAACCTTCGGGCACCAAAGCCTCGACAATGCCCGGACATTCCTACCTGATTCAGAAGCACGATGCCACTCGACTGCACTACGATTTCAGATTGGAGCTCGACGGGGTTCTGTTGAGCTGGGCCGTTACCAAAGGCCCCAGCCTGAATCCGGCTGACAAGCGGCTGGCGGTGCGGACGGAAGATCATCCTCTTTCTTATGGAAGCTTCGAAGGAACCATACCCGAGGGTCAGTACGGCGGCGGTACGGTGATGCTCTGGGATCGCGGAAGTTGGGAACCAATCGGCGATCCACATGCCGGGCTTAAGAAGGGCCATCTTTCTTTTCTGCTCCATGGAGAGCGGCTGAAAGGCGCTTGGGATCTCGTGCGCATGTCCAAGGAGGCCAAAAAAGAGAACTGGCTCCTGATCAAGAAAAAGGACGATTTCTCCCGCAGCGACGGCGCGAACGACATCCTTGAAAAGGAAACTCGTAGTGTGGCGACCAAACGATCCATGGATGAGATCGCGTCGGATGCTCCCGCCGCACAAAACGCACAAAATGATGGAAAGGCCGAAAGCACTCTCAAGAGTCTGATCGAGTCCTATCCGGAGGTCGAACTCGCAACGCTGGTAGATGCCCCGCCCGCCGGTGACGAATGGCTGCACGAAATCAAATTTGACGGCTACCGGCTTCTCGGCTTTCTCGCGAATGGCCACGTGCGTCTGATCACGCGCAACGGCAACGACTGGACGCAGAAATTTCCGAGCATCGCCGCGTCGATAGCCAAGCTAAAGGCCAAAACAGCGGTCCTGGACATGGAGGCTGTGGTTCTGGACCATGCCGGCAAGAGCAGCTTTCAGGCGATCCAGCAGGCCCTGGGCGAGGGCGGCGAGCGTCTATCGATCCACGCGTATGTTTTCGACTTGTTGCACCTCGACGGCAAGGATTTGCGAGCCAACGCGCTCGTCGCCCGCAAGCGGACACTGGAAGAACTGCTAAAGAAGTCGAAGCAGGATAAGTTTCTGCACTATAGCGATCATGTGATCGGCAAAGGCGACGCCATGCTGGCCAAATCCTGCGCACTGGGCTTGGAGGGAGTTGTTTCCAAACTCGCCGACGCACCCTACACGGCGGGGCGTCAGAGAAGCTGGCTGAAATCAAAATGCATCAAGCGCCAGGAATTTGTCATCGTCGGTTATACTGCGGCAAAGGCTGGCCCCCGCGCCATCGGCGCATTGCACTTGGGCTACAACCAGGGCGGAACATTAAAATATGCGGGCAAGGTGGGGACCGGCTTTGGGATGGCAGATGCCAAGAGTTTGTACGAGCGGCTGGCTCCCCTGAAGACCGACAAGCCTCCCGTCCAGGGATTGCCGCGAAGCATACTCAGGCTAGCGCAATGGGTGAAGCCCTCCCTGCTTTGCGAAGTTGCTTTTACCGAATGGACGGACGACGGCCGAATCCGGCATCCGTCTTTTCAAGGACTGCGTGAGGACAAAGAGCCGCAAGGCGTGACCATGGAAAAACCAGTCGCAGTGAAGGCCATCACCTCGAAGAAGGGAACTGAACGGTTGGATGTGCTCGGTGTCTCGATTTCGCATCCTGATCGCGTGGTCTTCGAAGATACAGGAATCACGAAGGGCCAGATCGCGGAATTCTATGCCGCGGCTGCGCCGTGGATGATGAAGGACCTGGGCGGGCATCCGATCAGTTTGTTGCGCTGTCCGGCTGGAACGAAAGGCGATTGCTTCTACCAGCGCAGTCCAGGCATGGGGCTGGGACGCGATATCAAAACGTTTCGCTGGAGGCATAAAGGCAAATCCTACCAATACCTCTATATCGAGAGTGAGAAGGGCTTGATCGAACTGGCCCAGATGGGCGCAATCGAGCTGCATCCCTGGGGCGCGCGCGTGGACAAAATCGATTATCCCGACAGGCTCATCTTCGACCTCGACCCGGACGAAGGGGTACCGTTCGAAGCCGTCAAATTGGCGGCCAAGGACATGCGCAAGCGACTCAAAGCCATGGGCCTCGAGAGCTTTCTCAAGTGCACGGGAGGGAAGGGGCTGCATGTTACCGCGCCCCTCGCGGAAAAAGACAAGTGGGATGTGGTGAAAGCCTTCTGCGCCAGCGTCGCGAAGACCATGGTGGAAGAAGTTCCTACCGCCTACGTAGCCACAATGACCAAGGCCAAACGAAAAGGGAAGATCTTTCTCGATTTTTTTCGCAACGATTACACGGCCACAGCCATCGCCGATTATTCGGTGCGAGCGAGGGCAGGTGCGCCGGTCGCCGTGCCGTTGGAGTGGGACGAACTCGACCGGCTGCGCGCGGCCAACCAGTTCACCATCCCGGATGTTTTGCAGCGCTTAAAGGCACGGAAGCCAAATGAACGGCGATATGCGCTCCGGCAAAACCTACCCGCGTGACCCGCCGGCACATCGGCGGATTTCGATTTAGCGATAAGCGATTTAAGTGGCCCTGGCGTAAGCGCGGCCGCCGCGTGCCGTCGATTCGCGCACGCTACCTACCCAGTGCAGGAGAGCTTCGCTGGACATGAAGTTCACAATGCGATCGCGGCGAATGCCGGCGCGAATCGCGGCTGCAGCCGCAAATACGATGAACCGAAGTTGCGAAGGCCCGTGCGAGTCTGTCCCCAGGGATATCCGGCAGCCAGCCGTTTTCGCGAGCGAGAGCAGATCGAGACTTAAATCCTGACGGTCAGGATAGGCATCGATCTCTACGGCCTTATCGAGTTCCGCAGCGGTTGCAAAAACACGGGGCCAGTCCGCTGTGAGACCCAGACGAAAATTATAGATGCGCCCGCGCGGATGACCGAGAATCTGAATTGCTGGATTGCCCAGTGCCGCCAGATAACGCGCCGTCTGATCTTCCTTGCGTCGCAACGAAGAATGAAAGCAGCCGAGAACCAAGTCCAGTTCGGACAGTGCGGCATCCGCCATATCGCCTTCGCCTCGGGGATTCAAATTCAATTCGATGGAACGAAGAACTGTTAGCTTCTTGCCCGATTGCGCCAGGGTCCGATTGACGTCTCCGATTTCGTCGGCCTGCTGCTTTAGCTGATCCTCGCCGATGCCGCCGGCGATCTTCAAGCCTTTAGAATGGTCCGTGATCGCGATGTAGTCATAGTTCCGCTCGACCGCTGCGTCGGCCATTTCGCGAATCGAACTCGAACCATCGCTCCATTCGCTGTGCATCTGGAGGTCGCCTCTGAGTCCCGACAACCATGATGGGTCGGAAGACTCCGTTAACTCGGCCTGAGTCAGGGAAAGGAAATGTGAGCGCAGATGTGGAGGTGCTGAAAGGGCAGGAGGATCCTGAAACCATCCCCGAATGATCTTCGAGAGATAAGGCCCTATGCCCGATAATTCTTCGAACGGCCGCCCCTCTTTGAACAGCTGAGAAGCTTCTTCGGGCCAGAGAAGAGCGTGCCGCCATGCGCGCCGGAATGCCTTCGTTAAAGGCGGCTCGGCAGTGTCGCCCTCGCGCGCGAGCAATTCGGCGAGATCAGCATTGCTGAGCGCTTCAGCTCTGTCTGACGCGGCTTTCCGCAGATTGATCTTGCGCACAATCGCGACACCCTTTGAGGGCTCGGACATTCACTCGCGTTTTCAGAAATGGCTGAATAGTCCGATGAGAATGATGATCGGTATTGGCACGCCCAGAAGTAATAAAAGTATTGAACGCATGACGGTCCTCGCTTTGTCTCAGAATTTTATCGTTAGGCTCGCGCGAGAACGCGGTCTCGCTGCGCTCCGCCAATCGTAGCCGCATAACTAGCGCAAAACGCGCCGATCAAGAAAGCGACGAACAGCCAATACAGCGAATGGGCAATCGCTTTCCGGGTTGTATCCGCAGCTTCACGATCCGCGGCCACGGTTTCAGAGACTCGCCGTTCGGCTTCTGTTTGGTCCAGCCCCGTATTCGCGCGAACCAGCTGCACGAGATAGCCTCTGTCCTGCGCAGCCATGTCCGGTTGCAAAAGCGCGTGGCTGAGAATTGCCGCAGCTTCGGCGCGCGCCGAAGCGTTGCCGCCCGCGGTTGCGGGGCGGTCGGATCGGAAGAGAGAATCGACGAAATAGCTATTTGCGCCGCTCGTCCTGTCCGCAGGTGCCGTATTTTGGTTCGCGATCGCAATGGAAGTGGCGTAAGACATCAGGAACACCGACGAGATCACCAGCGCGACCGCCCAAGTGAGAAAGCCGTGCGCGGTGTCACGGAAATAAACCTCATGCGTATGAACGTCGACCCATTTGGTGCGAAGCCTGCCGGCAAGGTAGCCGCCGACGGCGGAGGCCAAAATCTGAACCAGGATCAGCCAGATGACGGCGCCAAAACCGGCGCGCGCGGCCGCATCACCCGATCCCAGCCAAGGCGATAGCGAAAGGCCTATTCCGGCCCCCAGGGCCATCAGAATAATTGATAAAGCCCCGGCCGCGAATGCGCCGGCCCAGACCGCAGGCCAGGAAACGCCAGATGACGACGAGGCCTCAGGCTTAGCAGCTAGCGGGATGTAATTTTCTTTGGCGACCGATACTGTGGCCATGATGATCTTTTCTCCTTCTTCTGACGTGTCTGGGCTTATCTACCCCACACGCGCGTCGGCTTCCGCTTGGGACGCTTTGCTGCTGCGCTTCCCCCGGCGTCGTGCGTCATTGCCCACCTGATCTCAATGGCTAAGTTTGCGGTCAATCGGTATGCGGGACCATACGGGGGAGCCTGTAAACGAGAAACAAAAGCATGCTAAAGAGACGGAGCAAACTCTATTATGCGCAGATCGATTTTTCAGCCTTGGTTTGTGCTGACCGGGCGCGCATCGGCAGACAGAATCTCCCGTAACGGCAAACCGTGCACGGACTTTCCCGCTTAGCACTCACGCTCGTGATAGGGTGCGGGACTTGCTGGGCGAGTGCCGGTTGGGATGGAAGCGGTACGAGACCGGTAGACGGCGCTGCTGGCGCTTACTCGGCAGGCGTGGATACTCCAGAGTCTTGGCGAGATGTGATTTTCTTGGCGATCGACAAGCCAATCCTTTGGCGCGGCCGTGCCGGTAGAGACGGATTTCTTAGCGTCCGATTCGAAACCCATGGTGTGCTCTCCATGAGACCTAGTCTTCAGAGCCTTCGGCAGGACGCAGATTCCGCGGGCTGGCTCACTCTGCTGAGCCCCTCAGTGTGCAAGAATTCCTGCAACACCTTCGTGAAGTAAGACAGCAAACTGCGCAGCAGGCAGTGGCCTACTGAAGAGGTAGCCTTGCCCTTCCTCACAATGGTGCGCTTGCAAGTAACTCTTCTGTTCGTTCGTTTCTATGCCTTCGGCAACGACGAGATGCTTGAGGCTCTTTCCCATGCTTACGATCGCATTTACGATCGTTGATTCCTCGGAATCGGAAGTGATCTGGTTGACAAAGGACCGATCAATTTTCAAGATATCGATCGGAAATTCGCGAAGATAGCTGAGGCTTGAATAACCAGTGCCAAAGTCATCGATTGCAAGGTGTATTCCCATTGCCTTGACCTTCTGCAGCACGGAAGCCGTGAATTTCGCATTGTTCATCAGGACGCTTTCAGTGAGCTCGAGTTCGAGGTAGCGTGCCTCCAGGCCGGTTTCCTTCAGGATTGTTTGGATGCTTTCGACAAAATCCTTTTGGCGAAACTCTGCGGCAGAGACATTGACAGCGATGGACACCGATGCGAGCCCGGCGTCCTGCCAAGCGCGCGCTTGACGGCATGCTTCGCGCAGTACCCATCGGCCGATTGGTAGAATGAGCCCGCTATCTTCGGCCACGGGCACGAATTGCCCGGGAGGGACGAGTCCCCGATCTGGGCGCTGCCAGCGTATCAACGCCTCGACGCTCGTGATCTCACCCGTATTGAGATTTACCTTGGGTTGATAGTGCAACAAGAACTCGCCTCGCTCGAGCGCGCGGCGCAGGCCCTCTTCGAGAGATTGCCGTTCTACGACTTTCTCATTCATTTCTGTTGCGAAGTATTGGAAGTTGTTGCGTCCCGCCTCCTTCGCGTGATACATCGCCACGTCCGCATTCTTAATAAGCGTTTCGGCGTCTTCTCCGTCTGGGGGATAGACGCTAATGCCAATACTGCCATCGATATGCAGTTCGTGCCCCCCGATGAAATGCGGCGCGGCTAGCGCCAGAAGTATTTTGTCTGCGCTCTTGGCCGCGTCTTGCTGATGGGCCAGCTCCGAAAGAAGGATCACGAATTCGTCTCCACCCTGACGAGTGACCGTATCGGAATCGCGCACCGAGGCCAACAATCGCCCTGCAACGGATTGCAGCAGACGGTCACCGATGGCATGCCCTAATGAATCGTTGATGTACTTGAATCGATCCAAATCGAGGAAGATTATCCCCGTCACTGTCTTCCGGCGGCGGCTCAAGCGAATTGCCTGTGTGACCCGGTCGTACAGCACCAGTCGATTCGGCAGATTCGTTACCGCATCATGTTGCGCAATGAACTCTGTATTTACTCGAATTCGGTGGCTTTCGATGGCATGTCGAAGAGCCCGCGGAAGCGCGCGATTTTCGACCTGCCCTTTAATCAGATAATCTTGCGCACCTTCCTTCACGGCTTCGGAGGCCAGCGCCTCGTCGTCGAGGCCAGTTAACACAATGAGGGGAACGCCCGGGGCCGCTGCGTGCGCCCTTCGGACGGACTCAAGTCCGTACGCATCCGGCAGTCCCAAGTCCAACAAGAAGACGTCCGTAGCGCCTTTCGCCAGTTGTAGAATAGCGTCGCGCATGTTTGGCACGTGCGTCATTTCAAAACGATCCGGACTTTCCTTGCCGAACATCTCGCGGAGCAAGCGGGCATCACCCGCGTTATCCTCAACCAGAAGAACCCGTACCGTCTCTTGCTTCATGAGCGTGTTTCACCTGGCAACTTAACGACCGACAGCCAGAAACTGTCGATGCTCCTCACCACTTTCAGGAACCCCTCGAGGTCCACGGGTTTGGCGATGTAGCAGTTCGCATGACGCTGATAACTCCCCTGAATATCTGCCCCAGATTCAGAGGTCGTTAGGATGACCACAGGAATGCTCTTAAGCGTCGGGCTATCCTTGATTTCTGCCAAAACCTGCCGGCCGTCTTTCTTGGGCAGATTCAGATCGAGCAAGATCAGATCCGGTCGAGCAGCGCGGGCGTGCTTCCCCTCGCGCAACAGAAAGGCCATCGCTTCGACTCCGTCCGACGCCACGTTCAAGTTGACGTGCACTTTGGCGTCTTTGAATGCTTCCTGGGTGAGCCGGACGTCGCCGGGACTATCTTCAACCAGGAGAACTTCAATAGCTGCCGCGTCCATTCCAATCGATTCCATCATTTCGCATCTCTTTCTGGCAGGGCAAAATAGAAGGTTGAGCCCTTTTCGAGCTGCGACTCCACCCAGATCCTCCCGCCCAGCCGCTCAACAATCTTCTTGCAAATGGCCAATCCGATTCCCGTGCCCTTGAACTCCGTTCGCCCATGCAACCTCTGGAAAAGGATGAAGATCCTTTCGAAGTACTGCGGGTCAATTCCCATGCCATTGTCCCGTACCGCAAAGATCCATTCGTTGCCGCCGTTTTGCTTGGCCGAGACGTGCACGTGCGGCACTTCCGGGCCGTGGTATTTGATGGCGTTCCCAACGAGGTTCTGGAATACCAGCGCCAATTGCGCATCGTCCGTGGCAAGGTTCGGTAGGGCGTCGTGTGTCACTACCGCACCGCTCTCCTCCATCGTTGCCCGCAAGTTGGCCAGCGCTGCGTTCAATACCTTTTCACTGGAAATCTCGCGGAGCTCTTTTCCGTTAGTCCCCGCTCGTGAATACGCCAGCAGATCCTGGATCAGCGCCTGCATGCGGTTGCACCCGTCCACGGCGTAGCCGATGAACTCATCGGCATCGGGGTCCAGCCGGCCGTGATAGCGCTTAGCCAGCAGCTGCGTATAGCTGGCCACCATGCGCAATGGTTCCTGCAGATCGTGCGAGGCGACATAGGCGAATTGCTGCAGTTCGTTGTTGGAGCGCTTCAGTTCCTCCACCATCTTCACCAGGTGCTCTTCGGCTTTCTTCCGTTCGGAAATGTCCCGAGTCACCTTCCCGAAACCGCGCAGTTGGCCCGATTTATCACGCAGTGCCGTGACGACCACGCTGGCCCAAAACAGTGAACGGTCCTTCCGTACCCGCCAGCCTTCCTCTTCAAAGCGTCCCTGTTCTGCGGCAATCTTCAGTTCTTGGGAAGGCTTGTCGTGCGCTATGTCTTCCGGCCGGTAGAATTTCGAAAAGTGCTGGCCGATGATCTCATCGGCCAGATAGCCGTTGATGTGCTCCGCCCCATCGCCCCATGTGGTCACTAGCCCTTCCGGATCGAGCATTAGAATGGCGTAATCCTTGACCCCACGGACCAGCAGGCTTAGCCGTTCCTCGCTCAAACGCAATGCTTCTTCCACCTGTTTGCGTTCGGTGATGTCTCGAATCGCTGCCATCACCAGGATTCCTTCCTGGCTTTCCAGCGGGCTCAAGCTGATCTCGATGGGAAATTCAGTGGCGTTTTTCCGCAACCCGCGCAGCTCCAGACCCTCCCCCATCAAACGATTGCGGGGATGCGCGGTGTAGCCCTCGCGATGCTGCGGATGCTTCCCGCGAAGCCGCTCCGGCACCAGAATGTCAACGAGTTGCCCAACCAACTCGTCGCGGAGATAGCCGAACAATCGCTCTGTCTCCGCATTGACCAGGACGATGCGTCCTTTCCCATCCGCGATGACCATGGCGTCGGGCGCGGATTCCAGAATCCCACGGAACTTGACCTCGCTGTCGTGGAGCTCGGCCTCCGCGAGCGCTCGGCCGGAACTGTCGCGTTGTGCGCTCCAGGCCGCGAAGGCGGCGGTGAATAACCCCAGCATCGTCCCGAGAACCAGCGACGCTTTGGTCTGATCCAGGCGCCGTTTCGCTTCGACCTCCCGTAGCGCAAGTAATCGCAGCTCTTCGCCCTGCATTTCGCCAATGAGCGCTTGAAACTCATCCATGATTCGCTGTCCCGTGCCCTCACTGATGACCTCAGCTGCCGCTTGCAATCCCTTGGTCTGGCGCAGAGTAATGACGCTCTCGGTAAACTGAATCTTTTGGGCTATCAGCTTTTTGAGGGTCGGAAGCTGGCGCTGCTGTACGGGGTTATCCGCCGTTAAGTTGCCAACTTTTAGTTCGTATTGTTCCGCGCTCGCCATGTTGCTGCGATAGGTCTTGAGGTAGGATTCATTCCCGGTTACGACCATTCCGCGAAAGCTGGATTCGACACTCTGCATGGCCGCGAGCAGATTCTGGAGGTTTTCAAGTACCTCGTGGGTGTGCCGCACCCATCCGTCGCTTTCACCGGAAACGACCAAGCCGCGATAGGAGATTGTGCCCGCGGCAAGCAGGGTAAGAATGGCTACCGCGAAGGCGAGTTGCACCCTCCGATTTAGTAGGGACTTCGTCTTCATCTAACCCCAAATTGAGAGCGATCGCTCTAGGCTGATCTCAGTTCCGGATGGCCGAAAGGGGCGCGGAAACATGCCGGTTGCCTTAGAAGGGAGTCCAGGTGGATACCAGGCTGGATCACGATCCAACTCGGTGTACAGGCTGTTAGCGAGTGACTGGTTTCTCGAATGGTTCATTGATATCCCCGGGGCTTTCGAGCTGCTAGTGCGGGCTGATTTCGTAAAAGTCAAACGCGACCGCCACACCCAGGTTCTGCTCCGGAATCTCGGGTTGCACTAATCGGACAACATGACCCACGCAGTGCCATTGAGCAGCCGCCCTGCCCGTGACTTGCTCCGGCATCTCCACCAACAAGTCGATGCCCGCACCGATGCTCACGGCCGATTTGGTGGCGAAAAGAACGCCATGCGTCGATAGATTTTCAGTCACCGTTTGCTGTCCCGGGACGGAAGAGTTGCAAATGCGAAAGAACAGAGCCGACTTGTGATTGTGGCGCACAACCACGCGGCGGTCGCGGACAAACTGATTCATGGAGTGATCCGTGAAAACACTCTATTCACCAAGGAGAGGGGATGGTGCCGACATCGCTTGACCAAACTTGTACCTCTCCGACACTTTAGTTATCGGATTAAAAGGACGAAGACATTAGGTAAACCTTGTTCTGGAGATGCTCTGCCGGCCACCTCCATGTGCTCCAAATTGGTCGTTTACGGGGCTTCCACCGGCCAGGTCAGAGAAACGGGGCGATCTCAAGGGGTCGTCGCAACACGTGCCCGTAGTCTGCGCGCTGGAGCATCTCGATTCCGCGCGGATCTGCACGCAGCGAACGTATAGGCTTGGTTATTGGCCGGGAGTTGCGGCCGAAGCTGAGCAGCGCGTCGCTCCAGGTTAGAGGCAGTTCGACGTTTTATGATGAGTTTTGGTGGACGGCGGGGGATTCGAACCCCCGGCCTCCTCGTTGCGAACGAGAAGACTACCCTCTAACGCAGAAACCGCCCGAGCACGCACCAACCTCTAAAACCCCTTTATTATTGCGGTATATCTCGTTTTTGTGTAACATCCGCCCATGTTAGAAAACGTCCAAGCAAGGGGGTTTGTTACCCAGAACCGTTACCCCAAGAGACTGGGGTAACAAGCGAGGAGTGTAAGAAAATGTTCACAAGCAAGCAGGTTGAACATGCGAAGCCAGAGGACAAGCGCCGCGAAATTCCCGCTGGACCGCCGAGCGGATTGTATTTGGTGCTGCATCCGAGCGGGAAAAAAACTTGGGCGTTCCGCTATCGCTTCCGCGGCAAGACGAAAAAGTTGACGTTCGCTCAGTCTTATCCCGAGATGACCCTGGCCGCCGCGCGCGCTGAGGCTGAATCGGCCGTCGCCCTACTCGCCCAAGATAAAGACCCGGCTGCGACCCAAGCCGAGGAGCAACGGGCCGAGCCGAGCGGCGCCGAGCAAGTGGCCGAAGAGTGGCTGGCGCGTGACGTGCGGCCGCGCGTGCGGACTGCATACGAGGTTGAGCGCATCTTGCGTAAAGAGATTCTGCCGTGTGTGAAAGGAAAACTAATCACGGAGGTCACGCGCCCCGACATCTTGCGGATGGTGGATTCGATCGTTGACCGTGGCGCGCCCATCGCTGCAAACGAGACGCTATCGATTGCGAAGCGTTGGCTTGGTTGGTGTGTCGCCCGTGGCTACATTGGGGCTTCGCCGATTGCGAACGTCCCCGCTCCATCGGCCAAGAAGAGTCGTGACCGAGTGCTTACCGACGAAGAGTTGCGGGACGTCTGGGAAGCTGCGGGCGCCTTGGGTTACCCGCACGGTCCTTTCCTAAGGTTGCTGATTCTCACGGCGCAGCGGCGTGGGGAAGTTGCGGGCATGCGCTGGGGGGACGTAGACCTGGAGCGCGCAATCTGGACGCTGCCCGCCGAGCAAACAAAAAGCGGGCGCCGACACGACGTTCCATTATCGGCCGCTGCGCTGGACATCCTGAAGGCGCTGCCTCGATTTGAGGGACCGTACGTCTTCACCAGCGGAGACGGCACCAAGCCAATTAATTCGTTTTCAAAGTTGGCTGTTGCGCTCGATGCGGCCATAACGAAGTTGCGGAATGAAGCTGGCGAAACCGAGCCGATGGCCAGTCACACGTTACACGATTTTCGGCGGTCCGCTGCGACAGCCATGGCCAGGGCCGGGGTCGCTGTGCACGTTTTGTCCGCGGTTCTGAATCATTCGGCAGGCAGCAGCCAAGGCGTGCTCGCGGTTTATAACCGGCATCGCTACGTCGAGGAGCGCCGCGCCGCACTTGAAGATTGGGGCAGGGAAGTGCTGCGCCTCGCGAAGCAGAAGCGCGCGGCATGAAGGCCCGCGCCGTGTGTTTATAGTCTAATACAGTACACAGTTATATAGATAAGTTAGCAACTATATTTTAGTTTTGTCCGCAACGCACGGTAAACAGACCACTTAAAAATGTTGCTAGAGCGAACTATATTAACTCAATTGACATCATCTTAGGCTTTCCCTAGGATTTCTGCGAGTCAACAAGGGGCAAGACGGAGGCACGACGGAGCATGGAACAGCAAACGGCAATTCTCGTGAGATTCCCAGGGTTGCGGGAACGGGGAATCGTTCAGAATCGGACGACCCTGGGCCGCTGGATTAGGGAATTAGGCTTTCCGAAGCCCATACACCTGGGGCCGAACAGCCGCGCATGGCGCCTCAGCGAGGTTGAGGAGTGGGTAAGGCAGCGCGAGGGGCGGAAATGAATCTGAAGCTGACAAGCAGGACCGTGGCGCGCCTCTCTTGGCAGCGAAGCATTGGATGCGTTTTACCGTGGCGTTATGGTAGGCAGCGGCTGCCGAGCAAACGGCGCTATTCCCCGCGTCGCAGGTGGGCAAGGCGGCAGGGGGCAGCCGATGAGTGAAGAACCAGCACGGACCGTCTGGCATTCGGTGGCCGTTCGCATCATCACCGTGGACGCACGCGGAAAAATCTGCAAGACGCGGCAGCTAATCCAGGGGATTGCACTTTTCAAATCGGAGAAAAAGGCGATTCGTTTCGCGAAGCGTTTAGCCAAGGCTGCGCGGCAGGCGCCTGGCGCCATCGATGAGTGACACAAGGATAATTGACTTTTGGTCTACTGAGCCAGAACAGGACGCCATGATGTGGCAGATGGCGATTCATGAGGCGGGTCACATTTTCATGGGAGGGCTGATGTCCATGCGCATCGAATCGGTGGATATGAACGGCTATTACGCCGACACCACTACTGGCAGGCATGGCTTATACGCCGTGACCGCTTTCGCTGACAAGCCTGCTGACGCCACGGCTGCGCTTTTGCTTTCAGTCGCGGGGTGCGCCGCTGAGCAATTTATGGGTTTTACGCCTATTCCAGGTGGCGCGCGTGTAGACAAAGAGCAAGCCTACCGACTCGTGGAAAATAGCGCCGAGAGGAAACGCGCTTGGCGCCTTGCGCTGAAAAACGTTGAAAGGATTTTCTCCCTGGATAAAGACGCCAAGCCCACAATCACGGAAATTGCAAAACGACTGGTTGAAAAAGGGAAAATCGTTGAAGCCGATATCGCCGACTTGAGGAAAACATGACGACTACTGCGAAGGAGCGTGCTGCTAAGAAGGTAGCCCAGAGGAAACAGAAGGACAAAGAAGTTTCGCAGGAATTAAAAGAAGTATTTGGCGAAAGCGAAATCGTTGACCTGGAACGCGCGTTCACGGCGACGCGTGATGCTTTAAGCCTGTTGCTTGACCAAGGGCGTATATCGGAAAAGGACCACAAAGACGCTGAATACCTCGTCAGACAATTTTTGTTTTCAATCGGAAAGCCTTTCTGCTGCGGCGGACTCGGCTACATCCTTCCAGAGTTGCCCGCTGGGCAAACCACGAGAGGCGTTCAATCGGGTGTGCCCATCGCGATAACCAAGGACGGTCAGGATTTTAATTTTCTACTTTACAAGATAGGTATCCACCCTGGCACGAAGATGCGCGACCGAATAGGCAAATTCCTTGGAACTATGTGTTACCAGTTTGGCACCAAGACCGAAGCCCGTATCTCGTTCCATTACGATACCGAGAGGGGCGCCGCATATTTCGCGGAGGGCTTAGGTCAGCTAATCAAGGTGACGGCGCGTGAGATCACGCGCGTGCCGAACGGCACCGACGGGCAACTGTTTTTATTTGGCGCAGATTATGAGCCGTGGACGTATTGCCCACCAACCGAGCCAGACTGGCCCGTAACACCCGACCCTGACTTTGATGAGGACCGAACCGCCATTGACTTTTGCCCCCAGGTGGGAGTGTTACTTACCGACCTACTCTTTAGCGTTCTAGAGTTTGAGAACCCGTCACTCACCACCGACGATATCCACATGTTGCTGAGCGCGTATATCACGACGCTGTTTCTCCCTGGCATTATCACGGGAAAATTGCTTCTTCAGGTTCTTGGCGAGAGTGGGAGCGCGAAGACCCTATTCTTGCGCATGCTGGGTCGGCTGGTGTACGGCAAGCGATTCCAGGTAACAGGGCTAGATACCGATGAAAAACAAGTTGAAAACGCACTCGTGAACAATTCGTTCGTCGTCTTCGACGATGTAAAGCGAACGTCCAACGCCGCCATCATGGGCATGATTCGGCGCGCCTGCACTGGCGGTAGCGCGAAGCGTCGCGAGCTTTACTCAACCTTTGGCCAAATTGAAGAACCATTTCGCGCAGCCGTTGCGTTGACATGCTCTGAGGAACCATTCCACGCTAGCGACGAAATGTCTAACCGTTCTCTGGTGATTAAAGCGAAAGCCAGGGAGGATTTTCTAGCGGAGGAAAACTTGCTTCGCCGAATCAGTGACAACCGTGATGCTCTGATGTCCGAAATGATGATGCGGACGCGTAGCGTCATCCTGGCGATTGATGCGCAACGTCACTATGAGCCAACGGTGAAAATCCGGATGGCGTCTTTTGCAACCTTCTTGCTGCGCGTCGCGCGAAATGGCGAGTGGTCGGAGCGAGCACAACAAGTACTTGAGGCGTGGCAGGAGGAGCAGCAAGGCGGGACGCTGGACCAAGCGATCACCGACGTTTTGGACAACTGGATGCGCCTGCCAAACTTTGAGCCAGGGAAACGGTACGACGCCATCGGGTTGGAAAGAGAGCTTACAGGGGTTGCGAATCACATGGGGTTCGCGCCCTGGTGGCTAGGGAAGGTTCGCTGGCTTACTCGGGCTTTGCGTTCCGCGTCCCGCGCCTACCGCAACCGATATGGTTTCGGGTTTAGCGAGCGAACCAGTGGTCACAGGGCGCCGCAATATTGGTTTGAACCCGACGCTGCGGTTCTAAAGGAGTTGCGAGCAGGAAGCCAGGAAAAACAGGAGAAAATCCCGTTCTGAATTTCGGGGGGCATATCAATTTGTACTTCCCTATACCCCTTGCTACAAGTCAAGATAAATATATATATATGTAATAAAGAAGAGTATAGGGGAACCTCATGTTGAGGTACCCGATTCCTGGGACGGACACGTGGACACCTAGCTTATGTGTCCCGGTGAGAATGACGTACCACCTGGGGCATATCAATTTGTACTTCCCTATACCCCTTGCTACGAAACCCTTTGAAACATCCTTGAAACCCTTGGCGCCCGCCGCAAGATTTGTGTTGCATTTGTGGTAAAGATGTGCTATACTGTACTTGAAAGTCAAAACAAACCTCAACCTCAACAAAGTTAGCAGCAACACAAATCCCTGGAAGGTTCTGAAAGAAATGCAATCCTCTGAAGCGCGAGGCGCGATTCTGTTGCGTCTGCCGTATGAACTCAAGGCTGCAATTGAGGAGCGCGCCAGAACCAACAGGCGCAGTGCGACTAGGGAAATTCAAACAATTTTAGAGGCGGTCGTGTCCGCTGACGCGACACCACCTGTCCGACTGAACGCGAACGGCGCCGCGAGAGACTAAGTAAGTCCTTTGTTATCAAGCAGACCCGAGTGGCATGGCAAATTTCTGCCACATTCAGTCAACGTAGCGCCGCCAAACCCAAACTCAACACGCGCAAATTTTTTGACTTTTCCTAGGAGGAACAGTGGCACGACCAAGAAAAACTTTATCCGAACTTGGCGCCTCTGGCTATCTGGACCGCTTGAGCGCGACTGAAGTCGCCGAACGTAGAGCCGCGGAGAATTCAACGCCCGATCGCAGCGTTGAGATTCAAAAGTTAGACGAGCTAATCGCGGATGCGCTTCAGGCTTGCGGCGAGGGTCACACTGTCGGTCCACTGTTCAAGAAAAATCCCGCGTTTGGAAATCTGGAAGCACTGGTGCGCACACGCGCACAGTTGCTGAAGAGCCACAAACCAGCACCTAAGAGTGGCGAGCAACTCCTGGCGGAATCACAAGAATTTCTGCGCCAAGCGGGAATCACCAATTGATAGCCAGAGGCGCCAAGTGACCAACGCGGACGTAGAGAATCTCTTGCGAGAGGCTGATGCGCGCGGCGTGTCGGACCTGTCTGAATTCTGGGCTCGCCAAGGGTTGGGCGCCTCGGAACTTCTTAAACGCGAGCCTAGCAATAAACAAGCGCAAGATGCAGTTTCCATCTTTTTGCAATGGCTGCGCGAAGGCAAGATGGATTTTCCAAAGACGTTTCCGCTCTTCATTTTTGGCGGACCTTTTAACACTGATGAGGAACTTGCGGCACGCGCGGAATTTAAGCGGAAGCAAGCGACGAACGAAGAGCGCGAACAATGTTAGCAGCTGAACAATGTTGGCATTACTGTACACAGTGTAAGCGTGACTGGTGCCATCTTGTTGGTGGTCAGGTTTTAACCTTGGATAGTTGGCGAAAAACTTGCCCATCTTGTGCATCACAAATCAAACAAGGCGAGTTGGATGCGCTTTACGATAGGCGACCCGCGCGCACGACGTGGCGGAAGAATTCCACGAGGTCGGACAAGCAGCGGGCGAACTTGATAGGTCAACCGAAGATGTTGGAGATTATGCGGGCATATGGGACGCGACGATGGATGTTGAGAGCGTCCCATCATCGTTGGCACGTGCAGCGCGGAGTCTGGAACAAGAATTGTGAGTTTTGCCGAAAGGCGCAAGATGAGTGTGTCACAGCGCAACAGAATCAAACGAGAGAAGAAAGCGCGTGAGCGTTTCATCGCCAATTTTCCCAGCGTCAAAAGCACCGCGGAGCGCCTTGGTTTGGAGATTCACGTAGACGGCGACGGCGCAATATCACTGCGCGAGCGTCGCGAGCCAACGCGCAAACGACACACCAACTGGGCGGAGCGTCCTGTACGCACAGCTACGGACCGAATGCTGAAGCTAGAGAGCGAGAAGCTACTCCGCAAACTCAAAGCAGAACGTAAAGCGCGAGAGGCGAAGCAATGAAAACGAACTCGCCAGACGCACTAAGAGAAATTGAAGATGACCTTCTCGCACTTTTTGTGGCTGCTATCGAAAGCCGTCTTTTTCTGGAAAATCGTTCCCGACGCAATACGGCGATACGTTGGGCGATAGATGCGATAAATCAATCTATCGTGGCGGCAGAGCTCAACGAATCTTTTGCCGAACCGTGCGGCGTCTTTTTCAGCATGACCACACGCGGTACGTTGCTACAGTCACCGAGAGAATTGACAGACCTTCTGGAGGAAAAGAAAAAATGAACGGCGAGTGTGGTTATCCCTGGGCGTGTAGCGAGCCAGGTTGTACATGCGGGCACCGCTGCATCCTGGCAGATGACCACGACGGCGCCCACGAGTGCACATGTGGCGAGTCTGAAATAGAAACGATAGAAACGATTTTTGTACTGGAGGAAGAAAAGTGAATGACGCTGAGATGAAACGCCAAGCCCAAAATTTTGCGATCCGACACTGCGGCTCGGCGCAAGCTCTGGCTCTGTTGTGGGAGTCGGTGGCGAGACTCGAACGAAGAGTGTTGGAACTTGAGGCAAAGGAGCAAAAAGACGATGTACGGACAAAGACAAAGCGGTGAGCAACCTGGCGAAGGAATTTCGCACTATCTCGGCAGAGTGATTGATGAAGAGGCAGCCAAGGGACCGATGAAACCAGCATCCTTGGACGAAAACGGAAATCCTGTTTTCCCCGAAGACCCGGCGGTGTGGGGCAAAGTGCAACACACGATGCACTCACGTGAAAAACTTGGTCAATGGTTCGCGCGCACAGGCTTGGGACGCGCGCAGATTTTCAAGATGACCAAGAAACAAATTTCAGACTTCGTCGCGCAAGCCGACCGTAACCTGGCTGAAGACGACGGAGGCAAGCCACGTCCGACGAGAGCTTGGACCGAGCAACCCGCGCATAGCGGGACCGTCACGATTCTGGTTTAGCAACACACTTTGAAACGAGGTTCAAACATGAAAGGCAAAGCATCTTTGGATTCGCGCCACGTGCACCGTCCGCCGTCGTCCGTCGCACCTAATACGCCTAACAAGGCGGTCAAGACGCATCCGCCCGTACGAACGGCGACGGCTACGCCGCCACACTTCAACTCAAACCCCCAGGGACCGATAGCTACACTCGATGCTACACCCCTGGACACCATGAACATGCGCCTCAACACCATTGATGTTGACGTTGAAGCGGGCGACGCACCCGATTGCGACCCCACCATTGACGTGGATTGCGATTCCGACGAGGACCGCGGTCGTCGCATCCTTCACCACATCAGTTAACACGTAACATAAATCACGTTTGAGGTACTCCGATGTTTTCAGAAATAGAGCAACGATTTTTGCGGCAGGAATTCGCGACGGTCAACCTGGCTAAAATGGTTGACCTCCGCGAGCTCGGTTGCCCCGATCGTATCGTAAATCGCATTTTGGAAAACCGCGCCGCACGCCTCCGCGCCAAAGGCATCACGATGCCCGCGCCCGACCCAGAATTGTCCGCACGCATTGAAGCCGCAAAATTGTGGTGATTCAACTTGCGATAGCAGTTGCTATCCAACTTGTGGCATTCGCTGTCAAGCGCGCCCGTGCGAGTTTTCGCGGACGAGAACAGAACCACAAATCCGCAGGACCGAGTTAATCACATGAGTCTTACCCGAAGTGCAATTCTTGAAATCCACGACTTGAGCAACCGCGCCGAAGTGTTGGCACGTGGTGGCGCCGCTGACCGTAAACAGTCGGACATTTTGATGCAGCGCATCGCTTCCATTAAGACGGTGGGATTGTCCACCGACGAAGTGCGAGCCGAATACGCTCTTGGACTCGTGGAATCTCTGATTCCTGGGAAAGAGCAACGCGACGCCGAGTATCTGCGACGCTTTCACGCCTACATCAAAGGCGACACAAAACAAATTGAAACGCGCGACCTTGAGGCTGGCACGCAATCAATCACATACACCGCTGGCACGTCCGGCGGATATTTGGTGCCGTTCACGTACGGCGCCGATGTGTGGACCGCACTCGCGCAAACCGACCCTGTCCTAAACTCGAACGTTAGCAACTTCACGACGACACCGACGCCCACGCTTTTGCCGAAACAAATCTCTGGCTACGACCTGAGCACAATATCGGCGAGCCTCATCGGCGAGGGTGTTCAGCAACTCGCTGGCGGAATTCCCACGGTCAATGGTAGGGTCCTCCGCTCAAACCTAATCTATAAATTGAGCCTGGCTGCGACGATTGAAGCTGAAACCGACATTCCCGACACGATGGGAAAAATGGCGCAAGCCATGGGAGTGGGATTCGCCCGAAAACTTGGGCAAGATGCGATGCTCGGCAATGGCTCATCCACGCAACCGCTCGGGCTTCTGACGTCTCTCACGAATTACCCTGCCGCACACACGACGGGCAGCGGAGTCATTACGTATACAGATATTCTTGATACATTTTTCGGGTTAAATCCCGTTTACCGAAACATGCCAGGAACATCCTGGCTCTGCGCGGATTCCACGTACCAACGCATCCGCGCCGCGGTGGACAATAACGGACGTCCGTTGCTGGATATCCAAGACGATAAGCAGTTACTTATGGGGAAACCGTTGTACGTTTCACCGTCGTGCAACTCCACAACGTTGTCCTCGCTCGGTTTCGGCGCGTTGGTGTTTGGAAACATCGGCGGACACTTTTTCATCCGTTGCTCACAGCCGACGTTGGTCCGCGCCGCACAGCAATCGACGAGCGACGTCACAAAAGGCGAGGCACTTTTCATCGCGAGGATTCGCATGGATAGCGCGTTGTTTGACCCGTCAAACGGCGCCGCGCCTCCAATCATCTGGACCGCCGTAACGACTTAGGTAAACAAGTTTGCTATAGCCTTATTGGCTATCGTAAAACCGCGGGCGCGACGTAAAACCCGTGACGCCGCGCCCGCCTTTTAAAAATTGATACCTCCCGTGTGTCAAGCAAGGGTCGGGAGCATTGCGCGCCTTGCTGGGTATCTCCGCCCGCTTCACCGCGCGACGCATGGAGTGATGGAGTACATCCCTCACTCACTCGGGAGTGGCGTGCCTCATCCTCACGTCACTCCCGTTCTTTTCCTTTCCACAAATCACACCACCCTGGAGAGCCTTCGCTGTGCAAAAGCGAATTGACATCAATGCGCACGATGTCTCCGAACGCCTCTTCCACCAGCATCGCAAGCTAGCCTTTCACATGGCATACAAGTACGCGCGGCAGTGGAAGTACGTTTGTCTTGACGACCTCACCCAAGATTTACAACTCACCCTCTGGCGATGCGCGCAACTCTGGAAGCCGAACGGCGGTCCGCCGTTTTCAGCGTTCGCCGTGCTTTGCCTCAAACAGAAATGTTGGGAACACTGCCGACGCTACGGCTGGGCGCCCAGGGAATTACCGCTCAATGAGATTATCGGCGACGCTGACGACGGCGAGCCACTTACCTGGGCGGATGTCGCAGAGAGCCAGCGCGCCGACGCCGCAGAGCGCCAGCGAATCCCGCGCACAAACCAAGAGCGCCTCGTTGCGTTAGTGCTCAACGAAATAGACTCTCTGGCGACATTGACCGATAAAGAACGCGAGATTCTCCGATTGAGATACAGAAACGGTCTGGATAATCGTGCCATCTGCCGCAAGGTGCGGGGCAACGTTCCCACTTACGCGGCTCAGGGAATTCGCAAGCTGAGGCAGGCGTTTCTAGACCGTGGGTTTCGCGCCTTAGCGCCATCCGCGCCCGTGGAGCATATCGGATATGGCCGCGCAGCCGCCAACCGCTAGGGATCGCCGCACTTTGACTTCGGGTCGAGTCGAAAAGCCACTTACCGATAAGCAGACTTCGCAGGACTTGGCACCGATACATAGTGAGGTTTGAAATGCCCACATGGAAAGGGCTGTCAGGAATGCCGACTGTCGATAATCTTGTACGATTGTCAAGATTGTGAGAGTGTTCCCGACACGTGACAACTGTTTCCAAAACGATTGGTTGGGTCATAAGTGTAATTCTGGCAGTTATAGGTATCTCGTCAATCCTATTGTGGTGGGGCGCGCAACCCTCTAAGCGGCCCGCTGATATGCCCCCGGACTCTGTGTGGATTAATGCTCCGGCCCTTCCTTTTTCATGGCACCACGGTTGGTGGTTTGGCTGCTGGATTGACTCTGACGGATTTTCAAACCGATGTAGGCTTCGATTGAGCCCCGATAATGCAGTTGTTTACGAGGGACTCTACATTTCGTGTGACAGCAAGTTGCCTGTACCGGCGGCAGAACTGTAACCCACCGCGCCAGCTGACTCTTTCGGAATGTGGGTCAGAGATTCAGAAGGTAAGATTTTTGCGCCCGCAGCTTTCCTGAGCAATGGAAAGGTGTGGTGCCGGTTCAGATCCCTGACACTTGCAGGAAAGTTCAACACTAAACCGACGACCCCTACCAGGTCCTGTGAAACGGGATTACCACCAACTGGGAATCTGGGGTTTCCCACATTCCGTGAAGACGACTTATCAAGACTAGGCGGCAAAAATTTATTGCTGTGTTTTTCCGGGGTTGTATTCTGATCTTTTTCGACTGGCATTTTCTTGAACTCTACGCCTTGACCGTATACGGCGATGAGACATGCCAGGGTTCCGCGCTGCGTAACCCGACATCGATAGACTGGAAGGTTATCTCCGTCGAAATCGACCGGGAATTCTACGCTGCCCGCACGATCCAGTTTCGCCTTCACCGTCTGAGCATAGGACATACCTATCCCATCTAGTTCTATCGAGAACTGATTGGCGACCATTACAAACTCGAATTTTGTCCCTCGCCTAACCCCGGTGCAATTAAGGCTCGGGTAATCCGTTCCGCTGCCCACAAAGCCGATTGCCACCCAAGAGCCGCTAACCTCAGTGGGCAGAGGGAGCCGTCCCTTGCGGAAAGATGCGGTCAATTCCTTGAGTGACTTCGGCTGATCGACGCATGGAAAGTTTTGCGAAATCGCGTTCGTCGGCAAGTCGTTTGAAGCCCCTCTCACTGAAGTCCCCACCCGATCTTGAAGAGGGCCGGAACGCAGCTGCAGTGCGTGAACAATTAGGATCAACGCTAGGCACAGAAAGCGGTCCATTGGGGGATTTTACACCCTAAACTTATGGCTCCCTGAGTTGGTTGCCAACCTGAGAAACGGGCTTACCGGACTCTGGCTTTCCGCGGACCGGGCCAATTGCGTGAAGAAGACTTCTCAGGAACCTGGAAACGGCTTCTGAGACTATCGCCGCGAATCGACGAATCGAATCTGTGCGCAGCCACCCGGCTGAACTTGCACAGCGTCAGGGTCCTCGTAAGTAAGCTCGAACGGACGGAAGCTCAGACCCGGCTCATCCACGCCGACGACGTAACGGCCCGGGGGGACGTTCATTCCAAACTCGCCGTCTACATTTGTAACCGCCCAAAATAAGCCGCTTGTGCCTTTCGCCTCAACGTGCAACCCCGAACTCGGTTGGGTGTCAGCAAAGTGCAGTCCGTTGACCACGCCTTGAATCATCCCACCTCCGTTCGCGCCAGCCTTCACTTTTGCAATATCTGACAACGCTGCCGCGACCTTGCTTAGGGGGCCGGAATTGCCGCAGCCATCGAGAGCCCACATGCCGTTTTGCTCGGTCAATGGGAACAGGAACAGTAAGTATTCTCTTCCCGGAACCCAGTCGAACGCTGCGCGACCGCTGTCGTTACCTGCGAGCACGCGTATGGCTCCGACAACTTTGCCACGCAAAACACTGTTCACTCGCAACATGTACACGTAGGCATCGGGAAATTCCGGGACAGGGTATTTGCCGTCTGGATTGTTGTGTACGTCACCCAGCGCAACCGTCTTAAGAAGAGTCGCTTCAATCACGACTTGGCTAGCAAAGTACTCGCCACAGACGAGCCGTGGCTGCGGGTCTTGGCAAAACGACATTGCTGGCAGCGGTAGAAAGAGCGCAACGGCCATGCATAGCAGGCTTAGGCAACATCGCATTGGCCAAACCTATCATAACTCCTTTGCATTCGGAAACCCTGGGGTGAGTACCCAAGTCCCGATAAACGGGTTACCACCAACTGGGAATCGGGGGTTCCGGGCCACCGTGAAGCCGACTTCAGGGGACTCGGCGGGTGCGACTGCAAATTGCCTGCTCAGGGATGGCTCGCAAGCAACGGCAGCCAAAGCTCCGGGCCATTCTGCAATACGTTGTAATCAGCGTTGGGCACCATCTGGTTTGGTGGATTGAAAGCGAGAATCCTTACATTTGGATAGTGGCCCTTAAGCCAATCAACAATTTCCTTCCTCGCTTGCTCGGGTGCTCCGTGACCCACAATAAAGAGGTATATGTCATCGCCCGGTATCCGAAGCGCGCTTAGCACGGCCTTCGCCGCTTCGTTGCCAATCACGGATAGTACCCCGTAGCCTCGGCTCCGCAGCAATTCTGCTCGTTGTTTGCGTAGGCGTTCGGTATACGCGACTTGGAATACACGCTTGGCAAGGACGACTTCTTTCCTGGACGCATCGGCGCCAAAAACAACTTCCCGCGTAGGAAGACGCATCGCGATGTAGTCGTTACTTGCGGTTCTTGCGAGTTCCTGAAGCCTTGCGCGGGTACTGACCAATCCTGACACGCTCTCTCGCCATATGACTGATCCATCCGGCAGGCACTCGAATATGTTGTATTCCGAATCCATTTTAGCTTCGGCGCTTCGACAAATTGATAAGAGTGAGGTTGCAATATATCACGAATTGGCTCTTCCCAAGGCTCAGGCTAAGTCCCGTGAAACGGGATTACCGCTAACTGGCTTTTCGCGGTCGGGCCACATTCCGTGAAGACGACTTCACGGGACTTGACTTGAATGTGGGCGGCCTGCATCTTTACAACGGTACTCCGGCGATATGTTTACCGTCTTCATAGACGACAGCGGCACAGCTCCCGCTCAGGCAGTAGCCATAGCGACAGCCCTAATTATTCCTCAGGCGCAAATCATTAGGCTGGACACTGAGTGGGACGGGCTCAGAGCTAAAGAGGAATTCGATTGTTTCCATACCTCGGAATTTTACTTTAAGAATCCAAAATCCGAGTTTGCAAATTGGACCGACGCAAAGCGGGCTCGCGTTTTCACACGAGTTAGGCAAATATCCACCAAATACGGAATACGAGCAGTGTCCATTGCGGTAAAGAAATCAGATTACGACGAAGTGGCACCAACGGAATTGCGGAGCTTTCTCGGAAAAAGTCACTATAGTTGGGCCGTTCGTCAGGTGATCGGAAACCTTGCAGCCCTTCATCCTCCCAAGGCTAGCGCTGGCCGAGAATGGATTTTTCAATGGCTGGATCGCCACGTTCCAGCGAGGAAAGAGATTGAAGACATTATGGATCAAATGCAGTTTGCCTCCGAGAGAGAGGAATCGTAGGCTACTACTCTGATCCGATATTCAAAAAGAGCAATGGCATACCGGGATTGCAGTGTGTGGATGCCGTAGCGTGGGTTTCCTATCAATACGCGGTCCATTTGTATCAGAAGCTTCCATTGAGAGACCTCGTTCCCGAATCATGGCGAGACTTTGGGGGCCACTTGGGTGCAAATCGATGGCTCAGAGCGTTCACTCTGCGCAAGGAAAATCTACAAAAAGGGATAAATCAGGCTGTCGAGAACGGTCAAGCGATGCAGTTTTTCAAAGAATGGGAACAGCGCAGGAAGACAAGATAAAAAATGAGACCGTAATGCACTCTGAGTATGCGATCCTTGCCCTCCACGCGGGGGCGGGCTTGGCCTTTCCTACCCTGGTGAGAGACACAGCTTCGCGCATGAGATATTCCACGGAGCGCGCGGCATGGGACGCAGGCCCGCTTCAACCTCAGCATGCAGCTCCAGCACGCCGCGAGGAATTCCAGATACAGTTCGCTGCGATAATCCGCCGCTGGTTTTCACCCCTTATGACGAAGTCCCCTATGATTGGCGCGCGTTTGTCCATCATCGGCGGTGCTTGTCGTCCATTCGCCTGTAGGCTTCAGCGAACGCGCGACGCGTTTCAATCTCTTCAGCGGCTTCTTCGGCAATCAGCATTCCGTTTTCGCGATGGTTTGCCGCTTCTCGCGTAGACGCTTCAAAGAGCCTTGCCTTTTCGAACAGATCCTCTGACTCAGGGCTGATCGGTGATTGAGGACTGAAAAGTTTCTGCCTGCACCAAGCGTTCACGATCTCCCGAGCATCGTGGTGCGCGCTCTCGATGTGCTTCTCGATTGGCTGTTCCATTTTGCTTCTCCTTTCCCGGATCCTACCACAAGGCGAAGCTAAAGCAAAGAATTGGAAAGGCACCTAGCGCCCCCAATCTGTTACCCAGGGCGTTACCCAGCGGCCAGTCGGAAAAAGCGCGACCCGAGCTAATCTCTCAAAAGCCGCATATTTATTGGGGGAAAGTGGTGGACGGCGGGGGATTCGAACCCCCGGCCTCCTCGTTGCGAACGAGGCGCTCTGCCAGCTGAGCTAGCCGCCCATGTACGAGTTGCGTGTTTTGATGCCCGCCGTGCCGACGGGAGCGTCGCGAGCGAGCAGATCGCGCGCGCCCCGCAGCTCTGCGTGGCGCAGGTAACTATTACTTACTGAAGACCAGTTTGTCCGGACGTTCGCTGCGCGATGACATGGCGGACGTTCTCGTAGAGCGCGCGCGCCTGTGGAAGGGCTTCGATCGCCCGGACCACCTGCGGATCGTCTTCGAGTTCGACTTGCGTCGCCAGCCGGAAGTCCGAACACGGAGATGAAAACTTCCTTCTTGATCTCGCGCTTGATCCACTCCAGGTTCGCGGCAATCTCCGCATCGGTGTAAGGGACTTTTTCCTTGTCGAGCACGCGGCGGAATTCCGCAATCACGTCGTCGTCGACCACGAAATCCTTGGTGACTGAGGGCTTCGTTCCGAGGTAAGCCGTTGTAAAGCTGCCCACCCCGCCCGCGTAGGGGAAGAAAATATCGCGCCGCAGGAGCAGCGCCTGGAAAGCATTCGGCTTCGGCTCGCTCACCGCGACGTCCGGCGTGATACCGCCTCCACCGAATACCTGGCGGCCGCCGTCGGTCAGCTTAACTTCCGTCGGCTGCGGGTTCTTGTGGTTGTACAGGTAGTCGTACAACGAAACGTCTTTGTAATCTCGCTGGATCAGCCGTCCGCTGGGCGTGTAGTAACGCGCAGTCGTCAGCGCCAAGCCCGTGTTCTCGCTCAGCGGCGACACGGTCTGGACCAGACCTTTGCCGAACGTTTGTTCGCCGACGACCAAACCGCGGTCATGATCCTGAATCGAGCCGGTCACGATCTCCGAGGCCGATGCCGATCCGCCGTTCACGAGCACCACGATCGGAACCTGGACGCCGCGATTGCCGCGCACCGCGTAGTAACGCCGCTCCTGCGAAGCTCGGCCGTGGTGCGAAACGATCAGTTGGTTCTTGTCCAGGAACATGTCCGAGACCGCTACCGCTTCGTTCAGCAACCCGCCCGGATTTCCCCTCAGGTCGAGGACCAATCCTTCGAGGCTTCGCGACGTCAATCTGCTTCAGCGCGGCCGCAAGCTCGGTGTCGGTCTCTTCGTTGAACGCCGAGAGCCGCACGTAGCCAATGCCGGGCCGCACCACGAAAGCAACGTCCACGGAATGCTTGGGAATCTCGTCGCGAGTCACCGCCAGAGTGATCGGCTGGTCGTAGCCTTCGCGGACCATGGTCACGTGCACGACGGTCCCTTTCGGCCCTTTCAGCAGATCGGCAACTTCCGAGACGGTCAGCCCATCGGTGGCTTTATTCTCCACGCGCGCGATGATGTCGCCAGGCCGAATGCCCGCTTTTGCCGCGGGCGAACCAGGCATCGGAGCGAGGACCACCGTGTGATTATTCTGCGGCCCTACGGTCATGCCCACGCCGTAATATTTGCCGCGCTGATCTTCGCGCAGCAAGGCGTACTCGCGAGGATCGAAAAAAGTCGAGTGGGGATCGAGCACGCGTAACATGCCCGGAATCGCCCCGTCGTATAGCGCGTGGTCGGAGTCGATCGGGATCGCATAGTTCTGCTGGACGACCGACAGAACACGCGTCAAGCTCTTGATGGAATCCTGGAGATCGTTCGTGCCCGCAGCCGTCGCGCGCACCGGAGAACCGTAGATGCTGCCTAGCACCGCAGAGAAAACCAACACCCCGACAAATACGAGTGCGCCTCGCCTCTCGGCTTTCATCCGTCCCTCCTCTCCAGCTTCAGAAAGTTTAGTATAACACGATTTTCCCGGCCATTTGACACCCCCCCATGCCTCTTCTATCATGCCAAGGAGACGTCATTTGTCGAGGACTGCGCGATTGCGCTCCGTATAGCTTTGCATGTCCTGGCGAGTCACGCTGACCCGGCGAATCGAAACCGCGAATGCTGAGTATCCCTCATCTTTTAATCATTTTTCTTGTGGCCCTGATCGTCCTGGGACCGGACAAGTTACCGCAAGTCGCGCGCGTCCTGGGCAAGACCATGGCCGAGTTCCGCCGCATTACCGCCGATTTCCGCTCGACCATCGAAGGCGAAGTGCGCGAGATGGAAAGGCAGGCGCAGATTCGCGAGGCCGCAGCGGCGGCCCAAGCCGAGGTGGATTCGGCGCTCAAGGCGGCAGACGCCGCCCATGACGTCTCTGAGACGCGTCTCGAGCACACGCAGCCGTCTTCCGCCTCTGATGGTGTAACGACCGAAGATGGCGTAAGCGGCGCCGAACCGCACTCCGTGGCCCCGGTCCAGACCGAAGAACCCGTTGTTGCTGGCACGCCCGCATCGCCCGAGAACCCAACGAATGGCCAGTCCCACTCCTCTTGACGTAGAGAACCACTTCGGCGAGCCCGAAGCCGCCGGCAAGATGTCGTTTTTCGACCATCTGAACGAGCTGCGCAAGAGAATCATTTATTCAGCCGCGGCCATCCTGCTCGGGCGCGTTTGTCGGCTTTGCGGTCGCCAAGCGCGTGCTCAATTTCGTGGCCCGCCCGATGGTCGAGGCGCTGCGCAATGCGCACCTCGAAGACAAGCTGATCTTCACCCATCCGGCTGGCTACTTGAACCTGGTGCTCACGCTGGGACTCTACTTGGGCGTCGTGTTGGCCTCGCCCGTCGTGCTCTACCAAATTTGGCTCTTTGTCGCGCCTGGCCTCTACAAGCACGAAAAGAAAGCCATCGCCGCATTCATTGGACCCAGCGTCGGATTGTTCTTCACCGGCATCGCGTTCGCATATTACGTGATCCTGCCGTACTTGCTGCGCTTCCTCGTCGGCTTTCAGGGCAATGGTCCGTTTACCCCACTGATCAGCATCGAGGAATATTTCGATCTGGTCCTGATCGTACTGTTGGGCGTCGGCGTGGTTTTCGAGTTGCCGATGCTCATTCTCGTCCTTTCGCTCTTTGGCATTGTCACGCCCAAATTCCTACTGAAGAACTTTCGATACGCGATATTGCTCATCGCCATCGTGGCCGCCATCATCACGCCGACTCCGGACGCCACCACCATGCTCGTGTTCATGGCGCCGATGATTCTGCTGTATCTTCTCGGCATCGCCGTTTCCGCGTTTGTCGTGCGCCGCAAGAACCGCGCGGACGCGATTGCGCGGGGAGGAGGAGGAACGTGATCCCGTGACCCGCCCACGTGCGTTCTTCGCATCGGTTTCGTTGCTGGCCTTCGGCGCTGGCTGTGATGGGCTGCGGCGCCACCGAAACCGCGACCAGCCAGGCGTCGCGCTGGCAGCCCCGTCTCCGCAGCGCAAGCACCCGCAGCGCCTCCGGCTAGCTCTACCGGCGGCTTTGACGGCCAGCGTGCTTACCAATACGTGGCCGACATCGTGGCCATCGGTCCCCATAGTGCCGGGACCGAGGGTAACCACCGCGTTCAGCAGTACATCGTTGGCAAGCTCAAAAGCTTTGGTTGTCCCGTCGATCAGGAAGACTTCCACACGCCGTCGCCCATTGGCACGGTGGCGATGGAAAACATCGTGGCGAAAATCCCCGGCGCCAGTCCCGATATCGTGCTTCTGACGACGCACTACGACAGCAAGCTGATCCCCGGCTTTGTCGGCGCCAATGACGGCGGGTCCTCGACCGGCGTGGCTCTGGAGATGGCTCGGCTGCTCTGTGCGCGCAAAAATGCCCTCACCTTCTGGGTTGTTTTCTTCGACGGCGAGGAGGCTTTCAATTTTGACTGGGCCGATCCTGACAACACCTACGGCAGCCGCGAATTAGCAGCCCGTATGGCCGTCTCCGGGGACCTCGCGCGCATGAAGGCCATGCTGCTCATCGACATGATCGGCGGCCGCGACCTCACCATCAAGCGGGAATCGAACTCGACCAAGTGGCTGACGGACATGGTTTGGTCCACGGCCGCGCGCTTGGGTTACCAGAACACATTCGTGCCAGCACAATCCACGATTGAGGACGATCACTTGCCTTTCCTCGCTCGCAAAGCCGCGGCGGTGGACATCATCGATCTCGAAACTCCCATTCGCGAGGGCTTCTGGCACACCACTGCGGACACCCTCGACAAAGTGAGCCCGGTAAGCTTGGCCATCGTAGGTCACGTGCTTATCGAAGTCGTCCCTCAACTCGAGCAAAAATTCCAGTTCCGGCAAGCCCGCCTGAGTCTTCGCTCCAAACTCGCATCATCTGGGACAGTGCCAAGTGACACTCGCTCGACCCGGCCTCGGCACCCGTGGCTTCCAGTGTTGGCTGGTGTGCTAGAGTTGCCGTTTCCTAGCGATGACCCTTTACCGATGACGATGACGCGCATACTGGTTCGCTCGGCAGCCGGTCCGTATAGCGTCGTGTACGGCCGCAGCCTCCTCCAGCGAGCGGCTAGCGAGATACGCGCGCTAGGCGAGACCACAGGCGTTTATGTGCTGACCACGCCGAACGTCGCGCAGTACTGGCGGCGGCCTATCAAGTCCGCGCTGCACTCCACCAATTTGCGCAAAACGATCGCCCTCGAGTACCACGAGGCCTCGAAGAATATGTCCACCGTGGAGGAGCTGTGCCGGCAACTAGTTCGAGCCGGCGCGGACCGCGGCTCGCTGCTTGTCGCCGTCGGCGGAGGTGTCGTCGGCGACGTCTGCGGATTCGTCGCGGCCAGCTACCTTCGCGGCGTTCGGCTGGTGCATGTGCCCACTACCCTAGTGGCGCAAGTCGATAGCGCGATCGGTGGCAAGACGGGCGTGAACCTGCCGGAAGGGAAGAACCTAGTCGGCGCCTTTTACCCGCCCCAACTTGTCCTCGCAGATCCTGCCACACTCGTCACGCTCCCGGCTCGGGAGTTCCGCTCAGGCGTGTACGAAGTGCTCAAGTACGGCGTGATCGGCGATACCCGGCTGTTCGCGTTCCTCGAAAAAAATATAGAGCAGGTCGTGCAGCGTGACCCTGCCTCGCTCGACTTCGTGATTCCGCGATGCATCCGCGCCAAAGCAGACGTGGTCGGGCGCGACGAGCGCGAGTCCGGTCTGCGCGAGATTTTGAATTTCGGCCATACCTTTGCCCACGCGTTCGAGACGGCCACCGCGTATCGCCGCTACCTGCATGGCGAAGCTGTCGGCTGGGGCATGATCGCAGCGTCGCGGCTTGCCCAGCGCATCGGAATGCTTCCATCACCCGACGCCGCACGCATCGAAACGCTCGTGCGCCGCGTCGGACCGCTCCCGCCCCTTCCGCGTGACGCCTTCGAGGCCCCAGCTCGGCTGGTACGAATCATGGGCTCGGACAAAAAGACGCGCGGCGGTCAACTGCGATTCGTTCTGCCGTCGAGCATCGGACATGTGCAGACGGTGCCCGGAGTTCCGATGCGCGACGTGAACCGCGTGCTCACCCGTCTCGGTGAGGGCGGCTCCGCCAAATAATGAGCTCTCGCGCTCCATCGCCCGCGAGCTTGCCGGGCACCAGGCCCTCTGGCGCCCCGGACGAAGCGGCCGCGTCGCGTCAAGTCCGCGAGATGTTCAGTCGCATCGCTCCGAGCTACGACCTGCTGAACCATCTCCTCTCCCTCCGCTTCGACGTCGCCTGGCGTAGACGGCTGGCGCGACGCTTTCGTCCCATCCTGGCCCGGCCCGACGCCCAGGTGCTCGACCTTTGCTGCGGCACCGGCGACTTGGCCCTGGCTTTAGCCGCCCAGATCCCAGCGGCGAACGCATCTTCCTCGTCGCGCTCTTCGCGCGGCGCTATCCTCGGCGCGGACTTTGCCCATCCCATGCTCGTACGTGCCCGGGAAAAGACCCAGAAAGCCCAGCCGCGCGCAGCGATGGAATTCCTCGAGGCCGATGCTCTCGCCTTGCCATTTTCTGCCGAGTCCTTCGACCTAGTCGCTACCGCATTCGGCTTCCGCAACCTCGCCAACTACGCCGCCGGCCTAGCTGAGTTACACCGCGTCCTGCGCCCGGGCGGCTCAGTTGCCATTCTCGAATTCACCGAACCGCAAAGTGCTCTATTCGGCCGCGCTTACCGCTTCTATTTCCACCGCGTTTTGCCGAAAATTGGCGGCCTCTTTTCCGGGAACGCGCAAGCGTACGGATACCTGCCCGGTTCCGTGGCACGTTTCCCGTCGCCACCCGAGCTAGCGCACATGATGGAAAGCACAGGATTCGTCAACGTACACGCCGAGCGCTGGACCGGCGGCATCGTCGCCCTGCACACGGCCCAGCGTTAGCAGCATGAAATCCGGCCCGTTGTCATCCGGAACCCGGCCGCGTACTTTGCGGACGGCGGTGAGGGATCTGCTGTGGCTTTTTCCTATAGAGGGTCGGAGCTTCAGCGGCTCTGTTGGACGTTACTCCTCGAGCCCCAAAGCGCGGATCTTATGAAGCAGCGTCTTGTAGGAAACCCCGAGGTGTTCGGCGGCCCGTGTTTTATTCCATTTCGCCGCGCTTAGCGCCGCATTGATGCGGAATCGCTCGATCTGTTCGATCGCGCGCGCCGTCACTTCCTGCAGCGTGCCTTGCCAATTGAAGTCTTCGCCGAGCATGCCCGAAGGAACCTGCTCCTCGGTAGGCCGCGGAGACGGAAGTTGTAGTCCGTCCACGTCGATGGTATCGCCATCGCAGAGGATCGACGCGCGTTCGATCGAGTTCTGTAACTCGCGCACATTCCCCGGCCACGAATAGGTCCGCAGCGCGCGCTGCGCTCTGGGGCCAAGCGTCAACGCAGGCTTGCGAAATTCGCGCCGAAAGCGTTCGAGAAAGGCGTCCGCCAGCAGCTGCACATCGTCGCCCCTCTCGCGCAGCGGGGGGATCGTGATGGGTACGCCCGCGACACGGAAATACAAATCCTCGCGAAAGGTCTTCGTTTCGACTGCCGCGCGCAAATCCTTGTTCGTCGCCGTGATGATGCGGACGTCCACGTCGACCGGTTGCGTCCCTCCGACGCGATCGAAGCGCTTCTCCTCCAGCACTCTCAATAGTTTTGATTGGATCGCCAGCGGCAACTCCGCGATCTCGTCCAGAAAAATCGTTCCGCGGTGCGCCAGCTCCATCTTTCCGATCTTGCGTGCTCCCGCGCCGGTATAGGCGCCGCGTTCGTGGCCGAACAGCTCATTTTCCACCAAGCCCTCGGGAATGGCGGCGCAGTTCAGGGCCACGAACTGCTGTTCGCGCCGATTGGACAGGTGATGGATTGCGCGTGCGAATAGCTCCTTACCGGTGCCGCTTTCGCCCAGCAGCAAAATCGTGGAATCCGTGCCCGCGACGCGTTGCACTTGCTGCGTCACGGCCAGCATGGCCGGATGCTCCCCGATGATTCGCGGGAACCCGTAGCGCGCCGCATACTCCTCGCGCAGCAATATATTTTCTCGAAGCAGCTCCTGCTGGCGCGCCGCCCGGCCCACCAACAAATTCAGGTGATCGAGGTCCACGGGCTTCTGGATGAAATCGAAGGCGCCTTCTTTCATCGCCGTCACAGCTTCTTCGATCGAACCAAACGCCGTGACCAGAATGACCGGAATCGTTGGGTCGGCCTGCTTCGACTCGCGCAGCACGTCGAGTCCCGAGCAGCCGGGAAGCTTCAGATCGCTCAAGACCAGCAAATACCGGCGACCGCGCAGCTTGGCGACGGCCGTGGAGCCGTCCGCCGCCTCGTCGACGGTGTAGCCAGAGCGTTCGAGCGCCTTGCGGAGCATGGCGCGCAGCTCGGCCTTGTCCTCCACCAGTAGTAATGGTTCCATCAATCCATTTCTATCACGGTTCGTACGCCGTCGCGCGGACACACACACGCCCCGTGCGTAAAGAATGCCCCTGCATTAGTGTCTGAGGATAAACGGTTGGTGGGGACTGCCGGTTACCACGCGCGGGCAGTTCACGATGTCAGATCTGCTATGGCTGGCCGGCCGTCGGCGCTCCGGTCTGGTCCGGCTGCGTCTGATTCCCCGGAGGCGATGCGACGGAAGGCGAAGTCTGCTGGTCGGGCGCGAGCGTATCGGATGGTTCGGGCGCCGGCTGCGTAGGCTCGTTGGCCCATCCGGGTTCGCCGCCTGACGTTCTCAACTGATCTTGCAAGTCGCTCGATAGCTGCGTTGTCCCTTTCTACGTCCTGCTTTTTCTTGTCGATTTCCGCCAGAGTGTCATCGAGGTCCTTGCGGCTGTACTGCTCACGCAGCGCCACGTCCGGGTTCGAATAGTACTGTATTTGCTTCAGGTTGTATTCGCGCTGCAGAACATCCAATTCCTTCGAATCGTCGGCCAGCTTGCGGCGCGCGTCGGCAAACTTGCCCCGCCAATACGCTTCATCCTTAACCGGCTCTTTCGCGCCAGCCGTGCCCTTCACCGGTGCTCCGGCAGCCGTGGTAGCTGTGGCCGCAGGCTCGGGGGGAGCGGGCGCCGTCCCCACCACCGAAATATCGCCCTTCAGGTTGACGACGTCCTCGTTGGTATAAACCTTCATGTCCTTAGGCTGGTTCTTCTGCTGCTCTTTGGCCTTCCGGGAGGCTTCGGCCACCGATGGCTGAGCCGTCTGGGTATCCTGCGCGTACCCGCTTCGAACGCAAATCCCCAGGGCCAGGAACACCCCGGCAGCTGATATCAATAATGTTTTCTTGGTCCTGTGGAATTCCATGGTCCTGCCCCCTCTCGGGAACGACGGCGAGAAACCTTCACACTAAGTCTAGGTTGGCACGCCAACCGAATCAAGGGCGCTCGAGCGCTCCCGGCTCACCGGTAGCCAAACGATTAACTCGGCCCCGCCTTCCGGCCGGTTCCTGGCCTCCACCGAACCCCCGTGCTGAAGCACGATCTTTTGCACGACCGCGAGCCCGAGTCCGGTGCCGTTGATTTTGGTCGTGTAGAAGGGCGCGAAAATCCGAGAGAGGTCAGCGGGTGGTATGCCCGGCCCATTATCGGAAATGGAGATGCGCTGGACCGCCCGGCCGGCAGTCATGCTCGACCGTTCCGCTCACCGTGACGCGTCCACCGAACGGCTGGTTGCCAGCCGCCTCCGCGGCGTTGCGCACCAGGTTGAGCAGTACCTGACGCAGCAGAGCCTCGTCGCCCGAGACGTGCTCGATCTCGCCAGTCACGGAGATCTCGACCTCGGGCATGGAGTCGTGCACCTCCTCGATCGCACGCTCAACCAGCGCATCCAAGCGCCACCTCCTCGTGCGAAAGCTCCAGCGGCCGCGCAAACTTCAAGAACTCCGTCACCACGTGGGCCAGCGCGCGCGTCTGCTCCAGGATGCGCTGCGCGTTTTCGGCCACGTCGCCCGTTGGTTTCGCTGCGAATCATCTGCGCGTAGCCGGAGATCGTGGCCAGCGAATTTTTGAATTCGTGCGCGATGCCGGCCGACAGCTCGCCCAGCGCGGCCAGGCTTTCCTTCACCTGCACCTGGCGTTGCAAGGCGGCCAGTTCGGTCAGGTCGCTCAGCAGGCACAGCGCGCCGGTCGCTTGGCCGGTGGCGTTCATCGATCGGCGAAATCGTGACGCCCAGTCTGCCGCAGCTCGCCGCCCGGCGTAGCGTACTCGATCTCTTCGCGGCGATAGGTCCGAGCCTCCGCCAGGCACTTCGCGAGCAGCTTCGCCAGCGGCGACTGGGTTCCCAACGCCTCCGTGTAGCGCCGGTAGGAAAGGGCTGCACGCCCAGAGCGGTTTCCGCTGCCGGATTCGCGCTGGTGATCAAGCCTGCCGAGCTGATCAGCAGCAGACCGGCGGGCATGTTGCGCGTCACCGCTTCGCTCAGTTTCTCGGTTTGTTGCGCGCGTTCGCGATCGCGCTTGTTGCAGTGCGGCCAACTCCTTTTCCTGCTCGCGCAGTTTTTGAATCACGGCCTGCATGGAAGCGGTCATGAACGCGGTGGGATTGTCCGTGAAGGATTTCGCTGGCGCCGGCTCGCTCGGCGTTTCTTGCCCGCGGCCGAAGCACCCGGCGAAGCGCAAGCAGAAGAAGTAGGTCCCGCCCAGCAGCACCACCATGAGCAGCGCGCCGCTCAGTATCCACGTGAGCTCAACAGCCGTCTTTGCATTTGCCTGCAATAGGCCGAGCAGAAACATGCGTCTCCTACGGCAATGCCAGAAACGAGCGGTACCAAGCGAGCGTCGGCGAGCCGAAGAAAACCACCAGCATCGCTCCCGCGCCCAGGAACGTGCCGAACGGCAGCTCGAAATCGCGGCCCTTGCGGCGGAACACGATCACCGCCGCGCCAATCAGGCTGCCCAGCAGCGACCCGAGCAGAATCGTCAGCATCGCGCGCTGCAGGCCGAGAAACGCGCCGGCCATGGCCATCATTTTCACGTCGCCCAGGCCCATGCCCTCGCGGCCGCGCAGCCGGAAATAACCCTCCGCCACGAGCCAAAGCAGACCGCTCGCCGCCGCCGCGCCGATCAGCGCGTCCGCCAAAGAAAGCACCGGCTGCGGAGGCGAGGAACCAAATAGCCGCCCGGCGAGCCACCCCGCCGTCCCGTCCACCGGCGCCGTAAACAAGCTGAGCAGCAGGCCCAGCCCCAGGCCGGTGAAATTCACGACGTCAGGCAAAATCCGCTCGCGCAGGTCGGTGACCGTCAGCACCACCAGCAGCGCGGCGAACACGGCCCACTTCAGCGCCTCGAAGCTCCATCCGAACATCAGATAGCAACCCACGAACAGCAGCCCGGTCAGCAAGCTCAACCGCGGGATACTGCGGCGAGATCCGCACCTTGCACTTGCGGCAGCGGCCGCGCAGGAGCAGCCAGCTCACCACCGGAATGTTGTCGTAGGGCTTGATGCCGGCGCCGCAGCCAGGGCAGTGCGACGGCGGCAGCACGATGGACTCCTCGCGCGGTATCCGCAGGATGCAAACGTTCAGAAAGCTACCGATAAGCAAGCCCAAACAGAAATGCGACAGCGACAATCACGAGTTGACTTGCCACAAGCGAGCCCGACGCCTCAATAACCGCGCGCACCGCCGTGCCCCATGCTTAACGGACGATTTGCCCGTCCTCGGTGGCCTCGCGCTGTACGCCGCTCCCGCCACCGCTCGCACGCGCCTCAATTGACACCTCCCGCGCCCTGCCCTATATTCGATTGTTTCCTCTCATGCGCTGGCTTGAACAGAGCATCCGCCGCTACGAGCACCGCCGCTGGACCGTCGACGACAACCGGCGCGTGCTCCCGTTCGCCTGGGGACTCGAGCACATCGGCGGACGTGCCGACGAACCCGCTCCGCGCGAGTTCCTCGACCCCTGGGTAGATCGCACGCTGGCCCACAGTGCAGACTGGTTCGCCACCGGACCGGCCGAAGATTACGTGCTCCATCCGCCGAAAATTCCGCAGACGGTGGACGAGTCCTCACCTTCACCAGCGCCGTCCATTCGCCGTGGCCCGAAAACAATCTCGTGCACGCGCGCCTTTTTGCCGTGCGCACCACCGGCCCCGCCGTTGTTCTGCTGCCGCAGTGGAATGCCAAGTGGGATGTGCAGGTGGCGCTTGTGCCGCTGGCTCAATCGCATGGGCATCACGGTGCTGCGGCTTTCCATGCCGTATCACGATCGCCGCGCCATTCCGCGGCCACGAGCGCGCCGACAATCTGGTCGGCCCGAACATCGGGCTCACGCTGCAGGCCAATCGCCAGGCGGTGCTCGACGTGCGCCGCTAGCCTGCTCTGGCTCGCGCAAGCCGGTTACGGCAAGCTGGGCCTCGTCGGCACCAGCATTGGCTCGGCGGTCGGCTTCATCACCATGGCGCACGATCCGCTCGTCCGCGCCGGCGCGTTTCTCCACGTCTCCACCTATTTCGCGGACGTGGTGCGCACGGGAATGAACACCTCGCACGTGTGGGAAGGCTTGCGCGCAAACGTCAGCGCCGATGAGTTGCGGCGATTCTGGTCCCCGATCAGCCCGTATCCGTACATCGGGCGCTTGCGCGGCAGCACGCAGAAAATGCTGATGGTCAGCGGGCGCTACGATCCGACGTTCTGGCCGGAATTTTCCGCCGAGATTATCCGCAACGTCCAAGCTCAAGGAGCCGGGCCACGAGGCCTTGGTCCTGCCTTGCGGCCACTACTCGCTGGAACTCTGGCCCTTCGCCTACCCCGCGGCGCTCAAAATGGGCTCGTTCCTCTTCCGCAATCTCGCCTGACTTTTTTCTGACTCAGCGACGCATTCTGTGACCGATGGAGGGAAGTCCGTGGAGCAACGAATGTTCGGGTGCCCTGTCCTTCGTGGTGTAAAGGGCAGGGAATTTCGCTTTCTAAATCATCGAGCGTCAACGACCCGGCCGTATCGATCCTGAACTCACGCCGGCTCAAAATAGTTCAAGCGTCTTCGGGAACCCTTCTTCAAGTCCGTCTCCTCGCCGGCGATGGCCGACGCTGGGAACAATTTCCAGTATTTTTCCGGCAGCGCTTTGGGCCGGCCCGCCTTGTTGCAGACGACGTGCACCGTCTCGCCAGTCGCCAGCAGTTCGCCCGTCGCGTCGTTGAGGATCTCGTAGGCGAAGCGCAGCGTGCGGCGCCGCGCCCTCGGACGCGCGTGCGGATGCGCAGAACGTCGTCGTAGCGCGCCGGACGAAGATACCGGCAATGGGATTCGGCGACCACGATGTAGCTGTCGTCCTCTTGCTCCATCTCTTTGTAGGCCATGCCGCGGTCGCGCAGGTATTCCACGCGCCCAATTTCGAAATAGGTGAAGTAGTTGCCGTAGTAGACCACGCCCATCTGGTCGGTCTCTTTGTAGCGCACGCGCACAGTCGTCTCGGAAAATTCGCTCATCGGTCATCGGACCATCGCGGCTTGCGCTTTTCCAGAAACGCCGCCAGCCCCTCGCGCAAGTCCGGCGTGGTCGCGAATCGCCACGCTTTCGGCGATGCCCAGTTCGAGCCTGCGATCGAGTTCGTCCGCTCGACTCGCACCAGCAATCGCTTCGTGGCCAGCATGCTGTGCGGGCTATTGGTCATGACCGTCGGCCGCGAGTTCGCGCGCCGCTGGCATGCAGCCGCTCGGCCGGCACCACGCGGTTCACCAGTCCCAACTCGCGCGCCTCGGCCGCATCGAAAATCCTCCCGGTGAGCAACAGATCGCGCGCCACTTTTTCTCCCACCTGGAGCTGCACGTACGCCGAAACCAGCGCCGGCATGAATCCGATGCGCACTTCCGTGTACCCGAACTTGGCGTCCTCCGCGGCCAGCGTGAAGTCGCACAGCGTCGCCAGGCCGCAACCTCCGGCGACCGCCGCGCCGTTCACCGCGGCGATCAGCGGCTTCGGAAAACTCCACACGCGGCGAAACAGTCCCGCCGTGCGGCGCGCATCCTCGAGGTTTTGCGCCGCCGTCTGATCGGCGAGTTTTCGCAGCGCCGCCAGGTCCATGCCCGCGCAAAACGCTCGATCCCTCGCCCGTGAGGATCGCCACCCGCGCCGGTCCCTGCTCCACCGCGGCCAGCGCCGCCATCAGGTCCTCGATCATTTCGGCGAAATCGCGTTGCGCTTCTCCGGGCGATTCAGCGTGATCATCGCCAGATCGCCTTCGTGTCTCGAGGATGACGGTGCCGTAGCTCATTGCGCTTTTTCCTCGTGCGCATATTGGTCGCGAATCTCCGTCGTGCGCACCAGCGCGGGCGTCAGCGCCGCGAGGTTAAGGCCAGTCTCGACGCCGTGCTCGACCAACGTGCGCACGACCGTCTCGGTGGCGATGTTGCCAACCAGTTCGTCGCCCGCAAACGGGCAGCCGCCCAGTCCCGTGAGCGCGGAGTCGAATCGCCGGCAGCCCGCATTGTAAGCGGCCATGACTCTCTCCGCGGCGCCCTCCGGGCGGCTGTGCAGGTGCACGCCCAGCTCGATTCCCGCCACGCAATCCTTCACCGCCGTATAGAGCTTGCCCGACTCGCTTCGGGCGTCGCATTCCCGACGGTATCGGCCAGCGAAACGGTGCGCACGCCGATCTCCTTCAGCCAGACCAGCGTCTCTTCGACGATCTCCGGGCCCCAGGGCTCCTCGTAGGGATTGCCGAAGGCCATCGAGATGTAGACCACCAGGTCGCGCCCCGCTTCCTTGGTCGCTTTGCGCATCTGCTCGACCAGCGTGCGCGATTCCGCGCGGGACATGTTGGCATTGGCGCGCCGGAAATACGCCGAAATCGAATAGGGGTATCCCAGCGTGGTGACGCCGCGCGCGGCCAGCGCACGCTCCATGCCTTGATCGTTGACCACGATGCCGATAATTTCCGGCGGCGCGGTCCCAGAGGGCAGGGAAGCGAAGAATTGCTCGAGCACCTCTTCGCTGTCGGCCATCTGCGCGACGTGTTTCGGCGAAACGAAACTGACCGCATCGATGTGGCGAAATCCGGTCTCCACCAGCATCCGCAAATAGGCGGCTTTGACCTTCGCAGGAATCAGTTGCGGCAATCCTTGCCAGGCATCGCGCGGGCATTCGATGATTTTTACGGTTTCCATGCTCAGTGCCCCAGGCCCCTTGATGTTGTCAGTGTCAACTTCTTGCTGATCCGTATCCGAACGCCGCGACGGCCATGAATTCGCCGTGAATTTGCCCTAAACTCAACTGTCGGCGGCTGCCGCTACGTTTGCAACACTCCGGTCTTGAATTCGCGCACTTCCGGATTGAGCGCAGCCGCCTCGAGCGCCCAAATCAGCGCCTCGCGCGTGTGCGCCGGATCCAGAATCGCATCCACCCACAGCCGCGCCGCCGCGTAGCGCGGGTCGGACTGCTCCTCGTAGGTCGCGCAGCACCGTTTCTCGCAACTCGGCCATCTCCTGCTCGGAAAGCTTTCTTGCCTTCGCGTTCCAGTTGCCTCGCCTTGATCTCCGCCAGCGTGTCGGCGGCCGAATCGCCGCTCATCACCGCGTAGCGCGCCGTCGGCCACGCAAACATGAATCGCGGATCGTAGGCCTTGCCGCACATGGCGAAATGGCCCGCGCCAAAGCTCCCGCCGACGATGACGGTAATCTTCGGCACCACGCTATTGGCCACGGCATTCACCATCTTCGCGCCGGCGCGGATGATGCCGGTCGCCTCGGCTTCTTTGCCCACCATGAAGCCGCTGACGTCGTGCAGAAAAATCAGCGGCACCAGGTTCTGATTGCAGTCGAGAATAAAGCGCGCCGCCTTGTCCGCCGATTCCGTGTAGATCACGCCGCCGAATTCGATGCGGCGCTGGCCGGTGGCCGGGTCGATCGTCGGCACGTTCATCTTCTGGTTGGCCACGATGCCCACGGCCCAGCCGCCGATCCGCGCGTAGCCGCACAGCACCGTCTGCCCATACTCGGCGCGATATTCCTCGAAGCGGCTGCCGTCCACGATGCGCGCGATGATCTCGCGCATGTCGTATTGCTTGCGCGGGATCGCCGGTGAAAATGCCGTAGATCTCCTCGGCCGGATAAGCGGGCGGCTCGGCATCGATGTGACTGAAGGGCGCGCGCGGCCGCTCTCCCATCATGGCCACCAGCGCGCGAATCCGCCGGATGCAGGCTTCGTCGTCCGGCTCGCGGAAGTCCGCCGTGCCGCTCACCTGCGCGTGCATTTTCGCGCCGCCCAAGCTCCTCCGCCGACGCGCGCTGGCCGATCGCGGCCTGCACCAGCGCGGGCCCGGCCACAAACAGGCCCGAGCCTTCGGTCATCAGCACGTGATCGCACATCACCGGCAGATAAGCGCCGCCGGCCACGCACATTCCCATGATGGCCGCGATCTGCGGAATGCCCATCGCGCTCATCACCGCGTTATTGCGAAACACGCGCCCAAAATCGTCGGTGTCGGGAAACACATCTTCTTGCAGGGGCAAGAACACGCCGCCCGAATCCACCAGGTAAATCGTCGGAATATGATTGTCGATGGCGATGTTTTGCGCGCGAATCACTTTCTTCGCCGTCATCGGGAAAAACGCGCCGGCCTTCACTGTGGCGTCGTTGGCGATGATCATCACCAGCCGTCCGGCGACACGCGCCAGGCCGGTGACCGCGCCGGCCGCTGGCGCGCCGCCCCATTCCTTGTACATTTCGATAGGCGGCGTATAGGCCCAGCTCGAAGAACGGCGTCTTCGGATCGATCAGCCGCGCGATCCGTTCGCGCGCCGTCAGCCGGCCCTTTTTGTGCTGCGCCTCGATGCCGCGCGCGCCGCCGCCCTCGTGCAGCTTGGCCTCTTCGTTCTTGATTTCGGTGAGCAGGTCGACCATGCGGCGCGCGTTCTTGGCGAAGTCGGCAGAGTCGCGATGGACGCGGGTTTCGATGACGGGGCTGACCAAAGACGCAAACCTCGCACGCTTCAGATCGCAGCCGCGCAACGTGCCGCGGCCGCAAGCCCGACAGTGTACCGTGTTTGTCGCTGTTTGTTGCTCTTGCCGTGGGGCATTAGCTGCGTGCAGCGCGAGTGCGACTGCGCGACGAACTCGACGATCTCCTGCGTGGACGTGCCGGGCGGAAAAATCCCGGCAATGCCTGCCGCCTTCAGGGCGGGGATATCGGCTTCGGGAATGATTCCGCCGATGACCACGGCCACGTCGTCCATTCCTTTGCTGTGCAGCAGCCTCATCAGTTCGGGGCAGATCGTGTTGTGCGCGCCGGAGAGGATCGAGAGGCCGATGACGTCCACGTCCTCCTGCTCGGCCGCCGACGCGATCATTTCCGGCGTCTGGCGCAGCCCCGTGTAGATGACTTCCATGCCGGCGTCGCGCAAGGCTCGGGCAATAATTTTCGCGCCGCGGTCGTGGCCGTCGAGTCCCGGCTTGGCGATCAATACGCGGATTTTTCTTTCAGGCACGGCCGCAGAGAATACTGCAAATAGGCTTCGCCGAACAGAGTCGCGGGACGCGATGCTAAACGCGTTGCAGGTGCGTGTCCTTGAAGTTCGTCGGATACTTCAATCCAAAGCCGAGCATTCGATCCATCCCGATATGCGCCGTCCAGATCATGGCGTAGGGCAGCAACCAAACGTGCATCGCCAAGACAGAGTACCCAATGAGGATAAGCGGCCCAGCCAGCGTATGAACAGCGTTGTAGACCGGCGCCCCAATTTTTACCCCAGCCAAATAGCCCACCGTGGAAAGATCAGGCACCAGCAGCAGCACTGCAAACAGCAGCCAGCTCGCGTGCGCCTCCCGGTAGAGGAGAAGGCTGACAAGGAGTACGCCGCACGCTTCGATACGAAGCAGAAGTCCTGGTTTGCTAAGCATGCGCCACGCTAGCACGCCGCAACGCTCGCCCCCGATCAGGTGACGGCGATCTCCTCGTAGGTGCCGAAGACGGCGCGGAGGGCATCGCAAATTTCGCCAACCGTGGCATAAGCTTTCACGGCGTCGTAGAGGTACGGCATCAGATTCTCCGTGCCCGCTGCGGCGCGCTTCAGCGCCTCGAGCCGGCGGCTCACTTCCTCCCCCGACCGTTCCTGGCGCAATTGGCGCAACCGCTCTTCCTGGCGGCGCGCGACGCTCTCGTCGATCTGCAGCGTCTCGATGGGCTTTTCTTCCATCACGTAGTCGTTCACGCCGACGATGATTTTCTCCTTGCGGTCCACGGCCAGTTGATACGCATAGGCGGCTTCGGCGATTTCCCGCTGCGGGTACCCGCGTTCGATGGCCGCGACCATACCGCCCATCGCGTCGATCTTCGCGATGTAGTCGTTCGCGCCGCGCTCGACTTCGTTGGTGAGCGACTCCAGAAAGTACGAACCGCCGAATGGGTCGGCCGTGCTCGCCGCGCCGCTCTCGTAAGCCAGAATCTGCTGCGTGCGCAGCGCCAAGGTTGCGGCAGCTTCCGTCGGCAGTGCCCAGGCTTCGTCGAGCGAATTGGTGTGCAGCGATTGCGCGCCGCCGAGCACCGCGGCCAGCGCTTGCAGCGCGGTACGCACCACGTTGTTGTAGGGCTGCTGCGCGGTGAGCGAGCAGCCCGCGGTCTGCGCGTGAAAGCGCAGCGCCCAGGAACGCGGCTGCTCGCGCCGAAGCGCTCGCGCATCGTGTGGCACCACATGCGCCGCGCGGCGCGGTACTTGGCGATCTCCTCGAAGAAATCGTTGTGCGCGTTGAAGAAAAATGAAAGCTGCGGCGCAAAGTCGTCCACCGCCAGGCCCCGCCGGATGGCTCGCTCGACGTATTCGATGCCGTCGCGCAGCGTGAACGCCAGCTCTTGAATCGCAGTCGAGCCAGCCTCGCGGATGTGGTAGCCGCTGATCGAAATCGCGTTGAACTTCGGCGTGCGCTGAGCCCCAAATTCAATCGTGTCGATCACCAGCCGCAGCGAAGGCTCCGGCGGATAGATATATTCCTTCTGCGCGATGTACTCCTTGAGGATGTCGTTTTGCAGCGTGCCGGAAAGCGTCTTCCAGTTCGCGCCCTGCTTCTCCGCCACGGCTAAGTACATCGCCCAGAGCACCGCAGCGGGCGAATTGATGGTCATCGAGGTGGTGACGCTGTTCAGCGGGATGCCCTGAAACAGCGTTTCCATGTCGGCCAGCGAGCTGATGGCCACGCCGCACTTGCCGACCTCGCCGTGCGCCAGCGGGTGATCGGAGTCATATCCCATCAGCGTCGGCAGGTCGAAGGCGACGGAAAGCCCGTTCTGGCCCTCTCCGAGCAAATAGCGAAAGCGCGCGTTGGTATCTTCGGCGGTTCCAAAGCCGGCGAACTGGCGCATGGTCCACAGCCGGGAGCGGTACATTTCGGGGTGAATGCCGCGCGTGTAGGGAGGCTCGCCGGGAGCGCCGAGATCGCGCTCAAGGTCCGTATCGCTTGGCAAGATCGCAGTCGTGTAGAGCCTGCGAATCGGATGGCCCGAAACCGTGGTGAATTGCGAAGAACGTTCGCCCTCGGCGCCGCTCCGCCGGCGGATTGGCCGGTTTCTCAGGAGGAGTCATCGCGGTATACCCGCGCGCGGGCTGCAGAAGGCCCTCAGGACCGATCGCGCGAAGAGAGTGAGCGCCGAACGTTCCTGCGGCGCGGCTGCCGCAGACGCGGCCATGAGGTCGTTCAACACATCCGCCGGCTTCCAGTCGTTGTCGTTATACCAGTGGTAGATACGGCCATCGGGAGCGATGATGGCCGTGCTCAGCGAATGCGTTACCTGCCCGCCCGCCTCGCTGTAAAACAAATTAAAGAATCGCGAGATGTCGGTGCGCTCGCTCTCTAGGATGGAGGCGAACTCCCAGTGACTGAAGGGCGGCTGGCCTTGGCTCTGTTTATCTTGTCGGCAGACGAACGCGCTGCGCGTACTTGCGCAGACCGCTGGCGTGTCGTATTTGGGATCGAAGCTGATGCTCAGCAGGTGCGTCTTGGCGTAAACGTCAGGCGTTCTCCGAGCTCCTTTTCGATCTGCGCGAAATTGTGGGTCATCAGCGGGCAGTAGTCCGGCAGTGGGCAGCGCGTGTAGATGAACGTGAGTAAGACGGCCTTACCGCGGTACTGATCGAGGTGCACGCGCTTGCCGTCCTGGTTGACCAGCACGAAATCGGGCACTTGGTCGCCGGTTGCGCTGGCTGCTTATTCGCTCCGCTGGGGCCGGGCTTCGTGCCCGTGCCTTTCTTCACCACCACCACATTTTCGAGCGGCTGCGCGTGTTGCTCACCACCACGTCCGCCGTGATCTGGTCGCCCGGAGAACCAGGTCCAGTGTCTTCGCGTCGGCCACCGGGTACGGCATGGTCATGCGCCGACATGAACCCGGGAATATCGCCGTGGTTCACGACGATCCGCTGCTGCTCCTTGTCGATGGAGACGATGGTGCCAGCCAGGTGATAGCGCTGCTCCTGGCCTGGCTCTGGCTCTGCCGCTCTGGCCTTGGCTCGATTCGCTCCGCTGTCGCACGCTGCCGCCGAAACCGAGAGCGAGGCTTAGCCACAGAAGAAGATGCCTGCCGCTACCCCTATGCTTTTGTCCGCCGTAATGCCAGCGCCCCCGGTGCGATTCAGGTTCATCTGCAGATCCTTCATTTCAGTCATAACAGGGGCGGTTCAGCCGCGCAAGCGCAGCCGCAAGGTTTGCGATGCAGACGCCGTAGCCGCCCAGCAAACTCGGCAGCCCCGCGAGCAGCCGGCGGACCCTCACTGATTGCTCAGCAGCCTCGGATCGAACAGTTGGCCCGACATCGTCGTGCCAGGAATGTTCGTCGGTGCCGCGTCACCGCCCGGTCTTGGCGTCCGCGACCGTGATCTTGAAAACATCCAGTGTGCGCCCCAGCGCACGTTGCAGGTTTACGACCGCTTCCGCCAGGTTCGCCTCGGCGCGCACCTCGGCGGCGGCCGCGGCGGCCAGAGCCTGCTGATCGGTGACCACCAGGAAGATTGTCGAGGCTCCCAGATCCAGTTTCTTCTGTTCGGCGTCGAGCGTCTCCTGCTGCAGTTCCCGCGTCGTTGGGCCGCTGTGACCGTCGGCCGGTCCTGCTGCAGTGTGATCAACGCGTTCTGGACGTCCACCATGACGTTGTTGACGGTCTGCTGGAAACGGGTCTGGTCCTGCCGCTGCGTGAGTAGGGCGCGCGCGTTATCCGCCGGGCGACGCGGTTTCGAATCGGCAGGGTCAGCGCCAGTTGGGCCTCGAACTCGGGATAGGCCTAGGAATGTATGACGGCAGAGCCGCCGAACCCGCCTGGCACCACGGTGGAACCGGTGTTGTGACTCTCTGTGCCGCCGAGGCCCGCGCCGGTCATGTACGCCGATAGGTTCAAGGTCGGCAGCAGGGCATTTTGCGTCGCCGCACGTTGACGTCATCCGCATTGATCATCAGTTTGGCCTGGGCCACGTCCGGCCGCTTGGCGAGCGCTTCATTGACGGCGTCCAGCAGCGTGAGGTTCTCGACGGCCGGCAGATTCTTGACCGAGTCGGTCGGAACGATTTCCACGTTCAACAGGTTCGGCGCGGTCGGATTCTTGGTGATGACGCTCATGAGCAGCGTTTGCTCCTGGAGTTGGGCCGTCTGCGCCAGGATCAACGCCTGCTGCGCGGTCGCCACTTGCGCCTGCGCGCGGACGATTTCCATCGGCGCCAGCGTGCCGACCTCCACCTGCCTCTTGTTGTCGTCGTAGAGCCGCTGCGCGAGATCGACGGCCTGCTGTTGCACGATCACGTTGCCGCGCGCAAACACCAGCTCCCAGTAATCGTCTTCCACCGCCGTGATGTCGGTGATAATCGACTGGATAAAGGCTTGGTCGTCGCCTTTGGTTGATTCGGGCGATGCGTATGTAGCGTTCATTCACCGACGCCGAAACCGTTTAGCAACGGCTGGGTAAGCAAACTCTCCCGCAGTTTGTAACGAGGGATTGAAGTGGACCGCCGCGGACGTCGTGGTCGTGCGCGTGGTATCGAGCGAGGCCGTAAAGCTGGTTCCCTCGTGGAACGCTTGCGAGTACGCAAAGTCCTCGATCGCTGTGTGCGTAAACAGTTGGCGATGGCGAGAGCAGCGTTGTGCTGGTCGCGTGCCGGTGCCGGCCGTGAGCGGGTTGTTCACCGGCAGCAGCTTGCTGTCCATGCTCAATCGTGCTCACGCTGGATCGAAGCTGAGGGCAGCTGATCGGTGAAGGCCATCGGCAGGGTGGTGCTTCCCGTGCCGCGGTCGGCTCCGCCTCCCGCGGTTCGCAGAAGGTCCGCCTGCGCGATCCAGGGGTAATCTCGTTGCACCTGGATGTCCAGGTTGTTTTCAAGTGCCAACTCGACCGCGTCCTGGAGGCTCAGCGTCAGCTTGCCGTCTTTGATGAGTTGGTCGATTCGCGGCGAGTTCGTGAGCTGCGGCTCCGGCACCTCGTCTGACGATAAGGCGTCAGGACGTGTGGGAACCAAGTCGTGGCAGCGAATAGTCCCTGCCGGGCGCAAATTGAAACGGCGGCACGGCCTGCGGCGCGGTCGGGGACTGTGCCGGCGGTCTGCCTTGCGGCGCGGTTGCTGGGTTACCGGCGGGGTCGCTACGGGGCTGGCCGGTTTGCCCGGTATGCGCCGGGCCTGGGGTTTGCCGCCGGGAGGCGTTACGGGCCGGAGCTTGCGCCTGCCCAAATGTGGGCGCAACGGGCGCCAGAGTGGTCACCCCCGCCAGCACCATCGCGACAAACGAACGGAATAACTTTCGAGTCATTCGTATTCCTCCATGTTCCTTATGCTCTATGAGAACGATTGGTGCTAAGTCCCGCGACACTGATTAGTTGTAACGTCTGGCCGGACAGAAATGTTTCAAGATTGTGCGCCCAAGTTCCCCACGAGGAGACCGGGGCGCACCTGCACGCGCTATCACGCCAATGAATTGAGCGGAACCGGCAAAACCCCAGCAGTCTAACAGCGCCTTCCCCATTTTGACAACGCAACCGTACACCCTGTTTCCCCCTGCCAATACGCCGAGCCGTCGGTAGTGCCCCGCGCTCATCCAACCGGAAATCCTTTGCAACTCAGTATCTAAGCTGACGCCCAGACCGCTGCCGCCTGGCCGTCAGCGTCGCCGTGCGATAATCCCCGGGCTATGCGCAATATCAAGCTCACCCTCGCCTACGACGGCACCGAATTTCACGGCTGGCAGATCCAGCCCGGACAGCCGACCGTTCAGGGCCTGGTCACCGACATTCTGCGGCGGATCACTCAGGAACCTGTGACGATTCAGGGCGCCGGGCGCACCGACGCGGGCGTACACGCCTGGGGCCAAGTCGCCAATTTCAAGACCGAGTCGCACCTGACCCCGCAGGAACTCTCTCACGCCCTGAACGCGCTGCTTCCTCCAGCGATTCGGGTGCGCGCCGCCGAGGAGGTTCCGCTGGATTTTCACGCGCGCTGGTGCGCGGAGGCCAAAACCTACCGCTACTCCATCTATCGCGGCCGCGTTCTTCCGCCTTTCCGCTGGCGCTACGTGCTGCACCATCCTCATCCGCTGGATTTCGACGCCATGAACGCCGCAGCCCGATGTTTCGGGGGCCAGCACGACTTCACCACCTTCGCGGCTTCCTCTGGCTCCGAGGAGGACGATCGCGACCGCGTCACGCTTCGCACGATCCATCGCTCGGAGATGATCGCCGGCTCCGCCGCAAGCATCATAGCCGGCTGTCGGGGAGCGCGCGTCCGACGAATGCCCGAGCCTTGAAACGCGCCTCTTTGACGCTCGAGCCGCGCCCGGACCCGATGAGTGGGTTTACGTGGTGCGAGGCAAGTCCTTTCTCCGCCACATGGTGCGGAAGATCGTCGGCACGCTTCTTGAAGTCGGCCGCGGCCGCCTCACCCCTGCCGACATCCCCCGCCTGCTCGAATTGCGCGACCGCTCGCGCTCCGGTCCCACTGTTCCGGCCCACGGCCTCTGCCTTGTCTCAGTCGAGTATCCCGATGCGGTGGCTTTGCCAAGCGAGAGGGAAGAGGACGGCTTGCAGTGACCCCCGAAACACCCGTGCAATGGCTCGCATTTGGTAGTAGCTTAGCCGCTCGATCGGTGTGACCAACTCGAAGTGCGCACGCAAAGGATTGCACGATGCCTAAGGGAAAAGGAACGCCAGAGAGTCCGTGGCAACTTAAAACGCCTCCGGGCAGCTCCGAATATCAAGCCTACCGCGATACCGGTTCCGTTCCCCCGGCGCTCGTTGTCCAGGTGGGGAAGACGCAGTTGCGCTATGACCTGCGATGTGTCGAGGACCTGCATACGATGCTTAAGAAGCATCGCGACTGGATGCTTCTCGGCAGCGCGGACGAGCAGAAGAAAGCCGCCGACGATACCGTCGAGGCTTGGGGCCGTTCACCAGCAAATCCCGTCAAGGGCTGGTACGGTCTGAAGAAGGGCCTGCGCGGTCGATTCGCAATGTACGTGCCGCCCGTCCTCGAAGCTCTGGATCTCGCCGAAGTCGAGCACAATCCCAAGAACAACCGCATGCGGGCGAAATAGGCCAGCCGGAAACCACTCGAAACACGCGCCCGAAAGATGCGCCTGAAATAAGCGTCCGGATATGCGCCCGAAATAAACGGTATAATGGCGCCCCGTGGGCCTCTCCGCCGGACCGCACACCACAGTCCAGTCCATTGATCCCGCAACCAGCACAGTTTTCGCCCGTGTAGATTCGACGGCCGCCAGCGAACTCGCGAATATCGTGGCTCGCTCGCGCCGTGCGCAAACCTCCTGGGCGCTCCAGCCTCTCGTGGCGCGTTGCTCCGCGATTCGGCGTTTCGGCAACGCGCTCTATGCCCGCCGGACCGACCTGGCAGCGTGCGTAACGCACGAAACCGGCAAGCCGCACGTCGAGGCGCTCTTCTCCGACGTCCTGATTTCGCTCGAGACCGCAAAATATTACCCCCGCCACGCCCCAAAGCTCCTCGCCGACGAACGCGTCGCTCACCACAATCTCGCCGTCAAGGCAAAGTCCGGCAAGCTGCGTTACGAGCCCTTCGGTGTCATCGGCATCATCGCCCCGTGGAACTATCCGCTGGCGATCCCGCTCAGCCAGCTCATTCCGGCCATCGTCGCCGGCAATAGCGTCATCCTGAAGCCGTCTGAGCTCACCCCTCGCTGCGGCGAACTCATCTCGGAGTGCTTCGCCGCCGCTGGCGCGCCTCCCGACGTGTTGCAGGTCGTACAGGGCGGGGGCGAGGTCGGCTCCGCGTTGATCGACGCGCGCCCCGACAAGATCTTTTTCACCGGCGGCGTGCCCACCGGAAAACGCGTTGCCGAAGCCTGCGCCAGACAGCTGATTCCCAGCGTGCTCGAACTCGGCGGCAAGGATGCCATGATCGTGCTTGCCGACGCCGACCTCGAGGCCGCCTCCAGCGCCGCTGTTTGGGGCGGCTTCACCAATTGCGGCCAGGCCTGCGTCTCCGTCAAAAGAATCTACGTCGAGCAGGCAATCAGCGAGCGTTTCGCGCAGCGCTGCGCCGACAAAACCAAATTGCTCCGCCTCGGCCCCGGAAGCGACGCGGACAACGAGATCGCGCCCATGATCCGCGTCGACTCGGCCGATCACGTCGAAGCCCAATTACAAGACGCCGTCGCCAAAGGCGCGCATCTCCTCACAGGCGGCCGGCGCCGTCCGGAGCTCGGCTCGAACTATTTCGAACCCGCCGTCCTGGTGCACGTGAATCACTCGATGCGCCTGATGCGCGAGGAGACCTTCGGCCCGGTCCTCGCCATTCAGGCCGTGCAAAGCGCCGATGACGCGATTGCGCTAGCCAACGATTCGGCTTTCGGTCTCTCCGCGAGCGTCTGGACCCGCGATACGAACCGTGGCCGGCGCATCGCCGAGTCCATCCGCGCCGGCGCCGTCATGCTCAACGATGTCGCCAGCTACTTCGGCATGGCCGAAGCCCCTCACGGAGGTCACGGCCTCAGCGGCTGGGGCCGCACCCACTCGCGGATTGGCTTACTCGAAATGGTTCAAGTAAAATATTTCGACGTCGACCGCCTCCCGCACTGGCCAAAAGCCTGGTGGTTCGGCTACAGTGCGGAAGTAGCGGAGGTCGCCGGCGAGTTCATCGATTTTTCTTACGCACCGAGTTGGTGGCAACGTTGGCGCAGTGCAGGGGGCTTGGTTCGCGCCATGCTGCGCGGGCACCGCATCTAACGCAGTTAGAAACGCGCCCGCCGAGGCGGGCAGGAGACTCATAGCCGATGGCTGACACTGCACCCGTTGCTGGCGGAGCCGCACAGACCGCCGCGCCGCAGGCTCCCACGCCCGCCGCAGCCGCTCCCGCCGTGCCTGCGACAGCCGCGCCCGTCGAGTCCGCACCTCCCAAAGTCAAGGTGCGCAAGCATCGTCAGCGCTCCTGCGACGAGAAGGACGCCAAGGGAAAGGTCTGCGCCGGGCACTTGAAGCGCTGGTATGACTATCCCAAGGAGACCGCCGCGCTGATCGGCCCGACCACCGAAATCTATCGCTGCGAATTTTGCAAGACGCTTTATCGGCCGGACCCGGCACAATTGCCGCACAGCTTTACGTTGCGCTATTGAGCGGGCTAATTCCATCGTAACCGTGACGTTGCCGGCTTCCGGCCGCAACCTGAGCCGCGCCGCACGCTCTCACTGTTGGCGAAGCGCGGCCCTGAAGAACCTGAACGTGCACGTGAAGAAGGATGCTTGGTATGAATGCTGCGCGGCTCCCCCTGTTCTGCTGCGCCATCCTCGGCACCACCGTTTTCGGTATGCACATGCTCTCCGCACCCAAGGCCCAACGGCCCACGTCGCAGTTCGCCAAGCTGACCGCCGATCCCCGCGTCCTGCTGGCTCTCAAGAAACTTGACGCCAGCGTCGGCCCCATCACCGAGGAACAGATCCGCATCACCGAAATTCCGGCGCCCACGTTTAAAGAAGCCGCGCGCGGCGCCTACCTCGCCAAGCTCCTCGCCGGATGCGGGCCTGAAGGTCACCACCGACGACGTCGGCAACGTCGTCGGCGAGCGCCCCGGCCGCTCGAGCGACGTGGTCATGCTCGTCGCCCACCTGGACACAGTATTTCCCGACACCACCGTCCACGTGCGCCGCGACGGCCAGCGCCTTTACGCCCCCGGCATCACCGACAATGGAACAGGTCTGGTCACTCTGGTGGCTATCGCCCGAGCCATCCGCGACGCCGGTCTCGAGACCAGCCACACCATCCTGTTTGCTGCCGACGTCGGCGAAGAAGGGGAAGGGAACCTGCGCGGCATGCGCAAGCTCGCCGAAACCTATCACGGACGGTTGCGTTACGTGATCGCCCTCGATGGCGCGTCCACCGACTACGTGATTACCACGGCACTGGCCTCGCGCCGCGTGGAAGTCACCATCACCGGTCCAGGTGGGCACAGTTGGTCGGATTTCGGCTCACCCAATCCCATCCACGCCGCGGCGCGCGTCATCGCGCAGTTCGTGAACACGCCCGTCCCCGAACATCCTCGCTCCTCGTTCAACGTCGGCGAAATCCAAGGCGGCACTTCCGTGAACTCCATTCCCGCCTCGGCATCGTTCAAGGTCGACCTGCGCTCGGAGTCCGAGCCCGAACTCGCCAAGCTCGAGACCGCGCTTCGCAAGTCTGTCCAGTCAGGCGTTGCCGAAGAGATGTCCGCAGCACGAACCCGCGGCTTGGGCGCAATGCCGCTCGAGGTCGACTTCAAGGTTCTGGGCGTTCGTCCCGGCGGCCAACTCGCAGCCGATTCTCCCCTGCGCGCAGCCGTCCAGTCCGCCGATGATTACCTCGGCAATCAATCGCGCAGTGAGGTCTCTTCTACCGACGCCAATATCCCGCTCTCTCTCGGCATTCCCGCGATTTCCATCGGCGCCGGCGGCCTAAGCTCAGGCTCGCATTCACTTGGCGAATGGTACGACCCGCTCGGCCGCGGCATGGGCCTCAAGCGCGTTCTCCTGGTAACGCTAGGCATCGCCGGCCTGCAGCCCGAATAGCTTCACAGTCACCGTAACGCGCGCCGCGCACCCGTCCCCACTTCGCGCGTCTGCTAAACTCCCTGCGTTTTGCCGGCCGGCCGGTCGCCTACCTCCGTCAAGGAGCCCGTGTCCAAAAAGCTCAAAGCCGATCTTCTGCTCGCCTCCTGCACACTCATGTGGGGCGTCACCTTCGTCGTCGTCAAGGACGCCCTCGCCGACGCCTCCGTTTTCTCGTTCTTGGCGCTTCGCTTCGCCATCGCCGCACTCTCTCTGGCCGTCTTGTATTTCCGCGACTTGCGCACCCTAACCGCCGGTAGCCTTCGCGCAGGAGCCGTCATGGGTTGCTGCATGTTCGCCGGGTACGCCTTCCAGACCGCTGGGGTCAAGCTCACCACTCCCTCCAAGGCCGCGTTCATAACCGGATTCGCCGTCGTACTCGTTCCGCTGTTCCTGGGCATCTTCGCGCGTCGCAGAATTAGCCTGTGGATCTGGGCCGGAGCGTTCGCAGCCCTCGCCGGCCTCTATTACATCACCGTGCCTTCCTCCGGCTTGGGAGACCTCAATCTCGGTGACCTGCTGGTGCTCTGCTGCGCGGTCCCGTTCGCATTCCACATCATCGCCATCGGCCACTACGCCCCGCGCTATTCCGCCGGCAAGCTGAATCTCCTGCAAGTCATGATGACTCTGCTGCTGCTCCTGCTGGCGGGACCTCTGCTGATCGTGGCGGGCCGGCAACCGATGCGAATTGTCTGGAGCCCCAGGTTGCTAGCAGCCGCGCTTTTGACCGGCGTGCTGGCAACCGCCGTGGCCTTTTCCGTGCAAGTTTGGGCGCAGCAACACACCAGCCCCTCGCACGCGGCCATCGTCTTCACACTCGAGCCCGTCTTCGCGGCGCTCACATCCTTCATTTTCCTTCACGAGCGCCTAGGCATGCGTGCACTGGTGGGGGCCTTGCTAATCCTAGCCGGCATCCTGCTCGCCGAATTCAAGGGCCCAGCGCCAGTCGTAGCGGAGTAACCGGCAATCTGTAGCGCAGCGTTGAATGGCGTCAACTGGGCGTTTCATCAGGCAAAATAGAAGAAGCCGGAAGTACAGATGGCTGGCGCGAGCGCAAGAAACCAAGGCTTCCAGAAAAGGTCCAGGGAGCAAGCGCCCAAAATGCCTGCTCCCTGAACCAATCGCTCTAGCCGTAGGTTGTAAGTTCCGCTGCTAGTAGTGGTCGTCGTGCCCGTTGTTGCCAAAGCCGCCGGAATCGTGTTTGGGCTGTCCCACCGGACCAAAAACGGCCACGCAACCAAAATCCACCGGCGTGCTAACGGTAGCCGGGGCTACCGGCGGCGGGCTGAAGAACCCGCAAATGTCGGTAGCCGGAGGCGCCGCCGGGTGAACAACCACAAACACGTGATTGTTGCCTCCGAATGCCGCCAGGTTCCCCGATCTTCCGTTCGTTTCTAAGCCGCCCGTTCCCATGGCCCCTCCGGAAGGAGCCGGGGTTGCCGGAGGCAGATTTTGCAGCCATTGGCCGTTGGCCGCATTGATAACGCCCAAGACCTGTGGATTGGACGAGGAGGCGTCGACGTTCGACGAAACCACGAAGCGATTGTCTCCGGGGTCATAGTTCACTTCGTCGCCGCCACCCACTTCCGTGATCCCAGGCCCGATTTCTTCGCCAGTCGCCACGTCGATAACCAACGGAGTGCCACACGCCAGGACCAGGTGTCCGTCGGGCGCGAGGGCTTCGCCGGTGCAACTCTTCGGCAGAGATATAGTCCTCTCGACCGTCATCGTGAACGGATGGCCACCCGCCTTGATGACCGCAACCTCATTGACAGTCGGCAGCGTTTGCAGGAAACGGTGGATCTGCGGGTCCCAAACGGGCTGTTCCAAAGAGCCCCCAACGCCGTCGCCTTGCGCTAAGAAGTTCATCTGCCCAAGAATTGGGTAAGGAGCCTGGGTGCTGAAAAATGTGAGATACGGCGGAACGCTGGTTGGTTCGTCATTGGCGGCCACGATGATTCCATCGTCCGCGTCGTAAGCCATTTCATCGGCGCGATTGCAACTGCCGGTTACGCCGCCCGTGCAAGCCGGGAGCGTCGTGCCACCGGGACCGGCTCCAGCGACCGGAACAGTGCTAACCACGGCGATAATTTGGAGATAGTTCGGTGAGGCCGGATCGAGGTCCAATAGTTTCGACGTGCTGTCGCCGTCGTCAGCCCAAACCTTCTTGTCGCTGGTCGACACCACGCCGTTGGGTCCTTCGTGAGTCGAGGGCGAAGTCAGGCCCGTAAAGTGCACGGTCCCCTCTGCGCTTGACGCCACCGTCGTCGACGCAACCGTTGCCGCGCTGCCGTTCGTGGCAATTTTCGCCAGATATAGATCGTGTCTGGCGTCCACGACGTCTACGCTCGCGTTGGACCGGTCGGAAAAGAAAAACCTGCCCGTTGCCTGATCGACCCAGGCGATGTCCGTGCTAGCGATCGGTTTTCCCGGGATGGAAATTGTGCCCAGCAACTTTAATGGTTGTGCGCTGTTGTCTCTATTCCAATCCGAATCCCAATCCGACGAACGCATCTGCAACGCAAAACCTAATGCCACAGCCAACGCGACCCCTAGAAACGGAAGTATCCTCTTCGTATTCATTGACCCCCTCCTCGGTTGGCGATCTTTGGGAACGCGCGCTAGCTTCTGGCGGGTTACGCCCCGAGCCCCACATCTCAGAGCCGACCTCCGAAGCCGTCAGGGGCTAACGTGGGCCGGACTCTAGAGCGGGTGTCGGGGAGAGTCAATTCAGGTAAAATGTGTAGCCCAAATTCGGTGCACTTCTCTGCGGTGGGACGGAGCTTCTAATTAACAATGCAGCGTGAAATTGGCAGTTAGTTGGGCGCGGCGAAATGCTTGGAGTCGACCGGCTCGTACACCGTCGCCTTCGCCGGGTGTTGCAATTCATAGGCGGCGATTTCCGGCGCGTGCTTGAGTGTCATGCCGATGTCGTCGAGTCCTTCGAGCAGCACCTGCTTGTGGAACGGGTCGATGTCGAAGTGAAATTCGTAGCTCGCCCTCGCCGGAAATCGTTTGGTTGCGAAGATCCACGGTAAGTTTGCATCCACCCTTGGACTCGGCGCACCGGAAAAGCTCGTCCAGCTCTCCCTCGGGTAGCGTGATGGGCAGAATGCCGTTCTTCAAGCAGTTGTTGTGAAAAATGTCGGCAAAACTCGGCGCAATGAGCACGCGGAAACCGTAATCCAGTAGCGCCCAAGGAGCGTGCTCGCGGCTCGATCCGCAGCCAAAATTAGCCCGCGCAAGCAGAATCGAAGCGCCTTGGTAGCGAGGAAGGTTCAGCACGAAATCCGGATTCGGCTTTTCGCCGGGCAGGTAACGCCAGTCGTAAAACAGCACGCGTCCATAGCCCTGGCGTGTCAGCAGCTTCAGAAATTGCTTGGGCACCATTTGGTCGGTGTCCACGTTTAATCGGTCCAGCGGTGCGACCAGTCCCGTGTGCGTTGTGAATGGTTTCATCGGTTATTCCACCAGGTCCACGCCGAGATCGCGCACGTCGACAAAGTGTCCAGCAATCGCGGCGGCCGCAGCCATGATCGGGCTCACCAAATGCGTGCGGCTGCCCTTGCCCTGCCGGCCCTCGAAGTTGCGATTGGACGTGCTGGCGCTGCGCTCACCGGGCGGCAACACATCGTCGTTCATCGCGATACACATGCTGCATCCGGCATCGCGCCACTCGAATCCCGCCTCTCGAAACACGCGGTCCAGGCCTTCTTGCTCCGCCTTCGCCTTGATCACCTGGGATCCTGGAACCACCAGCGCCGCCTTCAGCGTCTTCGCAACGTGCTTGCCGCGCACCACTCGCGCCGCGGCCCGCAAATCCTCGAGCCGCGAATTGGTGCACGAACCGATGAAGACGCGGTCCACGGGAATATCAACGATCGCAGTCCCTGGGCTCAGCGCCATGTATTGCAGCGCGCTTTGCGCCGCCTTCTGCTGATCGGGCTCGGGAAACGAAGCAGGATCGGGCACGCGTCCCGTCACGCTCGTTACCATGCCCGGATTCGTTCCCCAGGTAACCTGCGGCGCAATCGACGCCGCATCCAGCTCGATGGTGGTATCGAATTGCGCGCCTGTATCGCTGGCGACGCCCTTCCAGCGCTCGACCGCTTCGGCAAACTTCGGCCCGCGCGGCACGAAAGGCCGCTTTTCGAGGTATGCGAATGTCTTGTCGTCCGGCGCGACCATCCCCGCGCGCGCCCCGCCCTCAATGGTCATGTTGCAGATGGTCATGCGCGCGTCCATCGAAAGTTCGCGAATCGCTTCGCCCGCATACTCGATCACATGATCGGTACCGCCGCCGATCCCAATCTTGCCGATCAGCGCCAGCACCAGGTCCTTCGACGACACACCCTTGGGACGCTTCCCGTTGAACACCACGTGCATCGTCCTCGATCGGCTCTGCTGCAAGCACTGCGTCGCCAGCACGTGCTCCACTTCGCTGCTGCCGATGCCGAAAGCCAGTGCGCCAAATGCTCCGTGCGTGGAAGTGTGGCTGTCGCCGCACACGATCGTCTGGCCGGGCTGCGTGATGCCCAACTCCGGCCCGATTACGTGCACGATGCCCTGGTTGCGGCTGAAGCAGATCGAACAGCAAGATGCCGTGGCGCCTGCAGCTCTCTTCCAGCGCATCGAGCTGGGCGCGCGCGTCGCGATCCAGGATGGGCAGGGAACGGTTCTTCGTCGGGACCGAGTGGTCCATGACGGCAAACGTTAAATCCGGACGGCGAACCTTCCGGCCGGCGGCTTCCAGCCCGGAAAAAGCCTGCGCGGAGGTCACCTCATGGATCAGGTGCCGGTCGATATAGATCAGCGCCGGTTCGCCGGGAGCCTCATGGACAACGTGAGCCTCCCAGATCTTTTCGTACATGGTCTTCGGTGCCATTGTCCAAATCATCCTAACACACTCGGTCCGCGCCATCGGACCGGTCCGCGGCAACTCGCACCGCGCTTGACGACATCACACCCGGTGCGGTGGAAATACCCGTGACGGAAATGCTCGCCGCGGAAATACCTGTGGTGGAAATGCTCATGTCGAATTAATGGACAATATTTTTTCCACAGTGTGCACGTCTTTCCCACACGCATACATGTTTTTACCAATTGACATCCAATATCGGACAGGCGCAAAAATGGTCCCCTTGCATTCATTATTTTTTAGGAAAGGAAACCCATGCAGAAGGAAACCAGCGGAGTCCTGGCCGCGGTTGGACTAATTCAGAACGTACTAGGAACCAAAGGAGAATTATCGCTGGCGCAGCTTCAGGCTGCGACACGTTGTAAACCCGTCGCCTTTGAACGGGCCATCGGCTGGCTGGCGCGCGAAGACGAACTTGTGATCACGCGACAGAAGCGCACCTTCCGCCTGGCTCTTAGGAAACAGCAAGCCAGGGCGGCTGGAGCGGCCTAAACCGCTGCGGCCGAATTCCCCACATTGGAATTCCCCAACACTGGAATCCCCGCACTGGAATTCCCCAGATTGGAATCCAGGTGTCGTAACGGGTTGGGACTTCGGTTCACGGTCTGCTCGAGACCCCGTGACTTTTTTAGCCCAGCCCGTCACACCGTGACGCAAATTCATCGCAGCGATCTGAAGCCCCACGTCATCTCTGAATCTGAAGGGCTTTTCCTCCGCCAACCTGCGTCTGCGGCAGGAGTGGCGCTTTCATATTTTCATTCTGCCGAGCCTGCGACTTTTTTGAGTGCGCTCGTCACCTAGCCCTCGGGGCTCGCTGCGTGCTGTTGCTCACCGCCGCACTAGCCACCTTGTTTCGCCCCGGCAACCACCGGTCATTTCGACCGAAGTGGCGGCCGTCCTGTTCCGCGTCCCGTTCATCGGGAGGCGCCGCCACGCAGCGGAGAAATCTCTCAGCCGGTTTTCGTTCGTGTTGTTCCCGCGAACCGTCGAAGGCAACGGGTTGCCTTTGGGTCGCGCACCCGTTGAACCCCTGCCTTGACACCGTGCTCCGCCCCTTCAAGCACCGGTCATCCCGGGGAAGGCTTAAGCCCGCCGTTTCGAATACTCCTCAGTAATATCGCATTGACGCCCGTGTTATAATGGTTCATGTTCGCTCCCAAAGAACCGGGCCGTCCGCGTCACGCTGACGCCCGCCTGTGCGGGCTTTTTCGACTTGCAAGAGCAGTTCGGTTCCTCCGCGCTCACCGTTCTGACAGGGAAACGGATGTGCAAAACACAACTATCTTGTTTTCAGTAGAATGCGCGGTTCCAGCGCGCTCTTTAGCGCCAGAGCGAAAGGCAACCCCTGTAGTTTCAGTGGAATGCAAACTCTTTTGTAAAAACACCGGGGGTAGGGGTGACCCTAAATTAAATGCTGCCAATACAGCAGGTTACAAAAGTGACTCCGCCCACAACGCTAAAAAGAGCGCACTCAGCAACGACCGCTGGCCTCGACCATCCCAAGTGCTGTCAGTTCGAGGTAACGCCCGGCAGCCGCACCGTATTACTCAACAGCTGTATATAGCGGCCAAAGGTGATCATGGCGAACCACAAGAACAGGGAACTAACGGCAATCAGTTTGGCGGACATGGGCGCATCTTCTCCCGCCCGCAGAGGTTGCACGCGATTGAAAACGCCTGTCAGATAAAATGCAGCCGCATTCAGTCCGAGGAGCATCAACGCCAGCATCTTGAGCCACAACGCGCCGCTGTAAATGTAATTCTCCGGCTGCCCAATGAATGCCAGGAAGCCGGTCACGATATTGATTCCCAGTCCGGTCATGGCCCAAGGCATGAACCGGTGCAAGGGCGCGAGTGGCAACTGTTTCAGGAATCCCATCATGCGTAGATCCAGGATTCCGACCGTCCCGACGATCACGGCGAGTCCGATGAAGTGCATCGCCATTAGAAACGCCCAAAACCATTTGTTGCTCACAATCGCGAGGCTGAACTTCTCGGGCGTTGGCTCGAAGACGCGAATGATCGATCCAATCGGCCCTTCTTTCGGCACCGCGTCCGGCGTCACATCTTGTGACGTGTCTTGTGTGGCGCGAATCTCAGGATGGTTGATCTCTCCGCCGGTGTTGCCCGTTCTGGCGACCAGCACCATGGTGAGCAGCGAAGCAAACAGTACGGCGGACAGAGTCCAATGGGCGGGACGGGAAGCCCGGTGGTATTGCCAAAGTCCGACAGCGGCCAGCGCAGCAGTGAGTTCGATGAACCAGACCGTCAGCATCGCCGACCCTTCATGTCTGGCAATCATCGCGTCCGACACGCCCGGCTTTCCCGTGAGCATCGCCTGCGCGCCAAAGCCGGTCAGAAACGTGCCAATGGTCAAGAACCCAACAGCGGCGAAAATAATGAAGCTGGCTCGTCTCAAGTCCTCGTTCTCTCCGACAAAAGAGGCCAGAAACAGGCCCAGCCCAATGAACGTTCCAATGATCGGAAAGTGATTCAGGAGAAGATGCAGATGCGCGAGGTTCACTTCCATAAAAAGCTCCCTGATCTCCCGGGCTCTCCTTGCGGCGCAGCTCTCAGGATAATCCCGTCTTGATCAAATACTGATGATAGTTCAAATACTGATACGTTTCCGAGAGCAGCCGCCCCGCCGAGACGGCCGCAATCCAAAACGCCAGCGACATCACGGCCAGGCTCTTGCCTCTGCTCATCAAGGCTGTATCGCTCAGGCTGGCATCGTCGAACAGGAGGTTCATCTTGCGCATGGTGATCACGGCGATCGTGATGAACAGCAGCTTGAAGTAAAACACCGGGTTGGTCATGGCCTTGGTGGGATAAGCGATCAAAAGCAACACGCCCGTCACAACGTTGATCGCCAGTCCCGTCCACATGATCGCGAAGAGTTTCTTCAGCGGCTTGAGAGGAAGCGCCCTGGCCACGCCCAGGAGACGCAAGTCCACCACTGTGTTTGCGCCGACCACAAACGACAAGCCGATCGTGTGAAACAGAAGGATGAAATAGAAAGCAAACAGCGAAGGCGACTCGCGGATCCAGGTGCTGAACGCGCTTTGTTCGACAGTGTTGAAAATCTGAGGGACAACCAAGTGGTTACCTCGCCGCCGCCAACATACGCTCGGCACCTTCAACGGTCAAGCTTGCCGGCTCGAATGCGAAGCAGGCTCACACGCTCAGCACGGGCACCTGGGAATCGCGGATGATCGCGTAATTGTTGGCGCCAAGACGATTGATGGAGGTGCGGCGTCCGATGACCAAAAGATCCGCGGCGGTCTCGCTCGCGGCTTGGGCCAGCACCTTTGCGACGGAGCCGCTGCCGATGAAAAACTCGGCTTGAGCGCCCGTTTCATCCCGCAGCTTGGTCAATAGCTCGCGTGAGGAGCTGACCAGCGACTCCTTCAGGTCGGGAAGCTCGTAGGTCCCGCCTGGGCCGTATTGTTCGACCGAGGGAGTGACGTGCGCCATCGTCAGCTTGGCGCCGAAGGCCGCCGCCACGGCCACCGCTTCGCGCGCCACGCTCGGCGAGTGAGCGCCGAAGTCCAGCGCGCACAAAACGCTGCGTATCGCAAGGTCGCGTGTCGCCGTCGTCTGCGGAGTGTCGGTTGTCCGGGGAGTGTCCTCCGCCTCCGCATGAGACGCCGTCCAGACCGGGCAGGGTGCGCTGTCCAAGACGCTGGCGCTGACCGAACCCATCAGGGTGCTCGCGAGAGCGCCAAGACCATGCGACGCCATGACAATCAAGCTGGCCTTCTCTTGAAGTGCGACTTGCGGAATCACATGGCCCGGCGAGCCTTTGACCACCAAGCGTCGCGCCTGAAGGCCGGCAAGTTCCGGAAGGATGCGCGCGTCCAAGTCGGCTTCGGCGTGCTTAACCGCTTCGCTGTGTAGATCCCGGTGCCCGAGTTCATGCATGCCAAGCTGGCTGATCGGCCGGACCACATGCAGCATCAGGATCTCAGAATGGAAATGGCGGGCCAGCGCCGCGCCCTGATGAACGGCGAGCAGCGGAGGCTGCTCAAGGTCGACCGGCAGAAGAATCTTGCTGAAGTCCGCCATGTTCGTCATAGGAAGAGCCGCCACTCGTACAGCGCACGAGGCCCGAGTTGTATAACCAGAAAATCGAGCTTGGTCAATGCCGTCGCACGCTACCCGGCCGGACTAGCTCGAGCCCGAGCGGTCCTGCGTGTTGTTTTCCGGCTGTGCCTCCCCGCATCCTGCCCGTTCTGTGACTTGCCCCATGAGCCACGGAACTTTGCCGATTCGCGATCGAACGTTACGCCCGGTTCGCAAAGCCTGTCCTGCCGTACAGTTGGTTGCAAGAACTCCCCGGCAACGGCTCGGCGTCAACCACCATCCCACAGGGGTACCATGGTCGTTCTAGCATGTGCGTACCATGTGAGAGCGGAGCCGGACGGTGCTATACTGCGGCACCCGCAGCTCACCGCGCGCCAGCGGTTGGGACTGGAGTAGATGATGGTCATTCAGCTACGCGAGCTGGCCAGTTGGATTCGCAACAGGAAATTTTTGGCCAGTTCTCTCGTGATGCTGACTCTTTCGATCGGAATCCTGATCGGAACGCTGGTTTCCGGAAGGGTGAGTGCGACGCATTCGATCATCACGAATGGCGCGACGCCTCTAGTTCTGCCCAGCCCCGTCGAAATGTCGCACGCCTTCAGCGCCATTGTGAAGCGCGACCAACCCGCGATCGTAAACATCTCGACCACGCAAGTCATCGAGCGGGGCACAACATCCCCAAAACGCCAAGGCGGCGGCGCCGATCCTTTCCAAGACTTTTTCAATCGCTTCTTCGACGCTCCCAGCGCGGGACCGGAAGCCGAACGCAGCCTGGGATCGGGAATGCTCGTGGATAAAAAAGGGTTCATCCTCACCAACCACCACGTCATCGAGCAGGCCACGAAGATACAGGTACAACTCGATGGCGATTCCACGTTGTATCCGGCGAAACTTGTGGGAGAGGATTCCGAGACGGACCTCGCTGTGATCAAGATAGACCTGAACCACGATTTGCCGACGGTAGCTCTAGGCAATTCCGACGGTGTCCAGGTTGGCGACTGGGTCTTGGCGATCGGCAGTCCGTTTGGCCTGCAGTCCACGGTGACCGCGGGAATCATTAGCGCTACCGATCGCGGCGGCGTCGGCCGCCAGTTTCAGCATTTCTTGCAGACGGACGCGGCCATCAATCCGGGAAATTCCGGAGGGCCGCTGGTGGACCTGGCCGGACAGGTGATTGGCATCAATACGGCGATCATGACCGGGGGGCGTGGCTATGAGGGCGTGGGTTTCGCCCTGCCGTCAAAGGTTGCCGTGGGCGTCTACAACCAGATTATCGAGCGCGGCAAGGTGATTCGCGGCTCGATCGGAGTCACTTTTACCGAGGAACAAAGCAAGAATCCAATCGTATTGCACGAGTTGGGCGCCTCGTATGGACTGGTGCTGCAATCGGTCGAGGCGGGAGGCCCGGCGGATAAGGCTGGAGTCAAAGCTGGCGACGTGATCACCTCGGTGAATGGCGTAGCGGTAAGGTCGGGCGGCGACTTGGTGAATCCGATCGCGGACACTCCCATCGGGACCAAAGTGCAAGTGACCTATCTCCGCAACCACCAGGAACACGAAGCTACCCTCGTGGTGGAGGACCGCGCCAAACTTTTCCCGGATCGTGCGGGGGACGACGACACCGACCAAAAGCCCGAGCCGCGTGAGGCGGTGCCGGCGGGCCTCGGGCTGCACGTCGAAGAACTTAAGCCGGACAAAACCCACTTGGCCTATTTCCAGGATCAGCGCGGCGTCCTGGTGATCGACGTGGCGCCGGCGAGCTTCGCCGAAGATATTGGCTTTTTCCGCGGTGACCTGATCGCGGAGATCAACCAGACACCGGTCACATCGGTTGGCGAGTATAATGCCGCGCTGTCGTCGCTCAAGCCGGGGCAGCAGGTGGTCTTCAAGACCTTGCGGCACGACGAGAGCCAGCGATTGTTGACCGTCTATCTGGCTGGATTGGTGCCAGCGGCACGTGAGTAGACGGAATCACGAATGACATTCGCGGAGACATCGCGTTAGGAGGAGACCAGCTCATGCTCATCCGATACACGACGTGGAGTTTGACAGCGCTGCTGCTCGGCAGCGTGGCCGTCGGCTATGGGGCGCCTGCGCCCAAGAATGGCCCCGCGGCAGACCCCACTCCGGCTCCCGCCGCGAAGGCCGCGCCGAAGAAACCCTCCGCCGCAGCGGTCCACACGACGAAAGTTTCCGCGAAGCATCCCGTAGCGCACCACGTCGCGGCGGTGCATGCCCAGTTGGCCCCGACCCCGTCGCGCATCTCAGAGATCCAGACCGCACTTTCCCGGGAAGGCGCCTATCAGGGCGAACCTAACGGCAAATGGGACCCCACAACGGTGGACGCCATGCGGCAGTTTCAGAACGATCACGGCTTGAATCCCTCCGGAAAGATCGACGCCCTAACGCTGCAGAAACTCGGCCTGGGTTCGCAGGTGTCGGGCATGGGTGCGCCGCTACCACTGGCCGTGCCTCAGGCGTCCAACGCTGACGGCAGCCAGCAAACCGAGCACCCCTAGTTCGGTTGTGCGTTGCAGTTCCTAATTCACCTCGTCGTCCGAACCTCGTGATGAAGGCTCGCAATTTTCGCCAAAGACGATTGAAGCTTAGCCCCACACACATCCGGCCCCGATCCGTCGTCGATTGAATCGAATCCGCCTTTTCGTATTCGCCTTGTCCATTCAATTCCGGTGCTCATTCTGATCAACTCGTCGAGCGAGAATGTCGTGAAAGAAGTCCTGGAGCTAGGTGGGCAATCGTTGTCCCCATCACGCAATCTCTGTTCGTCGACGCTCCGGCCAGGGATTTGCTAAACTGAAGCGTGCACGCTGTTTTACGCCGCATGACGCTCTCTTCCGTTTTGTCCGCACGCGCCTGTATGTGCTCCAGAATTCGCTGAGGAGGCCTAATGGCAACCACAGTCGTCCCCAAGGTGCTGAAGAACTTCATCGCTGGTGATTGGATTGAATCGTCCAGCGGTCGTGCCTTTGAAAACCGAAATCCCGCGAATACAGACGAGCTGGTGGGAATGTTTCCAGCATCGACGGCGGAGGACGTCAACACGGCCGTCGCGGCAGCCACTGAGGCGCTGAAGTCCTGGAGATTGGTGCCGGCGCCCAAGCGGGGAGAGATCCTGTATCGCGCCGCCGAAACGATGGTCCGGCGCAAAGAAGAACTGGCGCGCGACATGACGCGCGAGATGGGCAAAGTGCTCGCGGAAACGCGCGGTGACGTGCAAGAAGCCATCGACATGACCTACTACATGGCGGGCGAAGGCCGGCGGCTCGCCGGGCAAACCACGCCATCGGAATTGCGCAACAAGTTCGCCATGTCGGTGCGGCAGCCTTTGGGGGTTTGCGGGATGATCACGCCGTGGAATTTTCCCATGGCCATCCCGTCCTGGAAGATCATGCCGGCGCTGATTTGCGGGAACACGGTGGTCATCAAGCCGGCCGAAGACACCCCGCTATCGACCTACAACCTGGCTCAAATCCTGAGCGAGGCGGGGTTGCCTCGCGGCGTTTTGAATGTGGTCAATGGCGAGGGACCCGAAGTGGGAGCGCCGCTGGTGCGGCATCCCGGAATCGCCGCGGTGAGTTTCACCGGCTCGACGGAAGTCGGCCGTCTAGTGAATGAAGCGTGCGCCCCGACGTTCAAGCCTTGCCACCTGGAGATGGGCGGGAAGAACATTTTGATCGTACTCGAGGACGCGAATATCGATCTGGCGGTCGAAGGCGCGGTCTGGGCGGGCTTCGGCACCACGGGCCAACGCTGCACGGCGGCGAGCCGCGTGGCGGTCCACGAAACCATCTACCGCGAGTTTCTGGAGAAGTTCGTTGCGCGCGTAAAGGCGCTGAAGGTGGGCGACGGCCTGGATCCAGCAACGGATATGGGGCCCTGCATTAATGAGAAGCAGCTCGAAACGGTGATGCGGTATGTGGAGATCGGGAAAGAGGAGGACGCGAAACTATGGGCCGGCGGGCAGCGCCTTACGGGCGGAGCGTGGTCGCATGGTTGGTTTCACGAGCCAACCGTTTTTGCAGACTGTGAGCCGAAGATGCGGATCGCGCAGGAGGAGATCTTCGGCCCGGTGGTCGCCGTCATGCGGTTCCACAATTTCGATCAGGCGCTGGAGATCGCCAACGACGTTGCTTACGGGCTTTCTGCGTCGATTTACACGCGCGACGTAAATAAGGCCTTTGCAGCCATGCGCGACCTACACACCGGCATCGTTTACGTCAACGCGCCGACCATCGGCGCCGAAATCCACCTGCCGTTTGGCGGCACTAAGCAGACAGGAAACGGGCATCGAGAGGCGGGCACGGCGGCGCTGGATTTTTATGCGGAGTGGAAGACGCTGTACATCGACTACTCGGATCGCTTGCAGCGCGCCCAAATGGACAGCTAGAATGAAGTGAGCGGCTCATTCGGGACAATCGCTATGATGGAAAACGCTTTACACTCGAGGCGGAACCGGGAAATTCTGGCCGAAATCGTGCGCGCGTACGTGGCGGCCGGAGAGCCTGTGTCCAGCCGCGCCATCGCGCTTTCCCACCCGGAAGGCCTCAGCCCGGCGACGGTACGAAAGATCATGGGCGAACTCGAGGACGCCGGATTGCTCTATCAGCCGCACACCTCGGCGGGCCGGGTGCCCACCGCTTCCGCGTACCGCCATTTCGCGCAGCAGGCGGTCGAGCGCGGAAAGCTGAGCGAGGAAGACCGTAATTGGATTTCGAGCGAGCTGGACACGGCGACGACACCGGAAGAGATGAGCGAGCGCGCGGGGCACATATTGGCCGGGATCTCGCACGGACTCGGAATCATCGTGATGCCGGCGCTGGCGCAAAGCGCCCTCGAACACATCCGCTTTCTGCACTTGCCGGATGGGCGCGTCGTGGTGGTCTTGATCTCCGGTGGCGGCACCACGCGCGACAAACTGGTGCGCCCGGAGCATGACTTCACCCAGACGCAGCTGGACCAAACCGCGGATTACCTGAACGGGCATTACGCCGGCTGGACGCTCGAAGCGATTCGGACCGACCTGCTCGAGAAGCTGGCCTCCGAACGCGACCGGTACGCGCGTCTGCTACCGCCGGCCCTGGAACTGTGCGACCCGGCGGTGTTGGAGAGCGCGGATGGGCGGCAGGTTTACGTCGAGGGAGCGGCGCAGATCGCCTCGACGCGGGAATTGGCAACCGGCGAGGGCGAGCCGTTGCGCGAACTGCTATCGGCCATCGAAGAAAAGAGCAGACTGGTGGCGCTGCTGGACGGCTGCATCGAGACACCCGAGGCGGTGCAAATCCAGATCGGCGTGAAGGAGATCACTTCGGCAGGAGAGCACCTGGCGCTGATTACAGCGCGGTATGCGGTGAAGGAACAAGCCAAGGGTTCGCTGGGAGTGCTGGGCCCGACGCGCATGCAATACGAGCGCGCGATCACAGCCGTGGCTTTTATGGCGCGCGCCTTCAGCGAGGCTCTCAGCCGCAGTTGAAAGCAACTCTGCTCTGGACAAGCGCATGAACGACATGGAATCCCGAGACAAGAAAAACAAAGACGTCGTCATCGAATTCGACCGCGATGCGAGAGCAGCCGCCGCCGATCCTGGCGACAGCGCCGGTGCGGGCCAAGCTCTCGACCCGAAGACCTCTGAGGTCGTCGCTCGCCTGCAAGCGGAAAAAGACGAGTTGATGCAGACGATGGTCCGGCGCCAGGCGGACTTCGAGAACTACCGCAAACGTATCGAGCGGGACCGCGAAGAAGAAGGCCGCCGCGGGGTCAGCCGGCTGCTCGAGGATCTGATCTTCGTTCTGGACGCTTTCGATCGTGCGCTGAAAGCTCACGACAATCCGGCGTACGAGGAATATCGCAAGGGTCTCGAGTTGATTTACAAGCAACTCTGGGAGACGGCGGCGCGACACGGACTCGAACGAATTCCTGCCGCTGACAAACCGTTCGATCCCCGTTTTCACCAGGCCATTGACCGAGTCGAGACCACAGAACATCCCGACGGAACCATCGTCGAAGTTTTGCAGGACGGTTATACGTTTCATGGGCGAGTTCTTCGGCCCAGCATTGTGCGGGTCGCCGTTGCGCCGGAAGGCGAGTCGGGAGCGAGAGCGTCTGCCGTCCAGCATAGACAGTGAGCAAGAGAGCCGCTAGCGTGAGGAGCAACGAATAGAGCCATGCCATCCCAGGCCAGGTATGACTTTTATGAAGTCCTTAGCGTGAGTCGCACGGCGTCGCCGGAAGAAATCAAATCCGCATACCGCAAGGCCGCGCTCAAGTGGCACCCAGACCGCAACCCCGAAAAGAAGGATATTGCGGAAGAGAAATTTCGCCAGGCGAGCGAAGCCTATGCCGTCCTTTCCGATGAGCAGAAGCGCGCGGCCTACGACCGATTTGGACACGCGGGCATTTCCGGCGTGGGCGCCGATGGCGGGTTCAACGCCACGATCTTCGAGGAGTTCCAGGACATTTTCGGGGACTTCTTCGGATTTGAAGATGTTTTCGGCCGCGGCGGCGGCGCTCGCGCGCGCAACCGGCCTCAGCGCGGCTCCGATCTGCGCTATGACATGCGGCTCAGCTTTGAAGAGGCGGCCGCCGGCGTCACCACCAAGATTCGCATTCCGCGTCAGGAATTTTGCGAAGCCTGTAATGGTGTCGGGGCTAAAGCCGGAACGGGTATCACCGCCTGCGAGACCTGCAAGGGTCATGGCCAGTTGCATTACCAGCAGGGTTTTTTCGCGATCACACGAACGTGCCCGGCATGCCAGGGCGCCGGTCAGGTGATTCGCGAGAAGTGCGCGGAGTGCCGCGGCAAAGGGCGCATCGAGCGCGTGCGCGTCATCGACGTGCGCATCCCGCCCGGCGTGGATTCGCAAACTCGAGTGCGGGTGCCGAGCGAAGGCGAGCCGGGAGTAAACGGCGGGCCGCCCGGCGATCTCTACATCGTCCTCGACGTCAAAGACCATCCCTTTTTCGAGCGGCGCGGCGCGGACCTTTACTGCACGATTCCGATCAGCGTGACGCAAGCGGCGCTGGGCGCGGATATTCTGGTGCCAGCGCTTGCTGGCGAGGAACGCGTAGCGATCCCCGAAGGCACGCAGACCGGCGCGATCATCCGCCTGAAGGGCAAAGGCCTCCCAGACCCCCATGGCGGAGGCAAAGGCGATTTGTACGTTCACGTGCGTGTGATGACGCCCACCAAGCTCACCCGCGACCAGCGGCGCCTGCTCCAAGAGCTCGGCGGCACGCTCCCCGCCGAGAATCGCCCAGCCGAGCGCAATTCTTCTTTCTTCGGCAAAGTAAAAGACATTTTCGGCTAAGCGCCGTCGCGCAATCCATCCAGACTATCGCGGGGCCCTGGAGCCCCGCTTCGTTCTTAACCCAGGCAACAACCTGTCATCGCGAGGCCCGAAGGCCGAGGGATCTCTTGTTTCCGACACGGGCCGCTCGAAGCAAACCCGCGGGCTGCCGAAATACATGTCGATTCGAACGAAGCAATGCCATTCACCCCGAAGGAAGTCGGGTGTATAAGTGGCGTTCGGGAGTCCCATCGAGAATCCCGGTCGGGAGGGTCCATGTCGATTCGTATGTCGATTCGCAAGGCCGCGCTCGCTGCAGGTGTTCTAGCCGTGTTGGCCGCGCAAAGTGGCAGCATGCGGTCGCAGGCAACGCCAGGCAGGGCCGCAAACGCCACGCCGAGACCAGCGCCGCAAGCAGCCTCACGCTTCCATTTACAGGAGGCGACGATCGACGACATCCACCAAGCCATACGCGACGGACAAATCACTTGTCAGGGATTGGTGCAACTCTATCTCAATCGCGCCAAGGCTTATAACGGCGTCGCGGACGAGCTCGTCACTCGCGATGGAGCACCCATCCCGCCGCCGCCGGGAGTTGTGCGGGCAGGCTCGCCGCTGAAGTACCCGACCGACACGATTGCGATTTCGACGCTGCTTCCGAATTTCGACCAATACGCCGGGCCACCCATCGAGTTTGGGCGGATGGAACCGACGGCGTCCGATCCCAGCGTGGATCAGCAATACGGCATGACCATCGGCATCCCCAACGCCGGGCAATTGAATGCGCTCGGAACACTAAACATACGCGGCGAGCGATCGGTCACTTGCAAAGGCGATCGCGACCGGAAGCCATCCGATGGACCGCTGCCGCCTGGTTCGCCTGCCGTGTGCGAGGAGTTTCGCAAGCAGCCAGACGCGCTCGAGCGCGCCGCGGAACTGGACAAGCAATACGGCCGAAATCCCGACCTGAAGGCGCTGCCGATGTATTGCGTCGTTTTCTCGTTCAAGGATCCGTACGACACCAAGGATATGCGCAGCACCGGTGGCGGAGACGCTCACTATGACATCGACTTTCCGGCGCGCGACCAGACGCTGGTGGCCCAGCTGCGAGCCAAGGGCGCGATCATTTACGCGAAAGCGGCCAACACGGAATACAACGGGCGGCCGGTTCCCGCGATTCGCGGCGGCGAGGGCGCGGAGCGCGGCAACAACAGGCCCACAAAGGTTTTCGTCTCCGTCGAAGGCTATCAGCGCAGCAGTTGGGCGGGAAATCCCAGCGAGGTTTATGACACGACGCGCGCGGCCTCGCTTGGGTCGAGTTCGGGATCGGGCGTTTCGGTAAGCGCAAACTTGGTCACCTGCAGCTTGTGCGAAGAGACCAGCATGTCTTGCCGTGGGCCGTCGAACCACAATGCGGTGGCGCTGATCTTGCCGCAGAAGTCGATGATCTCTTTCCTCGGCGGGGCCATCGGCGCGGATATTTACAACGATCGCGCCGGAATCATGTGCCGATACGTGACCGACGCCGCCAAAGTCCTCGACGCGCTGAAGGACCCCGTGAACGGCTACTACGATCCGCGCGACATTTTCACCACCGTACCGCGCTCGAGCGTTCTGAATAAACCGTACGCGAACGACGCCCCGCGGACGACCATGCGCGGCGCGCTCAAGGGCATGCGTATCGGCGTCATCCGCGAATCGATGCTGACCTTCCCCGGCGTGAAGGCGGACGAGCCGATTTCTCAAGCCGCGGCCAAGGAAATCAAGGCCATTCTGGGCGACTACCTGGGAGCTACCCTAGTGGAATCGGTCGATCCACTGTGGCCCGGCGATCCCAGTATGGCCAAGATGAGTCCATCGTACACGCAGGCTTTAGCGCAGCTCGTGCCCGTGTTTTTCCCCGATATCCTCTACCGGCTCCGAGCCGATGGACAGCCGCAGTTTCCCGAGTTCGCCGCGATGATCCAACCGACAGAGTTCGCGCCTGGCAAGACCTTCGGGACAGGCGCTATGAAGCCGATCGATTACTTTCTGGCCCTGTCGGAAGGCAAGGTGCCGATCCCCAAAAATCTAAATATTCGTGCGATCGAAGAAGAGGTGGAATCGAACGCCTTTACCTTTCAGTTCAATCAATATGCCAGCCGTCGCGCTGCCGATTGGAAGGCACGCGGGTTCCTCGAAACGCTGATCGACTTCCATGCGCTCAACGAGCGCTCGAAATTTTGGGGCGACGACCAGCGCGCCGCTTTCAAAAACTGGGAAGAGATGACCGACATGCGCCAGGAACTCGGCCAGCGGCAGGGAATCGACGAACACATCATGATGCGGGAGCTGCTACGACGCGTGGAAATGAAGGTGCTCTACGAAAATCACCTCGACGCCGTCGTCCGGCTTCACTATTCACTTCCGCCCGGCAAAATCGGCTTGGCCCCCCAGCCCGGCCCTCCCGGCGACGTGCGAGGCGAGCTGCGCTTCGGGCCGTTCGCGGGACTCACGGAAGTGTTGATCCCGGCCGGCTACGTGACCACCGTGTACAATCCGTCGTTCACGCTTAGCCCAGACAAAAAGCGTTACGTCCCGACCAACAACAATACGCCGACGACACTGCCAGCGCCGGGCCTGCCGTTCTCTCTGGTCTTTCGCGCCGAGCCAGGCAAGGAAGACGTAATCCTAAAGGTCGCCTCAGCCTATGAGGCAGCGTCGAAGCGCCGCGTGCCGCCGCCGCAGTTTGGCCCCCTTCCCGGCGAGCCATAGGCGCAATCGCGAACGTTGCGATTCGATGGGTTTAATTCGGGACGCCTCGCAGCGCCCCGTCGTCATGGTTGTCCCCGATCGCTCGACCGAAGGAAGCCAAACCGATCCCGGCGCCATCCTGTAACATTCAACCGGTTCTGTGACGCGACAGGAGGATCGGGGTGCGGCGGCGATTTTTCGTCGAGCAGTTTAGCAACGGCCGAGCGGTGCTGAGCGGCGCCGCGGCGCATCATCTCGGTCGCGTATTGCGCGCCGAGGCAGGGCAGAGCTACGAACTCAGCGACGGCCACGCCGTATGGCTGGCGCGCATCGAGCAGGTGGGGCGCGAAGCGATCGAGTTTTCGCTAGTCGAGCCGGTCGCAGCACGCGAATCGCGACTGGATACCACGCTACTGCTCTCGATCGTGAAGTTCGAGCGTTTCGAGTGGGCGATCGAGAAAGCAACCGAACTGGGCGCGGAGGCAATCCTGCCGCTGGCAGCCGAGCGCAGCGAGCGAGCCCTGATTGGCGCGGCGCCCAAGCGAGCCGAGCGCTGGAATCGAATCCTGCTCGAATCGGCACAACAGGCCCGGTGCTTGCGGCCGCCGGTCCTGCGGCCGCTGATGAGTCCGGCCGACGCTTTGCGTTCGAGCGACGCCGCAATCAAAGTATTGCTCTCCGAACGAAGCCGAGCGCCCGGTTTGCGCGAAGTCTTGCAAGGACAATTAAGCACGCAGAGTCCCGCCAGCGGCGAATCCGTGCGACTCGCACTGGCCATCGGTCCCGAAGGCGGCTGGACCGAAGCCGAATTTGCCGCAGCCGCGTCCGCGGGTTTTCGCGAGGCCTCGCTCGGCGGCAACATACTTCGCACGGAGACAGCGGTGGTGGCAGGTTTGGCCGCCGCCCATTTGTATTTTGACGAGTGACGCCGCGCGCAGCCGGTGCCGGCCCGCCGGGCCTCGCCACGCCGAAGCCACCTGAGGCTCACAACGCTGAGTCAGCTGATCGCCGTTGCCCACGAACCACACGTTTCAGGGATCGCGAACGGCATTGTCGGAAGCTAAGATGCTGCCAGGGTGCGTGGCCGCTAGCGCACACCGCGAGGCCATGGTATAAATACCTTTCGCGGCCCGATTCTATGGAGCAGATTGTCCACTCCAGTTCGCTCGAAAATGGCGGTCAACCGTCTTCCCCGGCAACGCGCCGTGAATTGCGGGCTTGGGCGCGTGACCTGGTGGCTGCGCTCGGTCTCGCCATGGTCATCATCGTTTTCTTCTACCAGCCAGTGAAGGTGGAAGGGACCAGTATGGCGCCTTTGATCTCGGATCAAGAGCGCATCTTCATCAATAAATTTGTCTATCGTTTTGAGCCCATCGAGCGCGGAGACGTGGTGGTCTTCTGGTATCCGCTGGACCGCACCAAGTCGTTCATTAAGCGGGTGGTGGGTTTGCCGGGCGACTTGGTGAATATCCGCGAGGGACATGTCTACATCAACGGCGCCATGCTCGAAGAGCCGTACGTCCCGCCGCGGTATGAAGATTTTTCGGGCTATGGTCCCGCGCGTGTCCCGACCGGACAGTATTTCGTTATGGGCGATCATCGGATCAGTTCCAACGATTCGCGCATTTTTGGTTTCGTGCCGGCGAACTACATTTATGGCAAGGCGGTGTTTGCTTACTGGCCGGTGGCGCAATTCGGCGCGATTTCGGCCTCGGCCGACGTCCTGGTCAAATGACCGCAGGGTTGAGCGCCTCATTTTCGCGAAACAGAGCCTTCGGAGGGCCCACTGACGGAGATACCCGTACGCCCCGCCACACTCGCGCTGGAAGACGGGCGGATTTTTAGCGGTCGAGCCGCGGGCGCGCACACCCGGCGCGGCGGCGAAGTCGTTTTCAATACCAGCCTAACCGGTTACCAGGAAGTCTTCAGCGATCCCAGCTATTCCGGGCAGATTGTCTGCCTGACCTATCCGCACATCGGAAACGTCGGCACCAACGTCGACGACCAGGAGTCGGAGCGACCCTACATCGAGGGTCTGATCGTGCGCGAGTTTTCGCAGATGTCCTCGAACTGGCGCTCCACCGAGACCGCGCAACTCTACTTGAGCCGCCACAACGTGCCCGCGATCTGGGATCTCGACACGCGCGCGCTGGTCCGGCACATCCGCAGTGTGGGCGCGCTGCGAGGCGTGGTGGCTACCGACGGCACGCCGCCGGAACAGCTCGTGGCCGAAGCCCGGGCGCTTCCAAGTATGGCGGGCCTCGAACTGGCCAGTCGGGTCACGCGTGAAAAGACCCAACATTGGACCAAGGGCTCGATCGAGCTGACCGCTTCACCGTGGCACGAAGGCATGGCCGAGGCCGCGCCGCATCAGGAAGTCGAGCGCTTCCGCGTGGTGGCCTACGACTTTGGCATCAAGCAAAACATTTTGCGTTTGCTCGTCGATTTGAATTGCGACGTCACCGTGGTGCCGGCGCGGACCTCATCGGAAGATGTGCTGGCACTGCATCCCGACGGCGTTTTCCTCTCGAACGGGCCGGGCGATCCCGAGCCGATTACTTACGCGGTCGAGTCGATTCGCAAACTGATGGGGCGCGTGCCAGTCTTCGGCATCTGCCTGGGACACCAGCTCTGCGGACTGGCGCTCGGCGGCCGAACCTACAAGCTGAAGTTCGGCCATCACGGCTCGAATCACCCGGTCAAGAATCTGAAGACCGGGCACGTGGAAATCACCGCGCAGAATCACGGTTTCGTGGTGGATCCGGATTCGTTGCCCTCGAGCGACGTCGAAGTCACGCATGTCAACCTGAATGACGGGACCAATGAGGGACTTCGCCATCGTTCCTTGCCGTTTTTCAGCGTGCAGTACCATCCCGAAGCTTCGCCGGGGCCGCACGATTCGCACTATTTGTTCCGCCAATTCACCGACATGATGAACGAGCAAGCAGAGCTCCCAGGTAGCGATGCCAAAACGCACCGACCTCAAAAAGATTCTGATCATCGGCTCCGGCCCGATCGTGATCGGCCAGGCCTGCGAATTCGATTATTCAGGCACGCAAGCCTGCAAGGCCCTGCGCGCCGACGGCTATCAAGTGGTGCTGGTGAATTCGAATCCCGCCACGATCATGACCGACCCGGAAGTGGCCGACCGCACCTACATCGAGCCGCTTACGCGATATTCGCTCGAGCAAATCATCGCGCGCGAAAAACCGGACGCGCTGCTGCCCACCGTCGGCGGCCAAACGGGTTTGAATCTCGCCGTCGAGCTCGCCGAAGGCGGCGTGCTCGAGAAGTACGGCGTCGAACTGATCGGCGCGTCGCTGCGCGCGATCAAGGTGGCGGAAGATCGGCTCTGGTTCAAGGACGCCTGCCGGAAGATCGGACTCGACGTGCCCGCCTCGGCCCTGGTCAACAACGTCCAGGAGGCGCTGAAGCTCGCCGATCAACTCGGCTATCCGGTGGTCATCCGCCCGTCGTTCACGCTTAGGCGGGACCGGTGGATCGATCGCCTACAACCGCGAGGAGTTTGCCGAAGCCATCGCGCTCGCTTTGGACGCCAGTCCGGTGCACGAAGCGCTGGTGGAAGAGTCGGTGCTGGGCTGGAAGGAATACGAGCTCGAGGTCATGCGCGATTTCCGCGACAACTTCGTGGTGGTCTGCACGATCGAGAACTTCGATCCGATGGGCGTGCACACCGGCGATTCGATCACCGTGGCGCCCGCGCAGACCCTCACCGACAAGGAATATCAGCGGATGCGCGACGCCGCGGCGGCCATCATCCGCGAAGTCGGCGTCGAGACGGGCGGCTCGAACATCCAGTTCGGCATCGAGCCGGCCACCGGGCGCATGGTCGTGATCGAGATGAACCCGCGCGTTTCGCGCAGTTCGGCGCTGGCCTCCAAGGCCACCGGCTTCCCGATCGCGAAAATCGCCGCACGCCTGGCCGTGGGCATGACGCTCGACGAAATCCAGAACGACATCACGCGCAAGACGCCCGCTTGCTTTGAGCCCACCATCGACTACGTGGTGGTCAAGATTCCCAAGTGGCAGTTTGAAAAATTTCCGGGCGCCGACACGGCGCTGGGAACGCAGATGAAATCGGTAGGCGAAGTGATGGCCATCGGCCGCACGTTCAAGGAAGCGCTGCAAAAGGGCATTCGCTCGCTCGAACCGCACACGCCCTGGCGCGCCCCAGCGGATACGCCGGTGTCCTTGTTGCGCGAAAAACTCGCCACAGCGCGGCCCGATCGCATCCACTGGCTGATGGTGGCCATCGAGCGCGGCGTGAGCGTCGCAGAAATCGCTTCGCTCACCAAGATCGACCCGTGGTTCCTGCGCCAACTCGAAGAGATCGCCTCCATCAATAAACGTCTCGCAGGGGTCACCGTCGAAACCGTCTCGCCGGAACTTCTGCGCGAGGCCAAGCGCTGTGGCGCCAGCGACGAGCAACTCGCGCAAATGTGGAAGACCACGCCGGCGGCGGTGCGCCACCAGCGAGCAAAATCGCACATTGCTCCGGTCTTTAAGCGCGTGGACACCTGCGCCGCCGAGTTCGAATCGTTCACGCCCTATCTCTACTCGACCTACGAAGACGAGGACGAAGCCGAGACCACCGAGCGGCCCAAGATCGCCATTCTGGGCAGCGGCCCGAACCGCATCGGGCAGGGAATCGAGTTCGATTATTGCTGTTGCCATGCGTCCTTCGCGCTGCGCGAAGACGGCTACGAAACCATCATGGTGAACTGCAACCCGGAGACGGTCTCGACCGATTACGACACCTCCGACCGCCTGTACTTCGAACCGCTGACGCTCGAGAACGTCTTGGCGGTGGTCGAGCGCGAGAAGCCGCAGGGCGTGATCGTGCAATTCGGCGGGCAGACGCCGCTCAATCTCGCGCTGGACCTGAAGCGAAACGGCGTGCCCATCATCGGCACCGCGCCGGAATCGATCGATCTGGCGGAAGACCGGCGCCGGTTCGGGCGGCTGCTGGACGAACTGGTCATCCCGCAACCGCGCAACGGAACCGCGCTGGTTCCGGAAGAAGCCGTTCGCGTCGCCAAAGAAATCGGTCTGCCGGTGCTGGTGCGCCCGAGCTACGTTCTGGGCGGACGCGCCATGGTCATCGCCTACGATTTGCAGACGGTGCAGGACTACGTCGCCCAGGCGGCGCTGATGGGACCTGCGCGCCCGGTGCTGATCGATCAATTCCTCGAAGAAGCCACCGAAGTGGACGTGGACGCTCTGGCCGACGGTGAAAACGTGGTGATCGGCGGGATCATGGAGCACATCGAGGAGGCCGGCGTGCATTCCGGCGACTCCTCCTGCGTTCTGCCGTCGGTGTCGCTGACGCCTTCGGTGCTCACGCGGATTCGCGACTATACGCAGCGGCTGGCGCAAGCGCTGAACGTGGTCGGCCTGATGAACGTGCAGTACGCCATCCAGCGCGACACGGTCTACGTGCTGGAAGTAAATCCGCGCGCGTCGCGCACGGTTCCCTACGTGAGTAAGGCGACGGGCGTGCCGCTGGCCAAGGTGGCCGCGCGGCTGATGGCGGGAGGCAAGCTCGCGGACATGAAGCTGCCGATCCTCGAGCACGGCGGCGTTGCCGAGCTCGTGGTGCGCGACTACTTCGCGGTGAAATCTCCGGTCTTCCCGTTCAATAAATTCCGCGGTGTGGACACGATCCTCGGCCCGGAGATGCGCTCGACCGGCGAGGTGATGGGCGTGGCGCGAAGCTTCGGCGAGGCCTTTGCCAAAGCGCAGCTGGCCGCCGGACAAGGGCTGCCGCGCTCCGGGACGATCTTCGTGAGCGTCAACGATCGCGAGAAGCGCGCCGTGTTGCCGCTGGCTCGCGAACTGGCTTCGCTCGGCTTCAAATTGATCGCCACGCGCGGAACAGCAGCGGCGATCTCTGCGGGCGGCGTCGAGGTCGAGGCGGTGTTCAAGGTCAATGAGGGCCGCCCCAACATCGTCGATCTGTGAAGACCGGCCGCGTCGATCTGATCGTCAACACGCCGCTGGGCCGCGAATCGTTCTACGACGATAAATCCATCCGCCGCGCCGCGGTGCGCTACGGGGTGCCCTGCATCACCACGCTTTCCGCCGCGCAAGCCGCCGCCCGCGGCATCCGCGCGGTCGCCGAACACTCCTTCGAAGTGAACGCACTGCAGGACCTGCACGCGCCCAAAGCCGCAGCGCAGAACTAGCGGCGCCGCAGCGGAAATTCCTCGCAGGTCCGCGGTGGGCCAGTTTCCACAGATCCGGTTTGCCAGGATTAAAACTACGGAATCCTCTTGCGTCTTTGCCGCGCCTCTCGAATGAGTGCGATGATCGTTGGTATCCCGAGCACGAGAAAGAAATATTACCAATATCTCCATTGTTTGCACCGCGAGTCTATCTTCTGCTGCAACACCGAAGATTCGCCCGCCTCACTCCATCCTCGTAATCAAAGTCAACTATATCGGGCAACGATATATATGCGAGCAAATGGTATTCGAGCGGCGCGAAAACCGTCAAGTAGCCTTTTGGACAGGGCTTAGTCCGCGAACTCACCTGCAGTTCAAACTCCCAAGAAACGGGATAGTCAGATCGCCGGAGGCCCGAGTGTTTTTTCCCGCAAGGATCGGCAGTCAGTGCACGGCGGTAGTTATTCTGATCTGAACGGAAGTGTTTACGACAAACCCAGGAGCCAGCCCAATAGCCGGGTAAGCATCCGTTGCCTGCCGAATCCGATGCCTACCGAATCTGAATTCCGCCAGGTCCGCCGATATTGATTCCGATACCCATATTCGGCGGCATGATCTCCTGGAACGGAACACCCATGAATGTGGCCACTGTATTCGCAATGGCCGATTCCGCGCCCTGGCCACTCATCAAGACGGCGGGGCCGACAGCCATTGTCGAAGACGTTTTCTGATGATCGAGCGGTACTTCCTGGCCGTTCTTGAAAACGATGACCGACTGCGCGACCAGGACTGGTTGTTGCGCGGGGCCGCCTTGATTCTGATTCGGTGGATTATTCTGTATTTGCCATTGTTTCCGCGTTTCGATCCGGAAAACATCGGCAATGGCATAGGTGGCCGAAGCCCCTCCGATCAACCGCTTCTTTTGATAGGAGAGCTGGCCGCCTGTTTTATTAATCCCCACCGTGATGGAAGAGCTCAGAAAAATCGCCGCCATTCCGCCGATGACCAACGCGAAGGCGATCCAAATCGTGACAGAACTGGAAGAAGCGCCCGCAGCGGAAGCACCGCTCGTGGAACGATAGAACGCCACGCCAAGGCCCGCCAATACCAATACGACGCCGACGGCAATTCCCGACGCGCTGCCTTCTTTTAGCACCAGTTCATTGTCTGTTTGACTGACGATCTTCATAAATTCATCCCTCGCAAGTCACTGTCGCCGCTCGCCGGATACCACCCGCGGACTGGTCCGGACGTTCCGCCCGTGATTTTTCGCCAGTAACCATCCCACAAAACTCAATGATCGGCAAGGAAGCCGAGCTCCCGACGAACAAGCATCCTCCACCGCACATACGGCGGGGCTCACGCCTCCCTATCAACCCCGCCGCGCTGCGTCGATGGTGGCGATGTCGATTTTCTTCATCGGCATCATCGCCTGGAAGGCACGCTTGGCCTCGTCACCGCCAGCGGCAAGCGCGTCGGTGAGTGTGCGCGGGGTGATCTGCCAGGAGATGCCCCAGCGATCCTTGCACCAACCGCACTGACTTTCCTTGCCGCCGTTGCCGACAATTGCGTTCCAATAGCGGTCCGTCTCCTCTTGATTGTCCGTCGCGATCTGGAAGGAGAAGGCTTCGCTGTGCTTGATCGTCGAGCCGCCGTTGAGACCGACGCAGGGAATTCCCAGAACGGTGAACTCCACCGTCAGTACATCGCCCTTCTTGCCGCCAGGATAGTCACTAGGTGCCTGGTGAACGGCGGTCACTTTACTCTCCGGAAATGTTGCGGCGTAGAAGCGCGCAGCCTCATGCGCGTCCTTGTCGAACCAGAGGCAGATCGTGTTCTTTGGTTTCACGTTCCCGTGCTCCTTGTTTGGCCTTGGGCGGCTCATCGTAGCATCATCCGCACACTTGACTCTCACCCGTCACCGTGCGGCTTAGGTTGGGACCCGCCCCGGGGGGGGACCGAGAAACGCCGCGCTCGCATGCTGGCCCGCTAGCTGTGCCCGCTCGATTGCGCCAGCACGTTTCCGGTAGGTATGATGAACCGCCCCTATGGCCTCTATGGAATGTCACTGCATAAACGCGGTAGACCTGCCCCACACTACGCCTCTTTATTGCCAGCTATATCCAGGATTTTCCGTCCGTCGCACGGTTCTACGCGCACCCGCCCACCGTTGAACAAATAAGCCGCGTGGCCAGCCAAGTCACCCTCGACCCGGCGCTGCGGCGCGCCGTGACCGGCGTTTTGGTCGCGCAAAATCGCGTGTTCGGCGCGGACGCCGCCGTGGAAGCCAGCCTGGACCGATTGTCGGCCGGAGCAGCGGCGATCGTTACGGGTCAGCAGGTCGGCCTGTTTACCGGTCCCAGCTACGCGATCTACAAAGCAGTGACGGCGCTGCGATTGGCCGGTGACCTGACCGCCGCCGGCATGCCAGCCGTGGCGATTTTTTGGCTGGCGACCGAGGACCACGATCTAGCCGAAGTGAATCACTGCTACTGGCAGACCCGCGCCGAGCCCGAGCGGATCGAGCTTCCGTCGCAGGGAATGCCTAATCGAAGTGTCGGGAGCGTCCTCTTAGGAGACGCGGTACTCGCTCAGGTCGAGCGCGTTGGCGCGATGATGGAAGGTCCCGCGCGAAACGAAATCGTGCAGGCGCTTGCGGAATCGTATCGCCCCACGGAAACCTACGGTTCGGCGTTCGGCAAGCTCATGAGCCGCATCTTCGCTGGAACAGGGCTGATACTGCTCGACCCGATGTCCCCCGAGCTGCACAGGCTCGCTGCTCCCGTCTATCGGGCAGCTCTGGAGCAGCATGGCGAGCTGACCAAAGACTTGGTCGAACGCGGCAAGGCGCTCGAGCAGGCGGGCTACCACGCGCAAGTGAAAGTTACCGACGGCAGTACGCTCTTGTTCGTCGACGTTGACGGCCAGCGCGTTCCCCTACGTGCGCGGGACGGCGAATTCGTGCTCGGTCAACGAACTGTTTCCCCCACGGAAGTGCTGAAATTGCTCGACGAATCGCCGCAAGCCTTCAGCCCGAACGCGCTCTTCAGGCCGGTCATCCAGGATTCGCTGCTGCCCACCGCCGCGTATGTCGCCGGACCCTCCGAGGTCGCTTACCTAGGTCAGTCATCGGTGGTTTACGAGCGTCTCGGTGTCCGGATGCCCGTAATCATGCCGCGCGCGGGCTTCACGCTAGTCGATCCTCATGCTGGGCGGATCCTGCGCAAGTATGGCCTCGAACTTCCCGATATATTTCGCGGCCAGGGACACCTGCGCGCCAAGATGGAGCGCGTCCTTTTGCCGGCCCAGCTGGCGGAGCGTCTAAAAAGCAGCGGCGAGGCCCTGCGGAAGCTCCTCGCCGACCTGCGCGAGCCCATAGAGAAACTGGACGCGACGCTGGTCGGCGCCCTCGAAACAGCGGAAAAGAAGATCCTCTACCAGTTCGCGAATCTCGAGGGAAAAGCCGCGCACGCGATAGCGCAGCGCTCGGAAGTGCTCGACGCCCACGAGCGCGAAGTAATGGGCGTGCTCTACCCGCGTGGCGAATTGCAGGAGCGCTCACTCTGTTTCTTGCCCGCCCTAGCCGCACAGGGCTTCGCCCTGCGCGACGAGCTGATGCAGCGCGTCAGTCCCGGGCGGCGCCAAGCACCAGGTCCTCTACCTGTAGCCAGTCAGGCACCAGGGCGCGCGGTCTGGACAGGCGCCCGGCGTTTTCATTAGCGTGGTAATATCGGGTACGCTTTTTTTGCTGCGACTAGATCATCTTCGTCGGAGGAACAGGAATGAAAGTCAGCCCAGGGAAGCAGAAGGGTCTGCAGGCCGTCTCGAATTCACGGGGCGTGATTGCGGCGGCGGCCATGGACCAGCGCGGTTCGCTGCGCAGCGCCATCGCCAAGGACAAAGGCATCGACAAGAAAGCCGTAACCGATCAAATGATGATCGAATTCAAGGAAGCCGTGACGCGCATCCTCACTCCGCATGCCAGCGCGATCCTGCTCGATCCCGAATACGGACTGCCGGCCGTCGAAAGTGCGGGCCAAGAATGCCGGGCTGCTGCTGGCTTACGAAAAAACCGGCTACGACAACACCAGTCCAGGGCGGCTGCCCGATTTGCTCGACGACTATTCGGTGCACCGCATCGTCGCGGCCGGAGCCGATTGCGTCAAAATTCTGCTCTACTACACGCCCTTCGATCCCGCCGCGATCAATGAGATCAAGCATGCCTGGGTCGAGCGAATTGGCGCGGAATGCGTCGCCGCCGACGTGCCGTTTTTCCTCGAACTCGTAGGATACGAGGAAGGCGTCGACGAAAAGGGAATCGATTACGCACGCAAGAAACCGGAAGTCGTGGCCAAGAGCATGGAAGAGTTTTCCAAGCCGCAGTACGGCGTGGACGTGCTCAAGGTGGAAGTGCCCATCAATATGGCTTTCGTGAAGGGCGCGAAATCGTCCAAGGGCGAATCGGCATACACGCGAGACGAAGCCAAGGAATATTTCCGGCGGGCCGCGGCGGCGGCGAAAAAGCCGTTCATTTACCTCTCGGCTGGAGTCAGCAACGATACCTTCAACGAAACACTCGAACTGGCGGCCGAAGCGGGCACGAATTTTTCGGGCGTTCTCTGCGGGCGCGCCACCTGGAAGGACGGCATGCCCATCTACGCCAAGCAGGGCCTGAAGGCACTCGAAGACTGGCTCTCGACTCAGGGCGTAGCGAATATCGAGAACGTGAATTCGCGGCTGGGAGCGGCAAAGCCGTGGTTTGCCTTTTACGGCGCCACATCGGCGGCGGCACTGAGCTAGAAGCAGGGCATACCAGAAATGCCTGACGGCTCCTTTTCGCTGTCTAAATTATTATTCTGACATGGGATTTGCTCCGAAGACCGCCCGGAGCGCCGGGCGTGCGGCTATGGGCGAGGTCACCGTCTCCACGGATCGACGCACCCAACTGCTGGATGTGACCGCCAGCATTGCCAAGCTGGTTCATGATTCGGGCGTCCAGCAGGGCACCTGCCATCTTTATGTGCCGCACACCAGCGCCGGGGTTATCATCAACGAGAATGCCGACCAAGACGTCATCCACGACCTGGTGATGGCGCTGGAACGCATCGCGCCAAAGCCGGTGGCTATCGGCACCGCGAGGGAAACTCGGACGCCCACATCAAGACCGCGCTGGTCGGAACGTCGGCAACCGTGTTTATCGACAACGGAAAACTGGATCTCGGTCACTGGCAGGGTATCTTCTTCTGCGAATTTGACGGGCCGCGCATACGGCAAATGCGCGTGAAGATCGTGCCGGACTGACGGTCGGCGAACTAGAACGCGATCACGACGTAACACCCTAACACTGTACTGACAACCTCGCGAACATGAGCCTGGGCATCTACATTCAAGTGCCGTTCTGCCAGACCAAGTGCACCTATTGTAATTTCCACACGGGCCCCGCGGCGCAAAGCATGTACGCTCCCTACGCGCGCGCCGTCGAACGAGAAATCCGCGAGCGCGCCGGGCAATATTTCGGCGCAGGGCAGAAGGGCGCCGCGCCGGCAGACCTCGGGCACGTAGACACCATCTACTTAGGCGGCGGAACGCCCAGCCTGCTCGATCCCTCGGACCTCGCCGCGATTCTCGATGCCGCTGCGCCAGCATTTCCCTGGCACGGCCGCCGTCACAGCGCCGGCCACAACTCCCGGCATCGTCGGTGAAGTCACGCTCGAGGCCGATCCCGAAACCATCACCGCCGAGAAGGCCGACGGCCTGGCGCGCCGCCGGCATCAATCGCATCAGCCTGGGCGCGCAGTCGTTTCACGACGTTGAGTTGGTCGCAGCGGGGCGCATGCACCGCCGCGCAGATATTTTCCGCGCTGTGAACGTGCTTCGCGCCGCAGGGTTTGCCAATGTCAGCCTGGACCTCATCGCCGGCCTGCCGCACCAGACGGCGGCGAGTTGGAGCGATTCGCTCGACGAATTGCTGCGCATTCGCCCGGAGCACATCTCGATCTATCTGCTGGAAATCGACGAAGGCAGCCGGTTGGGCAGGGAATCGCTCGCTGGCGGTTTGCGTTATGGCGCCGCAGCGATCCCCGACGACGACGCCATGGCCACGTTCTACGAGCAGGCATGCGCGGAACTAGCTGTGGCGGGCTACGAGCACTACGAGATCTCGAACTGGGCGCTGCCCGGCCTTCGCTCGCGACACAACCTGAAATATTGGCGCCGCGAGCCATATCTCGGTTTTGGAGCGGGCGCGCACTCGTTCGACGGGCGCTGGCGCTGGGCCAACGCGCACGACCCGGCGGCCTATGTAGCGGCGATCGAGCAGGGACACTTGCCCACCGAGCAGCGCGAAGAGGTCACGCGCGAGCAGGCGCTCGAAGAAGAGATGTTTCTGGGATTGCGGCAGCTCGAAGGAATCGATCTCGCGCGCATCGAAAACGATTACGATGCTAACCTCAGTCCGCGTATCGACGAATTGCGGGCGCAGGGGTTGATCGAGCGCGACGGCACGCGCGTCCGTCTGGCGCCAGCGAAACTTGACGATAGCCAACGAAGTGTTCGTCGCACTTCTGGATTGAACGGATTGAAGCGCTGACCATGAGTCGCCAAAGCCGCCACAGAAACCGCGCGAAACCATCGGCGCACGCAGCGCCATACGGCCGGGCCGGTCGACCTGCGCAGCGACACCGTGACGCGGCCGACGCCGGAGATGCGGCGCGCGATGGCGGAAGCCGTAGTAGGCGACGACGTCTACGGCGAAGACCCCACCGTCAATCGGTTGCAGGAGCGTGCGGCGGAGATCTTCGGCCGCGAGGCGGCGCTTTTCGTGCCCTCGGGCTCGATGGGCAACCTGATCGCGATCAAGATCTGGACGCACCACGGCAACGAAGTGATCTGCGAGGAGCGCGGCCACATCAACCAATTCGAGATGGCTGCGATGTCGGCGATTGCCGGATGCATGCCGCGAACCGTATTCGTCGACGACGGCATTCTTACGCTGGGAGCGGATCGAGCCGCTGATCCGGCCGAACGTCTATTACCGCGCGCAGACCGCGCTGATCAGCCTGGAGAGTTCGCACAATATGGCGGGCGGCACGGTCTATCCGCCTGATGTGGCGGAGGATATTTGCGATCGCGCCCACGACGCCGGCCTGCCGGTGCATCTTGACGGCGCGCGCATTTTCAATGCAGCCACGGCGCTGGGGCACACCGTCGCCGAACTGACGCGCAAATTCGACTCCGTGATGTTTTGCCTCTCGAAAGGACTCGGCGCGCCGGTTGGTTCCATGCTGGTCGGCTCGCGCGAGTTCATCGAAAAAGCGCGCATGTATCGCAAGCTCTTCGGCGGCGGGATGCGCCAGGTCGGCGTGCTGGCCGCCGCGGGACTGATCGCTCTGGAGAATTCGCCCGCGCGTCTGCACGAAGATCACGCCAACGCGCGCCACCTGGCCGAGGGCTTGGCGCGACTCCCAGGCGTCCAGCGTGGACCTGCGGAAAGTGCAGACGAACATCGTCATTTTTGATGTGCGCGACACCGGCCGCACCGCCGCGGAAATTTCAGCCTCGCTCGCCGCGCGCCAAATCCTGGCCAACCCCACGGGCGAATACGAGATGCGCATGGTCACCCACTGCGACGTGGATCGCGCCGGCATCGACCGCGCCCTGGCAGCTTTTGCCGAGATCCTTCCTTAGTGCGGCGCGCGGCTACGTCGCTGCGTCGCCACATCATCGGTTACGAAACACCTCTCCGCCGCCCTGCGACGCCGCGCTTACCGTGCTATGTTAAATTGAGTCGCCGAGATCTTCTGCCTCGGCCGAGGCGCCCGTGGATTTTTCCCTGACCGACGAACAGCAGCAGCTTCGCCGCACCGTCCGCGAGTTTGCCGAATCGGAAATCGCCCCGCATGTAATGGAGTGGGACGAAGCCTCGCAATTTCCTTCCGAACTTCTCCCAAAGCTAGCCGAGCTGGGACTGCTGGGCGTCATTTTCCCGGAAAAATATGGCGGCGCGGGTCTGGGCTATATCGAATACGCGCTGGCCATCGAGGAACTTTCGCGCGTGGACGGCTCGGTGGGCATCATCGTCGCGGCGCATAATTCGCTGTGCACCAATCACATCTACAAGTTCGGCAACGAAGCGCAGCGGCAGAAATATGTCGTGCCGCTGGCGCAGGGACAAAAGCTCGGCTGCTGGTCGCTGACCGAACCGGGCGCCGGCTCGGACGCCGGCGGAATACGCGCAGCAGCCGTGCGCGCCGGCGACGGCTGGGTGATCAACGGCGCGAAGACCTTCACCACCAACGGCCACTATGCCGACGTGTGCGTGGCCATGGCGCTGACCGATCCGGCCAAGGCGCGCCACGGCATTTCCGCCTTCATTGTGGAAAAGGGGACGCCGGGATTTCGCCCGGGCAAAAAAGAAAACAAGCTGGGCATGCGCGCCAGCGACACCTCGGAAATGATCTTCAGCGACTGCCGCGTCCCGCGCGAAAAGCCTGCTCGGCAAAGAAGGCGAGGCCTTCATCAATATCCTGCAGGTGCTCGACGGCGGGCGCATCTCGATTGCGGCGATGGCGCTTGGGAATGGCGCAGGGCGCTTTCGACGCGGCGACGCGCTACGCCAAGGAGCGCAAACAGTTCGCGCAAACCCATCGGCGATTTCCAGGCCATTCAGTTCAAGCTGGCCGACATGGCCACGGAAATTGCGGCGGCGCGCCTGCTGGTCTATCACGCGGCGTGGCTCGCCGACCAATCCATCGCCGCCGGCGGCTCGATTCGCTTTACGCACGAATCCAGTATGGCCAAGCTCTATGCGAGCGAAGTGGGCGTGCGCGTGGCCAATGAGGCCGTGCAAATTTTTGGCGGATACGGATTCATCAAGGATTATCCGGTGGAGAAGTTTTATCGCGACGCGAAGCTGTGCACCATCGGCGAGGGCACCAGCGAGATTCAGCGCCTGGTGATTGCGCGGCGGGTCCTCGGCCAGTAACGAATTCCCGCAATCAGAATGGCATGAACGTGGCAGAGGCTATCGAGCGCTGGGCGGCGCAGGTTCGCGCGGGCGACACGCGCGCCGTCTCGCGCGCCATCACCGCCATCGAAGATCACGATTCGCGAGCCGAAGCGCTTGCTGGAGCAACTGTTCCCGCACACCGGGCAGGCCTTTGTCGTCGGCGTTACCGGCGCGCCGGGAACCGGCAAGAGCACGCTCGTCGACCGGCTGGCGGCAGAGTATCGCAGGCAGGGGAAGACCGTGGGCATCATCGCGGTGGACCCGACGAGCCCTTACACGGGCGGCGCGATCCTCGGCGACCGCATCCGCATGCAGCGGCATGCCGGCGACGAGGGCATCTTCATCCGCTCGATGGCCACGCGCGGTTTTCTGGGCGGGCTGGCGCGGGCCACGGCGGATGTGGCGCTGCTTCTCGATGCGGCAGGCAAACAGATCGTCCTGATCGAGACGGTGGGCGTCGGCCAGGACGAGATCGACATCGTGCGCCTGGCCGATTGCACGCTGGTGCTGGTGGTTCCGGGTCTGGGAGACGACGTGCAGAGCATGAAGGCCGGCCTGATGGAGATCGCCGATATTTTCGTGCTGAACAAAGCCGAGCGCGAGGGCGCCGACCGGCTGGCGCAGCAGATCGAGGCGATGCTGCATCTGGCGCCCGCGGACAGCGGCCTGGGTAGCCGCCGGTCGTTCGCACCACGGCCACCGAGGGAATCGGCGTTGCAGCGCTGGCCGAGACCATCGAGCGCTTTCGGGCGCAGCCTGGAATCGAGTGGCGAGCGGCGAGCGCGCACGGTGGAGCATTGGGAGCAGCGCCTGGTGGCGCTTCTCGAGGAGCGTCTACTCGAGCGCACGCTGGGCGGCGAAGATGGAAAGCGCGCGCTTGGCCATGCTTGCCGGCGAAGTGGCGGAGCGCAAGAAGAACCCGTATGATGCCGTGCGCGAACTGGCGGCTCGTGCTGACGCCTGAGCAGGCTGAGCGCGAACCGGCGAACGACGAAATTGAGCGTTCATAAAATTGATCGATCCATGAGATTGAGCTATCCATGAAACTAGGCGAACTCGAATTTCACATTCTGAATGACGGCACGTTCCGGCTGGATGGCGGCGCGATGTTCGGCGTCATTCCGCGACCGATGTGGGAACGCGTGGCTCCGCCCGACGATCGCAACCGCATCCGGCTGCGCATGAATTCGCTGCTGATCCGCACCGCGGGGAAATTGATTCTGGTGGAGACCGGCGCGGGCGACAAATTCGACGCCAAGAGGCGCGACATCTATGCCGTTCGAGCAGGCGATCGCGTCTGCCGGAGCAATTGGCGGCGCGCGGCGTGCAGCCGGAGCAGATCGACATCGTCGTGAACACGCATCTGCATTTCGATCATTGCGGCTGGAACACGCGCGTGATCGACGGCAAGCTGGCGCCGACATTTCCGAACGCGCGCTACATCGTGCAGCGCGGCGAACTCGAACACGCGCGCCATGCCAGCGAACGCGACCGGGCCAGCTACTTCCCGGAAAATTTCGAGCCGATGGCCAAGACCGGGCAGTGGTCGCTGATCGACAAGGACGAGAGAGATCGCCCCGGGAGTCGAACTGATTCGCGTCCCGGGTCACAACCGCGACATGATGTGCGTGCGGCTCACCGGCGGCGGCCAGACGGCCATGCTTCTGGCCGATCTGGTGCCCACAGACCGCGCATCTGCCGCTGCCGTGGATCATGGGCTTCGATCTTTACCCCATGGAAACGCTGGAGAACAAAAGAAATGGCTTCCGGAATTGGTGCGCGGCGATTGGCTGGCGATTTTTGGGCACGATCCGAAGTCGCGGCGGCGCGGCTTGCGGGAGCGAGACGGCAAAGTTGTCGCCGAGCCGGTGGAAGTGGATTGAAGCGTTTTGAGGGAGTGCTGAATGTTTGCGATGGAAGAGAGCGGAATGGCTAACGGAGAAGAAGAGCAAAGCAAAGCCGGCAAGGGTCAGGCGGAGATCGGAATCATCGGCGGCAGCGGGCTTTACGCGATGACGGGCCTCGAGCGCCCGCGTGAGGTGCGTGTAAAGACGCCATTTGGCGAGCCGTCCGACGCGTTCGTGGTCGGCACGCTCGAAGGGCGGCGCGTGGCATTCCTTGCGCGGCATGGGCGCGGGCATCGCTTGCTGCCGTCGGAGATCAATTATCGCGCCAATCTTTACGCCATGAAATTGCTCGGCGTCGAGCGCGTGATTTCGGTCAGCGCGGTGGGCTCGCTGCAGGAAGATTTGCGGCCGCTGGAATTTCTGATTCCGGATCAGTTTTTCGACCGCACGCGCAGGCGGATCTCGACGTTTTTCGGCGGGGGAATCGTGGCGCACGTGGGTTTCGATCATCCGACCTGCGCGGAATTAGGCGGCGTGCTGGGCGATGCCTGCGATGCGGCGGGCGTGAAGGTCCACCGCGGCGGAACGTACTTCTGCATCGAAGGACCGCAATTTTCCACGCTGGCCGAAGCGCACGTGCATCGGCAGTTGCGCTTTGAAGTGATCGGCATGACCAACGTGACCGAGGCCAAGCTCGCGCGCGAGGCCGAGCTGTGCTACGCCACCGTGGCGATGATCACCGATTACGATTGCTGGCATCCGGAACACAGTTCGGTGACGGTGGCGCGAAATCATTGCCAACCTGAACCGCAACTCGGATAATGCGCAGGCCGTTTTGCGCGCGGCGGTGCGCCAGATGCCGGCAGAACGTTACCTGCCGCTGCAGCCAGGCGCTGGCGCACGCGATTCTGACCGACAAGAAAGCTGATTCCGGCCGCGGCCAAAAAGCGCCTCGCGGCCATCGTCGGAAAATACATCTCCTAGAGGAAACCGGCTCATGTCCTTATTCGTGGTTGGTTCGGTGGCATTCGATGCCGTGGAAACTCCGCACGGCAAGGTCGATCGCATGCTGGGCGGCGCGGCGACTTATTTTTCCGTGGCCGCGAGCTTTTTCACGCATGTCAATCTGGTTGGCGTCGTGGGAGAAGACTTCAGCCAGCAGGACGAGGCCATCTTTCGCGGGCGGCGCATCGATATCGCCGGTCTCGAGCGCGCGCCGGGCAAAACCTTTTTTTGGGCTGGGCGTTACGGCATCGATCCCAACGACCGGGTCACGCTGGCGACGGAGCTGAATGTCTTCGCCAACTTCCAGCCGAAACTGCCGGAGAAATTCCGCACGTCGAGCCACGTCTTTCTCGCCAATATCGATCCGACCCTGCAGTATTCGGTCCTGGAGCAGATTACCGAGCCGCCCACGCGTCGTAGCGCTGGACACGATGAATTACTGGATCGAGCGCACGCCCGACGAGTTGCGCACGATTCTGCGGCGCACGCAGGTACTGATGGTCAACGACGCCGAAGCGCGCATGCTTTCGAACGAACACAATCTGCTGCGCGCCGCGCGGCATATTTTTTCGCTCGGGCCCGCGCACGCTGATCATCAAGCGCGGCGAATACGGCGCGCTTATGGTGGACAGCAAAGGCGTCTTCTCGGTGCCGGCGTTCCCGCTCGAAGAGGTTCACGATCCCACGGGCGCGGGAGACAGTTTCGGCGGCGGCTTCATGGGCTACCTGGCCAGCGCCGATCGCTTGAGCGATGCCGTTCTGCGGCGCGCGATGGTCTACGGCTCGGTGATGGGCAGCTTCGCCGTCGAACGTTTCGGACTGGAACGGCTGCGCCATATTAAGCGCCGCGAGATTGACGCGCGGGCGCGCCACTTCGCCAAACTAACGCAGTTCAAGCTCTAGAAGCACCGCCCGTCACGCGTAAGTCGTCCGCTGCTTCGCCAACGGAGTTGTCTGTCGGTATGCACCCGACCGGCAAGCCTCTAACCCGCGCTTCGTGGTCAGTGTATACTCGCGCTTTGCGCGTCCCGCACACCAGCAAAGTCGTTAAGCCGCAGGCGCTCGCGCCCGGTGGCCTGGTCCGAGCGATTTCTCCCGCAAGACCGGCGCAACCTGCGGCGATAAGTCGTGGCGTCGCCGAACTGGAACGGCTCGGTTACCGGGTGCGATTAGCTTCCCCGGAGATGAAACCGGATGGCTACTTCTCAGGATCGCTGGCGAGGCGCGCCAAGGAACTCGCGGCGGCTCTGCTGGACGATGAAGCCCGGGCAATCGTCTGCGTGCGAGGCGGTTACGGCAGCGCGATGCTTCTGGAGCAGCTGCAATCGCTGCGGCTGACACGACCCAAACTGTTTATCGGCTTCAGCGACGTCACCGTGCTGCACGCATTTTTGTGGCAGCGCGCGCGCTGGACATCGATCTACGGACCCATGGTCGCCGCAGGCTTTGCCCTGGGCGAGGACCAACCCCATGGCTACGATCGCGCTTCGTTTCTAGATGCGATCAGCGGAACGCGACGCAACTGGTCCATCGCGCTTGGCGGCGAAGCGCTCGTCCGCGGCACGGCGACAGGGATTTTGCTAGGCGGCTGCCTCACGCTGATTCAAACCACGCTTGGCACGCCCTGGTCGCTGGACACCCGAGGTGCAATCCTGTTAATCGAGGACGTCGCGATGAAGCCGTATCAAGTCGACCGTGCGCTGCTCCAACTGCCAGCAAGCGGGAAAATTTCGCGGCGTGCGAGGCGTGGTGCTGGGAGACTTTCCAGATTCTGCGCCTCCGGCGGGCAGTGAGGTTGCGGTGCGGGACGTTTGCCGCCGCGTATTCGGTCGCCTGGGCATCCCGGTGGTCTTTGGCGCGGCTATCGGCCACACGCATCGACCCATGCTCACGGTTCCGCTGGGGTGCGAGCCCGCTTGACGAGTAGCGGAGAAGGGAAGCTCGAAATTCTCGAGCCGGCGGTCTCGTCAATCAAAATGAATACCAGCGCGATCGAATCGATCTATCTCATTGGCATCGGCGGTGCGGCGATGGCCCCGCTCGCAGGCATGCTGGCTGAGAAAGGCTACCGCGTCAGCGGCTCGGACACGGCCGTCTATCCTCCGGCGTCCATTTTGCTGAAGAACCTCGGGATTCCCTGGAAAGAGGGATTCCGGGAAGGGAATCTCTCGCCCACTCCGGACCTGGTGGTGATTGGCAACGCCGTCTCGCGCGGCAATCCGGAAGTGGAGTTCGTGCTCGACCACAAGATTCCTTACCGGTCGCTGCCGGAGGTGCTCCGGGAATTGTTTCTGCCGGGCCACGATTCGATTGTGGTGACCGGGACGCACGGCAAGACCACCACCACCGCCATGCTCGCCTGGATTTTCCATGTGGCCGGCCGGCGGCCGGATTTTCTGGTCGGCGGCGTGGTTGAGAATTTCAGCAAGAGCTACGGGCTCGAGGGCGGCCAGGAATTCATTCTCGAGGGCGATGAGTACGACTCTGCGTTTTTCGACAAGGGGCCGAAGTTTCTGCACTACCGTCCCGACGAGCTGATCATCACCTCGCTCGAATTCGATCACGCCGACATTTACGCCGACCTGGCGGCCATCGAGCTGCAATTCCGGCGGCTGGTGAACCTGATTCCGCGGCGGGGACGCATTGTGTGCTGGGGCGAGAGCCCAACGGTGCGCGGCGTCGTGGCGCGGCGTTTTGCCCGGTGGAGACATACGGATTTGGCGCGGACAACATTTGGATCGCGGGCGACATTGCCTTCAGCGAGGGAGCCACGCAGTTTCGCGTGGCGCGCGCGGGGGAAGAGCGAGCGCGAATCCGGCTTCCGATGGCCGGGCGTCACAACGTTTTAAACGCGCTGGCTGCCGTCGCGATCGCGGATGGGCGCGGAATTCCGCGCGAGGCCATCGAACGCGCATTCGCGGAATTTCGCGGCGTCGCGCGCCGGATGCAGGTGCGCGGCGAAGCTGCCGGCGTCACCGTCGTCGACGATTTCGCGCATCATCCCACAGCGATCCGCGCGACGATCGAGGGCGCGCGAAGCCGCTGGCCCGGGCATCGCTTGTGGGTGGCGTTCGAGCCGCGGTCAAACACGATGCGACGGCGCGTTTTCGAAGAGGAGCTTGGCCAGGCACTCGCGGGCGCCGACGGTGTCGTGCTCGGCGGCGTCAACCGCGCGGACCAACTCACCGACGCCGAGCGTCTTTCTCCGGAACGAGTGGTGGCCAAGCTGCACGCGGCAGGGCGCTCGGCGGAAACGTTCGGCTCGGCAGAAGCGATTGCCGCTATCTGGGCGAAGAGCTGCGCGAAGGTGACGTGATGCTCGTGCTCTCGAATGGCAGCTTCGACGGGCTGTGCGACAAATTGCTGGCGCGACTTTCCGCCAAGGCAGCCGTGCCGCGCGAGGTCCGGTAATGCGACGCATGGCCGGGGCAGTGCATGGCGAGCGTCGCATTCGCTGGCATTTCTCTTTTTGGCGCTGGCGGCGGGCTCGATCCCGGCGCGCGCGACCATCCGGTATGAGATTTCGCTGGCCCATCCGGCGCAGCACCAGTTCCACGTGGCCATGACCATCCCCGACGTGCGCCAGCGCGTGGTCGTGCAGATACCGGCATGGAACACGCTCTATCAAATTCGCGATTTCGGCTATCGCGTGGTGGACTTGCATGCCACCGATGCGCAGGAAAGCCGCTGAACGTCTCGCGATCCGATAAGCAGACCTGGACGATTTCGGGACAGGGCGCAATCCGCGTCGAATACTCAGATTATTGGGACGAGCCCGGGCCGTTTGGCACGCAGCTCAATGCGGAGCACGCCTTCCTGAATTTGGCGATGGTGCTCTGCTATGTTCCTGATCGCCGGGTTGAGGACACGCTGGTGAGTTTCACCGATGTGCCGCAAGGCTGGCGAACCGCCGTCGAGTTGCCTGCCGTCGAGGGTGCGTCGGGGTCAGGGTACCGCGCGCCAAATTATGACGCCCTGGCGGATGCGCCGGTAGAGATCGGGCCGCTCGATGTCTTTGAGTTTCAAGCCGCCGGACGGCCGCATCCGCGTCGCCATCCACGGAGACGCCGTGGATCACGCGCACCTCCAGGACATGCTCTCGCGGATCGTGGGATACGAAACCCGCCTCATGGGCGATGCGCCTTTCCCCGAATACCTCTTCCTGTATCACGTGGGCCGCGAGTTCGGCGGCGGAGGGATGGAACATTCGAACGGCACCGCGATCGGGGTCGGCTCAGCCTCACAACTGGCCAACGTCAGTGCGCATGAGTTTTTTCATCTTTGGAACGTGAAGCGCATTCGTCCGCAGTCGCTCGAGCCGGTGGACTACACGCGTGAAATGTGGACGCCCTCGCTATGGTTCGCCGAAGGCGTGACCAATACCTACGCCGCGTACACTCTGGTTCGCTCGGGCGTTTGGAACCAAGGCGCAGTTTCTCTCCGACCTCACCGAGCAGATCAATCAACTACAGTCGCGCCCCGCACGCCACTGGCAGAGCGTCGAGGAGTCCAGCCGCGACGCTTGGCTCGAGAAATATCCGCTCTACGACGATCCGGCGTTCAGTGTCTCCTACTACAACAAAGGACAGTTGCTCGGGGTCGGGCTGGACATCGTCATTCGAGACGCCACGGAAAATAGGGCCAGCCTGGACGATGTAATGCGGCGGCTGAATCAGGAGTACGCGCAAAAAGGGCGCTTCTATCCGGAGAGCGCGGGCATTCGCGCCGTCGCCGAGGAAGTTGTGCAAGGCGCCGCGCCCGACGCGAAGAGTAGATCTCGGCGATTTCTTTGCGCGCTACGTGGCTGGCACCGATGAATTGCCGCTGGCCGACTGGCTTTCCCGCGCCGGATTGACGCTGCGGGTTACAGGGGAGCGGCGCGTAGCGCCGAGCGACGAGCCGGCGCAGACCTACGAGATCGAGGAAATGGCACATCCCACCGAAAAGCAGCTGCACATTCGCGACGGCCTGCTCAAAGGAACCGTAGACCACTCACCGCTCGCGCGCGCAGCAGGAACGCTCCCCGATGTCCGCTAGTCTTTTTCTGATGTTCACTAGTCTTCGTATCGCTAGTCTTTTTACACCGATTCCCGCGAGCTTTCTTTTAAGGTCACCATCCGCCGCATGATTCGCACCGTCCTGCTGACCGTTTTCTTAGCTGTGTACACCTTGCTTCTCGGCCCGCCGATGGTTCTCTACGCCGCCTTGAGCGGCTCCGTCGAGGGCTTTACTGGACGGGCGTCGAGGGCGTGAGGTTCATCATACGACGTGTAGGAGTTCGCACCCGCGTCGAGGGTCTTGAGAATATACCGTCCGGCACCTGCATATTCGCGTCCAACCACACCAGCAACGCCGATGGGCCGGCGATCGTCGGCGCCATCCCGCGCCGCATCGCCATCCTGGCCAAGAAATCGCTCTTCACATATACCGGTCGTGGGCACCGCGTTCCGGCAGGCGCGATTCGTTCCCGTGGATCGCGGAAAGCCGGAGCGCGCCAAGGCCAGCATTGAGCTTGCGGCCGAGTTATGTGAGGCAAGGCACTTCGTTCCTGATCTTTCCAGAAGGTACGCGGAGCAAGGACGGCCGGTCTGCGGCCGTTCAAGAGGCGGGGCATTGTTGCTGGCGATTGATGGGGGTGTGCCGGTGGTGCCGGTGGCCTGTATCGGCGCCCACCGCATCCTCCCGAAAAATTCGCTGCGCATCCGGTCAGGGGAAGTCTTGGTGCGATTCTGCCCGCCGATCGACGCCTCAGCCTACAAGCCCGAGGAACGCGCCAAACTCGCCGAACGTGTGCGCGCCGCCATCGCCGCCGCGCTACCGGAGGATCAGCGCCCGCTCGTCTGACCGTTACCACCCGCGCTCAGCTTGGCTATTTCCGCCTCCAGCCGCCGCACCGTCTTGAGCAGCTTCGGAAGATGACCGAGGGCCGCCACATTCTGAAGCCATTGCTGGTTGTCGATGGCCGGATATCCGGAATACAGCACGCCGGGCGGCACGTCATTAGGAACGCCGCTCTGTGCCGTGATAGTGGCGCCGTCGCCAACCGTAAGGTGCCCCGCGCACCCCACCTGACCCGCAAGAATGCAGCGCTTGCCGATCGTGGTCGTTCCCGCCAGGCCGCTCTGGCCGCAGAGCAAGCTATTTTCGCCGATCGAACTGCTGTGGCCGACTAGCACGAGATCGTCGATCTTCGCCCCGCGCTCGATCCGCGTTTCGCCGATCGTGGCACGGTCGACGCAAGAATTGGCTTGCACCTCAACATCGTCGCCGAGCGCCACGATGCCCGCCTGCAGCATCTTTCGCCAGCTCCCATCGGGCAGCCGCGCGAAGCCGAATCCGTCCGCGCCGATCACTACGCCGTTTTGCAAAAGCACGCGGTGGCCGATGCGGCAGGGTCCGCGGACAACCACATGCGCATGGGCAAAGAAATCGTCGCCAATTTTCGCGTCGCGATAGAGCGTCACGAAGCTATGCAGCACCGCATTTCGCCCGATCTCCACGTTTTCGTCCACGAAACAGTACGGCCCAATGTGCGCGCCAGCGCCAATGCGAGCCGATGACGCGATGACCGCGGTCGGGTGAACTCCTGGCTCATATCGCGGCGGTTGGTGAAACAGGTCGATGGCGCGGGCGAAATCGAATTGTGGATTTGCGGAGCGCAGTGCGGCGAGCGCCGGGAGACTAGGGTCGCGATCGATTTTCAGGTCATTGGCAATCACCGCCGCTGACGCCCGGGTCGTGCCAAGGGCGTGCTGGTAGCGCCGATTGGAGACAAACGTGAGCTGCCCCGGCTCCGCCTGTTGAATCCCACTTACACCGATAATCTCGACATCTCCGTCGCCCTCGAGCAAACACCCAAGTCGCTCGGCGATCTCCTTTAATTTCATCCGTGGCTCCCGGGCCATGCCGAACGCCGAGAAATCCCGTCGCGGCCGCCGCGTTGACACTCTACACCACTCCCCGCGAGCGGCGCAGCGAGTCGCGGCTTGAAACCACGGCGCGCAAGGCAAAAGCGCCGCATCCCTCCGCGATGCCATCCCGAGGGCCGCAGGCCGAGGGACCTGCTATTGGCCTTGCGTCAAGAAATGCTTGTTGTTGTGCGTCTCTATTCGGAAAACAGTTTCGGTTGTGCAGGTAAAGGCGCAGCTGCCGCAGGTTTTCGGCGAGCGATCCCGACGACTCCGAGCACAGTCATCTCGGCAAGGGCCTCGCGCGGCACGAAAATACGAGGGACCGTGCCATTCAAATCCGGCGGCGTAATCTGTATGCCTGAATCGATCAGCCCAAGCAGGTCGTTCGGAACGACGCCTTCGAGCGTCTCGTTGTCATGAAATTTCAGCTTCACCCAGAGACCATCGAGTTTCGGACGGCTAAGAAACGCTTTGCGCTCCGGCTCATAGTCACCGTTAAACTCGCGAACGAAATAGATGGCGCGAACGTCTTTCGCGGAGACAGGGCGGTGCTCGCCGTTCACCGTAAGCAGGTCGAGTGGTTCCGTGCCCTGCAAACGTGACGGGTTCAGATAGCCGTCCAACCTCTTGCGATCAGAGAAGACGACTACGACCTTCTTCAGGGTCGAGGTTGGGGCTCGGTTTTTCACCAATTCCAAACTTCGGCAGGGAGTTATTGCTAACCTTCGAGCGATATGTTATGTTATGCTTTGGCTGCTGTCAAGTCTATATGTTTCATGGGTTTAGGCTGGGGCAACGCAGTCCGCTTGACGCGAAAGAACAGATCCTCAAGTCCGCCCCGGTCTGGAAACTTCCGCGGCGACATCGAACCTGCTAAGCCAATCGATCCTCGACCGTTCGGTGGCTGCCGCTTGGCGCCTTGCTTCAAGTCCGGTCGTGTCGCTTGCGATAGCAGTGCGGCGGCACTGTTGGGCTAACCGGGTTAAGGAACGTACGTGACTCTAGATGCGCTCATCAGCGCGTTTTTGAACTACATCAAGGTCGAGAAGGGCCTGGCATTGAATACCAGCGCCGCGTACGCGCGAGACCTTCGCAAATTCGCGTGCTTCTGCGAGAAGCGCAAGCTCGCGCTGGCGGCGGTTACTCGCGGCGACCTCATCGAATACCTGGGCAGCTTGTACCGCGAGCACCTTGACAGCCGCAGTGTAGCGCGTCATTTGGTCTCCCTGCGAAACCTGTTTCGTTTTGCCATGGTCGAAGGAATCCTTTCGTCCGATCCGACGCTCAACCTCGAATCGCCGAAGGTGCGGAAATCACTGCCGTCCTACCTGCGCATGGAAGAAGTCGACCGATTGCTGGCACAGCCCGATCTGGCCACGCCGCAAGGGTTGCGCGACCGGGCGATGATCGAAGTGCTTTATTCGACCGGGTTGCGCGTTTCCGAGTTGGTCGATCTTCGCGTTTCTGACGTGGAAATGCGCATGGGCTGCTTGCGCTGCATCGGGAAGGGTGATAAGGAGCGGTTGGTACCGGTGGGGCGCAAGGCTTTGTCCGCAGTCCAACAGTACCTGGAAACGGGCCGTCCGGCGCTTCTGGCCAAGCGCAGCCAGGGAACTCCGACGACACCATTTATCTTTATCAACCGCAGCGGCGCCCGGATCGGCCGCATCGGAGTGTGGCGAATTCTGACGCAATGCGGCAGGAAGGCGGGCATCCGCACGCACCTTTCGCCGCACAAGCTGAGACACAGCTTCGCCACGCACCTGCTCGAGCGCGGCGCGGACTTGCGCTCGGTGCAGTTGATGTTGGGGCATGCGGACATATCGACGACTCAGATTTACACGCACGTCGTGGAGGAGCGCCTGAAACAAGTCTACAAGGCGCACCATCCGCGCGCGTGAGGCCATACCCTCGCAGTCTTCTGCAGGCGCCGAAGCAAAACCGGCCCTGCGGTAGCTGCGGTAATCGACCGGCTCGCCCAAGCGCGCGCGAAGCGCCTACGGCGTCCGAACCTTTGGAAGACGGACAAGCGAATGCCTGACTACATGTACATTCTGGAAAGCCGGCTATCCGCCGAACAGCGCGCGGCGATGTTGCGCGTGCAGGAATTGGCTGCCGAGGCTGGCACAAATCTCTACCTGACGGGCGGCGCCGTGCGCGACCTGGTTTCCGGCATGCCCATCCGCGACCTCGACTTCACGCTCGAAGGCAACCCCACGCGCGTGATCGCGGGAGCTCGAAAAAGGCGGAGCGCACCTCGTCAGCGAAGACGAAAAACTCCGTCACGCCGAATTTGATCTTTACCGGCGACGTCGACGGCAGCATCTCCGGCCGCGCGCGAAGACGTCTACGCTCGCCCCGGCACGCGGTCCGAGATTCGCTGGTCGACGATCATGGAGGATCTTCGCCGCCGCGATTTCTCGATCAACGCCATCGCCCTCTCTCTGAATGCGGCCTCGCGCGGCTTGCTGCTCGATCCGACCAACGGCCTCGCCGACGTCGAGAAGCGGGAAGTGCGCGCGCTCTCGATCCATAGCTTCACGAATCAGCCGGTGCGGCTGCTGCGGGCCATCCGCTACGCGGCGCGCATGGACTTCAAGCTCGAGTCGCGGACCGAAGAGTGGTTTGCCCTGGCTCTCGAGCGCGGCCTCGCCGATAGCATCGCTCCCGATGAAGTGGGCCGGGAGTTGCGGCAGTTGGCGCGGGAGGAAAAGCCTGCGGCGATTCTCAAGGCCTGGGAGTCGCGCGGCCTGATCGGGACCATTCATCCGAATCTGGTCAAGCGCCATCCGGACTACGAGATGCTTGCTCGCATCGTCACGCGCGCGGGATGAAGTCTTCGCCGCTGGCTTGCGGCCCCGGCTCTTCGGACCGGTCAGCGCGGCGGTGTTCAGTCGATTAAAGGGTCGCGAAGGCGCAGCGGCGCTGCAGCGGGTCGGCTTTCGCTCGAGCGAAGTCGAGGCAGTCCAGCAACTAGATGCGGAAAGCCAAAAGACCCTGAAAATGTTGGCCGGCAACAAGACCGCAACGCCTCGCGACGCGTACGCGTTTCTGGAGCATACTCCGCCGCACCTGATCGTGTTCCTCATGGCCGAGGCCTCGAACGCCAAAGCCCTGAACAAGGTTCGTAATTACATCAATAAATGGCGGCCACTGCGTCACGCGCTGGCCGGGGCGGGGATGGAGCTTGAGGCCTTGGGCGTCGCGCGAGGGCCCAAATTCGACCGGATATTAGAAGACTTGTTCATCCTCCAGCTGAATGGCAAGGGCCGGACGCCGGAAGATCGTACGAAACTATTGCGCAAGCTTGCAGGCATCAAGGATGAGCCCAAAAAGAAAGAAGAGAAGAAAAAATCCGACGACAAATTGAAAAAACGGCTCATGGGCAAGGATTCCAAAGGCACATCTGCGCCAGCGGGCGAGGCAGTACGCCCGTCATCGGGAAAACAGGCTGCGGGAAGTTCCGCGCCGGCGGCGGCCAGCGGTAGCCAGCAGAAAGGTAAGCCCGCAGTGGAAGGCAAGGCCGGTCCCGCTCCATCCCGGGCTGCTTCAAAAAAACCGGCGGAATTAAACAAGAAGCGGCCGGCACGCCTGCTCCAGACCGCACGGATAAAACGCGGCGCGGCTCCTCTGGATAATTCGAGCACCGCGGGCTACAATCACCCGGCATGGAAACACCGCCCTTCGTTCATCTGCATCTGCACACCGACTACAGTCTTCTCGACGGCGCTTGCGAAACGGGTGAACTTGTTGCCGAAGCGGCGCGGCGCGGCATGCCCGCTGTGGCCGTTACCGACCACGGAAATCTCTTCGCCGCCGAGCAGTTCTACCACAAGGCAACCACGCATGGCGTGAAGCCGATCATCGGCTGCGAAGTGTACGTTGCGCGAGGCAGCCGTCACGATCGCGGAGCGGAGCAGCCGAATCGAGACGGCGCAGGTACGGACGGGGCATCCGTCGGAACCGGGACAGCGCGGCACCAATCATCTTGTGCTGCTCTGCGAGAACGCCGAAGGATATCGAAATCTCGTCAAGCTCGTTTCCGCGGGCTTCCTCGAAGGCTTCTACTACAAGCCGCGTATCGATTACGACCTGCTGGCCAAGCACAGCCGCGGTTTGATTGCGCTCTCCGCCTGCCTCAAGGGCACGGTTGCCGAGCCACTTCTACAGCAGCGCTACGCGAGATGCCACCGCGGCCGCTCATCGTCTCCAGGACATCTTCGGCAAAGGCAATTTTTTTCTCGAGGTGCAAGACCAAGGCCTGGACGTCGACCAGCCCCTCAATCGGGAACTGGTGCGGCTCTCGCGGGAAAGCGGCATCCCGCTGGTCGCCACCAACGATTGCCACTACCTGACGCAAGCCGACGCTCGCGCGCAAGAAGTCCTGATGTGCATCCAGACCGGCAAGACCATGTCGGATGCGCACCGCATGCGCTTCGCCACCGACCAATTCTTTTTCAAGACCGCCGAGGAAATGGCCCAGGTCTTCGGTGAACTTCCCGAAGCCCTCACGCGCACCGTAGCCATCGCCGAGCGCTGCAATCTTCGAATCGAGCCGGTGCGCAATTCGTTCCCGGAGTTCAAGGTCCCCGAGGGCTACACCATCGATAGCTATTTCGAGCGCGTCGTCCGAGAAGGCTTCGCGGATCGTGTACCGCGGCTCGAGGAGAGCGCCAAGCAGGGAACCTTGCGGCGTCCGCTGGCCGAGTACGAGCAGCGCCTCTCCGACGAAATCAAGATGATCAAGCAGATGCGCTATGCCGGCTACTTCTTGATCGTCTGGGACTTCATCCGTTACTCGCGCGCTCAAAATATTCCCGTCGGCCCGGGCCGCGGCTCGGCGGCCGGAAGCCTGGTCAGCTACGCGCTGCGCATCACCGACGTCGACCCGCTGCAATACGGCCTGCTCTTCGAGCGCTTCCTCAATCCAGAGCGCGTTTCGATGCCCGACATTGACATCGACTTCTGCATGCGGCGGCGCGGGGAAGTGATCAACTACGTCACCGAGAAATATAGCCGCGCGAATGTCGCGCAGATCATCACCTTCGGGACCATGGCGGCCAAAGCCGCGCTTAAAAGACGTCGGCCGTGCGCTCGACCTTCCCTACGGCGACGTCGATCGCCTGGCGAAGTTGGTGCCCAATCAACTCAACATCTCGCTGGACGAAGCCTACAAGCAATCGGCCCAACTTCGCGCGGCGGTCGAGGGCGACGAGAGATTTCGCGATGTGCTCGAGGTCGCCAAGCGTCTCGAAGGGCTGTCGCGCCACGCTTCCACGCACGCCGCGGGCGTCGTGATCTCCCCGCAGCCTCTGACCGACCTGCTGCCGCTGTACAAGACCAATCGCGACGAAATCACCACGCAATACGACATGAAGGGACTCGAGCGGCTGGGCCTGCTGAAGATGGATTTTCTCGGGCTCACCACCCTGACCGTCTTGACCGACGCCGTCAAGCTGGTTGCGGACAATCGCGGCGTGTCCGTGGATCTCGACACCCTCCCGCTCGACGACGCGCCCACCTATGCGCTGTTTTCCCGCGGCGACACCAACGCCATCTTTCAGTTTGAGTCGCACGGCATGCGCGACATCCTGCGCCGATACCAACCCACGCGGATCGAGGATCTGACGGCGCTCAACGCGCTCTATCGGCCGGGCCCCATCCAGGGCGGCATGGTCGATGACTTCATCTCCCGCAAGCACGGCAAGAAAAAAGTCACCTATGACCTTCCCGAGTTGCGCGAATTTCTGGAAGAGACCTACGGCGTCATTCTGTATCAAGAGCAGGTGATGCAGATCGCCAACCGCGTGGCCGGCTTCTCCCTGGGTGAAGCGGACATCCTTCGCCGCGCCATGGGCAAGAAGAACCGTGAGGAAATGGCCGCGCAGCGCGAGAAGTTCCTCTCCGGCTGCCTGGCACACAAGGTGCCTGCCAAAAAGGCGGAGCGCCTCTTCGACCTGATTACCGAATTTGCCGGGTACGGATTCAATAAGTCGCACTCGTGCGCCTACGCGCTACTGGCCTATCAAACCGCTTGGCTCAAGACGCATTACCCGGTGGAATTCGTAGCGGCGCTGCTCACCTCGGAAACCGGCAACATCGAGAAAGTGGTCAAGTACATTCACGAAGCGCGCGGCATGGGCATCACCGTTCTTCCGCCGGACGTGAACAGCAGCGAGCTGGATTTCACGCCCGTTGGCGAAGAGATTCGCTTCGGCATGCGGGCCATCAAGAACGTCGGCGAAAATACTGTGCGTGGCATTCTCGAAGCGCGCGCTCTGCTGGGATCATTCAACTCGATCTATCAATTCTGCGAAGCCGTGGATACGCGCTTGCTCAATCGGCGCGTGATCGAAAGCCTGATCAAGTCCGGCGCCATGGATACCATGGGCGCGGGACGTGCGCGTCTCTACGAAGTAATTGACCGGGCCATGGAACGCGCGCAAAAATCCCAGCGCGACCGCAGCAGTAGTCAGCACGGGCTGTTTGCCGGCGGCGCGGCCGCTGACCACGTTGCCGAGCCGCCCTTGCCGAACGCGGAAGAATGGCCCGAACACGAGTTGCTCGCCGCGGAATTAGCCACACTGGGCTTTTACGTCTCCGGCCATCCGCTCGCCAAACACGCTGCGCGACTGAAAGAATTGGGTGCGGTGGAGCTGGCCACCATCGAGGGCCGTCGCAACGGTGAGGACGTCACCGTCGCCGCCATGGTCATGTCCACCCGGCCGATGCGTTCCAGAAAAGGCGATCGCTGGGCCATCCTCAGCTTGCAGGACATGACCGGCGGCCTCGAAGCGCTCGTGTTTCCTGAAGCGTTCGCGCGCATCGAGACCACCCTCAAATCCGGGGTTCCGCTCTTGCTGCGGGGCCGCGTAAACGTCGAAGAGGTTGGCACGCGGCTGGCCATTCAGGAAGGCAAGCCACTCGACCGCGTCTCTCCCAACGGTTCGGCGGTGATGCGCGTTCGCGTGGACCTTGGTTCTATGGACGAATTCACGCTGGATCGATTGAAGGAGTTGTTTGCGCGCTCGCCAGGGCCCTGCCCGATCGCCTTCGACTTGCTCAACCCGGACGGTTCGGCGGCCACGCTGCGCTCCCAGCAGCGCGTCAAGCCCGACGAGAAATTGCTCACGGCTGTCCGCGAGATGTGTGGCCAGGACGCAGTCGAAGTCGTAGGCTGACGCCCATGGACAACCGCAAACGCCAAAAAGAGATCGAACAGTTGGAGCATGAAGTCGATGAGCTTCAGCGCCTCGGCTCGGCCAGCGATCTGGAACGTGTTCGCAGCGAAATCTCCCAGCTGCGGCGCGAGTTCTACACCCATCTGGGCGCCTGGCAACGCACCCAGCTTGCGCGTCACCCGCAGCGGCCCTACACGCTCGACTTCGCCAGGCTGCTCTTCACCGATTTCACCGAACTGCACGGCGATCGAGCCTTTTCCGACGATCCGGCAATCGTCTCCGGCTTCGCGCGCTTCCATGGACGTCCGGTGCTCGTCATCGGCCACCAAAAGGGCCGCGACACCAAGCAACGCCTGGCGCGCAATTTCGGCCAGGCGAAACCGGAGGGGTACCGCAAAGCTCTGCGCCTGATGCGCCTGGCAGCCAAGTTCGGCCGTCCAATCTTTACGCTCATCGATACCCCCGGAGCCTATCCGGGTATTGACGCCGAAGAACGCGGTCAAGCCGAGGCCATCGCGACGAATCTTCGCGAGATGTCCCGTCTGCCTGTGCCTGTCATCGTCACGATTACCGGTGAGGGAGGCTCGGGCGGTGCGTTGGGCATCGCCGTTGGCGATAAAGTGAACATGCTGGAAAATTCGATCTATTCGGTCATCTCTCCGGAGGGCTGCGCGTCGATTCTGTGGCGCGATGCGACGAAAGCCGAGTTAGCCGCCGAAGCCCTGCGCATCACGGCAAGCGATCTCATTGAGTTGGGCATCGTGGATGAAGTGATCCCCGAACCGGAAGGCGGCGCCCATCTCGACCACGAAGCCACCGCACGGAATCTCGACCCCGTTCTCCTGCGCGATTTGCAAGAGTTGGACGCGCTCCCGATTCCAGAGCTGCTTCGCCGCCGCTACGAGAAATTCCGCACGATAGGCCAACGCTTCGTTCGCGAAAGCGCCTGAAGTTCTCTCCAGGCCGCGACGAATCTGTGTGCCCTGCACGCACTTCGCACGAATGGTGTCATCCCGACGCCCGCAGGCCGAGGGATCTGCTTTTGGTCCGGCAGCCTTTCTAGCCCTGTTTCGTCGCTTCATACCATATGGCGTTTTAGTGACGCGCCCCGGCCCTTCTGATTGTGGCTTCTGTCAATCTGGTCTAGCCTCTTACCCAGAATGCATTTCTCGAATACCGGGGGACGAGCCGAACCCATGTCTGAACCCTTCAGACCCTATGAACATTTGGTCAAAATAAAAGTATTGGGAAAGACCCTGGAAGTGCCGGAGAAGAATACCGTTCTTCGCTGCTTTCAATTCCTCAGCCCGGAGACCGTGCCCTACGGACGCTTTTGCTGGAACCAGGACTGCCAATACTGCCGCATCGTCGCCAAGCTCCCCGATGACGATCAAGGGCGCGAGATGCTCAGTTGCAAATTCCTGGTGATGGCGGGAATGGAAATCAGTGAGCTAAGCCCCGAATTGAAGCTGTGCCTTCGCGGCATATTGCGCAAGTAGCCCCCAGCAAGTCCCTCACACCGCCCGTCCAATCACTCTTCTTGAAGTTTGTTCACCGGCTTGTGAAGATCTCTATTGCGAACCGGCCCAGGGCAGCGTGCCATTCGCAAACGAAACCTTCCCACGGAGCAAATGGTATATGTAAGCGCCCAAGCAGAACTTGCCGAATAGGAGGGCCGCAATCGCCACAACGAGTATTGCCTCAAACACCCACGCGGTTGTCGTCCAGCCCTGCAGGAGTGCAAACCCAACGATCAGCATCGTGGTTCCAGCCATTCCCTGCGCGAACCGGCGAGGACCTGGCGCCGGCACGAGCCGAGCCTTTCCGCGAGGCGCAGCAATCATGCGATTGTAGAAGGCCTCAAATGGATTTAGCGCCGGAACAAGCGCCGCCCACCAGAGCAGGGCGGAAAGCACCAGGAACAAAACGGGCGAGCGAAGAATGATTCCCACAACGACGAACGTCCCGACGATTTGCGGCTGAAAATTAAGTCCTGCGAAGTGCAGGTCGCAGGTCGAAGCGCCCTCTTCCGGAAAACCCTGCTGCTTCATGAAATTGAGTACGCGTTGCGAAGTCATCGTCAGCCTTCCGCACGCTAGCTTTTGAATCATGCCACCAGCCCCCCAGTGCGTCTAGCCAGCGCTGCTAGGCAACAATTCAGATAGGAGCATCAAAAACAACCGCCACGGATGGCCACAGCCTGAGAAACGAGGGCGGGTGGCCCACCCTTTCGCTTCTTTTGCTTTGTACCAGTCATCCCTAGTTCTCGAAGCGAGCGACGATCCGCCGCCGCGCTTTTGGCAGCGGCGCTTTTACGATTTCAAAGTCTTGCGTTTGAAGAAGAGGGTTGCGACGATATCGAAACTTCGCCAAGTCCAGTGAAACGGGATCGGATACTGGGGCTTCGCGCGTAGGCTCCCAGGTTGTGCCTGGGCCGTCACCGCTTACCTACGCACCGGGTGCACCGGGTGCGGCCGCATCGGATGACCCGTCAGCACCGCCGTGCGTTGGCGAGTGATTTGAATCCGGCACGCCAGAGCGTTAGGCCCCGCACAAGTTCTCTCGCGCAAGGCGAGCCATGCCGCCTGGTCGGAATTGAGCATGAAGAGGTTCGCGTCCGACGCGTTGCCCGTCAGGTGCATGAAGTAGGCGGCGTTCAAGTCCGCGTCGGCCGCTTCGACATTCAACTCCTGACATCCACCAAGTACCGGAGTGTTGCCGGGGTACGCGCAGTAATCCTCGTCGTGGAGCAACACATACTTCTTCTTGTTCGCGGGGATGAAATAGCGCGGTGAGATCATTTCTAACCCCGCCATCGTCGCCCATTGCGTCAAATCCTGAGCGAACTCCGTCGGGAGTTGGCCCATGCTGAGATCGGTGTCGCTCAGCTGCGTGGAATAGATCGTCAGAGTGGGAGCCGGCTCGCCGTTGCTGGGATGGAAATAGATTCCGCCCAGCCCGATTCCCATCTGCATGTCGAACCACAGGAATCCGCGGCCGTATCCGCGGCCGTAGGCCTGCGGGTCGCCGCCCCCTGCCGAGTCCACCATCACCTAGCGGTCGTCGCGAACGCTGATGGGCAGGGGTTTGTCGTCAAGCACCTTGTCTCTGGCCTCCGAAAGAGGTCTGTCGAACTGGTAGAAAAAACGCGCCGACGGCGTGATCTCTTTTTCTAGGTCGCGGAAGCGCTTGTCCTTCAGGACCTGTTTCGGCATCTTGCCGTCGTAGTCCTTGAGGAAGGCGAGTTGGTTGGCAGGGATGAGATTCTGGAATGCAGCAGGAGCGGGTGGGACCGGCACATCCGGCGGCGGCCCGGGGTCTGGCGGCGGACGGAATCAGGCGGTGTAGCCTGAGCGGCTTGAGGAGTTGGGGCTGAATCATGGCCCGTGGCACGGGACGACAGAAGGCTGCAGGTCAGTACAAGCACGACTGTAACGAAAAGGACCCTTTGGCTGGGGGGCAAAGAGCACCTCCGGATGGACGGCGTAAGAACGCGATTATACCGCAGTCTGTTCATCAGGCGCGCGGAGTGCCGAAAACGATCACGCAAGCCCCAACGACTCCTTCTTCAATTCCTCATCGCTCGAAATAGAGCCGTCTGCGACCCAATCGGCAAGGTTCGTAAGGTTCGCCATCAGCGGCGACGAGCCGTCAGATGCCTTCACGAAGATGGCGGCTTCATCTGCATCTGTAAAAAACACTTCGTCCGTGACGTTCTGTGGACCATATCCCTGCTGAATCATCCTGAGGACCTCAGCCTCACCCGACCCTGGAAACCCACGAGGATCGGCCACCCGGAAAGTCAGAACCGTCTCCAAGTGTGTGCCACCCGCCCGCGACTTGGCCGCGAGGGATTCGCAATTTCAAATTGTAGTCCGCCTCAACCACGATTCCAGAAGCGACGCATCTTTGGCTGAGAAGTCGGCAAACTTAATACCCACGCCATAGTTGGACTGCACATAAATTACCTCACCATAAGCTGTCAGTTCACTCTCGTCATATGTGATCTTTAGGCTGACTTTGGTTCCGACAGGTACAGCTGAGGACGTCCGTATAAAACATCCAAACCGGCTAATTTCGGATGCCAGTCCGATGACGTACGAATCGGAGTCACCTGCGGACATTTCGGCGACGCCTCCAAAAGCATGGCGGGACACACGACGACGCTCAAACTGCATGGGTTTTGTGATCGACAAGATCATCTCCTCGCAAGCTTGCGTCGCAGCGACCAGCAAGACCATTGTTTCCCGCAGATGTGTGGCAAGGTTTTCACAGTCACGAGGCAGCAGTTGCGAGCCTTTAAGGACAGCCTGGCGAAGGGCGCTCATATCGCCCGACAAAGCAGAGCGCGCGGCTTCCAGTGCTTGTAGATGTTGAACAATGCGGGCCTCATTTTTGTAGGGATACCACTGCTCGTTCATTTGACGCCACTTTCCTCCTGAATGCTGAATCGGCTGATTAGCCTGATTAAGACAGCGGACTGAGCCAGCCGCATCTACGCCTCCAAATGCATGGCTGGGTGCACGACGACGCTCAAACTGCATAGGTTTTGTATCTGGATTGCTTCTCAACTCAACCTCCCGCAGAAACCTCCCTGTCTTCGTTCTCCACGACCACGTGGCGCTGCATCAGTTGCGCTCCCCGAAAAAACGGGTTAGAACCAAACGTCGAGGATGGCCCAAGGGGAAACAGACGTCGTTGAGCAATGGCAAGGAGATGGTTGCGCTACAGCAATCAGAATTTGCGGAGGGATGTGGGCAGGAATCGCGTCAGCTTAAGCAGCGAACGGTTCACGCTTCGTCATAAACAGGCGTTCCCGAGACCGGACCAAGACCTTGCCACGGCTCTTGGTCAGGGCGCCGCTGCGATGCCATTCGCTGAGTAGGCGGCTGGCCGTGAACGGCGTGACGGCCGCGGCGCTCGCTAGCTCCTCATTCTTAATGGCGAGTTCGAGACCGCCCGGCACGCTCCGGCCGATCGCGCGGCCTAGGTTGATTAGCGCATGTGCCAAACGATAGCGGGCGCTGTGGCAGGACAAGCCGATGTGGGCGGCGAAAAACCAATCGATGTATCCGCGGCTGATAGAGAGCAGGTTGTCCATCAATAGAGGGTGGCGGGCCATTAGGCCTCGGATGGTTGCCGTGTCCCACACGAGCACACGGCTGTCCTCCAGTGTTTCCGTGCTGCAAAGGTACGAATCCGACGAGCGCTGGACGCTCGCTGCGCCAAAGACTTCGCCCGCCAGGATCCATGGCAACAGAATCTTGCGGCCCTCCGAAGTAATGTAGAAGAAACGCCCGCGGCCTTCCAGCAAAAGAAAAAACTTGGTTGCCGGCTCGTCCTGGTTGATGATGACTGAACGCGCCAAAAACCGGCGGACAGTGGCGGCGCGGAGGACGGAATTGGCGTCTCTCGGAGAGAGGCCCTCCAGTAATGGCGACTTGAACGTCGCGCGGGTGGCTCGGGTTGGAGAGGCACTCATGTGTGCTGCCTGCGCATTTTCCATGTGTCTTTGACTCTGCGCAAGGTGGGTATACTACACCCAAAAAGCCAAAGCCCGAGAAACGTGATGGTCTGAACTGGCCGCCACCCCCGAATAGGGTGCTCGCATACCCGCAGTGTGGTAGAATCCTGTTTCATAGGCGGTAGTTCGGCAGGGGGAAATACATGAAAGCGAAAACGAAGTTTACCATCGGAATCGGCATCATTGTGGTCGCGCTTTCCGGACTGGCCTTTATGGGGGCGAAAGAGAGCCAGACCTACTACCACACCATCTCCGAACTCTCCTCGCTCAACTCCTCGCAGGCGCACCAGCGCATCCGCGTCGGCGGCGACATCGCGGCCGGCTCCATTCAACATATGCCGGGTCGCGTCGACTTCGTGCTCAAGGAAGACGGTAAGACGCTGCCGGTCAGTTATGTCGGAGCAGACCCGCTGCCGGACACATTTAAGGATGGCGCGCAGGCCCTGGTGGAAGGGCACGCCATGCCCGACGGACGTTTCGTCGCAGAAGAAGTTCAGGCCAAGTGCGCGTCTAAGTATGAAGTCGCGCCTGGTCAGGGAAATTACGGCACTCCGCAGACGCAAGGCAGCACCACCGAAGACCACAAGAGCTAATGGATCGGGGGTAGTTCGTTGGATCTGTTTGGATCGTACGCTCTACTGTTGGCTTTCCTGTGTGGCTTATACGCCTTCGGCGGCGGGATCGCCGCCATCATCACGCGCAAGCCCCTGCTGATCAAGAGCGCGCGCAACGCCGGCATGGCGGTCTGCGTGCTGGTGTGGCTGGGGTTTGCCAGCCTCGCCTATCTTTTTCTCACCGACAATTTCTCGATGGCTTACGTCGTCGAGCACAGCAACCGCACGCTGCCGACCTTCTTTAAAATTCCAGCGATCTGGGCAGGGCAGCAAGGCTCATTGCTGTTCTGGAGCTTCCTGCTTTCGATCTACGTTTTCTCTGCGCTGTTCGTTTATCGCCACAAGCATCCAGAGCTGATGCCCTACGTCGGAGTCGTGCTCGCCGGCATCCAGCTCTTCTTCCTCACGCTCAATAATTTCATCGCCAGTCCATTTCAAGTCTTGGGAGCGCCGGCCGCAAACGGCGCGCTGCAATGGATCTCGCGCGGTGACGGTCAAGGGCTCAATCCGCTGCTGCAATATCCGGAGATGATCATCCATCCACCGGTTCTCTATTCCGGATATACCGGTTTCGCGATTCCGTTCGCCTTTGCGATGGGAGCCCTGCTGGGCCGCTATCCCGGCGAGAAGTGGATTCATCTGACGCGCCGCTGGACCATGATCGCCTGGGGCTTTCAGGGCGTCGGCATTTTGCTGGGCGCGCACTGGGCCTATGCCGTGCTCGGATGGGGCGGTTATTGGGCGTGGGACCCGGTCGAGAATGCTTCGCTGATGCCTTGGCTGACCGGCACGGCGTTCCTGCATTCGGTGATGATGCAAGAGAAGCGCGGCATGATGAGGGTCTGGAACGTCTGGCTGGTGTTCACGACGTTCCTGCTGACGATCATTGGCACCACACTGACGCGAACCGGGCTGGTCAGTTCCGTCCACGCCTTCGCGCAATCGAATATCGGCCCGTGGTTCTTCGGCTTCATCGGCCTGGTACTGGTGGTTTGCTTCGTCGCTTACTGGCGCAACCGCGACTACCTGCGCAGCGATAACCAGCTCGATTCGCTGGTATCGCGCGAGTCCAGTTTTCTCTTCAACAATCTGATCTTGCTGGTTGCCTGCGTCGCGATGCTTTCCGGAACGCTCTTCCCGGTGCTTTCCGAATGGGTGCGCGGCACCAAGATCAGCGTGGGCGCGCCATTCTTCAATAGGGTGAACCTGCCCATCGCGATGTTTCTGCTGTTCCTGACCGGCGTCGGACCGCTGCTGGCCTGGCGCAAGACATCGATAGACAGTTTGCGGCGTAATTTCGGCGGTCCGCTCCTGGTCGGAATCGCCGCTGGCGTGGTGGGCTTCGCGCTGGGTCTGCGGGATTTCTATGTCACGATTTGCGTGATTCTCTCGGTGTTTGTCACGCTGACGATTCTGTTGGAGTTCTACCGCGGCGCGCGGGTCATCTCGGCGCGTAGCGGCTCGAACCTGCTTTCTTCGGTGTCGCAGCTCACCATGCGCAACACGCGACGCTACGGCGGCTACGTTGTGCACTTCGGCATCGTGCTGATTTTCATCGGCATCGCCGGCACGGCATTTAATCAGGACAAGCAGATGGACATGCCGCCCGGCGCGCAGATGAATATCGGCCCCTACCATCTCACCAACCAGACCTTCGATTCCACGCCCGCGGGTAATTACACCTCCGAGAAAGCCACCATCGCCGTGGACCGCGGCGGCAAGCAAGTCATCATGCTCTATCCCGAGCGGCGCTTCTATCCGGCCAACCAGGAATCGGGAACCATGGTGGCGATCTATTCGACGCTCAAGGAAGATCTTTACGTCGTCTACGCGGGCCGCAGCCCGGACACGCAGCAGCCGGTGATTCACGCGTATCTGAATCCGCTGGTGAAATGGATCTGGCTCGGCGGCGCCATCGTGGTCCTGGGACGCTCCTGGCGCTGGTGCCAAATCAGCAGCCGGTTCTGGCGATTCGTGCGGTTACGGAAACCGCGCCCTCGGGTCCGGTATGGTCGCCGGTCGCCTGCCCGAATCCCTGAGCGATCGGTATCGACGGTCATGACTAGAGCTTCGCGAAGACTCGCGCCCGTATTGGCTCTCGCCGCGGCCGTCATGTTTTCGACCGGCATGGTGCAGGGGCAAAGCTCCGACCGCGCCAAGCAGCTCGGCGTCAAAACTGATCTGCATGTGCAACTGCGGTCAGATTCTCACCGCGTGCAATCACGTCGGCTGCACGCGATCCGCCGCCATGCTGAAGGAGATGGATCAGCGCGTGGCTTCGGGCGATAGCGACGATCTGATTTTGCAATCGTTTGTGCAGGAGTACGGCGAGGCGGTCTTGGCGGAGCCCCCGACGCACGGCTTCAATAGCCTGGCGTGGGCCATTCCCGTCATCGCTTTCGTCATGGGGCTTGGGCTTGGTGATTCTGGTCATTCGCCACTGGCGGCATCCGGCCTGTGCCCGTGGCCGGCTTCCGGCCCGGCGATTTTCGCCAGAATTGCTCGAGCGCGACGCGCCGGCAGGCCGACCGGGAAACGGACGACTGACATGCTAGCTTCTTGATCGATCTTCCGGGTGGTCCCGACGCGCTGGCGCTGCTCGCTTGCCTGGCGCTCACGGCTGCACGTCTCATTTTTGTTTTTTTGATCGAGCCGGACGCCTCCGATTCGGCGCCGCACCGCTCGCATCTGGATCAGTTGCATGGAGCGGCGCGACACGATCTACGACAATCTGCGCGATCTGAAATTCGAGTACCGCACCGGAAATTTCGCCGAGCAGGACTACGAACAGATGAAGGACGACGCTGGAAACCGAAGCCGCGCTGGTGCTGGCCCAGATCGAAGAAGTCACCGGCAACGAAGCATCGCTGCCCAGCGGCAGCCGCAGCGCAGCCGCGCGGCCACGGCCCGGATGCGCTGCCTCTGAAATCGCGCGGATAGTCCAGTGTTCAACGACCTTAACCTGAGCAAAATGAACAGTTACGCAAAATGCGCCGCTAAGCCGTGCAGAATCCTTACTTCCAAAATGACTGGACTTAAAGTCCCCTGGAATGAACACTTACAAAAAAAGGGGAGCCCCTCCATATTCCGCCACCACCCAGCCCTGCGCCTGCTGCGGTGATTGCGCTCGTGCTGATCTCCGCGGTTGGCGCTGCCGCCGGCACCGTCACCGGCGTCGTGCACAACGGCACCAACGGCAAGCCGGCCGCCGGAGTGGACGTCATCCTGATCCAGCTGCAGGGCGGCATGCAGCCTGTCGCCAACACCAAGACGGACGCAGCAGGGCAACTACAAGCTCGACAATCCGGCCATCGGGCAAGGCCCGATGCTGATTCGCGCCGTCTATCGCGGCGTGATGTTTCATCAGCCGCTGATGCCGGGCACGGCCACCGTCGACGTCACCGTGTACGATCCCACCTCCGACGCCAAAACCGTGAAAGTGGGCTCGCGCCTGATCGTTTTTCAGCCCAATGGCGCGAATCTGCTCGTCGGCGAAGAATATTCGCTGCAGAACCAGTCGCAGCCGCCGCTGGCCTACTTCAACGAGAAGGGCGATTTCAATTTTGAGGTTCCCAACGGCGCCGAACTCTCGCAGGTCTCGTCCTGGGGACCGTCGGGGATGCCCGTCGTGCAAGGAACCATCGACCGCGGCAAGCAGCAAATATGCGATCGCCTATGCCTTTCAGCCGGGCGACAACGGCGTGCGCATGTCCTACCAGGTTCCTTATCCGTCGAACGCCGCCAAGCTGCAGTTCACCTCCGACTATCCGCCGAGCGCGTGATGCTGGTGGCGCCGCCGACCGTGCAAGTGACCAGCGCCGGTTTCATGCCTGCCGGCACCGAGCAGGGCTTCAATCTGTACACGCGAGACGGCGTGCCCGCCGGGCTGCCGTTTGAAGTCGCTGTCTCCGGCACCGCGCCGCCCCCTTCCGCCGAGCCGCAGGGCGGCTCGGCCGACCAAGGCCAAGGGCAAGCCGAGCGCAGGGCCAGGATCCGGTGAACGGCCGCGATTCCGGCGTGACCATCCAGACCATGCCGGACCGCCTGGATAGCCTGAAGTGGATTCTCGTCGGCGGCTTTGCGCGCTCTTCGCGCTGGGATTGTGTTCGTCTGGCGCCGGCCGGTTGCGGTGATGGTGCCGCGTCGCCGGGCGCCCGAAACCGTGGCGCTGCCGCCCAGCGGCCCGCGAAGCGGTCGCAAGCAGCCGCCGCCGCTGCAACGCTCGCGCTGAACGTCCCGGCTTCAGTGCCGCCGCCGCAGCTCGCCCGCGCAGTCTGCACAGCGCCGCGACAGGCCGTGCAGAATGTCGCGCGAGACGTCGAGCAGAGCCTGGACGGCCTGAAGGATCGCCTCTTCCGGCTCGAGCTTCGCCGCCAGGCCGGCACCATCTCCGAAGAAGAATACGCGCGAGAGCGCAGCCGCACCGAACAGGTCCTGCGCGAACTGGTGCGGGGCTGAGCCGGCGGCGTGGCCATCGCTTCTCAAGTCACATCCTCGCGCGGCGTGGCCGTCGAATTCCAGAACATTGAAAAGCGCTACGGAGTGCGCTTCGCGCTGCGCGGCGTGTCGCTGCGCATCGATGCCGGAGAGTGCGTGGCGCTGGTCGGAGCGAACGGCTCGGGCAAGACCACGCTGCTGCGGATTGCCGCGCTTCTGGTGCGGCCCACGCGGGCCAGCGTGAGCTTCTGCGAAGCGAGCGGCGCGCATCCTCTCGACGATCGACCTCGCCGTGAAGCAGCGCATCGGCATGGTCGCGCACCACATTCTTCTGTACGACGAATTGACCGCCGAGGAAAATCTCGAGCTTTTCGCCAAGCTTTACGGCCTGGACCGTCCCAAGGACCGCGCCGCCGCCGCCCTCGAGCCCGCGGGCCTGGCCTCGCGCCGCAACGATCCCGTGCGCAATTTTTCGCGCGGCATGCGGCAGCGGCTGGCGATTGCGCGGGCGCTGCTTGCCGGCGCCCGGCCTGTTGCTTCTCGACGAGCCCGCCACGGGCCTCGATCCAGCCGGCCAGCACTGGCTCGGCGAGACGCTGGCGCGGCTTCACGGCGCCGGCTGCACCATCCTGATGAGCACGCACGGCGCGCAGCGAAGCGCACGCGGTCGTCACGCGCGCGGTGCGACTGGCAGCGGGCCGCGTCGCGGAAGATTCCGCGCCTTCCGGCGACCCGCAGCGCATGCTTGCGGCAGCGCTCGCGGCGGAGCAGGGAAGCTGAGATGGCTCTTCGCGCGCCCCACCGCGGTTCTGCTGGGCAAGGAACTCCAGACGGAGTTCCGCACGCGCGAACTGCTGACCACCACGGTGGTCTTCGTGCTGATGGTGCTGGTGCTGTTCAGCTTCACGTTCGATCCCACGTCGGCCGAATCGCGCCGTTTCGCGCCCGGGCTGCTGTGGCTGGCGCTGCTGTTTGCCGGCTCGCTGATGCTGCATCCCTCGTTCACGCGCGAGCAGACCAATGACACGCTCGCCGCTCTGCGCCTGGCGCCCATCGATCCCATGGCGATTCTCGGCCGCCAAGATTCTCGCCAATGCCTGTTTTCTGCTGGTCGCGGAGGCCGTGCTGCTGCCGATCTTCGCGGCGCTGTACAATTTGCATATTCTGGCCGGTGCTCGGGCGAATTCTGCGTGGTGCTGGTCCTGGGCACGCTGGCGCTGGCGACGGTCGGCACGGTCTTTTCGGCGATCTCCTCGCAGGCGCGCATGCGCGAACTGCTGCTGCCGCTGCTGCTGCTGCCGGTGCTGACGCCGGCGCTGATCGCCAGCGCCGAAGCCACCGCCGGCCTGTTCGACGATCCGGCCTACCTTTCGCCGCAGTGGATGGGGCTGCTGGCGGCCTTCGACGTCGATTTTTTTGACGGTGACGTGGCTTTTCGGCGAATATCTACTGGAGGAATGAGATGGCCACCCTGAGCGCATCCACGGTCCGAGCCACCGCAGGCGCCTCGACTGCCACGCAGCGCGCACTTGTCTCGAGACCCTGCTGGTGGCCCTGCTGCTGGGCGTCGCCGGCTACTGCGCTCTGTTCGTCGCGCCCACCGAACGCACCATGGGCGTGATTCAGCGAATTTTTTATTTCCACGTGCCGAGCTGGTGGTCGGCCTTCGTGGCGTTCTCGATCGTCCTCGTCTCGAACCTCGCCTACCTGCGCAGGCGCAATCCCAAGTGGGATTGGCTGGGGGTTTCCGCGGCGGAGGTCGGCGTCGCGTTTGTCACCGTCGGCCTGGTGACCGGCCCGATCTGGGCGCACCCGGTGTGGGGTATCTGGTGGACCTGGGATGCGCGCCTGACTTCGGCCTTTGTGCTCTGGGTGCTGTACGTTTCCTACCTGCTCTTGCGCACCCTGATCGAGGAGCCCGAGCGCCGCGCCGTGGTTTCCGCCGTGTTCGGAATTTTCGCGGCGGTCGATATTCCGCTGGTCTATTTTTCGATCTGGTTCTTTCGCACGCAGCATCCCCAGCCGGTCATCGGCGACGGCGGCTCGCTCGATCCGCACATGTCAGGGTGCTCCTGCTCTGCTGGGCCGCGATGCTGGGCATCTTGGTCTTGATGTGCGGCAGCGCTACCGCGTGGAAGCCCTGCGCTGGGATGTCGATCGTCTGCGGCTGGATGGCCGCGCCAAGCGCTAGCGAACGCTCGGACGCCAGGGAAGCTGCGCATGGGAGGAAGCGAATGAAAAATCTCGACAGCGTTCTGGCCGCGTATCTGGCGGTCTGGGCGATTTTCTTCGTCTATCAGTTTACGGTTTCGCGGCGGCTGGCGCGCCTGCAGGACGAAGTCGAGCGCTTGAAAGGTGCGGTCAAGCGCTGACGGTCACGGCGCGCCCTGAGCACGCTCGCGCGGCGCTCGCCGCAGTCCTGGCGCGAGGTCCTAGTTCCCGGCATGAGCAAGACCAAAGATCGGCGTGGTCTCTGTTTCAACTGGGCGGCCCGGACTCCTCGCAAGCCGTCGAGCCATTTCTCTACAATCTCTTCTGCGATCCGGACATCATCAATTTCCCCTGGCGCTGCGCTGGCGCGCAAGCCCCTCGCGCGCTACATCTCGCACCGCCGCGCGCAGGTGGTCCGCGAACACTACGACGCGATCGGCGGCCGCTCGCCCATTCGCCTGCTCACCGAGCGGCAGGCCCGCCGCCTGGAAGCCGCGCTCGCGCCGGACTTCGACGCGCGCTGCTGGGTGGCCATGCGCTACTGGCACCCGCTGACCGCGGCAGCGGTCGCGGGCGTGCGTGCTGAGTCGCTCGACGCGCTGGTGCTGCTGCCGCTCTATCCGCATTATTCCTTCGCCACGACGCTCAGCAGCCTGAAGGAATGGAAGCGCCTTTATCGTCCCGCGGCGGGCGCGCCGAAGGAGACGGTGATCGAGGAATTTCATACCCATCCGCTCTATATCGAGGCCCTGGCGGAAAGAATCGCCACCAGCCTTACGCACTTCGATGATCCTGCCGAGGTGCATCTGGTGTTCAGCGCGCACGGATTGCCGCTGAGCCTGATCGAGCGCGGCGACCCCTATCAGCGGCAGGTCGAAGAGACCGTGCAGCGCGTCATGGAGCGCGGCGGTTGGCCCAATCCGCACGTCCTTGCCTACCAGAGCCGCGTCGGCCGCCAGAAGTGGCTGGAGCCGTCGCTCACGCATACCATCGAGCGCCTGGCGCGAGAAGGGAAGAAGCACCTGCTGGTGATTCCGATCTCCTTCGTCACCGAGCACATCGAGACGCTGCACGAGATCAATATCGAGGCGCGCGAGGAAGCCCTGGCGCTGGGCGTGGAGCAGTTCGAGATGATGCCCGCGCTGGGCGACTCGCCCCGTTTCATCGGCGCGCTGGCTGATCTTGGTGACGGGCTGCGCTCAATGGGAACGCGCATGCTGCCAAGAGGCAAAGGCTGACGCGGCAGGCATCGCGCGAATCGTCTTGACACCTGCAGCCGAATCGTCTTGACAGTTATAGACGCGCGGCTTATAATACTGTTCTAGTAGTCTTATATTTTTCATTCATCGATGAGGTAGCGCGCTAATCCATGGCGGATAACGGCGAGTCAAAGCCGGCAGTAGCTACGGTTTCACCCGAACAAACCCCAGCGGTCGCTGCACCACAGCCGAAGCCAGCGGCCAAAGCCAGCGGCGGCAAAGTCGGACGCACCGCCGCCCGACCGGATGCGCCGTCGCTTGATTTGGGCGGCTGTCGGCGGCTATCTCGGCATCAACTTCCTGATGTTCCTGCGTTTCTTCTTCCCGCGCGCTCTGTACGAACCCAACACCGTCTTCTCCATTGGCTTTCCCGCTGATTTCGACCTGGGCATCGATCAACGGTTTCTGATGACCAACCGCATCTGGGTGGTGCGCGAACCCGACCGCATTTTCGTGATCTTCGCGCGCTGCACCCACCTGGGATGCACGCCGGAGTGGAAGCCAAGCGAAAACAAGTTCAAGTGCCCGTGCCACGGCAGCGGGTACGACAGCGAGGGCGTCAACTTCGAGGGACCTGCGCCGCGGCCGATGGACCGCGCGCACATCGAAACGGATGCCACCGGCAAGATCATCGTGGATACCAGCCGGCTGTATATTGACGATCCGAAAGCCGGCGTCAATCAGTTCAACGATCCGGGCGCCTTCTTGAGCGTTTAGAGGCGCTGGACGGCCTCGCGCCAGCGAGGTTTCAGGACACGAGAGAGTTCTTGGGGGGAGACTGCATGGCGGATGAAAACGGGGGCAGTAAGCGCACCGGTCTGGTCGACCGGGTCCGCGAAGATACCGAAGACATCAAGAAACTGGTCAAGGAGAAGGGCCGCGAGGAGATCGAGGGCCTCAAGGATCCCGAAAAGACCCAGCTCTACCGCTCGATTTTCCGCGTCAAGCACGAAGACACTCCCCGCAGCCGCTCGCTCGGGCGTTCTCAGCAACGTCTTCCTGCACCTGCACCCCGCCAAGGTCAATCGCGACGCCGTGCGCTACAACTACACCTGGGGCATGGGCGGCATCACGTTTTATCTGTTCATCGTGCTGACCTTTACCGGCGTGCTGCTGATGTTCTATTACCACCCGACGAAGGTGCAGGCCTTCCGCGACATTCTGTATCTCGAAAACGACGTGCCCTTCGGCAAGCTGCTGCGCAACATGCACCGCTGGGCCGCGCACTTGATGATCATTGCCGTCTGGCTGCACATGTTCCGCGTGTTCCTGACGGGCTCCTATAAGAAGCCGCGCGAGTTCAACTGGTGCATCGGCGTCCTGCTGATGGTGCTCACGCTCCTGCTCTCGTTCACCGGCTACCTGCTGCCCGACGATCAGTTGGGGTTCTGGGCGGTTACGGTGGGAACGAACATGGCCCGCGCCACGCCAGGCTTGGGCAATGAGGGCCCGTTCGGCTCGCTGCTGGGCATGACGCCGTATAACGACGTGCGCTTTGCGCTGCTAGGCGGCTCGATCGTGGACGCCAACGCCTTGCTGCGCGCCTACATCTGGCATTGCATCGCCATCCCGCTGATCGCCTCGATCTTCATGGGCGTGCATTTCTGGCGGGTGCGCAAGGACGGCGGCATCTCCGGCCCAGCGCCGGTGATGCTCGAATCGGAAATCAAGGAAGAAAAGGGACCGCGCCCGGTCATCATGCGCCCGAGCGGTATGCTGTGATGAATCGCGCCATGCAGATCCGAACTCCCGCAGAGGAGGCCGACTAACATGCTAGGGAACTGGCATCAGCTCTGGGAGATCGTTTCCGCGCCGGACAACGTGCCGATCGTGGCGCTGCTGTTCCTGATTCCGTTCTACATCTGGTACGCGTTCCGGCAGGCCTTTGCCAACGACGAGCTGATCGCCAAACTCGAAGCCGACCCTGCCGCTGCCAAGACCGCCCATCGCAAGACGCAGCCTTACCAGCCGAAGTGGGAGCGCGAAGTCCACACTTGGCCGTACCTGATGCGCGTCGAGTTCGTCGCGGCGATCCTGGTCACGGTGCTGCTCATGGTGTGGTCGCTGACGCTGAGCGCGCCGCTCGAAGAGCCCTCGAATCCGAACGTGACCATGAATCCGGCCAAAGCGCCCTGGTACTTCCTGGGGCTTGCAGGAGATGCTGGTCTATTTCGATCCCTGGATGGCCGGCGTGGTCATGCCCACGCTGATCATCGTCGGCTTGATGGCCATACCTTATATAGACGCGAATCCTTTGGGCAATGGCTACTACACCTACAAGCAGCGCAAATTCGCCATCTGGACGTTTCAGCTTCGGCTTTCATCGGGCTGTGGGTGGTCATGATCATCATCGGCACGTTCATTCGCGGCCCTGGATGGATGTGGTTCTGGCCAACCCAAACGTGGGACGCTCAGGCGGTGCAGTTTGCGGTGAACCGCAATCTGGACCAGATCTTCAGCATGAATGGCTCGTGGCTTGCGCACGTGATGCCGGCGGCCAATCGCGATTACGCGCCCATTCTTGGCGCGAATTATTTTCGGGATATTCCCGATCGCGTCTGTATTTCATCCTGGGCGAGTTATGCAGTCTATCTGGTCATGAACTCGACCGCGTTTGCGCGCAAGATTTTCCAGCCGGATGACGCTGTTGCAGATCGTGACGACGGATATTTTCCTGGTTCTGATGCTCAGCCTGCCCGTGAAGATTCATCGCCAGGCTGATGTTTCGCATCAAGTACATCTGGGTGACGCCATGGTTCAGCATTTGATCCGAGGATTCACCCTCAAGGAGGATCGGGGTGCCTGAGATCCCGCCGCAGGACGATCCGATAACCAGCAGGCCCATGAGCCTGCTGGTTCTGATCTCTGCCTTCATATTGCTGCTGACGGTTGCCTGGTCGCTGTATAGCGAATTTTTCGGGCTGCGGCCGTGGCGCAGCTATCAGGACCAATTTCGCGAAGTCTATTCCGACCTATCTCCAAAAGCAGATCGGCCAGCGAAAGACTCAGGAGCAGGCGTTCTACGCGAACTCCGACCTATCAAAAAATGAAGGCCGGATATTCAGGCCAAGATCGCCGCCGCTACCCCGATGGATCGCCAGCTTCAAACGCAAATCGACCTATTTGATGCCCAGCGCGCCGCCATCACCGACGGCTTCCAGACCTCGCGCGGGAAAGTCGGCGCCATCACCTACGACCTCGAACAGACTCCCGAAAGCGACAAGAGCGGCAAGGCCGCAGAACTCAAGGAGCTCAACGAAGCCAAGGCCGAGACGTACAACGTGGATTGGCCCACGGCGAACGGCATCAACGACGCGGAAGATGACCGCCGACGAATTGGCGAACACGTTCACCAGCATCATGGCGCAACGCGCGGCCCTGGTCGCTCAGCGCGGAGAGGTGGACAAGCCGGCCAAGGAAGCGCAAGCCGCGCTGGACGAATACGTCAAGGAGAACCTGCCCGGTCTGGGTTCCTCGGATCTCGCGGGTCTGCGCACAAGCGTCCAGAGCATGGACGTCAAACTGCGGCAGATCAACGTCAATCCGCCGGGCACGCAGATCAACTATATCGGCGGCGTAGGCCTGGTGGATCGCTGCCAGTCGTGCCACGTCGGCACCGACCCGCTGGTCGTTCCGGTCGTCATGACGGTGACCAAAGCCGACCTGGGCATGGCCAAGAGCATGGACGCTCCATTCTCCAGCCATCCCGATCCCGATCTGCTCAAATTCCATCCGCTCGAGAAGTTTGGTTGCTCGCCCTGCCACGGAGGCAATGGCCGAGCGCTGGACTCGGAAGAAAAAGCCCACGGCCGCTACGAGCATTGGCTCTGGCCGCTTATATTATCCGGCGAACTACAACGCCGGCTGCCAGCAGTGCCACGCGTCCGACGCCATCACCGAACATGCGCCGGTGCTGAATCGCGCGCAAAGCAGCTCTACCGCGAGAAGGGCTGCATCGGCTGCCACAAGTTTCAGGGCTTCGACAATCAAGACGAATTACTGGTCGCCAATCGCCAGCAGATCACTCAGCTCGAAAGCGACATGAAGACGGATCAGCTCGATATACCGCGGCTGAACAAGCTCGGCGACAGGCCACCAACAACGACGCCGCCAATCGCTACTATCAGCAAGCCACTCAATCTGACGGTAACCGTCAGCAGCATGACAGGCCCAGGAAGAGCAGTTCGAAAACCGCTCTCACGACCTGCAGCAGGAGATCAAGAAGGTTGGCCCGGATCTCAAAGAAGTTCGCATGAAGATTCACAAGGAATGGATTCCGTACTGGCTGCAGCACACTCACGAATTTCGTCCGACGACCAAGATGCCGCAGTTCCGCCTGCAGCCCGACGAAGTGCAAGCGATCGCTGCGTTCATCTGGCAGTCTGGCATTACCGACCCCCCGCTCCCCAAGCAGATGCCGGGAGACGCGGCGCACGGCAAAGTGCTCCTGGAATCGCGTGGCTGCCTGGCCTGCCACTCGGTCGGAGAAGGCCCGAACCTGATCGGCGGCACCTTCGCGGCGAATTTGAGCCGCGTGGGCGAGAAGGACAACTACGATTATCTGGTTCGTTGGGTGCACAATCCGCGTGAACGGACGCGTCCCTACAGCCCATTTGAGCACCGCGATTTGGGGCCGGACGATTACGCCAAGCACAATCAGCCGTTTGTCTTCGACCTGGACCACTCGCGCAGTCCCGACGATGGGCACGAACTGGTCGTGCAGCAGCCAACCGTCATGCCGAGCCTGCGGCTGAGCATCGAGGACTCTCGCGACATCGCCAGCTACCTGATTACGCTGAAGCACAGCGACGCCCATTACGATCCGGCGGACTTCATGGACGATCCGAAGCTCAAGGCCAAGGGCAAGACGCTGGTGCAGTTCTACGGTTGCGCTGGCTGCCACGAAATCGCCGGCCTCGAAGACGAAGGCCGCATCGGCACCGAGCTCACCAACGAAGGCAGCAAGCCGATCGAGCGCCTGGACTTCGCGCTGCTCACCGAGGACGCCAAGCTCGGCGTGCTTCCCGACGGCAAAAAGTCGCCACGCGGCTCGTGGTATGACCTCAAGGGCTTCTTCGAGAACAAGCTGACCAACCCGGCCGTCTTTGATACCGGCAAATACAAGCCGAACCCGCAAGACCGCTTGCGCATGCCCAAGCCGAACGTAACGCAACCGAGATTGACGCGCTGACAACGATGCTGCTTGGGCAGCACCGACCCGACGCTGCCGCCCGACTACATGTACAAGCCCGCCGATGAGCGCGCCTCGGTTCAAAAGGGCTGGTGGATCGTCACCAAGTACAACTGCATGGGCTGCCACCAGATCGACATCGGACAGCGCTCGGTCCTGATGGACCTGCCGATGTATCAAGGCCAGGACAAGATCGGCTTGCCCCCTGTGCTGACCAGTGAAGGCGCCCGGGTGAATCCCGAGTGGCTGAAGGATTTCCTGGCGAATCCGGCGCTATCCACCACCGACACCAACCGCGACGGCGTGCGCAGCTATCTGCAGGTTCGCATGCCCACGTTCTTCTTCTCCGACGACGAGATTCGTTCGCTGGTGCTTGTTCTTCGGAGCGATGTCGCATCAAGCCCAACCGTTCATTCCGCAGAAGATCGAACCGCTCACCACGGCCGAGGTGGGAATGGCGCGGGACCTGTTCACCAGCACCGCCGCTCCTTGCCTGAAGTGCCACGCGACGGGCGACCCGGGCCACGACAAGAACGCCACGGCGCCAAACTTCCTGCTGGCCAAGGATCGGCTGCGGCCAGCCTGGACCGAGCGCTGGATCACCAATCCACAGCTTATCGCTCCTGGCACTGCCATGCCCTCCGGGCTGTTCCGGAAGGACGATGATCGCTGGGTATTCTCCGGACCTGTGCCAGCGAGCTTCAACACGTACCATGGCGATCATGCCGACCTGCTGGTCCGCTATATGTTCCAGCTGACCCCGGAAGAACAAAGCGTCGCTGGTCGGGCGAACAGCCGCTTCGAATCGGGGCGGCAGCAAACATGACGCGCCAGAGTGGATCTGCCGAGCACTCGCCGGGATTGTGAAATTTTTCATCCGAATAGGAGGATGTGATCTGTCATGAAAGCTAAACCTGTAATGCTAATTGCCGCCGCGATTGGGTTCGCAGTGGCGATGATCAGTTGCGGAAGCAACTCGAGCCCCAACCGCCGAACAACCCGCGGCAACGTCCACGGGAGGCGGAACGCCAGTCGATCCAGCAACGGCTGGCACGGTAACCGGGATCGATCAAGCTCGATGGCACCGCACCTAAAATGAAGGTCATCAACATGGCTGCCGAGCCGGCTTGCGCGAAGGTCCACGCAAGTGCGCCGGCGATGACCCAAGACGTGGTCCCCGGCGACGGCGGCACGCTGCAAAACGTCGTCGTGTATCTGAAGGGCGATTTCTCGCAGTACAAATTGGACGTGCCCACCGCGCCCGCGGAAATCGATCAAAAGGGATGCCAGTACGAACCCCACGTTTTGGCGTTGATGACCAACCAGCCGCTCTCCGGTGGTCAATTCCGACATGACCACGCACAACATTCACCCCGTCCCAAGAATAACCGCGAGTGGAACGAATCGCAGCCGCCCGGATCAGCGCCGATCATGCAGACCTTCGCGCGCGAGGAAGTCGCCGTCCCCGTGAAGTGCAACGTGCACCCCTGGATGAAGGCGTACATCGCGGTCGTCGGCAGCCCCTACTTCTAGGTCACCGGCAAAGACGGTTCGTTCACCATTAAGAACGTCCCGCCGGGAACCTACACGGTATCGGCCTGGCACGAATCCTACGGCACGCAGGAGCAGATGGTCACCGTCGGCGCTAAAGAGTCCAAGGCCGTTACCCTCACCTTCAAGGCGGCCGCCGCGTCAGATTAACCGCGCGGCAGGGAACTAGCCTCGGGGCGGGCTTAGCGGTCCACCCCTGCTGCAATCCTCTATGAGCTCACCACGCGACCTTCGCAACGTGCACCGCTTCGCCGTGTTCACGGCGTGCTGCACATTTCTGCTCTTGATCGCCGGCGCGCTGGTCACCTCGAACGACGCCGGTCTCTCCGTTCCCGATTGGCCGCTTTCCTATGGCTCGCTCCTGCCGCCGATGGTCGGCGGCATTTTCTATGAGCACGGCCATCGCATGATCGCCACCCTGGTCGGCACGCTCAGCATCGTTCTGGCCGTTTGGCTATGGCGCGTGGAGTCGCGACGCTGGGTGCGCTGGCTGGGCGTGGCGGCGCTGGGCGCGGTGATCGCGCAAGGCATTCTGGGCGGCATCACCGTGCTGTTTTTTCTTCCGCCTCCCATCTCCGCGGCACACGCGACGCTGGCGCAGCTCTTCTTTTGCACCGTGCTCAGCATTTCTCTGTTTACCAGCGCCTGGTGGCGACGGGAAAGGCCGCTGGTTGCCGACGCTGGCTGGCCGAGCATTCATTCGCTGGCCGTCGCCACGGCATCGGCAACGCTGTTGCAGCTGATCTTGGGCGCTGCGTTCCGCCATAAGGCTTTCGGCATCATTCCGCACCTGATGGGCGCGGTTCTGGTCACCGGGCTCATCTTCTGGCTCGCGGGATTGCTGCGCCGGCGATTCGCGGACGTGCCGGCCCTTGCGCGACTTGGCGCGCCTCCTGCACGCCCTGATTGGCTTGCAGTTGCTTCTCGGCGCTGGCGCATGGTGGTCGCGCGTCTATAGCGCGCAATTCCCGCAACCGATCCCTGTCATGGTCACGCTGACTGTGATTCACACGGTTACCGGCGCCCTGGTTCTGGCCACCACCGTTCTGGTCACGCTGGCCTGTTACCGTCTGGCGCGCCCGTCGGGCGCCACCGTACGAGCGTTCGCGGCCGCCGACAGCTCTTCAGCGGGGCAATCGCAGCACCAAGGTGCGCTATGATGGTCGGCTTATGAGCACAGCGCGCGTTGCTGCGCGCTGCCACCCTCAGCCGTCCTATGGCTTTTTTGGCACTCACCAAGCCGGACGTCTCCTTTCTCGTCGTCATGACCACCTTGGCGGGATATGCCCTCGGAACGGTCGGTCCGCTCGACTGGCTGCGCATGGCGCAGACCGTCCTCGGCACCACTTTCGTGGCGGCGGGCTCCTCGGCGCTCAATCATTATCTCGAACGCGAATCGGACGCTCGCATGCGCCGCACCGCCGCTCGTCCGCTGCCCAGCGGAGTGCTCGCTCCCTCCGATGCGCTGTGGTTCGGTTCCACTTTGGCGATCGTCGGAGTGATCGAGCTGCTCGTGACCACCAACGGCCTCGCCGCGGTGTTGGCTGCCGCCACCTGCGTGACCTATCTCGGCCTGTACACTCCGCTCAAAACGCGCACGACCCTCGCGACGCTCGTCGGCGCTTTTCCCGGCGCCATGCCTCCGTTAATTGGCTGGGCGGCGGCGCGCGGCGGACTTGCTCCGGGCGCTTGGGTTCTCTTCGCCATGCTCTTCCTTTGGCAGTTTCCGCACTTTCACGCGATCGCCTGGATGTACCGTGAGGATTACGGCCGCGCCGGCATTCGCATGTTGCCGGTAGTCGACCCGGAGGGCCGCGCGACGTTCACCCAGATTTTGGTTTGTGCCGCCGCTTTGATCCCGGTCAGCCTGCTTGCCGCGGTCACCGGCTTGGCCGGGGTGCACTACTTTTTCGGTGCACTGGTGCTGGGCGTGATGCTGGTGGAGGTTTGCCTCTGGGCAGCCGCGCAAAAGACCAACGTGCGCGCCAAATGGCTCATGCACGCCACCGTGCTGCACTTGCCGCTGCTGCTCGGGCTGATGATGCTCGACAAGTTTTCTCGTTAGCGCAATCTGGAAGCGGAGGCGATGTAAACCCTGACGATGAAGAAAGAACATGGCATCCTGGGCTTGGTGGGCATTTGCATCGTGATCCTGGCTTTCTCCTTCGCCGGCGTGATCTCCGACTTCATCACCCGGCTGATTGGCAATATCGACGGCCTTCTGCTGCTTATGATCTGCCTGATGATGGCGATCCTATTTTTGTGGATGCTTTACTCGATGGCCGAGGAAGAAGGATGGCTGCCTCACCGCCATAAAACGGCGGGAGCCACAGCCGCCGCGGCGAATCCCGGCCCCAAGCAGCCGGGGGAAGGGAAGTAGCCATACGCCCGCCTCCCCATTCTTAGCTTTTGAGCCCACGCTCAATGCCCTGCTGAACGGCTCGAGCGGTCTGCTCTTAATCGCCGGGTACGCCATGATCCGCAGTGGGCGTATTGCGGCGCATAGAGCCTTCATGCTCTCAGCTTTCGCCTGCTCGTCGGCATTCCTGGTGTCTTACGTCGTCTATCACCTGCGCGCGGGGGTCATTCACTTCATGGGCCAGGGATGGATCAGGCCCGTCTACTTCACGCTGCTGACGACGCACACCATACTCGCCGTTATCATTGTTCCCCTGGTGCTGATCACTCTCTCCCGTGGACTTTCCCGCAAGTTTGACCGCCACCGGCGTATCGCCCGCGGGACGCTGCCACTCTGGCTCTACGTCTCGGTCACCGGCGTGATCGTCTACATCCTGCTTTATCACGTGTACGCGCCCGTTGGTGCCTGATGCACGCCGGCGCAGCCAATCCAGCCAACCCCGCCGCCGGGGCGGCAAATGCCGGCTCGGTCAAGGCTCCGATGAAGAGGCGTTGGCTCTTCGCGGTGCTAGCCCTTGCCTTCCTGTTTGTCCTGATGCCATTCCTGTTCTGGCAAGCCACCTGGTTCGGCCGCCCGTTGGACGACACCCAACTGGAGCGATCGCTGGCCGACACCGAACACCCGCGCGAAATCCAGCACGCGCTCTCGCAAATCGCCGATCGCATTCTCGCTCCCGACCAGGCCCGGCGAGATTCCGCGCGGCATTTCTATCCCGACGTGATCCGCATCTCTCAAACCGGCGGCGACGAATTGCGCATCACCGCAGCTTGGCTGATGGGCCAGGACAATTCCGCCCCCGAATTTCAACGCCAGTTGCTGGTCCTGCTCGGCGACGCCGACCCCATGGTTCGGCGCAACGCCGCCTTGGCGTTGGTGCGCTTTCACGACGCCTCCGGCCTCGACGAAATCCGCGCTATTCTCCAGCCCTATTCGGCGCCAGCATCTCGCACAGGCAAGCTGATCGAGCGCTTAAAGCCCGCCGAAGTCATCAATCCGGGCGCCTTGCTTGGATGGGTGAATACAGGCGGCGCCAAGCAGGAGATGCGCTCGCAGGTGCCCGGCACGATTGATCACTGGCTGGTGGCAGACGGTGCGGCCGTGGCTGCGGGGCAACCCGTGCTGCAGATCAATCCGAGTTCGGCGGAAGTTTGGGAAGCTTTGCGCGCGCTCTACCTGATTGGCCAGCCGCAGGACCTGCCCGCTGTCGACCAGTTGGTGCGTGGCGCGGACGACATGCCGCCGGACGTGCGGCGGCAAGCCGAAGTCACGGCGGGCGCCATCCGCGCTCGAAAATAGCGGCGACCATTCACTGCTTGAGTTGGCAAAGCGTAGAGGGGCTTCCTTGGCAGCGCGTACAGGGCGAATTGCGGACGGAGCTACTGCGGGAAGTTCACGGTAATGATGATCTGCGATTCCTGGGCTTGGCCGTCAAGCGCGGCGGGTTTGTAGCGCCAATGCTCAACAGCAGCAATCGCCGCAGCGGCAAGCTGCGGCTGCCCACCAATGTACCTGATCGTTCGCGGAACGCCGTCCTTACCAATCGTGGCCATCAGTTGGACGCTGCTTTGTCCGTGCTCGATTTTCGCGTCGTTTGGGTAGACAGGCTGGACGCGCGACACCAGCGTCGCGGGCTGGAGACTCGTTACCGGCGGGGCTCCCGACCTTGAGACAGCAGGTTCTGTCTTTGCGTCCAGGGACGCGCCGGCAGATGGCTCCGCGATCGCAACGGGCTCGCGGGTTTCCAGCTCTGCCCCACTTGGGCGAGCGAATGCGTAACCCGTAGGGAGTCTGGCAACTCCCGTCGCAGTACTCGATGTGCTGGGAGCCGCCTGTTGTCCTAGAGGGGAAGTCTGGGTGGGGGATATACCTTCATCCGAAGAGGGCATGGCAATCGTCCAGCGCCGGTTCTTGAGGTCTATGATCTGCATCTGAAAGCTCTTGGCATCCGCGCGTGTGCTCGGTGCCGACGTCGGAGCCGTGTTCAATTCCGGCCTGCGCAGTTGCCCGGTGAAGATAAGGCCTGCCGCGATTGCAGCCAGCATTAACCACCCCGTCGCAAGACCGGCCGCGAACTGCAAAATTTGCTCGCCCGCTCCCACCGGCTGCCTGGCTGTGCCTTGACGCTTGGCGGCTTGAAGCGGCGTAAGGCCTTGGCGGCCTGTCTTACTCGGTCCCTTGGTCGCAGTCACCTTTATAGGTGGCGCGAGTAGTCTGGGCGTCACGACAACGGTCTGTCCGTTCGCAGGCAGCCCGCCGCTTGTTCTCGAGCTCTTAGTTGCGATCGAGTTCGGAGACCCTGTCACGGCGGGCAATCTCGATTCCTCGATCGCAGATCTAGCTGCGACAGCAGTACTCTCGATACCAGTTATCTCGACACCGGTTGTTTTGGGAGCATTCGCGTTGTCTTGCCCATTCGGGGCTGGAGCCAACGAAGCTTCTCTCTGCATGGCTTCGAATTCCGGCCGAGCTGTGGGAGCAGACTGGCAACTTGCGATGTTCTCAAGGTGCGCGAATTTTTCGGGATCGGGGCTCGGCGCATCTTGACTCGGCACAGGAACCACAATTCCGCCAAGTTGCGCTGGTTCAGCTGGAGTTTCTGCGGAAGTTTCCGCGAACACGTTCACCGGCTCCGCTGTGAGAGAGCTAGTCCCTTCGTCCGTCACGGTCTTCGGCGCGTCGGATTCCGCGTCAATGTCGGCGGGACTGGAAGGCGCGGCCAGGGCTAGTTCCTCCCCAGCGACCCACTTGCGAATCTGTTCCCGAGCTTCCTCGGGCAGTTCCGCAAACCTCAGGCCGCCGCCTTTCTCCGAAATGCCGGATCGCACGAATTGGGCGGTAGCTCGAATCGGGGTCTTCGAGCCCGGCAACTTGAATCGCACGTCCACAAGCTGCCCGTCCTGCAGCGAGATGATCCCTTGGAAACCGACACCGGTCTCGCTGACATCCAGCAGAAATCCGCCGTTGTCCGGGCCCAAATTGAGATAGGTCAGTTCATCGGGCTTGCGCCGCGGGTGCTGCCGGCGGTTCGGAGACTGAGGAACGGGCTCTGTAGGCTTGGTGGACATGAGTTGCCGCGACTGGCTATCTCCCTGTTTCCGAGGCTAGCTCGAGCTTCTTCCAGGCGCTCGGAAAGTCGACCTCAAGGTGATCGGGTTGGTCGAAGAGCACGAACGCTTGGACCCCGTTCAGCCTTTGCGCGACGAACTGCGTCAGTCGGTTCGCGGCATCAGGATCGTCATCGGCTGGCCAAACGAATGGACGTTGGATCTGCAAGGTAATCTGCGTGCGCTGATGAGCCGGGAGGAACGTCGAATAACTGAGCCGGGGCTCTTCCTGAGAGCTAAGGCTGCCGTCACTCTCGAGGCGATTCATGATCACATACCGCTGGGAATCGGCCAGCCAGTAATCCGCGCTGGTGTTGTTCTCCAGCTCGTACGCGAGAAACACCGTGGCATCGCCTTGGCCGGTCTGGCGGAGTTGCGCGGATCGGTAAGTGGCCGTGATGGCATTCGGGTCCCAGGGCATGCTCCTTCTAATGACGGACTCGTAGAGGGGCCACGCCGCAGCGGCCAGAGCTGCGGCAAAAATCATGCCGAAGACGAAGAACTTGCTAGGTCGCACGAGAAGGACACCTGGACTTCCTATAGGGTAGGGGCAATCCTGGTGCCATAAAAAGAGGCGCGCAGGACGCCAAGCGAAGGGATAGATCCCGTTATGTCAATTACTTACGGCGATGACTGATCCGCGGACGGTCAGAGCAACGCCTTCCAGGAGGTTAACTTACCCTTTTTAGGCAAGATTGTTGTGTCATCCGCGAGCTAGGGGGAAGGGCAGGGAAACGCGAATAACAGGGCAGACGAGCCGCTAGGACGCGAATTTCAGTACGGCAGCGCACCCTGCTGTGACTCAAACTCCACAACTGGCACCATATCGATGGCGTCCCAAGGGCATCCTTCAAGAAAAGCGCCGTCGGGGCCCTTGCTGGTGCAGAGCTTGCAGCCGATGCAAAGTAGAGGATCGACAATAATTCGACCGAAAGGTGCGTGGTCCGGATCCGGACTCCAGAACATGCAGTCTTCGACCGGGCAGTACTCGACACACGCGGGTGAGCCTGAGCAGCCCGTACAGTTCTCGTTGATAATCGCCAGGATATGCGGCTTCCGCTTGCGCTTGTTGGTTTGGCCGCTGGACTTTGGCGCGTACTTGACGACTTCGCCGGCTGTGTATTCTTCGATGGTCGGACTTGTGTATGCCACCGTCAGCCTTTCGTCGAACCCGTTTGCGCCCTTATTCTACAGAGCGCGTGCGCGAAGTCAATTGCATCTGCAACGCGGCTAGCTGGGAGCCCTGGAGCTCAATTCGTTCCTACCGCCGCCTTTTCCATAATTCCAATCACTGCGTCTGTGAATTCCGTAGTCGAAGCAGTCCCGCCGACGTCTCGCGTCAGGTGGGCTCCGTCCCGGTAGAGGCGCATGATTGCTCCTTCAACGCGGTTCGCGATGTCCGCCTCGCCGATGTGCCGCAGCATCATCACGGCACTGAGCAACAGCGCGGTTGGGTTCGCAAGGCCCTTCCCAGCGATGTCCGGTGCGGTTCCGTGTACGGCTTCAAAAAGCGCTGCATCTTCGCCAAAGTTTCCGCTGGGCACCATACCTAGCCCGCCAACTAATCCAGCCGCGAGGTCACTCACCACATCGCCGTATAGGTTCGGCAGCAGGAGCATGTCGAACTGCTGCGGTTTCATAACCAGTTGCATGCACGTATTGTCGACGATCAGTTCACGATATTGGATGTCTGGATACTCAGCGGCGACGCGACGCGCCGACGTCAGAAAAAGCCCGTCGGACAACTTCATGATATTCGCCTTATGGATTGCGTGAATGCCTTTGCGTCCGTTGCGGCGTGCATACTCGAAGGCAAAGCGCGCGATGCGCGTCGATGCGACCTCGGTGATGATTTTCAGGCTCTCCACGACTCCTGGAATTACGGTGTGCTCGAGCCCCGCATACAGGTCCTCGGTATTCTCGCGCACGACCACCAGGTCGACCCCGGTCCACCGCGCCGGTGCGCCTTCAATGTTGCGCGCAGGGCGCAAATTCGCGTACAGCCCAAGTTCCTTCCGCAGCGCCACGTTAATGCTGGGTGGCCCTTCCACCACGCCCGTGGCCATCGGGCCCTTCAGCGCAACCCGGTTGCGCCGAACCGAAGCCACGCCCTCCGCAAGAGGGAACTCGCCAACGCGTTTCGTGCCTTCCGTGCGCGCCGAAACCGTCTCCCACTCAATGGTCGCACCGGCGGCGGCCAAGATCCGGCACGTCGCCTCGGCGACTTCTGGACCGATACCGTCTCCCGGAAACAAGGTAATTTTATGATGCATTAGACCAACTTCATTCTAGGGCAAACGCCCCGCCTTGTCGAAGCCCTCCGGCCACTTGTTGCGACTTCGCCACTCCGCAAGACATCAAACTAGTGGAACCCGGGAAGGAAAGGGAAGGCGCCAAAACTGAATTCCAGATTCTCCGGCGGGTCGCAGGGAGCACGACTCCCTTTGGTAGTTGCGCCTGGACTTGATGATTCTGATAGAATGTTCTTGTTGGTTGAGTTTTGAAGCTTCCCGTCGGCGCTGTGGGCTCGGCGGATCCCAGGGAGGGGAGCAGTTATCATGATTCAATTGACCGAAACGGCGAGCACTAAGGTACGAGAAATTATGCAGCAGCAGAACCCTTCGCCTACAGCCTTGCGCGTCGCTGTAGTCGGTGGCGGTTGCTCGGGCTTCAGCTACCACATGGCTTTCGACAATGCCGAGAACCCCTCCGATAACGTGTACGATTTCGAGGGCCTCAAGGTCCTGGTCGACCAGATGAGCGAGATGTACCTTGACGGCGTCCAGATCGACTACATCGAGAGTATCGAAGGCGCCGGATTCAAGTTCAATAATCCCAACGTCAAGAGCACCTGCGGCTGCGGCAGTTCTTTTAGCGTTTAATCACCGCGCCCATCCCTCGCCTCGTTGACGGGCTCCCGCTCTGCGGAGCCCGTCATTGCGTTTCGCTGCTGTCCTTGCCAACACCGGCGCGCCTCATGTCGCCGTCTGGGCTTTTCTCAAACTGTCCTTCAAAAGCCCAAGCTCCACCAAGCTTTCCGCGGTGGCGACGATGGAGTCGTCATTCGAGCGTGGTGTCCATCCCAGGATTCGCGTGGCCTTTTCGTGAGTAGCGTTCTTCCTCTTGCCCAGTTCCGGCAGAATCTGCTTGATCGCCGGATCAAACATTGCGGCTAGGCGCACCACCCAGTCGGGCAGTTCCCGGGTCGGCACTCGTTTGGCCCGAGCGCCCATCCGGCTTTTCAGCACCTTGGCGATGTCCCGGATCGACATGAAGTCGCCGGCGACCGCGAGGAAGCGCTCGCCCTTGGCAGCCGGATGGGTCATCGCCCGGATGTGCAAATCGGCTACGTCGCGCACATCGACCACTCCGAAGTAGATCCGCGGGCAGCCTGGTATCGCGCCGTCCATGAGTCGCTGAACAACCATGATCGAGGCCGAATAGTCGGGCCCCAGCACCGGGCCAAACACGGCGACCGGATTTACGACGGAAAGTTCGAGGTTACCGCCCTCGCTGGCGATGAAATCCCAAGCAGCGCGCTCGGCCAAAGTCTTAGATTTCACATAGGGAAGCACGCCTTTGGCGTTGGGGTCCGTCCAGTCCGTTTCGTTGAATGGCGCTTCCCGCGGCTTGTTGCCGTAGCCGATCGCCGCGAACGACGAGGTCAGCACCACCCGCTTGACGCCCGCATCTCGTGCGGCCCGGAGCACACGCAACGTGCCGTTGCGCGCCGGGATGATCAACTCGTTCTCGTCTTTTGGTACGCTCGCGGGCAACGGGGAAGCGACGTGAAGCGCAAAATCACATTCGGCTGCGGCTTCCGGCCAGCCAGCATCGTTCTGAAGATCGGCGGCGACAAAAGACAAGCGATCGCCCGGTTCGGCGCCGCCTGCTTTGAGCATCGCGCGGACATCGGCTTCGCGCTTGAGCGAACGCACCGTCGCGCGCACACGATAGCCCGCGTCGAGCAATTGCAAGATGCAGTGCGTGCCAATGAATCCCGACCCGCCCGTAACCAGCACCAACTCACCGCTCATGCCAGCCTCCCGGCTCGCCTGCTGCCTGCCAACAAGTAGTATGAGATGTGAGTGGGGTTCCTCCGGTCGCCGCAAATTCCGACGTTCATAGACCGTCCGTAGCACCTCCCGTAAGGTTCGACGCCTCAGACAACTCCATTCCCGCCTTCGCGTTGCAAACTTCCGTGCCTGCCCGTATGCTAAGTTTGACCGATGAAAATCGCTCTCGCACAATTCAATCCTACCGTTGGAGACTTTTCCGGCAATGCCGCTCGCATCTTGGACTTCGCAGGCCAAGCGAAACAATCGGGCGCCGATTTAGCGGTTTTCTCCGAGCTTTGTGTGTGCGGCTATCTTCCCCTCGATCTGCTCGAGCGGCCCAGCTTTCTGCAACGCAACCGCGAAGAAGTCGCCTGCTTGGCCGCCAAGACCCCGCTGCCTATCCTGGTTGGTTACGCCCGCGGCAGCGACGGCGACCGTACCGGCAAGCGGGTCTCGAACGCGGCGGCTTTGCTAGCGGATGGCCAAATCCTTTTCGAGCAGCACAAAATGCTGCTTCCAACCTACGACGTGTTCGATGAATCGCGCTACTTCCAGGCCGCCAAAGAGCAACACGTCTATTCCTTTGGCTCCGCGCAGCTCGGCATCACTGTCTGCGAAGATATCTGGAACGACAAAACTTTTTGGGCCAAGCGCTTGTATGAACGCGATCCTGTCTCGGAACTCGTCGCGAAAGGCGCGGAGCTGATCGTAAATATTTCCGCATCTCCCTTTACGATACACAAGCGTGCCTTGCGGCTGGATATGCTTCGCGCACTCGCCCGTTCCCATGGCTGTCCGCTGGTCTACGTGAATCAAGTGGGTGGTGATGACAGTCTGGTTTTCGATGGTGGGAGCATGGCCATTACGGCGGACGGACGCATCGCCGCGCATGCCCGTTCCTTCGCGGAAGATCTTGTCCTGTTCGATACCACGACAGGCGAAGGCCAGATCCGGCCGCAGCCCGCCGATGAGATATCCGCTGTACTGGAGGCGCTGGTCTGCGGCACGCGCGACTATGTCCGCAAATGCGGATTTCGCCAGGTGCTCGTCGGCTTGAGCGGCGGCATCGACTCCGCAGTGGTGGCTTGTATCGCCGCCGCCGCAGTAGGGAAAGAAAATGTCACCGGTGTCGGCATGCCCGGCCCGTATTCGTCCGAAGGAAGCGTGAGCGACGCGCGCAAACTCGCCGAAAATCTCGGAATAAACTTCCACATTTTGCCCATCGGTCAAATCTTCGACACCTATCGCGGCACACTGCGCGACGTCTTCGCCGGCGGCCGGTCCGAAGGCGTAGCCGAGGAAAATATTCAGGCGCGCATTCGCGGGAATCTCCTCATGGCACTTTCCAATAAATTCGGCTCGCTGCTGCTAAGTACTGGCAACAAGTCGGAGCTAGCCGTCGGTTATTGCACGCTGTACGGTGACATGGCCGGAGGACTCGCCGTGATTTCCGACGTACCCAAAACGATGGTCTACGAACTGGCCGCTCTGATCAATCGCGAAAGGGAAGTCATCCCCCTCGCGACCGTCGAGAAGCCGCCCTCGGCCGAGCTGCGCCCCAATCAAAAGGACACCGACTCCCTACCGCCTTATGACGTTCTCGATCCCATCCTGAAGGCCTACGTGGAAGAGGTTCGGACCCCCGAGGAAATCGCCGCTCAGTGTGGTCTGCCGATCGATCTGGTACGCTCCATCGCACTCAAGGTGGATCGCAACGAATATAAACGCAAACAAGCGGCACCTGGGCTTAAGATTACTTCCAGAGCTTTCGGGTTTGGGCGCCCATTTCCAATCGCGCAAAAGTTCTTGCCATAGGCATGATGAGGAGATAGAGAGATGAAAGTTTCGATTTACGCCGCTCTTGCAACGCTCTGCCTCGCAGTGACGCTGACGGCTGTCGCGACGCCAACCTTTGCGCAGGGCACAAAGCCGGCGCCAGCCTCGCCGGCTCCGAAACAGGCTACTGCTGATGCTGCTTCCATGAACCCTGCGGAGGTTGCGGCGCTCCAGAAGCGCGTGGAAAGCTACCTCAGGAACGTGTATGCCTGGGGATCCGATATCAACGTAAAGGTTGGGGAGCTCACGCCAGCCCCCGCAGGCGACCTTTACCAAAGCACCGTCGTCGTATCAGCGGCAGCAGGCGGCGGATCCGATTCGGCAATCGTCTATCTCAGCAAGGATGGGCGCTACATGCTCCGCGGCGAGTTCGACGATCATAAACATCGATCCCTATGCCGACGTCCAACAACAATTGCATCTCGACGGCGCCGCCTCCAAAGGGCCGGCAGACGCAAAGGTCGTAGTGGTCGAATTCGGGGACTTCGAGTGCCCTGTCTGCCGCCAGCTTGAACAAATCTTGCGGGGCGTTCTCCCGCAATACCCACAGATCCGCTTTGTGTTCAAGGACTTCCCACTGGAGAGCATCCACCCTTGGGCCATGCAGGCTGCCATCGCAGGACGCTGCGCGTTGCAGCAAGGCTCAGAGGTCTTCTGGAAGTTTCACGACGCGATCTACGACAATCAGGACTCCATCTCGCCAGAAAATTCGCTCGTTAAGCTAACAGAGCTAGCCACCACAGCCGGCGCAGATCCCGACGCGCTCAAGGCCTGCATGGCAGACCCCAAGAGTAGCGACGCGGTGCACGCAAGCATGGAAGATGGAAAAAACGTGGAGGTTACAAGCACCCCCACGGTGTTCGTAGACGGCCGCAAGTTCGTAGGCCCCAATCCTAACCTGCTCCAGCAGTTCATTGACTACGACCTCAATTCGGCGCCAAGCTCCCAGCTCAAAACCAAGTAGTACAGTCCTATAGCAACATAATATACATTATAGGACTGTGAAATTACACCATGCCGGATTACTGCCTGTCAAGCGAGAAGTTAGCGCGGAGCACTACCAGCCCCTGTGCGGAAAGGAGGGGGAGCGACTAATCAACATAGCTCCGCGAACCAATCCATACACGCAAGCGATCAGCAGTAGCGTCGTTCCTCGCGCTTAAAGCCCTCACTTCGCCGCGGCTGGTGCGGCGGCGTTCTGGAGAGCAATCGGCCTGGGCAGCTTGAGCGCTTTTGATTTGCACATCCACAGGCACCAGAAATGGCGATGACGCACCGTCGCGGCATTGTAGGCCTGCACGTAGAGCGGCAGAAGAGCGTTGTGCGCTTGCACCGCGTTGTCGCGTTCTTTTACGGTGGCTGCGAGTTCACCATCTTTGGCGTTTGTTGCGGACTGCAGGGCGGCCACTTGGTCCGTCAGCGCATCAACCTGTGTTTTTATGTGCGGGTAATCCGTCACCATCGAATCGTCCAGCCTCAGGGTCGCAGGTGACGTCAACGGACCGCCAAGTTTCGTCTCCAGGTCCTGCTGAATCTGAGGATCGGGGAGAGCGGCAAGTTTTTCCTTGTCAGCCGTGCCGGCAGCCGACGCTACTTGCGCCGTGCTGGCTGACTTCTGAGCTTGCTGGAGCAGAACGCCGACCAGGTCGCGATACTTGTCCGCAGTCGTGTTGGCAGCACTGAGTTGTTGGGCGAACGTGCTTTCGATACGATCGAACTCCGTTTTTTGCGCCTGCACTTGGCTCGAAGCTTCCGCGCGCTGTCCAGCGTGCACGCCTTTGTCGTAAAGCGCGTAGGCGATCGCAGCGATGGCCGCAAGGACCAGCGCGCCTTCGAGACATTTCCGGACCCAGGGAAGAGCAAGCAACGCGAACATCAAGTACGTCCTTTCGTGCAACTGACTCACCGCGGCAGTGGTTCGGCTTCATTTGCGGGAGCCGGCAATTCCCTCTTGGCTTTGCATCCGCTTTGCAACGCCAACTGGACGGCAAGCGGCCGAGGCTGTAACGTATGTGAACCTATGGATCGTCCAGGTGATGCGATCGTTTGGTGGGAGCGACGCCGCGTGGCATTCAATGTAGTCATTCTTCTGCGCAGGCGTTTTTACACTTTTCGTGATCCAGTTCGTCGCCCGCTTATTTGTCAGATTTGGAGCCGACGTCATTCAGCCCTCTGGAATGGCGTCATTTCATCCTTCTCTATATGCTGGCCGTGAATCGTCTGTTACACGCTCGGGTGGGTCACCGAGTTGCTTTGGAGCGACGGAGATACTGCCCGCACTGAAGCTCTTCGCCCGGCCGTGTATCGCTGGGGACTGACCTTCTCCGATCGCGATCACGTTGCTGCCAGCTGTCTTTGTTCCGCTGTTTTGGTTCATGCAAGGCCTTCGCTCGGTTCTGTTGCGCGTTATAGCGTGAGCTCCAACGCGTCCTCGCTGCGGCGAAATCCAGCAAGCCTATCAATCCTCAATCATGTCGAGTTCCTCGGAAATAGTGCGGCCAGTGAGGTAAAGCGGCTGGAGCGACGGGTGCCGCACAGGATATTCGAGGCCGCGCAATCGGTTGCGCACACCCTCGACACACCGAGCGGCCGGCCTTTTCCATCGCGGCACGCTGCAAGCAAACCCGCCAATAGAAGCACGGCGGAGCCGCGCTTTCGTTTGCCAAAGCTTCAACGGTGGAGAACGCGGCTGCCGGGATTTCGCTGGCTGTAGATGGTAACGCTCGCAATGCGAGGACACGCCATGTGCACCTCTTTGGTTCTCAGCTGTGAACGGAAATCAGGACAATCTGTAGTGAGCGGCGCGGGCCATCACAGCCGCGCGCATAGTCCGGATTAGCACCGCCGTTCCAGAGGAGCAGCGCCTGCATGACGTTGCCTTCGGCTGCCGCGATTTTTGCAGCGAAGGCCGCGGCAGCCAATCGCCAGGCACGTAGCAGGATCGCAAAGCGCTGCGAGCGATGCGCCGGTGAACCCATGCTCACGCGCCACCTGACCCATCACCTGCATCAATCCCCAGGAAAACGCGCGGGCGCGGGCCTCGCCTTCGTCGGATATCGCGCCGCGAACGAATTGCGGCTCTACGTAACGCGCATAGAAAGCAGGCTCATAGCGCATTGCCCAGCGATTCCAAGCAGATTCCTGCTCGACGATGCCGCAAACCAATTCGGGCTCAAGCGATTGCGCGAGAGCAGCCTCGTGCGCCAAAGCGACAAGGCCGATGGGCGCGCCTACCGCGCGGCGTGCGAATTCATTTGAAGTAGGGTCTGCCATGATTCAGCGCCGGGCTTGCGGTTCTGCGATGTCTCGGGGTCTGAGAACTTTGCCTAGCTCGAAAAGCGCTGCTTGCGCTCGTCGGCTCCATCCAGTTCCAGGAAGCGAACGGCCGGCGCCTAGGGCAATCCAATGCCGCGGTCCTCGGCGATTAGCTGCAGCGCGTGATAGATGTGCGGCAAATGGTTGCTGGCGATATCGCACAGAAAGAGGCGCGAGATTTCAGCGTCACGCATGCGACGATGGAGCCACCGAACAAACACGAAGAATTGCGTCAGCAGCGCGAAAGCGACGACCAGCCAGTATGGATTCATGTTGTTCAGCATGAGGCGCCAGACCATCCTCCGGACGCAGCTCGCTTCAAAAAAGTTTACCGAGACTGCCGCCCAGGGAGTTTAGAAATGACGAGCCAAACGATGGCGTCTTGGCCACATTTGCGTCCACGTTGAGCAGTTGGCCGGGAATTCCAAGCGCGCTGCTGAGAAGCGATGAGTTCGTGCCATACAGTCCCGAGAGTCCTTGCAGCGCGCTGAGTTGGTCTTGCTTGGATTGGTTTGCGAACGCCAGCTGGTTTTGCTGCGCAAGACTGGACGCTTGCTGTCCTTGCTGGCGGGCGAGCGAATCGAGCAGGTCGCCATAGCCGGCGGAGTTATTCGTGGCCGCTAGGCGATTCGCAGCGCTCGAAGCCAGCGCCGAAAACGTGCTAGCCAGTGCGCCCATAGACTGGCCGGTAATGTCAGTCTGTTGCGCCTGCGTGTAGCCGGGATTGGCGAGCAAATTCTGATAGCCCGTTGCCACGGTACTCTGGAGCGCCTGCCCCTGACTGAAGAGCTGCTGGTTCGTCGCGTTCTGCGATGCGAGCTGCTGGTTAGTCAACTGCATGGTTTGCTGAGATCCACGTCCCATAATTGTCCTCCGTAAGCAATTCCGGCAAAGCCAACTGTGCGCAAGCCATCTTTTTTCCCTTTTGAGAAACCGCCGGCCCCACCAAAATTGAACGTAATTCCCTGCTGTCCCGCTTTGAAAAATGGATACCGCTGGCCGTGCGATACCGAGCCCGCGCGCTTGATGTTACAGCTGCCGCGTATAGCAAGCCCACGGATCGCGTCGCCAGCCAAGGCGCGCGAGGCGCCGGCCAAACGAGCGCGCGACGCGCGGCGGCAAAAACGCTTGCGTGTCGCCCAATCCGCGCTGGACGGCAGCTTGGCGCGTAGCATCGTGCAACGCCAAAAGCCACTGCCAGCGCTGGCGTGGCGATCCGTCGTGCGGATCGGCAAGCAGATAGGCCTCGGACGTCAACCGCAGCAACGCTGCCATCCGCGGGCGGCCCCCGTCTTCGACCACTGCGCGAACAAGAAACAGTGGGTCGTCGAGATCAGGCAGTTCGTACGCGAATCCTTGCGCCGCATGCATAGCACGAAGCGCATCGGCAGTCGCCGTTGTCGGAATATTCGCGAACGATCATCGCACCTCGAAGACTGTCTCATCTGTGCATTCGGTTGCCAAGAATCTAGGAAAGCGTGTCGTCGGTCGTAAGCGTTTGGCTTACGCCAAAGCCGCTGCCGCCCTGCTGCGCGGTGGCCGTGCCGCTGCCGGATGAGGGCTGCAACGGCGGTCCCGCTGCCCCGCCGCCGATTACCAGCGGTCGGAGGCGAGCCAAAAGCCACCGGCGGCGAAGGAACCGAACCGATGTACTGGCTGTAACCGCGCCAGTAGAGCGTCTGATTGCCCAGCGAGACTCGTAGATTGCGCGAACTCCCGAGAAAATAGACATGAGGCGAGGTGAAGGCCGGCTCGGTGTCAGACTCGAGGAAATAGAAAACGCCGCGCCGCACCGCCGAGTTGTCGGTGATGGCGATATCAAAGATGCCGTCCGCGGCCACTACCGACACGCTGCCAATCGATGCCGGTGGAGCGATCGAACCCGACGGATCGACGCCCGTAGCGCGGCCGAGTGAGTTCACGGCGCCCACGACCTGCTTGAGCGATTCGTATAGGTACGGATCGCGAGCCTTGATCTGCGCGAGTTGTGGAACGTTCAACATGATTGCATAGCCCCCTCGAGCGCTTATTCGCTAGGGAAATAGTTAACCGTTCACTGGGTCCGAACTTCAGAGCACATGTGGCGATTCCGATAGTTTTTCAGTCGGAGTTGGCGGCCGGCCCTTAACAGCTCGTGTCACAGATCCGCCGGCTTATATCTGACCTAGTTGGTCGGAGCTTCAGCTCCGACATCAACACACTGACACCCGGAAGTTTTAGCCTGCGTGAGAGCGAGAAGTGTCTTCTGCAGGAAACGGTCTCTACCCGAGACCCGCACTCCGAGCGATCTAGTTCAACTTGATTTATGAAGTGTCCGTGCACCGCGATGAGAGCAACCGCGCTCTAGTTCCCTCCCCGGACCGGCGACCATGGGTCAGGCATCAGAGATACCACCAACCGCGACAATCGGAACCATGCGCCGGCTTGGTTCGTGCCGACCTGAAACGCGACGCGTTCCCCCAGCAGATTGATTGGCATTTCGAGATCCTTGGGCGCGGGCGAACTGAGCGGCAGCGCCACCAGCGCGGTTCGGGAACGCCTCGTTGACGGGAAACGCAGTTAAGTTCAAGGTTCCCTGCTCCTTCGACATAGCAGGTTAGATACGAAAACAGCTTGCGATGTGCGCGCAATTGCAGCGAGTTCTCGTCGTCCACGCTCGGAAGAAAATATGTGGTGTAGTAGCTGGAAATAGCGGCGCCGTCGTCGGAGAGTTGCGTGTCGCTCAGTTCGTAGATTTTCCCGTTGCCCGCGCCGTTGCCGAGGAAAAACTGCGCCGTGCCATCGGGTCGTTCGGCAAGCGTCGCCGCATTTGCGGTGATGTACCAGGGCGCCCATTTGCGGCAACGCGCCGGCGCCAAGACTGCGCCCGGTGTAGCTGACTGGAGTGAATCGTAGAGAGCGACATGATTTCGCCGGCGGTCTGCAGGCCGCGATAGTCGAGCGCCAGGACGCGATTCGGCTGGGTCGCGGGCGAGATCGGCACGCCAACGAGGATGCGTTTGGCCCGCGTGTCCACGCGCACCCAAAGCGTATAGCCGGCCGCCCAATTGATCGAGTCCCAAAGCGGCTGAATCTCCTGCGAAATTTTTACTGGCTCGCCACCGTCAAAGAGGTAAAGCCCCGAGCGGTCGGCAATAACCGCCCAATCCTCGCCGACGTCTACGCCATCCACCGAAGGCGTGCCGACCGTGGTCGAGACTTCCGCTGAGCGTCCAGTCCGGCGGGCTCATTTACGCCGTCGTCCTGGGTGGAATAAATCGAGTGTTCCTTCACGAAATAGAGCTGGCCGCGCAGCTCGAAGGCCGCACGCAGCGCCTGCCCGTTATTCTCCGCTACCGAAATCAGACCGCTCACGCCGTCGTAGCTTTCCGGCATTCTCCGCGAAGCTGGCGCGCACCAGGCTCGCGTTATAGGGCAGCGCCGTGGGAAAAATCTCGATGTTCTCGACCGCGAAGCCGCGCGCTGTTCGTCGGCGTGCCGTCGGCATAGACGCGCAGCAGCAGATCGGCGGGAATGCTCGAGAGCGGCGCGGTCAGCACGCCGATGAATTCGCCGAACGCGCCCGGCGCCTGCGCGTTCGCCTGCGCCGCCGTCACCTGCAGCCCGGTCGTACTGATGCCTGCCCGACGCGCTGTAGAGCTGCACGTGCAGCGTGCCCTGCGTCGAGCGGCGCCAGAGCCTTGACGCGTGCGCGCACCGAATAGCTGGTGTTCGGCGAGATGCGCGGCACGCCGTCGGAATCGAGCGCGGCGGGCTGCGTGATCATGCCGCGCGTGAACGTCACACCGTCGCCGATGATTTCGTAGCAGCCGCCCCAAATCGAGCTCGCCGCCAGCAATCCGCCGGCGCCGTACGTCGGGTCGCGTCGTCCAGCCGAGCGGCGTGTTGCCGGTCCAGGCGCCGTCGAAAGCTGAGGTTCTCAAAATTGTTCGAGTTTGTTGCGCTCACCCCACCAGAACAGCCGCGAGGAATAGCCCATCACGCCGGCGCATTCGCCGAGTTCCACCTGTTGGAAAAGCGAATCGGCAGACGCCCCGGCGAGCAGAACGGTATCCGAGAAATCGAGCGTCAGGCTCGTCGTGGTATTGTCGGCGATCACCATGTTGGGCGTGTTGTTCAGGCCCGTCGTGTAGAAAAACGTGTCGCCGCCAGACGCCGTGAACGCCAGGACGCGCGCGACGATGTTGGAATCGCCTAGCGCCAGCGGAATGCCGGTGATGGCCACTCGATTTCCGCCCGCCGCGGTCCAAGAAACCGGCGGCGAGGGCTGCGTAAAGTAGCCCTGGCGCGTCTGGAAAAAGACAGCGACCTGGTGCACGCCAGCTGACATTTGCGGCGTCAGCGTGGCGGTACCCCCGCCGGAGGCGGAGTTCGCGCCGCCCTCCAAGAATGTGAACGTCGTTACCGAAGGAACCGAAGCGATAACCCACACGCCGTACGAATGAGGAGTCCGTGACGCCGGCGATCGTCACCGTCTGTCCGGCCAGATAGTTGTGCGCCACGGTCGTCGTGATGGTCGCGACGCCGCTCACGCGCACGGCACCGGTCGGCGACGCAGCGATGCTGATGGGCAACTCTGCTGGCGCGTCGGCCGCCGAGGTTGGGCCGCCGCCCGGCCCCACCTGGCTGACGCGATCAAAATACGTGCCGTCATATTGCCGCGGGATGTCGATGCCAAATTGGCCGTCGGAAACGGCGATGTACTCACGACCGAAAAGCGTGGCCGATTTAGCGTGCGATCCGGCGACAGATTCCGGAAGCGATCTGCGTCAGCGTTCCGGGCGTCAACTCGCCCCAAAGCGTCCCACTCGAATCCATCGTCAGCAGCGTTTCGGCAAGATTCGGCTGGATGTACGTCTTTAGATAGTTGATGGTCGGGTTGCCCGCGATCGGCGTGTACATCGACAGCAATCCCGGCCGCGTCTTGACCGCGCCTAACTGGAACGCCACGTCGGCACAATCGGGCGAAGCGCCCCCTGGCAAGTCCGCCGGAACCATGTCCGTGACCAGGCCGCCGAAAATGTCCAGCGGCGCATCCGTTGTTCCCAGAACCGTCATATCGTCCGCGTTGCTCCTCTTCGTAACATCAGGCACTCGTGCGTGTGCCGGTTCCACGTCTGATTACGGCATCACAGCTTCAATATCGCGCCCACAACTACGAGCTTGAGGGCCGAATTTAGGGCTCGGAGCCGATCTCGGCGATTTCTCGCATCAATGCTCCGAGCGTCCAGTGCCATCTACACCACCGGCCCATATCCTTGTCGCCAGGTATACGGCCGCCGTCGTCGCCCCGTGTGCTGTTCCCGCTGCGTCGCGCGAACCAGCAGGTCCTCGAGCGCATCCGCGCCGACCTCGTCCCACCGCCCGGCCTGCGAGAGAGCCGCGCGCCGCTGACGCCATGGCCGCGGTGAAATAGGCGATAGCCTCCTGCGCATTGCGCACCAGCACCGGACTCGTCGCATCGACCAGATCCGGGTACGTCCTCTGATAACGCAGCCGGATCTGCGTATCCTGGGTCGCGCCGATGAAATAGAGTCCGTCCGCGCGCCACTCCCAGAATTCGAGGTCGACGTCCTGCGCCTGCGAGGGAAGGCCGCCGTGATTGGTCAGATCGGTCATCTCCACGAAATCGTCGGTCGAGCAGTTGGGGCGTTCCCACAACTTCAGCGGCACCAGCAGATCGGTGGGCAGTTGGTTCGGCGGCGCAGTCGCGTCGGTGATCGACACCTGCACCGAGGAGTCCACGCGAACTCACGGCGGAGACCACCAGCAGCACGTCATCGTTCAGGAACGTCCCCGACTGGATATTCGCCAGCGCGCGCTGCACCTTTCGGTAGGCGGAATTGGCGTACGGCAGCAGCACGGCATCGGTGAAAAGATTGCCGGCGGCGTCATTCAGCAGTGAACGCACCAGCGCCGTAATTTGTCCCGCTGTGTTGTAAGCCGACGTTGCGACAACCGGCATCAGTCCCTCCTCGGAAAATGCTCGTCGCGATCGCGATCGCGGTCGTGATCAGGCCGCAATTCCTCCGACGGCAGCGGCGACTGTTTTAGATACGCCGCCACTCCGATGATCGCGCTCATCGCGGCACTGGCCCCGGCGACGGCCACAGTCGATTTCAGCCCCGATTGCAAATTGAAGTGAACGGGATCGATCCCCACGGCCGCAAATCCAGTGATCACGCCGTTGGCCGCGCCCGCGATCGCAGCGGCCGCAATTCCCTTCCCCCACACCTCAACCCTGTGCATGAGTTCCCTTCTCGCAGCATCCTTCTATCTGCGACGCCAAATTTTTTGTTGTGCGCTAAAACCCAAGCGCGCGATGTACTCTTGCGCCGTGACAATCGGAGGTATTGCCCGTTGTAGGTGCGATATTGCCCGCTACTGCAGGCGATATTGCCCGCTTTACTGCATCCGATATTGAATGATGACGTTGACGTCAGCCGGCGACGTACTGCAACCGCTCGACCCGGTTTGCACGGCGACTGTGAGCGCGGCAGCCGCGGTATAGTTTTGCGCGATCGAGCCCGAATCGTTTGCCGCAGCCGCAACCGTCACGTTGATCGGAGTAGTGCCGTCCGTGAGGCGCACCACCGCGTTGGTGCTACAGCCTGCCGGCGCCGTCTTAGCTTGCACCTGCACGCGCGTCACGGTAACGCTCTTGTCGAGCGTCCAAGTCCCGCCCGTCCATGCCGATGTCAGCGCACCCGGCAGAAATACGGTCGTCGTCGGCCGCGGCGACGCGCTAAATTGCGCGTCTCCGCCCACCGTGACCTGCGGCGTATAAATGCCGCTCGACGCCATGGACGGATAGCCACCCGACGGTGCCGACGGTGCGCCGTTGCTTCCCCGAACGCCACCGCCGTTATCCACGCAGGTCAACGACGTGATGCCGATGCAGGCCGCGATACTCCCTCTCGTCTGGTCATACCAGTCGTAGCTAATCGCTCCCGGAACGGCGGTGATCGTCGAAGAAATCTGCTGGCTGCCGCTCGTCACGGTCACAACATTTCCGTAAGGGCTCCCGGCAGATGAATGGCTCGCATCGAAATTCGCCACAACGTTGTAGTAGTGGACACCCAGCGCCAGCGATCCACCGCTCTGCAGTGTCGAGACGGGTGTCGGCATGGCCGCTTCGATGAAATACGCCCCCGGCTCAGGCTGAGCCTGGTATCTTGGCCCCGCGTCCTCACAAATGCTTTCTGAGTTGTCGGTCACTCCAGAGCCGTTCTGCACAAAGGTGACCGTGCAACCGTGAATGCCAAACGTTTGTCCTACGGTACCGCCGCCACGGCTGTCCGGATACGGATAATCCGTCAGGAGCAGGTTGGTGATTCCATTACCGGTCACGACTTGACCCGGCGCATCTAGATTGGGGCTTATCACCTCAGCGGTACCTCCGAATACTCCTCCTGGCGGGCACCAATTGGCGATAATCGGCTGCCCCGACGTGTCCATCAGTGCGCCGCGAATCGAGATCCCACCGATGGCGGCGTTGCAGTTGTTGAATGCAAAAAATGGCGTGATCGGTCCCTGCAGCCAGCTTTTGTCCGTGAGGTGCACCTGCGGGTTCCCATTCACCGCGGCGATGGCCCGGCGATTAAAGTTCACGTGGCTGAGCGTGAGGTTCGCCGCGTTCCCCTGCATCACGAGTTGGGGAGTCGTTCCGTTTCCGCCCACTTCGGTCGGCTGGCCGTTAAACGTATCGTTCGTCAAAGTGACATCCGGCGTCGAAAGAAACGCCTCTCCCACGCTCATATAATCGACACCACTGGCGCTAGACGTGTCGGTGGTGACATTGTTGAAGCTGAGCAAATCTCCGGCATTCATCTCGATGAGCAACGCGTTGTTCTGCAAATTCGAGCTCGCCCCGACATTGAGATTGGCCGCCGTAAAAACGTCGGCATTGTTTCCGTAGATTCCAGGAAAAGCCGCGTTCACAGTAATTGGCGCATTCGTGCTCGTCGCCCCTGACGTATTGCCCGTCACAGCTCCTGACCATCCCCCGCTCGTGCCCACTTCCATCGGCGCATCAAGCCATAGGCGTCCGGCCTGCTCAATCTGCACGCCGGCGCCAGCCTCATCGGTAGCGGGGCAATAAGAGCCAATCACGAATCCATAAGGGTTCGGCGTTGGCGGCACGTAGAGAGGCGAGAACCCGGCCCACGCCGCCGTTTCAGCCGCCAGCCACGCGGGGCATTCGTCCAGCGTCGCATAGACTCCGCTAGCGGTCGCGCTTGCCGCTGTCGCCAGTTGCAGCGCCGTCGTCCCGCCCCCTGAGCTCACCGTGGTCGTCAGCACTCCGTTCTGCGCCGTGCTCGGAGCTGAAGTCGGCAGCCACCGGGGGGCCAGCCCGTTCCCCGACATCGTGCTGCCGTAATCGTCAAAAAAGAAATGTCCGCTCGGATCGCCCATTCCCGGCCAGGCGAAGCCAATGAACGACCAGCTGCCGCTCGTCCGCCCGTAGACCGCTGCCGTGAATGCGCCCATCGGCAGTCCAAACGTCACATGGTTGACGTTGTACCAGCCTGCCGCTCCACCCGTCCCGGTGCGCGTCGACGGCGTGCAATCCCCGATCGTCGTCGTAAAGTGCGTCGAATCGGCCGATCCTGACACGATATACTGGCCGCCAAAAAATCCGTCGTTCGAGGTCCCGCTGATTGACACGTAGGCCCCGGTCGCGAGCCCGTGCGCCGACGATGTCGTCACCGTCAGTACGCAATTCAGTTCGGACAATGTGCTGATCGAGACCGATTGGTATCCCAGCGTGTTTCCACTAGAAGTCGTGCCCGCAACGCTCGCGGCCGTGTACGCTCCCCAAAGATTATTCGCCGTTGTAGCCGACCAACTGCCGATCGCCACAATCTTGTAACTGAAGCTGCTGCTTCCCGCCGGAGCAGGCGCCGTGACACCGACGCCGGTCGAATGTGCGGCTAGGCCAGGCGTCACGGTCGGCGCGCTCGGCGTGCTCATCGAATTCGTCGCACCCGCGCCATAGACGCTGATTCCGTCGCCATTCAAAAACTGCGCAACGGCAACCGTCAGCGAATGCGAACCAGACGAAATTGTCCCGCTCGTCCAATAGGGGCTGGTGAGATTTACAGCGCGCGCCCCGTACGCCGCGATATCCACCCAAGGGCTTGGCCCTTGAAACGTTTGCGAGCCCAGCCATGTATTCGCTTGTCCTGCCGAGGGCAACGGCTCCCTGCCAACCGTAAGCGTCCCCGAAATAGCCGCGCTGCCGTTCACCGTTAGATTTCCCCCCAGCGAAAGCGAAAACGCGCTAATGCCGCTGGTCGTCGAGAGTGAAGCAAACGTCGGCGTGCTGGGATCATTTGGCAGAATGACATTGGGGAACTGCTGAGTAGTGATGCTGGGCCCTGAGATCTCAATCTCGTAACGACCGGGTGCCGCGTAAAACGTATAGTTGCCCAGGCCGTCGGTAGCTGTCGGATTCGCCAGTGCCTGCGTCAGCGCGGAATCGGAATAGATGTTCGCGAGCGGCGCGCACGGCTGCCCCGTCGCCGAAGAAGTGCAAATGCGCACCGTCGCTCCAGCCATCGGCCGCCCCTGCGAATTAAACACGATGTCGTCTTTGCGCGACCCCTGTCCCCAAACCGTCGGCGCCCACAACCCTGCGCACGCAGCCAGCAGAATCGCGACTCGTACCACCCGCCGCATTCTCAAACGAAGCGCAACTTGCATAACTGTTTGCTCCACGGTCAAGCGCCTCTCAATCCTCATGTCCTCATCTCCCGCATTATCTTTCGTCTTCGCAACAAACAGAATCCGCCTGTCGCGCTAGAGTATGGTCGCTCACCTGGGCGCCGTTCAATTCAAAGCGTCCTCATTCTGAAGCGCGCCGCTCCCTGAAAACTCCTTGATACGAGGTCGATCGACCCATGCATTCTTCGTTTGGCGCGCAGAGCCTTAGAGCCTGTGCTGCAACGCCGATCGTTTGCAGATCTCAGTTAGCGACTCGGAGCTTGAAAGCTCCAACGTTGAAAGGCCGCGAAGAAAGGGCCTTAAGCCCCCGTGCGAGAGCAAGAAGGTGCACTCCGCTCGAAACGGTTGTCATCCCGAGGCCCGAAGGCCGAGGGATCTGCTTTTCGCTCGTTCCACCACTCAAGAAATGTCTGTGCGGAGTAGCGTGAGCCTCAGCATCACCGCCGAACGTGCACAGCCGGTGTTGGCTCCGTACGAAGAGCCGTAGCGCTCGTCTCATTCCTCGGCGTGATGGCAACGATTTCGCTCACGGCTGGCACCAGCCCGAGATCAGCCGCCTTAACCCGATCGAGAATCGCGCCGCAGATCTTGCAGACAGCCACGTTCGGCTTGATCTTCTCACCGCATCCAGGACACTCCACCGTCTCGCGCGGCTGATAATGCCATTCCTTGTCAAGGCCCAGGTGCCGCGCCGCTCGCCGCTCCACGTCGTTAATGAAAAGGTAAGAATGCGAACGCTCCCACTCGCGGTCCGCCGCCATCACCACTCGCCGGTAAAACGCCGCCAGCCGTTCCCGCGCCTCCGAGAGTTCCTCGTCGGTAGGCGTATCGCCCGCTGCAGCAAACACACCAAAAAAGCTGTCGTCTCCGCCATCCGCGTTGATCTCATGGCAAAGATCCTGCGCCACCTCGCGCGCCGTGATCTTCACGTCGTACGTGCGCTTGTCGCCCAAATCCATAAACGCCGTGCGCGAGGTCACCCGCATGAGCGCATATGGCTCCCCGGTAACGCAAGCGCTCACGGCAAAAACGCCATAGCTGCGATGCAACACCCAACTCTGTTCGGTCAAATTCACAATCACTGCCGTTTCTTGTGTCATCTTCCCCTCATTTGAATTCAGATCCTCAAGTCTTCCGAATTACGATGTTGTGACGACAGCGCTACATCGAAACGTGCGAAGCTCCGCTTGCAGTGCGGTGTCCGCGCCGCCCAAAGTGTCGTTCCAAAAGCCTGTGACGGTTTTACCCCGAGACGATCGCACGATCGCAGAATTGACGCAGCGCTCTCCAGCTCCGTGTCATGATGAACGGAGTAGCGTTTTTTTTCCTGTGTTCAGTTCCATCGGTGAAGCGAAAGCCCCCGATAAGGGGAGCGTTCGCGGTAAGCAAATTGAGCGAAAGGTCCCTGCAACGAAAGCTTTCGCGGCAAGCAAGCTCACGCCGCTAAGCGGTGAAGAATCTCTCTGTTTCCGTTTTTACCTCGGACAAAAACGCTTCCGGCCTGAAAGCGGGGACTGAGTCGGGTCTTCGGTCTTATTGCCCCTGCAACGTCCACGTGTGGTTTCGGTACCGGATCACAGGTGCCCAATCCGGCCCCGGCCAACGCACCAGCGCGCTCACTACCGTATTACGCCAAAGCACGCTGACCACCGGAATCTTCAGCATCGCGCGGCTGATGCTCTGGAACGCGCCCAAAGCCCCGCCCCACGGCGTGCGCTCGAGCTCAGCCCGGATAATCCCATCGTGAATGCGATTGTATTTCTCGACTTGCGTCAAACTGAGCGACTCAGGATGAACGCGAAATCCGCCAATCAACGCATCCACCGAATACAACCGCGCATAGCGAAAAAATCGCGTCCACAGCTCAAAGTCGCTGCCATCCCGGCGCGAAGCATCGAGCTGGCCGCCTGCCCGATCCCATAAGCTTCGCCGCCAATATGTCGATTCCTGTTGAATATATCGATTGGAACCTGCGAGAAATCTCCAGCGCGACCAGCGTCGCAGGCTGCGATTCACGCCTACCGGCCAGCCTTCGCCGGAAAAACCCGTCGGCCGCCCGGTGATCCATTCCACCGACGGCAGCGCGCGAAAGACGCTGCCCACCACAAAGAGCGATCTGGTGTGCAGCAGGTCCGTCGCACTGATCCAGCCCATCAACTCGCCTGTCGATCGCGCAAACCCGCGATTCAGCGCATCGTACATGCCATTGTCCGGCTGGCTCGTCCAGCCGCTCAACTGGCTTTCGTACTTGCGGATGATATCCAGCGTGCCGTCGGTCGATCCGCCGTCTTCGATAAAATATTCAAGATTCGGATACTGCTGCGAGATCACCGACTGAATCGTCTGTTCGATGTAATGAGCGGAGTTGCGAACCGGCGTGACCAGGGTAATCCTTGGCCACGCGTCGTTTTCCACACCTCCCTGCTCCGGTCCGGGCGCCATGCGCAGCCCGGATACTAGTGCAGGACCGTCGCGTGGGGCAAGCCGTGAAATGCCGGCATCTCACTGTCGAGTCTGTCAAACGCCCAAGAGTCATAGTCGCGATCCGCCAGCCGTTCACGTTCGTCGATCGCGCGTCGACGGTCGCCCGACCCCGCCAGCCTGCCGAACTCAATCGCTCGCGCGATGTATTCGGCGACATTTGGCGTGAGCTGCACGAACTCGCCCCCAGGTCCCTCGAGCGTGAAGCAGTGCTCGTACTCCCCTCGTTCCGGGTAAGGCCCCAGCGCCGGCACGCTAACGCCACCTTCCCGCTCAATGGTCTGTGTGTACCAATCGCTCGGCGAACCGTACGCTTCCGCTGGTATCCAACGTTCGACGTGCCAGCGGTCGTGCGGCACGTATTTCGGCACCCACCGCATCTCCACGACTTCCCGCACCACGCTTCCGGCATCGTCCCGGTCAATCCATCTCCCGCCGATCCAGCCCAGCCGCGACCATCCCCAGACGGCGCGGTACATCGGCTCGCCATAGCGGTTGATGCCACCGGCCAGCCGCAGCCGCCGCTCAACCGCCGGCGCAGTTTCGTGCCGCTCTCTCAGCACGCGGACCATTAGGTCAGACGCCGGAACTGCGCGGCGAAGACGACCTTGTCGCCGGTCGCCGAACTCGGGTACGCCCCGTTCGAGAATTCCGTCCCACCCGCGGCGTATCCCCGCATCACCCAATTGCTCGCCGACGTGCCCTGCGACAGGTTGTATTGGTTCGGTGTCCCGCCTTGCACACAGAAAAACGACTGCGTCGGCCCAAACGCGGGATTGCCCATGCTGGCGACGACCAGTTGCCCGGTGACGCCAAGTTGCTCGACGATGCTGAGCCAGTTGACCGTGTCGCCGGTCCCGTTCGTGTACGTGCCCGAAAACGCAACCGTGCCGAACACATAGACAAGCGTGGTGCCAGGATCAACATCGGTAACCGTAAGTGTGATAGCCATACTCTTCTCCCCAAAAGAATTGAACTTGCATAGGCGCGCGACGCTTGCGCGAGTGAAACCGGCCTTTAGTTCGATTTTGAAATTGGGTGCCCCATCCTTGCGGTTTGTGCAAGGGTGGGGTTTTTGACGTGGGGGGTTCGAGGCCGCACATCAACTCCAACACCCGCGCAAAACCCGCGTGTGGGGCACCCACTTCGGATCAGCTGATGCGGATCAGTACCCCGCCGGCCTTGCAAGTGTGTCTATATAAGCCCCGGTGCGTGGTGAGTCGTCCCACACCTGGAAACCCGGTGTCGAAGTAAAAGATGAACGCGGCCGAAATACCGCCCGACGCCCCGTAAATCGGGAACACCGTCTGTCCGCCGATCTCGAAGAAGTCGATATCCTTCATGACAGCGCGACCCCAGTGCGACAGATCCAGGAAATCAATGCGCGTCTGGTCGGCGTTGATGGAAGATTTGATCGGCACACCCGACATGGTCTTCCGCCCGCTGAACAGCAGGTCGAGATCGTTCGCGCCGCCGTCGCGTCCGCTCTCCTTGATCACCTGGCTGACGGTGATGCCCAAATTCTCCCAGGCGTGCTCCTGTTCCACGGAAGTGTAGGCGACGAGTTTGCCGAGTTGCGCGATCCCCAACGACTTGCGAACCTTGTTGATCGCCAGTCGCACGTAACCGGGCACCAGAGCGGAATTGCCGGCGTTCACGCGTGGCGTCTGGAGTTGGTTCGCGTAGGTGGCGCGGTTCAGGTTGAGCCAGGTGCCGGTGGTGGCGTTGTTCTGGTGATATTTGATGCCGTAGAGCGACACCGGCTGAGCGCCGCTGAGCCCGTCATGCACGATGACGTCCGTGGCGATCGTTCCGGCCGGCAGCGCGTCGACGGTAATGGTCTGCGCATTGACCGGGTCGGCGGCCAGCACGTTGCACGATCCGCGGTTCGTGGTGAGCGTCGTGTCATATACCTGGATGGTTTGGTTGAGGTAGACGAGCGCGGCGCCGTTCGGAACCGCCATGGTGATGGTCGCGCCGCTAACTGAGCTGATCGTGCCCAGCACGCCGTTCCCGGCGTCTGGATCACCTTATCCAGAAACGAGCGGAACTGCTTCATCCCGTTGGCCACTTCACGCTTCACCGCATTTTCGATGGCCTTTTCGCGTGCGTTGCTGGCATACTCCACCAACTTCGAGATTTCCACCGCGAACCGGAAGAAAATCGGCGTCACTTGCGCGACGTCATAGGTGGTCCCCGATCCGCGCCCCAGGTCGCCGCCATCCGCATTGTAGGAACCCGCCTTGCCGCCCGGAACCAACTGCAACGGCAGCCGCATGTTCCGCGAGCTGACTTTTTCCACGTCCCCGCGCTGCTGGATCATGGTCAGCAGAACATCGTCCCGCTCATACAGCAGCGGCACCTTGTCCCGAACCTTTTCCAGTTGCAGCGCGATAGTCTGCGCATTCTGCATCTGAGTCATAGCGTTTTCTCCTTAGCCACAGTCAGTGGCGTGAAATAAAAATGGCCCCGCGAGCCGGGGCTGTGAACCGCACAAATTCGTCTCCAACCTCTGAAACTACATCTCCAGAATCTGCTCGTCGCTCAGCCGCCGATAATCCACCTCGCGCGGTCGCAGCGTGCTGGACGACACCGGCTCCGGCAGCCGCCCGCCGGTAATGTCGCGCCGCGCAGCAGCCGCATCGACGCGCGCCGTCTTGGCGCGATCGGAAGCCAGCACCGAGGAAGTCCACTCGGCCACCACTCGCCGCGCCACTTCGGGCAGCACAGCCCGCGCCCGCCCTGAGACCAGCCCAACCACCTGTTGCCGCGCCGCGGCGTCGAACCGCCAGTCCCTCAACGTTTCCCCAACACGTCGCGACAACTCTCGGTCACTCGCCAGCGAGGCATGCACCTCGCGAAAAATGTCCTCGCCGATGCGGCGGCGCGCGCCTTCCGTCATGCCCTGCGGCAGCGTCGAAGCCAGCGTGCGATCAATCGCTTCGTGCATGCGCCGCCCAACATCCTCATTCGTGGTGGACTCGAACGCTCGATAGGCGTCCGCAGGAAATGTCGCCCCGCTGTTCGACGGACCGCTCTGTTGAACGCCCGCCTGCCCGTTCGTTGGCCCGCTCATTGGACTGGTCGCCAGCCGATTCTCCTGTGCCCGCGCAGCCAATTCAGACGCCGGCTGTGCTGCCTGCGCCAAGCTCCGAGCCGGCCTTAGCGCCGCAGCAGCGTCAGGCACGCAAGCTGAGCTGGCGCGCAAGCTCCGCCAGCCCCTGCGGATCGCGCACCGCCAACGTGCGCGCGCTCTCCGCCAGCATCGAACGAAACGCCGCCGGATCGCTCTGGAATAGCCGTTCAGCCAGCCCGGATCGCGCACCCGGCTCGGCGCTGAAATACGCCGCGTCTATGCGGAGACGTCCTTGGCAGCGTCGCGCCATCGGCGCGCCTCCGCCGCAGCCGCCGGCTGCGAGTCCAGCGTCGCTAGCCACGCAGGCTCGCCTTCGCCGCGCTCGTTGCCGCATCTTTTGGTCGCGCACCCAACTGCTGGAGCAACGCCATTCGCCCCATTTGTCTGCGCCGACAGAAGATCGTCAGACCCTAACTCCAGTTGCTCTGCCTCGCCCCGCGCTGCCGCCGAGCCGCTAGATCTTCCCGCACCCTGTCTGCCCCCGGGTGCCGGCCGTGTCCCCGACTCCAGTCCCTCGTCCATCCCAAGAATCTGCTCGTCAGTCAACGTCGCCGTCCCGCCCGCATTACTTCCCTGCTGCATTGCTGTTCCTCCTCTTTCCGAATTCTTCGGGCCTTGCGCTCCCGGTGCCGAGCCGCGCCGGCCGCACCAGACACCATCGCCGCCCGCATCTGCTGCCGCGCCATAGCGGCAGCATGTTCAGCGGCATGCGCCCGCACATTGGCGAACCCCGCCGGATTCTGCGCCCGCGCAATCTGCCCCGCATCCGAGCTCGCCCAGCGCCGGCACTCCTCGAACTCCGTGGCGTGATCGTCCAGCATCTCGTCCACGGGAATCGTCGAGATCAAATGCACCTCGGTCTTCTCACCGTCGGCGACCGTCGAGCCTTCCCGCGGCGCATGCACAACCACCGGCGCCGACGCCAGCAGTTGCTGAATCTCTCGCAACTGTTTTTCCCGCGCGTCGTCGCCCGGCACCACCAATTCGCTCAGCCCGATGAGCGACTTGATGAAGCCAAGATTCGCCGGCTCGCGCAACGCGGCCTGAATCGTCGGATCGGGATTGCTCATGAGCTGCTGCAGCACGGCTCGCTGCTGCGATTTGAGCCGCGGAAACGTCTCGTCGGATTCCGGGTGCGCCTGAATGTTGCCCTTGAGGTCCGCCAGGCGAATGAACTTTGCCTCGAACTGCCCGCCCGCGCCGAGAAACGGCATCTCCACGTCGTTCGGCCGATTCTTGCGGAAGCAATCCACCGAGAGCAGCATCACGTCGCCGTAAAAATGCTTCAGCCGCCGCCATACTAGCCCAAGTCTTCCGAGCGCCTGGTCCCTCGCCATGGCATAGCCGCTCGCAGTCTTGACGTTCTCCATCTCGCCGCCAAACACAGCGGGAAAAAGCCCCGTCAGAAACTGCGCGATCGGCCCGATCAGATCCTGCTGATGACGCAGCATGTCGGGCGGGACTTGCGCCGGCGCCGGCTGGAAGAATCCGTCGGCCAGCGACATGCCCGGCCGCGCCCGCGCCGGATAGTGCGCGGCAGGCTCAGCCGTCTGCCCTTGCAGCGCGTCAAAATCGAGCACCTGCGGATCGGCATAGATCGGCGGGATGCCGTACTCGTACGTCTCGGCCTGAATGTTAGAGAGCGCGTTGTAGCGCTCCTGCACGTCGATCAGCGATTCGCCCGACGCTCGGCCGATTCTGCCCGTCGCCGGGCAGCGCATGCATCACGCGCCAGCAATCGTCCATGCACTCGTTGCGCGATTCGCAATAAGTATCGCCGGCAAACGCCACGTAGCAGCCGTCGGGAAAAAGTTGCAGCAGCGCGTCGCGCACTGCCGCGTCCTCGATCGCGTAAAACGCCCAGGGCCGAATCCAGGTCCGCGAGAACGTCACCAGATTAAACAGCGCGTCGCCAGGATGCGTGGTCGGCATACCCTGCGCCACGGCCACGCGCGTCGCTCGTGCATATACGTCCTCGGCGCCGCTCGCCCCATCGGTTTGAATCTTGTTGGCGACATGCGGGAACGCGGCCTTGAGCTTCGCGCGATGAACTTCGAGCTGCCACTGCAAATACGGAAATTCGTGCTGCTCGTTAGCCCAGACCGGCGTGTTCAGCTCCAGCCCGCCGATGATCGAGATCACTTCCTGGCCATTCGGCACGCGCCGCGTTCCGATCCCAATCGGCACGGGCACCCGCGGCGCCGGGCGGAAGTCGGCCTCGCCAAGAGCGGCGCCGCAGTCCGGACAAATCGCGCCGGCAAGAAAACTCTGCCGAGTTGAGCCGGCAGTATCGGCCGAAGGCATATCCGTCGTCGCATATGCGTCGATCGGCGGCGCGTTCGGCACGTCGGAGGAAGAGCTAGCGCCCGAGCTCGAGCTCGTGTCATTCGACCCGGACTCTTCGTCCGCGTCTTGACCGCCGTCGATTTCATTCTCCTCGCCGCACTGCGGGCAAACGTACTTGTCCCGCCCCATCCGCACCCAGCGCTCCGCGAGCACCAGTTCGTCGCGCCAACCGAAACGCTGCCCATCGGCCACGTACCGCACGTAGCCGCCGATCTTCCCATCGGTCCAGAGATAAAATCCCGCTCCGGTCAGCAGCTTCTCGACGTGATTGTTTTGCTCGATCAGCGTGGCAACTTCCGACGCCGCTTTCGCAGTCGTGATGTCCGCCTCGATCAATGTGGACTGCGGATAAAAGCGCGTCGCCGGCACGTCCTGGCTGATCAGCGAAACGAACGAAAGCCCAAACGCCTGGTACAAATTCGTCACGAACTGGTAACGCGGCATGTCCTCGAGCGCCGTGTCGTCGTAGATCTTCGCTTCCCACGGCAGATGCCAGTTCATGTCCTGCGCATTCCACCACGCATACTGCAAGCCTTGCCAGAACAGGCGCGCCTGCCGAATGCGCCGGATCTCGTGCCTCCGCGCAACGAGCCCTTCCTCCCGATACATGACCACGAGTTCCCGCAGCGCATTCACCAATCGCGGAGCCGCATCTTCAAGGAGCTCGTTGTCCGGCCCCAGGTTTTGTGGCAGGGGAATCCCGCTCGCCGAAGCCGCCTGCGGCTCGCTGCGCGACCCGTCCGCCTCCACCTGCGCCCCGCGTTGCGCGGCCGGCATGGGCGGCGGTTCAACGCTTTCGATGTTCCCGTTCTCCGGCATTGTCCTTGTGTAGTGAGCCATAATTCCCTTCAGTAAAACTCCTCGCTTACCAAGCCCGTTGCTCAAGTTCCGCGGCTGCCCATCAGCGCACGCCACAAATGACCGCGCGATTTGCTTCAGGTTCTGGGTTCTCGTGCCAGCCCCACCGAGAATGTCCGCGAGGTTCGTGTGGCCCGGATCTCCGGTGTCCTGCGCCTAAGGCGCACAGCTCTGCGATCTGGCCGCGACCCCGTGCCGTAGCCTTGTCTCTGACGAGTTGACCTAACCCGCCCTACGCATCCCGTTGTGCTTCCTTCTCGCGCTTCTGCGCCGTCCGCGCCGTCTCAATCTCCCGCGCCGTCGCGATCTGCGGCCAGGAACGCCGCCGCACCGCCGGCACGCTCGGCAGGGGCCGCGGCGTCTCGATCGGTGGCACACCTGCAGTTCCCAGCAGCGAATTCACTACCGCGCGATTCTCGAGTCGCAACGCATCGATTTCCCCGCGCAGCCTCTCCACCTCTCCACGCGCTCGCGCGAGTTCCTCCTCGATCACGCACAGATATGGGCTTCGCAAAGCCCGCCACGCCCGTTCCAGCCACCGCGAAATTTCAAGCGCCATCTTCACCTCAACCGTCGCCATCTATACCGGGTTGCGCCACCAATGCCGTCGCGGCACCGGCGCCGGCCGCGACGACCGCCGTTCCTCACCCATGAATCTCTGCATCCAGATCGCCCGCGACGTCGCATCCACGGCCGTGATGCGCTCGGCGACGCGCTGTTCGGCTGGCGCCCGGCCCGGCGAGAGGCGTGACTTCAACCCGTACCGCGCGCTGTCGGCCGGATCGTCTCCGTCCATTTTCTTCACGTCCTCGACGTTCGCCGGATCGCGCGTAAGTGTCGGCACGCAATCGATCAGCCTCAAGCAATTCTCCGCGATGATCCACTTACCTTGCTCCAGCATCTGGTATAGCAACATCCATCCGCCCACGCGGTCGTCGTCGGCCGGAGCCGGCCTCGGCAACCCGTTCTGTGCGAGTACGTCTCCCAGTTGCTCGGCAATTGTCGAGTCCGAGGTGCGCCGCGCGAAAGCATCCGGCGAAAGATAAACTTCCGTAATCTTCTCGGTCCCAGGCAACGAAGATTCGACCGGCATCCCATGCCCCGCCCCTCCACCGAACACCGGACGTTCCGGCGCGAGTACGGTCCGCTCTGCAATGGCTTGCGCCAGCATGCGCGGCGAAAGATGGTTAGCGACAAACTCGCGATAGGTCACCACCGCCCCGTCGGGTCGCGCCGCATGCCAATACACGGCGCTGGGGTGCTCGAATCCCCAATCCACGGAGATCCATCGCGGCCACCATGGCTCGAGTGCAAGTTGTTCCGCGCGCGCAGTATGCAGCCGCAAATCGAATAGGTCGAAGTATTGACCGGCGAAAACGTTCCAGTCGCCGTTCAGAAAAGCTTGGCGCAAATGGCGCGGTAGCGCGTCGAGCGTCTTGCGATACCCCGCGTCGTCGCGGTAGATCGGATTGTCGTCCAGCGTGGCTCGAATGAACGCGTAATCGTTGGCGTCGTATTGCGTAGGACGGTCCATCCCCGGTGCTGGCCGCTTATCAATCCACAACGCTTTAACCCAAGCGTGCCCGATGTTGCCGGGATTGGTAGCCCCAGCCATGTTCGGTTTCGCTTCACGGTTTGGGCTGCGGTTACGACTCGTCAGGAACTGCCACTGGCCTAGCGTGAATAGCGTTAGCTCATCGATGCCGATGAACAGAAACTCCGCGCCCTGATACTGGAAAATGTCATTTTCACTCGCCGAGTAGCCGAAGCGCGTCGTTGAACCGTTATTCCACGTCACCACGTGCTTCGAGTCGTTGTAGCTCCTGTACAGATCGCGCGGCACGTCGCGGCGAAAATAACCAAGCAGCGAAGTCTCCAGCTCAGGAAACGTGCGTCGCAACAGCAGCGTATCCACGTTAGCGTACTTGTTCGCCTGGCCAATCGCCTCCCACAGCATCGCCTTCGTCTTCCCGGGACCCGCGGCGCCTCCGAACAGCCGATACTTTGCGTCGGTCTCGTGAAATTCCATTTGCCGGGGAAACGGCGTGTAATGATCGTATATGCAAAACGGACGCTGTTCCTTTTCATCCGGAGTTTCGACTGGTTTCCTCTGCTCTTTGGGTTTCTCCAGCGCTTTGGGTTTTTTCTGCGTCTCGGGTTTCCTCCGCGGTTTAGGCTTCGCGTTTGTAGCTCCAGTCTTCCCAGCCGATTTTGCCGGCCGACCCGAGGTTTTATGTCCGCTTTTCTTCACGTCGGTCCGGCAAGCATCGCCCCCATCACGGCTTCAGTTACTCCGCCGACTTCCGCAGCTTCCAGCCGACAGCAAACGTCACCGCGCCTCCCAACACAAACACCAGAATGGCGTAATGATGCGCGCTCAAAATGATGCCGAAGCCAAACGCCGCCGCGCCAGCCAGCGCGACGATCAATCCAGCCTTTTGCAAATGCGTAGTTGCAGTCGTCGTAGTCGTGGTTGTGGTCATAGTTTTCTCCCTGAGAGTAGAATCACTCGTGAACTTTGCTTCGAGTCCCGTCGCCGCCCTACGCCTCACTGCGGTTGAGAGAGTGCCAGCCGTCTTATCCGTAAGGCGTTAGCAAACGTGGGGCGTTTGACGTGTGTTAGTTTCCGCGAAGCATCCTTCGCTGATCCGCGAGCCCGGCGCAGCCTCTCGAGGCTCTCGCTCCGCTGTCATCCTGAGGCCCGCAGGCCGAGGGATCTGCTTTTCGCTTCGTGCGCCTGAATCCCTACGGCATCATCTCCGCCACCCGCACATGCAGCGAATAGGCCATGGCCGTGCCGCCAGCGCTCGTATACCCAAACGAGTAATTAATATTCGCGCTAGCCTTCGCGTTCACCACCAGGCATCCGCTCTCCTGATTCTGTGTCGTATTGCTGGCCAGCCCCGCCGAAGTCGAGTCGAAAGTCGCCCCCGACGGCGTCGTCACAGAGACGGAGTCGTCAGCGTCCGTATAGCTCAATTGAAAGTTACTCGCGCCGCCCAGCGTTGACGATGTCGTTGCCGGCGTCGTCACTTTCGCGTCGAAGCAGACGGTGTAGTGTCCCTGTCCGTTTGCGGGAACTGCGTACAGCAAGGTCGACGATTTCGCGGCCGTCTGCGCCGTCAGATTCACCGCGCTTTGCGACCCAATCACGCCCAAGCCCCCGTTATCGTCAAGCACGGTCACTCCGGCCGGCACACCACCCGCCGTACCCAGCGTGTACGGGCTCGTAATCGTCCCAAACGAATTCCCCGAAGCCACCACGCGCGTGTGAGTTGTCGCGCCCCAAATCATTCCGTAGCTCACGTTGGCGACCTGGTTCTCGCGGAACGAGACGTCCGTTACCGCAGACCCGCTCGTATACAAGCCCCAGTTCCCATCGCTTGTGCTCGTGCCCGTCAAATAGTTTCCGCTCACGTCCACGTTCGACACATTCGCAACCTCGACGCCGAAATTGTTCGAGGAGGTCAGCGCGATCACATTCCCCGTGGTCGTCGTATTCGACGAATCGATGACCAGCGCCATATGCCAGCCGACGATCGTATTCGCCGTGACCGTCACCCGCATGGTGCGAGTTTCATCGTTCAGATACACCCCCACGCCCTGATTCCCCGACGCGGCGACCAATGTGTTCCCGGCGACCGAGCCGCTCGCCGTGCAACCGCTCGCCGTGCAGTTTTGAATCAGGATCGCCTGATACATCAGCGAAACCGTGTTGTGCCCCACCGTGAAAACGTCCACGCCCTTCGCAATCTCGATCCCGTTCGAGTTCGTGGATCCCGAGCCGGAAGTCGCGGCGATGTTGTTGTTCTCCACGATGACCCTCGAAACGCTGCCGGTGGTATTCCCATTCACCACGATCCCGTCGGTCTCATTCGCCGAGGTTAAAGGGATGTGCACGGTATTGCCTTCAACCGTTACGTCGGTCACCGTGCTTCCCGTTCCGATCGCATCCACCGCGTAGACGGCCACGAATGACGTGCTGAGGGCCGTCGAATCCACCGTATTGTTCACAATCTTGAGGTCGCTAGAGGCTACCGACGCCGTCGTCTCGTAGTTGAATTGGTCCTCTCCGGCTCCGCTCAGTGTGCTCATGGCCACCAGCGCATGAGAGTCCGAGATCATGTACACGTCGTCTTTCGCGGCGTTTTCGATCACGCAGCCTTCCACCGTGAGATTAGAAAGTCCCGTGGCAAACTTGATCCCGTCGTAACTGGCGCTGCCTTGATTCGTCCCATTCCCGTTGATCGTCAGGTTATAGAATCCGACGTTCGACGAAGTGACGCTGAACACATCATGATTCGCCCCGTTCGCCAGCTTCACTCCGGTCGACGTCGGCGAGTCCGCCATCACCACGGTGGGATTCGCGATGCTGATGGACGAGGAAACAATGCAAACGCCCGCGGATCTCGGAAAGTAAAGCGTGCCGCCGGTAGATGGCACGGCGCTTGCCGCATTTTGAATTTGCGTCGTGAAATCCGTTGCGCCATCGCAGTTAGCGCCATACAGCGCCACATTGAACATCGGACTCGCAAGCGTAGCCGGAACCGGCACGATCTGATTTCCCTGTTGCGCCGCTGCCTCCCCAACAACACCGACTAGGATCGCCAGGAGAAGCAAAGGAAACGCCAGGATGGTTCTCGCCCCGAACGAATCTCTACCCTCGGTGTCTCGTTCAGACCGAAATCCACCGAGGTTTTGTTCCTGTCTCACTGTTGAACCTTCACGGTGGCGTTGACGCCGGGCGAAACCACCTCACGCACGCAAAGAAATCGAAAATTGGCGCCCCCGGCTGCGGTTCTTTGCAGCGTCACCTGATCTCCATTTACGTTCGTGGTGCTGCCCACCTTGGTGTAACTCGTGAGCGGAGCGGTATCGTCCCAGGCGACATAAATGTCGTACTCCACGCTCGAAGGCGCGCTCGCATACGTGAACGTCACCGTCACCGGACGCGGCAGGCTGCCGTCCTTGTCGGCAATGGCCACTCGCTGGCTGAAAACGCTCGTGCCCAGTTGTTCCGCATTGACGATGAGAGACTGGTCACCCTCGTAAACGCCCGAGGGCGGATAAACGTTGGAATAAGCTGGCATGGCGCAAGCTCCTTTACGCTGACATTCACGCATTGACGCACACCACGTTGGCGTGCGCCGACATCTGAGTGCTCTGATACGGGCGATACGGCTGCTAGGACTGGCGCTGACTGCGGCTACGACTTGGCTGGCGCGCAAATCGTCGCGCCCTCGGCCCAACGAATCGCTGCAAGCTTTACCCGGTGGGAATCCCCTGCCTGAGCAGGGGCGCTGACTTTAGTCCAACAACGAAGAGTCGGTCTGAAAGCGGCTTTGGCCGCGGGGTTTGATCTTGGGTCTCACACTGGCATCGCAATTCTCGACGTGAGCCGTCGCCCGCCTCGCCCAAAAAACAACCCCTAGAAAAGCAAAAAGCCCGGGAGGGTTGCTCCCGGGCTCCAAGCGCAATTTTCTACAGGAACAGTATACCATGCCTGTCAAGCTTTTGCGCCAATAATTTTTGCTGCAGCAAAAATATTCCAAGCGCGTGTAAACTCGCACGCAACAATCTTCGTCTCATATCGCAGAATGGAGCAGGTGCTTTCCATCTCGCAGCCGGCGATTCGCGAAGACCGCATCTCCGAATTGGAGGATATTGACGGCTTGGTCGCCCGATACCGTGCAAAGGTTTTGCGCACGGTCGCGTTTTCGCTGGGCGATCTCGACGATGCCGCCTCGATCACGCAAGATTGTTTTCTGCAGGCCTACGTCAATCGCGCGCAGTACCGCGGTGATTGCAGTGTTTCCACCTGGCTGCTTCAGATCGCCTACAACCTCGTGCGCGACCGCACAAAAACGCGCAAGTCACAATTCTGGCGCCAGGCGCGCCAGCAAGCCGTCGACGTCACCACCACTCAGTTGTCCAGCGCGGCGAGTTCGTCGGAATCGCAATTGCTAGCTCGCGAGCGCATGGAACAAGTGATGACCACACTCGCAGACTTGTCCCCGAGCCAGCGCACTGTGTTTGTCCTTCGCTTCGTCGAAGAAATGGAGTTACCGGAAATCGCAGCCGCCACCGGTATGGCCCTGGCCACCGTCAAAACTCATTTGTACCGGGCCATCGATCACGTGCGTACCCGCCTAGGCGCCAAGAAGGAGGTATCGGAGTGATAGCACATCTCAAGCCCGAACAATCGAGCGATCTCGTGTTAGGCGTCGCCGACAAAGAAACCATGGAGCATCTGGCCACATGCCCGCAATGCCAAGCAGAAATCGAAATTTTGCGACAGTCCCTGGCGGAGTTTCGTACCACCGCCATCAATTGGAGTGCGGATGCCGCTCAGCAAGTCGCCTTGCCGAAAGTCTTACCGAGAGCTCTGCCAAGAAAGCCACTCGCATTTCCGGCATGGGCGCGCCCTGCATGGGCGTTGACCGCGGCCGCGGTTGTAGTGGCCGTTGTGCTCCCCTTTGCGATCCGGCGCCAGCAGAGCCGTAGCGCAGCCTCCGACGCGCAAGCGCAAATCGCGCGCGATAACCAGTTGCTCGCGCACATCGATTCCGAACTCGGCGAAACCACGCCGACGCCCATGCAGCCCTTGCAGATACCCCAGCAGACAAATATTCAGGTGAGTCGTTAAGTGAGGACCCGATGAATCAGCAACACCGAGTCGCAGCACTGATCTTGCTCGCGAGCCTGGCCGCTGTTCCCCGGCTTCGCGCGCAGCAATCCCCTCCGCCTGACTCTCTGCAGGCGCAAGGCGGCCCACCACCAGCGTCTCCGTTTCCGCCGCAAGGCGCGCCTCCGCCCCGCGGTCCAGGCCAACGGGGCCCCGGCCCCGGACAAGGCCCAGGCGGCCCGCCGGAGCAAGGCGGCTCGCGATGGCAGGCCGGGCGGTCCCGCCGCCGATCTGCAAATGCCGCCAGGCCGATGGTGGGACGACCCCAGCATCGCTCAAAGCGTCGGCCTCACCGCGCCGCAGATCAAGAAGATGGACGACATCTTCAACGGCACGCGCAGCCATCTCATCGATCTCGACGCCGCCGTGCGAAAAGCCGATGCCGGCTTGCAACCGCTACTCGAAAATGACCCGATCGATCGGGCCAAGGTCATGTCTCAGATCGAACAGCTGACTCAGGCGAAAGCGGAGCTGGAAAAAGCCACCGCGCAAATGTTGCTGGATATCCGACTGCAACTTAACCACGAACAGTGGACCAAACTCGCGGGCATGCGGCCGCCGCGTCCACCAGAGCGCTAGCGTTTCCCAGATCGAACGCACATCGCAATCAAGCGCACGAGCTGACGAATGCGTCGTCCCAGACCGTCGCACCCGGAGGCATAAAAAATGGAAATCAGCCGAAACCCAACCTCGGCTTTGCTTCTAGCACTAATTACTCTGACGGCCGCCGTCGGCTGCGGGAGCGCATCCGGCAATACAGCCGCCGGCACGCTCACGACCACCAGCACCAACACTACAACCGTCGCCAACGTCCAAGCTAACGCCGACCCAACCGGCGATGTGGCCACCTACAGCACGACCGGAAGCATTTCCGAGGCCGGCCCGTTTTTTACGGCGCTCGGCTCGAACACCCGAACATGCGCAACCTGCCATCAGCTCAGCCAGGGCCTCTCCATCAGCGCCGCGAGCGTGCAGTCGCTTTTCAGCGCCACCAGCGGCGCCGACCCGCTATTCGACGCCGTCGACGGCGCCAACTGCCCCGCTGCCGCGACTGGCGACGCGACCGCGCACAGCCTGATGCTGGACAAGGCGCTGGTGCGCATTGCCATCACCGTGCCCACAACCGCGCAGTTTACTCTGACAACAGTGTCTGATCCTTACGGCTGCGCGGTGACCACAAACCCTCCAGCAGCCCAGGTCGTATCCGTCTACCGTCGTCCCCTTCCATCTTCCAACCTGAACTTTCTCAGCAGCGTCATGTGGGAGGGCCGCGAAACCATCGATCCGCTGACATCCGCTTCGACCTTCAGCGCCAACCTAGTCTCGGACCTAACCGCGCAGGCCCTCAGCGCCGTAAGCACCCACGAGCAGGGCGTCACCGCGCCCAGTCCAACGGTAGTTGCCGCACTCGTAGCCTTTGAGCAGCAGCTTTACACCGCCCAGGCCTCCGACTCGGCAGCCGGTTCGCTCTCTTCCGGCGGAGCGACCGGTGGGCCCACCGACCTGGCCTCGGTTACATATTCACCCGGCATCAATGATTCTCTGGCCAGCACCCCGCCCGGCTCCTCGTTCAACCCCAACGTATTTACTCTCTTTATAGCATGGGCTGGCAGCACCAATGCGCAGCAGGCGAGCATTGCTCGCGGCGAGAACATCTTCAACACAGCGCCGCTGACGATCGAGAACGTCCCAGGGATCAACGATGGCGCCGCGCCGAAAGCACTGCGCGCGAGTTGCTCTTTCTGTCACGACACGCCCAACGTGGGCAATCGCTCACTGCCTCTCCCGATGGACACAGGCACCTCGCATATCCTATCCGCCGAGACCGATCCAAATATCGTGGCAGCGCTAGCCGCCCTAAGCCCGGCGATCCTTCCGGCCTACCAGATCACCGGCTGCACGAGCACGATCACCGGCCAAATCACCACCTACACGACAAGCGATCCCGCCACCGGTTTATTCACAGGCCAATGCGCAGACGTGAACCGGACCAAGGTCCCATCTCTCCGGGGACTGGCAGCGCGAGCCCCCTACTTTCACGGAGGCGCCGCGGATACGCTGGCCCAGGTAGTAGCGTTTTATAACGCGCGCTTCCAAATGAATCTTTCATCGGCACAACAAACCGACCTGGTCAACTTCCTCAACGCCCTCTGACTCGGCCAAAGGAGCGCGCCCGGCAGGTGCGACGCCTCCGGGAAAAGTCCCCGGCCCCAGCAGCAGAACCGCAACATGACTGCGTGGAAGCGGAACCCTCGTCGGGTCCCATGACTTCGTTTTTTGCTTTCCAGCCACTCTTCTATTTGCGACATTGCTGTACTCGGGTCTTCCCGATGCGCACAAAAGCCTTTAAACCCAAGCGAGGAAAACCGTGGATGACAGCAACCGTTATGAACGCGGAATGGCTCTTCTGAAACAAACGCAGGGTGACACTGCTGAAAAGCTCCTGAAATCGCTCGAGACTATTGCGCCCGATCTTGGACGTTACGCCGCCGAATTCGCCTTCGGAGACATCCTCAGCCGTCCAGGCCTCGACATGAAAACGCGAGAAATGCTCAGCGTCGCCGCACTAACCGCTCTGGGCACCGCCGGTCCGCAACTGCGAGCCCACATCGGTGCGGCCCTGCGCGTTGGCTGCACGCGCTCGGAGATCGTCGAAACCATCCTCCAAATGGTTGTCTACGCCGGCTTCCCTGCGGCACTCAATGGTATGCAGGCCGCACGCGAAGTATTCGCCGACCACCCCGCGAATCCATAGGCCCTGTCTCAATATAAAGGTGTATCGCGCAGCAACCATGAAGGTTTCCGGACCGGATCTAGAAGCCCGGAGCATCAGGACAGGTATTGGGAAGCCTAGGAAGAAAGAGCTTTAGATCCGTGTGAATTACTCTGAGGTTTGGTCCGGTTAGGGGGTCGGAGCTTCAGCTCCGACATCGACCCGCGGGCTTAATGGGCTTTAGCCCCTGAAGAGACACCCCGCGAAAAACTCACCCGATGTTCAGTGCGCCGCTTTCGAGAGCCGCATAATTAGCCAGTTGTGCCCCCCGGCTGTTCTCGGGCACCTCGAAACGTGCAATGCACGAAATGCACGTTGTCCAGCTTCAAATCGCCGCCGTGATAACGGACGCGCGAGTTGATAAAGACCACGTCTTTCCACTCGCATGCCATCGAGCGTTTGCGTCACTCCGGCAAGCGTCACGCCTTGAATCGAATCGCTATTCTTCGCCAGTGATCCGCCTTCGACGGCTGCAATGCGTCGGTCCCGAGTCGGTATTTCCGATCCGTCGACCACCGCACCTGACGCCTGCCAGTCCGTTTTGGCGGTAGCGTGAGTGGGCTGCTGATGCGATACACCGCGCCGCCGCTCATCGACTGGCCGTGATGGTTTCGCCAGTATGGGACTTCAACGTCACCTGTTTCGCCGGCATTTCCGGGCCCTGCTGCAAAGCGGAATGGTATTCGGCCAGCGCCACGCGCGCGGAAAGCACGCGGCTGGTGATGTCGGCGTCGGAAACAGCCGGCAGATTGTTCAGCAGCGCCATGGCGCTCGCGAAATAGCCCGGCGGCACGGGGCTCTTATTCTCCCTCGCGGCCACCAGCAACTCATGCGCGTTATAGGCGACCTCGGCGGCCCGCACCTTATCCCCGCTATCGAGATAGCCTTTCATATTGCCGAGCAGCTCCGCACTCGAAGACGCTGCGTTCTCAGAAATGGTCAGGGCCTGATCGACCATCGTGCGCGTCTTCTCGCCTTGGGAGTCGGCCAGAATGTGCACGGCGGTTTCCACTCTGGCCATGCGCGGTCCGCCGCTTCGATCTGGCGTAGACGCGGTCGACTTCGTAATGGGTCAGAGCGCCCGTGCCAGCGACGCCCGCGCCACCATCGCCATCGTGATGGTCCACTTCCAGTCCGTCTGTCCGCTCTGCGAGTTTGTCATGGGTACACTCCGCACTCTGCGAATATCCAGAGCCGTAGTTGTTAACCCATTTTCGTTTCGCGGCGAGATCGGGACAAGGCTGCATTGGTTTCCCTGTGTCGTGCTGCACACCGACCTGTCCGTTTCGTCTATTACTGTTTAATCGCCAGTTGCCAGTGCAGCGGCATTTCGCGCGTACGGTCGTGCCGGCGGCGCCCGAACAAGTCCGCGCGATTGCATTCGCTCGCGGTCGCATGTATGTTTTCGAGTCAGCCCCGGAGTCGAACGCCTAAATCGTGAAGCTCGAAACCGCCGACCAACCTGCCCTTAGCTCTGCCCTCGACAGACCGCCCTCACGGCGCGCCGGCGCTGGAATGTGCGGCCGCATTCCTGCTCAGCCTGGGATTGATGTTCTGGATCCAGTTTGCCAGCCCGGCCATCGTCGGTAACGACGCCTACTATCACATTCGTCTGGAGCCGCATGCTTCGCGCCGTCGCTGCCGCGTTTGCCTGCCTTTACGTGGCTGCCGCTGACGGTTCTGCGCGCCTCGGATTTCGTCGATCAGCACTTCCTGTTTCACGTCTTGCTGATGCCCTTCACGTTCGGGGATTTGCGGCTCGGCGCCAAACTCGCCGCGCCGTTTTTCTCCGCGCTCGCGATCGACCACCATCTTTGGCTGCTGGTCGGCTTATCGCATCCGCTACCGCTGGCTGTGGCTGCTGCCGCTCGCCGCTGGTTCCGAGCCGTTTCTCTACCGCATGTCCATGACGCGCGCTCCCAGCCTTTCGCTCGTGCTCCTCGGCGTGGGTGTGTACCTGATCCTGGAACGCAAATTCGTTCCCCTGGCCGTCCTGACGTTTGTATTCGTGTGGCTGTACAACATGTTTCCGCTGATCGTGGTGTTCGCGTTGGCGTATGCCGTCACCGTCTGGCTCTCCGAACGCCGCTTCGATTTCGGCCGCCCTCTATGCCACATCGCTCGGGGCCGCGCTGGGGTTGGTCATCAATCCGTATTTCCCCAAGGACCTCCTGCTGATTTTTCACCACGTGCACATGCTGCTGGCCGAGAAGGCGGCGATCGACGTGGGCGGCGAGTGGTATCCGTACGACACCTGGGAAATGCTCACCGGAACGCGGCGCTTGTTTGCTCTGTGCTTTGTGGCCCTGCTGGCCTTCGATTTCCGCAAACGATCGCGCGATCGCCGGCCGCTATTCTTCCTGCTGCTGGCCGCCATGTTCTTGCTGATGACCTTCGCTGGCAGCGCTTCTTCGAGTATTGGCCGCCGTTCGCGATCCTGTTCGCGGCGTTCACGCTCGACGCGGAACGACTCGAATTGGCCTCGGACGAGTCCCGCAGCGTCTCGGATTCGCTGGCGTGCCGCTGGCTCGCGGTGCTGGGCGCTGGCTCGCCGCATCGTGAACGTCCGCGGCGCGCGCGCGGAGATCCGCGACATTCGCGACCCGTTTGCCATGCGCGGCGCCTCCGCATGGCTCGCCGCATCACACCCCGCCTGGCTCCATGGTCTTCAATACGGACTGGGTCGAGTTCCCCGAGCTTTTCTATTACGACCAGCACAACGTCTACGTCACCGGCCTCGACCCCAGGTACCTCTTCGACTCCCAGCCGGATCTCTGGAAGGTCTACGACAGCATTACTCAGGGCAGGAGAAGCATCCGGGCCCGATCATTCGAGAACGCTTTCGGCACCGGAATACGTGGTTGCCAGAAGCGACTCGACCGATTTCCTGAACGCCGCCAACGCCAGCGGCGACTTCGACACCGTATACAGCGACGACTACGCCTCGGTCCTTCACGTCCGCTAATCTAGCACCTCGCTTTGTGCGACAACGTCATGGACAGCTGTGCACAGACGTCGGCGTCGGATAAGGCTCCCGATGGAGCGGCAGACATCGTCCAGCCGCAAGCCCCGGGAACTCAGGTCAGACGCAACGCGCCTGCCGATTCTGGCTACCGAAACGATCGGCTCAGCTACTCAAACTTCCCCTCGACCAACTCCTCGATTTCATCCGCCGATAATTCGTGCACACAAATATTCACTGCGCTCCCGTCGCATTGCGAAATCTCGAACACGGGCGGACCAAGCGCCTTCCCGAGCATCCTCGGCGGATCGATCATCAATATCGCCCGCCTCGCTAGACGTCCACGATCGAGTTGCCAGGAGCCGCGCGCACGCGAAACTGCCCGGTCGCCGGCTCGTAGTTTTCATAGCTGAAGCACCGCCCGATGCAGGCGCGATCCACGATATGCTCCGTGACCACCCTGGAATCTCGCCTGAATCAATATCGCTCGACCACGCGGTGCCCCGCCGGCAGCGCCGCCACCGACCGCTCCACCTGTTCCTCCATCTTGTTCAGAGTTCCCGTATCGACGTAAAGAAAGATGAAAAAGACCGACGGCAATCAGCGCGCAGCCAATCGCGTGCCACCTCCTCGGCTTCATGCGCCAGCATCCAGCACGCCAGAATGCCCGACACCGAAGAGAGCCGCGGCGTCAGATACGACAGAGGCTCGTTGTACTGCGGCAACGCAATAATCGAAGGCAGAAGGAGCGAAGCCATTCCCGCCACCAGATACAGCTGCAAGGGAATCCCGCACGCATCCCAGAAGCCGCCCTCGCGCCGCCGGCTGGTCGCGTCCACAGCCACCGCCGCCACAAGGAGCGCGGCGAACAGCGCGTACAGCAGGTAATAGCGCGCGCTATAAAGCGCGAGTTGGTCCGCCCCATTAAAAAAGAAATAGCGGGCCCAGGGGTTCCATTTGACCTGCGTAATGTCTCGCCAGAAACATCCGCACGCCGAGCAAAAAGATTCCCGCCGCCAGTAAAAGATATTCGTGGTAGCGCGGCCGCACGGCCTTGGCCAGCCCTGACGTACGACGCCAGCCCGCCAGAAGCAGATCACGCCGAGCGGATGCGCCATCCAAATCAACGGAATCAAGGCCAAGGCGATCAGCCGCCCGCCATTCCCGCCACGCGCCAAAAAGCGCCAGCGCAAAAAAACACAAGCCCAGCGAGATGTAATAGTTCATGAAGCCCATCTCGAAGGTCCAGCCGTAGGCGAAAACCGCGAGGAGTGGGGAAAGCCTCCACGGTGCGCGGCGCGTGGCAGCGCCGATCAGAGCAAATGCGCCCCAGAAAAACGTCAATACGGCGAACGAAACGGCAATTCTTTCGGCAACCCGCAGGCCGAAGGCCGACCCCAGCCAGCTCAGAACAAATCGAAGAGAACATTGTTCCATTGCCGCGCAATCCACAATCCCGGCGCCTGTCCCTGCCGGATCAATTGCGCGAGCCAAGCATTGTAGAGATGGCTGCCTAAATCGCCCGCTTCGATTCGCTGGTGCCAGTAGAGGGGAATGAGCAGCGCCGCGGAAACAGCCAGCGGATCGGATCGCGCCTTGCCGGCGAAACGCGCCCAAAGCAGGGCGTCACCTCGTCAGCGCTACCGTGAGTTGCCGTGTTACCTCGGTCATGACGCCCATCCTGTTGCACGAATGGAGGGTGGGCTTCCCTTTCCGGTCGCTTAGCGACTTGGGGCCGCTGGCGCGCAGTCCCCAGCGCCCGGCGATCAGTGAGCATTGACCGGCCCTTCTCGAGGACCACAAACAGCCCGGTGACCGGCGACGCCGTACTCCGTGCGCAGGAATCCCTCTTCCAGGCGCACCACGTTGAGCTTGGCCTCGGCCGCCGCTTCGCGAACGTGATCGACGTGATGCGTGTAGCGGCCAGTATCGGCGAGCCGATGCGGATAGCTGTTCCCCGCGCTCGAGCGTAAAGGCAAACACGCCCTTCGGACACAGCAGCTCGGCCACCGGCAGCAGCACCTGGCGCAGGTCGCCAAAGTAGATCAGGCAGTCGCAGCAAACCACCAGCTCGAATCGCTCCGAACTTCAGCGCGCCAGCCAATCGGTAATCTCCGCGACCTCCAGCCGGTCGTAGAGGTTGCGCGCGCGCGCCAGTTCGATCATCTCCGGCGAAATGTCCACGCCGACCAGTCGCGACGCACGCGGCTTGAACTGCACGCCCGCCAAGCCGGTCCCGCAGCCAAGATCGAGCACGGCCAGATTCTGCCGCTCGCCCAGCAGCGGATCGATGAGCTCGCGCACCTGCTCCGGAGCTTTGTAGCCCAGCTCCTTGCAGAGGTTCGTCTCGAAAGTGCGCGAAAATTCCGCATACATCTGTTCCAGCGCCTCGTTGGGCACGCGCGGCGGCGGCGGCTCGTCCCGCAACGCGACCAGGATGTGCCGGATCTCCGCATCGTCGGGCTTCAACTCGATATATTTTTCGTAAGCCGCGCGGGCCTCGTCGCGCCGTCCCAGCATCTCGCGACACTCGCCGAGGTCGTACCACATGTCGGGGTTGTTCGGCGCCAGCGCCGTCGCTTGCTGCTGGCAGAGCAACGCGATCTGCTCCTTGTCCCGATGGCGCAACCGGCGCGAAATCTTGTGCAACTCCTCGGACGAAAGCTCGCGGTGCGCGTTTCCCGAGTCGCCGCCCAGCAGAAGCAACCCCGCCGCGACTCCCTCGCTCGATCCAGCGCCTGCACCCCCTCCGCCGAGCCCTCCGGAAGCATCGGCGCCAGGAACGCGCAGATCTCCTCGACGCTTCGGCTTCCGTCGCACAACTCCACGATCAGGCTAGCCGTGGGGTTCAATTCGTGCAGCTTGTCGGTCGTGGGATCGTAGGCCGCGTAGCCGTTCTCGGTCTGGATCAGCTGAATGGCGGGATTCAGGGCGGGGTTTTGCATCAGGCGGTGCACCTGCACGCACTCAACAAAAGCCGGGGCCGTGTGGCCTGCAGGTTTCTCCACACGACCCCGTTCGCAAAAAGCCGCACGGCCCTAGGCTGGTTGGGCCGCCGGCGTCAGCGCCACGTTTACGTCGTTGTCTGCGGCCTTCTTCTTCTTCTTTTTCTTTGGGGCGTTGTCGTCCTGCGCCAACGCTTGCGACTTCATCAGCGGCATAGCGGCCACTGCTGCGCCACCGATCAACAGGCCCTTGAGGAACGAGCGCCTGCCGTTGTTGGACAGAGCTTCGTCCATTGCCTTGATTTTTTCCTTTGACATCCGTTGCCTCTCCTTGTTTTTATGCGTATACGAGCACGAACATACGCCGCCGACCACTGCACGGCGCCGCGGGAGATGTTACCAGAAATTCACACGAACAAAAGCCTTTTTTTTCGCAGGGTGTAACCAAATTCAGACACTCTGCATCGCCTCGTCGTGTCCCGCCATACGGCTTCTATTTTAGGGTATATTGACCCTTATTTACGAATCGCTCCAAAGATTCCGTACAAAACCATGATTTCGACGACGATTGCATCCGCGCCGCAAACCTGGTCCCAACGAGCCTGCAGAGCCGGAAGCCAAGAGCCCCATCCCTGGTCGCACTTTGAAAAAGGGCGAATTCTCCTCCTTTCAGGCATAGCCCTTCGGATCGTGGTCTTCTTATTTCTTGCGCCGCTCAACGGCGACCCCGCCCATCTCGACGTCCTCGATTACATGGTCCAGTACCATGCCCTCCCGCCCGTTACCGAGAACTACCAGTCCTACCAGCCTCCGCTTTATTACTTGCTCGCCGCGCCTGTGTACGGCATCACCGGAAGCGCCAAGTGTGCGCAGCTCCTTTCGCTGGCGTTCTCGATACTCACACTCCTGATCGTTTATCGCCTGCTCTATGCGAAACGCCTGATCGCCGATGAGCAGGCGCGGCAGTACGCCTTTATCTTCGCCTGCGCGCTGCCGCAATTTGTGCAGTTCGGACTGTATCTTTCTAACGATTCGCTGGCGATTTGCTTGGGCGCGCTGCTCATTCTCCAAGTCGTGCGCTACGCCGCCTCTCGCAGCCTTCGCGACCTGGCCTTGCTGGGACTCGTGACCAGCCTGGGTCTGTTGACCAAGGCCACCTTTCTTACTTTCCTCCCTGTCTTATTTTTCCTCGTCCTATGGGTTGGACTGCGTCGAGGCGATTCGCGCCAAAGAGCCTGGGCCACGGCGTTCGCCATCCTCGTGTTGTCTGCCGGCTTGGGCAGTTACCAATTCATTCGGAGCTATCGCGAAACGGGACGTCCCTTTTTCTCCAACTTGGATCCTTCAGACCCGTGGTCTGTGAAACAGGCGGAATCGTATCGAGGTCCTTCGTCGTTTCTGGACTTTAACTTCTCGAAGCTGCTGCGTTCACCGGTGCTTTCTTCGCAGACGGACGGCGCTTACCCGCTGCTTCTCTTTGGCACTTTCTGGTATCAGCACATTCCCGAGTCGAACTTTGTTGCCGGCAAAGTGCTTCTCGGGCGTCTCGCATCCACTATGTACTTGCTGGGCCTCATTCCCACGGCGCTGTTTCTCTACGGTCTATTCCGCATGCTGAAGGACCTGCCGCTGTACCTGTCAGGCGTCCCGCCGCCGCAGAACAAGCTGATCCCGCGAGATCCGCGCCCAGCGGATGAAGAGTCGCGCACGCCGGAACAACCGAGCACGCTAGACGACTCACTCGTCGTGGCGCGCTACGCCGCCGTTTTCTTCCTGCTTCTGAATTTTGCTTTGCTTCTGACCGTCACGGCGAAGTATCACGTCTGGAGCATCATGCAGGCCCGTCTGCTGTTCCCATCTTTTACCGGTGGGCTGGTGGCCTTTGGCGCCGGAGCAGAAGCTCTAACGCGCCACAAGGCCGCGGCGGCCGTCCTGAAAGCAACCATGACGGCTCTGGTGATCTGCTTCGCTTTCTATCTCTCAGCCAAATCGCCTGGCAACTCCTGGCTCCTGGCACGCGCGTCTGGCTACATAATTTTCTGGTGAGTCATCTCTGAAAGGGTTAGATTGATCGCGTGATGACCGACATTCTGCACACGCCGGTTTCTCGCCGCACGGCAATCCGTCTGGCCGCCTGCACGCTAGCGGCGCCGGCCGTCATTCTCGGCCTGTCATCCCTACGCGCGTTCGCCGAAGCCGCCGCGATGCCGCTCCCGCCGCAGGCCGCAGGCGCCCAAGATATCGCTCCCGCCAACGTGCTTGAGCCGAGTCAACTCGCGGCTTTGCTGTCTCAACCCGCCGACAAACCCGCGATCATCTGCGTGGGCTTCAAATTTCTCTACGACTCCGCGCACATTCCGGGCTCGCTCTATCGCGGTCCCGGGCGAGAGGGAGACGGCATCGTGTCCCTCGCAAAATGGGCCGGCAACGTCTCGAACACCAAACCCGTCGTGCTCTATTGTGGCTGCTGCCCCTGGGACAAGTGCCCCAACGTCCTACCTGCCTACCAGGCGCTAAAAAAGATGAGCTTCTCCCGAGTCAAGGTCCTGCGCATCAACCAGAATTTCGGCGCCGACTGGGTCGACAAGGGCTTCCCCACCGACAAAAAGTAGCGGTCAAAGAAGCCGCAAAATCCCAATTCACTCACCGAGGGTTCTCATCGGACACCGCTGTCGTTTTCTCCAGTACGGCAACGAGCGGGGCGTGATCGGAAGCGAACCAGGCGCTGTCCGAGCGGTAGACATGCGCTGAGCGCCGCTTCAGGTCACGGCTGAAGTAGACGCGATCGAGATCGACGAACGGCAGGGGCGCGGGCCAACTTCTTTTTCCGATGAGCTGCAAGAGCGGCTTCAGGTTGTGGTTGACGTCCTGATGATTGAATTTCTCGTTGAAGTCGCCGAGCAGTATCCGCGGCTCGTTCTGGATCGAAGGATCTTCGAGAATCTGCTGCGAGGCCAGCCGCTCGGCCTGTGTGCGCCTCTCCGCCACGCTAAGTCCAAGATGCACGGCGAACACATGGAGCGTATCGCCCCCGTCCGGCCAAGCAATATCCGCACGCAGGCACGCGCGCTGCTGCCGGCCGGGAACGCCAATCGGGTAGAGATGCGTGTCGCGAATCGTGAACCGCGTCAGGATGGCGTTGCCGAAATTGTACCCGTGCACCGTGTCCGCGTGCCCGAAGAAAACGTTGTAGCCCAGCCGCTGCGCGATCTCTGCGGCCTGCTCGGCGCGAACCTCTTGCAAAGCGATCACATCGGCGCCGATTCGCCGTAAGATCTCCGCGATGCGGTCGGGCCTTACGTGACCGTCCAGGCCTTTGCACGAGCGAATGTTATAGGTGACGATGCGAAGCCGTGGCGCAGAGCCGTCGCTGGCTCGCCGCCGCTGGATTCCCTGCGCCTGGTCGCCGCAGCGCTGGAATCGTCGCCGCCAGAGCAGCTCCGAAAAATGCGTCCCACCTTGTTTCGAGCCGTGTAGCGTGGTCGTCGCCGGAAATGAAGACAGCCGGCAGCCAGCCCAAGTCCCGATCAGTATCCTGGATCTCAATTCCCGTTGTCCCGCTAACTCGTCGTCCGCAATCTAAACACTCCGCGGGCGGTCCGGACTAGCGCTGCTCGTAGTAGCCGTCTCGTGTCTGCACCGTCATGTCCTTCTGCTTCATGGTGAGATGAATTTTGTGATAGCCGTAGCCCGAGTCAGGCATCGGCGTATAGCCAAGACTGTATTGGTTGCGCAGCTCTTGTCCAATTTCGGTGTAAATCTGGGCGACGGTCTCCTTCTTGGTGACCTCGAACAGGCGGCCGCCCGTCTCTTTGGAAATTTTCTCAAGAATCTTCTTCCCGTCGGCACGTTCTTCCTGGGGATATCTTCCGCCGCCCATGACGGCCCATTCCGCCGCCACGGCCCATGCCTCCGAACCCGCCAAACGGGTTCTGGCTTTGCTGTTCGCCGCCAAAGTAAATCGAATAGACGATGGTGTCCGCCCGTTGCGCCGTCGCAATCGCGCTTTCCAAACTCTCTTTGCTGCCGCGGTCCACGCCATCCGTGAGGACCACCAAAGCTTTGCGGCCCTGCTGCTTCTTAATCACGTCATCCGACGCCAGGAAGATGGCGTCGTAGAGCAGCGTGCCGCCGCCCCCGAGACCGTTTCCGCCCCTCCGCCGCCGCCCTGCGGATAGCCGCCGCCCTGCGGAGACTGGCTCGTGTCTGGCTGGGCTGGCCGAATTGCGGCTCGTCCATCTGGTCAAGCCCGTGTTGCAGCTTGTCACGCGAAGAAGTCAGGTCTTGCAGCAACTCCACTTCGCGATCGAAGTGAATCAGGAACGCGTGGTCCTTGTCGGCCCGTAGAACGTCGTCGAAGAAGCCCTGGCTGGCGTCGCGTTCGTCTGAAAGGACGCGCCGCTGGCTTCCGCTGGTATCCACGAGCAGGCCGAGCGTGAGCGGCAAATCGGTATCCCGCGAAAAATAAGTGATGCTTTGCGGGTGCATGTCTTCATCGATTGCAAAGTCGTCTTTGCCGAGATAGTCGACAAGTTGGCCCTTCTTGTCGCGTACCGTGGCCAGCACGCTGACCACTTTCACTTGGACGCTGATCGGCTGCTGCGCTTGCTGTAATGGCGCTGGCGCTGATTGCTGCGCGGACGGTTGCTGCTGTTGTGACTGGCCCGGCTGTTGTGGCTGGGCGGGTTGTTGCTTGGCATACAAGATGCCGGTCAACACGAGGGCGGCCAGCATCGCGAAGAGCGCTATTTGGCCATCGCGGCGCAGTCCCCCGAGGCGCCCGCTCGTCCGCGACCTAGCCGTTACAGCCTTATTGCACATCGATGATCTGGGTCTCATGGTCACAATGGATTCGCTCGGCGCAGCGCCGGTTGCCTCACCTCGGTCGAGGTAAGACGCCAAGCCAGCCTCGCCGCTGGCATCGCGATATCCCGTACTGAGCTAATACGCCGACTCCCAGCCACCGGGCGCTTCCTTCGCGCACGAAGCACCAGCCGTCTCGCGTTTGCTTGCCCCTAAACCTAAAGTGATGCTTCATATTTTCGCGAGGGTACCCCTACCCCCGGTGTTTTTACAAAAGAGCGTGCACTGCCATGAAAACACACGACTTGACTTTCGCTCTTGCGCCAAAAAGTGTGCAAGGATCGCGCAAACACATGAACACAGGGAGCTTGACGTTTGCTCTTGCGCCAAAGAACGAGGGAGCCATTCAAACCGTTGAAGTAGTGCCGGATCTGCTGCGAGGGCAAGGCCATTTCCAGCGCTGGATCTCCTGCGCTAAAACGGTCGCGGGCAATCTTGGCGAGAAACATGAACCATTATAACATGGCAGTCAATATGTTTACTGAGGAGTATTCGAACGCACCGGCCTATTCGAACGAGGGGAATGCCAAAGCCTGCCCTTCGAAACTCGAAGGATAGGGGACCCAACAACAGGCCGCACCCTCGCAAAGTTCCCGGACTCCGGGGACGAGGCGCGCGCGTAGCGAAATTCCGGGAGGCGGCAAAAAGTACACGGGCCTCGCCTCAGGTCCAGGCTGTAGCCGCATACAGCTCAACCCGCTCACGACATTCCACTTATAACCCGTATCGGGATTGGTAGATATATTGCTCCATCGCAACAGTGAGGAAGTTAGTGCAGACGACAGATTGTCTGCATCACGTTGCGAGGAGGACTTTATGAACGGACTGAAATCTGTCGTATTGGCGGCTGTTGCTGCACTCTGCTTCACAATGGTTAGTGCACCGAGGGCAAAGGCGCAGGTTAGCGTCGGCGTTGATGTCGGTGTCGCCCCGGATTGCCCATATGGCTACTATGATTATGCTCCCTACGCTTGCGCGCCCTACGGTTACTACGGCCCGGAGTGGTTCAACGGCGGCATTTTCATCGGCGCCGGCCCGTGGTTCCATGGCCCCGATAACTTCCGCGGCCACGTGGACAACCGGTTCCATCCCGATCACGGCTACAAAGGCCCGATGCCCGCGCGCGGCGAAAAACCAGAACCGTCGAAGCCTGTCGGCAGGCCTTCGGGATTCAAAGGAAATGAAATGCGCGATGGACGCGGACACGTGATGGGTGGCAAGAAGTAACGGCGGTACGAAGTAAAAGCTAAGTCGCGTGCGGTATGAATTGGCGGCGCGATTTGCGAGTCTCCCTTGGGTCGCGGAAGCCCTCGCCTTCGAATTGGGAAGGTGAGGGCTTCTGCGTTTTTGTTTTATGCCTTAATTGTTGGCTTCCCTCTCGCGGTGCAAGTCGCAAAAACACGAAGCAGAGAAATTCCATTGGCTCCGCGCCGCGCAACGAAGTCGCGGACTCCGCGAACGGAGCGGCCTGCAGCGCCTCTGGACATTCTGACGCGAAGTTACATGAAACTGCCGATGGTTTGCCTGGGTGCTTGCGCTAGCGTGTGAAGAGGAGGCACAGAACATGCGAGTTCACAAATTGGGGATCTCCGTCGCGCTTGGTGCGATGGCGGCATTTGCGGTGGCCACTACTACGCCCATCATTCGCGCAAATGGAGCGCCGGCGGCGCGGACTGCTCAGCGAAACAATCCGAACGGTGGGAATCAAAATCCATCAACCCCTGCTGGACCACCCGCGAACGATCCAGCCGGCCCTCCCGCGGGGCCGAACAATCCGCCTCCGAATCCGCCGACCGGACCAGGGCCCAACAATCCCGATGGGCCGAACAATCCTAATACTCCGGGTCCTAACGGCGGCGGCACCAACGGTGGAAATAACGGCGGTAACGACGGCGGTGGTGGTAACGGCGGGAACGGTGGTGGCGGCGGAGGCCGCTGATCGGCGGTGTCGTTGGGCAGGCGGCGGCGCGCGAGCAAATCTACCGCTCGCGCGCCCGGTGGCGTAAAAGCGATGCTCGAGAGCCTTCGTGACAATTGGTGCACTCTCGGTGCCCGGAGGTGCCGACATGCGAACGAGCAAATTGGGAATGTCCATCGCGCTACTTTCGATGTGGGGTTGGGCCGCAATCTCTACGCCGGCCTTCCCTTCCGAACCGTACGCGATGCGGGTGGCGCAGGGTGACCAGAAACCGGATAATCCCAATCCTAAAAATCCAGGAAACCAGCCGACCAAGCCCGACACTCCTCCCAGCAATCCTCCCTCGACCCCCGGGCCCAAGAACCCGGAAAATCAGGACCCGAGTCCGACGCCGAATGGGCCGGACAAGCCTCCGGACGGACCGGGAGCTGCAAATCCGAATAATCCAGCGAACCCAAATGGTGACCAGGGCGGCGGTGGTGGGCAAACGCCTGGAGCTGGAGGATCGAAGTGAGCGGTGAGCATGATCGCTCTGAGGTGGTCGGCGCCTGTCCTCGCGCTCAGCGCGAGGACAGGGCTTTTGATTTCCCCGTAGCGGCGCCTACGGGGACCAGAAGCTAAATTCCGGACAGAAAAGCCCCTAAACCCAGCGCGTGCGGCGGTGGTATTCCCCGCCGCCGATTCCCCCCAAATCAATCACGACGGCGATGATCAGGATGAGCACATTAATACCTGCGATGGGCTCGCGCGTATTCACCATCCACGCGTAGATCAATGTCGTAAGCGGCAAAAAGAGGAACCCGAGCAGAGGAATGAGCAGCCCGTGGTACGCACGCTCAAGGTAAGTAGAGAAGAAAAATAACAGCGCCAACGCGACTCGAGGGAATACCAGAAAAAGGATCAGTACGAGGCATGGCATACGGATCTACAAGCTGCCCGGAATCGTCGCCGTGCAAACCTTAGGTGACGCTTTCGCGGGTTGCTTGGTCAAGCAATTCGCGGATTTGTTTGGCGCGTAGTCCATTTTCGATGTTGCCAGCCGTTGCTACTTCCCTTAAGCACCGCTCCTGCTCAGCGATCAAACGAAAGATGCGAGACATCGTTTCTTCCTTCTCGCCCAACTCGTCGTTCATAAGCCACACTCCAATGCTGCGGGAGAATAGGGCATCGGCGACGGCAAGGCAATACGGACTTTCCTTTAGCTGTGCACTGCGAGCGTATGTAGCCGGGCATTTCACAGTGTCGCGCGCCAAGCCTTCGCATCGAGATTGCGAATTTCGGCTTAGGCTGCCCGGCGAACCACCGGAGTGTTTTGCTCAGAACGTAAACCGCATCTTTCTGGGAGGTCGCAGGAGACGCGCCACGCACGCGGTCTGGACGCTCAATTCCCTTCCGGCTTTAGCGCGACCAGATACAGCATGCCGTCTCCCTGCTCGGTTAGCAGACTCACCGATTCGCCATCCGCCACCAGGATGCTGGGCAACCACTCGAAGGCGGTGCCTTCCGAGTACAGGAGAAAAGAGCGGTGCGCTTCGGTAAATTCGACAAATCCCTGGACGTTCACGGGAGTCACCGGGCGCAGTGCGAGCATGTTTTTGTCGAGTGAGTCCGTACCCACATACAGATTGGCGTACTGCGGATCTACCAACGCGATCATCCGTTGGCGCAACGCGGGCGATGCATAATGCAGGGTCTCGAAATACGCCAGCGAATCGGCCATGACCAGCGGAAGGTCTTCGCGGTGAACGGAATCGGCGAGCGCCTGCAGGGAGTTTGCCGCCTCGGCAGGCGCGGGAGAGGTTCGGAACGAGCTCCAGAAGGTGAATTCCTGCAGCGCGAACGACAGCAGTAGGAAGCCGGCACACGCTAACAACAGGCGCGGCGGCAACCAGTCCAGAACGTACCGGAACGCGAGGGCGACGCCTAATATTCCGCAGAGAAAATAGCGGGGCGCCGATCCCGCGTGCATGACCTTGGCGAAAACAAAAACGATCAAGGGATAAAGCAGGAAGCCCAGGACCAAGACGTGCTCGTGGGGCGGGGGCTGCTCACGGCTTTCGATGCGCTCGGCAGGCTCGGCCGCTTGCGCGGAACGAAAGAGGGCCAGCAGGACGGCCGCAACAAGCAGCCCAGCCAGCGCGAAGCCCCACTGCGGGTCGACGTGGAAGAAATCGGCGTAGCTCCCCAGCGCGTCTGTGAACTCCGGTTTCGACCACAGATTCACGCCGTAGTACGCCTTGATTGTCGACAGCAAAGGCCAAAAAATCACTAGAGGCACTGTGGCCAGCAGCAAGGCAGCCCACACGAAGAAGCGAGGCCGCTTGGTTTGGCCGGTTAGGAAGAGCTCCGCGGCGAAGAACGGAGTGAGAGACAGAATTCCGTAATAGTGCAGGCACATCGCCAGAAACAGGCTGGCAAATAGGCCGATCGTCCAGGGGCTGAGGGACCAAGAGCTGCTCCATGCGCCGCGCGTCCGGGGAATGCTCGGGAGGCGCTGGTAGCAGACCAGAGCGAAGGCGATACAGGCGAGTAGCATGGCGTAGGGTCGCGCCTCGTCGGCATAGAAGACAAAGAACGGCGTCAGAAAAACCAGGCCCGCGCACAGAAGGCCCGCGGCCGGTCCGCTGCGCCATTCCACGAAGCGATAGAGGCAAAGCAGCGTGAGCGAGAAGGCCACAATCGAGGGTAGGCGATAGGCAATGTGTTCGTTGATGGGGATGGCGGCCGCAAGCCGGTCCATCAAGTAAAAGGGAACGTAAAATGGCGGCGGGGCGCCGTCGGACGCGGTCTTGAGCGCACGCCACAGCGCGGTGATTCCGTGCTGGCGGGCCATGACCTGCGTGAGCAGCTCGTCAAACCAAAGATGCTTGATCGTTGCTCGAGCGAGGGTGCGAATCACGCCGTAGGTGAGCAGGCCGAGAAGGATGCGAAAGGCCACTCGGTCATAGAACGGGCGCGAAGTCCGCTGCAAATCTTGGTCCGGGTTTGCAACCGTATCGGCAGGCCGATCTGATTGTTGGAGGGCGCGTTCCGCCAATGTCTCGTTGCCTCTGGGCATTATAGTATCAGCGTGCCGTGGCCGGTCCGAGCGGGAGAAGGCCAAAGGCTATGCCCTCCAGACATCTGAGGGCAGGGCGTCCGGAACTTCGTTGCCTCGCGACCGGCGGCGAAGCGCTTTCTTCTTTACTTCGATTTAACTTGATCGCTGCGCGCCCGGCATTACACTTTCTGGTGGTTCGATCGTCGAGCTATACGGGGCGGAGGTTTTGCGAATGCGAGTGCGTAAAGTGATTTCCGGCGCGGTCTTCGCGCTGTTCGCGTGCGTGGGTACGGGGGCTTTGTTTCTCGGACTTGCGGCGGCGCAGACTCCGCAGAAGCGCGCCACGCCCGCGCCGGCACGAACCCCCGGCGCGCCGGTTGCGAACCTTGCCCAGCTGATGAGGGGCATTCTGTTGACCAGTTCCAATATCATTTTTTACGCGCAGAGCAACGATCCGGCCGCCGTCAAGCAAGCCGACGATCCGTCGTCGGCCACCGATCCGCTGGCGAGTAGTTACGGTGGATGGACTGCCGTCGAGAACAGCGGCTTGGCTCTGTCGGAAGCGGCGCGCTTGCTCACGGTACCGGGGCGGTTGTGTTCGAATGGGCGTCCCGTGCCGGTGACCAATCCCGACTGGGTGAAGTTTGTTGCGGGACTGCGGGCGGCGGGACTCAACGCCTACGATGCCGCCAAGACGAAAAACACGGACAAGATGCTCGACGCCGCGGACAAAATGAGCACGGCCTGCCAGAACTGCCACGACCGGTATCGGGAGAAGCCGGGCGGCGTTCCGGATCGGTGTATGTAGGGCGCAGGGCGAAGTCAGAGAATAGCTACGCGCCAAACCATCGCCTTTGACGGCGAGCCTCGCAACTGACCGCGCCGAGCTGTCATCCCGAGGCCCGCAGGCACGAGCGGCTGCGCCTTCAGTCATCTTTCCGGGCCTTGCGTTGAGTCCAGCAGGCGAACAGCGTACGATGCGGAGTCGGGTGGTGACCCGGATGTTCCGGCTCAGCATACGCGCCACTTTCGCCCTCCTCGTTTTGCTCATCTCCGGTTCCTCGCCTGCGCAGGCAGCACAGCACGACGCCAATAAGCAAGACAACGGCGTTAAGCCACAAAACAAACCCAATCAAGGCGGCGGTGAGGGCCCTGGCGACAAACAAGACCAAGCCTTTTTTCTGGTTGCGCGCCAAGAACTGCGGGATCCTGTTTTCAAGGAGTCCGTGGTGCTGATGCTTCCCTTTGTCCTTACAGCAGGAAAATCAGGAGAAGGTCCGGTCGTTGGCTTGATCGTAAACCGGTCTGCGCGCGTTGCTTTGAGCGATGTCTTTCCCGGCGATAAGACGATGAAGGACCGCTCGGAGACCGCCTATTTCGGCGGACCCGTGGATACGCGATCTCCCAGCGTGGTCTTCCGGGCAAGCAAAGGCGCGAAGCAAGCGGCGCTTTTGTTTGGCGACGTTTATGTGAGTTTCGACACGGAGTTCATCAAGGAGCTTTTGAAGAAGCCGGAGAAGACGCCGGATCTGCGGCTGTTTCTGGGGCGGTCGCAATGGTCGGCGCCGCAACTGCAAAACGAGATGTTGCTGGGAGCGTGGCTCAGCGTGCCGGCTGAGAAAAACCTGATCTTCAGCACGAGTCCGCAATATTTGTGGCACAACTTGTCGGAGCAGCTCGAGCCGGGGCCTGTTGCGAAGGCCTTAGAACAAGGTTTTTTCGCGGCCTACCGATACCGATAGAACGCCCACCTGCTAGTGGGTCATGGCGTACGTGATGTAGTCGATGCCTAGGCGGAAGGCCATCGATGCGAAGCGCTCGGGGTAGCGCGGGTCGTCGGCCCACTCCCAGGCGTCGCCCAGATGCATGTTGTAGCAGATGGCGACCACGATGCGTCCCTGGTCGTCGCGGATGGCGCGCCACTTGGGATCGAAGCCGTCCTTTTCGTAAGTCCTGCCGGTGGCGACGTATTGCTCGCCCGGAACCTGGAACCGCTCACTGAGATCGAAGATCACGTGAAAGAGTTCGTCGTTGTTTTGCAGATCCTCGATTGGGCGGTCGGGAAAAACCATGCGCATGCCGCGCAGGAAGGCGGCCCAGTCGGCGGTGCCGTGAAAATCGTCGACCATCAAGAAGCCGCCCCGGAGCAAGTAATCGCGCATGCGCTGCGCTTGCGCCGGCGTGAAGGTCCAGGTCTCGACTTGTACGGCGTAGACGAAAGGCCAGTTGTAGATGTCGTCGGTATCGAGATCGACGACTTGCTCGGTTGGCCGGGCGTTGATCCGCGTGAGACGCGAGAAAGCTTCGAGGAATTGGCGATCGGCCTTGGGATAGTCCCTCGACCAGTTGCCGCCGCGGAAGCCGAAGGAATCGCCGTAACTGCTGTTGTAGCGAAGCCGCGACCAGCCGAACTCGGCTTTTTCCGTGCTTTGGTCGTAGGGGGCGAAGCGCTCGCGGCGCTGTTGCGCGAAAACAGTTCCGCCCACAGCAGAGGCAATCACCAGCAGCGAAATGACCAGCAGACACTTCATGGTTGAGCCGTCCAGTAGAGCGTATCAGAAGGCGAGCCGCGGCGCATCGGCGGAGCGCGGGTGGGCGTTGGCGCGAGCCGATCTCCTAGGCAGCACTGCTGGGCTGTGCTATCGTCTCGCTTCAGCGCGGATAATCTGCGCAACCAAAAGAAAATCGTTTGTGACCTGACGTGCGCTCGAAGCCGAGCTCACGCTCGTTGTCGAGGAGGATACGATGCGCCACTTACTTGCGATGGTAATTACGGGCTCGCTGATGCTGACGGCCACGGGGGCTTTTGCGCAAGGCGGCGGTGGTGGCGGCGCTGCGAATCGTCCCGTGGCGGGCGTGGTGAAGACGTTCGATGGAAAGACGCTGGTGATGGACACCAAGGATGGCGGCACGGTGAGCGCGCTGGTTACGCCGACCACCAGGATCACCATCAACGTGCCCAAAACGCTGGCCGACATTAAGCCGGGAGACTTCATCGCCTCGGGCGGCACCGTCGGGCCCGACGGCAAGCTGCGCGCGAACGAGATCCGCATCTTCTCCGCGCCCGCGGGCGAAGGGCAGTTTCCGATGGCGCAGCCCGGCCAGACGATGACCAACGCAACCGTCAAGGAAGTCATGACCAACGCGACCGTCGCGCAAGTCGGCGGCGGAGCGGGCCCGGTCATCAAGCTGACATTTCATGGCGCGGGCGCGCCCGGCGCTGCCAATTGCACGGGTCGCTCGGCGGACGCGCCCGGAGGAGCGGGGACGGGTTGCGTCGGCGAGACGGAATTTGAAGTGCCGGCCAACGTTCCGGTGGTGGCCGTGGTGAATGGCGACGCTTCCCTGCTGAAGCCTGGCGCCAAGGTCAGCGTGAACATGGCGAATGATGCCAGCGGTGCGGCGTCGGCTGCGCGCATTTCGATCTCGCAGTAAAACTTCAGTAGGGCGCGGACTCCGGTGGGGCGCACGAACGTAAGAACGATTGCGGTGTGCCTGGCGCTGTTCGTGCTCCTGTGCGGCGGTGTTTACGGTGAGGAGAATTCCGGCGGCCAGGCTGACTCGCACATTGCGGGACATGTTGCGGCGCATGCCGAAACACTGACCTCACGCATCAACGAACTGGTCGACCCGTGGAAGTTGAAAAACGCGCCGGGGATGGCGGCCTTGCTGATTCGCGATGGCCGCATCGAGTACCGCGCCGCATTCGGCTTTGCCGATCTTGACGCCCACACGCCGATCACCCCGAATACGCAGTTTCTTTTGGCGTCGGTCACCAAGCAATTTACCGCCATGGCCATCTTGATTCTGGTGGAGCGGCACAAACTGCGACTGGACGATACGCTGGCGACGTTTTGTCCCGAGTTCCCTGCCTATGCGCGGACGATCACCATCCGCCACTTGCTCAATCACACCGCCGGCCTCACGCAATACCAAGAGTTGCTCGTCGGGAAGATCGATCCTGATCAATACTTCCGCTCGTCGAAGAGTCCGCCGGCCGCGCACGAGTTCACCGCGTCGGAAGCGCTGCACGCGCTGAGCCGCCAGGAGAAACCGCGTTTCCCGCCAGGCGAAAAGTTCGAGTACAGCGACTCGGCCTACGTCGTGCTCGCCCAGATCATCGAACGCATCACCGGCGAGCGCTATGCGGAATTCCTGAAGGATACGATCTTCGATCCGCTGGGGATGAAGGACACCCTGGTGGTCGACGAGCGCAAGCAAAAGGTGCCGCGGCTAGCGTTGGCCTATGCGATGCACGACGGGCGCTGGCAGGACATTACCTACAGTCCGGAAAATTCGATTTACGGCGAGGATGGCATCTATAGCACGGTGAACGACCTCTACAAGTGGGATCAAGCGCTGTACACCGAACGGCTGGTAAGCCACGCGACGCTCGAGACGGCTTTTACTCCGGGCCTCGACAACGACGGCAAGGAAATCACCACGGACATTCTGTTGACGCGCCCGAGCTCTTACGGGTTTGGCTGGTTCATCAGCTCGCTTGGCGGCCAGAAAGACGTGGAGCACTCGGGATGGTGGGCGGGCTACAACACCTACATCCTGCGCGTGCCCAGCCGGCGGGTCACCTCCATCGTGCTCACGAATGCCTCGAATGACGACGTCGCCAGCATCGCCGAACAAATGGCGGAAATTGGCATGAATTGAGCGCCTGAGCGAAGGATCGAAACGGTCTCCCGCTCACTCATAATCCCGCCCATCAGAAACATACCTTTCACACCGGCACCAACGGCGCTGGCGTGTTAGCCTTGCCTGGTGAGCCTATGAACGAGTTCTTAGCTTTAATCGCGCATCACGGCTACACCATTATCTTCGCGACGGTCTTCGCCGAAGCGATTGGATTCCCGCTGCCGGCTGCTCTGGCTTTGGTTGCGGGCGGAGCCGCGGTCGCCGCGGGAACGCTCCGCGCGCCGGTTTTGCTGCCTCTCGCGGTCACCGGATTGGTCCTCGGCGATTCATTGCTCTACGCTCTTGGCAGCTACATGGGCTGGAACCTGCTCGGCTTTCTTTGCCGGATTTCGGGCAACCCCGAAACTTGCGTTTTGCGCTCGGCGGAATCGTTTTACAAGCGCGGCCGAGCTACTGTGGTGATCGCCAAATTCGTTCCCGGCGTCAACGCGATGGCCGCGCCGCTGTCGGGAAGCATGAAGATGCCGTTCGAGCAGTTTCTGGGCCTCGATCTCGTCGGCGCCAGCCTCTATGCGCTCGCGTACGGCAGCCTGGGCTTTCTATTTCACAATTTCATCTTGGATATTACCCGCGGATTTCTGGCCGCGGGACACGCGATGGAAATGGTGCTGCTCGGCGCTGCCATCGGGTTCCTCGGGTATCGCATCTGGCTGTACCGCAAACATCGCGTCTACCGCGTTGTGCCGCGCATTCAGGTCTTGGAGTTGGCCAACAGGCTGAAGTCGGAAGAGGCGGACAAGATCCTGCTCGTGGATGTGCGCAGCCACGGCTACTACGATTCTGGCGCCACGCGCATTCCGGGTTCGATTCGCATCGAGCCCAATCACCTAGCCGAGGAAATCAAGACGCTTCCGAAGGACAAAGATATTTATCTTTACTGTACTTGACTACGCGAAGCCACCAGCGCCCGTGTGGCGCATTTGCTGAGGGAACAAGGGTTCGACGCGTTCGTAATCGTGGGCGGGTTGACGGCTTGGCGTAAAGCCGGTCACCCGGTCGAGGCTGTGCCGCCGAACGATCTGGTGCATCTGCCAACATTCAGCAGGTAGTGGGGCGGAGCTGTTTTTTTATTTGGGTGGGCCCGCCTAGTCTAGGCGGGCCCGCCCGCGGCGCTTACTTCACTGGGACAAAGCGCTGGACGCGTTCGCCGTAGAAGACTTCGCCGGTATAGATATTGTTCTTCGTGTCTACGGCTTCCATGTGCAGGCCGAAGAATTCTCCCGCGTTTTGGCCCATGCTGCCGACCGTGCCCAGGACCTTGCCCGTCTTGCGGTCCAGGAACCAGAGGTGGTTGTTCGTCAGATCGGAGATGTATAGATACTTTTGGTCCTTGTCCGCCGAGAACATCACTCCGCCGGCGGACCCGCCAACGCCGGTGTATTCGGCCAGCTTGATCTCCTGCTTGAAATTGCCCTGCTTGTCCGTTACGTCGATGCGGTTGCCGCCGCGATCGGCGGCGTAGACCAAGCCGTCGTGAGAGAAGTTCAGGGTCAGGTGGCCAACGAATTCCTTGGCCATGGGACCGCTGGGATGGTAGGCGTGATCGGCGGGAGCGGTGCTAATCTCCGAAAGCTTGTGCCCGTAGGCTCCCCAGCCGCGCTTGAATTCGAACTTGTCCAGCGAGAAGACCATCACCCGACCGCCAAAGGCGCTGTCGGAAACGTAAATCTCGTTGGCGTCATCGTCGGTGCGCACCTCTTCGATGTTTCCGATGATCATCGGGGTGGTCGGCGGATACTTTTCGATGAAGGCCTTGTTCTGCAACGCGGCCTGCGTGGCCGCCTCCTCGCCGACACCGCCGCGACCGTTGCGCTGGACTCCAGGGACGGTGACAAAGCCGGCCACAGGCCCGGCGCTGCCTACGCCCTTCTTCCAAGAGGGACTGGGATCATTGTTGAAGGGCTGACCATTCGCGGAATCCTGGACGTGCGGGATGGCCATCAGCATCTTCCCGGTGGCCGGGTCGTATTTGCGCACGGTGTTCTGGCCCAGGTAGACGAATCCTTTTTTGTCCACGGCCATGCCGTGCCCTTGCTGGGCGTCAAAGGAGCCGATCACGTCGCCATCCTTGTAACCGGGGCCATCGTGGCCAGCAATGTGAATCATCGAGGGAGGATGGACGCAACAATCGGCGATGGGAGGTTCCTGTTCGGCTTCGATTTCAATGCTGGTGAGATCGTTCGGCCGATCGTAGACCCATACGTTGTCGTCTTTATCGACCGCGAGTCCGGTCACGCCGCCCATCTTCCATTTGTTGGGCAGCGGCTTGGGCCAGCTCGTGTCGACTTTGTACTTCGGCGCCGTTTCCTCCTGCGCTCCTACCGCGCCGGAAAAACGGCCAGTGTTAAAAAGACCGGCGCAAATCACCACGACGGCAAAAATCGAAAGACACAGGCCGCCCAGCCTGAACCAAGTTTTGGTTTGCATCTTCATACGACTCCTGTCCATGAACTCTCCTCCTCCAAAGATGTCGCACTGCTCGCCCGATGGGAGCCTAAGTAGAGCCCCCACCAGCTATGGAACCCGTTGTGGAATTGACGGGTGCCCCTTCCTTCGCTTCTTGTAGAGCGGAGCTTTTCCTTCCAGTCATCGCCGCCAGCAAAACCCTGCCCTCGCACCCCCGGCGAGGACAGGGCACCCGCACGCCACCTAAAAAAGCCCACCTGGCCGCTATTTCCAGGCGGCGTAAACCGGCTTGCCGACCAGGAATGCCGGATTCGCGCCCGGTCGGGGCGTGAGTTTCTGCGCGCGGCCATTGGCGACTTCAGCTACGTACAGGTTGCCCTGCTGATCGACGCTCATGCCGTGCATGTTGAACAACCCTCCCGGAAAATCGCCCAGCGTTCCCCAGGCATAGAGAAGATGCCCGTCCAGGTCGTACTCGACAACCTTCGACGTTGTGTCGTCAAAGGCCCACAAGTGGCGATCGGCGGAGATGTACAGGAAATTTACCGATGACGGCGTCGCGAACGGCCATTGCTCGATGAACTTGCCGTTCTCGTCAAAGACTTGGAGGCGGCGATTGCCCCGGTCGCTGACGTAAACGCGGTGGGTGATGGGGTCGGCTGCGATGCCGTGCACTACGTTGAAGTAACCCGGGCGCGTATCATTCGGCGGCATGCCCTTTTGGCCCCAGGCCGTCAGGTACTTGCCATCCTTGTCGAACTTCACGACGCGCGTGCCGTTGTAGCCGTCGGCCACGAACATGGTGCTGTCGGGCAGCCAGGTCAGGAACGTCGGACGGTTGAAGTGCGTCTCGTCGGCGCCAGCCACGCCCTTGGTGCCAATCGTTTTCACCAGTTGCTTGCCATCGTTGGTGAATTCGAAGATAGCCATGTTGTGATCGTCCACGACCCAAACGTGCTTTTCCGGATCATAGGGATTTTCGTAAATGGCGTGGGGGCGCTTGAAGAGAGAATCCCACTGCGTCCACGACTCGGTGATGTTGCCTTGCGCGTCGATCACAACCAGGCAGTGTTCCCAGCGGGCATCGATCCCCATGCGGCCTTTCCAAGCTTGCGCTGGATCGGTTGGGTCGGCACCTGGGCCGCCTGCGCCCGGCGGGCTGGCAACCGCGCCTTGCGAGGCATTGCGGATCGGCACTTCGCCGACCGGAAAGGACAAGCTCGGCCCGACTTCGGGAAGAGCCACGGCTTGCGGCCTCCTCGCATAGTAGGGCAACTCACCACGCTGAAGAACAAAGACGCGGTTGGGGCTTTCCGCGAAGACGCTTTCGACCGCTCCCCACGTCCAGTTTTCATGCCCGGGCAATTGGGACAGAGGCTTCGGCCAATCCTTGGCCACATCGTACGGTCCTGTCAGGTCCCAGCCGCCTTTTTCGCCGGGGACCGCGGCGAACCCCGCTCCCGGCGCGGGCTTCCCTTCCACGGTCGCTTGTCTGGTTGCAAACACGAAACCAATCACGATTCCAATGGCGATGGACAGCATTGTCACCGCAGCTCTACGCATAATCTCCTCCTGAGATCCTCCACGAGGCGGGCTCCAGGCGGAGCCAGCACCCGTCCGTACCGGATTGCTGGTATGGACCTTGTCTGGGGCATCCTACGCTTCTCGTTCCCCGGAAACAACGACTTTGCTAGAACCGCGTCGGCGAAGTCCGGGACGCACCGGCAGAATTCGCAAACGAGTGAGTCAGCGCACATCGTTTACTTCTTGGCGAGTACTGTTAGTGATTGCTACTTCATCTGTAAACCCGAGCTACAGCAACCAACCAGGATTTCTGCCGTGTGCGGGTCACCGAAGTTGTTTAGCCAAGTACGACGGTCCACATAAAACCGTCACTCGCGCCGATCTAAAGTTTTATGTAAATGGCGGCCCGACGGACCTCGCCGAGCCGCACTCTTTCGATCACAGCAAGACGAGTCTTTGCATATCGCAGGCCAGCCAGGCTCAATCGTCGCGGTTCCTCCACAGTTGCAGTACCCCGCGATGCCGTGCCGGTGTCGCGTCACGATCTGCGATTCAGCTCGCTCATTTCCCTTTCTGCTGCGCCGCGTCTATTTTCTTGATTTCGTCGGGCTCTTCGTTGAGCGTGCAGAAAACTTCTCCCCACTCGTCATGCGGATCTGCCGCGAGCGACCAGATTCTCGGCGCCGATTTCCAGGGCTGCGCGAGGACCTCCGGGTCTTCCACCGTGACTTGGTAGGTCAGATAGTTCTTGGACGTGCGCGTAATGCGCTCAGTGACGTGCTCTTGAGCACTGTGGTAAAAGCCGCCGTAACCGACGCCAAACGTCCTCATCCTCTCGTCGATGGCGATCACGTCGAGAACCAGCGTGTCTCCCTCCCAACGCGCGGTGGTGTCCCCATTGAACGTAGGATCGGGATCCTTCGGATGCTGGCGATTCATGTAGACCATGCGAACATCGAGCGGGTATTCGTAAAGCAAGACGAGTCTTTGTGGAGTCGCGATCAACTCCATCGGAGCATGCTGCGAGCCTTGCTCCAAATTCGTGCTCGGAGTGCCTGTCTGATCGCAGTCACCGTAGGGGGCCGGCTTCCTATATTTTGGATCCACGCCCGGCTTAAAAACCGCAGCGACCTCCGGCGTCTTTTTGGGATCGAATTGCTGAAACGCCACTGGATCGAGCGGATAAGCGACCTGGAGCATTTTCCCCGCAGCATCCGGATACCAACGTCCGGTCAGGTCCACGTGTCCGTCAGCCATCCGCGGCGCCGGCCCGCCCGGCGGCAGTGCGTGCACGTCCTTGAAACCTCCCACAATATTTGCCGGAGGCTTCGCGCACTCGCCATACCCAGTGCACGGAGTATCATCTTTATCCTTGGCATTATTGGCTTGTGCGAAGCTGGGTGCTGCCGCCACACACAGAGCCGCGATCAAAAGTCCAGCAATCCCCACACCGTAGCGGAAACGTTCCATTGCTCTCATTTCACGTTTCTCCTTTTTGTCGGCGACAACTGCTCGACGGACGAGCTTAGGAAGCCCCGCCGTAGCAGATCGTCGCCCCACCGTCCAGTTCGCCGAATGTCACAGAACCGCTGGGATCATCCAACCGCATTGCCTGCGATGTGAATTGGCGGCTCTTCTTATCTCCTCCGAGAGCGCATTCGCGTCGTTACCGGGATTGGCGACTTGGACCTTGTTGGGGGCATCCTACGCTTCTCGTTCCCCGGACACAACGACTTTGCTACAAGCGCGCGGGCGCGGCGGGCGAGCCGATCGCATCGGTCTAGGTCGCCCGAAGGCAAGACAACGCCCGGGACACAATGGCCGTTCAGCGTTGCGAGCGGGCGGCAGCGGAACCCCACTGAGGGACCTGCTCGCGCTACAAATTTCTTGTCTCCCACGCCAAAGCGGGTGTACGGTGTCGCGAAGTGGATGATAGGTTGCGCACGCACCCATTCGAGTCCGCTCCAAATTATGTTTTCGGGGGAGATATGAGAGAAATGATGCGACGGTTTCGCGATAGCGCGGCGGGTGCTGGTGTCATGCTGGCCGCTTTGTGCCTCCTATTCGTGCCCGCGATTGCCCATGGCCAAAGCCAGACCGGCGGTGGTAGCTACAGGCCTGGTCCTGGAAAAACCCCCGTTCCGATGGCTGGGGGCTTTGACAAGATACATGCATTGCCTCCAGGCGGCCCGGCGCCGCGCATGGCGGATGGCCATGTCGACTTGACCGGACGCTGGTATCCAGATGCTGCCGGCAGGATGCTACAGTTCGCGTACCCAGTTGACCAAGTAGCCCTGGAGCAATTCGACCCCAAGGCCACGCCGGAGGTTCCGCCGGTCTTCAAGCCAGGGATGAAAGAAAAGTACGTCCGGCCGGTTCCCTACGGAGATTGCGATCAGGCCGGCACTCCGAGCACGCCCCTGGAGCAAGACGCGCAACACGCTCCCATGGAGCTGATCTCGTCACCGAGCCGATTAGTGATGCTGTATGAATACCCGCTCGACGTTCGCATGGTCTACATGAACCGCCAGCATCCCAAGGATCCCGATCCCACGTTCAATGGGGACACGACCGCTCACTGGGAGGGAGATACGCTGGTTCTCGATGTGGTCGCCATTGATGAACGCATGAGGAATTTCGGAGGCGAAAATTCCGGCAGTTGGTATCACAGCGACAAGCAGCACATCATCGAGCGCATCACCCGCACATCGAAGAATTACCTCACCTATCAGATTACGATCGAAGATCCAGTGGTCCTGGCGCAGCCTTGGAAGTCCGCACCTCGCACCTGGACGCTGGCGCAGGATCCCCACGACGAGTGGGGAGAAGTCTTCTGCACGCTGAACGAGGAACCCTCGGAATACCAGAAAATAAAGGAAACGGAATCGCAGACAAAAGGTAAGTGAGGGCCTACGTCAGCCAGCTGGCGGGCGCGTACTCGCAGTGCTTGCGGTGATCGTCCTCGACGTGTGGCATGGGCTCCGCTCCCCGCGCGGAGCCCATGCGCCTTGTGGTTCTACTTCAAGCGTGAGCTGCCGCAGTGAAGAGCGACATCTCCCGGCCCCGTATCTTTGCAAGCTGTGAACGTAACCGCCCGACGTCAATGCCTGCCGAGGCGCAGACAAGAGGGAAATCCTTCTCATCCACGAACAAGTAGTGCTCGGCTTCGCGTTTTTGGCGCAACGGCCCAGTGGCCCATTCCCGGATGGTGCTGGTAATGACAGCCATCCACAGTTGCTTCTCTACCATCGGCATCTCATCGATCGGCGGGCGATTGGATTGACCCATTATCATTCGTAGTATTCCTTCCCAGTTTAGTCCGCGACTCGGCTGAGCATGCGTCGCATCGTGCGGGGAGGCAGATGCAGGGACCGGGCCAAAGACGAAACTCATGCTCGTTTTCTCGGGAGAATGTGCTTTTTCAGTGACGCGCGATCCAGCAGCAGACAAGAGACTTATTCTAAGCGCTCATTTTCGAGCGAGCACGGAGCACGCGACCCCATCCGCCGAGCAGCGCCGTGATGTACATTCTTCCGCCATCTAAGATATTTTACCGATTGACGTCGCGAAAACGGACAACCCAGAACCCTGAACGTAGCTCACCGCCTGGGCCGCATTCATCTTGGTCATCTGGTGCGCAGAAGGAGCAAAAAATGAAGGCAGCCATCATCGAGGGACCCGGCCAAAGCCCCGTCTACGGCGATTTCGACGAACCCAGGGCGCAACCAGGCGAAGAACTCATCACCGTGAGTGCCGCCGCGCTCACCCGGTTCACGAAAAGCCGCGCTTCCGGCGCACACTACAGCGCCGACCGAGTGTACCCCGCAGTCGTTGGCTCCGACGGCGTGGGCCGGACCCAGGACGGACGACGAGTCTATTTCGTGCTGCCGGAGGCTCCATTCGGCGCTTTTGCAGAGAGGACGCGCGTATCCGCACGACGCTGCCTCCCTCTACCTGCGATTCTCGACAACATTACCGCCGCAGTCATCGCGAATCCGGGGATGTCATCCTGGGCAGCATTGGCCGAGCGTGCGCACCTCAAACCGGGCGAGTCCGTGTTGGTGAACGGCGCGACGGGCACAGCCGGCCGCCTGGCCGTCCAAATCGCCAAGCACATGGGGGCGGGCAAAGTGATCGCGACGGGGCGCGACAAAACGGCTCTCGAAGCGCTGAAGGCCATCGGCGCCGATGTAATCATTCCGTTCGACCCCGGCGCCTTAGCTGCCGGCAACGCGAAAGAGTACGAGAGCGCGCTCCAGGCGCAGTTCGCGGCCGGAGTGGACGTGGTCCTCGACTACTTATGGGGCAAGAGCGCGGAGACCGCCATCATCGCGGCAGCGAAGGCCGGCCAAGAAGCCGTTCCCATTCGCTTTGTTCATGTCGGCGGGGCCAGCGGCGATGACGTGCACCTGCCCGGCGCTGCCCTGCGCTCCTCCGCGCTGGTGCTCATGGGAAGCGGCGCCAACAGCATTCCCTTCCCAAGGTTGCTCGCGGCGATCGAGAGCGTCTTTCAAGCCGCCATCCCCGCCAAACTGCAAGTCAAGACGAAGGCCCTTCCCCTCTCGGATGTCGCAAAGGCCTGGAACGACGAATCGGGCAAAGCTCGCGTGGTGTTTGTGGTCGATGAGGTCGAGACTGCCGCCTGATGTTCAGCGGCCCGCGCTTGAGCCGAACGCCTGTTCGCTCCGACGTCCGAATGTGGCGGATTACAGAATTACATTCGGCGGTCTTTGCGCCGCAGCGCGCTCAGCGATTCGGAAAAATCTTGCCTTCCGTGTAAATGGGCGCCGCTTCCGGCGATGCAAGGTAGTCCAAGAGCTGCTTGGCAGCCTTGGGATCCTTCGCGGTGGTGGATATGAACCCGGTAATATCAACCGGCGGAGAAGCTTGCGGAGACAAAGCCCCCACGATGTCGATCCCGGGATTATCCATTTCGCTGAGGTAGGGTCCGAGCGCAATCTCGGCGTCACCTTTGGCGACCGCGTCTTGCACTTGGCCGGCGCCTCGAACCCAGGTGACCTTGGGTTTTACTTGGTCGGTGATACCGAGCTTATCGAGCGTAGCAACCGTAACGGCCCCGGCGCTGCCCTGAGCCGGGTCCACCGCAGCAATCGACTTGGCATTCAGCAGCATCCGTTTGACAGCTTCGGGCGTGGAGATGTCCGGCCTGGGAGCACCCTTCTTCACGGCGATTCCCAAACGCAGTCTGGCGATGACCGTCGCGCTGGTGGGCACGATATTGCCCGTGGCCAGGGCCTCCGGGAAAGGAGCGAATAGAACCGACACGTCGAGCGCTTGGCCGCTTGCGACCTGCTTCCTGGTGCTCAGGCCGCTGCCGTAGGTCACCTTAACGTGAATGCCGGTCTTGGCTTCAAAGCCGGCAACGAGCTTGTCCATCGATGCCTGAATGGGGTTGGGCGAGAGAAGCGTGATTTCGCTCTGCGCTCTCGCGCTGGACGAGAACCCGAACGTCAGAGTCACTGCGAGAAATGCCGGGAGCAGAACTTTCAACATGCGAACCTCCAGATTGCCAATGCGGCCGATCTTTGGATTGGCCAGTCGGTATGGCTTCAAACGAAGAACCAGAATTCCACTCTCGTAGCCCCGGCCTCAATTCACGCCGGTTCAATGGCCGGTCTCGCCTGGCGAACTCATGTCCGGCACCGATGGCGGCTACTTAAGCAGATTTCCGCTTGGCTAGCAAGCGAAGCGTACAGCCGCACGAGAGTGGCTTGCCCACATTGAGTCCGCCCCAGCGCTTCCCTTCCCGAAGCTCGCGAATGACGCCCCTCCGTATCCACCCGCACCGATATTGAATCCAATGGGCGGATGTTCGAGCGAACTGGGGGTGCCATGGCGAAGAACGTAGCCGACGTAATGTGGGAAATGCTGGTGAACGCCGGCGTGAAGCGGTGCTACGGCATCGTTGGAGACGCGCTGAATCCCGTGATCGACGCGCTTCGGCGAAACGGGAAAATCGAGTTTGTGCATGTGCGGCACGAAGAATATGGCGTCTTTGCGGCTGTCGCCGACGCGTATTTCACCGGCAATCCGGTGGTGGTGTGCGGCACGGCTGGCCCGGGCGTCACGCACCTATTTAACGGGCTGATGGACGCCAGGAAAGAAGGCGCGCCAATCATTGCCATTGCCGGCGATGTGGAAACCAAGCTGATCGATACCGCCGCGCTCGAAGAGCTGAATCCTTACAAGTTCTTCGATACTGCCTGTCTCTACGTCGGGCGCGTGGTGAATCCCGAGCAAGCGCGCGCGGTGATCAACACGGCGATTCTGACGGCCGTAATCGATCGCGGTCCGACGGTAATCTCCATGCCGGGTGATGTCGCGGCGTCGGATGCGCCTTCTCGCGTTCCGGCAAGTCACGATCCGCAGTCACACCTGTTTTTCGTCCTGCCGATGCCGATTTGCAAAAGCTTGCGCGGATGATCGAAGACGCGAAGACCGTGGCGATCTTTGGAGGCGACGGCTGCCGCGACGCGCGTGACGAAGTACTTGCGCTGGCGACCAGGTTGAAAGCGCCGGTCGGCTATTCCTTTCGCGGCAAGCAGTGGCTCGAGCACGACAATCCCAATGCCGTAGGCATGACCGGGCTTCTCGGCTACGGCGGAGCCTACAACGCCATTAACGACGCCGATCTTTTGCTGCTGCTCGGAACCGATTTTCCCTTCTCGGAGTTCCTGCCGGGAAACGACGTAAAGAAAGTGCAGATCGATCGCAACCCCAAACACATCGGCCGACGCACGGCGGTCGATCTCGCGCTGGTAGGCGACGTGAAAGCGACGCTGGCGTCCTTGCTGCCGAAAGTCAGCGAAAAGAGCGACACGCGTTTTCTTGAAAAGCATCTGGCCGTGACGCGCGAATTCGACGAGCTGCTCAATCATTATGTCGAGAAGGGGCCGGGCATCAAACCGATTCGGCCGGAATTTCTGGCGGCCACGCTAAGCGAGCTGGCTTCGGACGATGCCATGTTTTTTGCCGACACGGGCACGCCATGCATGTGGATGGCAAGGCACATCAAGGGCGGCGCGAATCGCAGGCTTTTCGGATCGTTCTCATGGGCGTCGATGGCCAATGCCGCGCCCAATGCGTTCGGCGCGCAACTGGCGTATCCAGGGCGGCAGACGATCGCGCTGTGTGGCGATGGCGGCTTCACCATGCTCGCGCTGGGCGATCTGCTACGCAGGTTCAGCGCAAGACGCCGCGTCGTTCAAATCATCTTCAACAATGAATCGCTCGACTTCGTCAACATCGAGCAGCAGGAAGCCGGATTCGTTCCCTTTGGCGCCGACTTCAAGAATCCGAATTTCGCCAGAGTGGCCGAGGCCATGGGCGCGAAAGGCATTCGCCTGGAAGAACCTGGCGATGTGAAGGACGCGCTCGCCGAGGCGCTGGCGTACAAGGACGGACCAGTTGTAGTGGACGCCGTCGTGGATCCGTTTGCGCTGTCGCTGCCGTCGCATGTCCCGTTTCATACCGTAACAGGCTACACGCTGAGTATGGCCAAGCAAGTGCTAACCGGGAACATGGACTCGGTGATCAAGACGATCGAACGCAACGTTAAATTGGTTTGAGCAAACTGAATGTGCGTCCCACCACGCTGGTTTGATGGCAATTTGTGCGATTGCGACGTTCGCGTCGGCCCGCGCCTTAAAACGCGAACGTGCCTTGCAGATAAACCTGGCGATTGGCCACCACCGATCCGCCCGGCCCAACGTTGGACAACGATTCGGACTGGCCGAATAACGGCGAGCCAAGACTCCCGATCGGCGCGGAAAGATTTACGTTATTGAAGACGTTGCGCGCGTTGATGCTGGCGGTAAAGCTGTAGCCTCCGCCCGCGTTGCCGCGACGCCCACCTCCTCCGCCTCCTCCACCGAAGCCGGCTCGTCCGCCGCCTCCAGCCGCTCGCGCTGCCCCGGCAAGGCCTCCTTGCTGGCCGCCTGCTCCGCGCCCATTGCGGGCCGCGCCCTCCGGAGACTTGGCGCCAAAAGTGAACGTCTTGGTCAGCCGCAGATTCAGCGTGAATTGTCTTGGTCCCCGGAGCGAATTCACGCCGACGATCCCCTGGCCGCTAGCGAGCTGCGCGTTGGTCGGCACGGAATTGAATGTGCCGACCGGAGTACAGTAGTTATTCCCAGTGATTATCGTGGTCGCGCAGGTCGCGCTCGAGACGAAAGCGGGCCGCTGATTCAATATGGATGTGCCCAGCAAATCCTTCCCCAAGGTGATGGTATACGGCGCACCTGAGCTCACTTGAAGCGTGGGCGATAGGCCCATACCGTAGGGCAGCTGTATGGTTCCGAGCAGGAAGCCTGTGTGGCGCGTGCCAAATTTCCCGCCGGCGGGACCGTAGTCCTCGCGCAAATTGTAAGGGTTCATCAGGAAGCCGCCGGTTCCCGGATTATTCGCCGCGGCGTTCGGCGTACTATCGGCGTAGTTCAAGACGTAGTAGCCGTTCAGCGTCATTCTGGAGAGGATTTTGCCAGTCCCGGGTCGTACCGTAACATTTGCAAAAAGCTGGTTCTGCCTGAATAAGCCTGCCGATTCGTATTGATAGATATTTTCCGTGATGCCGTTCGGGTACACCCCGCAGACTCTCGTCACGCCAGGCGCACAATAGGGCGCGGGAATCTCGGTTCCTGGGAGCACCGGCGCGTTAACGTTTGCCTGAACCAACTGATCGTTCCCGCGCGCATTGTTGTAGGTAACCGATAGCTGCACCGTCTTCGACACTTGCCTCTCGAGGCTTGCGCTCGTTTGCATGATGTACGGTGCATGAAAGTCCGGGGCAATCTGGTAGATCGTCGGAACCGAAGTAGCTCCGTAGGGGTTTCCTGGCGCCGTCAACTGGGCCAACGTCGGGCAGTCGGGTGTAACCAGAGTCGTGCCGCCAGGAGTGGTTGGGCCGCAGTAAAACGACGGATTGGTGACGATCACCTGCTGCTCGGTAATGCCGTTCTGGCGCAGCGCTTGCAGAATGTCGAGTGATGCCAGCCGCGTGTAGAAGACGCCCCACCCGGCGCGCAAAACAAATTTGGGAGAGGTCTTGCTCCTCCCGAGAGCCCAGGCGGCGGCCAGGCGCGGCGCCCAATCGTCGTGGTCATGAATGTGATTCTGCGTTTCAAAGCGCAAGCCCGCGCTGATGGTCAGGTTTGGACGCACGCGCCAGTCGTCTTGAATGAATGGCTCGACGTCGAACACCGAGACGTACGCGCGAGGATTCCCGCCCGTCACCGAATATTGGTTCGGTCCGCACGGTCCCATGGGAGTACTGGTGTTGCAGTTGGCGTAGTTGCTTTGAACCATGGTCTGATACGCCGCCAGCGTCGAAAAATTAAAAGCGCCGAAAAAGGCCGTATTCGAGTTGTTCGAGTCCGTCAACTCGCGGACGCGCCCGCCAAACTTAATAAACTGCTTGGAATGGTTGATCGAAGCGAAGCTCTGCAATTCGTAGTGATTCTGAGTGTCGAATAAGTTGCCGCTTCCGCCGCCGCTGAAGGCGCCAGGCACGCTGATCGACGGGATGATGTTCGCCGCGATGTTGCTGGTCGGCTCGTACAAGTATTGGAAGCGCGTCTCGTAAACGATGTTATTGCCGAAATACTGTGAATCGGTGATCTGCACCTGATGTTCGGTGGTCAGCGTATTCGAGGCCTGCACGGGCAGGCTCAAGTTTCCCACGCCGCTATTGGTCGCCTCGCTGCGTACGAACTGATACCGGACGGTTAGCGTGTTGTTTTTCTTCAGCTGCCAGTCGAACCGGGGGCCGGCGTTCACGCGCGATTGAGGACGCGGATAGAGCGCGGAATATGGCTCGATGGCGAACGTCGTGGGATTGAGAATCTCGGCGCTGATGACCGACGAATTGTCGATCAAGCGCGAGTCCACGTTGATAAACAGCGACATGGTCTTGCTGAGCCCCCCGCCGACGTTGCCGTCGATTTGATTGGAGTCGAAATCGCCTCGCTCCGGGGCGAAGGGATTGCGGCTGTTGAAGACGGCGTCGTTATGATTCAGCGAGATCGACCCGTGCCATGGTCCTCCGCCGGGCTTGGTGAAAATCTCGATCCTGCCAAAACCGACCGAGTCGAATTCCGCGGAAAAAGGATTCGAGTTGATGCGAATTTCGCGAATCGAAGATTTCGGCGGGAGTTGGCCAGCCGTGAAGCCGTCGATGTACATCTGCCCGCCGCTGGGGCCCGCGCCAGGACCCGCCAAAGCTTCAAGGTCGGCCTGCAACTCGTCGGGATCGTCCGGCAACGCGTCGAGTTCCTTCTCCGTGATCACCACCTCGCTGGCATTGTTCTCCGGACTGGTGTCGAGCGTGAGGGCTTCGGCCGAAACGGTCAACTGCTCCCGCTGCCCTGCCAGCGAGATCGCCACATTGAGCGCCAGATCCTGGCCCGCCACCAGATTCACGGCGTCCTTTTTGTAGGGCGAAAAACCGGTGGCACTGACGGCCACGCTGACTAGGCCCGGCGCCAATGCCCTGAACCTGTAGCCGCCATCGGATCCGACCGTGGAGCTTTGCATCTGTCCATCGGGCGTGGTGACCTGCACGGTCGCGCCCGGCACCACAGCGCCCGAGGGGTCCGTCACTTGGCCATGGAGGGAGGCCGTGCCTGTTTGCGCCGGCAAGCCGCGCACAAACGCTAGCCCCAGCAAAACAACCAGCACGAGGCGGATGCCAACACCGATGCCGACGGCGACGCCGCCACAATCGCCATGGCCACGGTCGCCATAGCCATGTTCGCCAGAGAATATTCGGCTCCGGCGTTCCCGTCCCAGACGCAAAGCGATGAATGCGAAGACGATTCGCCATCAAGCAGTCACTCACCAGGCCGCCCACCACAGCGACCCTTCACAAGGTAAACAGTAGACGTGACAACCCACTGGATTGTTTCAGGATACTCGAAGCGTGGAACCGCATAGGTGTCGAGGGTGTCCCCGGTTTCGTATTCTGAAACCTGGGTCTGGGACGCGCCCGCCTGCCGCCGCGCCCTACAGAGCGCCAGCCTTCCGGGTAGCACAGGCACTCTGCCTGTGCGCTCTTCAACTCGCCGGGGCTCGGACAAGCGCGGCAGAGAAACTCGCTGGACTATTGCTTCCCTTGGCCGTCCAGCACCTCAGCGTGATCGCCAAGATCATGAATCGCAGGTCCGCACTTCCTCGCTCACCGGCGTGAGGGTGGCCGACCAGCGCCGATAGATTCGAGGCGAGTTCCGATGAGTGCACTCACGCGGTTTACTTCGGCGCTGCCTCGCTCTTGGCAGCTTTCTTCTTGGTGTCCTCGATGCCGTTCTTGCACTGCAGCTGCATGGGACCGTCCGTGGCGCACTTGGTAAAGGAGGCAATCGCGTCCGGGAAGTGATTGGTGGCTTCCTGCGCTACGCCGAGCAAGAAATAGTCCACCAGATCCGGTTCGCCGCCGAGCTGCATCGCCTGCGTGATCTCGGTAATGGCGTCGTCGTACTTGCCCGTTTTAATGTCCACGACGCCCAATCCGTCGTGGCACATCGATAGCTTCTCATTCTTAGCTTTTTCAAACGCCGCTGCATCCAGACTTTCCGGCTTCGCAAGAGCGCTCAGCAACTCGATGCCGTGCCGCGCCCAGGCCTGAGCTTTTTGCAGTTGCTGCACTCCGTCGGGGGTTTTCGCATTGACGCGCCGGGGAATCGCCCAAGCCAGCAGCGGCAGGATGTCAACGTTGTCAGGATCCACCTGCAGGACCTTGCTCCCCGCGCTGACCATCTTGTCGAACTGGTCCGTCCCCATGTAAGCGGGGGTCAGAATCGAATAGACCCCGATCCCGTACTTGCTGTCCGGATATTTGACCAGGAACGCCTCGCCTAGCTCGATCACCTGCTGCGGTCCACCATTGCGCGCATCATAAATGGCCTGGTAGTCGTTGTCCTCAGGCGTGGGGACCGGCTTCGCGTCCTTCGGAGCCTCGGGCGGCTTCGGCTGCGTCAACGAGGGACGCGATTCGCCGTTCTGGCCATTTTGCCCGTTCTGCCCGTTCTGCGCCCAACCCGTTGCCATCCCCATTGCCATCACTGACAGTCCCAGCACGGCGAATGCGCCGACTCTAGCCGTAAAACGCTTCATCGCAGGTTCTCCTTGTTCTTTAGCTGGGCTTTCGATTGAACCGCTTGGATATCGGATATGCATTTATACACCGAACACGGCTCCAACCGAACCTTAGATTCACGAGCTGCCCACGCCGGCGAAGGTTGGCGACGCCGCAACACCAGTGCCTGCGATGGGACCGAAGTACCATTGAGACGATCCATTCCCGTCGGCGAACCTGTGTTTGCGCGCGGCCTCTTGATGAGGGGTGCCATCGGCACGGCTAATCGCAAGACGCGCCCCCTCTCGACATTCACACACAGGAGCTGAAATGAACGATAAGAAGAAGTGTCTGATGCTGCTCGTCGCCGCGGTCGCTTCCGTAACCCTCGCGCAAGCCGCCACCGCGCCAGCGCAGTCGGGAACCGTCGTTTCCGAGCAGTCCGTGAACTGCGGCTCAAAAGGCGGGAGCAAAAAGAATCTGGAGCTTCTCTGTCAGGAGTATGTCGTCCACGCCTCTTCGACCAACTACCACATCCGGCAACAAAAGCCGGGCAGCCAGGCGTTGGTTCCCGTCAACACCAACGTGGAGTTCTCCATCAACAAAGACAAGATGAAATTCAAAATTGATGGCAAATCGTACGAATATGTTGTCGTCTCGGAAACGGCCGTGGCCGGTCAGTCCTGAGACTTCCGCCGTACTTCGTCACGAGCCTGGACACCGCGCCTGATCGCGACGGTCATTTACCAGCCGCCAGGTGATGGAAGCGCATTGCTGGCCTAAACGCGAAACACGCTAACGCTAAATGCAGCGCCGCTTAGCCGGGGCTCACCAGCGAATAGCTGTGCTCTTGCGCGCGATTCACGGCGACAATTCCCGCCGGCACGAAACGCGCGTTCGGGCAGACCAGGTTCGCGCCCAACTCCTTAACGATGGCGTCGGTGTCGCCGCCGCTGGCCTTGGCGATTCTTCCAGCGATACCCCGCGTGGCCGTTGCGCACACGCCGAAACGTACTCCCTTCTTGATCAGGGCTTGCATGGCGCCTGAGAGTGCATCGCCCGAACCATCGTCGACCGCAGCGTAGGTGTTCACGGTGGGTGCCTGCTTGGTCTTCGGATCGGTGAACCCGGATTGCTCGGAGAATGCCTTGCCGTACTTGGCCCACATCGCGTCGTTGTAGCCAAATGAAGTTGACTTAGCGCGCGCGATGATCAAAACCGCTAGGTCCGTTTCATTCAAGCCGTACGCGGTCTTGTTCACGTTGTAATAGTTGTTGGCGAACCGCAGCGCCGAAGCCATGCCATCCGCTGTAAAGGTATCGAACACGAAACGGTGCACGCCCGGAATCTCGTCGTACCATTTGTCCTGATCGTGGCGAGCCGGGCGCCACATTGCATCGGCCCCGCCCGTCGGCGCGACGTCCGCCATCACCGTGGAGGATCCAACAGCAGCCGCGCCCAGCACACCAGCTCCGGCCCCTAGCCCTGCCAAAAAGGAACGCCTCGCCATCAATGCCTGAAGCCATTTTCCGCTCATAGAACCTCCCTTCCCTCGGCCCGAATCCTAACACAGCGGCATCCGATTGCGCCTTCTGGCCGGCACTGTGCGGCCTTAGCGTCTCAATTTCACGATGAGAGCGAGACAGGCCTGATTATCGTCGTTCATCACTTACAGATTTGAGTTGGTCGTGGAACGAAGGCGAGGCAGGGTTAGAAGCTATGGCGCGGACCGGAAAGTCTTCGAACTTCCGACATCAGGTGCGGTCTTTAAATTTAGGAGCGGGATCTAGATATTTCGTGCACGCGCTCCTTGGTTCGGCAAACTACCCGGTCACGTTCAAGTCATTGCCCAGGCTATTGAAGGTTGAAGTTGATGCTGACTTTCACATGCGTCGGGATGACTTCCCCGTTGAGCCGCGCGGGCTCGTACTGCCATTTGCGCAAGTTGTCCATCGCGGCCTGTGTCAGTTGCTGAGGTCCCGAGATCACCGTCATTTCCACTACTTTCCCGGTCACGTCCACTAACGCGTCGATCACGACGACGCCGTGCACTCGTGCCTCCTGCGCCTTCAGTGGATAAATGGGAGGGGGCGAAGACAGTAGCTTGGGCGCCTGGAGATGGCCGCCATTAGTCGCGACCGGCGGTGTAGGGTTGGGCACCGAAATGCCGAGCAGGTCCTTCCCGGATTCCAACTCCTTCGCTTGCGTTCCCACGGTTGGGGGAGCATCCGCAGAAGCCGATAGACGCGTCGACGGAAGGACGGGCTTCGACAATCGGCCCGCCACAATTGTCCTGCGTGGGCTCAAATCCTTCGGCGCCGCAGTGGGCTCGGACGTCGCGCTGCTCGCCAACGGGCCCACAACTGCGGCCGCACGAGGGCTCAAATCTTTCGGCGCCCCGGTCAGCTGCGATGCTGCGCTTCCAGCCGAAGACTCCGCGCTGCTTACCGAACCCGTGTCGAACTGCGTCGCAAAACCAGTCTCAGGTGGCTGCGTAGTCGCAGCTGCCAGCGCGGGTGTCCCGGGCGTTGTCCGGGCGTTTGTCCGGCGGGGGGACTCTCCGACCCGCTCGTAACATGGCTCGGCGCGGCCACCGTTCCCTTCGCATGACCTGCCAGAATCAAGCCGGTCGCCAGGATCACCGCCACAATCGCTACCGCTAAGACCACGGCAACCATGGTTTTCCGATTCACCCCGCGCTTGTGAGGTGCGGAATCTTCAAAAAGGCGAGTCGTCTTCGCGCTCGTGGGCGGTAATTGCGTTTGCGCAAGCGCCCCGGCGACAGTGTTCCGGTGCCTTAAGATCGTATCCGGGTCGGGAACTTCCCCGGCCGGCGCATCGGACGGCCGTGCTCTGCTCCAAAGACCGATCACGGGCGGGCTCTGCCGACCGATCTCGGGCCGGCTCCAAAGACCGTTCACGGGCGGGCATTTCCATCTGGGCCGTAATCGAGATCGGCCTTTCCGCGCGTTTAGGACTGGGGCTCGGCTCAAGTCGAAAGCGCGAGGCTACCTGTTCGATGACGTCGACGGGAACCACGCGAACCTGCCGCGTGCAGGCAACCGCTAGCGCCTGGTCGCAAATGCTGTTCACCAACCTGGGGATACCTTGGGAATAGCGTAAAATTGCTTTGAATCGTTTCCGCGGGGAATATCGTGCTTGCCTGCGATTCCGCGCCAGCGAGCTCGAGGCGGTGCTCGATGTAACGACGAATTTCCTCCGCGCGAAGGGGCTCTAACTGACAACGGACCGCGATCCGCTGCTTCAAGGATCGCAGCTCGACGGAATCCAACTTCTTCTCCAGCTCCGGCTGCCCGACTAAGAGAATTTGGATCAGCTTTTGCTGAGCGGTTTCAAAGTTCGCCAGGATTCTGATTTCTTCGAGGACGCTCGCGGGGATTTGATGAGCTTCGTCGATGACCAATACCGTCGTAAGACCCTTCTCAAATTGAGCGAGCAGAAATCCATATAGCGCGCGTAGCAGGTTTCCCTTGGTGGGTTCCGCAACCTCAATTCCCAACTCGAAGGCCATGTAACGCAAAAAATCGATCGTGGATAGTCTTGGACCGATAAAGTAAGCGAAGGGGATTTCCTCCCGTTCCCACAATTCGAACAGACAACGCAACACCAGCGTTTTGCCGGTCCCGACTTCGCCGGTCATGACCGACAAACCCTTTGCGATGGTGTACGGCGTTGGAAATCGACGCCAGAGCCTCCTTGCTCCTCTCCGACGAAAACATGAAGAAAGGATCGGGTGAGAGCTGGAACGGGCTGACACTTAAGCCCAAAAAAGTCTTGGTACGTGGAATTCAATCGCTACTCGCTAAGTCTTTCGCCTTGCAAATCGGCTCGCGCGTGTGACGAGCTACGCGCAGGCTTGTTCGCTTTCGGGAGTGGATTCTTCGTCCACTTCTCGCGGGGCCCCAGAACTGAGGCACCGGGGCGGGAAATTCGAATGCCTACGTCGACGCCGCGCGCCAAACGCGCCCCGAGGAATTCGACCACACATTCCTGCGAGCACTCGTTTTCCTTGTTCGTGATCAGGAGTCGCTGGCCGGGCTGCACCGGGGTGTGCAAGGAAATCAATCCGCCGCGCTCATTGGTCGCGATCGTGTCGGCCTGCTCATAGAATGGCGTCGCCTTCCGGGCCGTAGCCGTAGACGAACAGCGGTAGCTTCATTTGGGCAATCCCGAAATGGCGGCTGGCCGTTCGGCCGCTCGGCACGGTCTTCGCGCGCAACCTTGGCGGCTCGCCGCGCGCGTGATTCTCCGGTGCGCTTGCGACGTGCGCCTTGCTGCGCGTACGCGGAACTGGCGCAGGCTGTGCCAGCAACTCAACCTCATCGAGACTGCAATCGCGTGTAATGCTCTCGATGATTTCCGCCGAAACGGGCTTCTGCTGCTCGATAAACGCTCTGACCAGCGCGTTGCTCGCGAGCAGATTGGTCACGCGCGGGATTCCCCGCGCATGCTCGATGGATCGGCCTCGATCGCCTCAGGACTGAAGATCTCTTCTTCGTTGCCACCGGCGATACGCAGTCGTTCGAAAATGTATCCGCGGGTCTCTTCCGGCGTGAGCGGAAGCGTCTTGGCCCGCACAGCGATGCGTTGGCGAAGCTGCCGAAGCTCTCGCTGGTTCAGCCTCTGTTCGAGCTCCGGTTGGCCGGCAAGCACGATCTGGAGCAGCTTTTCGGTCGAAGTCTCCAGATTCGTCAACAGCCGCATCTCTTCGAGCGTCTGCCGCGAGAGATTCTGCGCCTCATCCACAACCAGAACGGTCTGTTCACCCGCCTGGTAGCGGTCCAGCAGCCATTGGTGCATCTTAAACAGCACCTGGCTCTTCGTCCGCGACTTACACACGATCCCAAAATCGGCCATCATGATAGTCGAAACAGCTGTGATGAGTTCAGTCGGGGATTAAACACGAATGCCGTCGCAGCGCGCTGCTGGTGCAACGACTCGAGCAACTTGTTCAAGAGCGTGGTCTTCCCGGTTCCCACCTCGCCGGTTAATAGGATGAAGCCTTTGTGTGCGTCGATCCCATAGGTCAAGGACTTCAGAGCTTCCTGCGTGCTCCGCGTAAGATACAGGTAACGTGGGTCGGGATTGATGTTGAATGGATTCTCTTTCAGCCCAAAAAACGTCTTATACATAGCAGTGCTCTCCTGTTTAGCGATGATGGCTGTCGTTTACGCGCGTCAAAAGTCAAAAGACGCGCTCGATCTCGTTGCCCTAGGACACCCTGCGAACTCGTCGTGACACACTCAACTCCACGACTGAGTGGACAAATCATTGGCTATTCCGAGGGTCGAGGAATGAGATATGAGGCACGTGGAAATGAGAGTCAATTAAATTTCTCATTTTGCATTTGTGGAAATTGTGCGGTCTGTGGGAAATGCCGATGAAGTACTAGCCTAGCTAGGACCACAGGAGTAGTTCTTTTGTAGGACAGCGCCATTGAATGATGCGCGTCACAGGAGCTATAGGTGACCTACCAGATTCTAAGTTTTTGGACTCACGTATGGCTCTAGCACGGGATCCGGACGATCGAGGTCTTCGTAGACTTCCCGCCGGCGTGGTTATAGAACAGCTCCTCAACTACAAAGTGTTTTTCTCGACTTAGCAATGGTCGAATCCGTATTCGTCAAGCGACTAAAACACATTCAGGACACGACTAGTTAGCGGATGAAGTTTAGCGGCTTTTTCCACTGGGAGCGCGCAGTCCTTTTAGTAGAGAACTGGGCAACCTTGATGACCAGACGTTCGAAGCTTTAGGGCTTAGAGATGCTCTCGGCTTCCGTTATCACCGTGGCTCTCTTCAACGTCCCAGGTGGCAGCGGTATCCGGATGAGCTGCCCAGCCTGAAGGTGATTGGGATCCTTCAGTTGAGGATTGAGGCTACGGATCTGTTCCAATAGGCCGCTGTCGAAATGGCCGCCGTACAGAAGACTGAGTTGCTGCAAAGTTTGCCCTGGTTGGGCGGCGACCGTTAGCAACTGCCCTGACTCTGTATCCTGGGGATCAGCGCTATAGGTCGACGTCCTAGGTTCGGCGCCATTTGCAGGTTTCGCCGACAACCCAGCATTGGACGAATCCTCTGGTGACCTCGAAGACGTAGCTTGGACCTGCTCCGGGCCTGTCAGGTATGGCAGCCAACTTCCCAGTAAACAAAGGCCAGCGAATGCGATCAGGCGGGAGGGCCACGACGCTAACGTAAGTTTTGCGCGCAGCTTGTCGATGAGTGACGATTTGACATCGCGATCCTTTTCATAGCCGTGACCATCCATCAAGGAAGGACTAACTGTCGGCTCGCTCTGAAGAAGAGGAACCATCGCAGGACTGGCCTCTTGCCCGGCAGATGTCGGTTCCGAAGCCGGAGGCTCAGTCTCTAACGTTGGCAATCCTGGATTTTCGTCGGACATCGGTGAGGCCGGCTCCGTCTTGCCGCTTGGTTGGACGAAGTCTAGTGCTCGAGGTGCAGCAGCAGGCGGTCCCAAACGCGGCGCGCGTAACAGGGACCGCACCAGTGGGGCTTGTTGTGCGACCGCGCTTTTCCGAGTGCCCGTGGCGGGCGCCCACGCCGCATCAGGAGGAGCCTTAGGTACTGCGACAGCTCCATCAGCTTCATTAGGCGCAACGTCCTGCGGTTGCGAGCCGTTTGGCCCAGGGTCAGGCGACTTCAGCGCCTCTGCGATTGCTTCTTGCGAACGCTTGGAGTGTTCGGCGCGCTTACGTGCGTTAAAGACGAGGCTCAATGTGATGGTCTCCCAAGGGAACCCTAGCTGCCAAATCTGTCGCGACACATTCGACTGCACCGCTGAGTCGACGAGACATTGCTCGTTGCGAGGGTCGAGTGATGAGGTATGAGGCAGCCTGGAAGGACAGTCAATTGGATTCTCGTGTGGCCTTTGTGGAAAAGCATGCGGCCCTGTGGGAAATGCATCGGTGTCGTTGCATGGGAACGCTGCAGCAACTACCGTAAGCATCGGCTAACTTTCATGCAGTCCGTGCTCTTATCCATTGCGTTCGGAGGCACTCAAGTTAACTCAGCCAGTTCGCAAGTCATGGGGATGGTCGTAACCCGTGTGTGCTAGTCCCTAGGTCGCAAATTTGCGGTTCACTTCGGCGCATCCCCGGTGTATAAGGCTGGCTGCTTGGACAGCTAAGACGACCTCGCTGATCGCCCGGTTGGTCAGTTGAAACGTGACGCCCGCACTGGTCATGCGCGCGTTCAGGTAGGTAAGCATCGGTGCCCCCGCCGATTCGGCCCCATCCTCGGGAGGACACATGGCACGTCTCGCGCGCCGTCGCGAAGATCGCCGGACATTCGCCCGCAGCGCCGTCTTGCTCCTGGCGGTGGCGACGCTGTTCGCTTCCCCCTCCCTTCGCGCGCAAACCGTATGCGATTTCGGCAACCAGCCCCTCAGCCCTGCCCAGCCGACAGGGATCGCTCCCGCCGACATCGTTCAAGCATTCGCCGCAAAGGAGTCCACCTTCAAAGCGGCTCGGAACCGTTACGCGTACACCTTGGACGTCACCATCGACACGCTGCTGGTCTCTGGCCGGCCGGACGGCGAGTATCATCAAGTCTCCGAGATCACGCCAAGCAGCAACGGCGCGCCGATGGAAAGGGTGACCTTCGCTCCGCAGAACACGCTGCGAAGAATCACGCTTACGCCGGACGATTTCGATGACTTCCGCCTGCGCCTGCCGTCGGCGCTCAGCGCCGAGGAGTTGCCGCTCTTGTCCGTGGTCTATGCCGGGCGGCAGCACGTGGACATGCTGGACACCTATGTCTTCGACGTCTCGCCCAAAAATGAACGGAACGATAAGAAGCTCTTCACCGGCCGCATCTGGGTCGACGATCAAGACCTGGCGATCGTGAAGACCTGCGACAAGCCCCACCCCGACGAAAAAGCCCGTTCCAGTCCCATCGGGATCGGGAAGACTGCCGCCAGGCTCACGCCCATTTTCGTTACCTATCGGGAAGAGATCGCCGGCCAATTCTGGTTCGCCACCTACGCAAAAGCCGACGAGTTTCTTAATTTCCCCAGGGGCGCTGTCCACTTGCGCGAGGTCATCCGCTACTCCGACTACAAACCCTTGTCTCCCAAATAACGGGTCTAACCAACAGGGGTCTCCCCAGTAGAGGTCTCCCCAATAGGGCCTCGCGGTGAGCGCCAGCCAAATGTGGACTCTCCAGATGCGCGCTCTTCACATAAAGGCTGTCCAAGCAGGGGTCTCCTTCCCGGTCAACTCCGCTCTTGTCGTCTTCCGTTTCTGAGTGCAGAATGCGGGCGAGCGGGTCCATAAGGCTTCGTGCTACCGGATCCCCGGAGGCGAATCGTGACGACGGTTGCGGCGATATTCAATACGCGGGCAGCAGCGGAGCAAGGCGTAGCGGAACTTCAATCCTTGGGGGTCAGCCAAGACCGGATCACCCTTCTGACCTCCCAAAGTACGCCGGAAGATTTGGCGCGTGTCCCGAAGTCGGATTCCGAACAGCCTGGAATCGTGAAGGAACTAGGCGCGGTCGTGGGCAGCGTGGCCGGCTTCGCCGGAGGATTTGGCCTGGTCGCTTTGGCATTGCCGGGGATTGGCCCCATTTTCGCATTTGGCGTGGCCGGCGGGCTGCTGCTCGGCGCGATTGGCGGGGTCACCGGCGAGGTCGTGGGAAAATCTCTGGACAACGCCCTGTCCGAGGGCCTTCCCACCGATGAGCTTTTCTTTTACGAGGACGCCCTGCGAGATGGACGCAGCATTGTGATCGTCCTGCCGGATGCTGGCGTCGCTCCGGAAGCCGCGCGCGCAGCGCTGGAAAAGGCAGGAGCGGAATCGATCGACCGTGCGCGAGAGAAATGGTGGATCGGTTTGCGCGATGTCGAGAAGGAACACTACCAGCCGGAGGGCGCCGGCGCCGAGGGACGCGAACTCTGGTTTCGACGCGGCTTCGAGGCCGCTCTAGACCCGACCAATCGAGGCAAATCGTACCAGGACAGCAGATCGGCGCATCAAGCCCGCTATCCGGATCTCTACGACGAAGAAGCAGAAAAAAGGTTCCGCCGCGGTTATGAACGCGGCCAGGCCTACCTACAGGCCAAGAGGACCAACCGGACGGTTGCCAAATCGGTTTAGTTCGCGCGGGCGTTTCGTGCTGTGCGGAAAGCCTGTGCGAAAAAAAATGAAGTCGAGGGGCCCCCGATGGACCTAAAGGACAAGGTTAGATCGGTGTTGAAGGAGAAGAGTCCGGACCTCTGGTCGCTGGACCCTGAAGCCTCGGTGTACCAAGCGATCGAAACGATGTCGGACAAACACGTCGGGGCGCTTTTAGTGCTCGCGGAAGGCAGGCTGGCCGGCGTGATCACCGAACGCGACTACGCGCGGAAAGTGATTCTGCAAGGCCGGTCGTCGAAACAAACCCTGGTGAAGGAAATCATGGAGACTCCGGTGGTTTCCGTGGGACCCGATGCGACGGTCGAAGAGTGCATGAGAATCATGACCAGCACCCGGCTCCGCCATCTTCCGGTGGTCGAGGCGGATAAGGTGCTGGGCATCGTTTCCATCGGCGACTTAGTGAAGTGGATCATTTCCGCGCACGAGGAAACCATCCAGCAACTGCAAAATTACATTACGGCCAAGTATCCGGGATGAGCGAGCGTGTGGGGGCAAGCGTCTGTGCCCAACCGAAACGTCTGTAACGAACCGGTTTCCCCTGCGGACTAGGTGGCTTTCGCCTTGGCGATCTTCCGCGCCAGAAGCAGAAGGATTCCCCGGTCATCCTCAGTCATCTTGCTAAGGAAACGGCAAAACTTCGCGAGCAAGCGAGCGTCTTCGCCGGATGTGCCCCACAAGATGTCTTCCTCGGTCAAGCGCTTTCGCAAATTCGGCAGCTTGGGCGGATTTTCGCCGTCGTAAAACAGCTGGTACATCGGAACTTCGAGCGCTCGCGCAAACTTCTCCAGCGTGTCGAGGTTCGGCACGGTATGCCCAGTCTCGACGCGAGAGACGTAGCAGCGGATCAAGCCCGTGCGCTTCTCAATATCCCCCTGCGACAAGCCCTTCCGCTCCCGCAACTCCCGCAAGCGGTCGCCGATAATCATTGTGTCAAGTCCTCCCATTTGGACTAGTTAAATTGGTAAAGCCGCACCGCGGGGACGAGAAAGCATACCCCAGGGCGTGCAGGTGTCAAGTGAATAACTAGCTGACGGCCACGCCACGGTGCGATCTGCCGCTATCCCGGCATCATCCAGTCACCTCATCTGCCACCCTGCGGATCGCATATACTGGATGAGCTGAACTGGAATATCGTTGCGGAATATCGTTCGTCCGCCGGAACATTCCACCGGAAAGGCACCCCATGAGCCATCCCTGGCACGACGTAAGCCCTGGCGACACTGTACCAAAAGAGTTCAATGCGGTGATCGAGATCCCGCTGCACTCGAACGTCAAATACGAGCTCGACAAAGCGACGGGCATGATTCGCATGGACCGCGTCCTCTATTCAGCCGTATTTTATCCTGCGAATTACGGCTTCATCCCGCAGACCTTGTCCGCGGATGACGATCCCCTCGACGTGCTGGTTCTTTGCCAGGAACCGGTGGCGCCGCTCACCGTAATGCATGCGCGCGCCATCGGCCTCATGCGAATGATGGATCAGGGCGGCGAAGATCATAAGGTCATCGCCGTGGCCACTGGAGATCCTGAGTACAGCGCCTACCATGAAGCGAGCAAGCTGCCGCAGCATCAGATGGCCATGGTTCGCCGATTTTTTCAGGACTACAAGCAACTCGAAGGCAAAAGGGTCGATGTCGAAGAGGTCCTGCCCGCCGCGGAGGCCTACCCGATCATCCGCAGCGCTCTGGCTCTATACCGAAAGAAGTTCCCACGCACGCGCAGTCGCGCCGGCGCCGCATCACGGCGGCGCTGATGCTGGCGCTGCCGGCGTCGCCGCCGGACCGTCACGCGCCTTCGACGGTGTCGCGCCACAAACAAACGCCGCGAAATCCTTCTGCCGGCTCAACTGTAGTGGAAGCGCTTGGCATCGCACAGGCACCCAACGTTTCTTTCGTCGAGGCCTCCCTCCCCTGCGCTGCTGGCCCACCACGGCCAGCTCAGTAACAGTGCTGTAACATGCAAGTAACTCCGCAGTAATAGCTTTCCGCTGCCATCCTTCCGTTAGAGTGCAACAAGTTGCACTCACGCCGCGCGCTGCTCGGAGCTAACCCTTTTCTTTTCCTTAAAACGATACATGGTCAACGGATTGCCCGAACCTGAACGGGCCTCTATTCCGCCCAGCAAAAAACTAAACAAAGGAAAAAAGCCGCGCATGACATGCCTAAGCCTTACCAGGAGTCGCAAAGTTGGCTTTTTCGCAGCTAGTTTTGTTCTGGCATTCGCTTGTCTGATTGGCTGGGCGTCGCCGGCACACGCCACCGCCATCACGGTCACCGAAACCGCCTTGGGCGCTTCGGGGACCCTCGACGGAACAGCCTTCAACGATGTTACGGTTACGCTCTCGCTCACGGGCAACACCACGAGCATAACCAGCGGCGGGGGCATCTTCATCCTCGAGGACCCGGCGACGGTCTCCGTTGCGGGGGGAGCACCGGTGGCGTTCGCCGATTCCGTGGCAGCCGTGGTCAATCAGGCCGCGGGGGGCGGCGGTTTCGGAGATTTGACAAACAACCTCGCGATCGTGTTCACTCAGAGCACGGCGTTTGCTTCAGCCACTCTCACAAGCCTAACGGGACCCGTGACAGGCTCGGCGCTATTTAACGATGGCTCGCTATTCAACACTGTGGCGGGCACTCTCGACTTCACGTCCATCACGAGTTCAACCTTCAAGGAAACGGTCGGTGGTGCAGGCACGTCGGTCCCGGAGCCTTCGAGTTTGCTTCTTCTCGGAACGGGTCTGATGGCCCTGCTGGGCATGACCCTGCTTCGCAAGCAGCCCGTCTAGACCTGGCCGGAGCCCCATTTCAGCCCTCGAAATCGCCTTGATTGCGCTGCCGGATTAATCCCCGGCAGCGCAGTATAATTGCCTAGCGCATCTTTCGAGGGGTCTCGATGAAAATGTGGATTCGTCTTTCGACCGCTTCCCTGCTGCTTGGAGTTTTACTGCTTGGCTGTTGGCGCGATCCGAACGTGGCCAAGCAGAAGTATATGCAGAGCGGCATGCAATTCTTCCAGGCCAACAAATACCGGGAGGCGGCCCTGCAGTTTCAAAGCGCGATTCAAATCGATCCGCGCTTTGCCGAAGCGCATTACCAGCTGGCGCGCTGTTATATGCGGGAATCCCTCTTGAACGGCGCGTACGAAGAACTCCTTCGCACCGTAGACCTCCGGCCGCAGGATACCGCCGCCATGACCGATCTCGCCCAACTGCTTCTCGCCGGGCGCAAATTTCAGGATGCCCACGATCGGGCTGCGGCCGTGCTGGCCCTGAAACCCGACAGCTACGACGCCGAACTGCTGCTGGCCAGTTCCGATGCGGGTCTTGGCAATGCGAAGGCCGCGGGCGACGACATACAGAAAGCGATGGAAATGGCGCCCACCCGTCCGGAAGCGTATGTGTACGCGGGACGGCTCGAGTTGCAGAATCAGAAATTAGGCGCAGCGGAAGCGAGTTTCCGCAAAGCCGTGTCCGCCGATCCTAACTTCCTCCCGGCGCGCCTTGTTCTGGCGGAGTTTTACCAGCAGCAGAAACGCTGGATGGACTCGGAACAGCAGCTGAACGCGGCCATTGCTGCGGCGCCTAATAACCCTACTCCTCGCGCGGCGTTGGCGCGTCTCTATCTTGTTCAGGGGCGAAAAGCGGACGCCGAGCGCAGCCTCGCGGATGCCAAGAGCGCAATCAGCGGTGATCCCGTTGCGTACCGGCTGCTCGGCGATTATTACATTGGCACGGGCGACAGCGGGCGCGCCCTAGCGGAATTTGCATCGCTCTCGCAAGCGCATCCTCAAGATCTGGGCGTCAAGCGAACCTACATCCAACTCCTGCTGCAAGACCATGCCGACGACGCCAACACCCTCAATGAGCAACTTCTAAAAGCGGATCCCAATGACGTGGAAGCCCTGATCATGCGTGGCGAAATCCTCAGCCACAACGGTCATGCCGCCGACGCTGTGATCGCTCTGCAACAAGCCTTGAAGGGCGCTCCAGACAATGCCCTGGGCCATTTTTATTTGGGCGTAGCCTTCGATCAAACTGGCGCCCTCGACCAAGCCGAAAAGGAGTGGCGCACCGCGGCGCAACTTGCGCCGGCCCTGATGGAGGCGCAGCGAGCCCTCGCCGCGCTCGCCCTGCAACGCAGCGATTGGACATCGCTGGCCGAGACCGCCAATCAATTGATCCGCACGCAGCCGAAGGCCGCGCTCGGCTACGTCTACCGCGGTACGGAACGACTCGCGCAAGGAGATCAAACCGCGGCGGAGGAGAATTTCAATACCGCCGTAAAATTGGCGCCGGGTGATCCCGCCGGTTACATCGGGCTGGCCAGACTCCGCGGCGCGCAAAAGCGCCCCGCCGACGCCGAGAAATTGCTGCAAGACGCTCTGGTTCACGCCCCGAACTCGACCGAGGCGCTTCGCGGTCTCGTGCAAGTCGACTTGCAAGAGAAACAACCAGCCCAGGCCTTGCACGCCGTCCAGGAGCAGATCTCGAAATCTCCAGCTACCAGTGGCTTTTATACCTTGCAGGCCGGCTTGCTGCTGAACGCCAAGGATCGCGCGGGGGCGGAAGCCGCAGCCCAGAAGGCCGTGGAGCTCAATCCTAATGACGCCGATGCGATTCTGATGCTGGCTGGCCTCGAGGCGCAGCGCGGGGCGGTCGATCAAGCGACCGCCACCTACCGCCAGGCAATTTCAAGAAATCCCCGCGACCTCCGGCTGAGACTGGCACTCGGATCGATGCTCGAAGCGCACGGCAATTGGCAAGAAGCGCAGAAGCTCTATCAGGACGCGCTCCAGATCAAGCCCGACGATCCCTCCGCAGCGAACAATTTGGCGTACTTGATGATCGAGCACGGCGGCGACAAGAACATGGCGCTTTCGCTCGCTCAGACCGCGCGACGCGGCATGCCCACTCTCTCGAATACCGCGGACACTCTCGGCTGGGCCTATTACTACAGCGGCAATTTCCCTTCGGCGGTCGACACCCTGCAAAACGTCGTTAAAGACGCACCAGATAACGCAACCTACCGCTATCACCTCGGCTTGGCCTATCGCAAGAACGGTGACGACGCCCAGGCCAAACAGGAGTTCACCAAGGCGCTTGCGCTGCACCCGGACGCGTCCGAAGAAGCCGAAATTCGCAAAGCGCTCGCCGAATAATCGCCGGGCTGAATATCCAATCGTTGTTCTAATTTCCGCCCCGCCGATCTCGCGCGAAGGCACTTATCCTGCAGCTCACCCTCGAGATTACCGTACGGCAGGCCAATGCAAGATGCGCGGCTAGCCCGAAAGCAGCAATTTATTGCCACGTGGTTCATCGGGCAGGAACAAGTCTTGGCAAATGAGCAAGGTTTCGCAGCCGCTTTTGGAGGGCGAATTGCTCCCCTCTAACGGTGCGTTTCTAGAGGCTCAAAATTCAAGTCTCATCTCAGATTGGGAGAAACAAGTGACGAATACTAGGAAGTATATAACCCTGGCCGCATTCTTTATGCTCGTACTAGCACTTCCGGTTCTGCCAGCCCATGCGACGGCGTTCGATTACACGTTTAGTGGAAATGGCAGCGGAACCCTCAATGGAAGCTCGTTCACGAACCAGAATTTCACGTTCACGTTGACGGGCAACACGTCCAGCATATTTACGGCTGCATCTCCTTACTACTATTTGTTTAATGTCGGCGGAACCTTCTCCGAGGGCGGTACCACGGTAACGCTCGATCCCACCATCACCGTGGTTGCAAATGCCACCTACCCCACGCCTCCGACGACGCTCGGCGCGATTGACTTCTTCGATGCGACGATCTCCGACGGCCTGGGCCTCACCTCGACGGGCCTCTATGGTTACAATCTTTCCACGGCGACCGGCCCTGTTTCCGGCACGCTCACCCCAACGTTCTTTGGCGGCGTTTTCGACGATACCTCCGGCGCTGGCGATTTCGTGTCGATCACCGCTGATAACTCACTGAGCTTCACCGCTGGCCCCGCTTCCGCCGTGCCCGAGCCAGCGACCTTCGCTCTCTTGGGGATCGGTTTGGCGGCTCTGATCTTGCTTCGTCGCACCTCCGGGGTCGATGCTCGTGCAGTCCTAACCGCTAGGTCCACTCCTTCGCGGCGTCTCTTGGGACGGCGCGAAGATCTGCCTGCGGCCGAGCAAAAGCCTCTGACCTCGTCGGTTGTGCCCCATCCTTCTCGATTTTTGAGAGGGGTGGGGCGCCTCCGCTCGTTCCTCGTTTAAGAGCGCGGATGTCCGACTTTCTCGATCCCCGAGAAAACCGGACTCGCTCTTCTCTTTCCTCATTTGACCGTCCATAACTTTTCGATTGCCTCCCGACGCGGCAGAAACCGGCATATAATCCCAGCCGCCAGGAGGAGTCCTGAGGGCGACCCAAGTTGTGTGCCTTCCGGACGCGCGTGTTGATGGCGCGCATTCGACCAATCGGCGCGGCTGGAACCAGATCTTTCCTCCGCAGTGGCGCGCGATACGAGCTCGAAAAGAAAGCACGACAAGAAAGCCCGATAAGAAATATTGCTAAGGAGAAATCCATGACGAAGACGAACAGAGCGCCGCTCATGGCCGTGGCCATGGCCGTAACTCTCGGCCTGGTGGCGCTGTTGCTACTCGTGCAAATCGAAATGATTGTGCCCGCGCCGTTCGGCGTGGTTCATGCGCAGCAGCGCGGCGCTCCGCCTCCAACTCCCGTTGACCCGACGGCCAAGGTCTTCGTCGTGAACCACGTGGACCTGGCTCCGAACGCGCTCGATGCCGACAAGTCGCTCTTGCTGCAGTACGTCGCCGACAGCCGCAAGGACCCTGGCGCGGTGCGCATCGAACTACTGGAGCAGAGCGATCGCCCGAATCACTTCACCCTCGTCGAAGTCTGGGAAAACCAGAAAGCCTTCGACGCCCATGTGGAAGCCGACCACACCAAGCAATTTCGCACCAAGATCCAGTCGGGCCTCGGCAGCCCCTTCGACGAGCGCCTCCACCACCTGCTCGAGTAGGCTCATGCAGCGAGGCAGCCGCACAGCCGCACGTGGCGGCGGGGCGCAAGGGCGGCACGTACCTCGCGCCGCCTGCCCGCTGCACAAAAAGAGAGGCCGGGCGCCCAGCGTCCGGCCTCTCTTTTCCTCGCAACGCGGCGCACAGGCCACCGCCTATCTCTCTGCGCGTGCCTATCGCGCGCCGGCGCTTTGCGCCGCCCCGCCATACTTCTTCGCGGCCTTCTCAATGGCCGGACTGGCAGCCGCCAGGTCCTGCGCAATCATAGCCGGGGTGCATTCGACGTGCGCGCCGAATGCCAGGAAAAGTGGCTCCGCGATTCTGGGAATTTCCGAAGCGTCCTGGATGTTGACGAAGAAAATGCCCGTGCGCTTTCCGTTCTCCGCCACGAAATAGGCAGCCTCGGGTTTCATGTCGTCGAGAATGGATTTCATCGTGGTCGCGAGCGTTCCTTGCAAGACCTCCCGATTCCCATGCTCCACCGGGATCGCCGCTTTCAGCATAATTCTCATGACGTCCTCCTCCTGAGCTGAGTTTTGGGCAAACGTGTGAGTCGTTGAAATCGCGACTGCCACGTTCGACTGGTTTGGAGGCAAAACCATAAGGCGGCTCTGCTTCTGATGTCAAGGCGCATCCTCACCGGCTTCCTGTCCATCGCGAGTATCACGCTGGCACCGTCGAGTCTGTGGCCCGGGACCCGCAGTACTCCGCCAAACAATCAGCTGGCGCGTAAATGGGCCCAGCTGTGCGCGGGGGCACAATTGTACGCAATCGCACAGTCGGTTCGGCGCGTGAACATCCTCACTGAAATTCAAATTCGCTATTTTCCGCTCTGGCCAAATTTGGTCAAATATCTCGTCCGGGAGTTTGGCGGTTGCGCCTGCCTTGTGATGGGTAGGCGCCACGCTGGCGCAAGGCCTGGGGACCGCTCAGGATCACACGCGACGAGGCCATTTCGATGCTGTTTCCGCGTCACCACAATCTCCCCACGCCCACAAGGCAGCGAGCCTGCGGCTCGCCTTCCGAGTTGAAGTCGTCTTATGAATTGCGATCGTTGTCGTCTGTCTTGAACTCGGCGTCGTCTATCTTGAGATCGTCGTCTTCCGTTTTGAAGTCGGCGGCATGTCTTGCCCTCCTATCGCTTTTCGCCGGCGTCCTGACGCCGCTTGCCGCGCAAGACGCCGCGCCGAGCGCCCCCAGCGCAGCCGTTTCGTCCTGCCTCGCCGCGCCTTGCAGCGAATGCCCCGCTGGTTCCGCGGGCGCCGCGGTTTGCGCCGCCGCCCCCCCGTGCGTTGAACCCTCGATGGCGTCCCCGAGCGGCGACGCAGCCGTCGCGCCGCGCCAGCACCAACCCGGTCAGACAGCCGCCGAAGACAACGATTCCCTGCCGGCCCCGTCACAGCAAGCCAGCTCGCAGCCAGCCGCGACGCAGACCGATTGTTCGCCCCAACTCGCCCGCCTGCGACCGTCCGGCTATTCCCCAGTGTCGGCGCAAAGGAATATCAACATCTCGCAAAGCGCAGGGTCTTCTTTTTTCACCAGCGGCTCGACCCAATACCCCCTCGGCAAGACCGGCAAGTGGGGCGGCGAACAGTGGCAGCCGGCGCTGCTTCAAGCGTTAGGCTTCACCATCGGTGAAAACGCCTATCGCCTCGCGACCGAGGAGAAAACCAGAAAAGCCGTCACCAAAGAGACCTGGGGTCGCTATTACGCGGCGATCAGCGGACTGCACACCTGGAGCGACGGCGGGAAAACGTGGACGGTGTACGTCGCGCATCCCGCACAGGGCGCGGTGTACTCCGATATGTGGACCGAACACGATCCGCATGGCGTGCTCGTCCCATTCGGATTCAATCACCCGTACTGGGCCAGCCGGATCAAAGCGTTCTGGTGGAATGCCCTCTGGGAACTGCAATGGAAGTTCGGGCCGTTCAGCGAAGCCTCGATTGGCAACGTCGGTTTAATTCCCGGCAAGCTCGGCGCGAACACCATCGTCAGCACTGCGACCATTGGCACGGGTGTTGCCATCGGCGAAGACATGCTCGACCGCTACGGCATCTCGAAATGGGAAGCACACACCAACAACCTGGTCGTCCGAGCCTTGCTGCGAAGCACGCTCAATCCGGATCGCAGCTTCGCCAATCTCTGGCGCAAGAAATATCCGTGGTATCGTGACACGCGCCCGACGCTGCGCATCGTGGACCCGTGATTCAGCGGCCGTCGAGTCAGATTCGTGCAAACTCTTGCGCCAATTTTAGCCGCGGTCACGCTGATCCTCGTGGGTCTGCTTTTCGTTTACATGTTTGCACTGCGGCCGTGGCATTCGCGCTGGGGCGCCACGCATCTCGACGTCATCGCGCGGCTGCCGGGGGACTCGGTCTCGCCCCGCGCGTCCTCGCAGATTACGCACGCCATCAACATCAATGCCCCGCCCGAAGCCATCTGGCCCTGGCTGGTGCAGCTGGGCCAGGAACGCGGCGGCTTCTACAGCTACACGTTTTTCGAGAATCTCATCGGCTGCCAGATCCACAACACGCGGCGCATCGTTCCCGAATGGCAGCACCGCACCGTGGGCGACACCGTCTGGTTCGCCGCGCCCAACCGTTTCGGAGGCCGCGCGCGCATGGTCGTCGCTCTCGTCGATCCGCCGCACGATCTTACGCTCTCGACGCCGGCCGATTGGAAGCGCCGCCAGGCGAACGACGATGGCCTCGACGACACGTGGGAATTCGCCTTGCAACCCAAGCCCGGTGGCAGCACGCGCCTGATCGCTCGCTGGCGAATCGAGGCTTATCCCAGCGTCTGGAGACGCTTGTCGAATTTCCTCTTCTGGGAGCCGGCGCACTTCCTCATGGAGCACAAGATGCTCTCAACCATCAAGCAGCTCGCCGAGCGCGGCTTCTGATTTTCGCGGCGCGACCCGCTACGGATTCGCGCTCCGTCACCCCCACGCTTCGCCGTCACCCCCACGCTTCGCCGTCACTCCGACGCCTCGCCGTCATCCCACGCTTTGCCGTCATCCCACGCCTCGCCGTCACCCGTACAAGACGCTGTCATCCCGAGGCCCGCAGGCCGAGGGATCTGCTGTGGCTGGCGGGTGCCCCATCCTTGCGATTTGTGCAAGAGTGGGGCTTTTGCCTCGGCCTGCGGAAACGCGCGCAACACTCGCGCAAAATTCGCAACCGGATACCTGAATCGCCGGCCCGCCCTCCCACCTCCAATCAAGAGTGAGTCCGCGAACAATTCAGGAGGCGCCGCATGAAAGCTGCCGTGGTAACCGCAGTGAATGGACCGTGGGAAATAAAAGAAGTTCCGCAACCAACCCCAGGCCCAAATCAGGTGCTCATTGAAATGCAGGCCAGCGGTATTTGTTATACCGACGTCCATGAAACCCTGGGCCGCATTCCCGGACCATTTCCGCGGATTCTGGGCCACGAGCCCGTCGGCAAAATCGTTGCCGTCGCCCCCGACGTAACCAGCCGGAAAATCGGCGACCGTGTTGGCACCGCGTGGATTCAGGCTACCTGCGGGCGCTGCGAATGGTGCCAGCGCGGCCGCAAAATGTTTTGTCGCGAACAAAAAGATACCGGTGTCGATCTTCAGGGCGGGCACGCCGAGTACATGCTCATGTATGCCGATGCCACCTTCCTGATTCCCGACCAGGTCTCCTACGAACAAGCCGCGCCGATTTTCTGCGCCGGCTATACCGTCTGGAGCGGCCTGCGCTGGGCAAATCCGAAGCCGCATGAGCGCGTCGCCGTGCTGGGTATTGGCGGACTCGGGCATCTCGCGTTGCAATATGCGAAGGCGGCCGGCTTCGAGACCATCGCGGTTTCTCACTCACCCGATAAAGACAAGATGATTCGCGAACTCGGCGCCGATGAAATCGTGCGCGACGGTAAGGGCCTGGCCGCTGCGGGCGGCGCGGACATCGTCCTCAGCACTTCCAATTCGACCAAGTCCATGGCGGACGCCATCCAGGGCCTGCGCCCCGACGGCCGCTTGGTCACCATGGGTGTTGACGCAGAACCGCTTTCCGTTTCCTTGATCGATCTGCTCAGTAGGCGCATTCAAATTATCGGCAGCCAGCAGAACGGCCCCGAGTACCTCTACGAAGCGCTGGATTACGTCGCGAAGGGCAAAGTGAAAACGATGGTCGAGACCTATCCGCTTGCCGATGCGCCCAAGGCCTATCAGCGCGTCGTCGACGGCCAAACGCGTTTCCGCGCCGTCCTCACGATGTAGATCTGCGACAAAGAGGGGGCCCAGCCTGCGACCTAAATAAAGGCGCCCTGAGCAAAATCGGCCCAGGGCGCCTCTCACCGGGGAGAATACCTTCCTCCGCCGTGGACGGAGTCTAACACGCCTGCCCCAGTCCTGGTGTGACCGCCGTCACGTCATGGGGGGTGATTCGCAGCGTCGCCGCGAGCCGGCGCAGCTGATTTTCAATTAATCGCTCGCCATTCGGACCGCGCCCGGCTGCGGCGCCTCGCCAAGCGTGCGGTACTTTTCAGGCGCGCCGCGAATCGATCGGAGCCGCGTGAGGTCGCGTCGCATCTCGGGTATGGATCGCAATCGTTTGACCACCTCGCGCAGGATTCCCGCGGAAACCAAATCTCTAGGCATCTCCAGCCGGTAGTGCATCCACTTCCCCTGCCGCCGCGCGGCCACGATGCCGGCCCGGCGCAAATACCCGAGGTGACGCGAAATCTTCGGCTGGTCGGTCTTCAAGATCTCGACAAAGTACGAGACGCAAATCTCCCGGCCGGCGATCAGGTTCAGCAAACGCAGCCGGGTGGGATCGGCCAGCGCTCGAAAGAAATGCCCCAGAGAGATGTCGTCGGTCGATTTGCGCACGCGTGAATATACATAGCATTTGCGCCCCGGCGAATACAAACATCGAGCCTTATTTTCCACCCGCGAGAACCGTCCCGGCTCCGCCGTAGTTCAGCGGCGCGCAAGTGGCTGGCGCGATCGGTCGCGCCGTAAATGCCCCATTCCGGGCCAGTGCGCAGTACGGTCCACCCCCTCATTTTGGGACAAAAATCCTGGCATCCTGGGCCGCTCTGGCGCATCTGACTCTAGATGGGTTTTCAAGCTTAAATGCCGAACGGACGGAAAGGTGCTCTCGGAGTAGTGTGCGGACTCGTATTCGCCGCACTGCTCGTGGGTGTGCCACCGGCGCGCGCGCAGCAACCGGAACCCCAGCCCGCGCAAAACGCGACCGCGCAACCGCAGGCCTCCAGCCCCAACGCGGGCGACCCAGCAAGCACAGACCCAGCCCCTGAAAAACAGGACGAAGGGCAAAGGGGCTCACGCATCTTCGGCATCATGCCCAATAATCTGACCGTCGAGGGCGCAAAGAAAATTGCTCCCATTTCGGCCGGTGAAAAATTCAAGCTGGTCGCGCAAAGTGCCTTTGACCCCTATGAGTTCGCCATCGTGGGCGTTCTGGCCGGAATCGGCCAGGCAACCAACGACACACCCTCCTGGGGCCAAGGCCTTCGCGGGTATGGCATACGATATGGCACCGATTTTGCCGATCAAGCCATCGGGAATTTCATGGTGGGAGCCGTCTTTCCGTCGGTATTTCACCAGGACCCACGCTATTTCCAGTCTGGCAAGGGAGGGTTCTGGCGCCGCGCAGGCTACGCTGTAGGCCACGTCGTTATCACGCGCGGCGATTCTGGCGGACGGGAGTTCAATGTATCGGAAATCGCCGGAAACGGCGTCGCTGCCGCCATCTCGAATGCGTACCACCCTCCTTCTGATCGCACAGTCAGCGAGACCTGCCAAACCTGGTTCACGCAGATAGGCGTGGATGCAATCGGTTTCGAGCTCAAAGAGTTTTGGCCCGACATTCGCCGCAAATTCTTCAAACGCTCAGCCTAAGCCGCGCTCGCCGCTAAGACACTTCGGCATCGTGTTGCAGTAACGCAGGCACCCTGCCAGTCCGATTTGTGCGAATCAAGACAGCCGAAACCACCGAGCTTGGCTTCGCGCCTTCCGTGGCGTTATGCTTCTGTCGTATGTCGGTTTCTGATCCCGACCCCAAACACGACTTCGAACCAGAGCATGAACTCGAAACGGAGCCTGGCCGCGACTCTGCGCGCGACTCCTCCGCCCGCGTTCCCGAACAAAATCCGGAAGAAAACCCGGAGCAAAACCCCGAACAAAACCCCGGACAAAACAAAGAACGCTGGCGGCTGGCCTGGCACTACGCCAACGTGGCCGACGACGAACTCGAAGCCCTTGCCGCCGAATCCGCTTCGCTCACCGACGTCGCCCGCCGCGCGCTGCAAGCCGAGCGAACTCGCCGCGGATTGCCCCGCTCACAACCGGGCGCACAGGATAAAGATTCTCGCGACACAATTGCGCCGGGTAAAGATGCTCGCACAACGGGCTCGAGCGGCAAGCTCGCCACCGTGCGCAGCTTTCGCGACATGCCCGAGGCCCTGCTGGCTAAAAGCGTTCTCGAATCGGCCGGCATCGACTGTTTGCTCAGCGATGCCAACATCATCCGCACCGACTGGCTCTGGTCGAATCTGGTCGGTGGCGTGAAGCTGCGCGTACAGCAAGAGGATCTCGACGCGGCCGCCCAGCTCTTGGACCAAACTCCCCTCGAGAGCTTCGCCGTTCAAGGCGTGGGCGATTTCGAGCAGCCGCGCTGCCCCCGCTGTCTATCGCTGGGCATCTCCTTCGCCAATTTGCATAAGCCCGCAGCCGCGGCCGGCCTCTTCGTCGGCGCGCCTCTGGCCATCAGCGATCCGATCTGGACCTGCAACTCCTGCGGCAATCAATGGCAGGAGCCCGAAGCGGGCGACCCCTAGCCGCAGTCGCAATTTCAGCCGCCGATGCAATTTAAGTGAGAATGTTTCTGGGTGTGCGAACACCTGCTGGGTAAGACTTATCGAGGGTCTGGTCGCGCGCTACCGGACGCGGGCGAGGAGAACGGCGGGATTTTTCTTGGCCATTGTCAGAACTAACAGAGCGGTGCTCCGAGGACGGCGAGCACCTTGCTCCCAACTTCGGATTGTTCCGACGCTGGTATTGAGCAGCAACGCAAACTCCCGCTGACTGGCTCGTAGTGCCTTGCGGATTTTGACAACCTCACGCGCATGAATCCTCTCAGGAGGAGCAAATCGCGTGACCCGCAGATCGTTCCGCTTGCCCGCCCGATAATCCCGAACTTCTTCCAAAGCCTGCTTCAATTCCAGGTAGATACTCATTTTGGTTCCTTTGAAAGGAAAACACGCAATCGCGCAGCAGACCGCGAACCCTGCCCTCCCCATCATACCCCTCCGGGCTCCGCAAGTGACCTGCTTCCATCCCAAGAGCCTGTGACTTTTTACCCCAGCGCATCGCACCACGACGCAAACCATCGCAGCGTTCTGGAGCGCCGCGTCATTCTGAGACGAAGTGGCGGCCTGTTTTTTCCTCGCATCCCGTTCCTCCGTCGAGCGAAAGTCCCCGGCAAGGGGAGCTTTCGCGGTAAACACGTTCGCGCCGCCACGCAGCGAAGAATCTCTCTGCTGGTTTCGTTCGCGTCGTTCCCGCTTACCGTTGAAGGCGACGGTTTGCCGCAAAGTTGCGCGCCCGTGGAACCCGTTCTGTGCCTTGACACCTTCCGCGCGCCTCAGCAACCCGCGGTCATTCCTAAGCGAGATGCCATACCACGCAATAAGGTTCCCCAACCAGCGGCTCCCCACGCAAAAGCCGCAAAAAAGCACGGCCAACTGCGAGATAATCGGCGCCCGATACGCGATAATCAAATCGTCCCATGCTGATCTTCACCCTGACCATTTTTCTCGGCGCGCTGCTGCTCTTTCAGGTCGAGCTGATCATTGGCAAATACATCCTGCCGTGGTTCGGCGGGACCTCCGCGGTGTGGATCACGTGCATGCTGTTTTTCCAGGTGCTGCTTCTGGGCGGCTACGCCTATGGACACCTGCTCGACCGCGGACATCCGCGCGCACAGACGCGCCTGCATCGTTTGCTTCTGCTGATCTCTCTGCTCGTGCTGGCCGCGCAATTTCTTCTCTGGCGCTCGCCGCTGATCCTAGATTCCAGCTGGAAGCCGCGGGCCCAGGGCAATCCCCTGCTCCAAATCTTGATGCTGCTGGCGGTCAGCGTCGGCCTACCGTACCTGGTCTTGGCTTCGACCGCGCCGCTGCTGCAATCCTGGTGGCGCCGCTTGTATCCGCAGCGTTCGCCGTATCGCCTATACGCCGTCTCGAACTTCGGCTCGTTCCTCGGCCTGGTCAGCTACCCTTTTCTCGTCGAGCCATTCCTCGCGCTGAAGACGCAGGCGCGCCTGTGGACGTGGTGCTACGTCGCCTTCGCGCTCGGGTGCGCCTACTGCGCGTTCCGCGCAGCCAGCGCCACTCACGACGCCACTCCCGCTTCGGCCGCGCCGGCCGAAGCGGAGCCGCCGCCCGCATCGCTCGACGCCGCTGCGTCGAGCGATGCCGCCAGCCCGAGCCCCGGCCCGCTGACGCGGCCCGGCGCCACCCTCATCGCCTTGTGGCTGAGCCTCGCCGCGACCGCCTCCGCGCTCCTGCTGGCCACCACCAACCAGCTCTGCAAAAATGTCGCCGCCGTACCGCTGCTGTGGGTGCTGCCGCTGGCGCTCTACCTGCTCACCTTCACGCTGTGCTTCGAGAGCGACCGCCGCTACTCGCGCCGCTGTTGGCATCCCGCCTTCGCGCTGGGCATTTTCCTGGTTTGCTTCGTCCTCGCCACCGGCGCCGGCAAAAATCTCCCGGCACAAATCGCCATCTACTCGTTCGCGCTGTTCGCGGCCTGCATGGTCTGCCATGGCGAACTCGCTCGCCTCAAACCCGACCCGCGCCACCTCACGCTCTTCTACCTGATCGTCGCCGCCGGAGGCGTCCTCGGCGGACTTTTTGTCGCGTTAATCGCGCCCTATTTTTTTCGCGGATACTGGGAATACGAAACCAGCCTGTGGCTAGCCGCTCTGCTCTTTCTCGTCGTGCTGTTTCGCGACCGTAGCTCCTGGCTCTACAGCACCCGCGTGAAATCTCCGCTCGTGCTGCTGGGCGCGGCGGCGCTGCTGCCCGAAAGCATGGCGCTGGCCATTGGCTCAACGCAGCTCGCGGGCACGTTGCCGTCAGTCGTGATCATCGTCGGCGCGCTTTTCTTCCTCCAGGGCCATGCGAGGCGCAAACAAAAGCCGGCCGCAGCGCGCAGCGGAAAATTAGCACTGATCGCCAGCTGTTCGATTGTTTTGCTGGTCCTAGGGGCGGCGTTCATCACGCTCGCGAAGGCTTCGCTGGGGCAGCTTGCCTCCGTCCGCAATTTCTATGGCGCGCTCACCGTGGACATTCAGAATCCCGCGGATCCCGATCGCGAAGCCTACGCCTTGAAGCATGGCGAGATCGTTCACGGATTCGAGTTTCGCGCGCCAGGCAAGCAGCTCATCCCCACCTCGTATTTCAGCGAAGATAGCGGCCTCGGCCTGCTCCTATCGCCGCACTTGCATTCCGACGCGCCACCATTCGCCGCCTCAGTGCCCCAGCGTTCGCGCACCGGCGTCCTCCGGAGCAACAGCTCCGAACCTGGGAACGCCGATCTCCGCATCGGCACCGTTGACTTTCGCACCGACAACATTGCTTTTCGCACCAACGACGTCGGCCTTCGCCCACTCGACGCCAGTCCTCGCGCAAGCAATTCCCCGCTGCGCATCGGCGACGTTGGCCTCGGCATCGGCACCGTCGCCGCCTACGCGCGCGCTGGCGACTCCGTCCGCTTCTACGAAATCAATCCCGAGGTCGTGCGCCTGGCGTCCGACCCGCGCTACTTCGAGTACCTGCACGATTCCTCCGCGCACGTAGACGTCGTCCTCGGCGACGGCCGGCTTTCCCTCGAGCGCGAACTCGCGCAAGCTGGCCCGCAAAACTTCGATGTCCTGATCGTCGACGCATTCAACGGCGACGCGGTTCCCGTGCACCTGCTGACCATCGAGGCCTTCGAGCTTTACCTGCGGCACCTGAAAAATCCCAGCGGCGTTTTGGCCGTCAACGTCACCAACACGTTCCTCGACCTCCGCCCTGTGGTGGTCGCCGCCGCCCAGCGTTTGGGACTCGCCAGCGTTTGGGTCCATTGCGACGGCGACGGCCGCGTCTCCTACACCAACGATTGGGTGCTGCTCTCGCGCGACCGTCAGCGAATCGACGCAGTCGCAGCAGCCGCCAAACACGCCGTCAAGCTCAAGCTGCCAGCCCCAGCGACGCGCCTCTGGACCGACGAGTACAGCAACCTCTTCGAAGCCCTGCTCGACAAATACCACCCGCCATTCTGAACGCCCGTAAGAACGATTGCAGGAAGGACGCCCATTCCTAAACAGTTTGGGGCCGATTGCTTGCGGCCATCCGCCATCACGCCATACAATGAGGGGAGAGTTCAAAATGACTCAAGCAACCTTGATACGAAGCCGCTTCACAACCGTTGAGGAAACCGCCCAAGTCCTTGGCGTCTCTCCTCGCCGAACGAAGCAACTGCTAAAGATTTTTGAGGCCTCACGGTCTGGAAAAAGCAGCGTCAAAAGCCATAAGAAGGCAATGGCAAAGACTCGGTCTCGGGTCAAGTTCAAGGGGCGCGGTCCTACAAAAGGTACCTCGAAGTCTTTGAAGAGGAGTTATGCCTCCAAGAAGGCTCGGGCACGTTCCGGCAGTCGGTCGCGACGTAAACGTCTTTCTTAACATCCCGTACGACAGCCGATTCGAGAGGCTTTATCTCGCTTACATCGCCGGGGTCAGCGCCTTTGGGCTCATCCCCAGGGCCACTCTGGAACTCAGTGCGAGTGAGCGAAGACTGAGCCGCATCTCAAGGCTGCTGCAGGATTGTCAATATGCCGTCCACGACCTTTCAAGAGTGGAACTTGACCGAACGCCACCTTGCACGCCGAGATTAATATGCCATTTGAACTGGGCTTGTCTGTAGCCTGGGCGCGAATCGGTTCAACACAGCACTCGTGGTATATCTTTGAAGCACGGGCTCACAGGCTGGAGAAGTCCTTGAGCGATTTAAACGGAAGCGACGTACACGTTCATGGTGGACGGATAGACGGTATCTTCCGGGAGCTATGCAACGCGTTCGTCAGAGTGAGTCGGCGGCCGACTGTGCCAGACATGTGGCGTGTCTACCGAGATTTGAGAAAGAGTCTGCCCGTGATTCTTGCAGACGCGGGGGCACACTCTGCGTTTGAAGCCCGCACATTCAGAGACCTCTCCCTCGTGGCCAAGCAGTCTGCTGTTTTACATGTACGACGATGATTTACCGCGCCAGTTCCCCGTTGTAATCCCGGATCAGTTCATAGCATTCGCAGGAAGATTCTTCGAGCGCCTTGCGATTCAACACTCGCACCGACCCTCGCGTGTACTGGATAATTTCTTGCCGTTGCAAAGCACCGGCCGCCTCGCTGACGCTGCTGCGATCGGTACCCAGCATGGTCGCCAGGAAATCGTGCGTCATCGGTAGCAATCCGGATTCGACCCGGTCCTGGGTCATCAACAGCCATCGCGCGAGACGCTTGTCGATCTCGTGCAGCCGGTTGCAGGCGGCCGTTTGCGAAATCTGCATCCGGTTCACAATCGCGAATCTGCTGAACCGCAAAAGAATCCCGGGAAATTTCTTCGAGCAGCTTGGCCATTTCCTTGGCAGGCACGCTGTGCGCCTTGCCCGAAATCTGAACGATCTCGCGCAGCGGCCCTCTCTTGATTCCCAGCAGCCCCTCGAGTCCAACGATTCCTTCCTTGCCGACCACGCCGGCTTCGGCCGTTCTTCCGTTGGCCATCACCACAACCAGCGAGACCAAACCATCGTCCGGGAAATAAATACGGTCGATTTTTCGATGCCCTTCATGAAGCACGACATGATGCTCGAAGCTTGAAAATTCGAGTAGAGGTCGAAGGGCCCGAAAGGCGCGGTCTTCGAGGCCCAGCAATACGCGATTGGCAATGGGCTTCCCCTCGCGTCCTGTTCTTTCGCCCGGTTTCACTGGCTGCAGCATCGATCCTCCTCCCGATGGGAGCGTGTATCGGCCCAGGTTTTCACCTTATATAGGTATCGGGTATTCGTGGGTTTCGCAACCATGAAATCCTCAGGCAGCTTACAGGAGATCGTGTATTGTTCCGCTTGCGCGCGCCGCATATCGTAGGCAATGTCGGATAGCCTACATAGAGCGGGGACAGAAGCGAATGCCCAAAATCCTCATCGCCGACGACAACGAGCAGATCCTCCAGTTTCTGTCCGCGCTCCTTTCGCAGGAGCCGGATCTAAACGTCTGCGGACAGGCACGGAACGGCCGACAGGCGGTCTTGATGGCGAGGGAGCTTGCACCCGACGCCGTGATTCTCGATCTCCAAATGCCGATGCTGGATGGCCTGGGCGCATCCGCGGAGATCGTAAAACTTTACCCGCTGATTCCGATCCTTCTCTATACCGTGCACAAGAACGAGCAGATCGACCGCGAGGCAAAAAAAGTTGGCGTCCGCAAAGTGATTGCCAAGACGGACTCCCCTGAATCGCTGCTCGCCAGCATTCGAACCTTGTTACCGCGCGCATCGGCGAAAACAGCAAGTAACGTGCAGGCTGACGTAGACTCAACTGCGACGCTACAGCTCGAAAGTGCCACGCCGGAAAGTCCTTCGGAATAGCCGTGCAGCCCAGAAGTTTCGGACGAAACGAATGGGCTTGCCGCCCCGCGCTCTGCCTGCTTAAAAATTGTTAGGGTCAGGCGCTTCCCCGCCTTTGAGTTGCCCAACCGGTCGCACGATCTTATCCGAAAACATGATGTATCCCGCCGACCCTCTGTACGGCGTGCCGCCAGCCTTCGTCGGGCAGGCCCGTGCGGAAATAGGCTTACCCATATTCTCAACGAAATCCTGCCGCGTCGTGCCGTTCCGCTTCAGAGCGTTGGGCGTGACCATTTCCAAGTTCCAGGTATGGGTCTGCCCGTCGGCACCCTTCACGTCCATCTGCAAATAGGCGTGCGGGTTTTCCCAAGTGATACCGCTCAGCGTACCCTTCATGTTCGCGCACTTGTTTGCGTCGAACTCCACAGTGAATCCGTGATGCGCGAACGCAGGAGCCGCCGCGCCATAAACAGCCAAAACTACCACCAGAGTGCCAAGGAGCCTGACTCTCATTGGAATGTTCCTCCACTGCGACGTTGCTAAGGCGTTTAGGACCGAGTTGTTGTTACCCCTTCCGTACTCTCCGTGTCAAGCTTCGCACTCGCGGAGAATCTCCGAAATGCCCGATCCGGCAGGGTTCCCATCGCGCAGACTCGACCGCGTCAACCCGAGGCCCGCGGGCCGAGGGATCTGCTCTTGGCTTTGCGTGCCAGTCGTTTGCGACTCATTCGCGCGGGGGGCGTGGGGCAGCCGGCTCGCGAAACCGGCGCGACCCCAAGCTGACCGGCCGCACGAAACCGTCGGCGCTTTGCTTCCTTCGTTACCTTTCGGTACAATCCGCGGCATAACGGCTCATCAACTGGAACCCTAGCCTCTAGGAGATGCCGCCATGAATCGATCGCCCTGGCGGGCAACCGCCTTCTTACTGATTGCTGCGTGCGCTCTCATCACGTACGCGCAGGCCTCGCCCCAAGCTTTCCCGTCAGCTAATTCGCCCGATTATTCCAAAGAGCCTTTCGTCATCCAGAGTGCGGTCGGCAAGCTGGTTTTCCAGAATGACGGCAAGTACACCAGTGACGAGACGCTGCGCATTCTGATTCAGTCGAACGCTGGCTTGCAATCGTGGGGAATCCTCCACTTCACGTACTCTTCGGCGATGTCCACGGTCAACATCGCCTACGTGCGCGTGCGCAAGCCGGATGGAAGCGTCGTCGAAACTCCCGCCGGCGACGCCATGGAAGTCACTCCAGACATCAGCCGCGAGGCGCCGATGTACAGCGACCTCAAGGACAAACAGGTCGCGGTGAAGGGATTGCAAGTCGGCGATACGCTCGAATATCAGTGGCAAAACGTAATCGAGGCGCCGCTGATTCCCGGCCAGTTCTGGTACGCGGGCAATTTCATCAGCGGCGCGGTCGTGTTGCAGCAGGAGATGCAAATCAGCGTGCCGCCTGGACGCTACGTCCAGGTAAAAAACCGCGAGGTACAGCCGGCCGTCACCGACCAGAGCGACGCGCGCGTCTACGATTGGAAAACGGCGAACCTGAAGCCGACCACCGACGACAAGGATGCCCCTCCCGCTGACCCCGATCGTATCCCTGACATCCAGCTCACGACGTTCCATAGCTGGGACGAGGTCGGGCAATGGTTCAAATCGCTGGCCGAGCCGCAGGCCGCCGTCACTCCTGCGATTCAAGCCAAAGCCGACGCACTCACGGCCTCAGCCGCCTCCAATTCCGAAAAGATCCACGCGCTCTACGATTTCGTCTCGACGAAATACCGCTATATGAGCATTTCGCTGGGCATCGGGCGCTACAAACCGCACACCGCCGCGGAGGTGCTCAGCAACGATTACGGCGATTGCAAAGATAAGGACACGCTATTCACCGCGCTGCTCGCCGCGGAAAACATCAAAGCCGTACCCGTCCTCATGAACTCCTCGGAAAAAATCGATCCGGACGTCCCCTCGCCGGGCCAATTCGATCACGTCATCACCGCGCTGCCGCAAGACAACGGCTTCCTGTTTCTCGACACCACTCCCGAGGTCGCGCCCTTCGGGCTGCTGCTGTATTCCCTGCGCGACAAGCAAGCTTTGCTCATGCCGGCGGAGGGACCCGCAAAGCTTGTCCAGACGCCGAAAGATCCGCCGTTCCCGCCTTACCTGCACTTTTCTGCGGAAGCCTCGCTCGACGATGCCGGGACGCTGGTGAGCAACGACCACGTCAGCCTGCGCGGAGACGACGAGGTACTCTTCAGGTCCCTGATGCGCCGCGCCGGGCCGGCCAAGTGGAACGATATGATGCAGGCAGTCATGTCCAATTTCGGATTTGCCGGTACCGTGAGCGACACCTCGGCAGGTTCTCCCGAAGCAACCGGCATGCCTTACCAGATCACCTTTCATTACAATCGCAAGGAATATTCGGATTGGGCAAACCGGCAAATCACGCCGCCCATGCCGCCTGTTCTTCTTCCCAATCCGCCGGACGACAACAAAACTCCCCAACCGATCAAGATCGGCGCTCCGGAAGAGTTCTTGTCCCAGGCAACCGTGGCGTTGCCTGCCGGCTCCGCGCCGACGTTACCCCCGGCTGTCAATCTGCACGAAGTCTTCGCCGATTATCAGTCCACCTATTCCTTTGTGGACGGCACGCTCCATGCCGAAAGGCGGCTGTCGACCAGGGTAGGCGAAATTCCCGTCGCGCAGATCGAGGCGTATCGCAAGTTCACCAAGGCCATCGAAAACGACCAAGATACCTACATTCCGCTCAACGGCTCTTCCAGGCCTTCGATCCTGAGATCCGAGGGCCCCACATCCTCGGCGCCTCTGGATAACTCCACGGGACCGCAACAGGCGATGCAGCTCCTTCACGATGCGGATGCCGCTCACAAGCGTGGCGATATGCGCGGGGTAATGGACTTCGCGCAGAAGGCCGTGGACGCCGACCCGCAGTTTTACCTGGCTTGGTTGTACCTCGGTGGCGCGCAGATTGAACTCCATAAGGAGAATGACGGCGTCACCTCGATCAAGAAGGCGATCGCGCTGGATGCCTCCAATCTCGAGCCCTACGAGGCCGTCGCGAAGGAACTTACAGACAAGCATCTCGAGGACGCCGCCCTTGATACCTGGCGAGCCCTCGCAAGCGCACGGCCGAAAGATACCAAGCCGCCCATGGCCATCGCTGCACTTCTCATTCGCCAGAAACTCTACACCGACGCCGTGAAGGAACTGGAACCCGTCGCGCAACAGAATCCAAATAACATGACGGTCGCCCTCCGATTGGGCCAGGCCTATATCCGTCTCCCCTATAAAGAAAAAGGCGCGGAGATGATTACGCGCGCGGCGGACATGACTCACGATCCTCTCTTGCTCAACGAAGCCGCCTATACTTTGGCCGAAAACAACCTTCACCTTGACCAAGCTCTCGGCTATGCCCGCGATGCCGTGCAGCAAACGGAGACCTTCACCTCCAAAAATGTCGCTGCAATTCATGACCGTGCTGGACCTTCATGCCATTCCGGACCTCGCCTCCTATTGGGATACGCTCGGGTGGGTGCAATATCAGTTGGGCCAGTACGATGCCGCCGAGAAGTACCTTAGCGCCGCCTGGAAACTGACCGAAAACCCTGTGATGGCGAACCACCTCGGCCTGCTCTATGAGAAGGAAGGCAAGAAGCAGGATGCGGCCTTGGCATATTCCAACGCTTTGGCCTCAACCGGCACCGCACCCGAAGGAACCGAAGAGCGGCTCGACGCAGTACAAAAAGGCGTGAGATTTCAGGATCACGTGCACCCCGACCCCATCGCTCTGCAAGATGCACGCTCGCTGAAGATCCCCTGGAAGTTCACCACTTACGTCAGCGCCGAATTCTTTGTGCTCTTCGGGGCCAAGGGGAGGTCGTGGACGTGAAGTTCATCAGCGGTTCCGAGGAGTTGCGCGACGCGTCGAAAGCCATCGCGGCAGCGCATTTCGATGTGAAATTACCGGACGATGGTCCGGTCCAGATCGTGCGGCGCGGAGTCTTCAGTTGCGGCAATAGCTCGGCGGGCGGTACATGTTTGTTCGTGATGTATCCCGCGGAGATGGTGAAATCGATAGACTAAATCCCGCCGCAAAAACAAGTCTGGCGGCAACGCCGCCGTCGGTTTGCGCGTGGGCCGCGGGGGTCGCTTGCAACGCTTTTCCGCCCCTAATCCTTGGGCTTCACCACCGGGACACCTCGCCCCACCGCCCGCTGAATACAAACTCGCTCGCCGCCTTGCGCTGCCGCGCCGCCACTTCCCTCTCGCGCAAATTATCCGGTAGCGAACTGGGGTCGCCCGCATAGCCCAGCGCCCATCCCACGACCACCTCGTAGCCCTGCGGAACGCCAAAAATCTCGCGCGCCTTGTCCGGCAAAATGCCGCCCATCTGGTGAAGCTGAAGGCCCAAAGAGACGGCTTCGAGCGCCAGGAACGCGTCCGCCTGCCCCATATCGTGCAACGCCACGCGATTGGGCTTGCCATTGTTCGCGAAGTTCGTCGCCATCACGCTCAGTCCGATCACCGGCGCGTTTTTTGCCCAGGCTTGATTGTTTTCGACGAAGGTTTGCAGGACGCGGCTGAAATTTTCCGCGTCGTCCTTGGTGGCGACGATGAAATACCACGGCTGGCTATTCATCGTCGAGGCCGCCCAACGCGCCGCCTCGAAAAACCGGCGCAATTTCTCCGGCTCGACCGGCCGGTTCTCGAACGCACGTGGGCTCCAGCGTCGGCGGATCAGCTCATCGACGGGGACTTCGCAGGGGGCCAGTTTCTCCATATCACCTCAAGCGTGCTTCTTGCGGATGCGCGCAGAGCGGCTGCCGCCGGTGCGGCGCTTGCCCCTGGACATCCGCCGAGCCATGCTCAGCAGCAGTTGCCGGTTGCGCTCGGTCATCGCCGCGAGCAGATGGACGAACCTCGCCACGTGCCGCCCGCCGCGTAACGATTCATCGTCCAGCTTGGCGGCCGAAGCTAGGCTCGGCATCCCCGGCACGTCCGAGTCCTCGTAAAACAACCGGTACATCGGAACCTCGAGCGCGCGGGCGAATTTGTAAAGCGTTTCGACCGCCGGCACCGTGTGCCCGTTTTCCACTCGAGAAATATAGCAGCGCATCAGCCCCGTGCGCTTCTGAATATCGCCCTGCGACAGATTCTTGCTCTCGCGCAATATGCGCAGACGTCTCCTACAATCATGTTTTATCCCTCGCAACACGATGATCCCCGTTGGATTCATCATACCTTTGATCGGGCCCGCTTACTGTAAATGCATCAATAAACCGAACTTGCATCCGCGAATCGCCGGACCGGCGATGGGATGTTACCCGCTTGGCCCTTAAAGAAACCGCCCGCTGGATCCAAAAGAAGCCGTTGCCACCGAGTGAAACAGCTCACACCAACAATTAGTTCTGGCCCAAAAACAAGATGCCCTGTCCTAAGTGCGAACCGAGAATGCGCACGAGCCGATGTCCTCGGCAAAGCCGTGACGTGCGCCAAACCTTGTCATCCCGAGGCCCGCAGCCCGAGGGATCCGCTTCTGCCCTCGACTCCATCCTTCGCGATTGCATCACGTGCGGAGGAATCGCCAAAAAACAGCAGGGCTGGCGGATTGCCGCCATCCCTCATGCAATCCCAACCCTCCCCGCGGTCTCGCCGCTCCCTGACTTGCTGGTTACGCGACTCACGGACTCGCCCCGCCCCGCAGGCGCTTCGGCAGCGCCCGTGCTCCCCTGTACAGCTAGATGCCCGGACGAAGTGCCGAGTTACGAAGTAATCCGGGCGCCCGTCGGAGAACCCATGAAAAACACGCCAACGCGAACAGCTTTTCTCAGACCGGACTGCTTACGCTCGTGTGCCAAACAAGAGTGTCCCATCCCGAGGCCCGCAGGCCGAGGGATCTGCTTGCCAAGCGCACGCGGGCCGCATGCCTCTCCGCCGCTCATCGCCGCCGCCGCGCTGTTGATCGTCGCCGGATCGAAAACCGCGGACCGAATCGCCGATGCAGGTCCATCATCGCTCTCCCCGCGACGCAGCGCCCTTGAGCACGCGCGATAGTACCACACTGGCTTATAACAAGCCCCGCATAAGCCAGTCCCCGAACCGTCAGACAACCGACACGCCACAAGCGATCGCTGTAGCAACAAAGTACTGCTGTCGTACTCGGTAATCCGGCGCAAACATTTCACGCGCGAATTGTAACTTGGAACCTCGCGATTGCCCTGAGACAAAAGTCATCACCCGTCGCCACGCGCCTCGACACAAGAAGCGCTGCGATCCATTTGGACAAAGCGGGCGCGCCAGCGGAACCTGCATACCTAAACCGTGCTTCTGCGTCTGATCTCTCGAGCCTGTTTCGTCCCGCCGAGGATTTACCGCGATTTAACAAGCGCGAGCGGCGGGCGATTCGCGGCGTGATAAATTATGGTGTAGAGACAAGAAAGGCACGCATCGCCCATGACCAGCCCTATCAGTCCTACCAATGCGCCGCGCATCACCCCACGCATTGCGGTCACCCCACGCACCGCCAAAGTCGCGGCTTTGCTCAGCGTCCTCGCGCTGGCCGCTTTCTGGGTCGGCTGCGGGGCAAAGAGCGGCGACTCGAGTGATTCTGGTTCCGCGGCGCCGCTTACGACCATCCACCCCGACGGCAAGCCCGTCGACGCCGCCACGGCCGGTTCGATTAGCGGCATGATCATGCTCGATGGCACTCCACCGACGCCAAAGGTCATCAACATGAACGGCGTCCCACCGTGCGCCAAACAGCATGTCGGCGATCCCGCAAAGACCGAGGACGTGGTTCCCGGCGACAACGGCACGCTGCAAAACGTGGTCGTCTATCTCAAAGGCGATTTCGCCGCCTACACCTTCGCCGTGCCCCATGACCGGCGACGCTCGACCAGAAGGGCTGCCAGTTTAAGCCGCACGTGCTCGCGCTGATGACCGGGCAGCCGCTCGACGTTGTCAGCTCCGACAAGGTAGGCCATAACGTTAATGCCATGGCCAAAGTGAATCGCCCTTGGAACCACACGCTTTCGCCCAACATGCCCGCAATGCACCTCAGCTTCTCTCAGCCGGAGGTCGCGCTCCCGGTGAAGTGCAACATCCACGTCTGGATGAAGGCGTATATCGCCGTCCTCGATTCGCCGTATTTCGCCGTGACCGGCAAGGACGGCAGCTTCGCGCTGAAGAATGTCCCGCCCGGCAACTACACGCTGAGCGCCTGGCACGAAGCCTACGGCACCGTCGAGCAGCCCGTGACCATCGGCCCGCACGAGAGCAAATCCGTCACGCTGACGCTCAAGACGGCCGCCGCCAGCGACTAACTCAGGAACCGCAACCCAAGGAACCACTAACTCACGCAACGATGACTCACGGAACAACTGCCAGCCGCTAATGCGTCTTCACCGCTAGCAGCTCCCGCCTAACCTCGTCCCCGGCTCGACCTCGTCAGTCGCTCATCGCCATTGATCGAGAGACTCCCCGCGTTTCTTACTGGCTGTCGGCGCTCGGACCATAGATGCTTGGCACCTTTGCGCCCATCGGTCGCAGGTACGTCGAGAGTTGTCCGCGGTGATGAGCGCCGTGCTTGACCATGAACAGCAGGCAATTCACCGCAGGCATTTTGAATGGGCCGAAATCCACGATCTTGGCCAGGCTCTCCCCGGAAAGGCCGCGGGCGCGCGCCAGCGCCGGAGGAAGATTCGCGTCATACCAGGCCAATACGTCTTGCGCGTTGCGAATGTTTTCCGGGCGCTTGCTGTTGCCACGAACGAATTGCCCGTCGCAAATCGAAGTCAGAAAAAATGGCTCGGCTCGGGCGATGTGCCACGCCAGATCCAGAGCGGTCATGTTCTTCGGGTCGGGCGCGTAGGTTTCCTGGCCCTCGGGAATCGCCCCGATCACCCGTTTGGTGGCGGCAACGTCGTACTCGAAATCAGCCAACTGGTAATCCGCGATCGCTTTAGCTTGCTCGGCGCTCAAACTCATTCAACTCTCCTCCTCGTCAGTTAAGGCTAACGGCTGCACCCTGAATCTCAGGCAGCCAGGAGTATACGTCGCAGCCGCAAACTTTCGTAAAGCGAAGCCCGCATCGGCACTTTCGGTTTGCGACGTCAAACCCGCTCCCCCTGTTTTGTACAAGTGTTGATTCCAAGGGCGTTGCGCCGCGCGTTTGCGTAAGTGCTGATTCCGTGGGAGTTAGTCGATGCAGCCGCTGCGTCGCTCTCGCCAGGCACCCCCTACCCCCGGTGTTTTTACAAAAGAGTGTGCACGCGACTGAAAACAGTGGAGTTGAGTTTCGCTCTGGCGCTCGAAAGCGAGAGAAGAGAGAGAGGCGCGCACGACGGGGTTTGCGAAATTGTGGTGCGGAGGAGGGTTGACTGCGAGTGTCATAAGAAAGCATAGCGCAAAATAGTATCTTTGTACATAACTATTACTGTTGGTACTAGTTTCGAACGTAGTACGAGGGCTTCGGGGCCGGAGTGGGCCGCAGGGGATGGGTGAGTGTTCGAACGCCTGGAAGGCATGCCGCCCCTCGCAACACGGTGATGCCTCAAAGCAGAGGAAGCCCGAGCACCCGCAGGCGGCGATCCAACAATCGCCGGTCGACGTAACTGTGCATCAGAAGCTGCTGAAAAGATGAGCGGAGATCGTTCAAATGACCGAGCCGGTAAAATGATTCCAGCAGACCTACGCTACCAAGGACCACAAGCCCTTCCGCCGTGGCCAACTTCCGAGCTTGGTAATCGTCGAGCAGCACCGCAGTGGCGTGGAGTTCTCTGCCCAGAAGAATCGTGCTTAGCTCACCAACGCCGAGAGATGCTTTTGCTGAGCCGTTAGTAAATCCGCTTGATTCTGAAGAGTCCTTACTTCGATCCAGTCGGCCGTTTCAACTTCCGAGGCGCCTGGCAGACCGGCACCGGCGACGACGACCTCATGGTGAACCTGGCGCGAAATGTAAAGACGCGGAAAGAGCCTGTGAAGGAGATCCAAGCACCCAAGCTTGGTGAGAATAACTAGCGGCGATGAATCCGCTACGACCGTCACGCTTTAATGCGGTCGGAGGACTGCCGTTCATTTTCTAGATCTTCAAAACTATATCGCAGCGGCGGAACGCCGTGTTTGGCGACGAAATCCATGAAGGAGGCGAGCGGCGTTGGCACAACTCGGCAGCGCGCCCCAGCGAGACTTTATCCTCGCGATAAAGTTCGAGCGCGAGTAATGAGCGGCCTCCTGGGAGAGGTTGCTGCCCTCCAAATTCGCCGCCCTGAGAAGTGCCGAGGGCAATTCGACGTTCACGGTTTCCATGGATAAAACCTATCGTATCGGTGATGGTTTGTCATGCGATATTGCTGGTGCGGCACGCAAGTTGCGCT
>CAWFRX010000021.1:0-346150 GCA_963818345.1 uncultured Acidobacteriota bacterium | reverse complement strand
AGCCATCCCGGCAGCGACGCATTCGCGTGTGTAAAGAAGCTTTGCGCAGAACTGAAAACGGCTACGGCTAATACTGCGGCTGGCGGCGCGCCCAGAATCGCCACACCCACCAAGATCCCACCCTGGGCCACGACGGACTCAAGCGGATGATTCCGCGCTCCCGTGGATAGATCAAAGTCGGGATCGGAGTGATGGACTTGATGCAAGCGCCAAAAGAACGGCACTGCGTGGAAACTCCAGTGAATCGCGTACCTCACCAGGTCCAACAGGACAAAAGCCAAAATGAAACGCATCCAATAGGAAAGCCACGGTTGATTCAATAGGCCAAATCGAGTGTTCGCGAACGCTATGGCCACGATGACTGGGGCGGCGCGGTGCAGCAGGCACTCACTACGCTACTCGTGAATAGAAGAATGCCGTGGCGGCTCCAGCGGCGAGTTACTTCCGAAGACAGATTCCGATGGGGAGTCCGCGACTCCCAGATCGCGACGCCAAGGAAGCCCGCCGCGAACACGATCCAGTAAGCGTCTAGCTCGATTCGTGCCCAGTGCATCGTTATTGCATCGCCTTTCGTGCCAAACGAGATGAAGCGGGAGGCAAACAGGACGTCCTGGACGCCTCTGAAACCAAAGGCTTATTTCTTGCGGCGTCCTCGAATAATCAGAACGGCGCCACCGATCAAGGCCACCGCAGACACCGCCATGGTGGGATCGATTTCGGGACGGGGTAGCCGGCCGCCGGCCATTGCGGCAGTCCCCGTCCGAGAACGAACAACGCCACCGCAACGGCCGGCACTATCGTTTTTGCTGACTTGTGCATGAAGCCTCCGAAACTCATAAAGCCTTTCAGGCCAGGATCGTGCTGGTGAACCATTTCATGGGCAAGTACCGAAACGGCTTACTTCTTGCGGCGCCCTCGAATAATCAGAACGGCGCCACCAATCAAGGCCACCGCAGACACAGCCATCGCGGGATCGATTTCGGGCACGGGGGCAAGGTTGACGGGGACGAGGGGACCACACAACGATCCCGTTCCAGCCATCGCGGCAGTGCCCGTTCCAAGAATCAGTAACGTCACCACAACAGCCGGCAGCATCGCTTTTGCTAACTTGTTCACGGGACCTCCGAAATTCGTGGCTTTTTTCAGGCCACGATGGTGGCGGGAAGCATTTCATGCGCAAGTACCGAAAATGCTTACTTCTTGCGGCGTCCTCGAATGATCAGGACGGCGCCGCCGATCAAGGCCACCGCAGACGCACCCATCGCAGGGTCGATTTCGGGAACGGGCGGCGAGGGATGTACATACAGACGTCCGGCCTTGAAACAGTGGCCGTACCAAGAATCAGAACGCCACCGCTAAGGCCATCGGCGAAGCCGCTTTTGCTAACCTGAACATGAAATCTCCGGAAGTTCGTGGCGCTTCTTGAGGCCGAAAGTCTGCCGGTAAACGCCTTCTGCAGCAAGTACCGAACAATTCTTACTACTAACTTCATGGGACGGCCCCTTAACAATCACGAGATTTCCGTGTGAACGCCCAAGAACAACATTCCACTCGACTCGTTGTGCGGTTAGACTAACCGGCCAAACGCGTTGCGAAGGGCGGCCCAGCGACGAGGACCGAAATGGGCAATCAGGCTCATATCAAACAAACGCAACAAGCGCTCTCACCCCGCACTGGACTCTCCCGAAGCGCCTCGCATTTCGTTTCTTTTTCGTCATATTTAGGGCTGTACTGCCTGACGACTCAATTCTTTCTAGGATTTCGTCTGCCTAAATTTTCCGGGTTCGCCATTCCAGTCCTGGGGACGCTATGGCCGCTCCGGCAGATCACTTTCTGGACGGCTGCGCACATCTTCCGGATCAACCACCCGCTGGTTTACATGACTGGTACCGGGGACAAAACCTTCGATTGGGTTCAGGCCTTCTGTCTGTTCGTTTTCGCCGCGCTGGCTACGATTGTCTGGTCTCTCCTGGACAAACGTGAGAATTACGTTTCGCTGGATAAGTGGTTTCGGCTCTTCCTTCGCTTTGCCCTGGCTTCGGAGATGTTTCTTTATGGCCTCGCCAAAATCATTCCGATTCAAATGCCATTTCCATATCTCACGAGATGGGTCGAGCCATTTGGCAATTTCACGCCCATGGGCGTGCTCTGGAATTCTATCGGTGCGTCTCCGGGCTATGAGATCTTCACCGGCTGTGCCGAAACGCTGGGCGGAATCCTGTTGCTCATTCCGCAGACCAGCTTACTCGGCGCGCTCATTTGCCTGGCGGACCTGATCCAGGTCTTCACGATCAATATGACCTACGATGTCTCTCGCAAACTTTCGTCTTTGCATTTGATTCTAATCGCCCTATTTCTACTCGCTCCCGAGTTTCCCCGTCTCGCTGCGTTCTTTTTCTTGAATCGAGAGGCTGGTCCTTCGATCCAACCCAATTCTTTCGTTCGAAAGGGAGCAACCGGATCGCGCTGGCTTTGCAGATCGTCGCCGGTATCTATTTGCTCGGGAGCTATGCTTACGGCAATGTAGCCGGTTGGTATGATTACGGGGGCGGAAGAGCCGAAATCGCCGTTCTACGGCATTTGGACGGTGGAAGATCTCTCGATTGACGGAAAGCCCCGTCCGCCGCTTCTCACCGATCATGACCGCTGGCGCCGCGTGATCTTCGACTTTCCCACCAGCGTCAATTTTCAAAGCATGGACGATTCTTTCACTGGGTATGGCGCGTCGATCAGCTCCCAGGGCAAAACGATCACGCTGACAAAGGAGATCGACAAGAACTGGAAAGCGAATCTTGCTTACGAGCAGACTGGCGCCAAATCAACTGACGCTCGATGGCACAATGGACAATCACAGAATCCACATGCAACTCCATCGAGTCGAAACGCAACAGATTCCCGCTGGCCAACGTAAGTTCCATTGGATCGCCGAATACCCGTTCGACCGCGTGGAACTGGGCGCCAAAAGGCTCAGCACACCTCAATAGCACTGAACGATGTCATGGGACTGAACACGCGGAGGCCGAGGGATCTGCTTTGCAGCCCCATTTGACAAGGCCGTTCGAACACGCCCAACCGTACGAGGTACTGCTCAGTAAAACAGCGTTGACCTCCATGTTATAATGACTCATGATCGCGGCCACGCCCTCGCCGAAGACGAAAGAAACGTGCCGCGAAGCTTCGGGAAATGCGCCTCCCCCCGCAACTCCTTAAGAATGACATTCATGTGCTACCCCTGCGCGTAACTCCTTTCGTTTCAAATAGTTGCGGAAACAGTAGGGGGGAGGGGGTGCCCAACCTAACTCCTTTGCCACAATCGATTGTAAGCAAGGTACCCGGACGTCACCATCCAAGCGATGCAAAAGTAGAGTACCGAACCCCGAATGGAGAAGAAGCAGCTGGCTACACCAGCAAAAAAACGTGGTAGCTCAGCAGAGCGAGAATCACGCCGATGATCGAGCCAACGACCACGTCGCTCAGGAAGTGCATGCCCAGGATGATGCGCGAGAAAGCGATCAGCAGCGGCGGCTGCGAGCAGGCAGGGTTGAAGCTCGGGATAAAACATGCCCGACCGCAATCGCGATCGCAAATGCCGTGATCGAATGGCCGGAGGGAAAGGAATATTTGTCGGGCGGCAAAATCTCGCGACCAGCAGTGCGGCTCGATGTCGCAAGGCCGGCGGCGGCGGCTCTTCCCTTGAGCAGACGGAAATAGCAGATCCCCGCCAATGCCGCCGAAGCAGCCGCGCCCACCGCAATGATAGCGGCGCTCGCCCCCGTAGATCAGCAGCACGATGCCCAGCGCATACCAGAGCCAGCCGTCGCCCAGCCGGTCGCCAGAATCGTCAGGATGCGAAGCCAGCGCGGCGCGCGCCAGCGGTGCACTTTGTCGCATCAGGCGGTGATCGTTTGACTGAATCTGGTTCCAGACCGTCCTGGTTACCGTCATATCGCCTCCTCCGCGCCGGCTGGGGCAGCGCTGAATCCAGCGAGGGTGCCGGCGCTCGTCGGGCCGGTCCAAGAATCCGAGCCGCCCAGCGCTGGTGGAAGGAATCCTCGCACCAATAATTCAGGAACGTCGCAGCGGGAAGCAGAGCCGCGAGCGGCGCCAGCACCGCGGTCCAGGCTTTCTCGCGCATCAGCTCCGGCAGTGATCAGAAAAAGGTCGCGTGTCAGCTTCCGGCAACTGCCGGACTCGCCGTGCACGCGCCCCATTCCTTCGCGCAGTCCCGCAAAAAACTCGTCTTTGTCGCGCGCGTCCGGGAACCTCCGTAAACGCCGTCCCCACCGACGGCAGGGCATGAGCGTCGCTGCCGCCGATGGCGATCTTGCGCCACTGCTTGGCGAGGCGCGCGGCATGCGAATTCGCCGCTTCGAGCATCTGCGCCATTCGTCGTTTCGATCGCCGGAAAATACTCCCGGAACCACTGGAAGTCTTCCTCGTTGCGCGCTGCCGGTGAGGCTCGAAAACACATGATTGATGGAGAAGAAGAGTCGCTTCTTCGGTGAGGTAGATCAGCAGCGAGATCAGATCGTTGCGGCGCTGCTGAATCTGCACGTGCTGGCGCTCGGTCAAATCATAGACGCCGATATGCACTTCCGCTGCCGCTCGGCATCTTGCAGGTGACCTCTTCGCTGATGAAAAAATCGTTGTGCCGCTCGCAACTCCTCGGCGCTTTCGATCGAATCGTGATCGGTCAGTGTGATCAGGCTCATGCCGCGCGCTTTCAAGATCGGCGTAGACCTCGCGCGGATCGCTGTAACTTTCGCGGCAGAATTTGCGAACGAATGGAGTGGTGCACAGCCCGGAGAAAGTACGAGTGGACGTGCAGGTCGCATTTCATGTGGAAAACGTATAGCGGCGCTGTTTTACAGGAAGATGAAGGCGCGCTAACATTCTGAAAATGCAACTATTTGTCCGTTTCGACACATGTAACCGATCTTTTAATCGGATTTTTGCAACATGGTGCGGCATTCCGCTTGTCAGAATGGCCTCGCGCATGGAGCGAATCGAGTTCTGTTTCTTCGACGCCGGCGGCGGCCATCGCGCGGCCGCCACCGCCCTGGAGATGGCCATTCAGGCGCAACAGCGGCCGTGGGAAATTCGCCTCACGAATCTGCAGGAGCTTCTCGACCCGCTCGATATCGTCCGAAAATACGCCGGCATCCGCATCCAGGACGTTTACAACTGGATGCTGCAAAGCGGCTGGACGCTCGGCAGCGCGCAGATCATGCGGCTGCTGCAGACCGTGATCCGCATGTACCACCGGCCGACGGTCCGCCTGCTCGAAGCCCACTGGAAAGAAACGCAGCCCGACATGCTGGTTTCCTTCGTGCCGCATTTCAATCGCGCGCTGCAGGAAAGCTTCCAGCGAGCATTTCCGGGACGGCCATTCGTAACGGTGCTCACCGACTTCGCGGACTATCCGCCACATTTCTGGATCGAGCGCGCAGCCGCAATATTTCGTCTGCGGCACCGACCGCGCCGTGGCGCAAGCGCACGAGATGGGCCATCCGGACGAGCGCATATTTCGCGCATCGGGAATGATTCTGCATCCGCGATTCTACGAAGCGCCGGTGGAGATCCGTTGGCCGAGCGCGAACGCCTGGGCCTGCGCCCCGATCTACCGACGGGGCTGGTGCTTTTTGGCGGGCATGGGTCGCACGCCATGCGCGAAATCGCAGAGCGGCTCGAACCGACTCGAAACTCGACCTGCAATTGATTTTGATTTGCGGGAGCAACGAAGCCCTGGCGAAGCGAACTGCGCGGACTCGACATGGCGCGTGCCGCATTTCATCGAGGGATTTACGACCAGAGTGAATTACTACATGCAACTCAGCGATTTTTTTATTGGCAAGCCAGGGCCCGGCAGCCTAAGCGAAGCGCTGGCGATGCGCCTTCCGGTGATCGTGGAGTGCAACGCGTGGACGCTGCCGCAGGAGCGCTACAACACCGAGTGGGTCGTGGAAAACGAGGTAGGAATCGTCTTGCAAGGCTTTACAGGGATCGAAGGAGCGGTCGCCCGGCTGATCGAGCCCGCTGCGCTGTCGCGATACCGAGCCAACACCGCGAAGCTTGAAAACCGCGCTGTCTTCGAGGTTTCCGAGATCCTGAACACGATTCTCCAGACTTGCCGCTGCGAGGTAGCGGATTAGTTCTGCGTTCAGCCGTCGGGCGCGACCGACTTACGACGTTTCCTCTTCTACGGCGTTTTGTCGTTGGCCTCTTCGCTGCGGACTTCTTTCCACTCGCGGCGCTCCTCTTCGGTCTGGCCCGGTTCGCCACCCGACGTCAGGTCCTCGTCTTGCAGATCGTCTTCGGCAGTGGTACCGGTCCGGCCTTTGCCGTGGGCTTCTTCGTGATCAAGCAATTCTGCCTTGGATGCAAACGTGGCGCCGCATTCGCACTTAAAGCGATTCGGTGATTGGTCGGCCATAAACGTTCCTCCTTGAGCCATGGTGCCATAACAACACGGAATTCGTGCTGGAAAAGCGAAGAGCGACGCAAGAGGTCGGCATAGACTGTCGCTCAACCGCGACGAACCGCCTTCATTCCGTCTTCGATCCGGCGGCGGGCTTCGCGAGGTCCCTTCACATCGAGAATTCGATACTTTTTTCCCGTGAGCCGGTGATAGTCAACGAAGAACTCTTCAAGTTCCTGCACAAACTTCTTTCCCAAGTCACGAACGTGCTTTACGTGGGCATAGCTGTGATTTTCCTGTTCGACGGCGACGATCCTGTCATTCCGCTGCTTCTCTTTCTTCTTACCCTGCTCGCCTTCGATGATTCCCACGATCCTGCAATTCAAGACACAACCTGGGAACGCGGGTTCGTCCATTAACACCAAGACATCGGTAGGATCTCCATCTTCCGCCTTGGTCGATGGAACAAAACCGAAATCGTAGGGAAACGACATCCCCGCAGGGAGAACTCTTTTGAGCGCAAAAACCTTTAGCTCTGGATCGAAAGAGTATTTGTTTCGGCTTCCCTTCGGCGTTTCAATCACCACGTGAACCGTGCGGCTATCGCCGTCCAGTGGTGAGAGACGCGAGGGGTCCGCAAGGCTGCTCCGGCGCTGACTTTTTTGGCCATCGAGCCCCCCGCTCCTAGACGATCCGTCGTCTTTCACTTTTTGGCCGGGACTTTGGCGCCTTTCTTCCGTGCCTCGGAAAGTCCGATTGCAATGGCCTGTTTTCTGCTTTTTACTTTGCCGCCCTTTCCGCCCGGGCCCGACCGCAAAGTTCCGTGCTTCTTGCGTGTCATAGCACTCTTCACGCTCTTAGCTGCCCCCCTGCTATACCGTGCCATCGGTTCCCTCCTTGTTCTGCAATCGAATGATTGCCCGCTCCTGCATCCGCGACGATTGAAGTCAGGCGCGCGCAGCCCTGCTTTTCTTGGGTGTGCTGACTTCTCCTTCTTCGTCCTCTTCAGATCCAGCTGCTTCGAGGTTGATATTTTCCGCCAGTTCGGTCAGCTTCTTGTCCGTTTCCTTTTCTTCTTCGAGCGTTTGTTCGAGCAATTCGGCGGCGCTGTCTTCGCCGAGTATCGTTGCAAACGTGCGCACACAGCCATAGGCAGCAATTTCATAGTGCTCGACGCGCTGAGCCGCGGAAATAAGACCCGCATCAAGGACTTCGTCTTCCAGATCCTCGTCGATGATTTCTTTCCCTTCTTCGATCAAGCCTTGCATGCCCTTGCATTTCTTGCCGGTCGGTTTTTCGTCCAATTCGCTGAATATTTCTTCGAGGCGCTTGACGTGGCCTTTGGTCTGCTCCAAGTGCTGTTCAAAACCGGAACGCAGTTCGTCGGACGCAGCCGCTTTTGCCATCTTTGGCAACGCCTTAACGAGCTGGTTCTCTGCGCTGTAAATGTCACGAAGTTCGTCGATATATAGTCCCTTGAGTCCCTCTTCTTTCATCACAGCCTCCTCGGATTTTCGTATGGGTTAAAAAAACTCGCAATTCGGAAAAAGGAACGCGATAGAAAGCTTCCACAATCGTCTGCGCTTCGGTTCAGGCGTCCACGAACAAGCTTCGTTGCACTCACTTCTCGCGGCTGCGGTCCCGCTCTTCTCTCTTCGCGCCAGTCTGCTAACCGTTCAGACTGTGTGATCGATTATCGTTTGGCGATGGAAACGAACAATCAGGGGAACTCCTGATGGGAACTGCGGTCGACACGTACGAAGCGCCCGCAGCTACTGTATTCTCGGCGGTTGACTTCTTCTCTAACGATTGGAATTCCAGCGGACGCAGCTAGGCCCTTAACGCGGACATCAGCGGTGCGGATACCATCGGAACGACGGCGTGGCGCGTTCCGGGCCTCATTCCCTCACAACTTTCCTGCACGGCTGGCTCTCACAGCCGCTTGACGTAAGCGTTGGAGCTGCTACCGAGTTTGGCGTTTTTCACGACTCGCAGACCTGACAGAGCGCTGGCCAACTCCTGACGCTCACCCAGACCGCAAGGGTCCTTTTCAAGTTCATGAACCCTAGCGAGGATGGCAGTTTCCGCTTCGCTTAGCAACTTTAACAGTTGTATGGAATCAGTCTCGCAAGCTAGCGCTGAATAGCGTTCTTTCCAGTTCGGCATGTAAACCTCCAAGAGGACTAAAACTTTGAAGCAGTTGTGACGACACCGTGATGCCTAGCGGACGCGTACCACAAGATGAGTCCCGCGAATAATTTCCACAATAGGTGGAACGCTGTACTGCTTAGAGAAAAATGCGGCGTGCTTTGCTCAAGCGTTCCGAGATCGATGACCACCGTTTCAGAATCGCGATTGAGAAGTCGCTCGTTGAACTTAGCGCGATGGGAATAAGCCGAAGGCCAAAGACGGCTACGCTGTTGGTGGTTGCCGCAAAGAGTTGCTTGATTCGCAGGGACACGGCGCATTTCTACTCACACCAACTTACTTCCCTCTCGGCTAGACGCCAGAATCGGCGATAACCATTTCTCGCCAAATCATACACATGAGATGCTCGGTTCGCGCGAATTGGCGCGAATCAGGTACTAGAGGTTCGCGAGCGCGTGGCGTCTAGGTGGTCGCAGCCTGACGACCTCGCATAGAATAGCGTCATGGCGCTGGCTGCTTTTGCGATGGACGTGCGCCGGTCGCGTGGGCGGCGCTGGCCGGAGCCGCAGCATCGCTACCGCAACGACTACGCGCGTGATCGCGATCGCGTCATTCATTCGCGCGCGTTCCGGCGCCTGGAGGCGAAGACGCAAGTCTTCACCACGCGCTATTCCGATCATTTTCGAAACCGCTTGACGCATACCATCGAAGTCGCGCAGATGGCCCGCACGGTCGCAGGAGCGCTGGACCTCAATACCGACCTGGCGGAAGCGCTGGCCCTGGTGCACGACATCGGGCATCCGCCTTTCGGGCATGCTGGCGAGCGCCGATCGAACGAGCTATTGAAGCCCTTCGGCGACCGCTTCGATCACAATTTGCACGCGCTGCGCATCGTCGAGCAGTTCGAGCCGCGCTATCTGGATTTCCCCGGCCTGAATCTCACGTTCGAGGTGCGCGAAGGCATCGTCAAGCATTCGAGGGACTATGGCATCAGCGACGATGGCGCGGCGGCATTTCCCGAATTAGCGCAGTACGAACTCGATTTGCGGCCGCCGCTCGAGGCGCAGCTGATGGATGGGGTGGATGAGATTGCTTACAACGCCGCCGATCTCGACGACGGGTTCGAGGCCCGGCTGCTCGATCTCGAGTTGCTGCGCGAAGAATTGCCGCCGTTCGCGGAAATCTACGACGAGGTAGACCGCTCGCATCCGCTCGGCCGCCACCAAGCTCAAAATCAACGAGACCATCAAGCGCATTCTCGACCGGCTGGCGACCGACTTGATCGAGAACACGCGAACCCTGGTATTAGCCAGCGGCGCGCGTGACGTGGAAGACATTCGAAGTCTCAAGGTGCGCCTGGCGAGGCTGAGCCCCGCCGCGGCGGAGCTTAACGCGTCGCTGAAGGAATTTTTGCACAGGCGGCTGTACGACAATCCCGCGATCGTCGAGGAACGCGAGCGTTCCGTGGAAGCGCTCGAGCGACTTTTCCAACACTACCTGCTCCAACCAGAAGCTATGCCCGTGCAATACGTGGAGCAGGCCGAGAGGGAGCCGTTGCACCGCGTGGTCTGCGATTACATCGCGGGCATGACCGACCATTTTTTGCTGCGGCAGCACCGGGAACTCCTGGGGCCGTCGGAAAAAGCCCAGACGACATCAGAGACAAAAGCAGATCCCTCACCGCCGTTTGCCAAAAGTTGGCGACCGGGTTCGGAATGACCACTCGCTGGGTAACTGGGTGGCGCGGGGACTGCGGCTCCGCGTGAAGAGCCGAATCCAGCAAATTTCCAGGACCCAACAGGCTGCGTTACGGTTGGGGTTTGGCGCCATGGACCAGCAGCGCGCCCGCCTCTCGGAAAGCGCGCAGCTGCGCGGCGTCGCGGAACCAGCGGCCCGAGTAGATTTCCGGCGCCGGCGTAGGGTCGGGTATCCGCTCGTGCACGACGCCCGCGAAGCCCGCGTCGCGGAGCAGCGCGGCCCACTCTTCGGCGGATAGCAGCTGCGCGGGCACCGTGAGAATGTCGCCCCACTGATGCGAGTGCGGGTTGTCGCGGTAATAATTGATCAGCGACCCAGGCCGAGCCGCCTTCGCGCAGAACGCGAAAGATTTCTGCCGCAGCCCGCGCGGGATCCGGCCAGTAGTAGGCCGACTCGACGGAAATCGCGTGCGTGAAAAAGTCGGCGTCCCAGGGGATTTGTTCCGCCTCGCCGACGACGAACATCACATTTTCGAGCCGGGCATTCCTGCGGCGGGCGTGGCGGATCATCTCGTCGGAGACATCGATGCCCACGACGCGGCCTTCGGGAACTTGCTCGGCCAGCAGGCTGGACAGCCAGCCTGCACCGCAGCCGACGTCGAGCACGTTGTCGTCGGGCTGCAGCCGCATGCGGTCGAGCACGGGTAGGACGATGGGCAGGTGATCCTGCTCCATGCCTTCGCCGCGGCCGGCTTCGGCCCAGCGATTGAACTCTTCGCGAAGCTGATCGTGTTGTGTGGCTTCGGCCATTCCGATGCGGCGAAGGCTACGGCGCGAAACGCAGCACTTTGCCCCCGTCGTAGAAACCGGCTACATCCCGGTTTCGTCGGCGGAGGGGCCGTAGATGGCGGGCACGGGAAGATCGTTGAGGCGCAGGTAGACGCCGAGTTGCGCGCGATGGTGAATCATATGGTTCATGATCATGCCGCGAAGCACGGCGACGCGCGGCATAGCGAAGATCGTCTTGCCACCATTGAGAAGCGTCCAGGGCTGCATCATGGCTTCGTCGCTGGCTGCGGCGAGCGCTGCGCGCGCTTCGGGAACACCCTTATCGAAGAACGCCAGAATTTCGGCGCGAGTCTTGAGTTTCGGTTGCTGCACCGGCTGGCCGCCGGGGGGATTCACGTCGAATTGCTGGGTTTCGAGGGTCATCTTTGCCCAGACGGGAATGGCGGCGATGTGGCCGGCCAGAGCGCCCATGGTCATCGACTTCGTGTGCGGCTTCCAGTCGAATTTCTCGTCGGGAACGCGCTCGATACTCTTGCGCGTGTTGGCCATTTCCATGATCAAACTCGCCCAATAATGCCTGATTGATTGCCATAGTATTCCTCCAGTAGTGTAGTTGACAGATTCTCTGTGAGGACGTTCCCACTTCGACGGCAGGCTGCCTACGCTCGAAATCGATGCGCGCTTCTCCGAAGAAGGTTATGCGCGGATGTCTACTTCTCGACTTTGGCCAGCAGTTGCACGAAGCGCTGCTCGCGCTCGGCCTGGTCCATCCCGCCGATGGCTTCCGCCACCTGCGTAATATTCATCGAGCAGAACTTCGGCCCGCACATCGAGCAGAATTTCGCTTCCTTGTAGAAATCGTCGGGCAAGGTTTCGTCGTGCATGGCGCGCGCCGTTTCCGGATCGAGGGAGAGCTCGAACTGCTTGTTCCAATCGAACAGGAAGCGCGCGTAGGAGAGCGCGTCGTCGCGGTCGCGGGCGCCGGGGCGGTGACGCGCGACGTCGGCGGCGTGTGCGGCGATCTTGTAGGCCATCACGCCCTGCTTGACGTCTTCGGCGTTGGGCAGTCCCAGGTGCTCCTTCGGCGTGACGTAGCAGAGCATGGACGCGCCGTACCAGCCGATCATGGCCGCGCCGATGGCGCTGGTGATGTGGTCGTAGCCGGGAGCGATGTCGATGACCAGCGGCCCCAGCGTGTAGAACGGCGCCTCGTGGCACAGCTCCATCTCCTTCTTCACCTGCAGCTCGATCTGATCCATCGGAATGTGGCCGGGCCCTTCGATCATCACTTGCACGTCGTGCTCCCAGGCCTTTTTGGTCAGCTCGCCGAGCACTTTGAGTTCGCCGAACTGCGCGTCGTCGCTGGCGTCGGCAATCGAGCCGGGGCGCAAGCCGTCGCCGAGGGAGAAGCTGACGTCGTGCTTCTTGAAAATTTTGCAGATGTCGTCGAAGCGCTCGTACAGGAAGTTTTCCTTATTGTGGGCCGCCATCCACTAGCGCCATCAGCGCGCCGCCGCGGCTGACGATGCCGGTGATGCGGTTGCGCACCATCGGCAGGAATTCGCGCATGCACGCCGGCGTGGATGGTCATGTAATCGACGCCCTGCTCGGCTTGCTCCTCGATCACTTCGAGCATCAGCTCGGCGCGTGAGGTCTTCGGTGCGCTTCACGCGCGAGATGGCTTCGTAGATCGGCACGGTGCCGACGGGCACGGGAGAGGCCTCGATGATCGCTTTGCGAATCGCGGGGATGTCGCCGCCGGTGGAGAGGTCCATCGCGGTATCCGAGCCGTAATGCACGGCGCGGTGGAGCTTCTCGAGCTCTTGCGAGACCTCCGAGGTCACCGCGGAGTTGCCGATGTTCGCGTTGATCTTGCAGCGGAAGGCGATGCCGATGCCCATGGGCTCGAGCGAGCGATGATTGATATTGGCGGGGATGATGGCGCGGCCGCGCGCGATTTCGCTGCGCACCAGCTCCGGCTCGAGCTTCTCGCGCTGGGCGACGAACTGCATCTCTTCGCTGATGACGCCCTGCCGCGCCAGGTGCATCTGGCTCACGTTGCGGTTGCCATTTGTTCCGGCGGCAGCCAGCCGCTTCTCCAGCCACGCATCTCGTATCGACATCGTTCCCCCGCGCCCGCAGCTTTGGCGAGCGAAAATCCCATGTGACTGAGGCATTATGGCATCGCGCGATGACCACCGCAACGCCAGCGGCGCCCTGTCCCGGTTGCGGCGCGGTTCGCTGTAGATTGTTACGCGCGGCGCAAGGTGAGCAGCGTGATCTCGGGCGGCACGCCGAGCCTGATCGGCGCGCCGATCGTGCCCAGACCGCGATTGACGTAGATCGCGGCGCGCGCGCTGCTGGGCGCATCGATCCACGCGGAGCGATCATCGAACCCAGCCCAGGCGCCGAGCGGCCGCTGGTACAAACCTGCCATGTAGGGCGTCAGAAACTCCGCCGGGCTGAAGCGATGGTCGAGAATTTCCAGACGCACCTGGCCGCCGTGCGTGTGCCCGGCCAGCGAGACCTCGATGCCAAGCTCGGCGGCGCGCGGGAAGGAATTGGGATTGTGCGAGAGCAAGATGTTCGGCATGTCGCGACGCACCAGCGGCTCAATCGCGCCAAGCATCGGCCGCCGGCTGCGGACGGGGCGCTCGCGCTGGTAGTCCACGCCAATCAAATTGAACGGCTGGCCGTGCTGGACGAGCTCGGCATTTTCTTGCCGCAGCAGGCGCATTCCGTGCTGCTGAAAAAGCTTGGCCGTGAGCGCTTCTGCGTCCGCGTAAACTTCGTGATTGCCGTTGCAGCCCCAAACGCCCAGCGGGGCGCGCAGCCGCGACAGCTCGGCGATGCAGTCTTCGAGCGGATCGCCCGGCGCCGGTGAGGAAATCGCCGGTCACCACGGTCAGCGTCCGGCCGTAGATCGTTGGCCATGTCCACGGCGCGGCGAACTTCGGGAGCGGACATGTAGCTGCCGATGTGGATGTCGCTCAACTGCGCGATGCGCATGCCTTCGAGAGCCGGCGGCAGGCCGCTCACCGGCAAGTCCACCTGGCGCACCTGGTAATGCAGGCGCTCGAACGCAAATCCGTAGGCCGCCGCGGCAAATGGGATGCGCGCCGGCGACGGCCGAGACGGTCTGAACAAATCGCCGCCGCGCCAGATTTAAGGGCGCACCTGCCGACGCTGCCGGCAGCGTGCTTTCCTCCGGCCGAGTCTGCTGCCGGGGCTGCAGCCTAGCCAGAAAAAGGCGCGGCGCGCGGACAGCCCAGGCGATGGCCGCGACCAGCTTCACCGCGAGGTAGGCGAATAGCGCGCTCGTGAGCCACAACCCGGCCAGCGCCGTGAACGCCGACACGCGCCAGTGCATTGCGGTTCCCATCGACGCTGACATTAATCGTCAAAATCAGCGCGACGACGCCAAAGGCCAGGAGGCAGGCGCCGCGGAACACGTTCCGTAAAGCTGGGCCCTTGATGCGGAGCGCCAAACGCCAGACGCGGACGAGCCAATAATATTGCGAAAGCAGAATCAGAGAGACCAGACCGGCAGAAAAATCAGTAAGCGGTACCAACCAAGGTCGCGGGCGTACAAGGGGTTTCACCTCGTTCGTTGAACACTACATGGTAGCATTCGCGGACCCGCGGGCGTCTTGTTTATCGGGCCGTGGTGCTTGCTTCGCTGCCGATTTTTTCGAGCAGTTCCAGCAGCTTTTCGGGTTCCTGAAGCGGCGGATAGCAGGTCCCGCCGGCACAAACGAATGCCTGAGCCACTTCGGCCTGAAGATGCGGCACGGTCTGCCTCAGCGCCGGCGGCAATGCACTGCCAGCCGCTAAACCGGGCGTGATGCGCAGCACGGCTTTGCCAAGCCGATAGAACGATCTGGCGGCGCGATCAAGCCGAAGCGCGGTCTCGTCGTCCCGTCGCGCCCGTCACCAGCACCTGCAGCGGATGACGCGCGAAGAGTACGGTCGCCAAACCGTACGTCGCGGCGAAGAGCCCGTACTGGGTCACGACGCCGGCAAAGGCCTCGAGGGTTGCCTGGCACAGGTCGCGGTAAACTTTCTCGCCGGTGTAGGCGAACAGGCGAGCCAGCACCATCGCTGCGACTGGGTTTCCGCCGGGCGTGGGCGAATCCTGCAACGGCTTGCGGCGAACGTCGAGCCCGCCCATGGGCGCGGCATCGGAGGCGCGGTCGAAAAAGCCGCCGCCTTCGCGGTCGCCGTATTTCTCGATGAACAGGCGAGCGGCGCGCTCGGCGGCGTCGAAATAGCGCCGGTCGAGCGTGGCTTCAAAGCCGTCCAGCAGCGCCGACGCCATGAAGGCCTGATCGTCCAGCGTGCCGGCGAGGCGCGCGCCGCCAAGCCGGTGCGTGAAACCGCGATGGTCGTCCCATCCTTCGCTCGAGAAATCGGTCGAGGGTGCGCAGGGCGAAAGAACGGCACTCGCGGCCGCGGTCGTCATCCAGGGCGCTAGCCGCTTCGAGGTAGGCGGAGACAAACATGGCATTCCAGCTGGTGTACAGCGTGGTGTCGACGAACGGCGTTGGACGCTTTTCGCGCGCGGCCAGCAATTGCAGCGCGGGCGCTCTGCAAGATTCGCTGACACTTCGGCGGGTTGCATTCCCAAAGCGCTGGCAATGGCCGCAGGCTCACGCGCGACCCACAGCACGTTCTTTGCCGGATTGTGGTGCATCTCGCCGACGGGGCCGACGTCGTAGTAAAGCTCGGCGACGCGCGCCTGTTCGGCCGGGAGCACGGCGCGAACTTCGTCGAGGGTCCAGGTGAAGTAGTCGCCGTCGTCCTCGAAATTAATGTCGGCATCCTGGCTGGCATAGAAACCGCCGCGCTCGCGGTCCGAGAGCACGCGGTTGACCCAGTCGATGATGCCCTCGGCCGTCTCGCGAAAGAGCGGGCGCGGCGAAACTTGGTAGGCATGGAGGTAGTTTTTCAGCAGTTCGGAATTGTCGTAGGACATTTTCTCGAAGTGCGGCACCAGCCAGCGATCGTCCACCGAGTAGCGGTGAAAGCCGCCGCCGAGTTGGTCGTAAACGCCGCCTTGCGCCATTTTTTCGAGCGTGGTCTGCGCGACGAGCAGCAAGCGCGGCTCGCGGGTCGCCTGATAACGTTCCATAATGCAGCTCGAGCGCCGACGAGTGCGGGAATTTCGGTCCTTTGCCGAATCCGCCGTAGTGCGGGTCGAATCGCTGCAGGGCGGATTCGACCTGCGCATCCACCAGCCGTATGTCCCAGTCGCTATGCGCCCCGGCGAAAAGCTCCGCTTGCGCTACGGCGCCGACGAGAGCCCCAGCAGCCTGCTCGACCTCGGCGCGGCGCGAGCGATAGGCCTCCGCGGCACTCTCGAGAACGCGGCGGAAGCTCGGCCGGCCCATGGCATCTTCCGGAGGAAAGTACGTGCCGCCGTAAAACGGCCTGCCGTCCGGGAGCAGAAAGACCGTGAGCGGCCAGCCGCCCGTGCCGGACATGGCGCCGACAGCGGTTTGGTAGCGCGCATCGACGTCGGGACGTTCGTCGCGATCCACTTTGACGGGAATGTAGAGCCGATTGATCAGCTCCGCCAAGCGCGCATCGTCATAACTTTCGCGATCAATGACGTGGCACCAGTGGCACCAGACCGCGCCGATGTCCAGAAGTATGGGCTTGTCTTCGGCACGCGCCCGCGCGAACGCCTCATCGCCCCATTCGTGCCAAGCCACGGGCTGGTGCGCGGCGGAATGCAGATAGGGGCTGGCGGAATTCGCCAGGCGGTTTGGGCTGTCTTCGTTCACGGGTTCCTTTCGCGTCGCGAAAATCGGGATGGGCTGTGCGCGGCTTTCCTGTCAGCCGATTGCGTATAGAGATTACTGGATGGGATTGCTCGGGCCGGTGTCTCCTGGCTCGATGGGCTTGCGTCCGGCGAAACCCTCATCTTGCCGGTGATAAAAGCGGATCCGCTCCTCGCCGAGCCGCCAGCAAAGATAAACTTCCTCATTGTTCACGATCGACGGGGAAGTCGAGTAAGCCCGTGTCGAGATCCTTCACCACGCATCCGGTGGACTGGATCTTCTCGAGGGACGTGTTGAGGGACTCCGCCAGGCGATCGCGGTCGAATCGCATGCGCGCCGTCTGTTCATACGGCACCACGATGCCTCCCATGGTTTGAATGCGGGCCGAAAGCGTTCCCAGTTCCTCGTCCAGCGGCAGAAGCTTGCGCCGAGCCTCCATGGCCTCGATGAGCACCGGCTCGATTTCCCGCCGCGTGCGCTCAGCTTCGGTCAGCGTAAACAGCTTCGGCTCTTCCTCGTCGTGTCCCATACCGCCTCGTGCGGCCCTTGGCAGGAAGCGTTGCCCCGCAGGAGTGCTCGCACCAAATTCGGTAACCCATTCTCGCGCAGGGTCAACCGTATTACCAGTCGGACTTATGCGCCAGGAAATCTCTGAATGCGCCTGACGCTTTGTGGTCCGCGTGAGCAGCCTCGTGCTCTACGCGCCGGCGGCCAGAGGAAGAAAAGAGCACGGACCCGGGATGCCGGTGTACTACGAGCCGACCAGAGTGAGAAATAGCGGCGCGCCCAGCTTGCCTGAATAGTGCGGGCGGTAGCGCGGGAGGTTGTACATCGTCGCTACGTCGACGGTTCGCGGGCCAAGCTTGGGATCGGGCAGAAGAGCGTGCGTGTACTTCCCTCCTTGCACGCCGACCAGCCTGCCCGTAAATTTCATCGCGGATCAAATCGATGGCTACGTTCGCAAAGGTCATGGCCACGAGTTGGTCGAGAGCATCCGCCTCGCCGCTGCGCAAATCATACGTCAAGTCGCTGACCATCGTGTCCTCGCCCGTGCGGCGATGAATCTCTTCGCTCAGCGCATGCCCGATATCGGCTTTCTTCTTGTGGCCGTAGGCGTCCGCTTCGCCATACTCCGCAAGAGCCTGTCCCTGCCACACCGCGCCTTCCGAAGCGATCAGAAAAGAATAGCGGCTGGGATTATTTCGCTTGTCCTCGACCAAAAGTTCGATGACGCGATCGAGATCGAACTCGACCTCCGGAATCACGCAGCGGCTCGAGGTGACGAAAGCGGTGTACAGCGCCGTAAAGCCGGCGTCGCGGCCGAAAATGCGGAACACGCCAATGCGTTCGTGCGAGCCCAACGTGGTCCGCTGCCGTGTTACCAGCTCCTTGGCGCGCGTGATAGCGGTCGAGAAGCCGATGCAGTATTCCGTGCCCTGGACGTCGTTGTCCATGGTCTTGGGGATGCCGATCACGCGCACACCCTTGGTGTCGAGCGTTTTTGCAAAGCTCAGCGTGTCGTCGCCGCCGATCACGATCAAGCAATCGATGCCCAGGTACGCGATGTTGTCGAGGACCACCGGGGTAAGGTCGTACACGCCGCTCGAGACTTCGAGCGGCTGCAGCGTTTCCGGAGAAAGATGCTTGGGCAACGACGCGCGTTTGACCCGATGGGGATTTGTCCGCGAAGTATGCAACGTAGTGCCGCCCGTGCGATCGATCCCACGCGTATTGATGCGGTCGAGCGGCCGAATGTACTCGGGATCAAAATCGTGCTGGCGGTCGAGGTGCGTCAGGCCTTCCCAGCCGCGGCGAATCCCCAGCACCTCATAGCCCATGCCCGTGGTCTGATAGACCACGCTCTTGATGACCGAGTTCAGCCCGGGGACATCGCCTCCCCCGGTCAAAATGCCGATGCGTCGCGCGCCCGCCATAGCGGTACCTCCGATGAAATCTTATCATCTGCTCCTGAGGCAGGCGCCAGACGCGGCATTTCTTCTAATCGGTGCGCAAGGTCGAATGCTTCCGGATGCAATGCTCAAAACGCGTGGTGATTGTTTCTGTAGGGGTGATTCGGATCGCTCGGCCGGCTGAAGGCGATGCCGCCGCTCAGCAACAACGGCTCGGCCGCGTGTACTTGCGCTGGAGTTGGTCCTGGTAAAACTCCTTGGCCGTTAGCGGCGCGCCGGAAAACTTCTTGGCATAATGAAGATAACTCTCGTAGGCGTGATCGCCCGCGGCTCCGCGCAACCATTGCCAGAGCGCGACCGATGTCCGGCGAAAGGCGCTGCGAAGTATCACCATGTGAGGCATGAGGTTTCTCTAGTGGCGGCCGCAGCCACCGGCTCCGCATGCGCAAGAACCACCGGCGGGCGCTCCGGCACCGCTTGCGGCGGCGCTGGCCCCGCTCGATTTGGTCTGCGCGCTAAAGACCGAAAGCTGCAACGTGCGCCGGCTGCTCGCGCACTTCGGGCAAGAGACAGCCTGCGACTGCGAAAGCACGATTCGTTCGTAGCGGCTGCCGCAATCCTCGCAAATGTATTCGTAGATCGGCATGGCCTATGGGGCCTTCTTTCCTGATCTTCCTGACAACACGCCATTTTAGACAGATCTGGAGGCCCGGCAAAGGGCGAAGCCGCACGTTTTGACGCGCGAAGAACCTGACGACTTCAGTCGATCTTGCCGACTTTTTCCTTCCACAAGTCCCAAGCTCGGCCATATTGCCCAGTCAGATTCTTCGCCGATTTTTCGGCCTCGCCCGGCGTGAGAAATTTAGTTGCGCCGAGAGCGGTGGCCTGGGCCTGGAGCCGCGCGTTGACGTCCGCGTAGTACGCGAAAAACACCACCTCCGGAATCGAGCCGCGCCGCGTCCACCGAGCCGTGGCCGCGCATGAGCACGACGGCATGGTTGCCGAGCACCTTGGCAAGCGCGTCGCCGAGCTTATTGTCGTTGACCAGCATGTTGGTATCGCCCGCGACATCGTGAATGTCGAAGATCGGCGTGCCCGCGCCGAGAAATGCGCTCATGTGAAAGATCGGGCGCAAACCGATGCCGGTCACGCTGAAGGGAATGACCGCGGCGAGTGGCTATGCACGATCGCCTTCACGTCCGGGCGCGCGCGGTAGATCGCCGCATGGATAAAGCGTTCGGCGAACAACGCGCGGCCCTGGGCATCGATCGCCTCGCCGTTCAGGTCGTACTCCATGATGTCTTTGCGGGTTACCAGGGCGGGCGCCATGACTGCGCGACATCAGGAAGCGATCCGGGTTGCTGTCCTCCCGCACGCTGACGTGGCCAAAACCGTCGAGCACGCCCTGATCGGCGAGGAATGCGATTGGCGTAGACCAGATCGTCGAGCAACTGCGGATTGAGCTGCGGGTTAGGCGCGCCCGCGGCCGACGCCGTTGCGCGGCGCTTGGCGCGGCTTCTGCGCCGGGGAGCGACCGACGATCAGCAGCGGCGCCGCAAACACGGCCAGGAGCGCAAGCAACTTGTACTGCGATACGCGCATCTCGCACCCTCCCGCCGGCACGCTACTCGAAACGTCAGCGAGCGAAACCTCTGCAGATTGGCCTCGCGCGCGCCGATCATTGACCGCATCCCGAAAACGCTACTTGCGGCGTACTTGGGAATGCTTGTGGGAATCGTCAAGTGAAACAGCTTCACCTGTCGATCCCGCCTTCGCTGCGATGCTCGCTGTTTCCTTGGGACCGAGATAGACGCCTGCGCCTTTGCCGACTTCGTAATCCTTGCCCTCCAGGCGAATCGTGCCGTTGCCTTCCATGAAATACAGCAGCTGGTGCTTGTCGAGTGGCTCGGCGGTGAATTTCTCGCCCGGACTTCAACCAGCGCAGCGACCCATGCACATTCTTGGCGCCTGCGAGCTGCTCGTTCAGGATCTCGGTCACTTCACCTTGGGGCGTTTTGACGCTGCGGCAGCACATTGGTGTCGATATATATTGTTGTCGCTTTCGGTCATCGTTGGGCTCCTTTATCTGCTCGTCTGCGCCTCTACGCCAGGCCTAGGTCTGCACCCAACTGCCGCCATCCATGCGGTTCCACATGAGATCTGCCGGCGTCTCCGCCCGCCAAGATCTGCGTCTTGAAACGGTTGGGCGCCTGCAATTCGAAATAAAACAGCGGCCCGCCGACCGACTTCAGGCTGTGCCTGGCTTCCGCCGGAATGAACACCAGATCGCCGGGTTTGAGGGCTCTGATGCCTTCGGCCGTCGTGACGCTCGCGTTCCCCTCGATGATGAAATAAAAATGCTCGCAATTCTCATGGTAATGGTAAGGCGAGTGACCTCGTCTCGTCGTAATGCATCACGCCAGCCAGCACATCGTCGGTGTGCGCCAGTTCCTGATTGACAAAGAACGTGCGCACGCGGCCGGGAACCTCCGAGATCAACTTCGGTAGCTTATCTTCGTGGAAAATGTATGCCATCTTGAGCTCCTCCTTAGGATTTGACCGCTCATGGCCGGATGCGACGGTGCGAGGATTGCGCAGGCCGCCCCCAAAGCTCTTTCGTGGCGATCCTGGCCCCTTCGGCCATGGCCTCCAGTTTCGCCCAGATGATCGAGGGATGAACGCGCCGATTGAACTGCTCCTGGGCAAAGCCGCAATCGGTGCTGGCAATCACGTTCTCGCGCCCGACCGCGCCCGCAAATCTCAGGATGCGTTCGGCCACCAACTCGGGATGCTCGACCACGTTCGTGCCGTGGCTGACCACGCCCGGCGCCAATATTTTACCCTCCGGCAACTTGACGTCCTGCCAGACGCGCCACTCGTGCTCATGGCGCGGATTCGCAGCCTCAATCAGGTACGCGCCCGCGCGGACCTTCAGAATGAGATCGACGATCTTCCTGAGCGGCACGTCGGTAGTATGCGGTCCGGGCCAACTGCCCCAGCAAACGTGGTACCGTACGCGATCCTCCGGGATGCCCTCCAGGGCGTAGTTTAACACTTCAACGTGCCGGTTCACCCATCGATAATAGTCGTCGAAGCTCGCCGGCGGGACCATGCGGTCGTACGTCACGGCGGCGCGGGCGTCGTCGATTTGTAGGAGAAAACCGGCGTCGACGATGCTGCGGTATTCGGTTCGCATTGCTTCGGCCAAAGCCGCAAGCAGCTCTTCATCGCTCGCGTAGTATTCGTTCTTGCGGTCTGGGATCGTGCTGGAAGGGGCGGCCACGGGCAGGAACGCTTCCTCGACCGTGCACGCCTTCGAGCGCCGCTTTGAAGTTGGCGATGTCGCGCTCGAGCTCGGGAAGGCCGGTGTACCGGATGGGGCCGACGCAGACGGCATCGTACGTGGTGACGTTCGACCAGGCGCGCTCGTTTGCTGCCTTCGAGCTCGTCGTAAAACTCCTGGAAGCGCTCCCGGTCCGCGCCACGCGCGAAAGGGCTGTCGCCCGGGTGGCACGGGCCGCAACTCGAAGCCGCTCAGGCGCTGCAGCGGGTAAAGCGACCAGCTCGTGGACTTGCCGAACTCGCCGTCATTGACGATGTCGATGCCGACTTCGACCTGTCGCCTGACAACTTCGGCGACCGAACTCTGCAGGCATTCGTCATAGGCTCGCGCGTCAATCTCGTCGTCTTTTTGTTGCGCGCGGGCTAGCTCCAGAAGACGCGCGGGCCGGGCCAGGCTGCCCACGTGCGTGGTCAAAATCCGGCTGGTGCTGCGCTTCATCGTGTCGGCTCTCGCATCGAGGCGGCGCGGATTATACAAACCGCAAGGGCAAAAACCAAGCGAGCCAACTCAACGGTAATGGACCAGTCTCCGGGGGACAACTTCACGGGTGTCTTTCTGGTCGACAACGGTTAACGGGCGCCAGGCCAAATCTTATTTTTCCCGAGTGGGAATATGTCGCTCACCGAAGAACCAGTAGGACGCTCCAAATGCGATGCCAGCAAGTAAGAAACAGAGTCCTTGGCGCTCCGCCGCCATCACTGCGCCTGCCAGAAATGTCTGGTCGTCAACGAAGAATGGCTTCGGCGAGATCGATGAGGTCACGCAGCCGAAGGTAAAAGCGAGGAACGCCCCAAGTACTGGAAAATAAATTCCGCCGAACCATCGAAGTTTGCGGTATGCCGAAACCGCAAGGCTCCAAGGAGCGATCATCAGGAACAGGGTTAGCGCGAAGCCGTCTGTAAGCCAGAAGAACAACGCGAAGAAAAGTCTAAATCGGAAGCCAGTCGGGGTTGCGTACTGGACAAAGGATAATTGTAACCAACCGACATATATCAGCGATGCCAGGATCGCACCGGCCGCATATCCGACGACTCGCCTATTGCTAGGAACCCAGTTCTTTGGATTTGTGCGCGTTTTCTCCGAGTAGGCTGTTTCCCGGGAGTTCAAAAAGTTGTAGCCGCAATCGCAACGTATCGTGCCATCAGCGTTTGTTAACCGACAGTTCGGACAATCTTTCACAGTTGAGCGAGGATGCCACCCCATGGCCTCAGTCCGCAAGCGGCAGCAGAAAGAACAAACACGCCAGATGGTGTTACATCGACCGGTGGGGCCGCAGGGGTTCTCGGAGATGGCCCGCCACCAAGTCAGCGTTGTGTGGTCAATTCCCCGTCGTTGCCGGCGGCTGGCGAGTCAATCACGGCGTTGCGGTCGGCATATGCGGCGGCATCTTTGGCGACCGTATCATTGACGCCATGCGTCGGTAATGAATCGCTAGAGCAATTGCGTCGGTTCGGGGTTCAGTTCCTTGTTGTCTGGGTCCGCGCCGGCGATGTCGATTGGTTTGCCCATGTAGGCGGCGGCGATTCGCTCGGCGACCTTGTCGGCAGTCTGATAGTAATACTCCGAGATCTGACGGTGGCCTTCCTCATGCTCAATCACGTGCTGGGTCGACTGAGCCGGCAGCCAAATGGTGACGTTGAGCTGCAGAGTGACTTTGATCCGCGTGATCGTGACGGTGGCGTGTGTGGCATCTGTTTGCCGGGTCTGACCGCCGACACTGGCGTTGGACAGAAAACGGGAATCGCATTGGCCATATTCTCCATAGGCCAGGGGCGGCATATCGGAAGGCGGGTTTGAAGGCTCAAACGTGCGGTTCACGAAGTTGACGGGTTGCTTGTCAATCCCTGGTTCGCGCGCCTCACCAGGCTCCTCGGACAATGATCGATTCCACAACCAAACGCCGCCGAGGACAAGAACTCCCAGCAGGGCACAAAGCAGGACGGATCGGCGCAAAGGCAAGCAAGGCCTCCCCGTCTATTTTCCGGGCAATATGGCGCTTTCAGCTACGAGTTAATGGGTCAGGGCAACCGGAAAGGCACGTCGAGCCGCCGATCGCTGAGACAACCAGGCCGGGAGTTCCCGCGCGATCCGCGGAACGCTCGGCTCAGCTCAGCAATTTCTCGGGCTCGCGAATGGCTTCCGCGAGATCTTTCAGAAACGCCGCGCCACGCGCGCCGTCCGCCACGCGGTGGTCGCACGAGAGCGTGACCGAGATCATCGGCCGTATGCCGATGTTGCCGTCGATGGGCACGACGCGGTCGGTGATGGCGCCGACCGCCAGGATGGCGGCCTGCGGCGGAACGATGATCGCGGTGAACGAATCCACCTGATACATGCCCAGGTTGCTGATCGTGAACGTGGCGCCGGAGATGTCCGCCGGGCGCAGGCGATTGGCCCTGGCCCGTTCGGTGAGGTCGCGGCGCTGCACGGCAATTTCCGCAAGGCCGGTGACGTTGGCCTTGGGGATCACGGCGGTGACCACGCCATCTTCGACGGCCATGGCGATGCCGATGTTGACGTCGCCATGCAAGGCGAATGCCCTCGGGCGTCCAGCTGCAATTGATGCGCGGATGTTTCGCCAAGCGCGCGCGCCACCAGCGCCACCATCAGATCGGTGTGCGTGACTTTCACGCCGTGCGATTTCTCGATGCCCGGCGCAAGTTTTTCGCGGAGAGCCACCATGCCGCTGGCGTCCACTTCGCGCGTGACGAAGAAATGCGGGGCGGTGGTCCAGCTTTGCGTGGTGCGCTCGGCCATCAATCGGCCGATCACGCCGGGAGTTTCGATCTTTGCCCCCGGCGGGAATCTGCCGCGTGAGCGTGCCGCAGCGGAGCCGCTGGCGCAGCTTGCGCGCCGCCCTTGGACAGCCGCTTCGATATCCGACGCGAGGATTTCGCCGCCTGCGCCCGAGCCGCGAACGCGGCCAAGATCGACGCCAAGCTCTTTGGCGAGACGCCGCGCTTTCGGTGAAATCTGCACTTCGCCGCGGAACCGCCGCCGGAGCGCTCGCAGCCGCTGCGGCAGCGCGCCTGAGCTGCCGCTGCGCTGCCTCCGGTTCGCCGCGTTGCAGGCGACGGCGGTTTCCTTGGGAGGCTGCTCGCCAGGCTGAACGAGCCAAGCGATGGTCTGCCCCACGGGCACCACGGCACCCGCCTGGGCCTTCACGCCGGCAAGAATGCCATCGCCTGTCGCTTCGATTTCGACGACGGCTTTGTCGGTTTCGATTTCGAGCAGCGCTTCGCCCTTGGTAACGCGCTCGCCTTCTTTTTTACGCCAGTTCAGAACTTTGCCCGTCTCCTGAGCCATCTCAAGAGCGGGCATGATCACGCTGATGGCCATGTGTTTTCGCGAGAGGCTTAGGAAACCGCCGTCAGCGCCTCACTCCTGCTTTTTCTTTCTTGGCTTCCTTGCCGTTCTTGCCATTCTTCCCGTTCTTCCCATTCTTACCGTTCTTCACGGCCGGCGTCAGTCCCCTGCCTTCTTCTCTGGCGCTGGCTTGCGATCATTTCCAGTACGCCCTGGCTCGGCGGAGCTTCGTTTTCCCGTTCGGTCGGCAACGGCCCCTCGACGGTCACGTAGTGCGCGCCCGCCACCATGAGCTTCTCCGCGGGGAACTTGGTGATGACCTCGTGGCCCGTGGGCGTGACGACGATCTCTTCTTCGATACGCGCCGCGCTCCAGCCATCCGTCGAGGGCCAGAACGTCTCGAGTGCGAAGACCATGCCCGGCTTGATCTCATGCGGATGGTCGAGCGAAACCAAGCGGCTGATCACCGGCTTTTCCCAGATCGCCAGGCCGATGCCGTGGCCGTACTGCAGGCGCGAAGCAAGCCTCTTCGTCCGGGAAGCCGAAATCTTGCGCCTTGCGGCCAGACCGCGGCAATTTCGCCGGTGGTGCGGCCGGGGCGGACCAGCTCGATCGCGGCATCGAGATAATCGCGGCAGCGCTTGTAGGCGTCGATCAACGCGCGCGACGCGTAGCCGACGGCAAAGGTGCGGTAGTAGCAAGTGCGGTAGCCCATGTAGGAGTGGAGAATGTCGTAATACGCCGGATCGCCGGGACGAAACACGCGATCCGAAAAGATGTGCGGGTGCGGATTGCAGCGCTCGCCGGAAATCGCGTTGACCGCTTCGACGTACTCCGAACCCTGTCGTAGAGCACCTTGTTGACCAGGCCCACGGCCTCGTTCTCGCTCATGCCCGGCTTCATGGCCATGTACAGCTCGTGGTAAGCGGCGTCCACCATCATGGAGGCCATGTTGAGCAGGTCGATCTCTTCCTGCGTCTTGATCTCGCGCACGTCGGACATCAGTTGCTGGCCGTCGACGATCTTGATGCCTTCCTTTTGCAGGGCGAAGAGGATCGGCGGCTCGACGATGTCGACGCCCAGCGGCTCGTTGAGCAAGCCGCGCTCCTCGAGTTCGACGCGAATCTTCTTGGCCACGTCCTCGGCGCGTCCCATCTCCGGCGACATGGCGCCGCGCAGCAGCGGAATTCCCGCGCGCGAGCGCTCGCCCGAGCCAGGGGCAATGCAGTTGGTGGTGCTTGGCCGCCGAACCGAAATCCCAGAGGATCGGCTCATCCTTCTGCGGCAGCAGCGTGAAGCGGCTGATCTTGTCCTGCGCCCAACTGCCGATGCTGGTGGAGGTGATGTAGCGCACGTTGTTCATGTCAAAACACAACAGCGCGCCCATCTCCGACTTGGCCAGTGCAGCCTTCACCTTGTCCAAACGATCCTTGCGCAACTTATCGAAATCTATTCGCTGCTCCCAATCGACCGCCATCTTTCCATTCGTCTTCATCTCGCGCCTCCTCTGGTCTTTTCTCTGAAATTCAGAAATCTGAAAATTAGCCGCACATCGCTCGGGCCGTCTCGAACACCAGCCGCTCGGTCGGAATGGTGACGTCCTCGAGCGGAGGAGAGAACGGAATGGGAACGTGCATCGCCCCCAGTCCGCTTGACGGGCTTATCCAAATTGTAGAAAGCGCCTTCGCGCGATCACCGAAGCGATCTCGGCCGTGACGCCGTAGCGATAGTAGCCTTCATCGACGACGATCGCGCGCGAAGTTTTCTTCACCGAATCGATCAGCGTGTTTTCGTCGAGCGGCCACGTGGTTCGCGGGTCGATCACTTCGGCGCTGATGCCCACTTCCTCGAGCAGCTTCGCCGCGGCCAGCGCCACCTGCACCATGCTGCTGGTGGCCACGATGGTGATGTCGCGCCCGGCGCGCTTGATGTCCGCGACGCCAAAAGGAATCGTGTACTCCTCGGTGGGCACCGGGCCCTTGAGCGTGTACATCATCTTGTCTTCGAAAATGACCACCGGATTGTCGTCGCGAATGGCCGTCTTCATCAGCCCTTTGGCGTCGTAGGGCGTCGAAGGCAACACAACCTTGAGGCCGGGGACGTGGCTGGGCCAGGCGTGCAGCGATTGCGAATGCTGCGCGGCGGAACGGCGCGCCGCCGCCCATGGTCGTCCGAACGACCATCGGCACTTTCCACTTGCCGCCCGACATGTAGTGGACCTTGGCGGCCTGATTGACGATTTGGTCCATGATCAGCGTCATGAAGTCGCCGAACATGATGTCCACCACGGGCCGCAGTCCGGTCATCGCCGCGCCTACCCCGATGCCCGTGAAACCGGGCTCGGAGATCGGCGTATCGATCACGCGCTCTTTGCCAAACTCGTCGACCAGGCCGGTGAGCACCTTGAACGCGCGTGCCGGCTTCGGCCACGTCCTCGCCCATCACCACGACGAGCGGATCGCGGCGCATCTCTTCCGCCAGGGCCTCTTTGATGGCCTGGCCCATGGTCAATTCACGAACTTGCGTCTGTCGCGTTTCAGGCATACACGTCCTCGTTCCACCTCATCCACTGTCGGGATAAGGAGCTTTGATGGCAAAGTCCACGGCCGCTTCCATTTCCGTCTTGAGTTCGGCTTCGATGCGATCGAGCTTGGCGTGAGTCGGTCAGGCCTTCGCCGATCATCCACTTGGCCAGCGCTGGATCGGGATCGCGCGTCTTCATCCACTCCTGCTCTTCTTCCTTGGTGCGGTAATAGTCGCGCTTGATGTCGCCGACGTGATGGCCGCGATAGCGATAGGTGTTGCACAGCAGGAAGCCGGGGCCCTTGCCTTGCCGTGCGCGCTCGATGAATTCGGAGGCGGCGGCGTACACGCCGCGCACGTCCTGGCCGTCCACGGCTTCGCCGGGGATCCCGAACGCCGCCGGCCGCGCCAGAATCTCGCCCGCCGTGGTCTCGGAGTAGTGCGTGTACTCGTTGTACATGTTGTTTTCGCAGACGTAGATGACGGGCAGCTTCCAGAGCGAGGCGATGTTCATCACTTCGTACAGCAAGCCCTGGCCCAGCGCGCCCTCGCCGAAGAAACAGACGCACACGCGCCCGTTGCCCAGCGTCTTCGACGGCGAACGCGGCGCCCGGTGGCGATTCCCGCGCTGCCGCCGACGATGGCATTGGCTCCGAGATTGCCGGTCGCCGGGTCGGCGATATGCATCGAGCCGCCCTTGCCTCGGCAATACCCGGCTTCCTTGCCGAGCAGTTCGGCGAACATGCAGGTCGGGCGTCGCGCCCTTGGCCAGGCAATGTCCGTGGCCGCGATGCGTGCTGGTGACGTAGTCGTCGGGCCGCAGCGCCTCGCAGATGCCGACGGCCACGGCCTCTTCGCCCTGGTACAGGTGCGTTAGGCCGGGCATCAGCGCCCGCAGGTAGAGATCATTGGCGCGCTCTTCGAACTCCCGAATCGCGGCCATCTGGCGATACATTCGCAGCAGTTTGTCGGTGCCGAGTTTCGGCTCCAGAACGCTGCGGGTGGTGGTGATAGCGGTGTAGTGGTCATACCGAGACTCCTGACATTTCTGCGAGCACTTTGTACAGAATCGCAAAATCTTTTTCGCCAAAGCCTTGCGCGCACGCCGACGACAACATTTCGTTCATCGACCGCCCCGGTCGGCAGCGGGACGTGCAACTCGCGCCCCAATTCCAGCGCCAGGGTCATGTCCTTCTGCATCATGATGGTGTTGAACTGCGGCTGCTCGGGCATTTGCAAAACGCAGCGGTCCTTTGTATTGCACCAGCGGCGAAGCCACGGCGCTGTTGGTCAGTATGTCGATGGCTGTCTCGCAGCGCAACTCCGGCCTTTTCCGCCAGCACCACGCTTTCCGCGAACGCCATCATCTGCACGGCGATGCTGATGTTGGTCGCGACCTTCATCGCCAGCGCCAGGCCGTTGGCTCCAACGTAGGTCACCTTCTGCCCGATGTCTGCGAGCATGGCTTGGCGCGTTCGAACGTCGCGCGTTCGCCGCCCACCATCACCGATAGCTTGCCCGTGTCGACCATCGTCACGCTGCCCGATACCGGCGCGTCGATCATGTCGGCGCCCTTCTCGCGCACCTTCGCGGCCAGCGCCCGGCTCGCCGCCGGGCTCACCGTGCTCATTTCGATCAGCAGCTTCCCCGGACCGAGGCCAGCCAGCAGACCGTTCGGTCCCTCTGCTGCGCCTTGGAGCGCCGCCGTGTTGGTCACCATCGAGAAGGTGAAGTCGGCCGTCTGGCATACGGCGCGTCCCGAACTCGCCCACTTCATCCCGAGCGAGATCAGCTCCTGCGCCTTCGCCGGAGGGAAAATATCGTACCCGGTAACCTCGTGGCCTTTGCTCATCAGCCGTTTCGTGATCCGGCTGCCCATCGCACCCAGGCCGACAAATCCAAGCTTACTCATAGAGATAGACCCGACATCCCCGCGGACACCTGGAACAAAACCGCGAACTCTCCTGTACCCGTTCGACCCCTCACCCGGGCTCGCAATGGCCTCAGGGGCAAGCCGCTAGGTTCTCCACCGCGAGCAGACCGCAGCACCGCAGGCGTCGTTTCTTACCACAGCGCCGCGCACACGGCAACGCTCCAATCAGTCTTTCCACGCGGGACGATTCCAGATTATACCTGCTCCAGTGAGAGCCGTCACGCCTTTGCTTCACCCCTTTTTCTTCCGCCCCTTCCCCCGGGTGGCCCCCTCCAGCTACTTGGCCTCTTTTATTCAGGGTGGCTCTTTGATTTAAGGTAGGGTATACATGCCTTCCGCGGCGGTTCGGAGTTACACGGTTTTTAGGGGGTTGGAGCTTCAGCTCCGAGGTAAATGCCCCGGGAACGAAGCGGCTTTTAGCCGCTAAAGCGAGGCTTTTCAAGGTGGTAACCTCGCCTCAAGGGAAGCGCACAGAACACATGACCGAATCTCTGCACGCCCTGCTCAACGGCCTGATCGATTACGCCGGCCTTTTCCCTCCCGCCGCACTCACCATGGACCCGACGGTCCGCAACTACAATGCGTACCGGCACGGCGAACAGGCCTGGTTCCTCGCGCGCTTGGTGATGCCCGTCGCGCGCCTCGCCGAATTTGAATCCGCCTTCCAGCAACTCCCGCCCACAGACGCAGCCGCGGGACAGTGGAGGCTGACCGCGCCCCTGGGGCCGAATATCGAAGCCGATGTCGCCAAGATTGCCGATTTCAACCGCCGCTACGCCCAGCCCGGCAACCAAAGCGCAGCCCCATCTGCCTTCATCGAATCGGTAGAACTGCGAGCCGCGAACGCCAAAGAGATTCGCCGCGCCGCAAGCCTCATCCCAAAAGAGCTCCAGACCTATTTCGAAATTCCGCTGTCGGACACGCTCGAGAGTTCGCTGGGAGCCATCGCCGAAGTCGGCGCGCGCGCCAAAATCCGTACCGGCGGCGAATCGCCGGAGGTGTTCCCCACTTGTCCGCAGTTGGCTAGCTTTTTCGTCCTATGCGCTGGCTTCGACGTGCCCTTCAAAGCCAGTGCCGGTCTGCATCGCCCCGTACGCGGCGCGCAGCGCTACAACTACAAGCCCGATAGCGCCTCCGGCATCATGCACGGCTTCTTGAACGTTTTCCTGGCCGCCGCCTTCGTCCGCCAAGGCATGGACGAAGAACACGCCGCTTGGCTCCTTGCCGAGGAATCTCCCGAATCCTTTGCGTGGGAAGACGATGGTGTTGCCTGGCGCGACCATTGCATCGGCGCCAAGCAGCTGGCCGACGCGCGCAAGTCTTTTTGCCTCACGGTAGGCTCCTGCTCTTTCGCCGAGCCCGTCGAAAATCTGAAAGCCCTCGGTCTCGTCTGAGGAAAGCCTAGCCCGTCTACGCCCGCGCCCCGGTTGGCTCCTCGTCCACCACGGCTTCCGCCGGCGTATACGTAAAGCCGAGCGCTTCGGCAACAGCCCGGTGGGTGATCTTGCCGTCGTAGACGTTGAGCCCGGCGCGCAGGTGCGGATCGTCGGCCATCGCGCGCCTCCATCCCTTGTTCGCCAGCGCCAGAACGAACGGTAGCGTGGCATTGTTCAGCGCGAAGGCGGAAGTTCGCGGCACGGCTCCAGGCATGTTCGTGACGCAGTAGTGGACCACGTCGTAGACCACGAACGTTGGATCGGCGTGCGTCGTAGGACGGCTGGTCTCGAAGCAGCCTCCTTGGTCGATGGCGATATCCACGATGGCCGCGCCGGGTTTCATGCTCTTGACCATTTCGGTGGTCACCAACTTCGGCGCCGCGGCGCCGGCCACCAGCACCGCGCCGATGACCAGATCCGCTTTGCGTATCAGCCGTTCGAGCGCGTTCCGCGTCGAAAAAACCGTTCCGACCGAAGAGCCGAAATGCTCGGCGGTTCGCCGGAGCGCCGCCATCGACCGGTCCACGACTGTAATATTTGCGCCCATGCCTACGGCAATCAGCGCCGTATTCGATCCCACGACGCCCGCGCCCAAAATGAGAATATCCGCCGGCGGCACGCCAGGCACGCCGCCGAGCAAAATGCCACGCCCGCCGTGCCCCTTTTCAAGACAAGACGCGCCAACCTGTGGCGCCATGCGGCCCGCAACCTCGGACATCGGCGTCAGCAGCGGCAACGAACCATCCGGCGCGGTCACGGTCTCGTAAGCGATGCAGGTCGCGCCGCTTCGCTGCAAATCGCGCGTCTGCTCGGGATCTGGCGCCAGGTGCAGATAGGTGAACAATATCTGACCCGGGCGAAGCAACGCGCGCTCGATCGGCTGCGGCTCTTTCACCTTCACGATCATGTCCGCAAAAGCAAACACCTCCTCCGCCGTGTCCGCTATTCGCGCGCCAACAACCCTGTAGGCTTCGTCCGAAATGCCGGCTTCGGTCCCCGCGCCTTTCTCGACCAGAACCTGGTGGCCGTTGTAAACCAGTTCATGAACACTCGAGGGAACCAGCCCCACTCGATACTCATGAACCTTGATCTCCTTGGGAACGCCGATGCGCATGGGCCTCTCTCCGCCAACTTTGGTCAAATGCTTCTAGATCTCTCTTCTACCAAGCGCGCTTCCTCGTCCGCCGAAGATTTCGTCGCCGCCGAGAACCGCGCCACGACCACGGTCATATCGTCGGCCTGCTCGGCCGGTCCGCTCCAGTCCTCCGCGCCTTTCAATATAGCGCTGGCAATCGCTTGGGGCGGCGAGCGCCGGGAGCGCAGCGCGACTTCGGCTACGCGGTCGGTCCCGAAGAATTCGCCGCGCGCATTTTCCGGATCGGTCATGCCATCGCTGTAAATCACCAGCAAAGCTTCCGGAGCCACGTCGATGGTCACCTGTTGGAATTGCACGTTGGCGAACAGGCCGATGACCGTGTCGTCGGTGGTGAGTCGCTGCACGCGATCGCCGGCAATGTACAGCGGCGGCCACGTGGCCCGCATTGGTGTAGCTGAGCTGCCGGTTACGCGCGTCGTAAATCGCCAAAAAGAGCGTCGCGTAACGCTCTTCCGACGTGTGCAGATACAAATGCCGATTCAAATGCGCCACGATTTCGGCCGTGTTCGGCGGCAGCGGTTCGTCCGCGACCCCATCGCGCAGCAACTCGCTGCGCAGGGCGGCCTGCAAGCTGGCCATCAGCAGCGCCGCCGAAATGCCTTTGCCGCTGATGTCGGCAAGCACCACGGCCAATCGGGTCGGTCCGACGCGGATGAAATCGTAGTAGTCGCCGCTGACCAGCCGCGCCGGCCGGCAAATGGCCTCGAGTTCAATGCCGGGCACGTTCGGGACTTCGCGCGGCAACAGCTGCGTCTGCACCTCGCGAGCGATGGCCAGCTCGTTTTCGAGCCGCTGCCGCTGGCGCTGCTCCTCGATCAAGCCGCCGATCGACTGCACCATCGAGTTGAAGGATTCTCCCAGCGCTCCGAGCTCGTCGCGCTTCTTCACCTGCACGCGAGACTTCAAATCGCCCGACTGCACGTGCTGCGTGGCCAGGTAGAGATCGTCGACCGACGTGGTAATCGAGCGCGTCAGAAAAATGCCGCTGGCCAGCGCGGCAAACTCGAGCACGAGAAAAACGACGCCGACGATGAACAGCAGCGTGACCGCCGTACTGCCAATATCTCCAAATGGGCCGAACAGCTGGCGATTCAGCAGCGAAGGACGAGTCACGAACGACGCCCGAAGCTGGGCCTGGCCATCGGGCGGGATGCCCTCTTCCATGTCGACCACTTTCAGAAGGGTGAATCCGCTGATGCGCTTGTCGAACCAGCTCGCTGGCCCAGGCTCGGGTCGACGCTCGGTCGCGACGCGGTCCACCAACCGCACTTTTTCCCCATTGAGCATCGCCAATTCGCCCGGAACTAAATTTTTCCCGCTGGCCTCATTCACCAAAAAATGGATGGGCCCGAGTTCCGGCGCGAGCGTCTCCAGAAATTGCGGCGTCACCGGCGCGGAAACCAAGACCATCACCTTGCCCTGAGGTACCGTGTGGACGACGACCGCCTCGAGCGTCAGCGTTTTGTTGCTGAATACGATTCCCGCGAAGCCCGCCCCTTCGCTCGAGCGCGTGTGCGTGAGCAAATCCTCGCCGGCTCCAACTTCAACTTGTAAACCAGGAAGGTCCGCCTTGGCGGCGTCCAAAGTCCCTTGCGTTGCGGCGGGCAGCGTGGATACCAGATGTCCATTTGCCTCGCTTTCGATCGCGAGAGCCGTCGCCAACGCTTTTCCAACGTTGCTCACGCGCTGCACACGCGCTTGCACCTCGCTGTACAAAATGTACGAGCCGATTTGCCAGTACAAAAGGTAGGCCGTGAGCCCGGCCATCGCCACCAGGAGCAGCAAGGGCACGACCGCGATCAGAAGGTACGCGGCCCCCATTTGGTTTCGCAGGCTCCACAGCAGCTTTTTTCGCGCCAGCGAGACGCCGTAAACGATCAGGAAACAGACCGCCCAAACAACCACAAATTCGAGGACACTGTCGAGCGGCAACCTGCGGGGATACAGCCAGCGCACCAGCCACTCATAACATAGACCAGTAGCGTCAGGAGCATCGCTATGCCGGCGCGGCTGGCCGACGGCGAAAGCGTGCGGAGACGATTCGTGACATTCGATGCCATGGCGCGGCAGCCTTCATTGTACGCCCAGGTCAGCCGTCGAGCACGCCGGACGCGCCGGAACAACCCAGCCGCCGCGCCCATTCGCCGATCGCGCCATGCCGCAGAAGTCGCCCGCCGCCAGGACCGTGTTACATTGTGCGTCGCCGATGGCGAAAGTCGAGCTGGCCAGCGCCGATTGCCGTGCCCCCCGAGCATGTTTTCGCTTTCTTCGTTCCGCAGCGGATGCCCTATTGGTACGGCGCGGAAATGCACAGCTGTTTCGAGGTGCAAGACGGCGCGGCGGATTTCTCGGTCGGACTCAAGGTGCGCATTTCCGGCCAGCTCGGAAGCCAAACGGTTTCGCACACCGCCGTGGTCACCAGGTTTGAGTATGCGCGGCTGCTCGAATGGCGCTTTCAGGATAGCTACGGTGTGCGCGGCCTGGAACGCTGGGAACTCGACCGCGTGCCGGCCGCAACGGATTCTTCGACGATTCCCCGGCCGATTCAACGAGCGATTCAACGATGCTGCGATTCGTCAGCCAGTACGAATTCCCCGGACGGCTCGGCCGCCTGATGGACTGGCTCTGGACCAGACGCGCGGTGACGCAGCGCAACCGCGATTACCTCGAGCGCCTGGCGCGGCTCGCCGAACAGCGAACGTCGCGGCAAGAACACGCATGAAGCGGGAAACGAAATGAACGCCCAACTCGATCCGCGCCGGCAACTGGCGGCGAGCCTCCCGTCCGCGAGACTCGGCACCCGAGAACGCGCGCTCGTCGAAACGGTGTTCTTCGGACCGAACGGAGTTCGGGCCGGCTGGCGTGCGGGTTGTACGTTGCGCTTTTCCTGGTGATCTTCACGGCTCTCCAATTTTTGCTGGCGCTGGCTTTCCCGCGCTCGAGCCTGCTCGAAAGCATCCTCACCCCGCAAGTTCTCCTCTTCCAGGAGTTGCTCTTGATCGCGGGCGCGTTCGGGCCGCCCAGATCATGGCGCTCCTCGAGGGCCGGAGGATCGGAGCGTATGGCGTCCCCTGGCGCGGCGCGTTTCGGCGCGCGTTTCTGGCAGGGAGCTCTCTGGGGCATCGTCCAGCTCAGCGCCATCATGCTTCCGATTGCCGCTGGGGCGGCTACACGTTCGGCGCAGCTCGCGCTTCATGGCCGCGATATCGCATGGGACGCGCTGCTCTGGGGGCTCATGTTTCTGGCCGTGGGATTCGCCGAAGAGTTTCTGTTTCGCGGCTACTTGCAGTTCACATTGACCGAAGGAATCGGGTTCTGGCCCGCCGCGGTGCTTCTTTCGGTGACTTTGGCGCGGTGCACTTGCGCAATCCCGGCGAAGGCCCGGTGGGCGCTCTCAGCGTGGCCGCCATCGGGATATTTCTCTGCTTTACGCTGCGGCGGACCGGCGATTTGTGGTGGGCCATCGGCTGGCACGCCGCATTCGATTTCGGGGAGACCTATCTTTATTCAGTGCCCAACAGCGGCATCGTGATGCCGCGGGCACCTGCTCGCAGCATCGCTTGCAGGGTCCGCGCTGGATCAGCGGCGGCTCGGTTGGCCCGGAAGGCAGCCTCGTCACATTTGCCGTGCTGGCCATAGCCTTCGCGGCCTTCGATCGACTCTATCGCCCCCGGCGCGAAACGCAGCGCTCAACGGCCATCGAGTCCACAGTTCCGCGCCATCGTAAACTCGACGACGACGTAACTACTCAACAACGACGCGAAGGAATTGCTTCTTCCCCGCACGAATCAGAAATTCGCGTGGGGACAAATCGACCAGCGTTTGCACGTCCCTGATCTGCTGGCTGTCGATCTCCACGGCGCCTTGCTTGATCAGGCGCTCCGCTTCGCTGCGCGAACTCGACATCTGAAGCTCGACCAACAGCGCGCCCAGTTTCTTCGGCTCTCCGCGCGGCAACTTGCGCACCGGTGCTTGTTCAGGCGCTTGCCGGTCGCGGAAAACGCGGCGAAATTCGTCGGTGGCATTCTTGGCGGCTTCCTCGCCGTGGAAATTCGCGACGATGGCGTGGGCCAGCTGGGTCTTCGCATCCATCGGATGCAAGACGCCGGTGCGGACTTCCTCTTTGCAGGCGCACGATGACCGGCGAAGCAAAATCCGTGACCAGTTCGTAGTAGGACCACATCAGGTCGTCGGAAATCGACATGATCTTGCCGAACATCTGCGCAGGCGGCTCGGTGATGCCGATGTAATTGCCGAGCGATTTCGACATTTTGCGCTCGCCGTCGGTACCCACCAGGATAGGCATCGTCAGCGCCACCTGCGATTCCTGGCCGTATTCGCGCTGGATGTCGCGGCCGATCAGCAGATTAAATTTCTGCTCGGTAGCGCCCAACTCGACGTCGGCTTGCAGCGCCACCGAGTCGTACGCTTGCAATAAAGGATAGAGCAACTCGTGGACGGAGATCGGCTGGTTGGTGTCCAGGCGCGTGCGAAAGTCCTCGCGCTCGAGCATGCGCGCCAGACCGGTAATGCGCGCAGAGCCGAATCATGTCGTGCCCGGTCAGGTTGCCCAGCCATTCGCTGTTGTAGCGGACCTCGGTGCGCTCGCGATCGAGAATTTTGTAGACCTGGTCAAGATAGGTCTGCGCATTGGCGCGCACTTGTTCGCGCGTCAGCGCAGGACGCGTTTCGGATTGACCCGTGGGATCGCCCACCATGGCCGTGAAATCCCCGATGAGAAAAACGGCGGTATGGCCCTGCTCCTGGAAGTGCTTGAGCTTGCGCAGAACAACGGTGTGGCCCAGATGCAAGTCCGGCGCCGTCGGGATCAACGCCCAGCTTCACGCGCAGAGGCTTGCCTGCGGCGCGCGAGCGTTCGATTTTCGCGCGCAGCTCTTCCTCGCGAATGATTTCGGCAGAGCCGCGGCGCAGCGCGGCCATCTGTTCGTCGGCCGGGCGGAAAAGCGTGTTGTTCTGCGGTCATCGCTTGGCCACAATTCTGTCACGACGGCCTCCGGGCGGCGGCAACACGCGCCGGCCCTCGATGCGAAACCTCCCGGACAGAATCAAACGGACGGCTTCGGTGTAAACCGATGCTCCTGGGCCAGGATGCGGGCCGAAAGCGTCTCCTCGGTGTCGCCAGCTTCGACCGGCACGATGGCCTGCGCGATGATCGGCCCCGCGTCGAGCAGCTCGTCCACGAAATGCACCGTGCAGCCGCTGAATTTCACGCCGTATTCGAGCGCCTGGCGCTGCGCTTCGAGGCCAGGAAAGGCCGGCAGCAGCGACGGATGAATATTCAGGATGCGGCCGCGAAAGGCGGCAACGAAGTAGGGCGAGAGCAGGCGCATGAAGCCCGCGAGGCACACCAGGTCCACGCGCGCATCGTCGAGCGCGGCCACCACCATGCGGTCATACGTTTCGCGCTCGATCCCCTTTGACGGAATCACTCGCGCGGGGATTCCGCGTTCGATGGCCCGCGCCAGGCCGGGAGCGTCTTCACGATTGCTCACGACTAGGGTGATCTGCGCGTCGGGAATGCGGCCGGCGACTACGCTATCGGCAAGCGCCTCGAAATTCGAGCCCCGGCCGCTCAAGAGCACGCCAATTCGTTTCGTCATAGGGGGCGAAGTTAGCACAATCTGGCGTGCCGCGCCAAACCGGTCGCCGCCGCCCACGTTCGCGGAAGCCATTAAAGGAACAGGAGTTACTACGCTTAGGTTCCTCGTTCTCGTGGGGTCAGACGCGGGTCCTGCAGCCAGTGCCGCTGAACACCTTTCTTTGCCGGACCTCGCCGGGGTCGGGACTTTACCGGATGCCTAGCCTTTGTCTCGGTGTTACACTCTCCCAGGAAGCAACCATAGGAGGCACACAATGCCCGCAGACGACAAAGCAAAAGACGAAGTGAAGACTGGCCAAGACGATCTCGAAGCGGACCTCGAACTCCATGAAGCCGAACGAGTGGAAAACGAGCAGGATGAGCAGCAGGATCTCAACCAGGGTATGGCCACGGGAACCCACAGCGAGACGAAGTCCGGGGTAAATTGGCCTGCCTCCTACCGCCTCAAGCCCAGGCCGGAAGAAAAGAAAAAATAGGGTCGGCTCAGACTAGAACGGCAGAGAGCCTGTCAAGACGATCGGTGGCTTGCGGGAGTCGGCGGAGCGCACCTCGCCGATGCGATAGAACTTTTCGCGCCGGCGTTTAAGCTCGCCCTCAACGGCGCGCAGGTGTGCCGAGGGGACAACGAGAATCATCCCGACGCCGACGTTGAATACCCGCAGAAGTTCGTCGCGCTCGATGTTGCCAAGGCGCGCCAGGTAACTAAAAATCGGCAGTACCGGCCAAGAGCCCAGTTCAACCACCGCTTGGATGCCGCGAGGTAGCACGCGCGGGAGATTCCCGGGAATGCCCCCGCCGGTGATGTGCGCGAGACCCGAAACCCATCCGTGCGCGATGATGTTCTTGAGCAAGGGCCAATAACAGCGGTGAGGCATCAGCAGTTCGGCGCCAATTTTATTGCCGATTTCCGCCACGTAGCTATCCGGGGCAAGTCCAGCAACCTCAAAAATCAGCTTGCGCGCCAGGGAGTAGCCATTGGTGTGCAGTCCGAGCGAGGGCAACGCCACTAGAACGTCGCCGGGGCGCACGGCGCTGGTCTTCAGAATGCGGCTGCGCTCGACCGCTCCCACGATGAACCCCGCCACGTCGTACTCACCCGGCGCGTAGGTGTCTGGCAATTCGGCGGTTTCGCCGCCGACCAGGGCGCAGCCGGCCTGATGGCAGGCCCGCGTCATTCCCTCGACGAGTTGCTCGACAACGTCCGGGTTAATGCGCCCGAGCGCGAGATAGTCCAAAAAAAATAGTGGCTCGGCGCCCAGCGTGAGAATGTCGTTCACGCAGTGATTGACCAGGTCGGCGCCCACCGTGGAATGCACGCCGGCTGCTACCGCCACCTTCAGTTTCGTGCCCGGGCTATCGGTGCTGGACACCAGCACGGGTTCGCGCCAGCGCTTCAGATCAAGCGCGAACAGCGCGCCGAACGAGCCAATACCGCCAAGCACGTTGCGCGTGAAGGTGCGCGAAGCCATGCGGCGAATCCGTTCCTTGGCTTGTTCCGCGCGAGAGATGTCCACGCCGGCATCGGCGTAGCGCATGCGAACCTTCTCTTTCCGGGGCTCTTTCCCGTGGGCCGTTTCCCGTAAATCTGGAGATGATAAATCCGATGGCGCTAGAACATGGTGAACAGGCGATGCCAGCGCACCAGACGCGGATGCAACAAGGCGTTCAAGTACGCGAGGAACCGTTCGCGAGCTTCGCCCGGCTGCCAGGCATCGTCGGGCGCCTCAACGGACATGTAAATGAACATCGGTGTGCCCAGGATATTCGATTCGGGCACATAGCCCCAGTAGCGGCTGTCAAAGGAATCGTCTCGATTATCGCCGAGAACAAAGTAGTTTCGCGGCGGCACCGTGACCGGGCCGTAGTTGTCGGTTGGGTTAGGCTCACCGTTGCGATAGGGCTCGGCGAGCGCAGAGCCGTTTACAAACACCACGCCTTTGCGGATCTCCACGAGGTCGCCCGGCATGCCGATCAGCCGTTTGATGAAGTCCTGATCGGGGCCGGGAATCGGCGCGCGAAAAATAATCACCTGCTGGCGGCGCGGTTCGCGCCAGAGCCGCAGATGGTACTTCGTGAAGGGCACGCTCGCGTCATAGCCGATACGGCTCATCAGCAAATGATCGCCCACCAGCAGCGTGCGCTCCATCGAACCGGACGGAATCACCCGAGCCTGCACCATGGTGCCGGTGATCAGAAGAAAGGCGAGCGCCACCCAGAGCCACGAACGCAGTTCACGCACAATGCGCTGGCGCATGGTGGGCCCGTGGTCCACTGCGGGCGGCGCGGATTCGGCGACGATCGGCACCTGGGCGGCCTCAGCGCTCATGACGAGTGATCTCCGGCTCGACGGCCGGCACCTCATGCAAGACCGTCTGAGGCAAAGGCGCCAGTTGCGGCGCGGCCTCCTGTGGCGAGCTGCGATCGACCACTTCGAGCTGCACGGAGTCGGTGGGATAGATGCCGGTGTAGCAAGAGGTGCAGAAGCAACCGTCGACGTCGCCCACGGCCTGCCGCAGGCTGTCGAGCGAAAGATAGCCCACCGAGTCGGCCCCGAGGAACAGCCGAATCTCCTCCAGCATTCGTTTCGAGGACGACAGTTCCGGCGACATGCCAGTCGGTAGCTGCGGACGAACTCGCGAAACCTCCGAAGCCAACAGCTCTTCGCGAGTCGGCGTATCGATGCCGTAGTAGCAGGGCGAAACCGTAGGCGGGCAACTGATGCGCAAATGAACTTCGGTCGCGCCAGCCTCGCGGACCAAGCGCACGATCTTGCGGCTGGTGGTGCCGCGCACGATCGAGTCGTCTACCAGCACCACACGTTTGCCCTCGAGCAGCGTACGCACAGGGTTGAGCTTGAGCTTCACGCCGAAATCGCGAATCGACTGATCCGGCTCGATAAACGTGCGTCCAATGTAGTGGTTCCGAATCAAACCCATGCGAAATGGCAGGCCCGATTCCAGCGCGTAGCCGACCGCGACCGGCACGCCAGAGTCCGGCACGGGCACAACCACGTCCGCGTCGGCGGGCTGCTCGCGCGCCAGCAATTCCCCAAGTTTCGAGCGGCTCTGGTCCACAGGCCTGCCAAAGACGTAGCTATCGGGCCGCGCGAAATAGACGTGTTCGAAAATGCAGTATTGCGGCGGTTTCTGGGGTGCGAAGCGCAGCGATTCGACGCCGCCTTTCGAAATGCGCAACAGCTCGCCAGGCTCGACTTCGCGCACATATTCGGCGCCGACCAGATCGAAAGCGCAGGTCTCGGAAGCCACCAGCCATGCATCGCCAAGCCGGCCCAGGCATAAGGGACGGAATCCGCGAGGATCGCGAATCGCGTATAGTTCCTCGCGCGTCAGCACCAGCAACGAGTATGCGCCCTCGACTTGATTGAGCGCGTCGCCGAGCGCCGCTTGCAAGTTGCGCGCGGAACTTCGCGCCACCAGGTGCACAATCACCTCGGTGTCGCTGGTGGATTGAAAAATCGAGCCGCGATGTTCGAGCGTGCGGCGCAACCTGCCCGCGTTGGTGAGATTGCCGTTGTGCCCCAGCGCGAGCTTACCCTTGCTGCAATCAATGACAATGGGCTGAGCGTTGGCCAGCGACGTATCGCCCGCCGTCGAGTAACGCGTGTGCCCGACCGCGGCCGTGCCCGGCAGCCGCGCGAGAACCGCGGGCTGGAAAATTTCCTGCACCAGTCCCATGCCCTTTTCAAGATGGAGCGCCGAGCCATCCGAGGAGACCACGCCGGCCGACTCCTGGCCGCGATGCTGTAGCGCGTAAAGACCCAGGTAGGCGATCTTCGCGGCTTCCGCGTGACCGAATACACCGCAGACTCCGCAATGATCGTGAAAGTGGTCGTCGTCGACGTGAATCATGATTGCTTCGCCGGGCGGTCACCGACTACTGCACGTTCGATGGCGCCGGCCCAAATCGTGCGGAGAGAGGCGGAAGAGTCGCGAATCACCATGGCGCCATTCCACTTGAAAACGAACGGGCCGCGCGTGACGCGGCCGATCACCTTCGCCCCCAAACCCCATTGTGCCGCAAGGTCCATCACACGAGCAAGTAAGCTTTCCTGAACCGAAACGACGGCGCGCGCGCCGCGTTCGCCGAATAGCGCAATCTCAGAGGGCTCGCCGCCTTCTAGCGCGACGTCCGCAGCTAGGTCGCAGCCTTCGCTGGCGAAACCGCACTCCGCGAGCGTAGTGGACAAGCCACCGTCGCTAACGTCGTGCGCTGAGGCCAGCAGACCGTCGTTCGCAAGAGCCACCAGCGCTTCGATCAAACGTTTTTCGGCGGCGAGATCGATGGCCGGAGGCGCACCTCCGACGACGCCAGCGACGGTGCGTGCGTATTCGGACGAAGAAAATTCGCGCAGCGCATCGCCCGCCGTCAGGCCCCCGTTCGAACTTTTGTTCGAGCTTGTGTTCGGGCTGGTGGTCGCGCTCGCCGGCGCAGGCGTTTGCACGGCGCCATCGCCCGCTGCCGCGCCGAGCCCATCGAGCAGCACAATCGCATCTCCCTCGGCGCGGAAACCCATGCTAAGAACGCGCGACGCATCCTCGAGCAAACCAAGCACTCCGAGGACTGGCGTAGGATCGATCGATTTGCCAAGCGTATCGTTGTAAAAGCTGACGTTGCCGCCGGTAATCGGGATGGCGAGGGCGCGGCAAGCTTCAGCGATGCCGTCGATCGCTTCGGTGAATTGCCACATCACTTCCGGTTTCTCCGGGTTGCCAAAGTTGAGGCAGTTCGTCGCGGCCCAAGGGCGCGCGCCCACCGCAGCCACGTTGCGCGCAGCTTCGGCGACCGCGTGCATCGAGCCGACGCGCGGGTCGAGCGCGCACCAGCGGCCGTTGCCATCGGCAGAAAGCGCTAGAGCCCGCCGCGTTCCCTTGAGGCGCACCACGGCGGCATCGCCCGCGCCCGGAATCACCAGCGTATTCGTGCGAACCATGTAGTCGTACTGCTCGAAGATCCAGCGTTTCGAAGCGATGGATGGCGCCGCGAGCAAGACGCGAAAGTTCTGCGTCAGATCGCTCCCCGCAGGCGTAAGCGCCACGCCCGCTTCGGAGGCGGAGGATGGCGCCGGGCGCGCGAGGGGCCGCTGGTAGACGGGCCCTTGCTCAGCGATCGCGTCGGCGGGAATTTCCGCGGCAATCCGGCCGTGATTCCGCACGCGCAAGAATCCGTCCGAAGTGACCGTGCCGATTTCGACCGCGTCGAGTCCCCATTTTCGGAAAACGCCGAACACTTCCTGCTCGCGGCCTCGCTCTGCCACCAGCAACATGCGCTCTTGCGATTCGCTGAGCATCATTTCGTAAGGCGTCATGCCGCTCTCGCGCTGCGGCACGCGCGCCAGATCGATGTCGACGCCCACGCCGCCGCGCGAAGCCATCTCGCACGAACTACTCGTCAGCCCCGCCGCGCCCATGTCCTGGATGCCGACGATGGCGCCAGTGGCCATCGCCTCCAGGCACGCCTCGAGCAGCAACTTTTCGAGAAACGGATCGCCCACCTGCACGTTAGGCCGCTTTTTCTGCGACTCCTCCGTGAATTCAGCCGAGGCCAGCAGCGAGGCGCCGTGGATGCCGTCACGGCCGGTTTTTGCGCCGACATAAATGACCGGATTGCCTTCGCCGCGTGCGTGCGCGAAAAAAAGCTTGTCCTTCGGCGCCATGCCAAGAGCCAGCACGTTCACCAGAGGATTGCCCGCGTAGCCAGGCTCGAACGCGACTTCGCCGCCCGCCGTGGGCACACCGAAACAATTGCCGTAGAAGGCGATGCCGCGCACGATCCCGTCCACCAATCGGCGGTTGCGCGCAACCACTTCCGGCGACACTGAGCCGTCCTCCGTGATGCTTCCGAAACGCAGCGAATCGAGAACGGCGATCGGCCGCGCGCCCATGGTGAAGATGTCGCGCAGGATGCCGCCAACGCCGGTGGCCGCGCCCTGGAAAGGCTCGACGTAGCTCGGATGATTGTGCGATTCCATCTTGAAGACGGCGGCGATGCCGTCGCCCACATCGACCGCGCCGGCGTTTTCGCCGGGCCCCTGAAGCACTTGCGGAGCTCGCGTCGGCAAGCGCTTCAAGTGCGCGCGGCTCGATTTGTACGAGCAGTGCTCGCTCCACATCACCGTGAAGATGCCTAGCTCGGTAAGATTCGGGTCGCGCCCGAGAATTTGCTGGATGCGCGCGTACTCTTCGGCGGTCAGCCCGTGCTCGGCGACGATCTGCGGCGTAACCTTAATTTCGCGCGTCGAGCACCGGAGATGTGGGCGCTGGGTGGGCCACGCGGTTAGCTCACCGCCGTCGTCGTACGCGCCGCCGCTGTGGTCGTGTGCGCTGCCGTCGTCGTCGTGCGCGCTGCCGTGGTACGCGCCAGAGACGCAACGAGCGAGCGAAGCACCACCAGCCCGTCCGTCGAACCCAGCGCCGCTTCGTCAGCGCGCTCTGGATGAGGCATCAGGCCAAGAACGTTGCGCTCGCGATTACAGACGCCGGCGATCGCGTCGAGCGAGCCGTTGGGATTTGCGGCGGGATCGATGCGGCCGTCGGCCGCGCAATAGCGAAAGACGATCTGGTCGTTGCGCTGAAGCTCACCGAGCGTGGCGTCGTCGCAAACGTAATTCCCATCGGCGTGGGCAATGGGAATGCGCAGAACCTGCCCCTGAACACCCGAGGAAGTAAAAGGCGTGGCAACACTTTCGACGCGGATGTGCACGTGGCGGCAGATGAAGCGCAAGCCCCGATTGCGCATCAGCGCGCCCGGCAACAGTCCCGCTTCGCAGAGAATTTGAAAGCCGTTGCAGATGCCCAGCACCAAGCCGCCGGATCGCGCGAAGCGCTCGACCGCGCGCATCACCGGAGAAAATCGCGCGATGGCCCCGGTGCGCAGATAATCGCCGTAGGAAAATCCCCCGGGAAGCACCACAGCGTCAAATCCGGTCAGATCCTCTGACTGATGCCAGATAAACTCAACCGGCTGGCCCAGAACTTCGCCGAGGGCGTAAAACGCGTCGTGATCGCAATTCGATCCAGGAAAAACAACCACGCCAAACTTCATACGACGACACCAAAATTCATTTCGCGGCAGCTCCTGCGGAGCGATGATTATAGCCGGAGTCCGCACGTTGGGGAAACGCGGACTTTTCTGCCGCTGGATTTGGAGGCCTTGAGCTGATGTGCTCTGGCAAAAAAGGCAAAGCGAGAGAACCAGGCTCAGCGGAGTTATCACTAATTTCGAGCGGAAAAATCACCTGAAACTGATTGGCTCGTACAGATTCAGCGGCCGCGAGACGCTTTCGAACCGCGCTTGCGGGACGGCCGCGGCTTCGCACGACCAGACTTCCCCCGCTTCGGCGCGCGCTTTGCTTGCTTGGCTTCTGCCGCCATCGCGCGGCGCCGCGCATTGGCCCAGCCCGGCTTGTTCACCTGGCGCCCGCGCCCCAGAGCGAGCGCGCCCGGGGGAACGTTTTCGGTGATGACCGAGCCGGCGCCCACGTACGCGCCGTCTCCAACTCGGACCGGCGCCACCAGCGCGCTGTCGCTGCCGATAAACACGCGCCGGCCAATCGTGGTCGGGTGCTTTTGCACGCCGTTATAGTTGCAGGTGATGGTGCCCGCGCCCACGTTCGTTTCATCGCCCACACGCGCGTCGCCCAAATACGTTAAGTGCATGGCCTTGACGCCTTCGCCGAGCACGCTCTTCTTCACTTCGACGAAATTGCCCACGTGCGCATTCTTCATCAGCCGCGCGTCGATCCGCAGATGCGCAAACGGCCCGACTTGCGTCCCCGCAGCCAATTGGCTGGCATTGATGACGCAGTAGGGCTTCACCATCACCCCATCGTCCAGTACCGAGTCCGTGATGACGCTTCCGGTCTGGATCGTGCACCCCGCGCCGATGCGCGTGCGGCCCAGCAGTTGCACGCCAGGCCCGAGGACCGTGTCCACGCCCACGGTGACCTCGGGATCCACCAGCACCGTTTCCGGCAACTGAATCGAGACCCCTTCTTTCATCAGCTCAGCGCGCTTGCGGCGGCGAAACACCACGTCCACAGCGGAAAGATCGGCGCGCGTGTTGCACCCCAGCACTTCGTCGGCATCGGCGGCGAGTTGCGCGACGACCAACTCGCCCTGCTGGCGCAGCATTCCGATCGCGTCGGTCAGGTACAGCTCGCGATGAATATTCGATGGCCGCAGCCGGGCCAGGCACGGCCAGAGCTTGGCGAGCGTGAACGCGTAGATACTCGAGTTGATTTCGTTGATGCCGCGCTGATCGGGAGACAGCGCCGAATCCTCGACGATGGCGGTGACCGAACCGTCTTCTGCACGCACAATGCGCCCGTAACCGGATGGGTTCGCAACTTCCGCGGAAAGAATGGTCGCCGCGGCACCGGACTCCTGATGCGCCCGAGCCAGAGCGGCCAGCGTTTCCATACGAACCAGCGGCGCGTCGCCCGGCACAACGATGGCGCACTTGGCGCGAGCGGCAAGCGCGCGCCGCGCGACCAGTATGGCGTGGCCGGTGCCACGTTGCGGCTGCTGCATCACGGTGCGCACGCCGAGGCGCGACACCACGCCAGCCACCTGCTCGGCTTGGTACCCGACCACGGCTATCACCGCACTCGGCTTGAGTTGCTGGGAGGCCTGTACCACGTGCTCGACCAGCGTCCGCCCGCCTGCACGGTGCAGCACCTTGGCCAATTTCGAGCGCAGCCGCGTTCCCTTGCCCGCTGCCAAGATCACAACACTAAAATCGCGAAGTGACATGTCCGCGGTATTCTCCGCTTGTTCGCTGGTTTTGTAAAACAGTAACGTCCTGTAGGTGGTCGCGCTCGGAACCAAAAAGTGCCAGTAACCCCAGTACTACCGAAACCAAACGGGACGGCCTGCGCCCAATACAGGTGCTCGTCCCGAACCCCGCAGCCCACCTTCAGCGAAAGGCGACAAGGATATCTGTCTGCGTTGCCTTTAGATGGAGGTTAAAGAACAAATCTACGGACGGACGCAAGACGGCGGGTTTACTGGAGTCTCACGAAACGGCAGGTATCCCCGCAGCAGAATAGCCTGCGGCCATGGACTGCTCCCGCGGAACGTCGGTGGACGTCGTCTCAGTCCAAAGAGTCGGATCGGCGAGCAAACGCGAAACCAGCTGCGTATGCAAGGCATGGCCGGCTTTGTGAGCCACGACCCGAGCTAGCAGCGGTCGGCCGATTAAAGCCAGATCCCCGATCAAATCGAGCGTCTTGTGCCGGCCAAATTCATCGGGGTAGCGCAATTCACCATTCAAAATCCCATCGCGAGTGAGCACGATGGCGTTTTCGAGCGAACCTCCGCGGATCAGGTCCACCGCGCGCAGCCGCTCGACCTCGTCCAGAAAACCAAACGTGCGCGCCCGCGCCAGCCGGCTCTCAAAGCTTTCGCGACTCACGAACAACTCGATCTCCTGACGGCCAATCGCAGGGTGGGCATAATCCACCAGGCAATGCACGGTGAATTCCGACGCTGGATAGATACCAATGCGGCGGTCCCCGTCGGCAATCTCGAGCGGCCGCAAAACTTTCAGATAACGCCTCTGCCGCCGCAACCGGCGCACGCCCGCTTGCGCGAGCATCTCGACGAACGGCTGCGAGGAACCATCGAGGATGGGCACCTCAATCGCATCGATGTCGATGTAGACGTTGTCCAGACCGCTGGCGTACAGCGCCGCGAGCAGGTGCTCGGTGGTCGACAGCAGGACGCCCTTTTTCATCAAACTGGTCGCGTAACTGACCCGCGCCACGTTCCGGCCGTGCGCCTCAATCTCGAAGTTATCAAGGTCCGTGCGCCGGAAAACGATCCCCGTGTCGGCAGGCGCAGGCATGAGGCGTAGATGGCTCTGGACGGCGGTATGCAGCCCGATTCCCGAAGTCTCGACGGGCCGCTGAATAGTGGTCTGATTTGGCATCGCTAAAGAGAACAGCATGTTCGGGGCCTTTGTCTGCAAAATTAAACAGCTTATTTACATATACTTAGAAAAACACAAAGGGTGCATCTTGCACAGACTGTGGCCATCATACAACAATTGGCGTGTTCCCCCGTGGCATATCGGTTGTTGCATATTAGACACATTACGCTGCCTCTCGGCAGCAGACCGGCCCTCTCTACCTCCCCTGTGATGCGGGTCGGGAGTGCCTCAGTTGTGGCAGGAGATCAGGAATATCAAACTGGAAGGACTCACGCGATGGAGATCAGGCGGATTGCGAAACCTCGTTCATAAGCTCACGAGCGGTGAAAATTGCGCGGTAATTATATCTGGATCGCAGCCTGTCCGAGCCACCCTCTTCCCGGTCCACAAGGCTAATGACGGCGACGACCTGATAGCCTTCGGACTCAGCGGCGTCGATGGCCTCTTGCGTTGATTTGCCCGTGGTGCACACCTCGTCCACAATCACCACTTTCTCTATGGGGCCGCTGACCCCTTCAATTTGCTTCTGCCGGCCGTGTTTCTTGGGCTCCTTGCGCACCAGAAATCCAGGCAGCGGCTTACGCTCGAGGTAGCTGGCGATAATTGTCGCCGAGACCACCGGATCGGCTCCCATGCTGAGCCCGCCAACAGCGTCGGCCTTGATGCCCATCGAGTCCAGCGCTTCCAGAATGCAATGCCCGGTCAAAAACGCCCCCTCCGGATCGAGCGTCGTCAGCTTGCAGTCGAGATAATAGTTGCTCTTCAGGCCGGAGGTCAGAACGAACTCCCCTCGAACCAGAGACTTCTTGCGAAGGATCGCAGCGAGCTGTTCACGATGGTCGATGACGATGTCTCCGAAGGCGAGCGCCTACGCTACCACATCTCGTCGCCGTTGCAACATGGCGCGCACGCCACGACGACCGTGGTATGTTCCTGACTGCCGTCACCGGGAGACAAACAGAGCTCGGCCGATCCATTGCAGGCGTCCTCATGGACCAAAATGACAAATGCCCGGTGACCGGTAAGCGCAAGTACGATACCGAGGGCGAGGCGTTAGCGACTGCCGCGCATCAGATCGCCACTCATGACGCCCCCAAGGATCTGCGCGCCTATCTGTGCCCCCACTGCGAGACCTGGCACCTAACCAAGAACACAGGACGCAAACGATAAGCGTCGTGAATCCGCCAGTCCCTCTTATTCTTGCTGATTTTCCGATTTCCGAACGCGATCGCGGATTGCCAAGCGCCCGATTGAGCGGAGCGCGAACACTCTCGCACCGTCAGCACGGTCATCCACGAAGAGCGCGCTTATGCGCGTACAGCGCCGCGTCGGCGCGTTTCAAAAACTCAAGCGGCGACTCTCCAACGATGTAATTCGTCCAACCCGCCGAAAACGACACCAGGAGCACCCGGCCATCGGCTTCCACCTCGAATTTGCTCAGGCGATCGAGAACGTACTGGACGCCATCGGCCTTGCACTCCGGCAGCACCACCAGAAATTCGTCGCCGCCAAAACGACCCGCCACATCGGAGCCGCGAGTTGCCTTTTTTAAGCGCTCGGCAAAAGCCTGCAAAAGGCTATCCCCGACGGTGTGTCCATGCGTGTCGTTCACCTGCTTAAATGAGTTCAGATCGAACAGAATGACCGCCAGCGAACAGCCATGCCGCTCGCAGCGGGCGATCTCCTCGGCCAGCCTCTGCTCGAGGTGCCGGCGATTAAACAGACCGGTCAGCGAATCCAGTGCCGAGAGTTTGTAGACCTGTTCTGTCAACTCTCGCCGCAGCCGTTGGATTTGAAGTTGTTCATAAACTACGTACAGGTCAAGCAGCAGCACCAGACCCACAAGTCCGCGCACGACCTGCTGAAGGGAAAACAGGTCAAACGGGTTCGATTGCGAGAGCACCGAAGGAAAAAGAAAAGAAGCGATTCCGGCCGTCAGCAGCAGCGTCACGGAAACCGCTGACGTCCACAACCACCATTCGCGCCGTTCGATGCCAACCATGCTGGCATCCAGTTCCGCATCGACCGGCACATCCACAAGCTCGAGACGAGTATCTTCATCCATGAGTTCAGGGCCCTCTGCACAAGCAAATAAATGAAAACAGCGATAGCGCGCTGCAAATTGAACATGCGCAAAGTACCGGTTCGGAGTCGGCCGAGCGATGGACCGGAGGCCCCAAGGTACAGGGTACAGATGTACTACACGAATCTACGTAAGCGGAATAGTACGATTCGAGCCTTAACCCGAGCCGCAAGTTATTGTCCGGTTGCTTAGTCGAGGGTAGAATAGGGGTCTACACTGCATGAATTCGCCCTTTCACATTATCTCGAACAGTTTCACACCGGGCGCCGAGGCCGTGCCGCCGCCGGTAAGCCACCCGCGCCCGGATTGGCTCAAGGTGCGCTTCTTCGGCGGCGAAAACTACCAGGATTTGAAGCGCATCATGCGCAGCCTCGATCTGCACACCGTTTGCGAGAGCGCGCGCTGCCCAAATCAGGGCGAGTGCTGGGAACATCGCACAGCCACCTTCATGATTCTCGGTGACATCTGCACCCGCGCGTGCGGCTTCTGCGCGGTGCCTTCCGGCCGCCCGGCGGGCGCACCCGATGAAGGCGAGCCCGAACGCGTCGCGCAGGCCGTCGAGCAAATGCAGCTGCGCTACGCGGTGGTCACTTCGGTCAATCGCGACGATCAGCCCGACGGCGGCTCGGCGATTTTCGCGCGAACCATCGCCGCCATTCGCGAGCGCGTGCCGGATTGCCGCATCGAAGTTCTGATCCCGGATTTTCGCGGCGACTGGCCCGCCCTGGAAACCGTAATCGCCGCGCGGCCCGACGTGCTTAATCACAACATCGAAACCGTGCCGCGGCTCTACCGCCAGGTGCGCCGGGGAGCCATTTACGAGCGTTCGCTCGAATTGCTGCATCGCGCGAAAGAAATGGCGCCGGCCACGCCCGTCAAAACCGGCATGATGCTAGGGCTGGGCGAGACACGTGACGAAATCTTGCAAACGCTGGCCGAGCTCGCTGCCCAAGGCGTCGACATCCTCACGCTGGGCCAATATCTCCAGCCGACGCGTGAACATTTACCCGTCGTGCGCTTCGTGCATCCCGACGAATTCGCCGAATACAAGCGCCTGGGTCAGCAAATGGGCTTCCGCCACGTCGAGTCCGGCCCGCTCGTGCGCTCCTCCTACCACGCCTTCGAACAAGAGCAGTCCGCCCGCCTCTAGGCTCGCTCTCGAAGCGGTCTTTAGGTAAAGCATTCAACTCGCATATAATCCTCCGTCGCGTCCGGCCTGCTGCGCAATCGCCCGGCCGGGACTCTTCCGACGCAAAGTGATCGGCGCAAAGATCCACATCCATGCAGCTCGACTTCTCGCCTTTCTGGATCTCGCTCAAGACCGCGTTCGTATCCACGGCGCTGGTCCTGGTTCTCGGCGTGACCGCCGCGAGTTGGCGCATCGGCCGCCAAAGCCGCCTGTGGGAGCTTTTCGACGGCGTCCTCCTACTGCCGCTGGTGCTGCCGCCAACCGTCGTAGGCTTCTTCTTGCTGGTTCTGCTCGGCCGCAATGGCCCCCTGGGAAGCTTGCTGTGGCGAATCGGCATATCCCTCGTCTTCTCCTGGCCCGCGACCGTCATCGCCGCCACCGTCGTGACGTTTCCGCTCATGTATTTGACGGCCTGCGGCGCACTCGATCAGATTGATCAGGGCATGCTCGAAGCGGCGCGCACACTCGGCGCGTCGGAGTGGGAAGTCTTCGCGCGCATTGCGCTGCCGTTAGCTTGGCCCGGCGTCCTGGCTGGCACCGTGCTGTCGTTCGCGCGTTCGCTCGGAGAATTCGGCGCCACGCTCATGCTTGCAGGCAACATTCCCGGTCGCACGGAAACAATTCCGGTCGCCATCTATTTCGACATGGAATCGGGCGATACCCGGCAAGCATTGGTGTGGGCCAGCGTGGTCCTGGCGGTTTCGCTGGCCGTGCTCGTGGCTCTGGGAGCCTGGACTCGCTATCAGCGGGCTTACCTGGTGCGCGATCCCGCGCGAACCAAGCGGGGGCCACTTGGCGCTTGAAGTAGAGATCGAGAGGAATCTCGCCGACTTCGCGTTGCGCGTAGCGTTCACCGCGGCGCAGAAGCCGGTCGGAATTCTTGGGCGCTTCGGGCTCTGGCAAGACCATGACTTTGCGCGCAATCGCCGGCCTATACACTCCCGCGCGCGGGCGCATCTCGCTCGATGGCCGCACGCTGTTTGACGCAGCCACAGGCGTGCAGCTGCCCAGCCGCGCGCGCCGGATCGGCCTGCTCTTCCAGCACTACGCCCTGTTTCCGCACCTGACCGTCGAAGAAAATATCGCCTTCGGCATTCGCAAGCTGGACGCCGGTGAACGCTCGCGTCGCATCTCCGAGCAGATCGCGGCCATGCACCTAGCCGGTCTCGAGCGGCGCTATCCGGGCGAACTTTCCGGCGGCCAGCAGCAGCGCGTGGCGCTAGCGCGCGCCCTGGCGCCGCAACCTGCCGCCCTGCTTCTTGACGAGCCCTTCTCGGCGCTGGACACCTACTTGCGCAGCGAGCTCGAACGCCAGCTGCACGAAACGCTCGCCGGCTACCGGGGCGTCACCCTCGTCGTGAGCCACAACCTCGAGGAGATCTATCGACTCTGTGAGGAACTCATCGTGCTCGACCGCGGCTATGTGATCGCGCAAGGCTCCCGCGAAGATATTTTTCGCTGGCCGCCCAACCATCAGACCGCGCTGGTCACCGGCTGCAAAAATTTTTCGCGCGCACAAGCACGCGACACGCACTGTGTCGAAGCGCTCGATTGGGGATGCACGCTCCGCGTATCGCGGGAGATTCCGCGCGCGCTCGCGCAGGTGGCCATCCGCGCCCATCACGTTCATGTCGCTCCGGCAAGCGCCAGCACAAGCACAGGCACGCAGTCGCTCGGCCAAAACACCTTCCCCTGCTGGGTGGCGGCAACAAGCGAAGCGCCTTTCCACGTGACGCTTTACTTGCGCCTGCATGCCGCTCCGACCGGTCCCTCCGACTACCATCTGCAAGTCGAAATCACGCGAGAGCGCTGGGCAGAGCTGAAATCCGCCCGTTCCCCTGGTCCGCACAGCTCGACCCCGAGCGGCTCTTCTCGCTCCCCGATTAACGGATCATACGACAACCGTTTTTGCAGTTTGTTTTGGAACGTTTCGAAGCGCGCGCGGTTAGCGCTGCGACGCAGAGGTAACGTTCAGGCGCGTCAGCGAAGCCTTGCAACCGTTCGCCACGCCAAAGCAGCTGTCCCACAGGTACGCGCCCGTGGGAACCTCAGGTGAGTTGGACGCGCCGTCAAGGACCAGGTTGGTAGCCATCGAGTAGAAGGACACGAAGCGTCCGTCGGAGCTGATCGTGGGCGAAGCGCTCGCTCCGTTCGCATCGACGCCGCCCGCGCCGGCCGATACCCGCGTTGTTGATGGCGTGCAGCCCGCCGGCGCGGCGATGCAGGTATCGCGCAGAAAAATATCCGTCACGCCGTTGGCATCGCCTCGCACCAAATTGTTTGCGTCCGAGGCGAACGCCACGAACCGCCCGCTGGTGCTGAGCGAAGGAGAACGACTCGCTCCGTTAGCCTCGGCGCCGTTGAAACCCACCGAGATCAGGATCGTCGCCGGCGTGCACCCCGACGTCACGCCCTGACACGTATCGCGCAGATAAACTTTGTCCATGCCGGTTCCGCCAGCCGCGGCGGGATCGGCCGAAGGCGCCACAACCGCCCTGTAGCGGGGTGCAGCCGCGGTTGAAAACGACCGCACGGCATCCGCCGTCGCCGAAGACGAAGACGAAACACTCGATCGCAGTCGTGGTCGGCGTCGGCAGCACATTGAACACGTTCTCGCCAGGATTTAGGGTGATGCTAGGCACTCCAGACACAGTCACCACCACCATAACGCTTCCGACTGGAGCACCGGTTGGTACAGTAACGGTGATGAGCGTCCCGCTCCAGGCTGTCGGTGTCGCGGCCACTCCGCCAAACGTAACCGTGCTGTTGTTCTGCACGCCGCCAAAGTAATTCCCAGCGATTTCGACCGACGTCCCGGCGTCTCCCGACGGCTGGCTCAGCGCGATCAGCGTCGGCGGAAAAGTAGGAGGTATCGGGCAACTGCTCGAAGGCACGGCGGGCGCAATCGTGAAAGGCACAAAATTCGACAAATTATTGCCCTTTGGCACTCCCACCACCGGCGGCGTGCTCACCACAATCGTAACCGGCATGCCCGTGGCAAGGTCGGAAGCATTGATGGTTGCCAGCAGTTCTGTGCTGCTTTCGAAGTTGGTCGCCCTCGCGCTGCCATTCCACGCGACGACCGCACCGTCGACAAATCCTTCCCCCATGATGTCGAGCGTGAAGCCCGAGCAGCCGGCGGGTCTGGAGGCGGGCGTGATGTAAGTAATCGAGGAACTTTGCTGCGCCGCAGCGCCCAAGTTAGGGTTGAATTCGTTGCAACCGGACAACAGGACGACGCAGCCGCAAACGGCCGCAAAAATCGCAACGTGCAGACTGCGCCACCTGCGTGGCGCAGCGAAATTCACCTGTTGATCAAGGCCAGAGAGGGCAAACTGGCCCCGGAAGAACTCATGGAGGTTCAAGACGTTTCGGAATCCCCCTGCCTGTAAGCCTTCTTCTGATACCACCTGCACTCGCTCAAGTCAACCCGCCAGACCGGAAACGCTCGGCTCGCTGGCAGATTGCGCGTAGCACTTTTCTTCGCGCGCTTCCAGTTTGGTCCAGTCCGCGAGAGTAAGTGACCGCTGAAACGCCGGCTAGAACACCCACTGAAATGCCCGCCAAAAAATGCCCACCAGAATGCTGATTCAGATGCTCGCTGCAGAAGGGTCGTTGCCCTCGAACCGCGATTATCGGTCCGCGCCGCGGCCAAGCGCGGCCATCGACTGCTCGACCAACATGCGCACCCGTTCGCCGCAAGCAGTGCCGGACACCGGGGCGCTCGCGGCCGCATGGAAGCTCGCTGCCGCGAGTTCCCGCCGGTTGAGCTTTGCCTGCGTGTCGCCGAGAATCAGCTGAAACATGGGGTTTTGCGGATATTCGGTCACCAGCGGCTTCATCACCTCGATCGAACCTACGTAGTCCTGTTCGAAGGTGCGCAAATTCTTGGCCAGATAAAAGCGCGCGGTAACGCGCGTCAACACACCCTGTTCCATCCCGGTACGGAGCTGGCGGATGCCGTCGCGCTTGCTCCCGCCGGGAATGCCCATGAAGACGCGCAACACCTTGGCTATGCCCGAGAGCGTATCTACGTAGTAGTTGTAGATGCCCAAGCCGGTATCGGCGTCGGCCATTTGCGGATCGAGTTCGAGGGAGCGCAAAAAACACGCGCGCCCCATGACGCCGGCGCGCGCCGTTCCCCGGCGATCGTTGCGCAACGCCAGCAGGCGCGCCCTCAGCATCCAGCCCAAGCCCGCATACAGCTCCATGTCGGCCGAGTCGCTCTTCGCGATGCGCGCCTCTGCCAGTTCCGTCACCTTGCTGGCCAGATACCAGGTAATCGTCGTCGGCCGAGCGGCGCGGTTGCGGCCAGGCGTCGATCATGTTCCATTTGATCACGCAGGTCTCGCAATAAATTTGCCACCAGCGCGCCTCGGCCTCGAGCAGGAAACCCAAAGGGTCGTCCGGCCGGGTCATCTCGATTCGGCGAAACAGCTCGATGGCCTGGTCCGGCTGTCCGGCGTAAAGCACAGCAAGCCCCTGGGTCGCCGCGGGAGGCACAGTGAGACCGGCTGCGCGCGCAGCCGCAGGACAGAGTAGAGCCGCAGCAAGCAGCCCGAGCGGCGTCAAGAGTTGCGCGATGCCCAGCCTCTTCACAGTCTTGTCCAAGGCGATCCTTCCATGGGCTATAGGCGTACGCATTCGCCTGACCGGGGCCGCTGGGCAGGCCCACACACCGTGGCCCACATACTAACGCACGCGCTCGTCGTTTTGGCGCTCCCGCGCTTCTGGTATGCTGGGCACGCATCGCGCCGCCGCTCGATTGTCGTCGCGTGTTCTCAGCGCGATGGCAACGCGACGAGCCATGGCCTCCTCGCAACACCAACCCGTCAATCAGCCCGCCCCCGATTTCGCGGAGCCGCGCATGGTCGCCATCCCTCAAGGTTGGTTCAGCATGGGGTCTGACGCTGGCCGCGACGACGAGAGGCCAGTCCACCGTGTCTGGGTAGACTCGTTCGAAATGGCCGCTTCTGCAAGTCACGCGCGCCGAATACGCTCGCTTCCTCGCCGCTACCGCACGGCCCGCGCCTCCCTTTTGGAACGACGCGCAGTTCCAGAATCCCGAGCAGCCCGTCGTGGGAACCTCTTGGCACGATGCAGCGGCGTTCTGCGATTGGTTGAGCAGTATCTTCGGCCGGCGCTATCGTCTGCCAACCGAAGCGGAGTGGGAGCGCGCGGCGCGCGGCGGCGTCGAGAACGCGCTCTATCCCTGGGGCGACGCACCGCCGGAAAAGCTTCCCGACTACGCCACGCGCTGGCACGATGGTCCCGAGCCCGCCGGGTCGCACGCACCGAACGCTTACGGACTCTTCCACATCGGGCGACAACGTCCACGAGTGGTGTTCCGACTGGTACGATCCGCGCTATTACGAAGTCACGCCCGCGCGCAACCCGCAAGGGCCGGCGAGCGGCGGCCGCAAAGCCTCGCGCGGCGGTTCCTGGCGCCACCACATCAAAGTCTCGCGCTGCGCGGCCCGCTCGAGCATCCCTCCTGAATTCAAGTACGCCGACTACGGCTTTCGCATCGCCCGCTAATCGATTCATGGCCATCGCGCGACGGCGCATCCGGCTGCCACCCCAAGTTGTGACCCGCGTCACGCGAACGCAGTCCTCCGCTCACTGAGCCGCAAGCTTCAGCCGCGCGACAATCGCATTCGTAAATGAGGCCGCTGCAAGCGGTGAAAATCATTACGACGGGAGGGCGTCATGCTAACGATGCAAAGCTCACTAACGTATCTGCTGTTTGCGTGGGGTGCGGTAACCATCGTGCTCGTAGGCCTGCTGATTTACGGGAACGCGTTGTCCACCAGGGAAGATGACGAGCTGTATCTCAACTCGGCCGAGCAGGTCATGATGGCATCCGAGCAGCAGTCGCTGATTGCCAGGATGCACTCCCTGTTGCACGTGATCATCGCGCTTGCGGTTGTCGCCAGCGTGTTGTTCGTAGCCTCTGCCAGTGTTTGGGTCTGGATCGGCTTCCACTCCTAGACGCCAGGCCTGCGCGAGAACGCGAGCTAAAGATCGAGCTTCATGAAAGTAAGCGGATCTTTAGCTCGCCTCTCCTCTCTTTCATCAACTGGCAGTAACTCGCAGCACTTAAAGCTCTGTGCGAACAAGAAGCTGTCACCCGCACGCTTCGTCGTCATCCGCACGCTCACCCTCACCCGGCCGACGCGGTGTCATCCCGGAGGCCCACAGGCCGAGGGATCTGCTTTTGCCTTCCACTCCCAACACAACGTCCGCGCATCGCAGGAGAAAGCCGTCATCCCCGCGATCGCTGCGCCGCTCGCGGCGCGCAGTAGCCACAATGCCAACGTGTCTACTACGCGTCCTCCCCCTATAGCTTCCCGGCCGCAAGTAATCTTTCGTGTTATCTTCCCGATGATTCCCGCCGCCGACCAAAACGGCGCGGAGCAGGGGGAGCAATGCACTTCGTGCAAATGCGCGGGGAGAGAACAGCGAGATCCGGTCCAGCCGGTGGAGGCCGCCGCCGCGTGACCGCCATGGCGATGTTTCTGTCGTTAGCCGTGGCGCTCGCCGGCGGCCTCCCGCTTTTCGGCGGGAGACCAGCCGCTCAAAAGCAAAATCAAAAAGACAAAAACCAAGCCCCGCCATCGGCCGCAATCGCTTCGCCGGTCCCCACCTCTGACGGACAGGCCATCGATACCCTGGTTTCGCAGATGCTCGCCGCCTGGCAGGTTGGCGACGTCGATATGATGCACAAGTATTACTCCGACGATGTCACGGTCGTGAGTGGCACTTGGGAGCCGCCGCTCATGGGCTGGGCAAACTACCTTCGCGCCTATCAGGCGCAGCGCGCACGCACGCAGGGCGACCGCCTCGAGCGCAGCAACAGTTACACTAAGGTCACTGGCGACACCGCGTGGTGCACCTATCAGTGGCGCTACACCGGCCAGGTGGACGGCACGCAGGCCACCGCTTTCGGCCATACCACGCTAGTTCTCGAAAAACGCTCCGGCAACTGGCTCATCGTCCTGAACCACACGTCCATCGTCCCCGTTTCAACCCAAGATTCCACGCAGCGTTCCGCCCCCGCCGTAACTCCCCACAACCCCGACTCCGCCACCCATTCCCCAGCAGGCCCCGGCGCCTAGTTGCAGTCGGAGTTCCGGGAGTCAGAGTTTCGGAGTCAAAGCTTCAGTTCGGCATCAACCGGCACTCACTCACGCTATCCGGCCGACACGGTGTCATCCCGAGGCCCGCAGGCCGAGGGATCTGCTTTTGCCTCCCACTTAATACAATGTCCGTGCAGCGCACGAGGAAGCCACGACATCAATGCAATAGGCAAAAATCGGTGCGGCTCGGCCGCGACGCTTCCTGAGAGTCCCGCCAGGGACGGCACAAACATAGCCCAGCGCGGAAGCGCTGGCAGCGTGCCCCGCGGTTCCGTCCGAAGCCCCGGAGGGGCGACACAAAACGAACAGCCGCACTCCTCACAGAGACTCTTCAGCCCCTCGAAGCGAACGAGAAGACTAAAAACTCCGAAGCCCTTGCCAAATCCAAAACCCCGCGCTAGCCGCCAGCAAAATACCGGAAGCCAGAGCGAGCGCAAAAATGGGCCGCCCCAGCGCAGTTACCTTCAGAATGATCGCTCGCTGTTCAGCGGCAATATGCTCTTCCGCCTTACCAATAAAGATCTGATCGTCCTCTCGAGACGAGAGCGTCACGCGATAGACCACCAGAATCACCAGAATGCTAGTAACTACACCCCAACCAAGCAACAGGTAAGCCAACGGGCCCCACTGAATATCTCCCATGGTTGCCTCCCTGATAGCAGCATTTGGGCCAGACCGGAAAGTTGCGGCGGCACGACGATGCGCCCCGCTCTTGCGCCGGATTATAACACCACCGCAACCGCAAAGGCTCCGCGGTTTTAGTAGCGCAGGCACCCTGCCTGTGCGCTCAGCACGTCCGGCGGCGCTCAACCACATTCAGCGACGCTCGCACCGGCGCGCCCCCGAAAACTCTGAAAGGCCGCCCGCGCCCCTCGCGTTGACAAAGCCAAAAGCCGCGAGCAAAATGCTTCCTGCTTCGCTTCACCGCTTCCATTTGCCCAAGTGGCGGAACTGGCAGACGCGCTAGATTCAGGGTCTAGTACCGGCAACGGTGTGGAGGTTCGAATCCTCTCTTGGGCACCATAAAATCATTTTTTAGTTCGCGATTCTGATCGTCACGGATGGAGTTGGCCGAGAAATCATAGATGCGATTTCCGATGGCTAGCTCGCCATGACAAAGCCGCACCCTCGCTCTTTTACACAAGCAGCTTGACGTCACCCAGACACCATCGACGCGGCCAGCCAATTGACCTCAATGTTATAATGTTTCATGTTCGCTAATTCAGGTCCCTTCGCCACCCCCGGGTGGCCCGGAGGGCCGCCAGCAGACGTGAGCCCGGCTCGGCAGGGCTGGGACCGAGACCCAGGAAAAGGGGCCGTAGGCGCCGCGCCAAACTCTTCTCCGCGTCCACTGCCCCCAATTCTTCCGCGCACATATTTTGCGTCGCACGTCGCGCCAACCTTTGGCTTTCACCAGTGAGACACCCTTGTGCGCGAAGGTCATATCCTTCTGGCTGGTGCGCACGCCGACCGTGAGACACAACACGCCTTTACGTTCCAGCAACTTGCGCAGCCTCTCTTCTGCACCGATATCCCAACCATGTAATTTTCATGCACTTGCGAACCATTCACCGCTCGCCAGTAGCACCGCCAACGTAAGTACCGCCTTTACAGTCACTTCCAAACTCTTCGCGCACTCTCCAGCGCCAGAGCGAAAGTCAACTCCATTGTTTTCAATCGCGTGCGCACTCTTTCGTAAAAACACCGGGGGTACCCCCCCAAATTCGTGCCTCGTCCTTGACAGTCAATTTTCTTTACCATTTTCCCGGCTCCGGGCGAGCGCGCGCACACAGCCACAGGCGTAGCGTGTCCCGTAAACTCAGCACGGCTCTCCTGTCCGCGCTACTTCTCGCCCTGTTCGGCTGCGCCAAACAAGGCAGTCCCCTCGTCGTCGGCCGCGCAAACTGTCCAAGTAGGCGCCGATTTAGCTCGCAGACCAAGTCATCAACCGTCAGCTGGAAGCCGACCCGCGCTCACTCGATCCCACGCTCGCAGTGGACGTACCGAGCATGATCGTTCTCGCAAGATCTGTTCGAGGGACTGGTCACAGCGGAATCGACGGGGACACCATCCCCGGCATGGCCACCTCCTGGGAAACCAGTAGCGACGGCAAAACCTGGACGTTTCATTTGCGAAAGGATGCGCGATGGTCGAACGGCGAGCCCCTCACCGCTCGCGATTTCGTTTACACGTTTCGCCGCCTGGTGGACCCGGCGACGGCCTCCGAATACGCTCAGGCGCTCGCGCCCGTTGAGAACGCGATGGATATCGCTGCGGGAAAATGCCGCGCCGAAAAACTCGGCGTCGAGTCGGTAGATATCCAAACGCTCGTCATCCATTTGGCGCGCCGACGCCCTATCTTCTCGCGCTTCTCACAAACGTTTACCTCTCTCCCGTCTACCAGCCGGCGGTGAAACAGTGGGGCAATGCGTGGACCCAGCCCGGTCACATGATCTCGAATGGTCCATTTTTTCTCTCGGAGCGTGTCCTCAGCGGCCACATTACTCTGCTCAAGAACCCGCACTATTGGGACGCCAGCCACGTACGCCTCTCGAAAGTGAACTACCTTGTTATCGGAGATTTTACTGAATCAACAAATCGCTATCTCGCCGGCGACCTCGATTGGACCGATCGCATCCCTTCCTCCGACGTGGATCGGCTGAAGCAAGTGGTCGGAACCAGGTGGTGCTAGCCCCAAATTTTACGACGGCGTATTACGCTTTCAATCTGACCAAACCTCCTTTTGCCGGCAATCCGAAATTGCGTCTGGCGCTGAGCATGGCCGTGGACCGCGAAATCTTCGCGAAATACGTGCGGCGTGGATTGGGAGTGCCTGCCTACAACCTGATGCCTCCTCTCCCGGGGTACGACCCGGCCGTTCCCGAGTGGGCAAAACTCTCAGCGGACGATCGTCACGCGCTGGCGCGCAAGCTTTACGAAGAAGCGGGTTATTCGGAGAGCCATCCTTTGGAGACGGTGATTACTTATCCGAGCGGCGGGGCCGACGTATCGCCGCCAAATGGAAGCGCTTTCGGCGATGTGGCAAACGAATCTAGGGGCCAAAATCCAGATTTACAACGTGGAGTTTAAGGTTCTGCTGGAAGCCAAGCTGCAGAGGCAACCCTTGTTCTATTGGGATGCTTGGAGCGGCGATTACCTCGATCCGTTCACCTTCTTGCAGCTCTTCACCACCGGCAACGACATGAATTATGGCGGCTATAATAATTCTCAATACAACGCGCTCGTCGATCAGGCCAGCAACACCAACGATGTTGCCAAGCGCATGCAATTGTTTCACCAGGCGGAATCGATTCTCAACGAAGACGCACCGTTTCTGCCGACGTATTTCTGGGTGAGCGCGCACCTGATCAAACCGTACGTGAAGGGCTGGCAATCGAACCTGATGGATCGCAACCTGTCGCGCTACATCTACATTCTGGCTCACCAGGAGAGTTGAGTTGCTCCGCTACGCCATCGTTCGATTTGCAGGTGCGGTGCCCACGCTGCTGATCATCATCACGCTGGCGTTCCTGCTGCTTCACGCCGCGCCGGGCGGCCCATTCGATTCGCAGAAGCAGCTCCCGCCGGCGATCAAGGCCAACGTCGAGCGCATGTACCATCTCGATGAACCGCTCTACGAACAATATTTTCGCTACCTCGGCAACATCCTGCGCGGCGATTTTGGTCCCTCCTACCAATACCGCGACACCACCGTGAACGAGATCATCCGCCAAGGCTTTCCGATCGACGCCTTGATTGGCGGCGCGGCTCTTCTCGGAGCGCTGCTCATTGGTCTGCCGATTGGCATCTTCGCGGCGCTCCGCCGCAACACCGCTTGGGACCACATTCCGATGGGCTTGTCGATGATCGGCATTTCCGTGCCGGTGTTTGTCGTCGCTCCCATCCTCATTTTGGTGTTCGCCGTGAACCTGCGCTGGCTCCCCGCCGGCGGCTGGGCGCGCAGCTTCCCGTTGCATCTCATTCTGCCGGCGGTGGCGCTGGCTGCTCCGTACATCGCCTACGTCGCGCGCCTGATGCGAGGCAGCATGGTCGAAGTTCTGAACAGCCCCTTCATTCTGATGGCCCGCGCCAAAGGCGTTCCGGAGCGACTGGTGATCCTGCGGCACGCGATGAAACCGGCGCTCGTGCCTCTGGTTTCTTTTCTAGGGCCGGCATTCGCTGGCGTGATCACCGGCTCGATCGTCATCGAAACCATCTTCGGCCTTCCAGGCATCGGCCGCGCCTTTGTCGATGGCGCGCTGAACCGCGACTACACATTGGTGCTCGGCGTGACCATCCTCTACGGTGTTCTGATCGTGGCATGTAACCTTTTGGCCGACCTTAGCTACTCCTTGCTCGATCCCAGGGTGCGCTACTGATGAGCACGCTCCAGGTAGCCGCCGGCGGACATGCCCTGCCCGCGCCTGCGCCCGCCGCGCCCGCAGGCCGCAGTCTTTGGAGCGACGCCCTGCTCCGGCTCAAGCACAATCGGCCTGCGGTGCTCAGCGCCATTGTGCTTGGCGCAATTGTGCTGGCCGCCGTCGTCGTCCCGTGGATCTCGCCGTTCAACTACTACACGCCGCAATGGACGCTACTCGATCAGCCGCCGGCCTGGCACGGCGGCCACATCTTCGGCACCGACGATTTGGGCCGGGACATGCTCGTTCGGGTCATGTGGGGATGCCGCATCTCGCTCCTCATCGGCATGATCGCGAGCGTTGTGAGCGTGCTGATCGGCGTTCTATGGGGAGCTACAGCCGGCTACGTGGGCGGCCACGTCGATTCCTTGATGATGCGCGTCGTCGATATCCTCTACTCGGTCCCCTTCATCCCCTTCGTGATCGTGCTGGTGGTCATGTTCGGCCGCAACCTGTTCCTAATCTTTGTGGCCATCGGCGCGGTCTCCTGGCTGGACATTGCCCGCATCGTGCGCGGTCAAACTCTTTCCTTGCGAAACAAAGAGTTCATCGAAGCCGCCCGCGCGTCGGGCGTGAAAGGCCCCTCGATCGTGGTGCGTCACCTGGTGCCCAACCTTTTGGGCATCGTGGTGATCTACGCCACGCTCACAGTTCCCTCGGTGATTCTCTTCGAGGCCTTCCTCAGCTTCCTGGGCCTGGGCGTTCAGGCTCCGATGACTTCGCTCGGCGTCCTGGTTTCAGACGGGGCCAGCGAATTGCAATCCTACCCGTATCTGTTGTTCATCCCCGCCATCTTCCTGGCGCTGATCGTTTATTGCCTAAATTATCTGGGAGATGGGCTGCGCGACGTGCTCGACCCGAAAGACCGCTGATGTCCGTCACTCCGTTGCTCGAGGTCCGCGATCTCACGGTCAGGTTTTCCACGCGGGAAGGCGTGGTTCACGCCGTCACCGAAATCAATCTTGATCTCACGCCAGGCGAAACTCTGGCCATTGTCGGCGAGTCCGGCTCCGGCAAGAGCCAGATGCTGCTGAGCCTGCTTGGACTGTCCGCCGGAAACGCCCACATCACGGGAACCGCCCTCTTCAAAGGTGAGGATTTGCTGGGCGCGACCGCGCATCGCCTGAATGAAATACGCGGTGCGCAAATCGGCTTCGTGTTTCAGGATCCGATGACCTCGCTCAATCCCTACCTGACCGTGGGCCTTCAATTGACCGAGCCCCTGACTCTTCACCGCAAGATCGATCGTGCCGCGGCGACATCGCAAGCAGTCGAGATGCTGCGCGCCGTGAACATCACCGAACCTGAGCAGCGCATGCAGCAATATCCTCACGAACTTTCGGGAGGAATGCGCCAGCGCGTCGCAATCGCCATGGGTCTGATCTGCCGTCCGGAAATTCTGATTGCCGATGAGCCCACCACGGCGTTGGACGTTACGGTCCAAGCCGAGGTTTTGGCGCTCTTGCGCGAAATTCGGCAGCAGTTTGGCACCGCCGTCATCCTGGTCACTCACGATTTGGGCGTGATCGCCGAATTAGCCGATCGCGTCAACGTGATGTATGCGGGCCGCATCGTCGAAACCGGCACGGTCGACGACATTTTCTACCGTTGCCGCCATCCCTACACCGAAGCGCTCAAACGCTCGATTCCTCAGTTGACCGAGGTTCGCCCGGAGCGGCTCGAAGCCATCGTCGGGAATCCGCCCAACGCGCTGCACCTGCCTCCCGGTTGCGCGTTTGCACCGCGCTGTCCCTACCGCTTGGAGTGCTGCGATAAGAGCGTCCCTCCGCTCGTGGACATCGGCGGAGGCCATCGCAAAGCTTGCTTCTACGAAGGCCCGCTCAAATCGGATGTGGAGCAACACGCGTGAGCGAACCCATTCTTACCGTGCGTGATCTTCGTGTGTATTTCGAGTTGCGCGGCGACGGCTGGCTGAGCAAGCCGCGGGTCCTTCGAGCCGTTGACGGCGTCAGCTTCGATCTGGCGAAGAGCGAGACGCTCGGCATCGTTGGCGAATCGGGCTGCGGAAAATCCACGCTGGCTCGAGCCGTGTTGGGTCTCGTGCCGGTCACGTCCGGCGAAGTTCATTTCGGCGGCAAGGATCTCGCACACCTCGATGCCGGGCAGATGCGTGAACAGCGCCGTCATCTGCAGATCATCTTTCAAGATCCCTTAGCCTCTCTCGATCCTCGCATGACGGTGGGACAAATTATCGCCGAGCCGTTGCGCTCTTTCTTCCCGCGCATGACCGCGGACGAAAGGCAATCGAAGGTCCTCGAGATCATGGGCCATGTCGGCCTCGTCCCGGAACAGATCAATCGCTACCCGCACGAATTTTCCGGCGGACAGGCGCAGAGGATCGGCATCGCCCGGGCGCTCATCTTGCGGCCGGAGGTGGTCGTTTGCGACGAGCCGGTATCCGCCTTGGACGTCTCGATCAAAGCGCAAATCGTCAACCTGCTTGTGGACTTGCAAGCCGGCTTCGGTTTGTCGCTGCTGTTCATCGCCCACGACTTGGCTTCCGTGCGGCACGTCAGCCATCGCGTCATGGTGCTTTATCTCGGCAAGATCATGGAACTCGCGCCGTGGGATGAGATCTACAGCGTGCCGCGCCATCCTTACACGCAAGCGTTGATTCAGGCGATCCCGCCCGCTGATCCCCGGCGCGCCAGAAGCAATCGTCCCAAGCCTTTGGGCGGCGAGATTCCTTCGCCGGTCACTCCGCCGTCGGGCTGTGTTTTCCGCACTCGCTGCCCTCACGCCATCGAGCGCTGCTCGCTCGAAACGCCGGTCTTGCGCCAAGTTGGAGCAAGCCTGGTCGCCTGCCACCTCGCTGAGCAAATCCCAGGTCTGCCCAAGCCGGCTACTGCATCCGAAGGTCAGATTAATCCTCTGTAATTTTTATAGTCTGCACAAATCCGCACGCGGTCTTTTTGCGTAGTGCCTATTGAAGTAGAACCCTGTGAACCCGGCGCAATCTCGAAAGCCGAACTTTTCTGCGCTGGAAGTGATCCAGCTTGGCAAAGTTTGCGTACGACCTGAAGACCTACTTCCATGAGGTGGAGAATGAAATCGCGAAAGCCACTTGTTGTTCTGCTGTTGACCCTGGCGATCTGCGCGACGGCTATCGTAGTGCTCATTGGCCCGGCCGGCTTGGCGTCCAGCCACCGCGAGGCCCCGATCACGGCCATCGACACGGCGGCTGACATCACCGATATGTACGCATTTCGCAGTTACGACGTGAACGGCAACGACACCAATCCCGCCAGCGTCACGATGATCCTGAACACGAATCCTTTCCTCGATCCAGCCAACGGTCCCAATTGGGGCTTGTTTGATCCCGACATCCTTTACGAGATCAAGGTCGACAACAACGACAACGGCAAGGAAAACATCGTTTTCCAATTCCGCTTCCAGCACACCATCACAGATCCCGGGCTCTACACCGGCTTGGCAGGTTTCGGTTCACCGGGAGCGGGCGCTCCGGGAGTGCCTCCACAGATCACCGCGTTCACAGGGACGCAGGGTTCGGGCATCACCACCCAGCAGACGTACACGGTCACGATGATTAAAAACGGCGAAGCCAAACAGATTCTCAACCAAAACGGTTCGCCCTTCTACGCCGTGCCCGCGAACGCCGGGCCACGCACCATCAAGTACGCCGACCTGTACGCGGCCGGCACCTACAACGAGACCAATGAAGGCATCTCGGTATTCGCCGGCGCGGTGGACGACCCATTCTTTATCGATCTCGGCGGCGCCTTTGACACCGGCAATTTCCACACCGGTCCGAGCGGCGTCCCAGGGGTCATGAGCACCGCTCCTGGCACCGGCGCCGACGGAGAAAATGGTAACTTCGCCGCGGACACGGTGTCAGGCTACGCCGTAAACACGATTGCGATCCAAGTGCCAATCGCCATGTTGACGAGCACCGGGAAAGTCGAGAAGTCGAGCGCGCCCAGCGCCACGATTGGTATCTGGGGTACGACGTCGCGCCCGGAGAACAGCATTCGGCGGCACTGGGATTACGACTCCGACGATTCGGCAAGGTTCAGCGCTTACGGATCGGACCCCAAATACCGCCAAGTGCAGCGCCTTGGTAACCCGCTGATCAATGAACTGATTATCGGAACCGGCTCCAAAGACTACTGGAGCATGTCGAAACCGGTGGATGACGCGCAGTTCGCCCACTTCGATCTGAATCCGCTTTTCGTTACCGTGGTGGACAGCCTCTATTCGGTGCTGGTGCCAGGAGCGCTGTATTCGCCACCGAATCCGCGGGTCGATCTACTGCCGCTCGTCGAATATTTGCCACCGATCGCAGCCTCGGGAACATCCACGGGTCCAGTTGCGGACTTGCTCCGGCTCAACACCGGTGTGGCTCCGACTGCGCCGGGCCGTGCGAGCCGTCTGGGACTGCTGGCGGGTGACGCGGCAGGCTTCCCGAACGGCCGCCGTCTCGCGGACGACGTCGTCGATATCACGCTGCGCGTTGCCGTAGGCGGAGTACTCGCGGGCAATAAGTGCGGCCCGCAGCACAACTCGGCTTGCAGCGTTTTCCCCAACAACGTGCTGGGCGACGGCGTGAACGTCAACGACGTGAACACCGACCTGGCTACCAATGGCGTCACCAATCTGGTGGAACCGAACACGCATTTCCACACGGCGTTCCCTTACGTGGATTACTGCCCGAGCGGCCGTGATCGCGTGCACATCGATCCAGGCGGCCCTGGCTGCCTGGTGAGCGGCTCGCCGACGAACTGCGCGTCGAAGTAAGCGGTTGTTCTTGTCCGACGTTTCGATGTTAGGTCCGGCGCGGGACGGGTTTCTAAACCCGTCCCGCGTACTTCGGAGGTCACCATGAAAGCCTGCGCTGCAATTCTTCTTTTGGCGGTTTCAAGCACATCGGCGCTCGGTCAGGCGCCGGCTCAGAACGCAAGCGCGGGGGCCACGCGAACCGAACAGAGAATCATGTCCGCGAAGGAAGCAATTCGCCGAGACCCCAGCCGGTATCAGGCGTACGACGACCTCGCCTACAACCTCGTCAAACAAGCCGGAGAGACCTCCGACCGAACGAACCTCGACAGCGCTGAGGCAGCGCTCGAGCAATCGTTTGCGATTGCCCCTAAAAATTTCCAGGCCGAGAAAACGCACGTGTTTTTGCTTCTAGCGGAGGGCGAATACTCCAAGGCGCTCGTGGAAGTCAAAGCGTTGAACCACGACACGCCGGACGATGTGCTTCTCTGGGGCTACCTCGCCGACGCCGAATCGGCGATGGGAGATTACGATGCCGCGGAGACGGCGGCACAGTGGATGATCAACCTGCGGCCCGGCAATGTCCCAGGCCTGCTGCGCGGAGCCGAACTTCGAACCGCATGGGGCGACACCGAAGGCGCGATCACGTTCCTGGAGCAAGCCCTCCAGGCTACACCGGTGTTTGAGACCGGGGATGTCGCCGCAATTCTGACGAAGATCGCCGAGATTCGGTTCGCGACGGGAAAGATTGAGGCCGCGGAAACGCTGGACGAGCGGGCGCTGAATGCCTTCCCGAATTATTACGCTGCGCTCGAAAGCTTGGCGCAGGTGCGCACGTCCCAGGGCCGCTACGCCGAGGCGGTCGAGCTGATGCAGAAGCGCATCGCCGCCGCGCCTCGTGCCGAAAACTTCTATGAGCTTGCCGAGGCGCTGGAACGCGCCGGACGGAGCGACGAAGCGGCGCAGGCCTTCGCCAGCTTTGAAAAACAGGCGCGAGAAGAAATCAGCCATGCAGATAACGCCAATCGCGAGCTGATCTTCTACTACACGGATCACGCTGCAAATCCGGCGGAGGCGTTGCGCATCGCGACCCTCGAAGCCGCCCGACGCCATGACGTGCGCACGCTCGATGCGTGTGCTTGGGCGCTATACGCGAACCATGACTATGCCGCGGCGCGCGGACAGATTGCTAAGGTGCAAGCTCTTGGCGTGCGCGACCCGGCGATTTTCTTTCACGCGGGCGCGATTGCTGCGCAATTAAATGACAGGACAGCAGCGAACCGCTACTTGAACCAGTCCCTCGAACTCAATCCATTTTCCACGAGCGCCGTGGCAGCGCGCCAAGCTCTCGAGAAGTTGGCAACCGCTTCAGCCGCATCGCTCGGATCGAACCAAGCGCGCTGAGGATCCGCCGGAGGGTGTGGTCGTGAATCGCAAGATACAATTGCTTATCTGCTTGATCGGATGCGCTGCAATTTCCCCGTCGCTGATGGCGCAGAGGAATACCACCGACGCTTTGATCAAAAATCTGCAAACTCGCGTCAAGTTGTATCCGGACGACTACGCCGCGTTTGATGGCCTCGGTGCGGCGTACTTGCAAAAAGGAAGAGAAACCGGCGATTCCGCCGATTATGAGCTGGCGAAAACAGCCTTCGGCAAATCGCTGGACTTGCTCTCGAACGATCCTGCAGCGGCCTCCGCAACGACGCACATGGCGGTTACCTACATGGCCGAGCATCAGTTCGATGATGCGCTGGCGTGGGCTCAGAATGCCATCGCGCTCGGTTCCGGAGATCCCACGCCTTGGGCAATCGCGGGCGACGCCCTTGCGGACATGGGAAATTACGCGGCCGCTGCGGACGCGTATGCAAAGCTTCAGAGCGCGGACGATTCCAGGGCTGAAGCTCTGGCGATCTCCTATCAGCGGGAGAGCCGCATGTCTTACCTTCGATTTATCGCCGGCGACACGCAAGGCGCGATCGGGCTCATGACCAGCGCCTTGCGCATATCGATTGAGACGCACATGCCCGCGGAAAATATCGCCTGGAGCCAATACCAGCTCGGCGACGAGTTTTTCCAGTTGGGAGACATTGGGACGGCCGAAAAGAATTATCTCGCGGCACTCGATGAGTACCCTGGGTATTATCGCGCCCTCGCTGGACTCGCAAAGGTGCGCATCGCGCAGGGCAGGTATAGCGATGCCGCCGAGCTGCTCACAAAAGCCCTCGCGGTGGTTCCCTATCCTGAATATGCCGCCGCTCTCGGCGATGTCTATCGAAAGATGGGTCAAAATGAGGAAGCCAAAAAACAATACGACTTGGTGGAGTTTATCGGCCACTTGAGCGAAATCAATCAACAAATTCACAACCGCGACCTGGCCCTTTTTTATGCCGACCATGATCTCAATCTGGAGCAGTCACTCGTGCTCGCTCGCAGGGAGCTGGAGGTCCGGCGCGACGTTTACACCTGGGACGTGCTGGCCTGGTCCTTACTGAAGAACGACAAGCTTCAGGAAAGCGCCGATGCCATCGAGCACGCGCTCGCGCAGGGGACACAGGACCCGACGCTCTATTTTCACGCCGGAATGATCTACGAACGGCTCGGCGAATCCGGCAAGGCGAAGGGTTATCTAGAGCTCGCCCTGGCCCTTAATCCACACTTTCACATCTTCGATGCCGACACAGCGAAGCAGACGCTGGCGCGCCTCACCAGCGACCCATCGGGCGCGAGCCGGCAAGAGGCGAGCAATGGACATTAGGGCGAGAGCAGGGAAGATCTTCGGGCGAAGCCCGATAAAAAAACTCGTGGCGGCTCTGGTCGCACTGACGCTAGGGTTACTCGTGTTTCCTGGGCAATCCTCGGCCCATCCGATGGGCAACTTCAGCATCAGCCACTACTCCAAACTCATCCTGGGTCAGGGGTTCGTCGAGATTCGATACTTCATTGATATGGCGGAAATTCCCACTTACCAGGAAATCCGCCAGGCGGGATTCGTGGCCGATGCGAACGACCCGAGCGTCAGGGCATATCTAGCCGCGCAAGCCGAGACACTGAAACAGGGACTCCTGGTTGAGATCAATGGCGCCCCAGCAATGTTAGAGACGCGTTCCTATCAAGTGATCTTCCCAGTGGGTGCCGGCGGACTTCCGACGATGAAGATTGGCGTCATCTATCGGGCGCAGATTCCTCGCGAGGCCTCGCTTTCCCCAGATCGGTTAACTTTTGTGGACCGGAACTTTGCCGACCGCGCAGGCTGGAAAGAAATTGTCGTTGCGCCAGCGGGCGCCTCCATTGCAACCAGTTCGGTGCCGGAAACCGATCGCAGCTCCGAACTTTCCAACTATCCCACAGACCTGCTCAACAGCCCGCCGCAGGACTTGACGGCACAGATCACTTTCTCTGTCGCGAGCGCCACAAGCGCTCTGCCCGTTCAGACCAATCGGCAGTCGGCGCCGGCAAAGATCGCGGCCGCCGCAGATCGTCCCGCCATCAAGCCCACCACGCGCGCGGCACAGGCACGCCGTACCGAATCCGCGACAGCCAATGCCAATGCGGGGAATGTGGCGATAAGTCTCCACGATCCCGCGCAACCGGTTTCACTCACCGCAAACAAACAGGAAACTCCTCGCAATGGATTCACTCAACTCATCACCCGCGAACACCTCAGCCTGTGGTTTCTGATCACGGCTGCACTCGTGTCGCTCGGCCTGGGAGCGCTGCACGCCCTCGAACCGGGCCATGGCAAAACCATCGTCGCGGCTTATCTGGTTGGCTCTCGTGGCACGGTCCGCCACGCCGTGCTGCTGGGAATTATCGTGACGGCGGCTCACACTGCGGGCGTGTATTTGCTCGGCGTGACGACGCTTTACGCTTCCCGCTATGTGGTGCCAGACAAGCTCTATCCGTGGCTGGGCGTGATCTCCGGCCTGACCATCGCGGGAATGGCTTTGTTCATGTTCCTTCGCCGCTGGACGGGAATGGAACTGACGCATTCCCATACCGCCGGCGAGTCGCACAGTCATTGGAGTTTTCTATCTCGAAGAAATCGGCTTGCGACCGGAGCTCCGGAGCAATCGATTCAAAAAGAAACTGCTCCCGCAGCGAGCGGCGTACCACTTCGCGAACTCTTGCTGCTCGGTGTGAGCGGCGGAATGATTCCGTGCCCCGCGGCGCTGGTCGTTCTTTTGAGCGCTTTTGCCCTGCACCGGATCGGCCTCGGCCTGTTTCTCATTGCCGCGTTTAGCGTGGGCCTGGCCGCGGTACTCGTTTCGGTCGGCGTCGTCATGGTTCACGCCGGGCGCATGCTGTCGCGATTTAACGCCGAAAGGTCCTTGGTTTCGCGCTGGCTGCCGCTGCTTTCCTCAATGTTCATGATGGTCCTCGGTTTGGGGCTGGCGATTCAGGCGTTCGGTACGTTCGGCGTACGGCCCACATTCACCTCGCAACACAGCGCCATCCCGTTCCTGGGAATCGTTCTGATCGGACTGCTCCTGGGCATGCGCCACAGTCTCGATCCCGATCATGTGGTTGCGGTGTCGACGATTGTCAGCCGCCAGCCATCCCTGCGGCGCGGCGCCCTCATCGGCGCGCTTTGGGGAGTCGGCCACACACTCACGATCTTTCTCGTGGGATCGGCAATCATCTTGTTTGGAGTGGTCATCCCGCCGCGCATCGGCTTGATGATGGAGTTCTCGGTAGCGCTGATGTTGGTTCTGCTCGGCTCACTGAATCTGAGCGGGGTGATGCAGCGAATTACGCATCGTCTCACGTTTGGGCCGCGTCAAGAGGCACGAGAACTCGGTTCGGAAGCCATGGCGCCGCACGAAAACGCGAGTCATCGATCGCTGGATCGAACCTTCGCCGGGATTGGGTCCTATCAATTCGTGCGCCCGCTCGTCGTTGGAACGGTACACGGCCTCGCCGGATCGGCGGCCGTGGCTTTGCTGGTTCTCTCCACGATTCGCGAGCCCTTTTGGGCCATCGCCTATTTGCTGCTCTTCGGGTTCGGCACGATCGTCGGGATGATGTTCATGACGGTTGGCATGTGCATTCCTATCGTCTACACCGGAAACCGTTTCTCGAAGATGACCGGCTACTTCAGTTATGCGTCGGGTCTGGTCAGCCTCGCGTTTGGACTTTTCCTGGTCTACCAGATCGGCGTCGTAGATCGATTATTCGGCAGTAGGCCTCAATGGACCCCGCACTGATCGGATCGATTCCTGCCAAGAAGCCGCACTGAACGCCTCGACAACCGGACGGTGTCTCGGCTGTGAGAGAATTCTGAAATGTGCCGAAAAGTGCACCAAGGCACGGAGCGTTGGCCGTGCGCTGCAAGGACTGCCGGCGCAGAGACTTACGTCCCGAGCGAGGGCGATTTCGCGAGACGTCCGGAAATATTGGACAACGGCGTCAAAAACTGTCTATCTTCCCGCTGCGTACTATAGGAGTAGAGCTTCGTTGGCTAAAGAAAACGAAGACGAACCGCGCGACCTCGACTTGGTCGGCAGAATTGCGTCCGGGGACGAAATGGCGCTGGCTGCGGCCTATGACCGGCACTCGGGCGTGGTGTACGCGCTGTTGCGAAGGATTTTGCGGGATGACGCTGCTGCGGAGGACATCCTACAGGAGGTTTTTTACCAGCTTTGGCTCATGGCTGCGCGCTTCGATTCCGAACGCGGCTCCCTGCGAGGCTGGCTGATGGTCATGGCCCGCAATCGAGCGATTTCTCTCCTGCGTCAGCAGCCACGCATGGCCTACGGGGAAGTCGAGCCGAATCTGGTCTCCTCGGGCATCCTGCAGGATACGACCGCTGCCCAGAATCAGCTCGTTTCGAGGGTTCGCGGCATGTTGGATCAGCTGCCCGCTGAACAGCGCCAGACGTTCGAGCTGGTCTACTTCGAGGGCCTGACGCATCGTGAAATCGCCGAGCGCACGGGCCAGCCGGTCGGCACCGTGAAGACAAGATTACGGGCGGCGTTGGGTTTTCTGCGCCGGGCTTTTCAGACATGAACGGGCATCCACAATTCGAGGAAGACTTCGATCTTTACGTCCTTGGCGGGTTCGACGCCGATGAAGAACGGGCGATCGCGACTCACGTGAAGAGCTGCCCTGAGTGCGCGGAGAAGCTTGCCGCCGCGCGGGAGCGTGTAGCCGGCCTCGGCTATGGCGCTGCGCCGGCCGAACCTCCGGCGCGGGTGAAGCAGCGCTTGATGAAGCGGATACGGGCAACGCCAGCAGCACGGTCAGTAGGCAGGCGTGCGAGTTTCTGGCGTCGACCGGCGACGGCTTGGGCGTTCGTGGCCGCCATCGCCCTGCTTTGCGTTGGGCTCACAGCGGAAAATTATCGATTGAACCGGCAGGTTCACGGTTTCCAGGCGGAGGCGCAACGCCAGGAGACGGTGCTGGCGCAGGCGCGCGCCATTCTCGAACTTTTGAACGCCTCGGATACCGAGAACATCTCTTTGACGGCGGCGGGTGCCAAGCCGCTTCCCGCAGGACGGGTCTTCTATCATCCGGATCGGGGTTTGCTTTTTTACGCCACCAATCTCTCTGCTCCGCCCGCCGGCCGCACGTATCAGCTGTGGTTAGTACCTGCCCAAGGTTCGCCCATTTCGGCCGGCGTATTCGAGCCCGATCAAAAAGGCAGCGCTTCCATTATTCTGCCCAAGCTGCCAAGGGGTGTTGCGGCGAAGGCCTTTGCAGTGACCGTCGAGCCGCAAGGCGGAGTACCTCAGCCCACTGGACCGATGGTGCTCATCGGCGCCGTGTAAAGCGAAGCCTGCGGTACACTGGCAATTCGTAAGTGAGCGGCGCGATGCGGCGCAACATGGCGACCCGCGTACACTGCCCGGCCGCCGGCAAACCAATGCACAAAATCCCCGGCAATTCCGTGACGGAGACTCAGGTTCTGATCGTCGGCGCGGGCCCCGTGGGCCTAACGATGGCGCTCGACCTGGGGCAGCGGGGCGTTCGCTGCACGTTGATCGAGCGGAACGAAACCGCGATTCAGCTCCCCAAAATGGAGCGCTGCAACGCCCGCACGATGGAAATCTACCGGCGTCTCGGCGTCGCCGAAAAGATTCGCGATGCAGGCTTGCCGCGCGATGCGCCGATGGACGTTTTCCTGGCGCCGTCCATGGCCGGTGCAGCCATCGCGCATCTGCCTTACCCTTCGGTCGCTCGCGCCAAAGTCGAGATCGCCGCGCGCAATGACGGGCAGCCCCTCGAGCCCTATCAGCTGATCTCGCAGTACACGCTCGAGCCACTGCTGCGATCGTTCGCCGAAGCGCTGCCAAATGTAACGGTGCGATTCGGCTGTGAGCTGACCGAGTTCGAGCAAGACGCCGGCTCGGTCTCGGCCAGCGTCCGGACGGGCAGCGGCGCGAAGGAAACCATCCGCGCGGCGTATCTGGTCGGCTGCGACGGCGGCTCCAGCACGGTCCGCAAGCAGCTCGGCATCCCGCTGCAGGGCGAAGGCAACATTCGCAAACTCCGGCAGGCGCTCTTTTACTGTCCGGAGTTGTACGAGCGCATTCCCATGGGCAAAGGCCGGCATTACCACATCGCTGAGGGGCCGCATTTCGCGTTCATCATCCTGCAGGACAGCACGCGACACTGGACTTTGCACGCCGGCGCCGAGAGCGATGCGGAGATGATCGAGCTGTTTCGGAAGTCGCTGGCGATGCCCGTCGAGTTCGAAACATTGTCCGTCAACGAATGGACGCAACACCTGCTTTGCGCGGAGCGCTACGGCGAAGGTCGCGCCTTCATCGCAGGCGACGCGGCGCATCTGGTGATCCCGACCGGCGGCCTGGGAATGAACACCGGCGCGGGAGACGCCATCGATCTTTCCTGGAAGCTCGCGGCAACCCTCTCGGGCTGGGGCGGGCCACAGTTGCTCGCGTCTTACGAGCGAGAGCGGCGCCAGATCGGTTTACGCAACGTGGCGGTGTCGCGCACGGCGATGCAGGGACGACTAAGTTGGCGCGCGGCGTATCAACCGAACGTGGGCGAGAGCACATCCGAGGGCGCCGCGACGCGCGCTGAAATGGCGCGGCGCTTTGACGTCGAGCAACGCAAGGTGACCGAGATTTTGGGCATCGAGGCGGGCTACCGCTACATCGATTCGCCCGCGATTTGGCCCGAGCCGGGCGAGGGACCCGACCCTAACGGTCCACGCTACATTCCCACGAGCTGGCCGGGTGCGCGGCTGCCGCACGTCTGGCTCGATGACGGCACCGCCCTGCACGACCATATCGGACCCGGCTATACCCTGCTGCGACTTGGCAGAACGCGCGCGGATACCGCGCATCTCGAGCAGGCGATGCGGGCTATCGGCGCGCCCCTGGACGTGCTCGAGGTCTCTAGCGCCGCCGCGCGCGACATCTACGGCTACGATTTGCTGCTGCTGCGGCCCGACTTGCACGTCGTTTGGCGAGGCAACCAGGCACCGGAGGATGGGGGAGCCGTAGCGGCAGTGGTTACCGGCCATGGTTCGCCGGCGAAGCCGGAGCGAAGTTCCTCTCCCATCGACACCCTCAGTGCCTAGGCGCTGCAGCTCGAATAAAGCCTCGCGCATCCACTTGGCACAACGGCGGGCTTCAGGGACGTTTTCCCATAAGGTAAATATTCGATAAGAATGAGGTGATCACCCCCTTGAGAGATTGCTCCAATCTGTTGTATACCCTCCGGTTGGGTCTTTCAGTTAAAAGATGGCTGACGGAGAGCAGCACGAGCTGTCTCGGAGGCAGCGCGAGCTGTATCGGATGACGAAGGGCTTCGGATCAGGCGGGGATTCGGTTCGTAAAAGAACCGCTTGCTTCGAGCGCAACGTCAATTGAGAGCGCAATCCTAGCGCCAGCCCCGCGCCTCTCCCGGTCATGCATGCGACCCTGTTGCAGAGCCCTGCCAGCGGGCTACATACACCCATTCGTGAGCAATTTCTTGGGAGGATCTCAGTCATTATGATTTTAGGCGACCGATTAAGGCAGTTGCGCGAGCTAAAGAATTTATCTCAAGGCGACATCGAACGGCGCACTGGACTGTTGCGTTGTTACGTCTCGCGCGTCGAGAACGGCCACACCGTGCCCGCCGTTGAGACTCTGGAGAAGTTTGCTCGCGCTCTGGAAATTCCGATGTATCAGCTGCTTTATGAGGGTGAGGATCCCCCGGCGGACCCGAATCAGGGAAAACGAAAAGGCAAGAACAAGGAATGGGGCAGTTCCGGCAAGGATGCTCATCTTCTCGCGAAGTTCCGCCGTGTTTTGAGCCGCATGGATGACAGCGACCGGCGCATGTTGCTATTCATGGCGCAAAAGATGTCCAAAGGGAAGACGGCCTGATCGCGCAGGGAGTTTCCGCGATGCGCATCAAGGGCACACGCAGATCGATCGCCAGCTTATTCATGCTGAGCCCCTTCGGTGGTGTGAACTCTTGTCGAGAATGTCGCCTGGGTGTAACTGGCTTCAACCTGTAAGACATCACCCCCTCGTGGTAATCGGCAGCACTCGCATCAGTAACAAGAGTCGAGGAATCTCGCGCAGAACCAGACGCCTACCGCCCCTTCGCTAAGCACAACCCGGCGGCGCCGCAAAGGTTTCGCCGCAGGAGCTGTGCAACAAGCCTGAATGTGTTCGGCCGCGAGCAGCAAGTGCGCTACAGTGGAGTCTTCCACTGTGAGCTGAAGCGCTCGCCGGAATATCCATGACCGCCAAATTGCCATCGATTGTGATTGTCGGGCGACCGAACGTGGGGAAATCCACGCTCTTCAACCGCCTGACGGGTACGCGCCGCTCGATTGTGAATGACGAGCCGGGCATCACGCGCGACCGCATCTACGGCCAGGGCACCTGGTTCGGGCGCGCATTTGAGGTGGTGGATACGGGCGGGCTGGTGCCGGAAGACAAGGCTGCGATACCGCGCGAGATCCTGCGCCAGGCGGAAGTGGCCATCGCCGACGCCACCGTGCTGCTGCTCGTGGTGGACACGCGCGCCGGGCTGACGCCGCTCGATGCCGAGCTAGCGCGGCGTCTCAGGCGAAGCGGCAAGCCGCTGGTCATCGCCGCAAACAAAGTGGACACCGCCGGCAGCATGGTGCTGGCAGCGGCCTTCTACGAGCTGGGCGCCGAGGTCTATCCCATTTCAGCCGAACACGCCCGCGGCGTCGATGATTTGATGGAAGCGATCACCAAGGATTTTCCGCGTGGCCAAGAGGCCGGCGAGGAGTCGGCGGAATCAGCGGCGCCGGCAACCGACGACCGGAGCAGACCGAAATCCAGGTGGCCATCATTGGCCGGCCGAACGTAGGCAAATCCACGCTGCTCAACCGGCTAGCGGGCGCCGAACGCTCGATCGTTTCCGCCGAGCCGGGAACGACGCGAGACGCTGTCGATATGCTGGTGCTCCACAACGGCAAGAGTTACCGCTTCGTGGACACAGCCGGCATCCGCCGCAAAGGCAAAACGAACCAAGCCGCGGAAAAGCTGAGCGTGGTGATGGCGCGCCGGCACCTGGAGCGGGCCGATGTGGCGCTGCTGGTGTGCGACGCAAGCGCGGGGATTTCGGCGGGAGACGCGACGATTGCCGGCTACGCACACGAATCGGGCCGCTCGGTGATCGTGGTGATGAACAAATGGGATCGGGCGATCGAAGAGGCCAAGCGCGCCGCACAAGCACTCGAACAACAGATGGACGAAGGCGGCAAGCGCCGCGCCGCGCGCCGCGACGACCGAATGCACGTGAGCTCGGATCCCGCGCAGCTCGCCGTCGATTACGAGAAGCTGGTGCGCGAGCGGCTGAAGTTCCTCTCCTACGCGCCGGTGATTTTCCTCTCGGCGCTGACCGGCGAGCGCGTCGAGAAGCTCTACGCGCTGATCGACCGCGTGGCGCAGGCCAGGCGGCGACGCATCTCGACGGGCGAGCTCAACCGCTGGCTGGCAAACGTGGACCTGGACCGCGGCACTTCGCCCACCGCGCACCGCGTGAAGATTTTCTACGTCACGCAAGCGTCCACGTCACCTCCGACGTTCATCCTCTTCACCAACCAGCGCGAACGGCTGCATTTCAGCTTCGAGCGCTTCCTCGAGAATCGCCTGCGCGAGGAGTTCGACTTCACCGGCTCGCCGATTCGTTTCATCCAGCGCGTTCGGGAGCGCGGACACCGCGAACGCCAGCTCGCGCCCAAGAAGCGTCGCCCTCGTGCGCATTGACACGGATAAGAATCGGCATAGGATAGGGACAAGATGCTCGGAAACGGCCACAACGAATCCACGACGGACAAGAACTTCTACCGCATCGGCGAAGTCAGCCGGCTGACGGAAACCAAACCCTTCGTGCTGCGCTACTGGGAGACCGAGTTCCCGATGCTGCAGCCGGTCAAAAGTCCCAAAGGCCATCGCCTCTATCGCCGCGAAGACGTTGAGACGGTGCTGCGCATCAAGCGGCTGCTCTACGACGAAGGCTTCACCATTGCCGGGGCGCGACGGCACCTGCGCGAAGAAGGAGATCCGCCGCCAGCGCCGGCAGGCACTTGGCCGATGGGGGAAGAGGGTCCCGAGACCGAAACCTCAGCGACGGAAAGCTTAACCACCGAAGGCTCAGCGGCCGAAGGCACACTGACGGAGGAGGGAACACTGTTCTCGGGAGGCCAGCTGGCCACGGAACTGCAACCGCCCACGGAACCCCGACCGAGGGCGGAGCACAGGGCTCCGGCGCCCGCTACGATCAGCCGCAAAGTGTTGCTCGATCTGCGGGACTCCCTGCGCGCTTTCTTGACGCTTCTCGAAAGCGAATGATAGGCTGACAAACAGCCGCAGTTGCCGCTCAGCGCCGGGAACACTGGCGATGGGCAAGCCAGCGCAAGATTTTTCGGCCAGTCGGGACGTGGCGCAGCCTGGTAGCGCGCACGCTTGGGGTGCGTGAGGTCGCTGGTTCAAATCCAGTCGTCCCGACCATCTTTCTGAAATGAAGCGGAGAGGTTCCTCTTCACCCGGCGCACGACGCGACCCGCGCACCGCGCATCCCGACCGACCCCGACGATCAGATAAGACGGCCAGTCACACATATGCCAGACGTGCCACACATGCCTCACATTTTGATCTGCAACGATGACGGCATTTACGCCGCGGGCCTGCGAGCCCTGGTCGAAGGCGTGAAAGACCTCGGCACGGTGAGCATCGTCGCGCCGAGCCAGGAGCGCAGTGCCGCGGCGCAATCGCTTACGCATTCGTCAGCCAATCTTTTGCGAACACGTCGCCGAGCGCGAATGGTCCATCGAAGGCACGCCGACCGACGCCATGATCGTTGCGTTGCACCGGCTCTTTCCACCGCCAAATCGGCCGGACCTGGTGATCTCGGGGATCAATCGCGGCGCGAATATGGGCGAAAATGTATTCTATTCGGGCACGGTCGGAGCGGCTATGGAAGCGACCATCAACCGGGTGCCGGCCCTGGCCATCTCGTTGGCTCATCATGATCGCGACCATCGTCATTCGAGTCTGCGGCGCAGTTTGCCCGGCGGCTTGCGCAAGTAGCGCTGGCGGAAGGCTTGCCGGACGGCGTGCTGCTCAACGTGAATGTGCCGCTGCACTGGAGGGCGGCGTGCGTTTCACTCGGCAGTCAAAGAAGGTGACGCGCAACGTGCTGGCAGGAAGGTACGGACCCGCGAGGTCGGACCTACTACTGGCTCAGCGAACAGCAATTCACCGGTGGCATCGATCCCGAGAGCGATTACGCGGCTGTTTTCGACGGCGACGTTTCCATCACGCCGCTCGAACTGGACCGCACGCACGAGACCTCGCTGAATCACCTTTCGCACTGGGCCAAGCAGCTGGAGCACCCGCGGGAGGGGTAACCCACGAGTCTGGTGCCAGCTCCTGCTTCACGCAAGAGTAAGCGTCGTGCACACCAGGCGCGTGAGCGTAACTGAAATGTCAGTTGAAACATCCAACCGACGGACTTGCAGCGATGCAGCGAGAGGAGATCGATCATGAAACGGTTCAGCTTGGTGCTACTTCTACTTTGCATGGCTTTTACGTTGGAGCTCCGGCTGGAGGCGCGCAGACCGAGAACCGCTGCCCAACGCGATCGAGACCGCGGCGACCTGATGATTACTCGCGCACTCTACGGCGCCGGTAAAAAGGTGCACGACATCACCGCTCCGCTGAACGCCGAAATTCACGACGGCCACCTCAGAATACAGGTAAGGAATGACACCATGGGCGGCGATCCGGCCAAGAACAAGCCGAAGACGCTCTCCATCTGGTACACCTTCAGAGGCCGTGAATTCCAGGAGACCCTGAACGAAAATGATTTCCTGGAACTCCCCGGACCCGAAGCGTTCCGGGACGAACGTCGCTAGCAGTCGCTAGCGGGGAAAAGCCGCGCGTTTGACACCCCGCAGGGGCTAATCAATAATCGCTTCCGAATGATTGGACATTTGCGCGGCCAGTTGGCGGAGAAACGGCCGAACCAAGTCATCGTGGACGTGGGCGGCGTGGGCTATCAGGTAGTCGGTTCCGCTCTCGACGTTCTATGCGCTGGGCGAGCTGCGCGACGACGTTACGCTGCTCATTCACACGCACCTGCGCGAGGATTCCATCGCCCTGTATGGCTTTCTGACCGCGCGCGAGAAGCAATTTTTCGAGCTCTTGCTTTCCGCTTCGGGCGTCGGGCCGGTGCTGGCGCTGAAGATTCTCTCGGGCATGAGCGTGGAGGAGTTGGTCCCGGCAATCCGCGCGGGCGATTTGGTGCGGCTGACGCGCATTCCCGGCGTGGGACGAAAAACGGCGGAGCGCATCGTCGTCGAGCTGCGAGACAAGCTCGCGGCCATGGAAGCGCCCGAGCCGGAGCGCGGGGGCGCGACCGGCGGCACGCCGCTCGAGGCCGACGTGATTTCCGCTCTGCTCAATCTTGGCTACGACCGGCGCACCGCCGAGAAGGCTGTCGAGGACGCCCAGGCGGATCGGAAGAGCGGGCCGGACGCGAGCTTTGAGGCGCTGCTGCGAGCTTCGCTGCAGCAATTGAGCCGCCCGACACAGAAGGGCGCGCGAGGCGCGGCCTGAACTCCTGGCCGCACGCGAACGCCGGTACCAACGACTCCATGACAGAATTGCCGCCACGCATCGTATCCGGCAGGGCATTCGATGAAGACGCACGCGTCGACGCCAGCGTCCGCCCGAAGACGATGGCCGACTTCATCGGCCAGGACCGGGTCAAGGAAAACATCCAGATCGCCATCGAGGCCGCGCGCAGCCGCGGCGAGGCGCTCGATCACGTGTTGCTGTACGGCCCGCCGGGACTGGGCAAGACTTCGCTGGCGCAAATCATCGCCAACGAGCTCGGCGTGACCATCAAGACCAGTTCGGGGCCGCTGCTCGAGCGCAAGGGCGACCTGACCGCGATTCTCACTTCGCTCGAGACGCGCGAAGTTTTTTTCCTCGACGAAATTCACCGGCTGATGCCCGCGATCGAGGAAGTCCTCTATCCCGCGATGGAGGACTACCGCATCGATCTGGTGATCGGACAGGGGCCCGGGGCGCGCATCCATCCGTTTCCAGTTGAACCGTTTCACGCTGGTCGGAGCCACCACGCGCGCCGGGTTGATTACCGCGCCGCTGCGCTCGCGGTTCGGCATCGTGCACCGCCTGGAGTTCTACCAGCCCGAGGATTTGGTCTGAAATCCTGCGTCGCTCCGCGAGCATTCTGAATATCGCCCTCGATGCGGAGGGCGCAGACGAATGTGGCCGGCGCAGCCGGGGCACGCCGCGCGTGGCCAATCGCCTGTTGCGCCGCGTGCGCGATTTCGCGGAGGTGCGTGCGCAGGGCCGCGTCACCGGCGACGTGGCGCGCGAAGCGCTCGACCGGCTCGGCGTGGACCAGCACGGCCTCGACGAAGTGGATCGCAACCTGATGCTCACCATCATCCAGAAATTTTCCGGCGGCCCGGTGGGACTCAACACCATTGCCGCGTCGCTCGGCGAGGAAGAAGACGCCATCGAGGAAATTTACGAGCCGTACCTGATGCAGATTGGGCTTGCTCGGCCGCACCCAGCGCGGCCGCGTCGCCACGCCGCTGGCCTACAAACATTTCGGCATCGAAGCGCCGCGCTCGCAGCAGCCGCTGTTTTAGAAGCGCCGCCTCTCTCCACGCCTTTGCACTCGATCTTTCTCTGGACTTGAACTCCAGGTAAACTGTCCGCATGCGGGATGGGCGATTGGTCTACATTGCGCTGGGCTCGAATGTCGGCGATCGCGCGGCGATGCTTGCGCGCGGGATTGCAGCCATGAACGCCGCTGGCGTTCACGTTCTGCGGCAATCCTCTCTCTACGCCAGCGAACCGGTGGATGCGCCTCCGCAGGCTTGGTTTTTGAACGCTGTGGTGGAAGCGGAAACGACTTTGATGCCGCGCCAATTGCTGCGCACGCTTGATGGGCATCGAGCACGCTCTCGGCCGGCGGCGCACGATGGTTCGCGGCCCGCGCACGCTGGACCTGGATATCCTTTTCTACGGCTCGAGCGTGATTCGCGCGCGCGATCTCGAGGTGCCGCACCCGCGCCTGGAGCGGAGGCGTTTTGTCCTGGTGCCGCTGGCGGAACTCGCGCCGAGCTTGCGCCATCCCGTCTCGCGCAAAACGGTGAGCCAACTGCTCGCGGAGGCGCCGGACGAAGGCCACGTCAGGCGCTGGAGCGCGCCCTCAGGTCCCGCCTAGCTCACCGGCCTGCTCCGCCCAAATCGGTTAGGTTTTTCTTCTTGCGTCGAACTTCATCTTGTTGCTGCCGCTTCATATTCGGCGATCTCTTCTTCCGACGCCGAATGAGGAATCGTCACGGGTCGCGAACATTCCCGTGTTGCGGGTCTCGCCAGGCCGCGCTCCGCGGCGTCCACCCCCGCGCCGATTGGCGCTCGCGGAAACCGTCGCGCCGCACCTGACGAATGGACTGCGGAATCGCTCCGGCCTCCAGCAGCAGGTCGCTGACTTTCTCGAGGACGTCGTTCAGATTGAATCGGCTTGAGCGCATACGGCAGGTGCTCGCTCTTCGAGCACCGGTTGCACGCTCATGCGCCCCGCCTCCGGGACCAGGAAAAGCACGCGCACCCTGCTCTTCCCGTGCTCCATCGCCGGCGCCAGGGCAAGCTCTTTGAGCGTGCTGTAGAAGGGCCCGCCGAGGCCCGTCAGTGCCGATGTTGACGATCACCAGCGTCCAATCGCCCGTCGCCAGAACCTGCAGGGCCGAGTTAGCGTCCGGGCCACGATCTGCAGGCGCCAATCTTCGGCGTCCAGCACCTGCTGCAAAGCGCTTTGGCTTGCCGAGGTCGTCGTCGATGATCAAGATGTTGACATTGCTCACGCGCCACCTGTGCAGTCTCAGAGCGAGTATATCGCCGCATGGCTCGGGCCCTCCCGGCGGGTTCCCGCCGCACGCCCGAATAGGTCAACAGCGCGTACTAGCGCTCGAATGGGCGAATATAAGGCGAATATTTCGCTTGACAGGCGAACAATAGGCGAATATAGTCGGCCCATTGGCGAGGCTTGCGATGGCCGCTTCTACTGTACCTTCTCTTTTCCCCATCGTCCCGCCTCACCGGGACGACCGGGCAGCCGTCTCCGTCGCCACCGGAGACGGCCGCCAATCGAACCGGCATCGCACGCCTCGCCGCCTCCTCTCCTCTCGCTGACGCCAAGCGCGGTGCGGAGTATTTCCTGCTGCCGGCGCGCTCGATCTTGAACCGCTGCGATTCCGAGCGCATGCCCTTTCGCTGGACCGTCAATCCCTATCGCGGATGCGAGTTTGGCTGCCGCTACTGCTACGCGCGTTACACGCACGAGTACATGGATCTGGATGGGGCGGATTTCGAGCGCAAGATCTTCGTGAAGCAGGATGCCGGCCCTCTGGCGGCCCGCGACCTCTTGTCCTGCGCCGTGCGCGGCGAACCGATCGCCATCGGCACCGCCACCGACCCTTACCAGCCGGCCGAGCGCGAATTCGGCGCCACGCGCGCGATCCTCGAGGAGATGGCAAGACTTCGAAGGATTGAGCGTTTCGATCACCACCAAATCGAATCAGGTGCTGCGGGACGTGGAGTTGTTGCAGCGAATCGCCGCGCGTTCTACATTGCATGTCAATCTGACGGTGACCACTCACCGCCCGCGCCTAGCTAGGCTGCTCGAGCCGCTCGCTCCGCGTCCCGATTTGCGTCTGAGCGCGGTGCGCGCTTTGCGCGATGCCGGAATTGCCGCAGGGGTCTTGGTGATGCCTGTATTGCCAGGGCTCACCGATCGCGAGGAGGATCTGGAGGCGCTTGCGCTGCGGCGCGCGATGCAGGCGCGCAGTGGTTTGCGCCAACGTGCTCTTTCTGATGCCGTCGGCGCGCGAGCAGTTCTTCCCGTTCCTGGAGAAGAAGTTTCCGCGGCTGGTCCGCCAGTATCGCGAGTGGTACGAGCGCGCGGGCTACGCGCCAGAATCGTACCGCCAGCGAAATCAGCCAGCGCGTCGCAGCGCTGCGAACGAAATATGGCTTGGCGGCGGCGCCGCCCGCGTCGACAGCCGCACAGTCCCAGAGTTCGCCGCAAATGATCCTTTTCCCTTCTGCTTCACCCTAATGCCGCTGCGCTAAGGAGCGATGATTCGCGAGACTTCGCGGCTGGAGCTGCTGGCTGCGGGTATTGCGCGCGGAGAAGTTCGAGGAAGATTCGCGCGCGAGGACGGCCATTGGTGCTCAGCCGGCATACGCGCGCCAGGTATGACGAGCGAATGGAACACATCGCTGTCCTTGAGCGAGGTGAACCCTTCTGCGAACTTTCCTGTTTCTTGTAATCCTGTACGAAGCTGGCGAGTGTCGCGTACAGAGCATTGGCCAGCGGCGCTCGGGCGGTTTCTCGTAGTAGATGCCGGAGACCAGGGTGCGATAGGTCTCCGCAAGCGCTTCCAGCGCCGCGAGGATGTCGCCGTCGGCCAGATCGCGGCGCTCGGCCGCAAATTTCAGCACGGCGTAGCCCAGACCCGAGAGAAAAGCCTCATTCTTGTAGAGCACGTCCGAGGAAAGATCCACGCTGGGAACGGCACTTCGCTTGGAGCGAGCGGCTGCCGGTGCTCCTGTTCGTAACGGTGGGCGGAGATTAAATAAGCGCAATCGGCGGGACAATCGAGCAGCACTTCGCGCTCGGTGGCGCAGCAAACCGCAGCAGATTCTTTCGCCCTTGGCCGGGCAGAATCGCTCGGCTCGGCGCTTTCCGCAGATCGAACAGATGGGACGTTGCGCCATCGCGAATGTCGTTAAGAAACCAAGATCTCCCAGGAAGGCTCACAGCCTTCGACCGGCGTTACTGGCGGACGCCGGTCGTCCCGCCTGAGCGCGGGTAACGGCCGGCGCGAGACCAACAGCAAAACTACTTGAGTGAGCCGGGGTCGGAATCATTCCTCGGTGAGAATTTCGTCAGCGTCTCGATCATCTCCTGCGCAGCCGCTGGCGGCGGAACCACGCCCTTCAACACGATATCCGCTGGCTCGATCTTCCTCTGGTAGAGCTCTTCGTTCGCGTCCTTGTCGGGCGAAGCGTGGAGCCTTCGAGCGAAACGCCCGCAAACAGCCCTCGCGAACGCGAATAGGTGAGCATTTCCGCGCGCAGAGTAGCGTCGGTTTCAGCGGATGCGTCCCGCCCCTTTGGTCCGGCCGACGCCGAAAGCATCAGCGCCGAGCTTTACTTTGTCTTTCAAGATCGCGGTCGCGCCGCGGTTATTCATCACCAGAATGACGAAGTCCGTCGCTTCTCCGCCAATTTGGAAACCGACGCTGCCGCCTTCCAAAGCCATCATCAAGCGGAGTGCCCCACGGACCGTTGAAATGCTCGCCGGAGCGGCAGACCATCGCGCCGCGCCCATAGGCGCCGCCAACGATGAACCCGCCTTTGAGCACCGAAGGGAAAACGATGACGCATTCGGCCTTGTCGACCAGGTTTGCGGGAATGTTGTCGGGCACGTTCATGATTTCGTGCAGCACCATGCCGCAATTTTCCAAACGGTTTTGTTCTTTGGTATCCGCCAGCGCGCTCGGTAAGCGGCCATGCCGCGAGCGCGAGGGTAACGAGGACGGACAGCGCTTTCTTCATGCTGTGTTTCCTCCTTGAGCTAGGCGAATCCATCATAGGCGTCCGCGTGGACACGCGCAAGCGAGCCCCCGGTCATCGTCGTTCGGGCCAGTTGGCGGCGCGAACGCACGCCGTCCGGCGGTGTAACTCGATCTCACGCTTTGTACTCGCCTCGCACGAACTCGAGGGCCTCTTCATGCCCATGCAATCGGCCATCGAGCTGGGCTTCCTCGACGGCGTGCAGGATATCCTTGAAGCGCGGCCCCGGCTGGAAACCCATCTGCCGCAAATCGTCGCCCGTAATCAGCCGCGGCGGACGCACCTGCTCCGGCGGCGTCTCGCGGAGGAATCGTTGCACGAATTCGTAGGCGTCCAGGTTTCCGTGGCTCGCCAGGCAATCGAGCCGATGCAATTCGAGATGCTCTTCAAATCGCGGCAAGCGCACGAAGCGTTTCAGCGTGGCGGGCCGCATTGCGCGGACATCCTTAAAGCGCATGTGATTGGCGACCAGCGTTTCGATCTGCTCGGTGTCGGCAGCGGAAAATCGCAAACGGCGGCAAATTCCCTCGGCCATCCGAGCGCCAATTTCGTCGTGGCCGTCGAAGCGGATGCGATCGCCAGTCTGCTCGGCGGACCGGAACGTCGGCGGCTTGCCGACGTCGTGCAGCAGCACGCCCCAGGCCAGCGTCGCAGATGCCCGCGGCTTGAGGCCTTCGAGCATCATGCGCGTATGGATCCAGACGTCGCCCTCGGGATGAAATTGCGGCGGCTGCGCAACGCCTTGCATCCGCGCCACTCTCCGGCAGCAAGACCGCAAGTAGGCCGGTCTCGTCGAGCAACTCGAAAGCGCGCCGCGCGGCGCCCTCGGTGAGCAACTTGGTCAATTCGTCGCGCAGTCGCTCGGCGGAAACTTCCAGTATTTGCGGCGCGGCAGCGCGGATGGCCGCGAGCGTAGCGTCCTCGATCGCGTAGTCCGAAGCGCGCAGCGAAGCGCACTCGCGCGCGACCATGCGCAACTTGTCCTCGCGAAAGCGCAGCACGGGCGTCGCCGATGGCGCGCACCAAACCAGCCCGCAGATCCTCGCGCCCGCCAACGAAATCGAGCACCTCGCCGGTTTCAGGATCGAGCATCAGCCCGTTGATCGTGAAATCGCGCCGGCGAACATCCTCTTCCGGCGATTGCGCATACTCGACGCGGTCGGGATGGCGGCCATCGGAATAGCCGATGTCGGAGCGAAACGTCGCCACCTCGACCTGCGCTTGAGCGCCCTCTCGCGCCTCCCCGTTGGCCTCGCCCTCCGCCGCACCTTCCGCCACCGTCTCAGCAGCCCCCTCGACAACGAGGATGACGCCGAAGCGGGCGCCAACCGTGATGTTGCCCGGAAACAACTCCTGCACGCGTTCCGGTCGCGCGTTAGTAGCCACGTCATAGTCGGAAGGCTCGCGCCCGAGCAGTAAATCGCGCACGCACCCGCCCACCAGGTACGCCCGGTGGCCCGAAGCGCGTAGCGTCTGGCATATCTGCTCGGCAAGTTCGCGTGAGGTCATGACAGAATTATGCGCCAGTCACACAGCCCCGTCCAAACCGCAACGCACTCGCTCCACCAACTGACGCGCTAACATTCCTTTCATTCACTCTCGGCGTCGTCGCGGAGCGAGCCACCCAGCTGAATTTTCGAGAATCCGAAGCGGTCGCGAAGCTTGTCGGTGGCGCGCGCGAGCTTCTCAAGCTTCTCGCGCCGGGTGTTATCGAGCAGCGGGATCTGGCTGACGCCGTGCGAGAGCGTGCCCAGCTCGACGCCGATCAAGCGCACCGAGCGGCCGCGATCCCAGTGCAGCTCAAAAAGCTGCCGCGCCGTCTCCAAAAACAGCCCATCGAGGTGGCCCGCTTCCGGCAGCGTCTTTGCCCGCGTGATGGTCTCGAAACCGGCGTAGCGGATCGTGACGGTCACGGTCCGTGCATCGAGACCGGATTCGCGCAGCCGCTTGCCCGCTTTCTGGCCGAGGCGGCTCAGCATAGCGTCGAGCACGCCGCGATCCGCGGTGTCCTCGCCAAACGTGTGGCTGTGCGAAATCGATTTTGGCTCAGCGTCGACGAAAAATTCGTACGAATCCTCGCCGCGAGATTTGCGGTAGAGCGCGGTGCCCCACTGGCCGAATTTTTCCTCGAGGCGATCTAAGGGAACAGCGGCGAGCTGGCCAACCTTCTCGAGTCCCAGACCTTGAAGCGCCGCCTCGGTAACTTTTCCGATGCCGGGAATACGTCGCACGCCGAGAGGCGCGAGAAATTCAGCTTCGGCGCCCGCGGGAACCCACACCAATCCGCGGGGCTTTGCCTGGTCACTCGCGACTTTCGCGACCAGGCGAGTTCGCGCGAGGCCCGCCGAGCAAGGCAAGCGGGTCTTCTCGCCGATCGTGCGAATCAGCGCGTGGGCGGCTGCCAGCGGCGGGCCGTGCAGCCGTTCCGTGCCGGAGAGGTCGAGATACGCCTCGTCGATCGAAGCCATTTCGACAATGGGCGAAAACTGCGCGAGGATCGCAGCGACGCGGTCGCTCCATTCGGCGTAAAGGTCGTGCCGCCCTTCGAGAAAAACTGCGTGAGGACACAGCCGGCCGGCAGTGCGCAGCGGCATGGCTGAGTGTATCCCGTAGCGCCGCGCCTCATAGCTGGCCGCCGACACCACGCCTCGCCGGTTGGGTTGCCCGCCGACCACGACGGGCTTGCCCCGCAGCTCGGGCCGCTCGAGCAACTCCACCGAGACGAAGAAGGCATCCATGTCCACATGCAGGATGGGCGTGACGCCGTCCGGGAGCGAAGCCGATTCGTGCTTGGCGCGAAAATGGGCAAGTTTCGGCATGGCCTAGAGCGGACCGAAATGCTCCAGCGAACAAATGGCGAATGGCATTATACTGCGGGTGGACCGCCGAATGGACGGAGATAATGCCGAGATGATGAAGAAGCGCCTTTAGGCCGGCTTGCGCGCGACCCGTCGCGCGGAAAGTACGCGGTCGATGCCCGCGAGGTCGCGCTCGACCGCGACGTGGGACCACGCCGCCGTTCCGACCAGCGGCGCAACACGCGGTGCGCTCTGATGCCCAAGCTCGACGACCAGCCAGCCGCCGTCTCGCAGCAGTGCTGCAGCTTGCGCGATCAGCGGGGCATACATTTCCGAGCCCTCTTCGCCGCCGAATAGCGCCGCGTGTGGCTCGTGCTCGCGAACCTCCCGCGGCAAGCTGGCGGCTTCAGCCAAGCCTATGTAGGGCGGGTTGCTCACGATCAAATCGAAACGCGGCTCGGCACCGCACGAGTCCGCAAGATCGCCTCCCAGCAAATTTGTTCGGCAAAACCCGACGCGCGAGGCCACGCCGTGCCGCGTCGCGTTGCGACGAGCGACGTCCAGCGACGCCGCCGAAATATCAGTGGCAAAGATTTGCGCGTGCGGCAGTTCACTGGAGAGCGCCACAGCCAAGCAACCTGAGCCGGTGCCAATGTCCGCAACGTTAAGCCGATCGCCGCGTCGCGCACCCATACGGGCCAGCGCGACCTCGATCACGTGCTCGGTCTCCGGCCGCGGAATCAGCACACTGGGATTGACCTCGAATTCCAGCCCCCAGAATTCCTGCCGGCCGGTGAGATATTGCACTGGCGTGCCGGAGGACCGTTGCTCGATAAGCCGCGCGAAGAGCGCAGCCTGGTTCACGTCCAGCACGGCTTCAGGGTGTGCATATAAAAAGGCGCGATCGCGCCCGAGCACGTGCAGCAGGAGCAGTTCGGCCGCCAGGGCCGCCGAGGGCACGCCGTCTGCCTGAAAGCGCGCGATCGCCGCGTCCAGCGCGCTGCGAACGTCCTGCGCGGCCATCGGGTCCACCGCCGAACTCGCCGCGGTCCTCACGCCTCGACCAACTCCTGTTTCAAGCGCTCCGACTCGTAATGCGTGACCAATGCGTCCACCAGCGGCGCGAGCTTCCCGTCCATCACGTCGCCGAGTTGGTGCAGCGTCAGGCCAATACGGTGGTCGCTCACACGGTTCTGCGGGAAGTTGTAGGTGCGGATTTTCTCCGAGCGATCGCCCGTCTTGATCTGCCCGCGACGCTCGGCGGCGATCAGGTCGTGCTGCTTCTGCTGCTCGATTTCGTAGAGGCGCGCGCGAAGCACGCGCATCGCCTTGGCGCGATTCTTGATCTGCGATTTTTCGTCCTGTTGCGAGACCACCAAGCCGCTCGGCAAATGGGTGATGCGCACGGCCGAATAGGTGGTGTTCACCGACTGGCCGCCGGGCCCGGAGGAGCAAAACGTATCGATGCGCAAATCCTTGGCTTCGATCTTAATGTCGATTTCGTCGGCTTCGGGCAGCACGGCTACGGTGGCCGCCGACGTGTGGATGCGGCCCTGCTGTTCTGTCGCCGGAACGCGCTGCACGCGATGGACGCCGCTCTCGTACTTCAGCTTCGAATAGACCTTGTCGCCTTGGATCGCGGCGACGATGTCCTTCACGCCGCCAAGCGAAGAGGGCGAGCTTTCCAGCACCTCGACCCGCCACTTCTGCGATTCTGCATAGCGCGAATACATGCGGAAGAGTTCGGCGGCGAAAAGGGCCGCTTCGTCCCCACCGGTTCCGGCGCGGATTTCGAGGATGACGTTCTTGTCGTCGTTGGGGTCTCTGGGCAGCAGCAGCCGTTTGAGCTCGCGCTCGACAATCTCCTTGCGCTCGCTGAGTCGCCGGTCTTCATCATGCGCCAGCTGCATGATCTCGGCGTCCTCACTTTCGACCAGCATCTGCTTGGTCTCGCGCAGCCCCTTTTCGAGGTCTTTCCATTCACGATACTTCTCGACCATTTCCGACAGGTCCGCGTGCGTCCGCGCAAGCTTCTGGTAGCGCGCGGAATCGCCCAGCACTTCGGGCGAGGAGATTTGCGCGGTCAGTTCTTGATAGCGCGTTTCGATCTGATCAAGCTTTTCAAATAGTGTAAGCGCAGCCATGGAGGCACCCGTAATTGGAAATAGCGTTGGCTAATGCAGAGATTCGCCCGGCCACTCGGCAACACCACAGCTCGGGCGATGCCGGGCAACCGGCCGGTAGAGCGATTGGGGAGCTAATAAAACGCGGTAAACATTTCCGTATCTGTTATGAGGTTAGCGACAAACAAAGCCAGAGTCAAACTCACTGGTGCGCCAAGGCTTACCGTCGATCACGCACAACAATGGCGTAAGGTTTTCCCGAGGTGCTACGTAGTACATGATGACGGAGCGCAAAGAGCCGGAGAGGCCCATTCTCAAAGGAGAGGCGGAACTCGCTAATGCAATTGCGCGGGCGCGCACCGGTGACGCGGAAGCGTGGGGCGATCTCTATCGCCACTATGCCCCGGCGATCTTCCGATTTTGCCGCAGGGCTTTGCCGACATATGAGGACGCTGAAGACGCCACCGTGGAGATTTTCATGAAGGTGCGCGAAAAACTCGCGAGCTACGATCCGGAACGGCCCTTCAGCAGCTGGCTTTACAAAGTCGCGGCCAATCATTGTTGGGACCTGCTGCGCCGGCGGCACACGCGCCAGGACCTCGAGACCGGCGATGTGGAGCAGTTGCCGCTCCCACATCCCGACCCGGGGCAACTCACACAACTGATCGAGCAGCAGACCGCCCGCGGATTGCGTGGCGCGCTGGCACAATTGCCGCCGCGCGCCCGCATGATACTGGTCCTCCGATATTACGCCGACCTCAGCTACGACGAAATCGCCGAAGCTCTCAGCTTGGACCCCAACGCGGTGGGCGTCGCACTTCTGCGAGCGCGCCACCAACTGCGCCGAACGCTGGCTCAGCCAGACGTCGCCCCACTCCCGACTCCACGAACCCCAACACCACGAATCAGGAGTGATCGCTCATGACGCACTTCGATGAAGCCGACGGCCTGCTTTATCTTGACGGGCAACTCGACGCTCCGCGAGACGCCGAACTCTCCGCCCACGCCGCAGCATGCGGCGACTGCCGGGCGCTGTTGCGCGCGCTCGAACAGGAATCCCGGCTGCTCGGCCAAGCGCTCCTCGAACAAGACGAACCTCTGCCAATCCGGCTTCTCGCTCCGGCTCCGGCGCCCGCGCCCGTGCGGAAATCATCCTCTTGGGCGCACTGGGCGTGGGCGCTATCGTTTAGCCTCGCCGCGACTGCGGGGTTTGTATTTTGGACCGCCGTTCTGCAGCCCGCGGCAGAACAACTCGACCAAGTCGGATTTCAACGCATCAGCCTGTTGAGTACGCTGTTTTTCAATGGAGCTTTCTGGGAAGGATGGGGACCCATGTTCGACACGATGCAATACGCCGCGGCCATCTCACTTGCGTTGCTGGTGCTAGCGCTGTGGCGCCCGCGCTGGCGGTGGCGTCAGCGGACGACCGTCGCCACAGCCCTGATTGGCGTCGTGCTCCTGCTGGGCCTGCCATCGGGTGCGTCGGCTGCCGAGATTCGCCGCGGACCGAGCGCCAGTGTCGCCGCCGGCCAAACCATCGATAACGATCTGATCGTAATCGGCAGCACCGTGCGAATCGATGGAACGGTGAAGGGCGATGTGATCGCCTTTGCCGAAAACCTCGCCATCAATGGCCACGTCACAGGCGATGTGATTGTCTTCGCGCAGAGTGCTCGTATCAATGGCCAGGTGGAAGGAAACGTGCGCGCCTTTTGCGATACCCTCTCGCTCGTTAGCGGAGCGGCGAAGAACGTCACCGTCTTCGCCTCGCACTTTGATCTTGATCCGCACGCCACGGTCGGCGGCGGGATGATCGGTTTCGTGGGGACCGCCGTGCTCGAAGGCAAGATCACGCGCGACCTGCTGTTTTTCTCGAACAACGCAACTCTCGACGGCTCCATCGAAGGCAACGTGCTGTTTCGCGGCGCGGGTCTACAGATCGGGCCCACGGCTCAAATTGCCGGTCGTGTTCACGCGATCGGTCAGCGCGCTCCAGAGGTTGCGCAGGGAGCCAAGCTTGCCCAACCGGTGGAATTTGAGCTTCGGCCGCTCCCGAGGCCTGGCAGATTCGGGGCAGGCACCTTCGTCTTGCGCCAAATTCTCGCTTACGGCGGAGCGCTGCTCAGCGGTCTGCTGCTCATCAAGCTGTTCCCCGGCCTTTTCGTTGCCGGACGCAATGCGGCGCATCACGTGGGCCTGGCGATGAGCATCGGCGCGCTCGTCCTGGTTGCGGGAATCGCCTTGGTCATTTTCGCGGTTTTGTTCCTCATCGCTGGGACCGGAGCGGGCATCGCCACGCTGATGCTGTATGGGCCGATTCTCTACGGCTCGCAGGTGTTCGTCGGCGCCTACCTCGGCGACGCAATCTTGCCCAAGAACCGCGCGCTCGCTCCCAGCGTGGGCGCGCTGGCGCTGGGCCTTCTCGTCCTTCGCCTGCTGTCCAACATTCCGTTTCTCGGATACTTCGTTTTGGCAGTTGTGATGCTTTGGGGCACGGGCGCCATTTGCGTGGCCTTTTGGGAGCGCACGCGACTCGACGCTACTCTGGCTGCCTGATTATTCTGGAAAAACAGCGACCGTAGGGCGAGAGGCGGAGTTCCCGGAGATCAGTGCTGAACCACTCTGCTCGCGACCAGCGTGGGATTTCCATTATTGGCAAACAATTGGCCGCGCAGCGATACGCTTTTCCCATCAACGATCTGCGTATCGCTAGTGGCCGTCCCGCCAAACTCAGTGCCATTCGGCGTGAATGTTGCGGACGTGACCACTACGATCTGCGATATCGCCGGGCTCGCATTTGGAAAAAACGGCGGCAATCCGTTCACCGTGAAGTTGGGAAGGGCGGTGTTCGAGACGGTCGCGGTAATCTCCGACGAGCGCAGCATAACGCGGCTGGCTTTGATCACGCTCGAAGTTGAGCCGGCGCCCTGCTGCACCTGCACCTCCTGGCCCACGATCATCTGCGAAGCCGAAAAAGTATAGGCGGCGGTACCCGTGCTCCCGACAATGTCGTCCACGGCAAAAGGCGTCGCGTTCAGATCCACCGTGACCTCGCTACCGACCGCAACACCGGAGCCCGCGGGCGTCTCCTGAACGACCACCATGCTGAACTGCGCCGGCAAACCGCTGGTGCCGACCACCACTCCCTCAATTTCCGGCAGGGTGGTGCCGGCATCCTCGAAAAAGATATCCGAGGCCACCAGCGTATTGCTCGATAGCAAGCTCATGTTCACGGACACGATCTGACCAGCCGCGATGCACGTGAACGTGCACGCGCCCGACGGAAAGTTCAAGAACTGCGTGCTCGTGTTGGCGGTGACGTTGTAGTTGCCCAGCGGCGTTAGCAACGTGAACGCGCTGCTGCTCGGCGCGCTGACCACCCCGACCAGATCCTCGACCGTCTCAAACGGCACACCCTGCGCCGGCGTAAGCTGCGACGCCGTGGCATTCGCGATCAAGCTCGCCTGCAGCGGAGGCGTGTTGGCCAGCGCGTTCGCCACATTGATATCCACGAGCAACGCAGCCGGCGTATTCGCGGTGAGCGTTGCACCCGCGCCGGGCAGGCTGATGCTTCCCGTGACGCTGGTCAAGGCGGGCGCCAGCGTGCACACCTGACCATTCAAGCAGTTGGTTGTCCCGTCCGACAGCGTGCCTCCACTATTGTTCTGAATCGTGAGTGACGCCGGGCTGGCAAACGTCAGCGTGATCCCCGTGTAGGTCCCCGGCGGAACGTTGGCGGAAGTTACCAGAGAAGTTTCCGTCTGCAGCCGTGTGAGATTAATGGCCACCGGGGTAGCCAGCAAGGACTCGTTCCCGGGAGTGAGCGAGGCGCCGGTAAGTGTCGCTTGGAACGACAGAACGCTCACGCCGGCCGGTGGCGTGTCCGTCATCGACAAGGTCACCGGCACGCTGTTGCTCTGGCTGCCGCCAAATTCCACGCCCTTGCCGCTGCAACCGCCTAAAATGACAGCCGCGACAAACATCAAAATAAACGCGCGAACGCGCCCATCGCTCAGTCGAATGACGTCCGTTCTGTTCCGCGTAGCCATGGCCCTGGATCCTCTACAAAACCGTAGCACTCGCATCGCTGACCGGGGATGGGGAATGTTTCGAACGTGCGCAAAACGGCAAGAAAGGCGGCGTAATCGATGAACGGCACCGTGGCCGCATGGTTCGCTGGGCAAGAATCACAGGCTGGCGGGTTACGTTTCGCGATTTGCGACCGTTTGCGAGGGTTACGACACGATGCCCAGTTGCCGCCCAACCTCACTTGTGACCCGGCAGGCCCGCTCCAGGTCGGCTCGCTTATGCGTGGCCGTGACCATCGCGCGCAAGCGGGCCTTGCCCTCCGGCACCGTGGGAAACCCCACCGCCGGAGCGAAAACGCCAGCCTCGAATAGCAGCCTCGAAAACTCAAACGCCTTAGCGGCCTCGCCGACGAGGATCGGCGTAATGGGCGTCTGGCTCGTGCCGGTCGAAAACCCCAGTTTGCGCAGCCTCTTCTGGAAAAACTCGGTATTTGCCCAGAGCTTCTTGATAAGACGCTCGCCGTCCTGCGAATCGAGCAACGTGAACGCCGCCTGGCAGGACGCAATCACCGAGGGCGGAAGCCCGGTGGAGAAAAGGAAAGGGCGCGCGCGATGGTGCAGGAAGTCGATCAGCACGCGAGACCCGCAAACGTACCCGCCCATCGCCCCCACAGCTTTGCTGAGGGTTCCCACCTGGATGTCCACGCGCCCGTGGCAGCCCAAGTGGTCGACGGTCCCGCGCCCGCCCCGCCCCAGCACTCCGGAAGCGTGCGCGTCATCCACCATCATGATGCAGTTGTATTTCTCAGCCAGCTCGCACAACTCCGGCAACGGCGCGATGTCGCCGTCCATGGAAAAGACGCCGTCGGTGATCAGCAGCTTGTGCCCGGGCCAGTCCTTCGTTTCGTTGCAGAGCCGTTCGCAATCCGCAATGTCGCGGTGTTTGAAGACGCGGATCGCCGCGCGCGAAAGCCGGCAGCCGTCGATGATCGACGCGTGATTGAGCTCGTCGGAGAGGATCAGATCGTCCTTGCCGAGGATGGCCGCCACCGTGCCCGCGTTCGCCGTGAAACCGGACTGAAAAACCACACAAGCTTCGGTTCCCTTGAACCGCGCAATCTGCTCCTCAAGCTCCACGTGCGGCCGCATCGTGCCCGCAATCGTGCGCACCGCTCCCGCGCCCACGCCGTAGCGCCGAATCGCCTCCAGCGCCGCGCGCCGCAGAGTTCGGTGCGTCGTCAGGCCGAGATAATTGTTCGAGCTGAGGTTGATGACCTCGCGGCCGTCGAAGTCGGCCACCGCTTTCTGCTCACCCTCTAGAATACGCAAATGGAAAAAGACGCCCTTCGCCTTCATCTCCTCGATTTGCTCTTGCAGGAAGGAAAGTTGCGGACGTGCGGCGCCGTTCATCAGCCGGCCTCCCGGAGAAAATGCTCGCGCGAGGCAAGCATGCGCGCGAAGGAGCTAGAAACCAGCGGCGATGTTATCACGCGCAGCAGCGCAGGCACTGTGCCTGTGCGCATTGTGATCGCGGGCGCGGCAATTTCCGAGGTGACAGTGTTCAAGCGTAAGAAATCGTGTTCAGGCTGCCAGCCATCAAGTTAATCTCGGTATGCACACTCGAAAACTTGTCGGCCATTTCTTCAAAGGTGATTTCCTGCGAGCCCTGCGAGCCGATCAGCACCACCTCGTCGCCCAGCCGTACCTCGTCCTCGAGATCGGTCACGTCAATCGTCAGCACGTTCAGCGAGACGCGCCCAATCACCGGGCAGCGCTTGCCGTGGATCAGCACAACTCCCTTGTTGAACAGCGCGCGAGGATAGCCTTCTCCGAACCCGACCGGCAGCGACGCGATCTTGCTGTCCCGCGCCGTAGTGAACAGGCTGCCATACCCCACCGTGCGACCCCTGGGCACATCCCGCAGTTGAGCGACCCAAGTCCGAAACGACATCACCGGTTTCAGCTCTGCCGGGTTCTCGAAATCGCGCGAAGTGCGCACGCCATAGCAGGCTGCCCCCACGCGCACCATGGCGCGGCGTTTCGCACTGACCCGCACGGTTGCCGCGCTGTTGTGCGTGTGCACCAGCACCTCGTCCGGCAGCGCAAGTTCGGCGCAAAATCTCTCCATGCGTTCGATCTGCGCCGCCGTCGGCCCCAGATCGCTCGCATCGGCCATCGGGAAATGGCTCATGACTCCAGCGATGCGCAGCCCCGGCAAACGCATCACTTGGCGGATCGTTTCGATGTGCTCCGGAAAGAACCCGCTCCTGCCCATCCCCATGTCGATATCGAGATGAACATCCACGGGCCGGCCCCGCCGCTCTCCTGCCGCGGACAAGTAGTCCGCTGCCTCGCGGCTGCCCACCTGCTCCTGAATATCCAGCTCCCGCACCGACTCTTCCATCTCCGCTTCGAGCGCCATTCTCAGTCGAAGTAAGGGAATTGCGAGCCCCAGCGCGACGAATCGTCTCCGCTTCCGGATTCGTGCAAATCCCCAGCATGTCCGCGCCAGCTTTGACGGCCCATGGCGCCAGCGCCGCCAGTCCGTGGCCGTAAGCATTGGCCTTCATGACCACGCAGAGTTTCGAGGGGGCAACGAGCCGCCGCAGGCATTGAATATTGTTGAAGAAGGTTTCGCGCGACACCAAGACTTGCACGTGATGTTGAGCCATGAAGATCCCTGCTACGGTTCGCCCGGCGCCGCCGGTGTCCTGGGGCCCAGAAATTTTAGCACGGATCGCAGCGATCGGGACGAGACGAACCAGCTGGCAACACGGCCGCCGGCGGCGGCCGCAGTTCGAGGCGGGCTTGCCGATGCCCAATTTCGGGCCCCGAAAACCACAGAGGGATAATCTAGCTCTCTCAGACTTGGCCGAACTTTAGGGCCTTGCCAACCTCTAAAGCCTGGCTGGCCTTCCGGTTTTCCGCTGGCTCGATGGCGCGAATCCGGTTTACCAGACTGGCCATCGTCATGCGCCCGAGTCTCACGTTAAAATACCAGTCGCCTATTTCTCTCTTGTGGTCGATGGTCGTCAGGCCGAGAAATGATTTCCTGGCCCCTTCGCCTAGCCACGGCCACAACTCTTTCGCCCTCTGGGCAGTGCGTTCTTCCCGGGGCACGCCCACCGCGGCCATTGCCAATCCGATTGCACAACCCTTGAATGACAAAGCCGTGCCGGGAGGTTCGAGCATGATGCCAAGTTCTACTGCTTGGGAAAGCTTCAACCCGCTCGGTCCTCTGAAACGCTGAGACGAAATCACAGGGCGCTCCTTCAGCTACTCGATTGGAGACACCGTGGTTTACTGCATTCCCAGTTCCAGCGTCTAGTCTGTTTAGCGTCTTCGTTTTCTTTAAGATGGGCTTCCCGGCAAATCGTCATCTGCAATTGCATTCATACTTGTGGCACGCTGGTCTCAACTAAACCCGCACTTCAACGCCGCGGTATTCGGGCGGCATGGTGGCATGGCTATGACTAGCCGATACAGTACCCGCACGCAACCCTCACGCGAAACCGGCGTTCCCGCCACTTAGAAGTCGGCTTCAGGCCACATCCCTAAGCTGCGCGACACGCTACGTCCGCCATGCCTTTCAACACTTGCTTGCTCCAAAGCGTGCGCCCGGTATTACAATGAGCCGCATAAGAATCTTCTGGATCGGGTTGAGAGGCTTCCCAACAAGTCGAGGAAAGGTTGAAATCGTGAGCGGCGGCTAACGATGAACATCTCGGCTCCTTTCATCAAGCGACCCGTCGCCACCTCCCTGCTCAGCATGGGCCTGTTCTTGTTCGGCGCGCTGGCCTTTCCCTTCCTTCCGGTCGCAACGCTTCCTGAGGTCGAGTACCCGACGATCACGGTGTCCGCAACCCTGCCCGGCGCAAGCCCCGAAACCATGGCCACCGCCGTCGCCACGCCCCTTGAACGCATGTTCGGCCGGATCGCTGGCATCACGCAGATGACTTCCCTCAGTCAGTTGGGCACCACGAGCATCACCATGCAGTTCGATCTCGACCGCAACGTCGACGCCGCCGCACGAGATGTGCAGGCAGCGATTAACGCGGCGCGCGGGCAACTACCGGTCAACCTGCCGACGAACCCCGGCTGGCGCAAGGTGAATCCTGCCGAAATCGACATCGTCACGATCGCTCTGACCTCGGATACCGCGACGACGCCTCAGATCTACGACGTCGCAAACTCCATCCTGGCCCAAAAGATTTCCCAAATACCGGGCGTGGGACAAGTGACGGTCGGGGGCAGTTCGCTGCCGGGCGTTCGTGCCGAAGTAAACCCGTTTCAGCTCGCCCAGCTCGGCGTCGGCCTGGACCAGGTGCGCACCGCTTTGGCCGCCGCCAATATCGACATGCCCAAGGGCGCGCTTTCGGGCTCAGGGCACATGTTCCTGCTCAACGATAACGATCAGCTTTTTCTGGCCAAGGAATATGCTCGCCTGATTGTTGCCTATCGTAATGGGGCGCCGGTGCGGCTGGCCGATGTGGCCTCGGTGGTCGATAGCCAGGAGGATATCCGCAACGCTGGATTCCTCGGTGGCAAGCCCGCCGTGCTCGTGCAGCTCTACCGCCAGCCGACGGCGAACATTATCGACGTCACCGAACGCGTCGAAGCGCTGATGCCTTTGCTGCAAGCGTCGGTTCCACCCTCGATTCATCTGGATATCGCCGAGGAGCGCGTCATGATGATCCGCGCATCGGTGAGGGACGTCGAGCTGACTCTACTCCTATCCGTCTTCTTGGTGATCGCGGTGGTCTTCTTATTCCTCGGTAGCGCCTCGGCCACCTTGATCCCCAGTGTCGTTGTGCCCATGTCTCTGGTCGGTACGTTTGGCATGATGTACCTGCTGGGCTACTCCATCGACAACCTTTCGCTGATGGCGCTCACGATCTCCACCGGTTTCGTCGTGGACGATGCCATCGTGGTGATCGAGAACATCTCCCGCTATCTCGAGCTGGGATTCTCGGCTCGGGACTCCGCGTTCCGCGGTGCGCGCGAGGTTGGATTCACGGTCCTTTCCATGAGCACCTCGCTGATCGCGGTGTTCATCCCCATTTTGCTCATGCAGGGCATCGTCGGGCGAATCTTTCGGGAGTTCGCGGTCACCCTCAGCCTGGCGGTGGTTTTCTCGATGATCATCTCGCTGACCACCACTCCGGCGATGTGCGCGAAATTCCTGAAGGCGCAAAAAGACCGCCAGCGCGGTTGGATCGCTCGCGCTTGCGACCAGGGCTCCAGACGGTTCTGCGATGGATACGCGTACACGCTCCGTTGGGTTTTGCGCTATCAGCCATTGGTGCTTGGCATCGCCCTGGGAACGGTCGGCCTCGCCGTCTATCTCTACATCGTGATTCCCAAAGGCTTCTTCCCACAGCAGGACACCGGACGTATCAATGCCAACGCCCGCGCCAGCGAGGACACCTCCTTTCAAACCATGCAGGACCGCCTGCAGCAATACCTGGCGATTATTCAAAAAGATCCCGCCGTACGCATCGTCGAGGGCACCATCACCCGCGCCAACGCGGCTTACATGAGCATCACGCTGAAGCCACTCGAGGTGCGCAAGGTCAGCGTCGCTCAAGTCATCAATCGTCTTAGACCCAAGCTGGCGACCGTTCCGGGCGCGACGTGTACCATGACGCCCCAGCAGGACGTGCAGATCGGCGGCCGAAGCAGCAGCGCTCAATTCCAGTACACGCTGGAAGGCGACAACCTAAAGGACTTGCTCGCCTGGACGCCTCTCGTCGAGCAAAAACTGAAAAAACTGCCGGAACTCCAGGACGTGACCACCGACTTGCAAAGCCGCGCGCTCTTAGCCGGCTTGGTCATCGATCGCGACACCGCCTCGCGCATGGGCCTGACGCCGCAAATGATCGACAATGCGCTGTACGACGCCTTCGGCCAGCGTCAAGTCTCCACTATGTATAAAGGACTGAACCAGTATCACGTGGTAATGGAGATCGCTCAGCAATTCCAGCAGAATCCCGACGCGCTCAAGAGCCTCTACGTCCAGTCGGGCACCGGTCAGGAGGTCCCGCTCAGCGCATTCACTCACTTTGAGCCTTCGCTGACCTCGCTGGCCGTCGCCCACCAGGGGCAGTTTCCCGCGATCACGCTCACGTTTAATCTAGCCGCCAATGTCACGCTAGGGCAGGCGGTGATCGCGGTGCAAAATGCAATGCGCACGATGGTCGTCCCGGCCACCATTCACCCGGCCTTCCAAGGCACGGCGCAGGTATTTCAGGACTCGCTTTCTTCCGAGCCGCTGCTGATCCTCGCGGCACTGGTTACGGTCTACATCGTTCTCGGCATTCTCTACGAAAACTACATCCACCCGATTACGATTCTTTCGACGCTTCCCTCTGCTGGCGTGGGCGCCCTGCTGGCCCTGCTCGCATTTCATACCGAGTTGAGCATCATCGCCATCATTGGCATCGTCCTGCTGATCGGAATCGTAAAAAAGAACGCCATCCTCATGATCGATGTGGCCATCGACCTCGAGCGCACCGAGGGCAAGAGTCCCGAAGACTCGATTTATCAGGCGTGTCTCCTGCGCTTCAGGCCCATCATGATGACCACAATGGCTGCCATGTTCGGCGCGCTCCCCATCGCCCTCGGCGGAGGGAATGGTTCGGAACTTCGTCGGCCGTTGGGTATCGCCCTCGTAGGAGGCTTGATGGTCAGCCAGATGCTCACCCTCTACACCACTCCCGTCGTATACATCTATATGGACCGCTTTCGCGCCTGGATCAGCGGCGGCAAGGCTCTCCGCCCGCTGGAAGACCGCCAGCAAGCAACCGAAACACAAATTCTGCACGGCGTAGACGACCGGGCCATCTCCGCAAACCCGAGCGTCCACTAATTCGGATCACCCCGGCTTAGCTTTCAGCGGCGCGTCTCTCCCGCTTCCGCTACAATCGCGCCGATTTCTGCGCGCGCCTTCTGTTCGGCGCCGACCCGCGCGGGAAGCGAGGAGGAACGGTTGAGCGGGCAGAACCGGCTGCGCGAAATACGTGCTGGCTTCGAGCCCGCATTTTGGATTGCCAACGTCACGGAACTATTCGAGCGTTTGGCCTACTACGGGCAATCCGCTGTGCTGGCGATTTTCCTGCACGAATCCCTGCGCCTTTCCGCCCAGCAAACCGGCGCGCTGATGGGCGCGTTCGGCTTTGCCGTCTGGTTTCTGCCAGTGCTCGGAGGAAGCCTGGCCGATCGTTTCGGCTTTCGCAATTCGCTGCTCTTCGCCTATCTGATTTTGACGCTGGGTTACTTCCTGATGGGTTCGCTCGGCGCCACCTGGATGGCGCCTTTGCGCGACCGCCTGCCGCTGTATTGGCTGGTCTTTGGAGTGCTGATGGTGCCGGCGCTCGGCCCCTCCATGGTAAAGCCCGTGGTCGCGGGCACCACCGCTCGCGCCTCGAGCGAATCGGTGCGCTCCATCGGCTATTCGATCTACTACACGGTGGTCAACATCGGCGGCATGCTTGGCCCGATCGTCGCCTACCTGGTGCGCAACTCACTTGGCATCGAGAACGTCTTCCGCGTCTCGGCCCTCTTCGTCTTCGCCATGTTCTGGGTCACCCTGCTGTTCTATCGCGAGCCTTCGCGCTCGAACGAACAGCCAGCGGCCAGCGGCCTCGCCGCGTTGCGAAATATGTTCGCGGTTCTCGCGAATCTTCGCTTTGTGATCTTCCTCCTGATCTTCTCCGGCTTCTGGATCGTGTTCTGGCAGGAGTTCATCGCCCTCCCGCTCTACCTTCGCGGCTACGTCAATCCCAACGCCAAGGTGGACCTCTTGCTTTCCGTGGATCCCGCGACCGTCATCGCCCTCCAGATCTTGCTGAGCTACGCGACGCGCAAGCTGCCAAGCTTCACGGCGATGACGCTGGGCATTCTCATCGCTAGCTTTTCCTGGCTGATCCTTTCCGCCCACTCGACCACGCCGTTCGTCATCGCTTCCCTTTTTGTCCTAGCCCTGGGCGAAATCATGCAGTCGCCGCGTTACTACGAATACGTCTCGCGCCTGGCCCCTCCCGGCCAGCAAGGCACCTACATGGGATACGCGTTCCTGCCAGTGGCCATCGGCTATTTCATCGCCGGGCCGCTCGGCGGCTACCTGGTCCACTACTTCGGCGACGTGCTTGGCCGGCCCGAGCGGATGTGGTGGGTAATTTCCGCCATCGGATTCCTCACCGCGCTGGCCATGTGGATTTACAATATTGTTGTGAAGCCCGTAGCCGCAGCCGACGCCGCGGGAAGCTAGCCCGGCGCGGACAAGATCGAGAAGATGCCACGCCCTAGAAAGGTGTCATCCCGAGGCCCGAAGGCCGAGGGATCTGCTTTTGCCCTAAACTCAATGCGATGATCGAATCTGTCACCACTCGCTCATCCGCCTCCGCGAACGGCAAACCGCGCTTCGTCGCCCGCTGCCTTCGCCAAATGATTCTTCGCCTCATGCCGGTAGCCGCCCTGTACCTCGCCATCACAATTCTTTCCCCTCAGCCCCTTGCTCTCGCCCAATCTCCTGGCCCCGCTCAGCGGTCCAACTCCGCTCCGTCGTCCACCTCCACCCCAGCCCCTAGCAGCGCCGCCGCTCGCAGTCGCCCCCGCCGATCACTCCCACACCGTCGCCGCGATCGATGCCGGACGCAATGTATTCAACCAGCGCTGCTCGATTTGCCATTTCATCGATAGCAGCGCCGCAAAGATCGGCCCCGGCCTCAAAGGCCTATTCGCCCGCGCGCGATTTACCGACGGCAAAAAGGTAACCGAGGCCTCGGTGGCCAAGGTGATCGCAGAAGGCGGGAAGGACATGCCGGGCTATGACGGCCTCTTGAAGCCCGGTGAGCTAAAGGCCCTCATCGCCTATCTGAAAACCCATTAGCCGCTTCCCGCACGCTCCGCTCCGCGATTGTTCTCGCCGCCCAATCGCCTGGTCGTTGCGACCCGCCGCCCCGAGGTCACTCGCCCAGCACAAAGCTAACGGTTATGGTCGTATCAACCTCAACCGGTTGACCATTGAGTGAGGTCGGCTGATAGCGCCACTGCGTAACCGCGTCCAGCGCCGCCTTCACCAGGCGCGGGTCTCCAGAAATAACCTGGAGTTCGCTGACCAGCCCCTGCTTGTCGATGATCGCGTGCAACACAACATTGCCTTGAATACGCGCCTGAATTGCTAACACGGGATAGATGGGCCGCGTTTGATTGATGATTCTCGCCGCCTGGATCGTTCCCCCTTGTTGAATACGTTGGGGCGTCTTTACGGGAGGGGGCGCGGGTGGCGCGGGAATCGCACGTCCGGAAGTCTCGGTCAAACCGCTCAGCAGGTCGATGTCACCTTCATCGCCCGTTCCGCCAGCGCCCATGCGCGTCTCAGGAGCTAGTTCTGGTTCCACGAATATAGCCGCGTGTTGCGGAAAACCGCGAGGCTCACGCAGTTGATTGTGGTCGAAAAGGCGCACGGAGCGCCGGGTGGCTGTCGTCGCCACCGTTGGTGGCCCAGCGCTTGGAGCTGGCGAAGGTGAAGCGACCAGCAGGGACCCCAACAGCGCCTTTGGGAGCGCTTCGGTGTAGAAAAGGGGAACTAAAACGAGCGCGATGACACTCACGGATTGAAGAGCCACGGAGATCAGAATTCCCCAACCTTTGTTCGTCGTCTGCCTGACCGCAACGGACTCCACCAGTTCGTTGAACATGGCTGTGCCTCCTTCCGGCCAGAGCCGGGTGTCCGCGATCGTCCTCGGATGTTTGCGTTTCGCTGACGGGATCCCGTTGCTTACTGAGTTAGACACCGCTGCGGATGGTTAGTTCCCAAAGTCGGGACGAACGGAGGATGGCCGAACAGAAGATGAATGTCCGCCCAGCGCCGGCAGGGCGCGATTCCGCACGCTTAAGAGGAGGCTTTACGCGCGCGAGTCGCCAGCGACTCCGCCAACTGCGCGAGCGCCTCGCCGGTGGTAACCAGCCGCGCGCCCAGGCCCGTCAATTCGTCGAGGGTCTTCTTTCCGTCCGCGGGATTGAGCGTCTCAATGGCATCCCGCACCAGCGACACCTGCCGGCCTCGTTCGAGCAAACCCTTGGCCGCCAAGCGAACGCAATATTCAGTCACCACGCCAAATACGAAAAATTTCGCATCCGCATCGGTAAAGCTTTTCAAGCGCTCGATCACTTTTTCCGTGTTGGGATTGTCGAACACGTCGAGTGTCTGCTTCTCCAAAATGACCTGCTGCACGTTCGACAAATCCTGCGGAATCTTCGTGCCCTCGCGGTTGGGAATCACCAAAAACGTGTCCGCAAATGGTTTCCGGCACAATTGCCGCGCCCGGCGTGCCCCGGACGCAATGGGATGGAAAGACTTTGAATTCTGGATCGTCCGGCACATGCAGGCAGGCATCGGAAACCAAAAAGACCTCATCGCGCCGCGCCGCATCGGTCAGCAGGTTCAGATTCGGCAGCAGTTTTTCCGCGCCGGGCACATACAGTTTTCCGCCAGGCAGCATGAAATCCGCCTGCGTGTCCACATCCCAGAAAATGACGCGTCGGGAAACCATGGCGTTGCGCTAGCTAGGCGAAATACGCCCGATGCGTTCTCGCACCTGGTCGAGCATCTCTTCCAAGCGCGCGCTGTAGCCGACCGGATACGGCGGCCGCGCCGGGGCCAATCCGCGCAGGGCTTCGGGCAAGCTCTCGACCCCCGCACGGCATCGTTTTTGCGCTTCGGCAAGTGACCCCGCGGCAGCCGGCACGCGCGAGCCCGCGATCATCACGGGCATAAGCAGCGGCTCGGCCCCGGCCACCTGCTCGTTCTCAAGCGCGATGACGTCCGTCACGAATCGGCCAGTCTGGTCCGCCGTGCGATAAACCTGCTTGCGTCCCGGATATGTGACCTTGGCGGCGCTTAGCTTCGCGGCGTTACGCACTTCGCCGTCGCGTTCGATCTCCACCAGTTTGTAAAGCATGCCCAGCGATGGCGCGTCGGCCGATGTGGAAAGCGCTGTCCCCACGCCAAACGTATCCACGCGCGCTCCAGAAGCCAGCAGAGAAACGATACGGTCCTCATCGAGGTCGCCCGAAATGAAAATCTCGACGTCGCCCCAGCCCGCTTCGTCCAGCCTCTGGCGCACCCACCGGCTATCCGCTCCCACGTCGCCGCTGTCCAGCCGCACGCCGCGCGGCTTGCGGCCCATGCCGATCACCGTCTCGAGGGCTTTGCGAACGTCGTAGGTATCCAGCAGCAACACCGAGTGCCGCGGAAAGACGTCCAGGAATCGCGCGAACGCGGCCTCTTCGTTCTCGTGCGCCATGATCCACGAATGCGCTTGCGTCCCGTAGGTGGGAATGCCGAAGCTGCGCCCCGCTTGCACATTCGACGTGCCCAGGCAGCCGCCGATGAACGCGGCTCGCGCCGCCAGCACGCCCGATTCGATTCCGTGCGCGCGGCGCGTGCCAAACTCGACCACCGGACGCCCCGCAGCCGACTTCCACCACGCGCGCCGCCTTCGAGGCAATCATCGTCTGGAAGCTCATCGTGGCCAGCAGCGCCGTCTCCACAATCTGCGCTTCCGCGATCGGCGCCGTCACCCGCAGGATGGGCTCGCCGGGAAAACACAACGTGCCCTCCGGCATCGCCAGTACGTCCCCGGAAAAACGAAACCCCGCCAGGTAGTCGAAAAATGCGCTGCCGATCCGAGCGAACGCCGGATGCCGCCGCAGGTAATCGATCTCTCCCTCTTGAAATCGCACCGTCTCGAGGAATTCCAGCGCTTGTTCGAGGCCGGCAGCGACCAGAAAATTCCGCCGCGCCGGGAAGGTGCGCACGAAAAGTTCGAAGGTCGCGCGCGCCTGGAAGCCGGTCTCGTAATACCCCGCCGCCATCGTCAATTCGTACAGGTCGGCCAGCAAGCCGGAATGGGGAGTGTCAAACTTCATGGTTTGCACTGAGGGATATTATGCTCCCGTTGGGAGGGCGATTCCACCCCGGGCGCGTGGCCTGTTTCGCCGCGCCAGCCGCGGCCGGCGCACATTTTTGCCGTACTCCAGCCCTTCCAGGAAAGAAAAAGCCCCCCGGCTGCGGCATCCCGACGCCGGGGGGCGGCCCAGCCACCCAGGCCGGGCACCATGTCAGAAACTTTCCTCGGAGCCTTAGCTGCCCAGAACCGAGTCCTTGAAAGCCTTCGCTGCCCGCAAACGCACGACCGTCTTTGCTTTGATCTTGATCGCCTCACCAGTCTGCGGATTGCGGCCCATGCGCGCTTTGCGATGCGCCTTGACTGCCCGGCCGATATTCGGAATCACAAACTTCCCAGCGGAGCCCTTGCACTCTTTCACCGCCAACTTGAACAACTCCTCAAAAAACTGCGCGGCCGTCTTCTTCGGCGTCCCGCACTTCTCAGCTATGTAAGACACAATCTTGGACTTGCTCATCGGCTTTGCCATCGTTTTCTCTTTCTCCTGTTTTAAAGTGGTGCGAGCCGTGCCGGGTAGAGGGGGTCCCAAAAGACGCTGGGCCACGCACCGCGCGACACTATAAAGACTGTGGCCGCGCAAGGCAAGAGAAAAACTTCCAAAAACCCAGAAAAAATGCGGGTTTCGGCAGTGCGCTGTGAGAATCGCGTTTGTTTTGGGGCTCACAGCGTGTCGCAGCGTTCCAAACTGGGCACCTTTATGCCTTCGTTATGCCCCACAAGTGCTCGCGGCGCTCGCTCTACGAGGACCGTCTACAGTAGCGCGACCGTTAGGTTGCGCGCCGCGCGTTACAGGCTCGCCAAGCCCTGGTAGAAATTCGCCACCGCCTTGATGCCGCCAAAGTAGTTCTCGAGCGCGATGTGCTCGTCGGGCGCGTGTGCATTTTCGTCCGGCAAGCCGAAGCCAAGTAAGATGCAAGGTACCTTGAAAGTGTCGTACATCTGCGTGACGAAGGGGATCGATCCGCCCTCGCGGATGAAGACCGCGCGCTTGCCGAACCCCGTCTCAAGCGCCTTGTGGGCCACCTCGAAAAACGGGTGCGTGTAGGGAGCCTCCCAAGCCTTGCCGGCGCTCAGCAGACTGAATTTGCACGTCACTGATTTCGGCAGCAACTTGCGAATATGGCGCTCGACCGCGCGTGTGATTTTTTCCGCATTCTGCTTGGGCACGAGGCGCGTCGAAAATTTCGCGTGGGCCTTCGACGGGATCACCGTCTTGGCGCCTTCGCCCGTGTATCCGCCCCAGATACCGTTGAGTTCGAGCGTCGGCCGGCACCAGAGCTGCTCGACCACCGAGAAACCCTTTTCGCCGCTGAGCGCGGGCGCGCCCACCGTCTTGCGGAACGCACTGACCTTGAAAGGCAATGCGTTCAGCGCCTTGCGTTCGGCGCGGGACAGCGTCGCCACATCGTCGTAGAAGCCCGGAACGGTCACGCGCGAGTTCTTGTCATGCAGCGCGGCAAACAGTTCGCTGAGGATCGTCAGCGGATTCGGGACGGCTCCGCCGAAAATTCCGGAATGCAGGTCCTGCGCCGGCCCGGTGATTTCGATTTCGTAATAGTTGAGGCCGCGCAAGGCGTAGGTAATCGACGGCACGCCGCGCGCCAGCATCGAAGTGTCCGAGACCACCAGGGCATCGGCCTTCAGCTTGGCCTTGTTTTGCTTTACGTAATCCCAAAGGCTTTCGCTCCCAACTTCCTCCTCGCCCTCGATCAGCACCTTGATGTTGATGGGAAGCTTGCCCGTCGTCTGCTGCAAGGCATCGAGCGCGCGGATGTGAATGTGCACTTGACCCTTGTCGTCGGCAGTGCCCCGGCCAAAGAGATTGCCGTCGCGAATCGCCGGCTCGAACGGCGGCGAAGTCCACAGTTCCAGCGGCTCCGCAGGCTGCACGTCGTAGTGGCCGTAGAAAAGCACGGTGGGCTTGCCAGGCGCGTTCAGCGATTCGGCGTAAACCAGCGGATGCATCTTGGTCGGCACGATTTCGACCTTGCCCAGCCCCGCGCGGCGCAACCGCTCGGCCACCCACTGCGCAGCCCGCTCGATGTCAGCCTTGTGCTGGCTCTGCGCGCTGACGCTAGGAATCCGCAGAATTTCGTAGAGATCGTTCAAGTGCTCGTCATGCTTCTGTTCAATGTAACCGTTCAGCTCCATCGCAGCTCCTCGACCAGCGCAGCGTGAGTGTACTTCTTCGCGCCCTGGCAGCGCCACTGGCCGCCAGGGTAGAGTGCTCATGGAAATAAGCCATGGCACCCAACGCCCATCGCCCATCGTGGAAGACCTTGCTGGCCTTCGCGATTATCTATTTTTTATGGGGATCGACGTATCTCGCGATTCGCGTGGGCGTGCGGGAGGTGCCGCCGTTCCTTTTGGCGGCGATGCGGTTCCTGGTTGCCGGACTGGTGCTTTGCGGCTGGATGATCGCGCGAGGCCAGCGCTCACCTAGCCGGCGCCAGTGGTTATCGGCGTTCCTGCTCGCGTTCCTGATCTTCGTCCTCGATTATGGGCTTCTCTTTTGGGCCGAGCGGCGTGTCCCTTCGGGCATTGCGGCCGTGATGATGGCCACGATCCCGGCGTTCATGGCCTTGTCGGAAATCGTTGTCCTGCGAACGCAACGGCTCACCGTTCGTCTGGCGCTGTCCCTTTTGATCGGGATCGCGGGAGTGGCCGCGCTGGTCAGCCGCACGCTGGACCTCGGCGGAGCGCCGATCGACAGGGCAGGCGCCGTGGCGCTGCTGGTTGCGGCGCTGAGCTGGTCGGTGGCGGCCGCACTTCCACGCAAATTGCCGCTCCCGGATTCCAAGGTGATGAGCTCGGGCGCGCAAATGCTCGCCGGAGGAATTTTGTTGACGCTGACGGCGGCGGCGCTCGGGGAATTCCGCGATTTCCACCCGTCGATGGTGTCGCGCCAAGCATGGCTGGCGTTGCTCTACTTGATTGTCGCCGGATCGATCGTCGCGTTCACCGCCTACGTGTGGCTGATTCATCACCAGTCGCCAACCAAAGTCGGTACCTACGCGTACGTGAATCCGGTGGTGGCTGTTCTGATCGGATATTTCCTCGGCGGCGAAACGCTGGGTCCCCGAACGGTGGTAGGAGCACTGTGTGTTCTCACTAGCGTCATCCTAATTACGACAACGCCAGGGAAGAAAGCCGCGGCGATCCCCGCGGAAGATATGGGATGAGCGATCTGCGGTGCGCGCTAACGCACGTCCAGCAGATGCAAAGACGGATCTCGCAGCACCTTCTTCAATTTCGGCCCTTGGAGTTCGCCCGACTGTAAGTCGACACGCCAATCTTCCGTCAGCAACACGCGTGCAATTCAAATCGAAGTATTCGGCATGGAGTTCGGGCCCGTCCAACGATAGATTTGACGTGGCCATTAAAACCCACGTCGATCTTCTCGCCGTTGTTGTAGCGGCGATTGTCCCAAGCGAGCCAAGGGGCATTCGATATCGGCGGTCTTGCCCGCGCTCAACCGGCATTCCGCCATGTCCGATGCAGCGGCCATGGGCCTCGATTCCATCGGGCACGTTGTAAGCGGTCATAGATCGCGAGCTTGTGCTCATGTCCCCAAAACCAAATCAGCGGCCGGTGAATTACGCGCGCCAATTGTTTGGCAGGAATCTGATACCAATCGCTGAATGCTGAATAGCGATCCGTGATGCGTCAGACAGGATCAGCCCGCGTTTGTCGCCATCCGGGTTCACTGCGTTCCGAAGCCATGAAAGCATCGGATCTGGAAACGTGCACCGCGGCTTGAACCGAACGACTTGCGAAGCCATTTGCTCTTTTCAAATACCGGCATCTTGCCCCAGTCAAAGCCGGTGGCGTTGTATCCAGTGTCGAGCGCCGATGATTCGCCAATATTTATTCTCCAGACAGAAAAAGCTCGCCCACTGGCCGCCGCCCCACTCACGCGCCGGATTTTGCGAGTCCCATCTTTGGCAGAATCGCGTCGAAATAACCGTTGCCGCGCGCGTACATTTCATGATTGCCGCTGAGAGCAAAGCTGCCCAGCTTTCCTTGAGGCCATTTCACCGGCGGATAGGGGCTGGTGGGCTCACCCAGAAAATTTTCCTTTATCTCACATCTCGTCGCCCACGAAATACACATCGCCCAGATGAATGGTGTAATCCGGCCCGAATTTCTGGACGCAATCCGCCACCTTTTGCGCTTCGTCGGTTCCCGTTCCCCAGTCACCCACCAGGCTCAGGGTAGCGCGATCGCAATCGGAAAAATGCCGGTGCCCTTGCCGGGCGTGGTGTAATCGCGGAACGGGTGCTTTTTGTGAAACCAATAGCGGATCAACGTGCGGAATCCAGGCCGCGAGATGGCCGGGCAAGAAATCGTTTAGCGGATTGTAATTGGTTTGGGAATATCTGGAACCGGCCGGCCCGAAAATGCGCAGCGAAGCTGGTATGCAGCATCCCGCGAAATTCGCCGAGATCTTTGCGAAGCGGCCTGCGCTTGGCGCCAGGGTTTGTGGTCATGATCGCGTTTGCCAACTAGGCATTCTTGCATGCGACCGAGCCTTCAGCCCTGAGGAATTGTCCCGGGTGTTTCGCTCAGAAAGCTATGCGATTTGTTTCCTCGCGGATTGGAGACTGGCCAGGATCGTCCAAACAAGATCGAGAACATAGAGGACGATCACAACGTCGCCTAGCGTCTTCGAGAGCGGATTCTGGGCCATCAATTGCACGATTCCCCAGAGCAAAAATGTTCCGATGAGCATGATGTTCTTGATCAGTTCCGTGTAACGCGGGCGAATCATCGGCTGAACGATCAGGAACGACAAGCCCGCGAGCAGCAGCGGCAGCGCGGAAATCGCGGCGGGCGAAAGTCGCAGCGCAGGTCCGATCGCTGCGGCGCCGGCCAGCAAGCCGGCGCTGAACGTGAGGGCCAGGACGGCGAGTCCAGCCGCCAGCCAGAATAGGATCTTATTTGTACTCGACACGAATGTCCTCTCTTCAGGAATGATGGGCACAACGAACGCTTCCGTTCGCGCGCCGCAAGACCACCGCAAACAGCATAGCGAGCTGCGCGTAAGGAATGTGTTAGAAAGTCGTAAACGAGTGGACTCTGCGGGGGCGTCGGAGCAGCGCCGTCCGATGCCCAAAAATGTGTATGGCTAAAGACGTCAGGCCTCAGACGCCGAAGACGACCGTCGAGGGGCCGGGCGTCGGCATAAATTCGACGGACCCGAACCCTGCTTCGTTGAGCCACGAGCGGTAATCGCACTGGCGATACGTCGAGCCGCCTTTGGTTGCCACCAGCATTTGAGCGGCGAACATCATGGCGAAAGGATGGCCGGTGCGGTCATCGTTGAGAACGAAATCGCTGATCACCAGGGTGCCGCCGGGCTTTACGGCCTTGCGGAATTTGCGGAGGACGGCGAGATTGTCCGCCGGCGTCTCCTGATGAGCGATATTGCTGTAGATGGCGAAGTCGTAATGCGCGTCGCCGAAATCGGCCGTGTGGAAGTCGCCATCGATGGTGCGGAAGCGGTCGGCCACGCTGAAGTTGGCAACGTACTCGCGGGCGATTTTGTTGACCTCAGGCCAATCGAGCTGCACGCCTTGCGCCTGCCTGTTCGCGCTGAGCCAGACCGCCGACCACACGCCCGAGCCGCCGCCAACGTCAAGCCATGTGACGGGTCCCGCTTTAGCGATGTTCAAGCGCTCGGCCGCCATCTTGGCCACGGGCAAAGCGAGCGCAGCGATCGCGGGAACCAGCACGTGCCAGAAAGGATTGTCGGCTACCTCGGTGGTCTGGGAAGCGGTGGGGAGGCCGGTCTTCACGGCTTCGGGTATTTTCCGCCACGTTCCGAAATCGTCGAGCATGACTTCGGCCATGCCGCCGAGGTAGGAGGGCTTGCCCTTCACGAGGAACGCGGAAGCGTCGGGATTGTTCTGGTAGCGTCCGTCCGCCACGGTGAGCAGGCCGAATCCCGTCAAACCATCGAGCAACGCCTGCGCGCCGCGAGGCGAGATGCCGATTTTTTTGGCGAGGCCGTCGGCGGTATCCGGATTTCCTTCGAGCGCTGTGAAAACGCCGTGCCGTGCGGCGGCGCCGAGAATACTGCACGCCCAGCCGCCGGTAATCAGCTGCAAGATTTTTTCAGGCGTTGGTCCGTTCATCGGCGTCTCCGGCGGAGGCGTGTTGTTGAGAGCACAATGTGCCCGGCCTCCGAGCGGCGAGAGTATAAGGCAATTCGTGCGTTGGCGCACCCGGTGAGGGCGGCTTGCTATGATTGGCGACGCTCGAAGGCGGCGCCCGAAGGAACGGGCGAATTTAGATTTAAGCCATGGACAAACTCAAACTGAAAACGCTGACGCGCACACAAGGGAATAATGAAGCGCTCAAAGACGGCACCGTGAAGCCGCGGACGTTCGATTTTGAGTTTGAGGAGGTGCCGCGTTCTTGTCGACGGTTTTCGGCGCATGGTGCGAGGGCTGGAGTTCGACGTCGCCGAACTGGCGATGACGACTTATATTTGTGCGCGGGCTCACGGGAAGCGATTTACCGCGCTGCCAATTTTCCTGGTGCGTGCGTTTCACCACGGCGCGATTTTGTACAACACCGAGTTCTGGCATTCGCACGCCGAAGGACCTCGAAGGAAGGCGCGTGGGCGTCCATCGCGGCTACACGGTGACGACCGGCGTGTGGGCGCGAGGCATCTTGCAGCAGGAACACGGCGTGGACCTGAGCAAAATCACCTGGATGCTTTCGGGCGATGAGCACGTTGCGGAATATCAGCCGCCGCCGAATGTGGTGCCGATCGGCAAGGGGCAGAAGATGGCGGAGATGCTCGCCTCCGGCGAGTTGCCTGCGGCGATTGGCGCCGAGGTGGATTCGCCGAACGTCAAGCCGCTTATCCCCAACGCGCTCGAAGCGGGATTGGCGGCTTTGCGACAGCGCGGCCACTACCCCATCAATCATTTGATCGTGGTGAAAGATGAACTGCTGGATCGCCATCCCAATTTGGCGGCGGATATTTTTGCCGCGTTTGCCGAGGCCAAGCGCCTGTACCTCGAGCGGCTGAAGGCAGGGCAGATCGCGCAGCCGTCCGCGGTCGACAAGCTGCACCTGAAAGTGATGGAGATTACCGGCGATCCGCTTCCCTATGGGATCGCGCCAAACCGGCAGGTGATCGAGGAACTGATCCAGCACCTGGTGACGCAGCGCATTATCGATCGGCCCGTTGCGGTGGAGAGCTTGTTTGCGAAAGGCACACTCGACCTGACGGGTTGAACGAACTATCGGCCTCGTAAATTAATCTTGCAGGCTTCGGAAACAGCTTCGGAAATTAATCTGTAGGCTTCGGAATGGGCGCGCCCTTGATGTGGCGGGCGGCGCGCACGTCTTCGGCGTAGGCGCTGATGGCGTCGAAGGCGATTCGCGCGACGTTGGCGTAGCTTTCCTTCGGGGAATCGAGATTACTCGCGGCATATCCGATCGCGGCATGTGCCATGCGAATGCGTCCGTCGAGCCACGGGCCGCCGCCGAAACCGCCGAGCACTGGGATCGAGACAGCCGAGACCACCGCGGGGCCGGCGACCGGCCCGGAGTTGGTGAAGTCGAGCAGAGACGGCGCCGGAATTTTCGAGGCGCTTGGCGTCGTCCACGAGCTTCGTGGTCATTTCGGCGGTTGCCTGCGCGCCGGGTCCGGAGGCATCGCCGTACGGAATGCCGTGCTGCAAGACGGTCTGGGGCGTGATGCCAAACTGCGCGAACACTGGGATGCCGGCACGCACAACGGCGCGAACGGCGTCGGGAAAATCGGCGGCGCCATCCAGCTTGACCATGTCCGCGCCCGCTTCTTTGACGAGGCGAATGGCGGCACGCACGGCGCTGTCGGCGCCCTGCTGGAGGGGGCCGAAGGGCATGTCGCAACTCAGCAGCGCTCGCTTGACGCCGCGGCGGACGGCCTTGCATACCACGAGCATCTCGTCCATCGTGATTTCGAGCGGATTGGGCTGGCCCCACAAATTGATGCCCACCGTGTCGCCGACCGAGACGATCTCGACGCCGGCGCGGTCCACGATTTGCGCCATCTGATAATCCCAAGCCACCACGGCGACAATTTTATGTCCGCGGCGCTTCATCTGCTGAAGCGCCGCGATGGTGACTTTTGAATCCCGCTCGTCCATGGTGCTCCCCGAAAAACTACTGATCCTATCCCCGAGGGCACCGCACAGCAAGGCGCCTTCGGACGAGTGGTGGCTCAGCGCGCGAGGAAGCCGCCTCTCGGGAACCAGTCAAGCCACAGGCTCGCCAGCATCACAGGATGATAGAGTTTGCCCATGTCATCTGCGGAAACGGGGAAGCCCGGAGCGACGAATTCCCCGAAGATCGATCCATCGGGCATCGCGTCAGCGGATTCGCCGCCTCAGGGCCTGACGAGCGAGGAAGCTCGGAGCCGGCTGGAAAAGGTGGGGCCGAACTCCGTGCCCGATCCTGCGGACCGCCCATGGAGCAGTCCTGGGTGGCGGTTTTCTCTGTTTCTGCACGATCGCCCTGCTGGTCGGTGAATACACGCTGCGGCTCGACATCGGCGCGGTGCAAACGCTGTCCATGGTCGCTCTTGTCTTTGGCGGCGAAGCTGTTCTTTACAATGTTCGCGAACGCCACCATTTGTGGAGTTCCGTCCCCGGCGGGTGGCTGATCGTTTCGTCGATTGGCGATGTCCTGATCATCTCCTCATTGGCGATTCGCGGTGTCGCGATGAGCCCCCTGCCAATAGCTGTCGTCGCCTCCATGCTTGCGGCCGCTGCATTTTTTGCCTTGCTGCTGGATTTGGTGAAAGTGCCGGTTTTCCGACGATTACAGATCACGTAAAGCCTGCTCGAAAGCCGCGCGTTGCGAGGAGCCCCTTGTTCCACGGAAAATGTTCCAGGCAAAAAGCCCGGCATCATGCCGGAGCGTCGGAGTATAGAGGGCGCCTGGAATTGTCCGCGAGCTTATACCCAGGTGGCGATTCCGCCGTCGCTTCTCTATTTCAAGAGCGGAATGGTGTCCACTTTCGGCGGATCGGGGATCGATTGTAGGAACGCGTAGATGTCGGTCAGTTCCGCGTCGGTAATGACCTTGGCCGTATAGGGCGGCATCTCGCCGGAGGGCTGGCGAACATACGTGATCAGCGCGGCCAGTGGAATTGGACGCGGGCCGATCCGCGGGCCGACCCCGCCTTGGGCCGCACGGCCGTGACACTCGTAGCAGCCGTCGGCAGTGAAGAGTTGCTTCCCGTTCTGCGCGCTACCGCCGGAAGCCTTGTCTCCAGCCGCAGGCTTCGGCTCGGCGGCGCCGCTCGCTTGAGCGAGCGCGCTGCGCGACGGTACGGCCACCAGAGCCGCGCACAAGAGTACGGCCAACAATCCCATATGCTGTAGCCGAGAACGATTCATAGTGCCTCCCTCTTGCCGTGACCTATCGGGGCTGCGTGACGACGTCAACCAAGGCGGGTTGGCCTTGCTTGACCATTTCGACCGCGCGCTTGATCGCCGGACCGAGGTCCTTGGGATCGTTGATCGGGCCTTCGCCGTAAACGCCCATGCTCTGCGCAAGTTTCGCGAAGTCGATGTTCGGCTCCAGCATCGTGGTGCCGATGCCGGCGTGCGTGATGCCGCGCTCGTGCCGGTCCGCCATGCGCTGAATGTGCATGACCTCCTGATGATAGGCGCGGTTGTTGTGCATGACGGAAAGCAGCGGAATCTTGTGATGCGCCGAGGTCCACAGAATTCCCGGAGCGTACATCATGTCGCCGTCGGTTTGCACGTGGACGCACAGCCGGCCATATTTGCGATTCGCTAGCGCAGCTCCCACGGCCGCTGGTGCTTGGAATCCCACGCCGGCCGCGCTGCCGCCGCGCACGCGCCGGTAGTGCTTGTCAAAATTCCACTCTGGCTGGTTGACTCCGCCGGAACCGACGTAAACCCAGTCCTCATTCTTGATCTGCCCCCAAAGTTCCGCGTACAGACGAGGAATGCTCACCGGACTCGCATCCCAACCGTAGGTGGCGTCGGCTCGCTGGCGGTCGAGAGCTTTCTGGCGGGTGTCGGCGACCGCAGCGCCGCGAGCCTGGAACGCTCGCTTGCGATCGTCGGTGATCAAGCGCTTGGCCGCTTCGGTGAGCGAAGGCAGGGTGGTCTCGGGATCGGCCGCCATGGCTAGATCCACTTCGGCGTAGCGCTGGAAATCCTGGTAGTTGCTCTTGATGAAGAGATCGCCGGTGCGAATGCTGATCACCTTCACGTCCGGCTTCGCGACCAGTTTCGAGGAGCGATGCAACTGATCGCGGAAGCTGTTGAGATTCGCCCAGAGGTCTTCCGCTTCGAGGGCCAGAATCACGTCCGCATTTCGTATCAGCGCCGCGCCACCGCCCGCGACCATGGGGATGGCGAGTGGGCAGGTTTCCGCCCTGGTCGATGACCGGCGCCTGCAGCGTCTCCGCGAGTTCGGCGAGGTGCTGGGCTGCCCGCTTCGGTACGCGCCACGCGGCCCGCGATGATCACCGGGTTCTGTGCCGCCACCAACATTCGAGCCGCCTCGGCCACCGAGCCGGAATCGCCCTGCGGCGCGGCGTCGAGCGTCAGCTTGGGTATCCGCAATCCAGCATCCTTGCCCACCGGAGCTTCTTGCAATTCGCTGTCGGCAACCAAGACCACCGGCATCATCGGAAGCGTCATGGAAATTTTGTAGGCGCGCACCGCGGATTCGGCGAAGTGCGGCAGCGAGATGGGCAGATCGTCCCATTTGGTGTAATCGCGCACCATGGCCGCGGCATCCTGCGCGCTGTGATCCCACTCGACGCCCGGGCGCCGCGCCGTCGCGTCAATGGTGTTCCCGGCGATGATGAATACCGGCGCGCGGCCCGCGTACGCGTTGTAAATTCCCATCGCCGCGTGCTGCATTCCGACCGTGCTGTGGACCAGCACGAGCATCGGCTTGCCTTCGACCATCGAGTAGCCATGCGCCAGAGCCACAGCGGATTCTTCGTGGCAGCAAGTGAGAAATTCGGGAGCCTTGTTTCCGCCGTAATTGATGAGCGATTCATGCAGGCTGCGGAAACTCGAGCCTGGATTCGACGCCAGGTACTCGAAGCCCAGCGACTTGATCACGTCCACCATGAAGTCGGAGCCCGGGCGATCGGTGGTCAGCACATCGACGTTCGAGGGCGCGTCCGCCTCGGCGGCGGGCACGGCGGGCGCTGCGGCGGCTGGACTCGGCCCAGCGAAGGGTTGCGCGGCGATTGCTCCTGCGCTGGCGGCCAGCGTGGCCATTCCACCTGCAGCGGCACCCTTGAGAAATTTGCGGCGATCGACTAAGGATGTGTCGGATTTTGTCATGGCTCACCCACCTCCAGCGCGAATCTAAGGGAATTGTATGGTCTCTTATGTTCCAAGCGCAGGCGTAATGTCAAATGTTTCCTTGAGACCTAACCCCTCTGTATGAGCACAGCCGTCTGGCGCCAAAAAACGACCTACAGCGCACGGCCCGCCGAGGCACCCGACGCCCAGGCCCATTGGAAGTTGTGGCCACCCAACTGGCCGGTGACGTCGACAACCTCACCGACAAAAAACAGGCCCGGCACTTTGCGGCTTTCCATCGTCTTGCTCGACAATTCGTCGGTATCCACTCCTCCCGTGGTCACTTCGGCTTTTTCGTAGCCCTCGGTGCCGCAGGGCACGACCACCCATTCGTGCGCCTCGCGATCGAGCGCCGCCAGGGCCTGGTTGTTCCAGGCGGCCGGTGCGTGTAAGTCTAGCCAGCGCGAAGCCAAGCGATTCGGCAGGAATGCCTGAAACGCGGAGCGAGCGGCAGCCAGGTTTCTCACTTTGGCTTCGCGTATTCCTGCCGCGACGTCGCGATCGGGCGCTAGGTCAATCCGTATCAAGTCGCCCGCATTCCAATACGACGAGATCTGCAAAATCGCCGGTCCGCTCAGCCCGCGATGAGTGAACAGCATTTTGTCCCGGAACGAATGATAATCGGAGGAAACGGCGACGTCGGCCGAGACGCCGGCGAGATCGCAATACTGGCTGCGATCCTCGGCTCCCAGCACGAACGGTACAAGGCCCGGCTTTGTTTCGCGAAGGTTCAACCCGAATTGGCGCGCCAGGCGATAGCCAAAGGCAGTGGCGCCCAGTTTGGGGATGGAGAGCCCGCCCGTCGCAACCACCAGAGCCGGCGCGTGAAACTCCGCAGATTCGGCACGAAGCACAAATTTGCTGGTGCGCTCGACCTCGTGAATGGTGATGCCAAGAAATGTTTTGACTCCGGCAGCGTCGCACTCGGTCTCGAGCATTTTCACAATGTCGCCTGCCGACCGATCGCAGAAGAGTTGGCCCGCCGCCTTCTCATGAAAGGGGATGCGATGCTGTTCGACCAGGGCAATGAAGTCCGCAGGCGTATAGCGCGCCAGCGCCGATTTCGCAAAATGCGGATTCGCGCGAGATGAAATTTTCCGGCTGGCAATAGAGGTTGGTGAAATTGCAGCGGCCGCCGCCCGAGATCAGAATCTTTTTGCCGGCGCGATCGGCATGGTCGATCAGGGCGACGCGCCGCCCGCGTTTGCCGGCCTCGATCGCACACATGAGCCCGGCGGCCCCCGCGCCAAGAATCACAGCGTCAAACGTGTGCTTTTGGATCAATGGTTGTCCAAACACAAAAGCGGCCTAAGCCGGCCGGCGCAGGTCTCGACGGCGTTACGCAACAGCCCAGGTTCCGATAGGACGCCCGGCGCTGGGAAGGTTAAACTGATTGCGGGAGAACACCGAGACATTTGGCTCCAATCATCAGCGCACAAGGACTATCGAAAAGATACGGGATCGCTCCGCTATTCCAGAATATCTCGTTTACGGTATCGGCGGGAGAACGCATCGGCCTGATCGGTCCGAATGGCGCCGGCAAGTCTACTCTGCTCGAAATTATTGACGGACGCGTACAACCGGACGCGGGCGAAGTAGCGATCCGCAAGCGCACCCGCCTCAGCTACGTCACGCAGATTTCGGAATTCACGCCGCAAGACACCATCCGGTCGGTCATCGAGAAGGCGCTGCGAGAGGCCACGGTTCCGGAGGCGGAGCGGGCTTCGCGCATCGCCGAGACGCTGGGGCGCGCGGGTTTCACGGACTTTGAAACGCCGACCTCGGCATTGTCGGGAGGCTGGCGCAAGCGTCTGGCCGTCAGCGCCGCGCTGGTTCAGGAGCCGGACGTTCTTCTGCTCGATGAGCCGACTAACCATCTGGATCTTGCGGGGATCGAGTGGCTGGAGACGGTGTTGCAAGACGCGGCGTTCGCTTGCGTGGTGGTTAGCCACGATCGCTATTTTCTCGAAAACGTCGCGAGCGAGGTGGTCGAGCTGAATCGCGTCTACGACAATGGGTTTCTGCGCGTCCACGGAAGCTACAGCGAGTTCCTCGAGGCCAAGGAAGAATACCTGCACATTCAGGGGAAGCGGCAAGACGCGCTCGCGAATCTGGTGCACACCGAGATCGAATGGCTGCGGCGCGGCCCGAAAGCCCGAACCACCAAGTCCAAGGCCAGGATCGACAAAGCGCAGGAGTTGATCGGAGAGCTGGCGGAACTCAATGCTCGAAGCCGCAGCGATAACGCTAAAATCGATTTTTCCGCGACCAACCGGCAAACCAAGCAGCTCATCCGGCTCGAGGGCGTCGGCTACACCATCGACGATCGTGCGCTGTTTAACGATGTCGATTTTACGGTGACCTCGGGAATGCGCGTGGGATTGGTTGGCCCGAATGGAAGCGGCAAAACCACCTTGCTGCGCCTGCTTCGTGGCGAGATCGCACCCACCAGCGGCAACATTCACAAAGCCGATTCGTTGCGCGTGGTCTACTTCGACCAAAATCGCCAGCTCGATCCGAATGTGACGTTGCGGCGGGCGCTCGCGCCGGACAGCGATGCGGTCATCTATCAGGAGCGCGTGGTCCACGTGGCCGCATGGGCGGCCAGGTTTCTTTTTGCGGGCGACAACCTGGATCGACCCGTGGGCCGGCTTTCCGGCGGCGAGCGGGCGCGCGTTTTGATTGCGCAGCTGATGCTCCAGCCGGCGGACGTGCTGCTGCTCGATGAACCAACCAACGATCTCGATATCCCTACGCTCGAGATTCTCGAAGAGAGCTTGCTGGAATTTCGCGGGGCCCTGGTGCTGGTCACCCACGATCGCTACATGCTGGACCGGGTGTCGACCGTTGTGCTGGGGCTGGATGGCTGGGGCGAGATCGAGCGCTTTGCCGACTATTCGCAGTGGGACCGCTGGCAGCGCACGCAGCGAGCCAAGGACAAAACGCCTAAGGACAAAACACCCGCAGCCAAAACAAATCTCCCGGCGGACGCCGCCGAGGCTCGGCGTTCGGGCGCGGCAGCCGCCGAAGATGCTTCCGCCGCAGCCACCAGAAAAAAACTGTCGTATGGCGAGACGCGCGAGTTCGCCAGCATCGAACAACGAATCGCGGAGGAGGAACGCAAGTTGCAGGTTATGCGAGCGGCTCTGGATGACCCCGCAGTGGTCGTCGACCAACTGCGCCTGCGCGACACCTGCCTGCAAATGGAGGAAACCCGAAAAAACGTAGAACGTCTCTACGAGCGCTGGGCGGAACTCGAAGGCAAGAGAGGCTAGCGCTGCCCTCCCTCGGGGTGAAACCAACCTCTCTTCTCTACCGTGCGATCCCGCAGGTATGATCCTGTAGCTCTTCGCCACCAGCCAAATCAGCGGTCTTATTCACTTGATCCTCAAGCAGAACGAGTCCTTTGGTTCCATCCGCGCGCGTCAATCCGACCACCACGAGCGTGTGATCGCCCATGTCCTGCCGCGCGCCAGGCAACTTGTCCGCCAAGAGCTGAAACGGATTTGCAGCTAGCTTCTCGCCCAGTACCCACATGGCCAGGTAATGGTGTCCAAAAAAAGAGGGCGGGAACGGAGCCCACTGGCTGCCGATCTGATCCTGATACTTGTGCACGGCTTCGGCAACGTCGGCGCGGACGCAATCGATGTGGATATGAAGCGAATCTTGAGAACGGCTCTTCGCTGAGTTGACTGCCAGAGAAAGGTCATCCGGCGGCAGCGTTTTGTGCAAGGCGTTGTTGACGTAGGAACGAGCCTCCCAGGCGAGGCCGAAATAGTTCTCCGCGTCGGGCGCAAGCAAAAGCGGGCTTTCGATTCCGGAAATTCGAATCGTGGGAACCAGCAGGTATTGGGTCGCTCCGCGCTGGTCCTTCAAGATCGCAAACCCGCGCTCCGTGCCTCCCTGTAGGTCAACTCGAACGCAGGGCGCCGGGTCGTGATGTAGTGTCTGATCCGGAACGCACATGGTGCTTACGATCTGCCACAGCGCGTCGCGCGATGTGATGTTTTGAGCGGCCGCGCCGGCGAAAGCGAAGAAAATGGAAAAAATAACCAGTGGCGCGAGGACAGTGACTTTGCGAACACACGCTAGCCCGTCTGTACGCTTGGACAGTAGGCTATCGTTCATCGCAGTCTTACTCTCTACTAGGTCAAGCTTCCCGGCAATACCTAAGATGCACGATCGAGTGTCTTTCAGTACGGTTACGATCGTGCTCGCAATTTGGCACCGGCGCGCGTCATTTCGGGAAAACGTGAATCGTCTGGAATGGCTCGTCCCCTAGGCCCTTTTGCTGGAAGATTTCGGATTGCAACCCGGGGATTCTGGGTTACAATCGCGACATCCCTCGACCTGAAGCAGAGCCACTAGTTCGACACTCGATTCACTGGAATAAGGACTCCCTCAAAGCCACGATGCGAAACCATCGACGACTGGGAAATCTGTCTGCCTCGAACTTCCTGTTTCTCGCCGTGTGCCTCTCCATCTTCTGCGCACAGGCTGGGTCCGCGTGCGACGAGATTCCCGCCGGGCAGACCTTTCGGGTACGCCTCTTGCAACCCGTCTCATCCTACAGTTCAAAACCGGGAAGCCCCGTTCGAGCCATGCTGATTGAATCCCCGCGCTGCGATCTGGCCTCCACGTTTCCTGTCGGCACAATCATTCAAGGACATATTCAGTCGGTCCACAAGGTGGGCATGGGATTCCGGCATGAAATCGCCACACTCGAGATTCAATTCGATCAGATCGAGCCCGAGGGCGCGCCACCGATCGGCATTCTTGCCCAAGTGGTGCAAGTGGATAATGCGCGGGAACACGTCATCGATGGGGTGATTCACGGTATTCGCAGCACCAACACGCCGCAAGACCACATCAGCAGCCGCGTGGGGTATCTGGCTACGTGGGACCCGCATACCATGTGGATCTTGCCGGCTTATCGGGCGGTGTTTCCGGTGTTCCCCGAGCCAGAACTTTATTTCCCAGCCGGCACGGACCTGCTCCTGGAATTGGCGATGCGCGTGCCGGTTGCAGGCCTTGCAGTCGCTTCGCCGGGTCCCGCATTTGACTCACCGGACCGGAAAGAGATCGAGCGCATGGGTCTCTCTCTCCCCGAGCGCACAACCACCCCCAAGGGCCGCGTAGCCGACCTCGTGAACGTGGCCTTCATCGGCTCTCAAAGCCAGATCGAAAGCGCATTCCAGGCGGCAGGGTGGAAGCAAAGTGAAGCGATGTCCAAACGAGCCGCTTTCCGCGAGATCGACGCCTTTCTCATGCTGAAGAACAATGCCTCTGGCCCCATGTCCAGGCAGTTGTTGCAAGGGGAAGCTTCCAAATCGACGTGGGAAAAAGGACTCGACAGTCTTGCCAAACGCGATCACCTGCGCATTTGGAGCACACTGGACGTTTGGAAGGGTGAACCGGTCTGGCTTAGCGCTTCCACGCGGGACGTCGGAGCTAACCTTTCGCTTCGAACCGGAAAATTCGTTCACTACGTGGACCCCAAAGTCGATGAGGAACGCGAGCGGGTCGTGCGCGATTTGATTCTTGCGGGATGCGTGGATGGGGTTGATGAGGTTGCGCGGCCCACGACGCCACATGTAGTAGTCAATGCCACGGGCAGTGAGATGCATACCGATGGCGCCATCGCCGTCGTGAAACTCAGGGACTGCAATCATCCTCTCTTTACCGGCGATCCCGATGCTCCAGCATTGGCTGCGCGGCCACGGTCACGGTTTGTGCGGTACATTCGGACGCAGGTGCTGTCGACCCGTAATCTTTGGCGCGAGAATGCTTTCTACGACGCCTACGCGGTCACTCGCAAATCGGTCGTAGCCATTCGTCGTCATGACCGCTTGGAGCGTGAGGAGCGTCAGAACGAAGCGGAGCGTGCCGAGCGTGCGCAGAAGAGCGGAGCGTCGACGATTCTTGCCGGGACCTTATCGAACTAAGATCCAGCGAAAATTGGATTGGGGATTTAGGATTTAGGTTGGGCGCTTTGCGCCTGCTGCCGCGCCTGCTGGGTCATCTCGACGAGCACTGCCCTGGTCTCCGCAGGACTCGTCGCTTCACGTAAGAAGGCGATGCGGGCCCCGCGCATGCCCTCCGAAGTCTTCAACCGCACGTTAAAACCAAGGCGATCCACCGACGTCATCGTCGCCTCATCGGATTCTAAGCCACCAAATATTCGCGTAATCAAAATGAGTGCGTCACGGTGGTCTGCGTTCATGTGCTGGAGGATGCCTCCGGCCGCGTCTGCCAGCGGGTCGGGCTTCGCGAGATCGTATTCGGAGGCCGGAACCCAACCCATGACTCCGAAGCCTCCAACGTAATACACGTCCACGACATTCATGCGGTAGAAAGAGAAATCGTCGAAGTCCACCCAGTATTTGCTGTTGGCGTAACGCGCCAGGTAGAGCTCCCGCGCCGCCGCCACATCGTCTTTGGGCACTGGCGCAACATTTCCTACCAGAGTGACCCTCGATGCGCCCAGCGGATCGCCGCTGGCGTCCGGCTGCGTGACTAAAAGGCTCGCGCGCGGGTCCGCCTGCAGGTTTTGCGTGTGCATGGCCATGGTGCTGACCAGGAAGATGGGGCGCCCGCGGTCGTCGAGCCCGTAGGGCATCACCGAGCCGAACGGGAACCCCGGCTGTTTGCGCGAGAGTGTGGAGAGGCTGCCAATCCTGCCGACATGCAGCAGAGTCCGCGCGCGCTCCGCAAAAGACGGCTCAGGAACAGCAGGTTCGCTGCTCGCCGGTCCAGGCCCTGCATGTCTTCGTATAGGTTCAGTCATAGGTTGATTCATGAAATCCGCGATAGTCCCAAGTCTACTTTTTCTCGCTTTCCTTTTCGAGTGAGTCAATCTCGCGAACCAGCTGTTCCGCCTGATTTCGCAGGTCGCTGAGTCGCTTGGCAAGCGCAGGCAAGTTCTGCCCCCCTTGCGCGCCAGAGGGAACCGCCGCAGGGGTGCCCGCCCCAGAGGGAGCCGCCGCGGCCGAGACAGCTCCAGGGCCGGTTGGCGCGGACGGCGGCGAACCGCTCTGTAGGTCCGCTAACGCCTCGTCGAAGGTGTCGCGGTAAATCAAACGATCGCCCATGGCCAGTACTACTTTTTTGAGTTGGGGCATGCGCGCTTCGGTGGCCTGAATATAAATCGACTCGACATAGAGGAAGCCGCCGGTGACCGGAAGCGCGATGATATTTCCCCGCAGAACGTGCGAGCCCTGCTGATTCCAGAGCGTGAGATCCTTGGAGATATTTTGGTCCTGATCGATCCGCGACTCGATTTGCATCGGGCCGTACATCAATTGTTGTTTCGAGAGCTGGAAATAGATCAGGTCGCCGAGTTTATCTCCGTCGGAACGGGCAGCCATCCACCCGATCAAATTGTCTTTGCCGCGCGGGCTGAACGGCAGGATCAGCAAAAACTCGGGCTCCTTTTCACCGGGCAGCGTGGCCACCACGTAGGTCGGTTGCATGGGCTCGGGTTGACCCGACTGGCCGTACAGGTTGCGGGCAATATCCCAGACGTCTTCCTTGTTGTAGAAGACTTGGGCGTCGCGCATATGAAAGATGCGGTAAGCCTCTGCCTGCGTGCTGAAGAGGACCTCGGGGTAGCGAGCGTGGCGGCGCAAGTCGGCGGGCATCGCGGAGGCAGGCTGGAATAATTTCGGGAACAGATGCTCGTACGCCTGGATCAGCGGGTCGCTCGGATCGAACACGTACAACGACATTTTGCCGGTGTATGCGTCGACGGTCGCTTTTACCGCGTTGCGAATGTAGTTTGCGCCGTCTTCGAGCCCAGCCACCGGAAGCGTCGCCGAATACGGATGAGCGAGAGACGTCGTGTAGCCGTCCACCATCCAGACCAGCTTGCCGTCATCGGTGACCACCATGTAGGGATCTGCGTCCCAATGGAGGAAGCCGGCCAGGTGCTCTAGTCTTTCGTGGACATTGCGATAAATCATCATGCGGCTTTGGCCCGTGAGATAGCCGGTGAAAACAATGTTGGGCTCGCCCAGGGAAATGGCCGCAGCCACCTTCAGAAGAGGAGAGCCGACCGGGAAACCTCCCGAGCCCTGGTACGTCGAGTACTTGTTTTGGTCGCCGGAGGGGTAATCGAATTCCTCGCGGGCGGTGTGCACGAAGACCGGATCTTGCGTGCTTTCGCCGTAGTAAATTTCCGGGCGCGTGAGCTGGAAGCCTGGCGATTTGATTTCTGGCGGAGCGTTTTCGATGAGCAGCACCGGCAAACCGTCGGGCGTGATCTTATTCACCTCCGAGACGACCACGCCAAAGCCGTGCGTATAGATGAACCGCGGATTGATCCAACTCGCGCTGGCCTCCGCGGGCAACTGGCCGACGTCAATTTCTCGCGGCGATAGCATCACCTGCTTGATGTGCCCGTTGATGAAGTAGCGGTCCACGTCGGTATGGGGAAACGTGTAGTAGGGGCGCAGCGCCTGAATCTGAGTGATCGTGGCGCTATAGGCGCGCAGGTCCCAGAGCCGAACGTTCTCGAATACCGTGGCTTCCTTTGCCGGGTCCACCGTCGGCGGCCCGTCGGCTGCGAAAAGACGCTCGGTGGCATTGCGGTTCAACCCGAACGCGGCCGTCGTCGCCTGAATATGGTTTTCGATGTAGGGCCGCTCGATGGAAATTTCGTTCGGCCGCACGTAGACGGCGCCGATGACGGCCGGCAAAGCCAGCTGCAAGATAAATGCGGACACCACTAAGATGACGGCCTTCTTGTATCTCGCCAGCCAAGCCAATGGCAGCGCCGCGAGAATCGCAACCATGAGCAGCCAGCGCAGCGGGAGCGTGATTTTGGCGTCCACGTAATCCGCACCGGTCATGAAGGCGTGAGAGTTCAGCAGCAGATCGTAATTGCCCAGGTAAACCCAACCCGCAAGGCCCAGCAAAAGAATCACCGAGAGCACGCGCACGAAACCCGTGCGGCTCGCACCCGGCAGCAGCAGGACCCGCGGGCCCACATCAGCCGTCTGCGGAATCCCGCCGCGCAACCATAATTGCCATCCTCTCGCGGTGACCCAGAAGACCAGCGCGCACAAGATCGCGAGCACAAACACAAATCCGAAGACTTGCGAATAGAAAGGCAGATCGAAAAAGTAAAACGTCAGCGGGCGCGAAAAGATCGGATCCTTCCAAGCATCCGCGGCCACCGCAAGACCACGCGAGCCGAAAAAGCGCATGATCGTCCAGTAGTCAATCGACGCCGACGCGAACAGGGCAGCCACGATCAAAAGTCCGAGTGGAACCAGGCGCGAGTACAGCGGAAAATCCCGCCGCCGGATGCCGGCAAATTCCAGCCCGCGCGAATGCGCAATCCACAGAGCGAAAAAGGCGATGACCGTGCCCGCTCCGGCAGGCGCGATGCTGTACCACAACATGCTGACCCACGTATTCACTTGGCCAACTTCCTTCCACCAGTTGTAGCCAATGATGAAATCGGCGGTCAGGGAGATGGCCCAGAGACAGAACAGCAGCAGCGCCCCCAGCACAATGATGTTGCGAATCTGCGAGGGACGGCGGAAAGACATGGGCGGGTCGGATCGAGTTCTCGGCATTATGGCCATAGCTTATGAGGGTTTCCTCTCCTATACATACACTTTACTCGCACTCGGCCGGATACGCTGTGCTTTCCGTAATGTCGCGGTAAAGCCGAGGCTGCCAATACTTGCGCGGCGCGGCACCCCGACCCTTGCGGTGTTTTAATAAAGAGCGTGCATGCGCATGAAAACAACGGACGTGACGGCTGAACACTGGCAAAAAAGAGCACGCAAGGCGCCCTTCTAGAATGCGTCTCTCGGGACTTGGTCCAAACAGGCCCTTTGAAACCTCTAGTTCGCATTTATTGAGCGCTCTGCGGGTGTGTTCCTTATGAGACATCAATGATTCACCTTTTGGCACACAGTTAGGTCAACAAAAGTTCCCGAGGTGGCCAATGGTCGCGAACATTACAAAGTGGTGTTTGAATATAGCACTGCCGCTGGCGGTTTCATCTTTCGTCGCTTTGGCGGTAACTGCATCGGCTCAGACGAAACCCTCTACGCCAACCATTGAAATAATCACCTCCCGAATGGCACAGGCCAACGCCGGCAATCAGGCTGGTTTTCGTCCGTACCTGGTCACGCGCGACTACAAAATGTTTGGTAAAGACAGAGCGGAAGCCAAGTCAGATGTAACCGTTAACCTATCCTTTGCTCCCCCAAACTCAAAAACATACGTCATTCAGCACGCCGTCGGCAGCGGCCTGGGAGAAATCATCGTGCGGCGCATGTTGGAACGTGAAGTGGCCATCGAGAAAGATGCCAGCTCCATTGACATCTCCGAGAGCAATTATGAGTTCCACTTTGTCCGCGAAGAAGAGCTAGACGGCCAGCGTTGTTACGTGCTGGAGATCGTCCCGAAACGCAAGGACAAGAATTTGCTCCGCGGGAATATCTGGGTGGATGCCAATACGTATCTGCCTCGCCGCGTCGAAGGTGATTTTGCGAGGCCCCCCTCCTGGTGGGTGAAGAACGTGTACATCGTGCTTCTCTTCGGTGATGCCGGCGGAATGTGGTTGCAGACGGCACTCGAAGCTACCGGTAATGTCCGGATCCTGGGGCCAGCCACCGTCGTCTCGCAGGATCTGAACTACGAGATCGGAGAGGCCGTTGCTGACAAATCTTCAGCCCAACACAATACCGTTTTTTCGGACCCAATCGGCGTAATGGATGTACACAAGTGAACAAACACGGAATCTCGCTGCGGCTAGAGTGGTCTCTAGATGATTTGCGCTTCATTTAGAGCCGCCTGTGGAGGTCTGCGATGAACGGTAGATGCCTTGAAAGCTCTGTCGGTCTGGACCGCCTCGCAACACAGGACGAAGTCCGCTCCGCAATTTTGTTTTTCTTTCCAGCGGATCTTGAATTCGTCGGCCTCCGCGACAATTTCAGCGAAATGAATTCTGACGCAAGCCGTCGCGCGCCCAACCTTCGCGAAGAAATTGAGTGGTTAATGATCGTCGGCGCGATGCGGGATCGCATTGGCAACTGAATGTACCTGGAAGTGGCCATCGAGAGCCTGCCGTGCAGCGTTGCTGCGACTCCGATAGAAGGGCAGGCACATGCGTAAGAACACCAAGGGCAAGAAAACGCGGGCAGCATCCTACAAGTCAGTCGTGGCAAGCGTTACGAGAGAGATGTCGCAGCCTCGTGTCGCCGAATCAGCCCAACTCACCGCAGAGGAACGGAGCAAGAAAAAGCGTGGAGAACGGACGAGTCATCGTGCCGGAAAAGCGCCGAAACCTCACATCGAAGAATACGGCACCGGTACTCCAACTCAACAGACGCCCTGAGCAGTGTCATCGCAACCCGGTTTCCTCACCTACTTCTTCGACAGTTCCTTCTCGAAATGACGCTCCACATCTTCGTGACCAAGCGGGTTTCCTGCTTTAGCTAATAACACGGAATAGACCACTTCGTTGCCTGCCAACTGAGCGGTGATAAACGCTCCGTCTTCCGGCAGTTGTTGGTAGACGAATTTCACTTTTCTGCCGTCTTCAAGTGTCTTGATCCACTCTTCGTCGGGAAATATCAAAGCGTTGCCGGCATCGCTAGATTCACCTCCTGGTCCCAATGATCCAGCACCGTCACTACATTCTCCGAGAGGATAGTCCATTTGCCAGAATTCGGGTGCTGGCTGTGCGAACTCAACGCTCACCTGATTCAGCCTGCCATCCAGAGACCCGAGACGAGTGACTCGGCCATCCCTTTCATCCCGATTCTGCGGGTCCATCAGAACAAGAGTTTGTCCGACGGCCACCCGAGTTAACAAGGCGATGAGTGCGCCATGAGCATTCGCCGAGATTGTGAAGGTCTCTTCCCGGAAGGGTTCATTCTCTACCGACAGACCTCGAACAACCAGCGGCATATCGAGAAGCGACCGTGGACTGCGTCGGCGTTCAGAATGTCTCGCGACTGGCGACTCGCTTTGATTATCCATTTTAGGTTCCACGGTAAAAATCCAGCAGCGCTAGCTTTCTGCTCCCAATCGTCGGCCCGAATCCGCCGCCTTTCAGGAGTTCTCCGGTAAGCCAAGCCATGCCTAGGATGAATCCAACAATTACCCAGGAGAGGAAGCACAGGGATTTGCCTCTGTTTACGAGACGCGCTGCGTATCGCTGAATTTGGACCGACATATTTCTTCCAAAAGCTCGTGCCCTCGCTGGCGAGGTCGAAATAGATTGGTGCGTTCTTGTTTGCATCGAAGTTCTCCCGATCCACTTGCAGGGACGCAACTGCTATCTGAAATCCAGATGGACTACCGCGCAGATCGTTGCGAATAGGGGCGTCAGATGCGGCCCTGACCGAAGTAAGTCTGTTGGCACAGGAACCGTCGCCCATGTCGGGCGCGGCGGAAGGTGTGTGGGTAGACGCAGCGATTATACACCCCTCTACCCTAAGCCACGCGATTACTTGGCCTCGATTCCGCGAAGGAAAAAACACGAACCGGCACAAGGCAAAACCGGCAGAGAGATTCCTCACTGCGAGCCGTCTTTTGAAGCTTGGACACAAGGGAACGCCCCAACGTAAAATGAATGCGCTATGAGAATAGGAATCGATTTCGGAACGACTCGAGTAGTGGTCGCCGCCGCGGATCGAGGGAATTATCCGCTGGTGAATTTCGAGGCGCCCGACGGACGCGTCAGGGACTGGTTTCCTTCGCTGCTGGCGGTCTCGGGAGATAAGCGGGTCTATGGATGGGAAGCGGCGGAGCAGCAGGGCAATCCCGCGTGGACGGTCGTACGCTCGGTCAAGCGCTGGCTGAAGAGCGCTGGTCCATGCAGCACTGTGGATGTCGCCGGCCAGAAGCTGAGTGTGTCTCTCGTGATGGCCGAGATGATGAACGCGCTGCGGCGCGAACTCATGGAGCGATCCACCTTGGGCGCCCGCAAATATGACAAGCTGCAAGTAATGCTTGGAGTGCCGGCAAACGCCAACAGCAACCAACGATTTCTCACGCAGGAGGCGGCACGCGAGGCGGACTTCGAGGTGCTTGGGTTATTGAACGAGCCATCGGCTGCCGCGGTTGAGTTTGCCAATCGAAACAAGAATGGCATGAAAGACGCCTTGCTGGTGTATGACTTGGGCGGAGGCACCTTCGACGTCTCCCTGGTAGGCATGGGAGAAACCGAGCGCTCGGTCATCGCGTCGGACGGTATTCCGGATTTGGGTGGCGACGATTTCGACGAGATTCTCGCGGTGCTGGCTCTCGAAGCGGCGGGAAAGCCCGAAAAGGCTGAATCGTCTCTCACCGGGGCCGAGTGGTACTTACTATTTGATGAATGCCGCGAAAAGAAGGAGACCCTCAATCCCAATAGCCGCAGGGTCACCGTCGATCTGGAGCGGGTCCGAAAGGGCTGGAAGGAAGTCTCCGTCGGCGCCGATGCGTTCTATGAGAGATGCCGGCCGCTGGTGGAATCGTCCCGCGAAGTCGTGGAGGCCCTGCTTGCCGCGCATCCGGCTCACGCCATCGATACGCTGTACTTGACGGGCGGAGGATCGGAGTTGCCTTCCGTCGCGCGCGTCCTGCGCGAGACCTTCGGACGCAAAGTGCGGCGCTCCTCCTACATGCGTTCGGCCACGGCCATCGGCTTGGCCATCCGCGCGGAAGGGCACGAGGACAAACCCCTGCGCGATCAATTCACGAAAAACTTTGGCGTGTGGCGCGAAGCTGATGACGGCAGAAATGTGGTTTTCGACGTCATCTTCCCGCGCGGCGTGAAGCTTCCACCTCGAGGAGAGCAGCCGCTGCGGATTGTCCGCTCGTACCGCCCCGTGCACAATATCGGCTATTTTCGTTATCTCGAATGCGGCGAACTCGGCCCCAACAATCAGCCCGAAGGTGAGATCAGCAATTGGGACGAAATTCGCGTGGCCTTCGATCCCACGCTGCGGGACACGGCCGACCTTACTGCGCAGCCGATCCGCCGCTTCGCTCGCCCGCAAGAATTGGTGATCGAAGAAGACTACCGTTGCGATGCAAATGGCGATGTCGAGGTCAGGATCCACGACCAGTCCACACAGCAGACCAACGAGTACAGGCTCGGCCGCTGGTCGAAGCACCGCAAGAGAATGAAGCCGAAGTGAGTCCTACCGATCCACTTTGTAAGGATGTAGCGATTAACGCGCGTCCGGGTCACTTTCTCCGCACAAACACCCGCAGTGCCAATCCCGAGAATCGGCTTACCTACCTCACCTCGGAACGCATGACATAACCGTCGGGAAGGATAATTCTGTTGATACGCCCGATGGGTGCGCCATTTCCGGCCACCGCTGCCATCACCACCGTAACCATATCTCCAGGCTTGAAGGTCTTGGCGTTGAAGCCAAAATTGACCAGCGTCGACGGAGCTTGGTTCTCACAAACCCAGTGCACCACGTTGCCTTTGTCATCGGTCACGTCGATCAGCAAGAACGTATGCGGATTGCTCCAGATCCATTTCGTTACCGTTCCTTTGAGAGTGACCTCCTTGTTCACGTAGGACGCGTTGCCGTGATGCGCGGAAAGTGGAAGCGAAATCGCTAGGAGTCCCCCCAATATCAGCAAGGTTACCCTGAGTGTGTTTTTCATCTCTGCCCTCCGGGGTTTGTTTCCGGGACGCACTGGACGGTCGCCGGCACCCAATGTCCGGGAGTCTAGATCAGGAACGGGATAAGGTCGAGCACAAAATGGGCGAGTCGGCGGCGCAGCGGAAAGCCAGCACCGTCACCCCCGTCACGGCACAGTCCAAGCACTCGCCAGCTTCCGCGAGTGCTGTGCCGCGGGATGTCGCAAAGAATTACTTGTCGCTCTGGGGTTTATCTAGCTTGCCCCCGCCCTGGTCTGCAGCACTCTTATACAGCTCGTTATAGAGCGCCTGCTGCGAAACCGAGCAGATCATCTCGCGAATATCGAAACTCGGTGAATTCATCCCCAGGCGGAAATTTTTCAGGGGATACCAGGGTTGCGAATACATTGTCGGGTCGGTGATCTTCATGGTGAGATCAAGGTTGAGCTCGTCCACGCGGTGGAAGGTTTCCTCCACGACCAAGTCGCTGCTGTGCGGCCGGCCGACGTTATCGATCCAGGTGCTATCGTCCAAACCCGTCGTGGTCACCACCAGCGTGGTAGGGTCGGTCCACTTCCCGATCGAGTATCCGAACCAGCGCGGCTCGGTAATTTCCTTAGGTAGCTCGCGTCCGTCGGTCCAGATGGAACGGAAGGACCTGGTGTTTTGATAGAGCATCAGCACCTGGTCCTTGGTTTGAACGATTTGCACCGCCCGGAGGTTGAAGAGTTCGATGCGCGGGAATCCAATGGGATCGCAGGTGTCGAAAGGATCGTTAATTTCGGTGATGGGAGCGATATTGGTCCCAAATCCCGATTTATGGGAGAGCATCGTCTCCTTGCCCAAAGGGGTGTAAGGCATGATGGCCTCATGCTTCGCATCGCCGGGCATTTCCTTCGGGCCGCTGGCAAATACTCCGTCGCGATATCCGGGCACCGGTTCCCAAATGCCGGAGATGTCATGGACCGGAGCCGGGCCGGGCTTCTTGCCCGCCGCCTGGAGGGATTGCTGCGGACGATCCCAACCATCGAGATGTATATTCTCGTTTTGTCCACCCGGAGCGGGCGCTGCCGACGGGCGCGTCGCCCCGCCCCCCTGCGCTGGCGGAGCGGTTTGAGCGCGCGCCACAGGTAAAACCGTCAAAGCTGCGAGTGCCACCGTCAAGCCGATAACATGCCTCAGCATTTTTTTAGTCCTTTCTCCGCTTACCGTTTCCCGTGTACCCGTCGCACCAGATAGGACCACAGATCGGATCGCCGGCTGGCGTTGGCGGTCTGCGGTGCGAAGAGCGAAGCTACTTATCCCTCACCTCAGAACGCATTTCATAACCGTTCGCAAGGATGACTTTGCTGGTACGCCCGATCGGTGCGCCATTTCCGGCCACCGCCGACATCACCACCGTAACCATATCTCCAGGCTTGAAGGTCTTAGCGTTGAAACCAAAATTGACCAGGGTAGAGGGAGCATTGTTTTCGCAAACCCAGTGCACCACATTGCCCTTGTCATCGGTCACGTCGACCAGCAGGAAAGAATGCGGATTCGTCCAAAGCCATTTCGTTACCGTTCCCTTGATGGTCACTTCCTTGTTCTGGTAGGACGCGTTCCCGTGGTGCGCGGACAGTGGAATCGAAATCGCTATGAGTCCCGCCAATATCAGAAAAATTACCCTGAGCTTATTTTTCATCTCGGCCCTCCGGGGCTTGTATCCGGGATGCCCATGCGCGGTCGCCGGCACCCATTGTCCGGGAGTCTAGATCAGGAACGGGATAACGTCGAGCACAAAATGGAGAGGTCACGCTAGGCGGTCGAAATCCCATGGCCGCGCATTTATTCGGCGCTTGGGGCAGCCCGCGGCCGGGTAGGATCCTCTCGACGTACTCGTGCGGACGCGGAATGATGTGCACGGCGACCAACTCTTGTCCGCTATCGGGCGCGATCCTTATTTTTACTCGCACGGCGGCTTTTCTGGGAACGCCACTCCTCCGCCGTGATTTCCCAAATCTCCGTGAGGAAACGCCCGGATACATACTCGCGCTCTTCGGTTGCGACCACGCGCATGCCTTGTTTTTCGGATATACGGCGCGACGCAATATTGGGAACGGCCTTCGGTACCCGAAGAACCGGAAAGTTCAGAACGCCGAACCAGTAATCGGTGGCGGCGTCGGCGGCTTCCGTCATAAGTCCCTGACCGTGCCATGGAACACCGAGCCAGAAGCCACGATTCGCGTTTTCCTTATCTTTCATCAAGCTCACCGAACCGATCATCATCGCGGGGTCAGTCTTGAGGCGCAACGACCAATGCCATTCCTCCCCGCGCTCCATTGCAGGTAGCATTACGTTCAGGTAATGGGTATACGCGCCGTCAGGTGGATACGGCCAAGGCACCCTAGCGTTCAGATACCGTACAACCTCCCACTTCGGAAAAAGCAGTTGCGTTTGCGCTGCGTCGGCCAGTTCGAGTGGCCGCAGCAGGAGCCGTGTCGTTTCAAGAGGGGAGATCACAATCGCGATACCTTGCCGGACATTATTACCACCAAACCTCGCTCGTCGCCCGGCCATTCGAAAATCTAAGGGAATGGCCGTGCCACCCGCCGCAACCCCTAGTGGATTGCGTCTATTTGCATGTGCTCATTGTCGGCGCCGAGCTTCGGACTGAAGTCCGAGGTCGTGGCTGGCTTGATTTCAACTCGCTTGCACGCCGGAGCGAAGCCGGGGGCTGCAACTAGGAGGTCGTAGTAGCCGGGCTTAAAGCCCTCCTTGGAATAACGCGGGTTTTATGGCGTGCGCGGCGGAGTGTTTGCCACAGCCGAAAGCACAAAGCAACGACCGCGAACCATTGCCAAAAACAAAACCGCCCCCGGCGAACCGGGGGCGGTCTGGAAAGATGAGCGATGCGCCGAGGAGTTAGTCGCCCGCTGGAGCTGCGACTTCTTCGTCGTGCGCTGGTTGCCCTACGGCACCATTACCGTTGCCGTGACCGTTGCCATTGCTATGACCATTGCCATTAGCGCTGGCGATGGTGGTGAGCGTCTGGTTCGGCGTGGCTTGCTTGATCTGTTGGACCGATCCGATCTGCACGACCGTCGGTTGGGGCTTCTTGAGCACCATTTCTTCGTAGATGGCGCGGACCTTAGCGGCCTCTTCGGCAGCCTTGCGCCGGCGTGCCTTGTCTTCCTCGGCGGCGGTCATCGGGATGTCGTGCTCGCGCTCGCGAACACGCGCTGCGTCGTCGGAGTCGATCACGAGCGAGTGCTCGTATTCGTTCAGGTTGACCGCGCGGCCCTTGGCGTAGATCTCGTGCTTGCCGTGCGTCTTGTACCATTGCGCGACGGTCGCGTTCTTGTACATGTTCTCGATGATCTTCCGCCAGCCGATGCCGGTGTTGTACGCGCAGAAGGAGATTTCGCCCTGCTGCGTGGCATAGGGGATGATGCACATTTCTGTGCGGCGGAAATCGTAGTTGAATAGGTCCTGGAACCACATGCCCGCGATAAAGAGGAAGTTCCACGGATCCTGCTCGCGACGCTTCTTGGTGTCCTCGAAGGTGCGGTCCGGCCCGGAGTTGCCGTACTTCTTCACGTGGTTTGGCGTCAGACCCCAGGACTTGTCGAACTTGCGCCACAGGTCGATCAGCGCCAGGCTTGGCGGCGCTTCGTAAGGACGGTAGTTCTTGAGCAGCGCCATGGCCATCATGAAGTTCGAGAAATTCTTGCTGCGGGCCGCGTCGGTGATCTTCTTGATGTCCTCGACCAGCTGCGGAACGTTGAGGAAGCGCGGAACCGGCGCCCACTCCTTAGTTTCCTTGTTGATCATCAGCGCCGTGCCCACGCCGCAGTTCGGGTGGCAGCCGCAGCTCACCGTGCCCCACTGCGACTCCGGGCCATGCGACAGATCCGCGAAGCCGGCAAAGGTGCTGACCAGCGAAATCGGGAACCAGTCGCGCGTCGGCTCCACTCGGCCGACCTGCGCGCTGACGTCCTGGGCCAGATGCGAGAGCGTGTAGCGCTGGCGCAGACGCCGCTCGGGCGTGATGTCCTCGTCGCGGCCGGTAAAGGAAACCGGCTGGAAGGCCACGAACGAAATCTTCTTGGGGTTCTGCATCGCGAACTTCACGATCGAGCCCACCTGGTCGTTGTTCACGCTGTTGACGATGGTCACGACCAGAATGATCTCGATGCCCGCCTCGTGCATGTTTTCGATGGCGCGCAGCTTGACGTCAAACAGGTTGCCCACTTGGCGGTGGCTGTTGGCGTCGTTGCCGATGCCGTCAAATTGCAGATAGGCGTAGCGCAAGCCCGCTTCGAAAGCCTTCTTGCAGAAGTCTTTGTTCTTGGCGAACTCGATGCCGTTGGTCGCCGCCTGCACGCTGTTGTAGCCCTTCTTGCGCGCGTAGCGGATGGCGTCGAGGAAGTACGGGTGCATGGTCGGCTCGCCGCCGGAGAACTGCACGGAGAGCTGCCGCCGCGGCTTGATCGTCACGGCGTTGTCCAGCACCTCCTGAATCTCTTCCCACGAGAGTTCATGAACGTAGCCGACCTGGTTCGCGTCCATGAAGCAGGGATCGCACATCATGTTGCAGCGGTTGGTTAGGTCGACCGTTAGCACCGCGCCGCGGCCGTAACGCACCGTGCTCGACCCGTGCTTGTGCAGCCCTTCGTCGTTGTGCGCCGGAATGTCGCGGCCGGGGAAATTCTTTTCGATCCAGGAGAGGAACCGCGAGTCCATGGCCATCAGGTCTTCATACCTGCCGTGGATCGGGCACTCCTTCACCATCCAGACTTCGCCGTCGCGCTCGATGATCTCCGCCTTGATCTCGCCGACCTTCTCGTACATCAGGTCGTGCCAGTCCTTCTTGCCGCTGATGATCGCTTCGCGCGCTTCCTTGACGCAGCCCGGGCACAGCGAATCGGTCTGCCGCGGCCAGCCGAGCGTAGGCTTGGACTTCTCCCACGACTTCAGCAGCGGCTTATCCGACCACTTGGGTGTGAAGGACGGATTCGGATTGTGCTTGTTGAAGAATTGGACCGTGTCGAACACGACGCCCGCGGTCTTGCATGCGGCTAGGTCCAATAACTTCCATGCTTGCGAACCCACTCCAGCTTTTCTGGGCATTCGAATAGCCTCGCTTTCCTTACTCGTCGCTTGTCGCGCTGAAACCAGGATTTCGGCGCCGCCCCTCAAAGGCTACAGCACGCCTGGAATTATCACATACCAAGGCATTTAAGACACACTGCATACGTGCCCCAGAATTCCCCTGCATGGAGTCTGCCAAGGGTGAGCGCTGGCGTCCAGACGGATACGTCCAACTGGCAAAAAAGACGGTTGAATGGCTGCCATCCGCAGCTAACGGCGGGCTAGCCTCAAGGGGCGAAATGCCGTTCCAGGTAACCGATAAGTCGCACTCCGCGCGGGATTTGCAGCGCAAGGTGACCCGCCGCGACAGCCGCTGTCATTTCTGGCGCCTGTCGCGGGTCATTTCCCTCATCATTATTCATTAACCACCGGCCGCAGCACCGCGATGGCAAAATGTGCCAACTCCCGCGCGCCCTCATCGAGTTGCAGCCAACGGACAGCGCAGTGATCCTTGAGGTACTTCGAGACCCGCGAATCGGCGATGCCCAGATTTTCGGCCAGGCGCTCCTTTAAATGTACAGCGTCACTTCCTCGGCCGCCGCGCATCAGGTTGCCGATCCCAATGCGCAACGTCTGGCAAGCCTCGATGTAATAGTGGGTCACCTGGTCCGAATCCGATAGCACCAGCACGCCGGGCCCCGCCGGGGCCTGATCCGCCTCGTCCAGGGAAGCTTGCGGACATGCCAGCAATCGCCGAAGCTGTGATTCCAGTTGGCTCATGCGCGACGCCAGCGCGGGTTCGCCCGCGCGCGTGGTGCGCGACTCGCGCGCCTGCCACGAAGGCGTCGCCGCCGCTTGGTGTTCGCGCTCCGGCGCAGGTGGCGGAGCCGCTTCGGCTTGCGGCCGTGCCGACAGAGGCCGAGGCGTCGCAGAGACAGACGCAGAGATAAATGATGGCGCCGACGCCGGCAATGAAGATGAGGCCGGCAATGACGACTGCGCCGAACCGAGCGCAACTGGTCCAGGTGCCTCGCCTGCCCCCGTCCCCGCCGCTTGAACACCCTTGCCGCGCTGCCGCCCTCGCCCGCCGCGCCGTCCGCGCCGCCGCTTCTTCCTCGGTGGTGCGCCTACGGGCGCGACCGACGAAGTCGAAAGCGTCGGCTGTTCTTCTTCCTGCTCTTCCGCCTCATCGCCCGCCTGCTCAACTGGCACTTCCGAAGTCGTCTCCGCCGTTGGTCCAGGCGGCGGGCCATCAATCAAGGAAGCCGTCTCTTCTGCTCGCGCTGATTCTGCCGGACTCGCGTCCGCGGCAGATTCCGCGAGCGGCGCCGGGATCGGCGCGCCGAGGCGCGTTAGCGCTTCTTCCGCTTTCGTGCGCCATTGCGCGCGACGAAAGCGTTGCGCGGCGGAAGTGTACCAGCGCGCAGCTTCGCCATGATCGCCGGCCCTCTCGTGCCACTGCGCCAACTCAAACGCCACCATCGCATCGCGTGTGCGTTCGTAGAGTTCCGCGAGTTGAGACGGCGGGTCGGGGCTGGTTTTCGCTTTGCGGATTCGTGCTTGGATTTGTCGCCAGTCAGCCATGCGCGAGCATTGTAACAGCCAACTCAAATTGTCACCACAACATGTCGCGTACGAATCGCCAAAGGTACCAGACGCCGGGGCACTCCCCGCGCGCCTGCCCCGTCCGCCCCGCTCGCTGACCCTTTGCGGCTCCTCCGGGCTAGGGCAGAATCGTGCACATGCCAGATCAGGCGGAAACCGATTGGGTGATCGCCCATGCAGCGGCGATCGGTTTCGATCTCTGCGGAATCGCCGCAGCCGAAGACCTGGCCGATTCCGCGCGCCTCGATGAATGGCTCGCGCGCGGCTATGCCGGAGAGATGCGCTACCTGCACGACGCCCGGCGCGGCGATCCCGCGCGCGTGCTGCCCGGCGCAAAGAGCGTGATCGTCTGCGCGCTCAATTACAACGCGCCGCATCCCTACTCCACCGAAGCCGCCGCGCACAACGCGATGGACAGCGAGCCGCGCGGCTGGATCTCGCGTTACGCCTGGGGCGACGACTATCACGACGTGCTCGGCGAAAAGCTGGAGCAGTTTGTCGCCGCGCTGCGCGAGCGATTTGGCGACCGCTTCGCCGGACGCGCTTACGTCGACACCGGCCCCATCGTCGAACGCGCCGCCGCGCACCGCGCCGGTCTCGGCTGGCTCGCGAAGAACACCTGCCTGATCAATCGCGAGGTCGGCTCGTGGCTTTTCCTCGGCGTGATCGTCACCTCGCTCGAGCTCACGCCCTCGACCGACGCCGTTCGCACGCCGCCGGCCGACCTCTGCGGCAATTGCCGCCTCTGCCTCGACGCCTGTCCCACCGGCGCGCTCGTCGAGCCCTACGTTCTCGACGCCCGCCGCTGCATCTCCTACCTGACCATCGAACTTCGCGGCAGCATCCCCGAAGAGTTTCGCGAAGCCATGGGCTGGCAAGTTTTCGGCTGCGACATCTGCCAGGACGTCTGCCCCTGGAATCGCACCGCGCCGCCCACCAATCTCCCAGCCGTGCAGCCGCGCGAAAACCTGCTCGCGCCCGAACTCCTCTGGCTCCTCTCGCTCGACGAGCAAGAGTTCCGCCGCACCTTCCGCGGCAGCGCCGTCCGCCGCGCCAAATGGCGCGGCCTCCTGCGCAACGCCTGCATAGCCGCAGGCAACGCCCGCGCGGCGCGTACCGCGCCGCACACCCCCGAAAGCACCCGCCTGCGCCAGCGCCTAGCCGCGCTAGCCGCCTCCCCCGACCCAGTCATCGCCGAGCACGCCACCTGGGCCCTCGCCCGCCTATCAACTGTCTCCTCATGATTTCGAAGCGCACCGAAAAAAATGAAGCGTAAACGAGCAGCCTTACCCTGCATGCAGGACCAGAAGAAGAATCTGAACAAAGTGTTCGCGTGTGGATACTTCGCGTATAGCCGCAGCCTAGACAGCCTTGCTATACTGGCGTGTAGTAAACGTTTATGCAGATGGTTTTTGCTGTCTCAGGGATTAGAAGAGGTGCTTGTGAACCAGGCAGCTATATTGAGAATGGCGGACATCTCTGTCGAAGAGTACAAAAAATTCAAGCCCGCAGAGCGCCGTCGAAAGCTGCGGAAAGCCTTGGGCGATTCCGCAGAGGCACGGTCCTTTGTGAAGCGGTTGATGCCTGAATTTTATGATGACGTTTACGGAGCTACTCGGCCGGCATCCGCGCGTTCGGCAGGAGCCCACAGCGCACGGCTTCGCGTAAAATCTCGCTAGGCTGCATCCCCACAGCATCCGCCCATTCGAGTAACAGCTTCTTCTGTTGCGTAGTTCCGTACACCCCAGTGACCAGTCGCCGCAAAATCTCGCACGTGGAAAGGCCGGCTTCACGCAGAATGGCGACGATCTTCTTAGGGTCGGTGCTGTAAACCAGTCGAGAGCGCGGGGGTCCGCTGCGCATAGGACGGCCGAAGTCTATCACCCTTTTGTTCGGATATTTTACTTGCGACGGCGCAACGCCTGCGTAGCCGCCGGCAACGCGCGCGCGGCGCGTTACCGCGCCGCACACCCCCGAGACCGCACGCCAGCGCCAGCGTCCAGCTACGCCAGCCGCCCCCGCCGACGCCATCATCGCCGAGCACGCCAGCCGGGCCCTAGCCCGCCTATCTGCTGTCTCGTTATTTAACGCAGCGCGGATGTCGGTGATCTTAGCTAATAATCCTTACGTGGCCGAAAAACTCTGGCTGGAAAACATTCGCGTCCAAGTGGAGGATCTTAAGGACGGCGTCATTGACGCGCTCTTCATAGCTGGTGCCTACCGCTGACATACCGCAACCTGTTGCAATTTTATCAAGTACCTTAGGAAACCATGCGGAAAACTCATTGAGCACCGCCTCCGCCGAAGACGCCTCTGCCGGGTAACTGAATTTTCGCCTTCCCAACAGGAGAGACTTTACGATGACCTGGGCCACGCTGCGAGGATACAGGCCCTCCAGCAGAACGTCTGGTCCATTCCGCACAGACAGCGTCGCCTGACCCATCATGGGATGGCACTCAACGTCAAGTGCCCCAGCTCGGCTGAAATCGAGTGGCTGCATGCTGGCTCGTCCGTCAGCGAAAGCGTCGGGGAAACTCCTTGACTCTAACAGCGGCCGAACTGTCTCCGCCACGCTACGTGCGACCGTCGCGACGTTTACCTGCTGCCCCTTTTTGGTCTGTACCTCTTTATCTTTTGCGACCGCGAGGCGCACCTTCAAGGTCTTGACAAGGTCTTGACAAGGTCACGGTAGAGCCTATCTAGTGTGACCCCAGTCTTCATTCTGGAAAGCAGCCAATTGTCAAGGTCCTGAAGCTCCTGAGGCGGCCGTCCCTCCTCACTCCAGTTTACCGGCCGAGTTTTCCACGCCGCCTCGGCAAGCGCAATCAGATCGGTCTCGGCTGATGCGTCTTTGAGATCCCTAACGTCAACCACCCTCAGCCCCTGAATCTGATTGGTTGCCAGTTCCAGAACTCCCGCGCCCATGCTTGCCGATCCAAAGGACTCAGCTGACAGACCAAAAAGGGTTGACGTCAGGGCAGCCGCCAGAACCTTCCAATTGACGCCGGCAACGGGCTCAACGTAGTTACACCTTTGATCCACCGCAGCGCCCGGGTCAAAAATGAAAGGGCTATAGATGCAGTCAAAGGCCTTCCTAAGCCATAAATTTACCTTGTGGAGCTGTGCCTTCGGCATGTACCAGGTGCCGCCCTTACTTGTCTGATCCTGGAGCGCCTGGCGAATAGTCTGGTGCTTGCCTGCCTGCTTTTTTTCGGTAGCGGGGTGCTTCTCCAGCGCCCTGATATAGCGAAGAGCACCGGTGTCGCGAAGATCCTGTTCCTTGTCCTTGCAGTAGAAAACCCGCTGGGCCGCCCCCGCAGTCTGCTGGTACTTAGCGGAGTCCAAATCCGCCAGCCGAAAGATGGGCTGCAGGTATCTCTGCTCGATGCCGAAGGTCTTTATTACGTCGTTAGAAACATAAAAGAAATGGTTCTGAAGCGACTTAAATCCGAGGCCGACCCGTGCGACGTCCTCCAAGTTGCAAACACCTAGCTTCACTGCGCCACCCCAAACAGCTTGAAATAGCTCAAAGGCGCTCTCAGATATACCGACCAGTTTCTCACGTTCGACCGGTTACCCTGCACAGCTGCTCGCTCAGGCTCGGCAAGAATTGTGGTCAGCTGGAAATCGTCGTTCTCGAACGCTTCTGTTTTCATTTCTATCGCGTCCGTCAAACTCAGGACCTTGTCCCAATATCCGTCAGCATAGGGACCTAGTAATTCGCTAAGGGTTTTCTTCAATGATACAAATCTCACTATCTCATCCGGCTCTATCTTATCTTCTTGCCTTCGCTCGGCGACGATGAGGACCGTATTCACATCGACCTGAGAGAAGAAGGACTCAACCTGCGACCCAATCACGGCGATCAACCGGAACCGGTTTAGTAACACGCGCTGCAGCGAAGCCCCGAAGTTCGACGTGAGCCAGCTGGCACTGACGACAAAACCCAACCGTCCGCCAGGCTTGATGAACTCAAGCGCCTTATAAAGAAAGAACGCGAAGAGGTCAGTTTTAGCTGCTGCGGACACCCCGTTCTTAGCGGCGGAAGCAAACAACGCTTGCTTGTACCTCGGGTTCAGATCGTCCTGATTCTGCGAGCGCAAATAAGGCGGGTTTGCGACGATCGCGCTGAACTGAGGTATATCGATAACGACCCTGTCCTGTCCTCCGGCCCGTGCCGGAGGAAAGGGAATTTCCTCACCCATGAACCGACTGAAGAAGTTTCCCGAGACCACCCGTGGGAAGTTTTCAAACGCGGACATATCCTGGCGAAACAAGTTGATCGACGCAAGCTCCGTCGCGAACGCACTAATGTCAAACCCCCAGATCCTGGACAAAAGCACCCCATGGGTCTCCGAGGTCTTCTCCTTCAGGAAATCATAGGCCCGCATCACGAACGTGCCGCTACCGCAGCCCGGGTCCAAAACCATCGGATCGTCCGCGTCTACCGCGAACGCCACGAGCAAATCGGCGACCCTGGATGGCGTATAGAATTGGCCTAGCAGCACCTGTTCTGATCGTGGGATTAGATTCTCAAAAACCGCTCCCAAAACATCGTCGCGCAATTTGTTCCAGTCGTAGCGACTAAGTTCTTGGATAAGTTGACGAGTAACGGCTGCGGCCGACGGCGGAAACGGAACCAAATCCTCCAGTTCGCTTTCCTTGAACAGCGCCTCGTAGTCAAACCGGCGAACGTTATCCCAATAAGGCCGAAGCCCAGCGGGAAGGGGTGTTGAGCCCGATATTTCGAGTGCAGCTAAGCTAGGTTGCCTTCGGCGAAGGGCGAAGTAGAATAATATTTGGCCTATGAGCCGATACGCATATTGTCCCGCAATAGCATTATCAACGTTCTCGACGAATCCTGCGAAGCCCTGCTCAGCCGCAAGTTCCTTCAGTCTCCTCCTTACGGTCCGACTCCTTGCCGCTTTTTCCGACAAGGCGGGCTGTAAGAACGATCTCAACTGCTCAAGGCGCGCTCCCAGTTTATCCACGAACACGGAGGCTTCGATCTCCACACTCTGGTCGGATTTGATGGCGAACTTCTCCCACGCGGTCTCGAATATGGTCACTGCATCCGCTTTAAGAGAGAGGCCCTTCTTCTGATCGAGCCAATCATTTACTGAGCCAATGAGGGATTTAGGGCAAACGAATGAACACGGTCAGCCGGCGTCGGCAAGCCCGCCGCCGGCGTCCTATAGAGCTCGGCCGCCTGCATGTTCCAAATGGCGAAGCACGCGGAGCCCCAACGGGTGGCTTTCTCCGACGCATTGGAAAGGAACTCGGGGTCGTTGATCGGGGTAGCAGGTGTCTTCAGCTCCACTGTGAGAAACGCTGAGCCCGCGGCTCGATCCCACCAAATGACAAGGTCACTTCTTTGCGGGGTGATCTTGGAGGGCTCTTGCGTCGCCTTGTCAAAACCGAGGCCGGGCCGTCTAGCAATTTGATCGTTGATCCAGGTCAGAACCTCACCCTGGAATTCCCACTCGTTGCTCTTGTTCTTGGCCATGGAGAAATTGGCGCTCTAAAATCTACAAACGCCGACCGTCAGACTGCCGCATTCAAACCGAAGCTAGAGAACGTCGTCCGAATCGTCCTTCAGTTCCACAAACCGAATCCGAGACCCGCCAGGCCAAATGACCTCCAGCGAACGAACGATTGACTGTCCCGGCTTCTCTGGCCCAGCGTCTTCCGGCGCGTCCGCATAAGTGAAATCGGTAGCAGCCCTTACGCCAAGGACGACCTTCGTCTCTGCCAAAGGGATAAAGATTGCCTCATCATGCCGTACTTCGCCTATAAACCCCGAAACAGCTTGCACTTTCTCTCCCTCCACGATCGTCGCATACAGCAAGGAGCCTGAGTCCTCCCAAGCAGCAAATATGCCTAGCGCACTTTCCAGATTCATCACGCTCCCCAAAGAGGACGGAACCATTCTGCCCCACAAAAGCGGCCCACCGGCAAAACAATATCATCAAGCTTCCATTGACTGATCAACACCACAAAACTGCCTTCATGGACCCCTCCGGCGCGTGAATTCAGGTCGAACCCTCCTCACCCATTCGAACACACCCCCGCCCACCCCGCTTCGATCCGAATGCTTTCAGCATCTCGGTCCTCCACCCGAAGTTCCCCTGCCACCGGCCCGCGAACTTCCAATACGCATGAACGCCGCACCCCATTCGAACGCGGCCTGCCCGGCGCCCCTTTCGAAACGCGCCCCGTTTCGAATACCTAATAAGTTATCTATTTACATTAAGTAACACATCTGCTAAAATCAGTATCTTTTTCGGCCCATCCCGATTTCACTCGCGAGGTTCTATGAAGGATATCGCTGACTGCGTTTCGATCGAAGCATACCGGCCGTCCCGATCGGTCTCCAGCGCTGCCAATTCTCCTTCGCCGACGGACGCCGCTGCGCTCGCCGCGCGCGCAGCGAAGCGCATCCCGACTCTCTTTCTCACGCCCGCTCGAAGGCCAAGCCCGCCCGGCGGCGAATCTTGCCGGCGAACTCGCTCCGTCCCGGCCCCACAACTATTGGAAGTAACTCGGGCAAAATGAACACTTACGCAAAACGCGCCGCTAACCCGTGCAGAATGCGCACTTCCAAAATCATTGGACTTAAAGTCCCCGTGCAATGAACACTTACAAAAAAAGTGGGGGGAGGGAGGCCCGTTCTTACCCAGCGGCGATCTTGCTTCCGAATGAGATCGGGCCCGCCGATCGTCTCGCGTGTGGGAGCGAAAGTCCCCGGTAAGGGGAGCTTTCGCGGTCAGCAAGTTGTCTCGTTTCCGCGCGGGTTGTGTCGCGTCGATGGCAGGGATAAGATGTGCGTGCCCTGAGACTTCTCCCCGGCATCGAACCCCTAGTAAGGGATTCTGCAGCAACAAAGAGGAGGGTTTTCATGGCACAGCAAGCGACTTCACCCAAGGAGGGTTCTGTGGCCTTCGTTGTTCCACCGCTTCCCTACGCGTTCGACGCGCTCGAACCGTACATCGACAAGCTCACGATGGAGATCCATCACGATAAGCATCACGGGGCGTACGTCACGAATTTGAATAAGGCGCTCGAAGGGCATGCCGATTTGCAGGCCCTGACCATCGAGGAATTGGTTGGCAACTTGAGTCGCGTTCCGGAAGCGATTCGCGGCGCCGTGCGCAACAACGGCGGCGGACACCTCAATCACTCCATGTTCTGGAAGATGATGAAGAAGGGCGGAGGCGGAGAGCCGAAAGGCCCCGTGGCAGACGCCATCAAGGCCGCGTTCGGATCGTTCGCCGACTTCAAGACCAAGTTTGCGCAGGGCGGGATTACGCGCTTCGGCTCCGGATGGTCCTGGCTGCTGGTGCGCGACGGCAAGCTCGTCGTCGAATCCACCGCGAATCAGGACAATCCGATCAGCGACGGCGGCAAGCCCGTTCTAGGCGTGGACGTCTGGGAGCACGCGTACTATCTGAAATACCAGAACCGCCGGCCGGACTACATCGAGGCCTGGTGGAACGTGGTCAACTGGGACGAAGTCGACAAGAACTACGCGGCAGCAAAGAAATAGCGCATCGCTGGGATCACGGCTGGTCAGCTGGCCGGCACGACCCGCAGCAGCGGCAGCAAGGGTCGCCCGTCCGAGGAGCGGCGCATCCCGCTCGGTTCCCGTTCCGGTTGAACGGGAAAGCCGAACAGACTTTCGGCGGGTGCCGTCGACGCCGGCAGCAGACCAGCCGTGACCTTGCCCATCAGATCGATGCGATCCCTGGCATTGTATTTCGCCAGCAGCTTGGACACGTGAAACTTCACGGTGCGCTCGGAGAGATGCAGCTGCGAGCCGATCTCTTTATTGGATTGGTGCCGCAGCACGCACCGCAGCACCTCTCGCTCTCGCGGAGTCACCTGTGCGCGGCAGCCGATGGTCGTCTGGCTGGCCTCGAGCAGCTCCTGCGCGCGCCGGCTAACCGAGTCCGGCAAACCGTCATACGGCACAACCAGCACCCGGTAATCGCAGGGCTGCTGCCCTCGCACCACGCAATGCATCGCCAGAAGCCCGGCGGCCCATTCGACCGGCACCATGCCCTCCGGCGTGGCCTTGCACCTGGAAGCTCATCGCGCCTGACTTGCGCTCACAGAAGACAAACGCTTCCGGCCGCACGATGACGGGTTTGATCGAAGACGACTTAGGCAAAATAGTTCTCTTGGATTTATTCAGAGCAACCTCGCAAATAAAAACTTCGAATCAGTCGGAAGCGGCGAGCTGGAAATTTGGCCCTGTGAGCTGAGAGGAAAACCGATGCCTAACCGTCGATGGATGCTTCCCACCCAACTCGCCGCACGGGCAATGCCTGCGAACCCCACAACATTTGACCAAGCGACATGCGTCTGCAAGCGTCGTGCCATTCTCATCGCGCCGAGATTCGCTCAAACGAATCAGCCGATTAGACGAGGGGCGCATCGCTTCGCTTAGCGTTCGTACAGGAATATTTCTCCAAAGAGTGCAGAATTTCCCGTATGGCGGGCCTGATTCGGAACGGCGGACTAATACGGAACTACTAAGGCGCAATCGGAGTTCGAGAATCAGCGTGAGAGAATGCGCGTCTGCTGCGGCGAAATGAGTTCGTAGCGAATGCCCCGCCACGTGATCTTCCGGGTGAACGCCGCAACCAGAGAGTTGTAGAGATAAACGAAAGGGACGAACGGCGCCAGCAGGGTCCAGGCCCAACCGTAGGCCAGGAGTTTTTCGCGCCACTCCGGCAGCAGATCGATTACGGCGATCAAGCGCAGCACGCCGCGCCCGGCGGCCAGAATGACGGGAAACAAAGCGAGGGTAAGAATTTGCAAGCTGGGTAGTCCGGCGGCCCAATTGTTCACGAATAATCCCAGGCCGAGCAGAAGCACGGCGCAGTAAAACACGTGGCCCAGCGCGGCGGTTAGCCAAAGCTTCGGCGCGTAAACCGCGCGTGATGATGAGCTGCCGGTTGGTGAACTCGAACAATTTCGACGCGCTCAGTTCCACCGGGGAAGCCACCAGGCATTCGGGCACAAAAACGATGGGATAGCCTGCTGAGGGCGGCGGTCATCGAGTAGTCGTCGCTCACCGATCCAGCCCAAGCTTCAAGGATGTGCAATTCGTCGAATCGCTTGCGTCGAATGGCCACGCCGCCGCCCCAGCAGAAGTTGCGATCGTGTTCGCCGAGGAACGTGACGATCGAAGCGTTCCATGCCGAAGCCAAGCCGCTCCAGAATCCCCCACGCCGGGGCAGCAGCCAGCGGAACGTGGTTGCGGCGCCGACCCGCGGATCGGCGAGCGGCGTCACCATGCGAGCCAGCCAGCGGCGAGGCGGCAGGCCGTCGGAATCGAGCGAAGACGAGTACTTCAAATTCATTGCCGACTTGTTCGACGGCCGTGCGCAGGTTGTTCACCTTGCCTCCGCAATCCTTCGGAGGGCCGGCACGGATGATATGAACGGGGCGCTTGGAGGTGGCGGCGAGACGCTCGAGAACGTGGTATGCGGGGTCTTCAGCGCTCGCGATGACCAGAAAAAGTTCGTATTGCGCATAATCGAAATTGGCGAGCGCGGCGAGATTCTCTTCGAGGCCCTTTCCAAATCCTTAACCGGACAAATGACCGCCACGCGAGGGGTGTAGAAACCGGCGGGCTGGCCAAGGCGGGCCGCGCGCCATGCGCAGCCAAAGGATGCCCTGCCAGAGGCTGTAGAGGCCTTGCAGAATCTGTTCGATCAGGAGGAGATAGAAGAGTGCGATCATTCGGGGGTCAATCGCGACAAACAGGCTTTTTGTCCGCCGTCATAGGGCTATCTGCTTATTGTGCACCAGACGGCCACGAATTCCTTGTGATAACAGGACTCAGCGGACGAGTGATAACAGGCTCAGCGGGCGCGTGAGGGCCTGCGGCGACTCGAAGGTTTGCGTTGCTTGCGAGGGGCTGGCTTGGCTGATGCGGCTCGCGGGTTTCTTTTTCGCGTTGGCGTGACGCGATTTCGCGGCGACGACGTCGCGGGGTGTCGCTTCCGAAACGCTCGGGCCGCCCAAGTTGATTGAGTCTTCGCGCTGCCGTGCGAAGAATCTCTTGTTCAAACTCGGCGGCGCCTCGGCGGGCCTGCTCCATCATCGACGGATCGAGCAGCAAGGCGCAGCGATCGCGAAAGGGAGCTTTCCCCGGCGTGGGCGTCGGTCGATGAACGCGCTGGCCGCTGGCCCCACTGGCGGTACATTTCGAGATCCCTGCGAAACGTTTCCGCCTCACGGGCGGCTTCCGCTGGAGGCCACTCGAGTCCGCGGCCGAGGCGATAGGAGAAATTCGGCGTAGAAGACTTCGATAAATCTGGCGTCGTCGGGACGAAGGGCGCCCTTGGGTCCTGCGGCAAACGCCCGTGGCAACAGCCGGGGGACTTCGGCCGCCATGACCAGAAGCGCCTCGCGGCCAATGGTGGACTCAAGTTCGGGCAGACGCGCTCGATCGCTGAGCAGGCCGTGGCGGCCATGCCGGTCCGCGTACGAGCGCACGAATCGCGCGACTAAACCGTCGCGCTGCACCTCGCAGCATCAGGCGATGTGCGAGTTCGCCGGCATGCGTCAAAAATAGTTTGCGCTTGGCTGCCACGGAACTGCCAACCTGGAACAAAACGACGCGACAGCGCAAGAGAAATCTGCGAGAGGGTAGAAAGAAAAAAGGCCCAGCCGAATTTCGGCTGGGCCCAGTTTAGTTTCGTTAACGGTCAGGAACGGGGACTTAGTGCACCGCCGGCGACGCCGGGGTTGCCGGAGTCGGCGCCTGCGGAGGCAGCAGAGCCCCGAGGTGCGTAGTGGCCGGAGCTGGAGTGAGCGCCAGTTCGAGCGCTTCATCCACGGTGTGTACGTAGTGGATCTCCATGTCGTCAGCACTCAGGATGGACTGCAAGTCCTCCTTGACGTTGTTCTCGTTCTCCGCCGGCAGAATCACTTCGCGGATGCCGGCCCGCTTGGCTCCGAGGACCTTCTCCTTGATCCCGCCGACCGGCAGCACCACGCCGGAGAGCGAGATTTCTCCCGTCATCGCCACGCGCGGTCGCATCGGCCGCCCGGTGAGCAAGCTCACCAAGGCGGTGACCATGGCTACTCCGGCCGAAGGTCCATCCTTTGGCACCGCGCCCGAGGGCACGTGGATGTGGATGTCCTGCTTCCGGAAGAAGTCAGGATCGATGCCGTAGCGTTCGCCATTGGCCCGCACCCAGGACAGAGCCGCGGTCATGGATTCCTGCATGACTTCGCCCAAGTGCCCGGTCATGGTGAACTGCTTGCCGCCGCGCATGCGCGTCGCCTCGATGAAGACGATGTCGCCGCCGGCGGGCGTCCAGACCAGGCCGACGGAAACGCCGGCTGGCTTGACGCGCTCTTCGACTTCCCGCTCGGAGCGGAATTTCGGAATGCCCAAGGCTTCGTGCACGACCTCGGGCGTGACCACCATCTTGTCGGTCTTGCCCTCGGCCATGCGCCGCGCCTGCTTGCGCGTGACCGTGGCGATTTCCCGTTCGAGATTCCGCACGCCCGCTTCGCGCGTGTAGCTGTGGATGATTTCCCGCAGCCCGTCGTCGGTGAACGAGATATTCTCGTCCACCTTGAGTCCGTGCTCCTTGGCCTGCTTCGGGATCAGGTACTTGATTGGCGATGTGCACCTTCTCGACTTCCGTATAGCCCGCGAGCTCGATGATTTCCATACGATCGCGCAGCGGTTCGGGAATCGGGTCCAGCCAATTCGCCGTGGCCACGAAGAGCACCTTCGAAAGATCGAACGGCACGTCGAGGTAGTGATCCCGGAACGCGTAGTTCTGCTCGGGATCGAGAACCTCCATCAATGCCGACGAAGGATCGCCGCGGAAATCGCGTCCGAGCTTATCCACTTCGTCCAGCATGAACACCGGATCGTTGGTCTCGGCGCGGCGCAGACCTTGAATGATCTGCCCGGGCAGTGCGCCGATATAGGTCCGGCGATGGCCGCGGATCTCCGCTTCGTCGTGCATGCCGCCCAGCGAGACGCGGACGAACTTGCGTCCGAGCGCCCGGGCGATGGACTTGCCGAGCGAGGTTTTGCCCACGCCCGGCGGCCCGACAAAGCAGAGGATCGGACCCTTCATACCCGGCTGAAGCTTCTTCACGGCCAGGTAGTCGAGGATCCGCTGCTTGACCTTTTCGAGGTCGTAGTGATCCTCGTCGAGGATCGCCTGGCCCTTGACGAGGTCGATGTCCTCGGCGCCCGAGGACTTGGCCCACGGCAGCGTGGTCATCCATTCCAGATAGGTCCGCGCCACCATGTACTCGGCCGAGGCCGGCGTCATCTTCTGCAGCCGCTTCAGCTCGCGGTCGCATTCCTTGCGAGCTTCCGCCGGCATGCCCGATTCGTCCAGCTTCTTGCGCAGCTCCTCGATTTCGGCTTGGGAATCGTCCGACTCACCGAGTTCCTTCTGAATGGCCTTCATCTGCTCGCGCAACAGATACTCGCGCTGGCTCTGGCCGACCTGCTCCTGCACTTGCTCTTGAATTTTGTTGCGCAGCTCGAGCACCTCGAGCTCTTTCGAGAGCTCGCGGACCAGAGTCTCCAGGCGCCGGCGTACGTCGGCGGTTTCGAGCAGTTCCTGGCGCAGCAACGTGGAGAGCGACGGCAGATTGGCCGCGATGAAGTCGGCCAGCCGCACCGGCTCGTCGATATTCAACGCAACGGTTTGCAGATCGTCGGAGAGCTGCGGCGACCGCGCCACCACGTCCCGGAAAAGTTCGCGAGCGTTGCGCTCGAGCGCGGACAGTTCGGCATCGCGTCCGCCCACCACGTCCTCGACCGGTTCGACCCGTGCGCGCATGAACGGCTTCAGTCCAACCAGCGACACGAGGCGAATCCGTGCAATTCCCTCGACAAAAACGACCAAGTTGCCGTTCGGCAGCTTGACCGTCTTGTGGAGCTTGGCCATCGTGCCGACGCGGTGCAAATCCACATCGGTCGGATCCTCCACTCGCGGGATCGAGTTGGGAGATAATCCCGAGCACGCGCTCCTGCCCTTCCAAGGAATTCAAGAAGCGCGAGCGAACTCTCTCGGCCCACGGTCAGCGGCAACACCCCGCCGGGAAACAGGACCATGTCGCGCACCGGCAGAATCGGCAGTTCGGGTGGAATGATTGCTTTATTGTCAGTCATATGTCCCCCTCACAAACACATGCAGGTACAAAGCCAAATACATTTGCGTAGCTTAAATCTGTTGCTCAATAGCTTAGATGCAGGTGCAGAGCAATGCGGTGCAACCCGTACAACGCGTCAACTAAACAAATCTTAGTATAGAAAGCTAAGATATGCAAGTGACCGGCTCCATGAACGTAAGTGTAAGCAGAACAAATACTTGTTGCGCCACGGGCACCCTGTCTAACATTCGATGTTGCGCCTAGGCGATGGATTCGGTACAAATCTTGACTGAACCTTCGTTGGAGGCCACAGTCCGTCCTTCATGCGGATATTGGCGACAGAGTGAGAGCTGATCAGATGGCCAGGAAGGCACGAAACGGCCAACGGTCCTGGTTGTTGCTCATTTTCGTCATTATTGTGTCTTGGCCCGGCAGAGCTCAGGCTCCGAGCCCCATAAGGGACGATGTAGCCAGATTTCGGGAACGCGCCGAAACGATCCTCGCGAAAGGCGCGGCCAAAGGTCATTGGGGCGCCCTGGTCACCGACGCTGAAACCGGCGACATCTTATATGCGCTGAATTCGGCGCAATACTTTACGCCCGCCTCGAACACCAAGCTCTTCACGACGACACTGGCGTTGGCTAGCCTGGGCCCCGACTATCGCGTTCGCACCACGCTCGAGACCGTGGGCGCCCTGGACCAGGCTGGCGAGCTACACGGCGATTTGGTGCTGGTAGGTCGCGGCGATGCCAACCTCTCGAACCGGGTCTTCCCATTTGCGAAGCAGGCGCAGCGCGACGGGCCCCCGGAGAAAGCTCTCGCCGAGCTTGCGGATCAGCTAGCACACCGAGGCGTCAAACAAATCGATGGCGACATCGTGGCCGACGACAGCTACCTGGCGCAAGGGCGCTTTCCCTCAGGCTGGACCGTGGACGATACGGTCTGGAGTTATGGTGCGGCCGTTTCTGCGATCAGCGTGAACGACAATGCCTTGACGCTTTCGATTCGAGCCGGCACTGCCGTCGGCGCAGCCTTTGCGATTCAGCCTGGAACCATCCTTGGGCATTTACGACGTGCAGAACGAAGCGGTTACCACCGCGGCCGGCACCGAGGCGCAACTTCGCCTTTCACGCGATCCGGAATCGCGCATTTTTGTTCTCAGCGGCACGCATGCCACTCGATGCGCCGCGGCGCGTGCTCATGGTTGCCGTGCCGCAGCCGGCCGAAAACGCCGCGGCATTGCTTGCGCATCTGCTGGAGGCGCACGGCGTGCAGGTCCAGGGGCACAGTGTGGCGCACCATGCGGGCGACCCCGGGTTGTTTGTCCTTGGCGCATCGCGAACCGTACTGGCCGAGCATCTTTCGCCGCCGTTGATTGAAGACGTTCGCCTGACGAATAAGATCAGTGACAATCTGCACGCCGAGTTGATGTTACGTGTCGCAGCGAAGGAAAAAGGCGGCGCGGATTCCCTCGATGATGCTTTAAAATTTGCGGAGCAGTTCAGGCAAGGCATCGGCCTCTCGTCCGAGGATGTTGTGCTCAAGGACGGTTCGGGCCTCTCGCGCGATGACCTGGCAACCCCGGAAAGCTTGGTGCACCTTCTGGCCTATGCGAGGCGACAGCCGTGGGGCGCCGACTTTGTCACAACGCTACCGGTGGCCGGTGAAGACGGCACACTCGAGAGTCGCATGAAAGGCACCGCCGCGGCTGGCCGGGTTCAGGCAAAGACCGGGCAGGTGGATCATGTGGAAGCGCTGTCTGGTTTCGCGACGTCGTTGCGCGGCGAGAGGCTGATCTTTTCCATCATGGGCGATGACCATGCCAGCAGCGGGCGCGACGCTGCGGCCATCGTGGACAATCTTTGTGTGGCGATGGTGGAGGAGTTGGGCGCGACTCGACCATCGCCCGCGAGCGGCGCTCCACAACGCTAGAGCGCGCCGGCGAGACGGTGCGCGATGCGTTGCACGGGGGGCCCGGCATAGGCCACGAACGCTTCTCCGGTACAATGTCCTGCGGATGCAACCTTCCGAGATGCCCATCCTCGAAGCAAAGATCATCACGGTGTTCGGCAGCTCGCACCCTCGCGCCGGCGAGCCCGACTACGAGCAGGCGCGGCTGCTCGGCAGCAGGCTCGCCGCTCGCGGCTTCCAGGTGTGCACCGGAGGCTACAGCGGCGTGATGGAAGCGGCTTCGCGCGGCGCGAAAGAGGCCGGGGGCCGCACGCTGGCGGTGACCGCAAAGTTTTTTCGTTCGGGAACGAACGTTTGGGTGGACGAGGAGTACGCCGTGGACACCTGGCAGGAGCGGCTCTTCGAACTCATCCGCCTGGGCCATGGCTTCGTCGCCTGCAAGGGCGGAACGGGCACGCTGGCCGAGCTGGCGGTGGTTTGGGAGATGCTGAACAAGGGCGTGATGAGCGGCAAGCCTTTCGTGGCGCTCGGCGATTTCTGGACTCCGATTCTCGAGCGGGTGCGCGAAGTGGAGCTGGGCCGCAGTTCGCGCCGGGGCGAAGCTGCATCGCGCCTGATTCACGTGGTGTCGACTCCGGAAGAAGCGGCGGACCTTTTTGCGCGGGCGCTGCTGAACGTGGATCAGACCGGAGCGCCGACACGCCAGGCCCAGCGTCCGAACGCCAGGAAGGTTGAGGCGCCCGTGTCGCGTCCTGCGGAACAGATCCTCGAATTCGACCGGCTGCGCGACCTGTTGCGCGCGAAGACCACGTCGGCTCCGGGCGGTCGCGCCGTGGACGCGCTGGCGTTCGGCACCGACCGGTCGCGACTGGAGCGCGAGTTTGCCGCCATCGCGGAAGCGGTGGCTTATCTTCGCGCCGGCAGCGAATTGGGCTTCGGCGGGCTGGCCGATCCGCAACCGTGGCTTGAGCGGCTCGACAAGCCGGGCGCGGTGCTCGTGCCGTCCGAGTTGCTGGACGTCGCCTCGCTGATCGACACAGCGGCGTGGCTCGGCGAAGTGTTTCGCGACACCGCGGGCAAATTTCCTTTGCTCACCGAGCGCGCCCGCTCGCTGGCCGATTTTCGTCCGCTGGGCACGGCGATCCGTCGCGCCATCCTGCCCAACGGCGAGGTCAGCGACGATGCTTCGGCCGAGCTGCGGCGCATTCGCGGCGGCTTGGCGCGCGCGCGCGAAACCATCCAGAAGGCGCTCGAGCGCATCCTGCAGACTCGCGCGGCGCGCCGGCCGGCGAGGACTACGTCACCCGCCGCAACGATCGCTTCGTCATTCCCGTGCGCGCTTCTGAACGGCGCACCGTGCAAGGCGTGGTTCATGCCGCGAGCGCGACGGGCCAGACCGTTTTCGTCGAGCCGCTCGAAACGCTCGAACTCAATAATCGCCTGGTGCAGCTCGCCGACGAAGAGACCACCGAGATCGCGCGCATCCTGGAGGAGCTGACCGGCCGAGTGGCGGCCGAGCGCGCGCCACTTTCCCGCGCGGTGGCTACGATCGCGGAACTCGATTCGCTGTTTGCGCGGGCGCGCTTCGCGCGCGAATTCGATGCCTGCATGCCGGTGTTTACGGATACGCGCGACGATCGCGCTCGAAGTCGCTCGCCATCCCGTGCTCGAAAACACGCTGCGCGCGCAGGGCCGCGCCGTCGTGCCGCTGACGCTGGCGCTCGGCGGCGCGGAAACGGTGCTGGTGATCAGCGGACCCAACACCGGCGGCAAGACGGTCGCGCTCAAGACCGTGGGCTTGGCTGCGCTCGCGGCGCAGTCGGGGATTCCGGTGGCGGCGCAGTCGGCGCGCCTGCCGGTGTTCGACCAGGTGCTCGCGGATATCGGCGACGAACAATCCATCGCCGCCGACCTCTCCACATTTTCCGCGCACATGCTCAATCTGAAGTCCATGCTGGCGTCGCTGACCGAGCGCTCGCTGGTGCTGGTGGACGAAATGGGCACGGGCACGGCGCCCGAAGAGGGCGCCGCGCTCGCGGTCGCGCTGCTCGATGAATTTCGGGCGCGGCGATGCCTGGTTCTGGCGACGACGCATCACGACCGGCTGAAGGCTTACGCGTCGACGACGCCCGGCGTGCTCAACGCCTCGGTGGAATTTGACGAAGACAAGCTCGCGCCCACCTATCGGCTGCGCGTCGGCGTGCCCGGAGGCTCGAGCGGCATCGCCATCGCGCGGCGGCTGGGCTTGCCGGCGACGGTGATCGACCGCGCCAGCGCTCTGATCACGCCCGAGGCGCGCGAGGCTGCGGGGCTGATCGCCTATCTGCATCGCAGCCGCGACACGCTCGAGCAGATGCAGCGCGACTTGGCCGAGCAGACCCGGCGCCTCGATCAGGAACGGCGCGCGTTGCGGGAAGAGTGGGTGGAGCGGCAGCGCAAGCGCATCGCCGAGCTCGAGCAGCGCGTCGCGGACGCGCTCGCGCACCATGAGCGGGATGTGGGCCGCGCGCTGGAAGCGGTCAAAGACCGCGAGCTGCGGGCGCAACTCGAAAAACAGTCGCGGCGGCGCATGGCGGAGGCGCGTTCGGAAACGCGCGGCGAGGTGGATGCCGCGGTGGTGGCGCAGCTCTCGGAGTCGCAGTCCGATCTTGGCGTGGCCGTCGATTCGCTGCGGCCTCCGGCGCTTGCCGAACTGGTGCCCGGCGCGCGCGTTCGCGTGCGCGGCTTTTCGGCGCCGGTGGTATTGCGGCGCCGCGACGAGTCGAGCGCGGAAGTGGAGGCGGGGCCGCTGCGGATGAAAGTGCCGATAGCGGAGATTGTGGCGATTCTCGCGGACGAGCCGGCGAAGGCGGCGAAGGCGGGCGACGCCGCGAAGCGCACGGCGGGCGCGAGAGCTGGAGTCCGCCCGGCCGCAACGCGGCCGAGCGGCGTCACTGTGCACGCAGCGGCGGCGTCCGAAGACGGCGCCGCTGCCGACGAAATCAATGTAATTGGTTGCACGGTGGAAGAGGCCACGCGGCGCGTGGACAAATTCATCGATACCGCGGCGCTTGCGGGCAAGGCGCAGGTGCGCGTGATTCACGGCCACGGCACGGGTGCGCTGCGGCGCGGACTGGCGGAGTTCTTCGGCGAGCATCCGCTGGTCGAGCGCATTCACGCCGAAGCGGAAGAGCGTGGCGGCAACGCCGTCACGGTCGTCGAACTCAAGGACTGATCGAGGACTTATCGCCGCCCGCGAGCCGTCTAGCGTCCGAGGCGTGCTCTCACGCGAGAGCACGCTCGTCGTCTGTACTATACTGACGATTTCCTCCGGAAATCGTCCGGCGCAACGAAAGCAAACCAGGATGGCTGAAGCCGGTTCCTTCGCCGATCGCGTCAAGCAGCAGGCGGACATCGTTCGCGTGGTAGGCGAATACGTGCGCCTGAAAAAAAGCGGGCAGAACTTCGTCGGTCTGTGCCCGTTTCATTCCGAGAAAACACCATCGTTTGCGGTGCACCCGGTGAAGCAGATCTACCACTGCTTTGGCTGCGGCGCCGGCGGCGATGTTTTCAAATTCGTGATGGAGATGGACAAGAGCGAATTCCCGGAAGCGGTGCGCTCGGTGGCCGAGAAGTGCGGCATCGCGATTCCGCAGCCGCGCGAGCGCTCGCCCGAGGAGCGGCGCGAAAACCAGCAGCGCACGGCGCTGGTCGAGATGCACCGCGAGGCCGCTGCGCTGTTCTCTCGCCAGCTCGAAGGCACGCCCGAAGGCAAAGCCGCGCGGGCGTATTTGAATGACCGCGGCCTCGATGCCGAAGCCATCGCGCGATTTGGCCTGGGCTTTGCGCCGTCGGGTGGAGACGTGTTGTGGCGCCACCTCAAATCCAAATATTCGGAAAAGCTCGTCGAGTCGTCCGGCCTGGTAGGACGCGATCCCAGCGGGCGCATCTACGACCGCTTTCGGCGCCGCGTCATGTTCCCGATTGCCAACGAGTCAGGAAAGGTGATCGCGTTTGGCGGCAGAGCACTCGGCGACGATCTGCCGAAATACCTGAACTCGCCCGAAACGCCCATCTATACGAAAAGCAGGGTGCTGTATCACCTGGACAAAGCCAAGGAAGCGATCCGGCAAGGTGACGCGGTGGTGCTGGTCGAAGGCTATATGGATACGATCGCCGTGGCGCGGGCCGGAATTGCAAATGTTGTCGCCAGCTGTGGGACCAGTCTCACCGAGACGCAGGTGAAGCTACTGATCCGTTTCACGCGGCGCATCATCGTCAATTACGACCCAGATACCGCGGGACAGGCGGCCACCGAGCGCTCGCTCGCGATCTTGCTGGAGCAAAACTGCGACGTCCGCGTGCTCGCGTTGCCCGGCGGCAAAGACCCGGACAGCTTTATTCGCGACGAAGGCGCTCCGGCGTACCGCAAATTACTGGAAACGGCGCCATCTTATTTGGACTATCTCATCGGCCGCGCGCGGAGACTTGGTTTGGCCACGGCGGAAGAAAAGTTGCGCGCGGTAAACTTTTTGATGCCGTTCGTGCAGCGCATTCCGGATGGGTTGCTGCGTTCGGAATGGGCGTCGCGCATCTCGCAACAATTGCGCGTCGAGGAACCCGTGCTGCGCGAGGGACTGCGGCGCGCGGCGGCCGAGCGTCGCGGCGAAGTGAAAGCGCATCCTGGGCTGGCCGGCCCGGCCGCCAAGAAGTCCGAGCGGCGTCTCGTGCAGATGCTGCTCGAAGCCGATGAACTGCGTGTCCGCCTGGTGGAGGAGATCCGCGCGAGCAATCTCCACGAAGGCCTGGAGACCGAGAAGCTTTTCGGGGCGCTCCTCGAGGCCTGTGCCGCGGGCGAGCGACCCGAATTGAATTCCGTGGGCCAGACGCTTGCGGAGAAAGATCGCGAGTTGCTGTTTGAGATTGCGTTCGGCGGAGCGCTTGCGGCCACTTGGGAGGAGGCGGAAGACTGTCTCCGCGTATTGCGTGTCGCCAAGCTGCGGCCTCAGTTGCGTGCTTTGCAAGAGCAAGGCGTGCAAGGACTGCCGCACGATAAGGTTCTGCTGCTCCAGGCGAAGATCCGGGATTTGCAAAGTGTCATTGCCAGGCTCGAAGGAAAGTTCGAGCAGACCTAGGTCGTAGGATGGTTGGGCAGGCTACGGCAATAGCCACTTACTTATGACGCTATGACGCTCGTTCATTAGTTACAAGTGCCTAGTCCGCCGGGTGGTCCACACAGAGCGCAGGCTGTTGACTCACGCAATGGCCTCCGTGTAACTTATGGCGGTTTGGGGCTGGTAACGGGCGGAGTGCAGAGCGCATCTAACGTTTCGAGCGAAGCACACCCTGGTGGCGGGGCAGTGGGGCGCAAACGCGCAAGAAGTGGAGACGTGCGGTCACCTCATAGGTGGATTGTTCAATTTCAATTTGCGTATCGACTGGTTGAGGTGTGCCCGCGTGCGGTTTTCCTGCGGCCCTAGCCCGAGGTAAAGTTTCAAGTTCGACGGAGACGCGGAGGATCCCTTGGCTCTGGCTCTGGAAGAGAAATACGATCAGGTTCGCCAGCTCATCAACATGGGCAAGGAGCGCGGCTACCTGCTGTACGACGAAGTCAACGACACCCTCCCCGCCGAAGTTCATTCCTCCGAAGACATTGACGATCTACTTTCGACGTTCGAGCGCTACGGCATCGACATTTATGAAGATGTCTCCGCTGCCAAGGCGGCCCGGGCCGCGCTCGAACCGATAGAAGCCTCCGACGTCGCCGACATTATCGTAGCGAAGGCACAGCCGGTTGGCAGCGACGAAGTGGAACTCGACCTGACCCCGGGTCTGCTCGAAAAGACCAACGATCCCGTGCGGATGTATCTGCGGGAGATGGGCACCGTCCCCCTGCTGACGCGCGAAGGCGAAGTAGCCATCGCGAAGCGCATCGAGCGGGGCCAGGTACTCGTCCTCAAAACCATCACGCGCTCCCCGATTGTGGTGAAGGAACTACTGGCGGTCGCCGAGGATCTGCGCAAGGGCGCGCGATCGATCAAGGAGATCGTTCAATTCGACGACGAGGAACTGACCGAAGAAAAAATCGAAAATAAGACCAAGCAGACGCTCAAGGTCCTCGACAAGATTGCCCATCTATATGACTTGGCGCTGAAGGAAGCCAATAAACTCGAACATACATTGAAGTCCAATAGGCGCCCCTACCTGCACGCGCGCTTCGCGGTGTCGCGGACGCGCATCCGCATCTCGCAGCTCGCACGTTCGCTGGAGTTCAATCCCTTTGAGCGCAAGCGGCTGATCAACAAGATGCGGCACACCGTCGAGCGGCTGCAGTCGCTCGAGCGGGAGGCCGGGAAGCTCGAGCGTCGCGCCGACGTCGCCAAAGGCGACACGGCTGCCGAAGCCCGCCGCGAGCTGCGTACGCGCCGCACCGAGTTGCGCGAGATCTCGGAGGCCAGCGAGGTCGGGCTTACCGAGCTCAAGCGCACGCTGCAGATCATCCTGCGCGGTGAAGCCGAAGCCGAGCAGGCCAAGAAGGAACTGATCGAGGCCAACCTTCGCTTGGTGGTCTCCATCGCCAAGAAGTACACCAATCGCGGCTTGCAGTTCCTCGATCTGATTCAAGAAGGCAACATCGGCTTGATGAAGGCGGTGGATAAATTCGAATGGCGCCGCGGCTACAAGTTTTCGACCTATGCGACGTGGTGGATCCGCCAGGCGATCACGCGCGCGATCGCCGATCAGGCTCGCACGATCCGCATCCCGGTCCACATGATCGAGACCATTAACAAACTGATTCGCACACAGCGGCAATTGGTGCAGGAGTTTGGTCGCGAGCCCACCTCGGAAGAGATTGGCAAGCGCATGGACATTCCCGTCGCGAAGGTGCGCAAGATCCAAAAGATCGCGCAGGAGCCGATCTCCCTGGAAACGCCAATCGGCGAGGAAGAAGATTCGCACCTGGGTGATTTCATCGAGGACAAGGCAGTGGTGTCGCCCTCGGATGCAGTCATTAATTTGAATCTCAAGGAGCAGACGGCGTCGGTGCTCAAGTCGCTCACCCCGCGCGAGGAAAAAGTCATCAAAATGCGCTTTGGCCTGGACGACGGCTCTGAACACACTCTCGAAGAAGTGGGCCAGTCGTTCGCCGTCACGCGCGAGCGCATCCGCCAGATCGAAGCGAAGGCGTTGCGCAAGCTGCGCCACCCGTCTCGTTCCCGAAAGCTTCGCGCATTCCTCGAAGGCTCTTCCCGCGAATACCTCTGAAGGGATCTGGACCTTGCGTTACGCGCCGCCCGCGGCCTCGCCGCTTGCCGAGCTTCTTTTTGCGACGTGCGTTTCTGCCGCGCGCAACAGCGAACCTCACGACAAAGATCGCGCCCAAGTCAGCGCCGTTGGCCGCTGGACAGGACTGCCCGCGCGATGCATTCTGATTTTCGAGAGGCCGGCAACGCGCAATGAAGACTCTCGACCAGGAGCATCTCGACAAAATCCGCAAGCGGTTCACGGTCACAGCAGAGCCGTTCGCAGTGACCGTGCAGTCTCGCGCGAGAGAGGTCGAGCGCCTCGCGGAGACGGTCACGGCGGATTACCCGAATCTGCCTGGAACCAGCGCGCTGGATGTCTGCTGCGGACCGGGGACGTTCGGACGTGCGTTCGCGCCCCTCACGGGCCGCGTGGTTGGTGCGGATTTCACCCCGGCGATGCTGGCCAAGGCAAGGAGCATCTCGGCCGAAGCAGGGCTGGGGAATATCGAGTTCGTATGCAGTGACGGAAACGCCCTGCCGTTTGCGGATGGTACTTTCGACTTCGCAATTTGCACTTTTGCTTTTCACCATCTTCTGGAACCCGCGAGAGTGCTGGGAGAGATGGCGCGCGTGGTGCGGAAAGGCGGCCGCGTGGCGATCGTCGATGCGGTCATGCCGGAACGCGCGGACCTGAACCTGAACACACGCATCGAGAGGTTGCGGGACCCCTCGCACGCGGCGATGTTCACCGAGTCCGGGCTGCGCGAGCTTTTGCGAGCGGCAGGCCTGCGCGTCATCGCATCGAACGTGAGCTCGCGCGATCGGGACTTTGACGACTGGATGTATGGCGCCGGGTGGGCGCCCAGTACGCCCGCATACGCAGACGTGCGACGCGAGATTGAGGCCACCCTGGCCGATGACGCGGCGGGTTTTGCTCCGCGGCTCCACTCTGGCAGCGGCGCGCTGATCGTGAGGCAGACTGCGCTCTCGCTCGTAGCCACGAAAGACTGATCTCTACGGCTTACCTGTCCGCTGCTTCTGCCGACCCTTCTGCTAGTGTTATCGGCTCATTCCGGTCTGGCCAAAGATGGAATTCCACTTTGAAGTGTTGAAGACCGATCCGTCGGGCGCTCGCCTGGGCCGCCTTACGACGCCACACGGGGTCATCGATACGCCAGCGTTCATGCCGGTGGGCACCGCCGGGACCGTGAAGGGCATGACGCAGGAGGCGCTCGAGGATCTGAACGTCGGCCTGCTGCTCTCCAATACCTATCATCTATATCTGCGGCCTGGGCACGAGCTGATTGCGCGCATGGGCGGGCTGCACCGATTCATGTCCTGGCGCGGCGGCATCTTGACCGACTCGGGCGGCTTTCAAGTGTTCAGCCTGGCCGATTTGCGCAAGGTCAGCGACGAGGGCGTGCGCTTCCGGTCGCACCTGGATGGCTCCGAACATTTCCTGACGCCGGAGAAAGCGATCGAAATACAAAGGGCGCTCGGTTCGGACATCGGCATGGTGCTCGATGAGTGCATCGAGTATCCGGCCAGCCGGGAACGCGCGCAGGCGGCCGCGGTGCGCACGCTGGAATGGGCGCGACGCTCGCAAAGCGGCGATCGAGCACAGGCCGCCCGAGCGAGGCGAATCCAGGGCAAGTTTTTTTTGGCATCGTGCAGGGCGGAATGTACCAAGACTTGCGCCGCGAAAATGCCGAAAAACTCGTGGAGTTGGATTTTCCCGGCTACGCGATTGGCGGGCTCGCGGTTGGCGAACCGCATGAGCTCTCGCGCGAGATCGCCGCAGCGACCGCGGCGCATTTGCCGCAGGACCGGCCGCGCTACGTGATGGGCGTGAGCAAACCCGAGCAGCTCGCCGATTACGTTCGCTGCGGTGTGGACATGATGGATTGCGTGCTGCCAACGCGGAATGCGCGCAACGGCTACCTCTACACGCGGCAAGGACCGCTGCACATCAAGAACGCGCCGTACGCGCAGGACAGCCGCCCCGTGGATGAATTGTGCGGCTGCATGGTTTGCCGCCGCTATTCGCGCGCATACCTCTGTCACCTGTTTCGGGCCAACGAAATTCTGGGAGCCATCCTGAACACCCACCACAATCTTTACTTTTATCTTGACATGATGAGGGCAATTCGAGAGGCTATCGCGCTCGGGGGCCTGTCCCAGTTCTGCTCTGAGCTTCAGGCACGCCTGGAAGCTGGCCAGCCGGAATAAGTCAGGAGTAGGAGCGTTTGGCCTGCCCGCGGCTTGCAACGGCGTACACTCGGCGAGTGTTCTTGCACTTGGTCCTGCCCGGCCGATGAGCCCGGCAGGATTTGTTTTCTCCATGCGGTTCTGAGAACGTAGCGAAATTGTCTGTGCTGGGAGCGAAAGCGATCATGAATCCGGGGACCAGCAAAGCCAGCGCTGCTTGCTTTCGTTCAAGCATCGCCGACGAGCGGCATCATGGCGTTCCTGCCGCTGGTCATCATCATGGTCATTTTTTATGTGCTGCTGATCTTGCCTGCGCAGCGCCGGCAGAAGAAAACGCAAGCCATGCTGGGCGCACTGAAGACCGGGGACAAAGTCGTGACCAACGGCGGCATCTACGGCACTATCGTGGGAATGGATGGCGAAGCGGTGCAGCTGCGCATCGGGATTGGGTCCGAGCAAGTGAAAGTGAAAGTGGCGCGCTCGGCGGTCGCGGGCGTGGAATCCGACGGCAAGGAGGGCTAGGTGTCCTCGAGGTTGAACACGACGGGCTATCCGGGAGTATCGTTGGTGGCATCAGGTCTGCGCCGGAGGAGCGCTACGCAATCATGAATTCCAATCTTAGATGGAAAGCTGTGTTCGTCTTCGCCGTGGTTTTCCTGTGTGCGTATGGGTTGTTCGGCCTGCCCACGTTTCCCACCTCGGTTGCCGCAGCTGCGCGACAATTTCGGGAAGCGCATCAAGCTGGGCCTGGACCTGCAAGGCGGCACGCACCTGATCCTGCAGGTGCAGGTGAACGAGGCCGTCAGCCAGCAGACCGATCAGGCGCTCGATCACCTGACCACGCAACTGCGCGACAAGAACATCCATTACGACGAACTTCGCAAGGTCAACGACACGCAGATTCTGGTTCATAACCTGGCGCCGGAGTCCACCGCTGCCTTTCGCGATTTAGTCGATTCGGGCTTTCCCGACTGGAACATCGCGCCGGCTCCGGGCGAGACCTCGGGCTATCTGCTGACGCTGAAGCCTTCGACGGTCTCCGCGATTCAGGACCAGACCATGTCGCAGTCGGAAGACACCATCCGGCGGCGAACGGACGCGCCTGGGTCTGACCGAGCCCTTCGTGGCGCCCTACGGCCAGGGCGAAAACGAAATCATTGTGGAGCTGCCCGGCGAGGGCGACCCCAACCGCGCCAAGTCCGTGATTCAGGCCGGCGGGCAGCTGCAGTTGCAGCGCGTGGAGGATCCGAATCCGTATCCCTCGGACACCGCGGCGCTGGCGGCGCACGGCGGCGTGCTGCCGCCTAGCACGGAGCTGGTGCCTTCGAAGGATGCCGACGCGACCGGGCAGGCCAGCGTCTACCTGCTCGACCGGGCGTCCAGTCATTACCGGACGCGACCTGCGCAGCGCGACGGCGCTGCCGAGCACGGACAATCCGGGCAGCTACGAAGTTGCCTTCACGCTTTCCACGGAAGCGGCCCGCCGCTTCGGTCCCTTCACCGAACAGAACATCGGCCGCCCGATGGCCATCGTGCTCGACCACAAGGTGGAGTCCGCTCCGGTCATCCAGAGCCGCATTGACGATTCCAGGGCGCATCACGGGGCGGTTCGGCCAGCAGGAAGCGAATGACCTGGCGCTGGTGCTGCGCGCCGGCGCCCTTCCCGGCTCCATCCGCTATCTCGAGGAGCGCACCGTCGGGCCGTCGCTGGGGGCGGATTCGATCCGGCATGGCTTGCAAGCTTCGGTGGTGAGCCTGCTGGTGGTGCTGATCTTTATGGTGGTGTACTACCGGCTCTCCGGCGTGAACGCGGTGGTGGCGCTGCTGCTGAACCTGGTGATTCTGCTGGCGGCGCTGGCGTATTTTGGCGCGGTTCTGACGCTGCCGGGCATCGCCGGCGTCATTTTGACGATCGGCATGGGCGTGGATTCGAACGTGCTGATTTTCGAGCGCATTCGCGAAGAGTTGCGCGCGGGCAAGGTCGCCGGTGAACGCCGTGGATCTGGGCTTCAAGCGCGCGTTTCTGACGATTATCGATACCCACGTGACCACGGTGGTGTCGGCGATCTTTCTGTTCGTCTTTGGCACGGGCCCGGTGCGCGGCTTTGCGGTGACCCTGACCATCGGTCTGGTGGCCAACCTGTTTACGGCTGTCTATGTTTCGCGCGTGATTTTCGAGTGGCACCTGGCCAAGATGACTCGCCAGGAGGCCCTGAGCATTTAAGGCCGAACCGCCTGAAGCCGCCGGGAACAAACCCTGGCGAGGCGGTGTCTAATACTAACATGGAGGGACTGGGGCCGGCATGGAGTTGTTTCATCACGACGTTAATCTCGATTGGATGGGCAAGGCGAAGTACTTCTTCGCCCTGTCACTGACGCTGCTGCTCATCGGGGCCGCTTCCTGGATCCACAAGGGCAGCCTGGATTACGGCATTGACTTCAAGGGCGGCACGCTGGTGTATGTCCGCTTTGCCGACAAGCCGCCCGGTCGATCAAATCCGCCAAGGTCTCGCGGCAGCAGGGACTGGGCGAGAGCGTGATTCAGCAGATCAGCGACATCGCCAATCCCAACGCCAACGAAGTGGTGATCTATCTGCCGCAGCGCGGGCGAGGGCAACGAAGCCCTGGACACGGGCAAGACCGAAATTTTGAACGCGCTGCACGCCACGCTGGGGCGCGGCGGACGCGAGCAAGCAGGACTTCAACGCGGCTTCGCCGACGTCGCATTGCGGACGCGCTGGTGCGCAAAGATCCGCTTGGGCCTGGGCGCGCCGCGGGCGATCGCTACGCGCAGCTGGCCAAGCAATTGGCGGATTATCGCGACCACCAGGCGCGCGGCGTGGTGGCCAATCTGGACGATTTGCGGCAGGCAGGCGCGACGCCGGCGGTGATCGCCGCGCTGCAGCGATTCGTTCTACGCCAGCTCCGTTTGCGGTGATTAACGTGGAGATCGTCGGGCCGAAGGTCGGCGGCGAACTGCGCCGGCAGGCGATTTACGTGACGCTGTACGCGCTGGCCGGAATGCTGATTTATATTGCATTTCGCTTCGAGTGGGTGTACGGTGCCGCGGCTGTTTTGGCAGTGTTTCACGACGTTCTGATCACGCTGGGACTGTTTTCGCTGCTGCATTTTGAAATTTCGCTGACGGTGATCGCGGCGCTTCTGACGCTGGTGGGCTATTCGATGAACGACACGATCGTCATCTTCGACCGCATTCGCGAGAACGTGCGGCTGATGCGGCGCGAGCCTTTCGCGGCGATTGTGAATCGTTCGATCAATCAGACGCTTGTCGAGGACCATCCTAACCAGTGGCCTGACGTTCCTAACCGTCCTGGTACTTTTCATCATGGGCGGGGATGTGCTCCGCAGTTTTTCATTTGCCTTAGTGGTTGGAATTCTGGTAGGAACGTACTCAAGTTTCGGTATCGCCGCTCCCTTGGTTGTTGCTTGGGTCAACTGGAGAGGGCAGGGCGCGGTTCCGGTTTCCGGATCCGCAGCCGGTACAAAAGCTCGGACGGGGGAAGCGACACCACGTTTGGCCCCGGCCGGCAGGAGGTAATAGGAATGTTTGATGATCTTGTAGAATCGAGTGTAGTCAAGAAGAACGACCAACAAGGGCTGGACGGTGATCATTTCGACGATCGTTCAGGTCGCTCATCCTTGTTGTCTTGATCTTGATCCCGCTGATCTATACGCAGGCGTTGCCGAAGGCGATGCTGACGACGTTGCTGGTCGCTCCGCCACCGCCACCGCCGCCACCGCCGCCGCCGGCTGCGGCTCCCACGATCGTCAAGCCGGTCGCCAGGCTGCTGAACCAGGGCGTGTTGACGCAGCCGAAAGCCATCCCCAAGCAAGTGGCTGTGTTCAAGGAAGCGGAATTGCCTCCGGAAGCGGTCGGCGGCGGCGTCGCTGGAGGAATTGACCTCGGTGGTGGAGGTATCCTAGGCGGGTTGGGGTGGAGCAAGCGGCGCCGCGCCGCCGCCGCCGCCGCCACCGCCGCCGCCAAAGCCGACGGCTCCGATCAAGGTCGGCGGCAACGTGCAAGAGGCCATGGTGATCGCCCGTCCGAACCCAGTCTATCCGCCTTTGGCGCGGCAGGCTCGCATTCAGGGCAACGTTGTGCTGCATGCGATCATCGACAAAGATGGCAAGGTTAGCGAGTTGCAGGTTGTTTCCGGCCATCCGCTGCTTGGTGCAGTCGGCTCTGGAGGCTGTGAAGAATTGGCGTTATCGGCCTACCCAGCTGAACGGCGAACCGGTCGAGGTCGATACCACCATTACCGTCAGTTTTGTGCTAGGGGGATAGCCGGGTCGGTTATCTGCTCGGTTGTCTGGAGGAAGTATCCGGCCGGATCCGGATCGTGGGAAGGTTTCGGCCGATAAAGCGCGAACGAACGAAAAAGGAGCAAACCGTATGGTTGCGAACGTTGCTGTATCGGCACTGAACCTCGTGGTCTTGCAGGCAGGAACATGGGATTTGCGCTCGATGTGGGGTTCGATGAGCATCATCGCCAAGACGGTGGTGTTTCATCCTGTTCATTTTGTCGGCGTGGTCTCTCGGCGTGATGATTGACCGTGCATTGATGTACAGCGCGGCCCGGAAGCAGTCCCGCGTATTCGTGCAGCAAGTGGCCGGAGCGCTGCGCGAAGGCAAACTCGACGAAGCGATTTCCATCGCCGAGCGCAACAAGAAGAGCCACATCGCCAAGGTTGTTGCGACCGGGCTTTCGGAATTTCAGTCCGCCTCTTCGCAAGTGTCCGAAGCCGAAGTGGTCGAAGCCGCCAAGCGCGGCCTGGATCGCTCCATCGCCATCGTGCACGCCGATATGAAGCGCGGCTTGAGCGGCTTGGCGACGATCGGCTCCACGGCGCCGTTCGTCGGACTGTTCGGCACGGTGGTCGGCATCATCAACGCGTTTAAGGGCATCGAGGCTGAGAAGGCGACCGGTCTTTCGGCGGTAGCCGGCGGTATTTCCGAAGCGCTGGTGACCACGGCGCTCGGTCTTGCTGGTGGCCGTGCCCGCGGTTTGGGCGTTCAATTATTTCACGAATAAAGTGGAAGCCTTCGACGTGGAGATGGACAACTCCTCGATGGAGTTGATCAACTACTTCATCACGCGGCGAGCAGCGGAAAGAAGTAAGCCATGGCGCACTTCAAAGCCAACGGCGGCGCCGGTGATGGCGGCGCCGAACATCATCCCGATGGCGGACATCATGCTGGTGCTGCTGATCATCTTCATGGTGGTCACGCCGATGTTGCAAAAGGGCATGACGGTGGAGATGGCCAAGGTGCCGCATGCGACGGACATGCCCAACGCCGATCGTGACGACGCGGTGATCGTGGGGATCTCGCGCAGCGGCGATATCTTTCTGGGCAATCAAAAGACCCCGCTCGATCAGATTGCCTCGCTGGTGCGCGACCGCATCTCGAACCGCGTAGACAAGACCGTGTTCATCAAGAGCGACGCCCGCGCCAAGTACGGCGACGTGGTCAAGCTCGTGGACGAAGTCCGGTCGGCGGGTGTGGACAACGTGGGCTTGCTCACCGACCGTCGTGGAAGCGCAGTCAAACGCCTCCGCCGCCGGCCGACTAAACGTATGGTGGCGCGCGGACGGGACGTCTCGCGGCCTGGGCGCCCGTAGCTAGTGCGCAGGGAAGTGGCGGAGTATCTGGTGAATTTGAGCGCAGCGAGAGCGCGCAAAGGAGTCAGACCATGGGAATGGAAGTAGGGGCTAAAAAAGGGCTGCGATGGCGACGATGAACGTCGTTCCGCTCATCGACATTCTCCTGGTGCTGCTGATCATCTTCATGGTGATCACGCCGCTGACCCCGAAGGGGCTGGACGCTCTGGTGCCGCAGCCGGCGCCGCCCAACCAGAAGCAGCAACAAGACATCCAGGCGAAGACCATCGTGGTCCAGGTTCTGGACAACAATAAGCTGAAGATCAATGAGGACGATGCCACCTGGGACACCCTCGGTCCGCGGCTGAACGACATCTTCAAGCTGCGCGCCGAGAAGGTGGCGTTCGTCAAGGGTGACGACACGGTTCCGTTCGCCGACGTTGCGAGGGCCATTGACATCATGCGGGTCTCGGGGATCGACAAAGTCGGCCTGATCACGGCCAAGCTCGAGGCTGGCCAGTAGATTCGCTAGTTTCTGCGAACGCTTCGGTCTATCCTGTTTTGCGGGAGGACCGCAAAGCAAAATGGGGATGGAACGCTTCCAATGAACGCACACGCTCGACATTTCCGAGAATCGCAGCAAGGCCTCGGTGGGATTGCTGGCGGTGCGCTCTTGTTGCTAGTCGTCGTTCTCGGCGCACCGGATGCGACAAGCTCAAGGCGCGCGACCTGCTCAACAAAGGCGTCGCGGCCTTCAAAAACGGGCAGTACGACGCCAGCATCGAGGATTTCAAGCAGGCCAAGGATCTCGACCCCGAGTCTGCTCAATGCCCGCCTGTACCTGGCCACGGCCTACGCTACGGAGTACATCCCCGGCGCGCCTTCCGATGATAACATTCGCCTCGGCCAATCAGGCCATCGCGGAGTTTCAGGACGTGCTCAGCATCGATCCGGACAACCTCTCGGCCATCGATGGGATCGGCTCCATCCTCTACAACATGGCTGGCACGCCGTTCACTCCCGACAAGTTCGACGAGTCCAAGCAATACCACAGAAGCACATCGCGCTGAAGCCCAACGATCCGGAGCCCTACTACTGGGTGGGGGTCATCGACTGGACGCTGGCCTATCGCGGTAACGCCACCATGCGGCAGGCTTACAACGTGCAAAATCCCAAGAAACAGCTCAAGGACGTCGATCCGCTGCCCGATAAGCTTCGCGCCGATTTCGCGCAACAGTACGGCATGATGGTGGACGAAGGCCTGCAGATGATCCAGAAGGCCGTGGAGCTGCGCCCCGACTACGCCGACGCCATGGCCTACCAGAACCTGCTGCTCCGCCAGAAGGCCGATCAGTCAGACGCGCCACGCGCGCCGCGCTGGAGAAGCAAGCTGACGACCTGCTCGATAAAGTCAAGGAAATCAAGCAGAAAGCAGCCGAGGCAGCAGCGAACAAGTCCTAGCCTCGCGCTCTACTGCTCGATTTCTGGCGGCGTCCCGGCACCAGCGGGACGCCGTTCCTTTTATCGGCTGGTTCTGCCGCCAGGATTCCGTCCTGCGCGAGCGGGCCCGCCTGGACAGCACTAGCGCCGGTATGGCCAGGCAGTCCTACAATAGGCGTTCATGGAAGATGCTGGCAAATCGGGCAGCGCTGATGCCGCCGGTGGCGGCCGGCAAGGCGGCTGCCGGTCGACCGCGATCCTCGAGGCTCGCTTCGCCGTGCTGCTAGATCTGGTGCGTCAGAACCGCCCGGCGAAGATCTCGAGCCTGCTGCGCCGAGCCTTTGATTTCGCCGCCGAACACCACCAGGAACAGACCCGCGAATCCGGCGAGCCGTATCTGTCCCATCCCCTCGAGGTGGCGCTTATCCTGGCCGACCTGCGGCTGGACGTCACCACGCTTTGCGCCGCCCTGCTGCACGACATTGTCGAAGACACGCACATGCCGCTTTCGGCGATCGCCACCCAGTTTGGTCCCGATGTCGCGCGCCTGGTCGAAGGCGTGACCAAGATCAGCCGCCTGGAACTGGTTTCGCCCGAGGCTCGCCAGGTGGAGAGCGTCCGCAAGATGCTCCTGGCCATGGTGACCGATGTTCGCGTGGTCCTGGTGAAGCTTGCCGATCGCCTGCACAACATGCGCACGCTGTCCTATCTTGTCGGCCGAGAAGCAGGAACGCATCGCGCGCGAGACGCTCGATATCTACGCGCCCATCGCTCACCGCTTGGGAATGGGCGTTGATTCGCGGCGACCTCGAAGACTTGGCGTTCCATTACCTCGAGCCCTCGGCCTATTTCGAGCTGAAGCAGAAAGGTCGCCGATCGCAGCAAGGAATTTGAGACCTTCCTGCTCGAGCGTGCAGGAGACCATTCGCAAGACTCTGGCCGAAAACGGCATTCCGGCCGAGGTCGAGGGCCGCATCAAGCGCCTCTACTCGATCCACCTCAAAGCGCAGAGGCAGAAGCGCACCCTCGACCAGGTTTACGACCTGCTGGCCGTGCGCATCGTCACCGATTCGGTGCGCAATTGCTACGCCGCTCTGGGAGTGGTGCACCAGATGTGGCGGCCCGTGCCCGGCCGGTTCAAGGATTACATCGCCATGCCCCGGCCCAATCTCTATCAGTCCCTGCACACCACGGTGATCCATGCCGGGCAGCCCTTCGAGGTGCAGATTCGCACGCAGGAGATGCATCGCATCGCCGAGCAAGGCGTGGCCGCGCATTGGAGATATAAGGACGGCGCACAAGCTTTCCGACGAAGACGATCAGCGCGTGGTCTGGATGCGGCAACTGATCGACTGGGCGCGCGAGATGCGGGAGCCCTCGGAGTTCCTCTCCACGCTCAAGGTAGACCTCTACTCCGAGGAGGTTTACGCCTTCACGCCAAAGGGCAAGGTGGTGGCGTTGCCACGCGGGCGCCACGCCTGTCGATTTCGCCTACGCGATTCACACCGAAGTAGGCCACCAGTGCGTCGGCGCGAAGGTCAACGGACAGATGGTGCCGCTGCGCCATCCCGATGTCGAATGGCGACGTGGTCGAAATCGTCACCCAAAACGGCCATACGCCCAGCCGCGACTGGCTCAGCTTTGTGCGCACCGCGCGTGCGCGCAGCAAGATTCGTCAGTGGATCAATCTGAACGAGCGGCAGCAGGCCACCGCGGTCGGACGACGGTTGGTCGAGCGCGAAGCCCGCCAGCTCGACGTCAGCCTGAAGAAAATTTCCGACGAAGATCTGCTGCGTGTAGCCGCGGAGTACGGGCGCTCGAAGCTCGAGGATCTTTACGCGGACTTGGGGTACGGCAAATATTCCGCGCGACAGGTCTTGACGAAGCTGACCGGCCGCTCAGTCGAGGAAAATCGGGCGGACGGAAGAGCCGGCGCCGCTGGTGTCCAAGGTCAAGCGGATGCTCGGCATTCGTGACCAGGGCATCCTGGTGCTTGGCCAGGATAACCTGATGGTGTATCGCGCGAAGTGTTGCACGCCGATCAAGGGCGATCCCGATCGTCGGGCTACGTCACGCGCGGCCGCGGCGTAGCCGTACACAACACGTCCTGCCCCAATGTGCAGAATCTGCTGTATCAATCCGAGCGGCGCATCGCGGTCCAATGGAGCGACGCCGCTCAGGACGTTTATCCGGTCACCCTGCTGATTCGCGCCAAGGATCGCCCCGGCTTGCTTGCCAGCATCACGAAGGTGATCAGCGCGGTCGGAGCAAACATCCGATTCCTGGATAGCCGGCCGGATAACCTGCAAGCGCGCGTCGAAGCTACGCTCGACATCAACGATCGCGATCAGCTCGAACGCATTCTGAAGAGCATCAAGCGCATCTCGGGCGTCTCCGACGTCGAGCGCGTGTATCGCGTCTGATATTCATTAGCGGCGCGCGGACGCGGCGCGCCAGGGACGGATTTTGTCGTAAGCAGCCACCTGACCTTCGGGTCAGGCGTTGCTTCTCGCAGCACACGGCGGCACGCGGCCGCGCCCTCCACTGCTCCACACCTACAATAGATAGTGTGCAAGTTCTATCGAAGCAACGTTCCCCTCTTTCAGCGGCTTCATGGCCGGCTCTGCATCCTCGCCATCGCGGGGATCACGGGCTGCCAGCACCTGCATCGGACCGACTTGACCCCGCTCGACCAGGCAGGCATGTATCAAACAAGTGTCGAGCAGCTCCGCCAGCTAAGCGTTTCCGATAGCGAAGTCGCGCAGCTCGTTCCAGCGCGCCGCGCGGGGGTCACCGATGACACCTGCATCGCTCTTGTTCGCATTGTGCACACGCGTCACCAACCGTTCACGGACGGCCAAGGGGTCGCCGGCCTTGTGACCGCAGGGGTCGGGGAGAACTCCGTGCTCGAACTCGCACAGCTCAACCAGTTGGGCCTCTGGTCAGGCGAGGCTGAGATCCTGCGTTTGTCGGGGTTGTCGGATCAAGTGATTCTGGCCATCGCGCGACGCCGCGCAGCGGCCCAGCCGGTTTTATCGAGCGCAAAAATCGGCGCACTCAAGAATGCCGGACTGACCGAACCACAGATCCTCGCCGACATCAATAGCGGAATCAGCGACGAGCAAGCAGACAAGATCATTGCCGAGCGCAATTATGCAGCAGGCGGCCACAACTTTATTCATGAGATCCGCCAGCGCCGCCGCCGCTGATCGCCGTTTAGCTTTCGCGCGCCGCGTGCAACGCGCTTTGACCAGGCCTCCGCATACCGATAAAATCTCTGCGTTTTGCTTTTCCGCGCGCGATTTCGCGTAGCAAGCCTGGCTGCATTCGTCGCGGCGGCGTTTTGCGCTGGATGCTCTGTACCGCTAGGCCCGGGCTTCCTCCTCAACACCCGCAAAACGGACGTATCCAGCCTCCCCGCTCAACCAGCACATATTCACGTGCGCGTGAGCGATCAATTGCAAAATATTGGAGACCGCAGCCTGTCAGATGTGGACGTGAGCTTGCCTGAGAGTCCAACATTCGAGATCGAGAAGCTGAATATCCTTGTCGATGGGCGTCCCGCGAACGTTACATCCCAGCCTGGTGCACTCGTGCGTGTGCGTTTCGATCCTGCTTGGTCCCCTAAGCAATTCCGAACCGTGGCCTTCGATTATGAATACGCGCCGAAGTCGGCGGCACAAGGCTCGGCGGCTGGTATCGATGACGCATTCTACTTGGTAACCGGAGATGCCTTTCCGAAATGGGCAGCGCCTGCGGCACCCCTGGCGAAGGGTCTGTCTCCGTTTCGCAAAGAGCAGCTTGACGTTACCGCGCCGCACCAGTTTTCCGTGCTGGCCACGGGCCTCGAAGAGCGCCCGCGGAAACAGGAAGACGCGACGATTCATCGCTTTCAAATCTCTCCGGCCGCTTCGCGCGTTTTTTTGATTGCTGGACGCTACCAAGAACAGATCGTCCGCACACAAAATGGAGACGTAACGTTCTGGACTCTCGGCGGGCTGGACATGCAAGCGGCGCAGGCCGCTTCGGCGCGGCTGGCCGCAACGAACGCTATTTTCATCCGGGCCTTCGGACCCGCCGCCAAGAATCCACGGCCGCTTCGCATCGTGGAAGCGCCGGGCGCTTTGCCGACGCTGGAGGAGAGCGACGCTGGAATTGCGGCGCTCTCGTTTCCCGAAGGTGTGCTGCTGGACGCGCGCTCCTTCGCGCAAGGAATCGCCACCGAACCCGTCCTCGCTGCCGCTGAATACGAGCTAGCGCAAACGTGGTTTGCCTGGCGCACCGCGCCCGGTCCGGGCGCAGAGAACCTGGCGGCCCGAGGACCGTGCCTGTTCGCGACCTTGATTGCGGCTGAAGCCCGCGGTGGGGAGACGGCGCGCCGGACGCAAATAGCGCGGTTCCTGGCCGCGTACGATCAAGCGAAGGCGTCTGACGGCGAGCCTGCCGCTCAGGCGTCCTCCGAGAGCAACACGCGCGAGCAACGCTTGGCGGCCGCATACAAGGCTGCGCTTTTCTGGGTGGCGCTCGAGGACTTAGCCGGCAAACAGAACTTCGAGAGCGCGGTGCAACATGTCCTGCGAGCTCGGGCGGGAGAAGATGTGCTGCCGGAGGATTTGCGTTCTGCGCTCGAGATTGCGACAGGACATGACTTCGCCGGAATTTTTCGCAATTGGCTCAGTCAGCGAGATGTTCCGAGAGATTTTCGAGCGCGCTACAGCCAGGTTTCACCCTGAGTATTGTCGGCGCGTGACCGCATTCTGTCGCAATCAGGCTCAGGCAGTTTGTGTGTGAGGGTTTCCATTCCCCGGGGAGGAACAACGTGAGAGAAGTGATTGCAACCGATCGCGGCCCCAAGGCCATCGGTCCCTACTCGCAGGCCATCCGAGCGAACGGACTCCTGTTTGTGTCGGGACAGATTGCTCTGGATCCATCCACGCAACAGCTTGTCGCCGGCGACATCAAGGCGCAAACAGAGCGAGTGATGGAAAACCTCAAGGGGATCGTCGAGGCTGCGGGTTCGTCACTTGACCGCGTCGTGCGCACCACGGTCTTCCTTGCAGACATGAACGAATTTACCGCGATGAATGAGATTTACGGCCGCTACTTCCCTGAAGAGCCACCCGCCCGCTCGACCGTGCAAGCGGCTCGCTTGCCGCGCGACGTCCGCGTCGAGATTGACCTGATCGCGCTCGCTTGAGTGGATCCTGCAGCGTTGCGGGAATGGCTCAGGGGTCAGCTCGGCTTAGCGCGGATGAGCTCGACTCAGGTCAGAAACACTTCGCCAGGCAAAGTAATAATCAGGATCAGAAGAAAGACCACGAGCACCGCCACCATCAGGAGTCTGGCTTGACGAGGCTCAAGCTTGATTCGCCCGGTCGCCAAGAATTTGCTCCTCGTGGCGATCCAACCGTGCAAACCGATCATGATCACCACGAAACTGAGCTTGATGTGCAGCCAGCCGGCGTGAAGATAGTACGTCCGGTTGCTGGAGATGAGGATGATACCGGCAACAATCGTCAGCAGGGCTCCGGGATCGGCCATGCCGCGCAAGAAAATTCGCTCCAGCTTCGCCAGTGCCTGACGTGCGTCGGCAGAGGCCTCCTGCGCGTGGCGAGAAAGCGCGATCGTCGTTACCAGCAGGCCCGTCACCCAAAGCGTTAGACCAAAAATGTGTGCGACCAGTGTCCAGGCAACCATTCTCGTTTGCGACCCCGGAACAGTCTACCACCGTCGAAGGCCGCGCCTTGTGCGGAAAGACAGCTCACTGCGGTGACGTCGCCGCTGCGGTCCGATCGCTCGATGCCGAATCATGTTCCAGCGCCGAGACCTGCGCTCGAATCAATGCGTTGCCGGGATGATTCATGATCTCCTGATCGAATTCGGCTTTCGCGGCGTCGAGATGGCCCTGTTGCTTGAGAACGATACCTAAGGCGAAGTGATAGCCTTGGCCCTGCGAGTTTCTCGCGATGGCGGCCGATAGCTGCGAGGCTGCCTCATCGACGCGGTTCTCGCGCAGGAAAACCAGGCCGAGATACTCATGGGCGTCGGCATCGCCAGGGTTGATCTCCGTGGCGCGCCGCAATAGTCGCTCCGCTTCGTCCAAACGCTTCAGCCGGTATTCGACGTAGCCGAGGTTATAGTTCACCAGCCAGAAATCCGGGCGCTCCTGGATGACGCCTTCGAGGATTGCCCGGGCGGTTTCGTACCGGCCGCGCAGGGCATCTTCGCTCGCGAGATTCACGCGAGCCATGGTATTTGTGGAATTTTCGGCGGCGTGAGCATACAGCGATAGGTTATCTCGCCAAGGCGCCAACTCGACCACGGTCGATGTCGCCAGGAACGACAGCAGCAGCACCAAACCGGAGAGCACACCGAGACGCCGCATCGGCTCCGGTTTCTCTCCGAGCATTTGCTGGGCGGTAACGCCGCAAAGAAGCGCCAAGCCCACACACGGTAAGTAAAGATAGCGGTCGTGCAGAAAGTCATCCTTGAAAAAGAGACCGATATTCAGCACGGGAAGCAGAGGAATCGCAATCCAGGCAGCGGCGGCCGGAACGACTTTGCCGATTCGCCGCCATCCTGCCAGGATGCCTCCGGCTGCCGCCGCCAGTAAGATCAGGGGAACCCAGAAGCGCGCGCTTCCGACGCTGACAACCAGCGCAAAATCATAAAAGAGCCGCAACCCGGCGGGCCAAACGAGATGGAGCAAGTAGAAGAGAAGGACGGAAGGCGCCGTCAAAAGCACGTCAGAACGGGAGAGCCACGGAGACGCTCCAGCCCGAAACGAATGCAGCACCGCAAGACGGACACCGAAGTAGAGAAGAGTTACGCCTAAAAACGGCAGGGTCTCCCGTAGAGCGGACTTCATGCGGCTGCCGATCGCTGGCGAAGTCCTCTCGCTGTCGGGAAGGCCAATCAAGACATAGGTAAACACGATCGCCGGCAGAGCCACAGCGGTTTCCTTGCTTAGCAGCGCGGCGGCATAGCACGCGAGCGAGCCAACGAGTAAGCCGGCGCTGCGCTTCTCGATTTTTTGTAGCCATAGAAGGAAACTTCCAAGCACACCAAGAGCCGCGAGCGGATCGGTAGCGCCGGATATCCACACAACCGACTCGATGTGCACTGGATGGAGGCCAAACACCAGGCTGCCCGTCAATGCCATCCAGGAATTCTGAAGATGGCGCCGAAGTAACAAAAAGACCAGCACGGTGACCGCTAGATGGATGGCCAATGCGGACAAGTGCCAAGGGAAAGCACGAAGACCGAACAAGGCGCCGTTGATATGCAGCCAGGAATAAAACAACGGACGGTAATAGTTGAAGTTAACGGGGATCGCAGAGTTTCGCGGGGTCCAGACGGACGTCAGATAGTAGTCGGCGGGGCTCTGAGCGGCACGAGTGGCCACGGTGCCCACCACTTGCACATCGTCATCGTAGACGAACCCATATCGCAGGGCCGGCAGGAAGGGCAGTGCCGTGATCACGATGACCAGAAGGACGAAGAGAATAGTGGAAAACCGGCGACTTTTAGGCGAAACGGGCACCGCGGCGGGAATGTCCACGGTGATGACAGCAGCGGCCGAGTCCGATCTCGTTGAGCGGGAATCCACCCATCGAATTTATCATTGGGGATTGGAACGCAGCGAAATGCCTCGGCTCGATATGCCCGAATGCAAACGGTCGATCGCTCACACGGATGATAGATTCAAGATAGCCCGTTGCCGGCAGCGCCGGGCTGGACTCGACCGAAAGGATTGGAGTCAGTTGCAGTGGAAGATCAGACCCCGTAATATAAGGAAGTTGCTTCTCGCCAGCGAACCAATTTCGATGGGCCTGTAGCTCAGGTGGCTAGAGCGCACCCCTGATAAGGGTGAGGTCGGTAGTTCAAGTCTACCCAGGCCCACTAAAAATCCCCATAAAAACGAGAGTTTTCGGAAGCCGAATGCGCTTCTATGGGGGAAGCCTGTCCCCAAAATCGTCGTCGTTTGCTGCAACGGGCCGTGGGCTGCGCGTATTCGCCCTGCCGGCGTCCCGTGACGCACCCCCGACCAGCGATCACTTGGCTCCCGAGATTCTCTGAGCGATGCCTTTATGTGAACATTCTCGCGATCAAAAGAACGCCGAACACTGCCTTGTCGACGATGTACTGAATGATCGTCGGGTAAGAAACGACCACCCATACGAGACCCACAAGAAGAGCCACGAACATCCCGATTGCAAGAAGGTCCTCGAAAGTTTCTGATCTCATGATTGCCCCGCCCGGGTTCTAATTTGGAGCACTCGCACTAGTAAACCAAGAGAACGGGGGTACTAGAGCCTGCTCTCCACGCCGACACGCCGAACGCCTTCCTTATGGACTGGGTAAAAGCTCCGCTGCGGTGAGCAGGTCCCGCACAGCCATAGTGCGAGTACCGCGTGCTTACCTGGAGCTCCGTCTGAAGCGATTTGCCGAAATGAAACTCATGGATTGCCGCCGGTTCCGGAACGGCACGATGATCGATCGGAATCTGATCCCCCAGCCGGCCTTTTCATAAGGCGTCAATGGGTTACCAAGCCCCATCGGGCGGCCCTTTTCTTGCATGTCAGCTGAGTCGGCGCAATTCCCAATTCCCGAATAGAGAGGTCCGCAATGCGAAATCAGAGCGCACTCCTTGCGATGAATCCAGCCGAGCGCCGTCGCAGTCCGCGGTTGCTGCACACCGTGCCCCTGGTCGTTCGCGGAGAATTGGCTGGGCACAAAGTTTTCTGGGAGGACACCTTCACGGCCAACATCAGCGCACACGGCGCGCTGCTGGTGTTGAGGGCCAAGGTTGGAGTCGGACAGAGGCTTGTGCTGATGAATCCGCAGAACTGGCAGGAAGAGAATGTCCAGGTCAGACGCTTGGGGGCATTCGACGGCTCGCGGACGCAAGTGGGTGTTGAATTTGCGCAGGCTGTCCCCGCCTTTTGGCCAGTCAGTGCCTTGGCCGAGGAATCGGTTGGGCCTTAGCGCTTAGAAGTGCCTTCTGGATCGCTCCCATGTTTATCGAATGCATCCTGCTCTCCGCAAGTCTTTGCCATGCCAGGCTTGACAAGCCAGTCATGGCGCTGGGCCTAACGCAATCCGCAGCGTTGGTCGCAGACGGCATCACCACGCGTCAAAGGGTGAGCCTGGGTTACACCGAGTCCGATCCATTCACCAGAATCTTTTTAGGCACAAGGCCCACATGGGCCCGTATGGCGCCCTTGGGAGCCGTGCAGTGCATCCTCGAAACGTGGCTCGCTGAGCGAATGCGCACGTCGAAGCATAAATGGATTCGCAGCTTGTGGTGGGCGCCGCAGAGTGTGGGCATCGTTGGGAATATTGCGGGCGTGACAGTCAATAGCGGCAATGTGCGCACCGTGCCGTAACCCGCTGGCCCGTGAACCCTGCGCCGCCGGCGACCGAGCCACCACGCACCCACGGCGGAGATCGCGTCGCGCGCGGCCGTAGGGCTTCGCCTCGTGCCCACGTCATTTACGAATCCGTGGCTCTTGCTTTGATACCGGCGCGTCGGCACCAATACTCCCAAGCTCTCTGGAATCCTTCCCCGCGCTCGCCCCGGCCGACCCGCGAATTGACCTTTTCGATCTCGCCAGGCGTCAGAAATTTCACTTTGCCCAGGCGGCTGGCGCTGAACTGCAACGCAGCGTTTACCTCCAGATAAATGGCCGTAAACACGGCTGCCTGTATCGACCCTCCAGCGACGCTGCAGCCGTGGCCGCGCATCAAGGCGCATCTGCCGCCGCCGAGAACGCGGGCAAAATCGCGCCCCATGGCCATGTCGGAAATCAGCAACGCGGTGTCGCCAAACTTGTCTTGCGAATCCCAGATAGGCACTTCGTGCCCAATGGTCGCGCAGACATGCATAACGGGCCTGAGCTTTTCACCCGTGATGCCGAAGGGAATCACGCTGTGGCTATGGTGGTGGACAACCGACTGAATATCAGGCCTGGCTTCGTAGAGCGCGGCATGGATAAAGCGCTCGAGGTAGGGCTTCCTCGCATGCTCATCCACGGGCTGCCCTTCGAGCGTGAGCTCCTCAATGTCACCGGCTTCAACCAACTCGGGGGATATCGCGTGAGAAAGCAAGAATCGGCTGGGATCGTCAGGGTGGCGCACGCTCACGTGGCCGAAAGCGTCCACCACTCCTTCGTTGGCCAAAATGTGATTGGCGGCAACCAGATCTGCGATGAGTGCGTCGCGAACGGACACGTTTCCCTCCTCACAACCTCCGTGCGCCCTGCTGGCTCCGATTGTATGTCACGGCAGTAAGAAGCCATCCAGCGCTATTTCGCGGCTGAGCGTGCGCCCTGTCCTCTAGGGGTTTTCCCTAAACGGGCACTTGCGTTTGCATCGGACTCAGGATTAGAATCGGCCTCACTATGGAGATGGTTCTCGACATCATTATCGCTTTGGTCTTCCTGCTGGTGGTTACGGCGGTCGCCTCGGCTGTCCGCAAGGAACAGCCACAGGAAACGCCGATCTTGACAGGTTTTGTGGCGCTGTTCGTCACCATCTTTGGACTGGTCTTCATGTCGGCAGCCACGCAGCTCGCGACGAGTATGTCGTCCTTGACGCAAGTCGTTTTGCTGGTGTTCCTCGTGGTCGTTGCCATTCTTACCCGCGTCGCCTGGTCCAGCCAGTCCGCCCACTAACTTGGCGCGCTAAGCGGGTGGTCTAGTCGTTCCCGCATCTAACCAGCATCCGATCTGCAGATCCCTGCCGCCGGTGCCCTTGAAGAGACTGTTTCGCTGTACCTACGCTGTCGGCCAATCGTCATCCGGGAAACCTCGATTCCCAGTTGACGAGATGCAGCTTCGGCAAAATGGAGGTCGGCCTGACTCTCTTAGACAGGAGCAGAGTCGCTACAAATCTCGCTACACTTTACAAACATTTCAAGGCTTTATTCCCGGAGCCTGGACACCCTTCTCAGCTGGGTCTTTTATCTTGTTGTCAAAATTCTGCTCGTCCTCCAGGGTGCAGAACGATTCCTGAATCTCCCAGTCCTTGCCCGTCTTCAATGCAAGCTTTCTTGGTCCATACGACCAATCCTTGTCGTATGCCTTCGGGTCATGGAACGAGAAACTGGCCTCCAGCGTGTCATGGCCCGTGCGACGATAGGTATCTTTCAGCAACATATCGTCGCTGTGAACATGACCGCGCAGATCGAGCCACGTCTTGTCGTTCTGACCGATTGTCTCCACGATAAAATCATTTCCGTCCCAATGCCCCACCGAGTACCCCATCCAATTCGTACCAAACGGCAAATCTTCCACCTTTGGCAGTGGCCGCCCATCCGTATAGATCACCCGCCACGTGTGGGCCTCTTCGTAAATCATCCACGTCTCTCCCGGAATCTGAATGATCTTTGCGGGATGGACATAGCTTAGAAAGACCCGCGGCACACCGAGCGGATCGCAGTGTTCGTAGGGGTCGGCGTTGCCGCCCACGCCTTTTCCTTGGTCTTGGGACATCCAAAGGTCATGCGCCCAAGCCGTCATGTGCACGCCATCCGGAAGAACATTGTTACCGGGGTACGTAAAATTCGGGACGCCGGACGCTGGATTCGCAGGAACAGTGCATCGGGGGTCAGGAGGATACGGATTCATCGTGTAATTACACGTAGCCGACGTAGCTCCGCCTGCGCCATTCCATGTGCCCGACAGATCGTGCGGGTCAAAAGGCTGAGCGGATTTTTTTGCCTGTGGCTTTGCTGCCCCCGGCTGTCCTCCTGTTTGCGCCGGCAGAACTGGCGCGAAAGCTAGTGCCACCCCGAAGGCCGCAACCAAGAACAAAATGTGCCGGGTCTGCATTGTGCAACTCCTCTTCAACAATTTGTTCGCGCTTTCATTCAGATCCTATTTCGTGCCACTCGAACGTCCCACAAGCTTCGGTGGCTTCGTTGCCGTTCGCCTCGCGGTTTAGTCCACGGAACATTGATGCCCTGTGCTGTTGGATCCGTGGTTTGAGTTCGCTCAAAACGCCGGTCAGCCGGGGGCACAGAACTTCGCCCGAAGCAGCCTGCGCGTCACTTATTGGTTCGGATTCGAGTCGTTAGCTCCGCCAGTTCCCGCGCCGAGCTTTTGTCCGCTGGCCGTGACGGCGCCGATGAAAAGGCCGACTCCAAGACCGTTAGCGGCTGGATGGAAGGTGATCGTGATCTGGTCGCCCGGCTTGAAACTATTCTTGGTCCAACCTGCCCTGCTAGCGCCAAATGGATTTGTCCCTTCCACATCCCAGCGTTGCTTGACACCCTTTTCGTCCGGGGCCTCGAACAGAATCTGCACATGTGGGTTGGTCCAATCGAATTCCGTCACCGTAGCCTTCAGCGTCAACACCTTCTTATTGTCGTACCCGACGCGTCCGTGGTGTGCGAACAGGGGAGCAGAAACCAACAGAACACTCACAACCATGAAGACAAGCTTCGTTTTCATCCCCCACCTCCGCGGCCGATTATACACCTGGTTTTTTGGCGTGGTTCACTAGCAACGTAACACCTAGAAATCAACTTCAAACCCGACTGCACGTCCTGCCGGACCACCTCCCGGGAGCACCGTGGCGCTTGAATTAGAATTTGTTGACTGCGACTGGCCGAACGTGCTCGGCGCGTCTGGCTTGCTGGACGGACTGGCGCGTTGTTCGTCCAAGGATATTGATTTGTTTCTGGTTTTCTCTTGTCTATTGCGAGAGGAATAATTCACAGAAGCGGAGTTGGCAACCGCGAACCCCAGTTGACGACAATCCCGTGTCACGGGAGTGGGCTCCCAAAGAAGGTCACAAGTGTGGGTTTCGCGGGTGAGTCGGGAGTCCGGCCAGTCTCTGCCCTGTCACTGATGGCGGCTGGCCCATATTTCAAACGTGATATTATTCGTGCACGAGCATGGACAAGAAGCGCACGATTATTGCATTTCTTGTTGCACCCCTCATGCTGCCACTCGTCTTTTTCGTTTTTCTTGCGATAACACTACGTGTTCCTCACGTCATCCCCGGTCTTACTAAAAGGGCACCCTATACCTGGGAATATGTGATTCTCTCGTCTGTATTGATGTCGTGGATTGGATTACCCATCGCCTATCTTGCCGAGCTTGTCTTGGGGTGGCCAGCTTGGTTAGTCCTTCGTTACCTGGAGACTCGTTCGTTGATCGCAATCACGGTGGTCGGAGCACTAATTGGGTTGATCGTAGGCCTGGCAATCTCTTTGCTGTTCCATGTCCCTGGGGATCCCTCGCTTCTGCCTCTCTGCGTCGTGGGCGGCGCGGCTTCGGGGACGCTTTTTCGAATCGTCGCTTTTTCAGATAGTTCAATGGATACGCGATCGGAAAAACGGGTTACTGAAGCGTATTATAAGAACCCTTTCGTGAATTGATTTGCCAAGTCCTAAGAAGTTCTCGTCTAGGTAAACGGCTTTTGCCCATTTTCACCGCCGCAGCCAGCTTCCGGTAATCGCAGTCCCTCAGATGAGATGAGAAGTCAGTTTGTCGATGTGGCAACCGCGAACCCCAGTTGACGAAAATCCCGTGTCAAAGGACTGGGCCGCTCCGATGAACCCACTCGCAATCTCACCGGCCCGCTATTTCGTCCCTTTCCGAGCCGCAGATACGTCTTTCATCCTCCGCGGCCGTTCGTGCATTATAATCCGATCTCGCAATGTGCCCGCACCGGCTACTCTTTACTTCCCTTCTGTTTCTGGTCGTTTCCAGCGCCTTTGCAATTGCGCCCAAAGGAATTCCGCGAGAGCTTGCCCGTGAGCGTGCCGGCCAGATTTCCGCTGTACGCTATCAGCTATCCTTTGTGTTAGTCCCGCAAGCTCCAGCGACGTCGGGAACCGAACAGATACAGTTCAGGCTCCGGAGCGTCAGCCCTGTGTTGCTCGATTTTCGCGACGGAACCGTTCAAGAAATTGTTTTGAATGGTTCCCCGATTCCCGCGCACCTCGAAAATGGCCACATCGAGTTGCCCGCGAGCGCGCTTAGCTTAGGAGACAATACCGTTCGCATACAATTCACCGCTCAGGTCGCGGCGGCCGGAAAAGCAATCACGCGTTACCAGGACCGCGACGACCACGCCGAATATCTCTACACGCTGTTCGTCCCAATGGACGCCAGCATGGCCTTCCCGTGTTTCGATCAGCCGGATCTGAAAGGTCGCTTCAAGCTGGACGTGACCGCTCCGCAAGATTGGACCATTATCTCGAATGCCCCCGTTGAAGGCGCCTCCGCCGAAGCGGCTGGACAACGCCGCACGACGTTCGGCGAAACGCAGCCGATCAGCACCTACCTATTTGCGTTTGCCGCCGGACCGTTTCGCAAGCTCGAAGGCACCGGCAGAGAACCCGCGGTTTATGTCCGCCAGTCCAAGTTCGAAGACCGCCCAGACCGAGGCGCCGGAGATGCAGCAGATCGCGGCGCAAGGAACCGTCTACCTTTCGGACTTTTTCGCGCAGCCGTTTCCTTTTCCGAAGTACGACATGGTACTGATTCCCGGCTTCGCCTACGGCGGAATGGAGCACGCCGGCGCGACGTTTCTGCGCGAGGAGTCCGTGCTCTTTCGCGTCGCGCCCACGCACACCGATCTGCTGAACCGCGACATCCTGGTGCTGCACGAACTGACCCACCAGTGGTTCGGCGATCTGGTCACCATGCGCTGGTTCGACGATCTCTGGCTCAAGGAAGGCTTCGCGGAGTACATGGCCTACCAGGCGCTGGCATCCCTGAAACCGGCCGAGAGCATCTGGAAGCGCTTCTACGAAGCCAACAAGCCGGCCGCCTACGCGATCGATTCGACGCAGGGCACCACTCCCATTTACCAGGACATTCCGAATCTTGCTCGATGCGAAGTCCGCCTACGGCGCGATTGTTTATGACAAGGCGCCCGGAGTGCTGAAGCAGCTCGCGTTCGTGCTTGGGCCCGGAGCCAGTTTCGCGACGGCTTGCGGCTGCTATCTGAAGGACCACGCCTACGCCAACGCGGAGTGGACCGATCTGGTGCGCGCCTTCGAACGCGCATCCGGCAGGCAGCTCGATCCGTGGGCCGAGATGTGGATTCGCCATCGCGGGATGCCGCAGGTGGACGTCGCGTGGTCCTGCGACGGCGATCGCTTGCAGCGCCTCTCGCTGTCGCAGAAAGATGTTCTGGGCACCGCGGATGTTTGGCCGATCGCCACGCAGGTGCTGCTGGATTACGGGACGGCGAACCGGTGCGAATCCGCGCAGAGCTGAACGGGAAAACCGCCGACGTTCCCGCCGCAGCAGGCAAAGCCTGTCCTCGATTTGTTTTTGCCAATGACCAGGACTACGGTTACGGGCGATTCCTGCTCGATGCGCGCAGCCAGCAAAATGTGATGGATCGGCTGGGCGCGATGCCGGATGTATTCCGCCGCGCGCTTCTCTGGGGTTCGCTATGGGATTCGGTGCGGCAAGCCGACCTGGCTCCGCGCTCCTACATCGCGCTGGCCGCAAAACTCTTGCCGGCAGAAACCGACGAATCGCTGGCGCAGAGCCTGCTTAGTCGCACTGACAACCGCCCTGCACCGCTACGTGAGCGAAGACGCGCGCCACAATTCGTTCCGCGCGCTCGAGGCGGCTGCCGCCGTCAAATGACGCAATCGTCCGATCAGGGACTGCGCATCGTCTGGTTCCGCGGCTTACTCAGGCTGGCGGAAACGCCCGCGGGACTAGCCAAGCTCAAAGCGCTTGCTCAACGGCGAGGCTCGCCATACCCGGCGTCGCACTGCGCCCGCTCGACCGCTGGAACATGGTGACGGCGCTGATCGCGCAACGCGATCCCGAGGCCGACGCCATTGCTCGCGCGCGGAAAAACTGCGCGACACCAGCGGAGACGGCCAGGAATACGCCTACATCGCGCGAAGCCGCGCGGCCTGACGAGCGAAACCAAGCGGAAATATTTCGACGACTATCTTGCACAATTCGTCCCGCCCCGAAGACTGGATCGAGCAAAGCCTCGGCGCGTTCAATTACTGGAACCAGTCGCCGCTGACCGAGCCGTATCTGAAGCCGGCGCTGGAGGCGCTCCCGCAAATCAAACGCGACCGCAAAATTTTCTTCCTGGTCGATTGGCTTGACGCCTTCCTGGGAGGGCAGCAATCGGCCGCAGCGCAGGCACAAGTCCATGAATATTTGAAAACAGCGACGATCGACACCGATCTGCGGCTGAAAATCCTGCAGGTCGGTAGACGAACTGGATCGCACCGTCGCGATCCGCCAGAGGTTTCCGCAGTGACGATCTTGCAAGAGTTATCGGCTGACGCGGGTGGGCCACTCTTGACCACGCTATAGGAGGCTTTGATGCCACAAAAATCAATTCTCTGTCTCGTTGGTGACTATGTTGAAGACTATGAAGTGATGGTGCCATTCCAGGCTCTTCTTATGGTCGGCCATAAGGTTCACGCCGTCTGCCCCGGAAAGAAATCCGGCGAGTTCGTTCGTACCGCGATCCACGATTTCGAAGGCGATCAAACCTACAGCGAAAAACGCGGCCACAACTTCATCCTCAACGCCACCTTCGACGACATTCAGCCCGACTCCTACGATGCTCTGCTTCTTCCCGGCGGCCGCGCACCTGAATACATTCGCCTGAATCCGCGCCTCCTTGAAATCGTTCGCGACTTCGTAAATGCCAAAAAGCCCGTCGCCGCGATTTGTCACGCCGCGCAAATTCTCGCCGCCGCGGGAGTTCTCGATGGGCGGCGTTGTAGCTGTTACCCGGCGGTCGCGCCCGATGTCACGCGCGCCGGAGGTAGGTTCGTGGATTTGGCGATGACCGAAGCCGTGACCGATGGCAACCTGGTTACCGCACCAGCCTGGCCTGCGCATCCCGCGTGGCTAGCACAATTTCTCACCGTCCTCGGCACTCGGATCGTGCCCTGAGCATGTATGCCGGCGTCCACTCGAGAGCTACGATTCGTAGTCAACCCTGCGGTCGAAGTCTCCGCCCTTCTACTTCATCCGCCAAATGCTGAGTCTCTATTTGTCCTCGCGCACGGCGCCGGTGCAGGCATGCGTCACCCCTTCTTGGAAACGCTCGCACAAGACTTGGCCGCAGTCCGTGTAGCAACGTTGCGTTATCAGTTCCCTTACATGGAGCAGCGGCGAAAGGTCCCGGATGCTCCGTCCTTGCTGACGGCCACGGTGAGAGCGGCCGTAGGCCTGGCGAATGAGCAAGCGCCCAACCTGCCGCTGCTGGCCGGAGGCAAATCGATGGGAGGCCGCATGACCTCGCGCGCCGCTGCGGAGCAGCCGCTCGAACATGTGCGCGGATTGGCATTCGTGGGTTTCCCTTTGCATCCACCAGGGCGGCCCGGCACAGAGCGCGCCGACCATTTGGTGCATGTAGGCGTGCCCATGCTCTTCCTGCAAGGCACGCGCGATCAATTCGCGCAGCTCGATTTGCTGCGGCCCGTTTGCGCCAAACTCGGCTCGAGCGCCACGTTGCACGTCATCGACACCGCCGACCATTCCTTCCGCGTGCTCAAAAGCTCGGGAAGAGCTGCCGCGGACGTCATGCGGGAATTGGCCCAAACCATCGCCTCCTGGGTAAAACTGATATGACCCCCTTGCCGTGCGCCGGACGAACGCCGGGCGCCCCGTGGCGCTACCGTATCAGAGGATCATCGTGATACCATCAGCCCCATCATTCGTTCCGAGGTGCCTTTTGCATTTGCCGGTCACCCTGAAAATAAGATAGAAATCCCGGATCACGCGAGGGGCAAGCTGGAGGGAATTCAGCAAGATTCGACTGAGGAGAAGACGATGCGCAATCGACGCGAATTCATCAAGGGTGTGGCGGGAGGGGTGGCTGGGGCAATGATCGGAGGCAGCGCGTTCCTCGATGCTGCTCGCCAAGCGCCGCAGGCAGGCGGCCCAGTAGCCAAGCGGGATGTGCGCGTGGGCGGAAAAAAGGTCAAGGTGGTTGACATCCATGCCCATGCCAATGTCACCGGAATTGGCGACATCGTGAAGGGCACGCCCATGGAGCGATTCGGGCGCGGTGGCGGACGAGAGGTCGGCGCCGAGCGCATTGACGAACTGAATAAGCGCGGCATCGACCTTCAGGTCGTTCACATCAACATGTTTTGGTGGTATGCGGCGACGGATCGGGACCTGGCCGCACACATCGTGCAGACGCAGGACGAAGGGCTTTCCAAGTTGTGCGCGGCATACCCGGATCGGCTGGCGGCATTCACTTCGCCCTCGCTGCAATTTCCGGACCTGGCGGCGCAACAGCTCGAGCACGCCGTGAAAAACTTAGGGCTGCGCGGGGCTGCGGTCGGCGGCCACGTCAATGGTGAGCAGCTTTCCATGCCCAAGTACGATCCCTTCTGGGCCAAGGCGCAGGAGTTGGGCGTGATCGTGTTCATGCATCCCAATGGAGCGACGAACGTCGCCAAGATGGGTGCGTGGGACGGCCCCGGCGACCTGGGTAACATCCTGGGAAATCCGCTCGAAACAATATTGTTTCTCAGCCACATGATCTACGACGGCGCGTTCGACCGCTTCCCCCGCTTGAAGGTTTGTGGGGCGCACGGGGGCGGCTATTTGCCGTCTTATCTGGGACGCTCCGAGGCAGCCTGCCACGTTCGTAACAACGCAATGTGCGTGAACAAGCGCGAGGTTCACGAATATCTCCATGACCAGATCCTGGCGGACTCGATGGTCTTTTCGCCCGAGGCCATACGCCATATGGTGGCCGAGATGGGGCCGAGCCAAATCATGTACGGGACCGACATACCGCTGGTTTGGCCCGACACCGTCGATTCAATCCTCCAAGCGGACATCCCAGATTCGGCAAAGGAAGCGTTACTGGGCGGGAACGCGGCTAAGTTGCTGAAGCTATAAGCGCGCCGGGTGCCAGGTGCCCCTTTTTTCTGGGCGGTTTGCCAACGGCTCCGTCGCGCCTGGCTTTCGAGCGAGGCTTTTCAATCGGGCCCTTACGTCTGTTCACAGATTGGGCTACAAGCCGGGAGGGAACCATGCTGCTACGCTCTCCGATCAAGTCAACCTTAGGACTTTTCGCGGTCTTGGCATTTACCTTCGGCGCGTTGGTCTGGGCTCAGGAGCGCCCTCAGACTCAGGGACAGGGCCAGCGACCGCCAGCGGCACAGCAAGGCGGCAGGGCCGGACAAGCCGCACCGGGCGAAGTCGCTGCGCCGCTCTTCTTCAAAGTCGATTGGGTTCGGCCACCGAGCCAGACGGGCCAAGTGCCCATGATTCAGGAAAATGTCGTCGATCCAAAGGTCGAGGTCAAATGGTACGGCGCCGCTGCCAAACATTTACTAACCACCGGAACGCCGGGCAGTGACGTCGCGCCGTTTGGCGTCTGGTCCGGCGAGTGCGACGGCCCTTTCGCCATCACCTTCCGCCAGAAGGATAGCTACATCGACCTCACCGGCAAAGCCAACATTCGCTGGTACGTCAAGACCTCGGGTTTTCACGTTGTACGCCCGGTCGTCAAGCTTCCGGACGGCACCCTGCTCGTCGCCGATCTTAGCTTCGCGTCCATCCCCCTGCTGACGGAGAATCAATTTTCGCTGATGGGCCTGCACTGGTTGAAGCTCGATCCCGACCGCATTGTGACGCTGGGCCGTAACCCCGCGCCAAACAACGAAACGTGGGTCCCTGACCCCGACCTCAGCAAGGTCGATGAAGTCGGCTTCGTGGACCTGATGCCCAGCAGCGGCCACGGGACCGGCGGCTACATCCAGCTCGGCCAAATCGCAGTCTATGGCAAAGCGATTCCGCGCGACGCCGTCACCAGCAGCCGATAGCAATTCTCTACTCTGAAACTCGGCGCCGGTCCGTGCCTAGCGAGCTGATTCGCTTCAGCTATCGATAAATCCCTGCACAAGGTCGGCCAAGATCATTCCCCCTCGACTGTTCAAATGAACGCCGTCGGTATGAAACCGCCAGCCGTTGATCTGGCCGACTTCATCCGGACTTTTCCGCAACACAAGAACACGAAAAGCGTCGCGATAGAACGGAAGGAACCGAAACGACGTAAGTGCTGGGCCGGGGTCCGTCGCGACCTGCTCACGCATTCGCTCGTAGAACGGCACGTAGACCGCCCCTTCTTCCTGCGCTATGGCCTTGATCATTGCGCTGTACTCCGCGACGCGCTCGTTGAGCTCACGCTGGAACGCTCGCTAGAGGACGGATCTTCACCGATCGGCGGCAACGAACAAAGCGCGACCCGGGCAGAGGTCTCGTTCTTCAGGCGACGGGCGACTTCGCGCATGTTTTGCTCGAACCATTCGGGCGTTGGCGCGCGTGGGAGACGCTTAAAGACGGCGAAGAAGCGTCTAACTCTTCGTGAGACGATCGCGAGGACGTCATTGCCACCCAGCAGGACCACGACCTTGTCGGGATGGCAAGCCAGAACCTTCGGTAAACGTTGCAATCCGTTATAGGCCAGATCTCCGCCGACGCCGAAGTTGAGAAACCGGAACCCGGCGTTACGAGGCCTGCGCGCAAGCTCGCCGATCCAATTAAAGGCTTGCCCTTTGCCCGCCGTGGTGCTCGAGCCTAGGCATGCCACGACTGAGACTCCATCTTTCACGGTGAACCTGGACTCGAGTGACGGTCTGGCGAATGCGGCACGGGCCATGGATCTGCCAGCGCCCTTCGCGGGCCGGAGTCTTGAGGAAGTTTTCCACAGCTATTCTAATTTTGAAAGAGACCGAGGACGCCCGCTGGAATCAAAACAAGCGCACGACGGCTGGACGGAATCCCAAACGCTCTTCGAGACGGATTTAATCAAGTTCGAGACGGATCTGAATTAAGGAGGACCACAATGCCGGACACAAATGCGGTGATTGCCATCTATGACACTCACGCGGCGGCCGAAAACGCTGTAAAGGAGCTTCAGAAATCGAGCTTCGACATGAAGAAGTTGTCCGTCGTCGGCAAGGACTACCACACGGACGAGCAGGTCGTGGGATATTACAATGCCGGAGATCGCATGAAGTATTGGGGCAAAATGGGCGCGTTCTGGGGCGGATTGTGGGGGCTCCTGGTCGGCGCCGCGTTCTTTTGGGTGCCTGGCGTCGGTCCTTTGCTCGTCGCCGGACCAGTGGCGGCATGGATCATCGGTGCTGTGGAAGGCGCCGTCGTCGTGGGAGGCTTGAGCGCTCTTGGGGCCGCCCTCTACAGCGTTGGCATACCCAAAGACAGCGTCTTGAGATATGAGACCGCGATAAAGGCAGACAAGTTTCTCGTGGTGGCCCACGGCACGGCGGATGAGGTGGCGAGGGCCAAGGACATCCTGAACACCACGAAGCCGGCCGAGATCAACCAGCATACACTCCAAGCCACTAAGACTGCCGCAGCCAGCTGACGCTTACAGCGGCCCCATACTACTTGCGGGAGTTGGCGCCCGGTCCCTTGGCATCCGGATGTTGCGGCGACCAATCCCATGGCGGGAAGTTGACCTGCCAAAAATTTGAATTGGGCATCATAAACGACACGCCCACTTCGCGACGGATGTCTTGCTCTCGGCCCATGTAAACGACCGAGCACTCCTGCGAGAAGTTCGTCCTGAGATTCCGGATGATCAGGGGTTGCCCCTTGGCGACAGTGGCCGAGAGCAGCAACAGACATCCATGCGCACTGACGGATATGCTTTCCGTATTTTCCGAGAACTCTTTCCCGCGGGTGTCCTTCCCTTGCACCAAAATCGACACCTTCAACACCACGCGTTGGCTCTTGCGACGGCTCGTCCTGACCCAGATGGTCTCCATCGACGCCGCGAGCCACCGTTCCAAAACCTTCGAGGTCCTCGGCTTCAACTTCTGTGAAGAGAATCCCCATTCCCTGACCGGGCTGAATGCTCACGGCTCTCGCCCGCGCACGAAAGCATTGATCGCTTTGGGTAATGGACAATTTCAGTGTCGTGCCAATCGCCGCCGGGCTATTCGTCTTCACGAAGCAACCGCCCCTTCCAACGTCTGTCACGACCGCTTGGCTCGTTTGGCCGGTCCGCGAATCGGTTAATTCCACCGGAGCATTGAGCTTATAGCGGATATAGGCTCGGCGCTCGTTAGCTTTAGACGGAGACTCTGGCCCGGCCGCTAGATCGGAGGATTGTTTCCCCTTCGCGCTGGAAGCAGGAGCATCCGCCAGCGAACGTCCGTGCGTCTGCTCGCTGTGTGAATCTTCCGTCCCTGCGAGGGCTCCCTCCTCAGTGATAATCGTCTCCAGGCTCGTCTGATCTTCTTGTGTCATCAACTCGAATTCGACTCCTATATCCTGATCCGGATCATGCCGTCCGCGCCCATTGAGGGGTGTTTCCCGGGAAGATTTATCGTGCACCATTTTAGGCTCTCTCCTTAGGTTATACCCTCTCTCTTGTTCCGATTCGGGACCAAAGGCCCATCTGTTGCGAAAGGAGTAACCGGCACCCAACCAGAACTCTCGCCGTTCTTTCCCTATCGGGACGAATGTCCCTAAACTTTCGTTGCTCGCGCCGTCGCGTCCGCTCGTCTCCCCGTGCCGGTCTCGCGGGTCCTTGCATTAGAGTCGATTTCTGCGCGCTCTCCCCCCTTTGCCAAATTGGCGTAGGCATGAACGCCATCGCACCTATCCCAATTCCCCCGGCGATGTTACGATTAAGGCCTATCTGTTTCCCGCGAATCGATCGGAACTGTGGGCTTCATTGAACGCGAGTTAACTCATGGATGCGCCATGAGAATCAATCTCTCTGGCCGGCAAACCGAGCCCAAGGAAACGTCGCTCGGAAATCGCGGAGGCAGGTGCGCAGCCTCCAGACAATTTCCTTCGCCTGCCGATCTGCTCGCCACTTCTATTTCGAATATTTCGAAGGTCCTGCCGAAGTCAGGTTTGCTGGCTCTGTGCGTCGTGGTCTTGATACTCTCGGGCGTCTCTCTGCACGGCCGCCCACAGCCTCAAATCAAGATAACGGTGAAAGTGGTCAACGTGCTGGCTACCGTGCGCGACAAGCGTGGCCAGATTGTTTCCAGCCTGAATCGAGATGACTTCTTACTCGAAGACAACGGGCACCCTCAGGGAATCACATATTTCGCCACGGAAAAGGATTTGCCCCTGTCGCTCGGCCTGCTCGTCGACACCAGCGGAAGCCAGGTGCAAGTTCTCGGCCAGGAGCGCATGGCCAGCCAAAAATTCCTGGACGACATGCTTCGCGAAAACGACCAGGCATTTCTAGCTCGCTTCGACGGAGCCGTCGTAATTTACGGGTTAAGCTCTTCCCGCGATAAGCTCGCCGGAGACTTCCAGTCGCTCACGGGACCCCGGGCCAGCGGCACGGTGCTCTACGATGCGGCCGTCTCGGCCTGCAACCGCGTGACCTCCCGGCTGGATGGCCGTAAGGCTATCATTTTTCTCACCGACGGCGTGGATAATGGCAGCCAGCACTCTTTGCCGGACGCGATTATGGCCGCGCAGCGCGCCGATACCGTGGTCTACTCGATTCTGTTTGCCGATCAGCAATTCTATCCCGACGTGCAAGGCCCGAGCATCCCTCCGCCGGGCCGCCGCAGTCCAATAAGCACCGTTCCACTCCCGCAAAGCCTGCCCAGCCAAGAGCTTTCCCAAGGCAGGGACACGCTGGAACGAATTTCAAAGGAAACCGGCGGGCGAATGTTCGAGGTAACCAGGAAAGAGCCCATCGACCAGATATTCAGCACCATCGAAGAGGAGTTACGGAATCAATACGCCTTGGGTTACGCTCTTGGCGCGGATGCGGGGTCCGGCTATCGCAAAATCCGTCTCGCTACCAAGCAGAAGGGCATGATCGTTCAGACCCGAGCCGGCTATTACGCGGACTAGAGATTCCCTCTCCGCCATGCGGTCTCTGTCTCGCTCAGCCGCATGCCAGACACAGCCAATCTTCCCTACACGCCGAGACCGATCTCAACGCGAAGAGAGGCCTGGCGCGTTGTCTTCTTGACGGGAATCGGCGGCCCGAATGGACTTCATTTTGAAGTCCTTTTCGGCGAGCGCAAGAAGGGTGTTGGGGTCTGTGGGCGCCGCAGTAACGCCGCGCTCGATCTCCACATTCCCTTTGATGTATGCGCCATCCTCGACCATGATTCGCGCCGTGGTCAATTCACCCACCACCGAACCATCCTTCTTAATTTCCACCCGCTCGCGTCCGCGGAGATTGCCTTGAACGTTTCCGTACACCACGATTTCCCGCGCGACGACCGGACCCTTCACCTCCGCAGCCGGCCCCACGGTGAGCCTGTAGTCCGGGAGTGAAATGGGCCCCTCAATCTTGCCGTCAACCCGCAGGTCCTCCTCGCCTGTGACTTGCCCTTTGATTCGCAGGCTCGCTCCCAGAAAGGCAGGCGTGCGCACGGTCGAGCCGGGCGAACTCAGAGCGGCAGCCGTTGACGGGCTCCGTTGCGTCTCGTCGCTGGTTCCCATGAAAACCTCCTCAAGTTTGGCCTAAAGCCAAGGCGGGCGTACAGCTTAGGTCAAGCACGCCGGTCGAAGCAACCCGCCGATCGCACCTTGTTGCCTCGGTTGCACCAACAGGCGAGTCTCGAGGCCAAACATTACCCTTGACAGCCGCTCACTACATGTATATACATATAGTTGCTCTGAGGTGAAAACGCCCAGATGATCCCGCCAGCCCAACGAGCCCTCCCCGTGCTTCCCTGCGCTTGTGCCAACCTGCGCCGCGCAGCCAGGGCGGTGACTCGATTTTATAACCGCGAACTCCAACCTCACGGCATCGAAGTAACCCAACACACCCTCCTGATGACGCTGAACCAGACGGGTGAAATCTCTCAGGGCAAACTTGGCAGTTTGTTAGCGTTGGACTCGACTAGCTTGACCCGAATGCTCAAGCCATTGATGAAACGTGGATGGATTAAAGTCAGGGCGGGGGACGACCGGCGACACCGGTTCCTGCGGCTCACCGCGTCAGGCCGGGAAAAGTTGGAGCAGTCACGGCCCCGCTGGGAAGGTGCGCAAAGGCGGTTGCAGCAACGCTTGGGTGAACCAGCGTGGGCACAGATGGCAGAGCTGCTCGCTGAAGTGACGCGTGCCTCTGGGGTCGCGTAGTTTTTTGTCCGTATAGCTGTATATACATATACAAAGACCAGCGCTTCGCTTGATTTGAAAATCGACCCAAGGAGAATAACGATGCAACGTCTGATTCAAACACGACCAAGCAGTTCGTCCCGTCTAACGCCTCCTCGACGCGAACACCTCAAAGCACAAGCTCGGGAAGCTGCGAAGTCTGCGGTGGGAGTAAGCCGATGAACGTACGAGCCATCTTCGGAATCAACGTGCTCATGACCTTAACGAGTGCCATAGTGGCTGCGACGCTATTCGCGTGGCCTCGCTTACGAGCTGCCAGCGGCGGACAAGCGCTGCTTTGGCTGGTCGCGCCGCACATGTTTCTCCGATTCCTGGGTCTCAGTTTTTTGGTCCCTGGAGTCGTTTCCACATCCCTGCCGAAGGCGTGGGCAGCGCCCGCCGCGTATGGCGATTTCCTAACGGCCATGCTTGCCATCATTGCCACGGTAGGGCTGGCGCGGACGGCGCCTTGGGCGATTGCGCTGGTGTGGATATTCAACGTTTGGGGTACGGCCGATCTGCTGTTCGCATTTTACAGAGGAGCGAGCGTGAACCTGCAGCCAGGCTCACTGGGGGCCGGCTTCTACCTTATAACCGCGATCGTGCCGCTATTGCTCGTATCGCACGCACTTATCTTCGCGCTTTTGCTTGGGCCCAGGCACTGAACGTCGCGCTGATGGCGCCCAATCGCGACGAGACCTGGTTGACAGAATAGGCCGCCAAATGCTTTTTGATAGTCTGGGACGGATCACCGGGATCTCGTATGCCCGCGGCATCAACAAGCGCAGCCATCAATAAGCCGCAATCCGGGCCCAATCCTCAGCCGATGCAGGAGCCTTAGCCCGGGCAAGGGGGTCGGATGCACGTGAGAAACTTTACGCGACAAACAAAGGAGAGTTAGCAGATGGCGGTCTTAACCCTGCTGCTTACCTTTTGGTTCCTATTCCGTCTGGTCGGTGCGCTCGGCCTCACAGCATTCGCGACTTGGCACGATTCGGCGCGATATGCATTGGCCGTAATGTTTCTGTTCACCGCAAGTGCCCACTTCACTCGCATGAAACATGATTTAGCGAATATGATCCCATCTTTTTTCCCCCGGCCGCTTCTCATCGTGCACGTCACGGGCGTCCTCGAACTGCTCGGCGCAGTAGGGCTGCTTTTGCCAAAATTTAAGTCAGTGGCGGCCCTGTGCCTCATGGCCCTGCTCATTGGGATGTCTGTTGGCAATGTGAACGCTGCACAGAAAGGCGTAACCCTGCGCGGCAAACCAGCGACCGCGCTGTGGCTGCGGCTTCCGATGCAGCTCTTCTTTATCGGACTTCTTTGGTGGTCAACTCATTGAGCGTGGAGCAAGCGGAAATGAAAGCACTCGTGGAAGGGCAGTTTCGAGTTGGGTTAAAAGATGCAGATTCAAGCATGAAATAAAATACGGAGGGCATCGTGTCCAACGCTACCAAGCTGATCTGTGGCGTTCTCTTGATCACGGTTCCAACCATTCAGTACGGCGGCGCATTTCTCCTCAGCCTCCTTTCCAAGAAAGACCGGAAGTTCACCGACTTCCAGCGTTCGATGATGCGCGCAGGTCACGCCCACGCCGGCGTGCTCGTAATTCTTGCGATCATCTCCCAGATGCTCATGGACCAGGCGCGGCTCCCGGAGACCCTGGCTTGGACGGCACGCATTGGATTGGTGCTCGCCCCGCTTCTCGTGAGCGGCGGGTTCTTTGGCGGCGCCATGGGCCGCGATAAACCCGCCAGCCTCATCGGCCTTCTCTGGATCGGCGTCGTCGTTCTCGCAGCGAGTGTCGTCACGCTGGGTGTCGGCCTCATCGCAGCGCGCACGTAACAGCCTGCAAGTAGGAACGCACACTTGGCTGTGCGGGCCCAAGGGACAGCCGCTCCCTCATCTGTGCTACCATCGCCGCATCTCAACGCAAGGAGCTTCCGATGAAGCGAACCCACACGGCAAATCTGACGGCGGTTCTGATATTCCTCTGCCTCGGCACAATCATTTCGTTCGCCCCCCATCGAGTGAAGGCCGACGACGACCAGTCCCCCGCCATCATGAAAGTCATCAACGGCTTCACAGACTCCTTCAACCATCACGACGCGCATGCCGTCGCGATGTGGTTTACAGAGGACGCCGACTTCATAAATGTCGGCCAAATGACTTCGCACGGCCCCAAGGACATCGAGGCGCATTTCGTCCCGCTCTTCACCGGCCGGCTTAAAAACTCCCATCGAACGTACACCCTACGGACCATTCGTTTCCTGAGTCCCACGGTCGCATCGGTGACCATGAATTACGAACTGACGAATACGCTCGATACCAGCGGCAATCCAGTCCCGCCCCGGAAAGGCTTGTACGACTGGGTCGTGACCAAGCAAAACGGCACATGGCTAATCAACATTCTCCACGAATCCGAAGGTGAGCCGCCCCCGGCGGCCGCCGCCCGCCCATGAAGTCCCATAACGTATAGAACAGTACAAGCCAGGCAACAGTAATGGTCTCTACCCCCGCGCTCACGGCGAAGTGACCCGTGTGCCCCAGATTTCGGCGATCGGTCTCACGGGATGGTGACCGGGACCACGACCGTGTGCAGAATTTGCGAAGCGCCGCTTCCGCTTGAGCCGGTCACTGTCACGTTGTAGGTGCCTGCCGGAGTGCCCGGATCGGTTTTCGCGCTGCCGCAACCGAACGCCAGCGACAAAACGGCAATCACAACAAGGCTGAGCATCGCCGGAACGCCCCACCTCCGCCGAGGAATCCACAACGTCAGCACTGCCAGCGACAGCGCCGCGAGCCCGCACGATATTCTGACATTAGTCCCTGCCGGTAGCGCTTCAACCCACGGAGGCACGAACGAGTGCGGAGGAGTCGTGTTGACCGTGAGCATCACCTGACCACTGCCGGTAATCGAATTCGGATTCACGAAGCAGGCCGCTTCCACCAGCGCGTTCGGCAAAGCGCAGGTGAAGTTAACGGCTGCCGTGAAATTCGCGGAATCGGTCACCGAAATCGTCGAATTGCCGGACTGTCCGGGCCCGAAAATACTTGCCGCCGATGCACTCAGCGAAAAATCCTCGACCATGACGGAGAGCGCATCGGATATGGACTCATCATAAGTGGAGTCGCCGGAGTACGTGGCTGTAATCGAATTGCTTCCGTCCGCCGACAAGGTTGTTGTCAGCGTCGCTTGGCCGTTGGTGACCGGCATCGCGCTCTCGATGTTGGTTCCGCGGTCCGCAAATTGGACAGTGCCGAGCATGGTGGGTCCGCCACTACTCGTAGGCGTAACCGTGGCAGTGAACGTCACATTCGCGTTGGCCTTCATATCGGTTGAGGACGCGGCGACGGTAATAATCGTTGCAATGCCCGCCGGCAGCACTTGAATCGTGCCCATCATTCCGCCGTCTTCGTGCGCCAGGATGTGGCAGTGATAGACGAAGGTGCCGATGATGTCCGGATCGCGGAAGTCTATGCGCAGCGTTACGCTGGGATAGGCTCCCGTTCCGCTCCAATACGGCAGATCGATCGTGTCCCGTATGGCCGGATCATTGACCGGCTGGCCGTTGATCGCCGTGACTTGAAAATGCAACTGGTGGATGTGGAAGATATGGTCTTCGAGCGCGGTGTTCTGTACCGTCCAGTCTTCGACGGTTCCTTGATGGACGATAATGTTCGGGGGAGCGCTCGGATTGTAGAGGGCCGGGGTCTGCCCGGCGAGGGTTATGAAGAAATTCGTAGGGCTGTTGGGATCGGAGGGGTCCTGCAAAACCTCCGAGAAATAGAGCGTGCGTTGGGCTACCGGCGTCTCCTCCTCCAGTTCGGCAAATCGTGTAACTTTCTGAGAGCGTACCTGAAACGGCAGCCGGGAACTCGCCTGCGCCGTACTTTGTGCAACGGTATTGTTCGCGCTCTGCGCGACGATATTGGCGATCGGACGAGTCGGATCGTAATCTCCATCCGGTCCGGTGTTCCAATATTGCGTGACCAGTTGGGCCTGATCGGTAACCTTCGGCGTGGTGACGACGAACTCCGCACGCGCGCCGGGTGGCAGCAGGAGAACCGTTTCGGTCTCCGATTGCGGGCCAATCGTTCCTCCACCGCCCCCGATCGGATAGCCGTCGATGGCGACGACTTGCACGGGCTGCACCCCACCGTTGATGACGTACTGCACATTCAGGATGGTGTCGGCTGAAGCATTCAGTACACGCCAGAATTCCTTCTCTCCCGGCGGCGTCTGCACGATTGCCGGCGGGTAGTTTGGGTATGGCACCGGCACATAGTTGACCGAGATGTCCCAGGCGGGAATATTCGCGTCATTGCTCTCCGAGTTCGGCAGCAATTGGTCGCGCAGTACGAACAGCCGCTCCGGAAGACCCGCAAGCAAAGTATTGACATTCTGAATTCCTTCGACGATCAGCGCGCCTGCGGCCCCTCCTTGTACCTGCCCTTCACTGAAGCCGTGTGGATGTGGGTGATACCAATAAAGTCCCGGCGGCTCATCGGTCGGAATCTGCACATCGTAGGTGAACGCGTCTCCGGGCTGAATCATCGTGTTGATCACGTTATCCTGCCCGCAAACAGGCGGTACATTCATGCCGTGGAAATGTAGGTTGGTTGTTTCTGCCGTCATGATTCCGGTGCCGGGGCAATCGCTCGCGCCCCCGCTCGACGAGCCGGCTGGCTCCATCATCGCCATTTTCATTCCCGGCATCGCCGGCATCTTCATACCGTTCGCCAACTGTGCCAAAGTTGCAGCGGGCAGATCGTTCTGGAAATTGATAATCAACTGATCGCCGGGATTTACATGTAGCGTTGGCGATTCAAGCGTGGCGGTGCCGTTGGCGATATAGCAGTATCGCGTCAGGCCTTGCGCATCGATTGTGGTCCGGTAAGCGAAGGTGACTTGGAGAACGCCGTTCGCACTCCAAAGGTCGGCCGGAGGCATTACCGCCGCGCCCGCCGCGGAACGCGGGCAGATTTGATCGGCCGGGCCCGCGCTTTGCGCGTGCGCGTTGCTCGGGAGCGCCGCGATCAGACACAGGAGAAGGAATATTCCGCGCAAGAGTGTCCATCGCATCGGTCTTGCAATCGGAAGAGAGAAACGGCGGAAGCGATTTTGATTTGCATGTACTCGGATCGTCATAGCGTCTTCTCCTCCTTAAAAGAAATATTTCACGCCCAACTGCAGGAGTCGGGGCGGATTGGCACCGACAACCTGGCCAAACGTGGAGCTACCGATGTTGCCGTCAACGGTCGCGGGCCCAAAGAATTGTGGGTGATTAAAAACGTTGAAGCCTTCGATCCGAAACTGTAGCGATTTCGATTCGGTCAGCCGCACGTTCTTGAGAAGCGCCATGTCGAAGTTGTCCATGCCCGGCCCGGAGAAGAAACGACGGCGCGCGTTACCCGGTGTGCCCTCAGCGTTCTCGCTGAATAGAGACGCATTGAAATACGGTTGCCCATTGGTGGGATGGTGGTTCAAGTTCAGAGGACCGGGAGTGAAGTCCGGCTCGTCCAAGCTGTAGTTGTTGATGCCATTCGGTTCGGCGCCGAGCAGCGAGTTGTCGCCTTCGCTGGCCAGCGTTACGGGAAGTCCTGTGCTGAAATGGGTGATTCCCGAGACTTCCCAGCCTTGCGTCCATTGATTCGAAACACGGAACAAGCGCTCGAAGGGAAGTTTGTAGTCGTAGCTGACGACAAAGTTATGCCGGATGTCGAACGAACAAAGCGCATAGCTGAGTGATGGGTTGGTTGGATTGACCTCTTCTCCCAAATTCGAAGAATCGTCCATGCACTTGCTATAGGTATATCCGGCAGAAATCTGTAGTGGCCCGCTGGTGTGGCGCAGGCTGAGCTCGAGTGCGTTGTAATTGGATTTTCCGTTGGTCTCCTGGAGCGTATCGCTGCCGAAATTCGGACCGAGCGGACCGCGCGTTCCGTTGATGACAGTACCCGATGCCGCCGTAAATACGTCGCCTTCCGCAAATGGTCCGCACGTGGGCGAACCCGCCGCCACCTCACTGAGCTGGCTCAAGCTCAAACAAAGTGCCGGGTTACCGGGGTTCGCTTCGACCATGACCAAGAGACGGCGGCCCTCGGTGCCGGTATAACTCACGCTCACGACGGTGTTCGCTCCGATCTGCCTTTGGAGAGACAGCATGTACTCCTCGACGTAAGGGGTCCGGTTCGTGGTGGCATATCCCGGAATGCCCGTGATCGGCTCATATTGCGACCAGTTGATGTTCGGGTCCGGGTTGCTGCTGGAGATTTTTCCGGTAGCGAGCGCTACGGGGAAGGCTTGACCGAGATTCTGTCCGGTGGATGCCGTGATGAACGGCTGAGAGAACAGCGGCGGGGCGGGACTCGAATAGGTCGTTCCGAAGGGAGCGTTGGCAGCTAGGATCGAGAGCGAAAGAGCCTCGACCGCCGTGTAGTAGATTCCCGCACCGGCCCGTATGCTGGTTTTGCCGGGTCCGCCAAGAATCTTTCCGAGAAGAGTGTTCGGCGCGCCGCTCGGCGAATAAGCTAAGCCCACGCGAGGGGCAAAGTTGAGATTCCCGGGAGGCGCCAGCGTCCTGGACACGCCGGGATCCGTAGGAAAAAGTATGCCCACCGGCGCTCCTGGAAACACAACCGACGACTGGCCCGGCTCGAACGTCGAGATGCCATTGTTTTTTTCATACCACGGCTCGATGCGATCCCAGCGCAGGCCGTAGTTCAGCGTTAAGTTGGACCGCACCCGCCAACTATCTTGCCCGTAGACGCCCCAGTAGTTGTTGCGCCCGTAGAAAGGTTGCAGTTGGCTCTGGTTGTATTCGCTGGGAATGCCCAGCAGAAAATCGGCAAAGTCAATTCCCGTCTCGCTGCCGGCAAACACGAAATTCCCGTTGGCTTGAGCGATCGCATCGACATTGACCTGGTCGTAGTGATATTCCGCGCCGAATTTCAGACTGTGCCGCCCGGTAATCTTGGAGAAGTTATCGATCCATTGGAAAGTATTATCGACCTGCTTCAATTGGTTGGCGTTCGTTCCGATAGAAAAGGAATTGAAGACGATGTTCTCAACGCCTTCACTTTGGGGATTGAGGGGAACGATTCCGGCAGTGCCTGCTCCCGTCACGAAGCCCTGTGATGCCAGGCTGGTGCCCACTCCGCCTACGGGCTGTCCCAAGTTGTTGATATCTCGCATGTAGCTAAAATGGAATTCGTTGACGGCCGTGCTACCAAATGTTTTGGTGTCTCCCATGCTGATCAACTGAGCCCGGCCCAAATAGAGCGCGTTGAAACCGGGTACGCTTGAACCGCTTTGCGCCGTCGGGTAGGGATTGTTTTGCAGCCAGTCATCTACGGAGTAATAAGCGGAAAGCGAGCCCCAGCGCGTGTTCGCGTCGATCCTGTAGGCCCCTTTGTCGTCTCGCAGAGTTTCATTCTGGGCGGATGTCGAGAAGAAGTTCGTGCCCACATTCGGCTGCGGAATGTATTGCAATAAATTCCTGGCGGGTGCCGACCAAGCGCTTTGCGGAATCACCGGCCCGGTGGCTCCGTTTATCGCAGGAAAGACGCAGCCCGATGAACTGGTGCATCCCGGAACGTAGTAAACCTCGCCCGCCGATACGGGATAGCCCAATTGTTGCGATAGCAAATTCGCCCAATAGGGACCGGATACCGTACTGGGAACGCTGTTGCCGTTGGCGTCCGTCGTTACGAACGAACTCGCCAGATCGGACAGATTGCCGGAGCGGTCCTGCATCGAGGGAACCGGAATTCGCCCGGTGTCGATTCCTTCGGTGAGTCGGGTTCCTTGATAATCGGAGAAGAAAAAAATCTTGTTCTTACGGATCGGGCCACCCAGTGTTCCTCCGAACTGATTTTGATCAAACTCGCCGCGCGCCGGAGAAAAATAGTTTTTGGCGTCAAGCCCGGTATTGCGCAGAAACTCGAAGGCGTCGCCGTGGAGTTCGTTGGTGCCGGATTTGGTTACCACATGGATCTGGCCGCCGCTGAACTCGCCGTATTCGGCATCGAAATTGTTCGTGAGAATGCGAAACTCGGCGATGGAATCGAGCGTGGGGATAATCGCTGCGCCCATGTTGACGTCTTCTTCGACATCGCTTCCATTCACGATAAAGAGATTGGCGAATTCCCGTTGGCCGTTAATCGAGATGGTCCCCGGATTCAAATCGCCAGAGGGAGACAGGGCGCTCTGGCCCACATCCTGCACGGTGTTGGAGGTAATCGAAGTGGTTGGCACAACCCCCGGTTGAAGAGCGAGGAGATCGGTGTAGCTGCGACCGTTGAGGGGCACCGCCGTCATCTGCGAGCCGGTGATGACCTCTCCCATCTGCGTATCGGAAATCTCCACATGAACGGCGCTCTCATTTACCGTAACGGCCTCGGCCTGCTGGCCGACTTCCAGTGCGGCGTCAACCGTCGCGGAACTATTGGTGTCGATGGCGATGCCGGTTCGCCGATAGGGTTTGAAGCCTACCTTCTGGATTGAAATGTCATAGCGCCCGACGGTGAGATCGGGAAATGAGTAGAATCCCAGGTCGTTTGTCACGACCTTCTGCTGCACCCCCGTGCCAGTATTGCTAGCCGTGACGGTTGCGCCCTGCACCACGGCGTTGCTTGCGTCCTTCACAGTTCCAGAGACGGACCCGCCCACACCGGCCCAGGAATCAACCGTCAGAAATAGAAGCAGGATCGCGAGGGAGGTAAAGAAGGTCTTAGGTACCGGGCGTCTCACAGGCGATGCAGAAAAACCAAAAGCGTAGCCATACCGTGTGCCAGCCATGCGGCTTTCTCCTTGTAAGACCCATGGCTGACTCTCGTATAATGGCGACGGTCGTCAGCCTTCGGGTTGTCGATTTGCGGTCCCCACGACCCTTCGCGAAAAGGTTTTGTCGTGGGGACCGTTCTTCTTTCTGAAGAGCTTTGTTCTTACTTGCGACTCAGTCGCATCTAATTCGGTCTAACTCCTCCGTCCGGACTTTCCACCAATCGGTGATTAAAACGACTGACTTCCGCGCTTGGGGGATGTGCGCGAACAACGTTGGCAGAGCCCGCCCACTTCCAGGCGGACAACGCGGATTTGAAAACCGCCCCGCTTGGCCATCTCTTCCTTAAGCTTTTCGAACGTCGAACTGGCGTACTCCACGACGGCTCCGCACCGGAAGCACGCCATGTGGCAATGATCGCGGCTGGTCTTGGCCTCGTAATAGTGTTTCTCGCCCTCGATGTGCATGAGGTCGAGTTCGTCGATGAGGCCGCGATCCTTCAGCAACGCAATCGTCCGATAGACCGTGGCGCGGTCGATATCCGGGTCTTGCTCCTTGGCCAGGCGAAGCAGCGCGGCGGCGTCCAGGTGACGCGACGCATCTTGAATGATGCCGATCAACAAACGCCGTTGCGCCGTGATACGCACGCCGCGCGCCACCAACTCCTCCATCAAGGAAGGCCGCGTGATTACGGTGTCGTCCTTCGATCTTCCCAGATGCGACTCAGTCGCAATTAACGAACTAAAGGCCATAAATTTGGCTGTCGCAACCTCACTTGCGCAAGTCCACTTGCAACCCAGTTGCAAGTGACGATAGATTGAACGTCATCCACCCTCTTCCTGTCAAGCCGGTTTTTGTAAACTTCGTGTGCGTCCGGTCGAACGGTCCCCAAATCGCGCCGAACGGTGGACCTCTCGTCCCGAAGTGTCCTCTCTGCTTTGCATCGCAAGACCGCCTTCGGCTGACGAACGGTTCCCATCGTCACAAGGACGCCCGATCGTCACACCCACACCGCATAAATGAGCTGGCCCCAGCCGTTCGCGCGGCACCACGATACGGATTTTCGTCGGTGCAGTTCGGCATTCGCCGGACGGAACCTTTCACTTGACCCGTCCATCGGCGCGTAGCCCTGAGAACTTTTCTATTGAGCGTTACCAATGAGCTTGACGAACTCGTCGTTTGAACCGACCCGCTGCCCCACGATCGAGACATGCTGTGCGACATCGAATCCCAGCTTCTTCATATTTAGATTCAGCGTTCGCATACCGGCAGTGGGAAAAGCTGGTTTTGCATCCGGTTCCGGCGGTACATACAGATCCGCGTTGATCAGGATCTTCTCTTTCGGGAGATACACCATCAGCATGTCGTCAGAGTGATTCCCTCTGGCCAACGACGGACCGGGGATCTTGAGGTAACTCTCTCCCACTTCGTAGGCCATGTCCTGTACATGCCAGATCTGCATCTGGCGCTCGTCATCGCTGACGACATACTTTCCCTCCGACGTCGTGCCGCCCACCGTCTCAATCGGAGGAGGACGGCGGCTGATCATGTACATCGGGTTAAAAGTTGCCATGTGATCCGGATCCAGCGTTCTCGGAAACGGGCTAAACAGGATGCTCACATAGTAGTCTCGGTTCGATTGGTGGGTTACGACCGTGGTTCCCTGCGAGAAATACGTGCGGAGGCCGCCCGCATAAGCCATGTGGTGATTTGTATTGACCACGTAGCGAATCATTTTGCCCGGTGCGAGTCTATGGACTTCGTCGATGACCGCGAGCGACCGCGCTTCGTTCTGCGGCGCTTCGACGACTGCAACGAAGTCCTTGAACTCGACGAGCACGCTGTTCATGGGCCCGCCGCCCAGCAGCCAGACATGGTCTGCAAGCTTCCGAGTTTCCACCTTGACCGGATCGAGTTTTGCCGCCCGCACCGCGTCAGGAACCGGAACCTTGTTCACAACTACGTTGGGCTGAACATCTTTTATGGTGACCTGGAAATAATTCTCCCCCGGATTGATCCTGGGATCGCCATGATGGACATGGATTAATCCGGGAAACTTCACGCCGTTGTAATCCTTGTACTGTGTGTAGCGCATTTCATACGGCATGTCGCCATAGAGAGGGTTGGCGATCCACGTGCCCGTGAATTCGACGAGATTCTTATCGTTGATCGTGCCGTTGACTCTGTACTTTCCATAATGGAAGGAGACGATCGTCACCCACTGGCCAAACATCGAGAGGCCAAAGTCCGAGGGACCCACAATAGGTTGCTTGATGGCCACTGCATCGCTGGCGGCCAATGCCGCTTTTATAAATCCGTGTGGAGTGAGCACCATCTCGAGTTGCCGCAGATCGGCGTATGGCATGCCATCGAGATACAGGCGCGTGTAGGGCACGGGCGTATCACCCTTCATGTCCCATGCGAAATCGCCGCTCAGGATGCTTGTGACGTGGCCCTCCGGCACTGGTGGATAGCCATTCGTAGGGTAGCTGCCCTGCTTTTGGTTGTAATCCAGGCGCATATACTTGGCATCGAAGTCGATCGTGCGCGTGTACTCGGAAACCTCAAAATGCGGCCAGTCCGTCGTCAGATCGTACTGCTCGCCGACTTTGGACAAATAGCCATCGGCGGTAAATTGAATCGACTTCAGGTTCGTGGTGCCCATGGCCTTGGCCGCAGCCTCTAAGGCCTTGTGGGCATCCACAACCTGCGCGGACGTCGCCCTGGCGCCGAGTGTAGTGAGGGCAACAAAGAGAACTGCAAAAATCCAAAGCTTTCGAGTCATTGGTCCCTCCTCATGGTGAATCATAAATCGACTTACGTGCAAACCCAATCTGATGGCGAGATTGTATGTAGCCTCAGGATTGCTCTCCAAGCGAATTTATTGCTGCACTGCCTGTGAACCGATGTTCGGGGGCTGTGCGCCATTTCTCCTCGCGCGGTTTTGTTGACACACCGTGTCTCGCGGACTAGACTCCGCCCAGTTCACCGCGGGAACCCAAACCTAGGGAATAGTGAGGAGGGTGCCATGAAACGCCATCGAGTTACATGGGGCCGGGCTGCTGCATTCGGCGGCATCGCCTTGTTCGTGTTGTTTGCGGGGCTGGGAGCGCAGGAACTGGCCGCGCCCAAATACAAGTTCGATGCCGACTGGCCCAAGACTCTTCCGAACAAGTGGAAGATGGGTGGGGTCACCGGGTTGGCCGTGGACAAGGATGACAATGTCTGGGTCTACGATCGTCCAAATGACCTTAGAGACATTGAACTCAATGCCGAAATCAACCTAGCTGACTGCTGCGCGCGGCCCCCTTCGATGATTCACATCGATAAAGACGGCAACGTCATCGGTTACTTCGATCCGCCCCAAGGTCACGGCATGGCAGTGGACAGCAACGGATTCGTTTACCTCGGGAATACCGTTCACGGGATCGGCAACGTCCGCAAATACGATCCGAAAACCGGCAAGTTTCTCGCCGAATTGCCTCACTCACCGGAAACGGAAAACGGAGGTGGTGGAGGCGGAGGCGACGACGCGACGGCGGCCCACGTTCCTGGTCACGGTGGCCAGGGGCCGGTGCAGACAGCTCCCCCGCAAGGCGGGCGTGGCGGAGGCCGTGGCGGCAATCAACCCGATCCGGCAGCTCGGGCGGCGGCCATAGCGGCTTTCCGCGCGAAGTATCCTCCGACGACGCCGATGATCGTGGGTGGAATCGAAGAAGTCCGGCTGGACGAACCGGCCCACGAACTTTACGCCGCCGACAATTACCTTGGCGGGCGCGTGATGGTGTTTGACTTGGACACGTTCAAGTTCAAACGCGGCTGGGGCGCCTATGGACACAAACTTTCGGAAATCAGCACCGACGACAAAGACCGCGATTACGTCGCCAACGGTGCTATGCCCAAGGAATTCAGGAACCACCTCACGCTGAACATCTCCAAGGATGGGTTCGTTTACGCCGCTGACCGCGGAGCCAACCGCATCGACGTCACCACCAAGGAAGGCAAGTTCGTAAAGTCGTTCATCTTGGCCCCATCCACAGGCGCGCCGACGCCGGAACAGACCATAAACAGAGGGCTGGAAGGTTCCGCCGGTGGCGTGGGCTTCTCGACCGACCCGCAGCAGCGATTCTTGTATATCTCCGATCTCTCGAACAACACCGTGTGGTTCCTCAATCGCCAGGACGGTAAGGTGGTGGGAAGGCTCGGCAGCATGGGCCAAAACGGCGGACAGTTCTTCGGACTTCACATGATCGCCGTCGATTCAAAGGGCGACATCTACACGGGCGAGGTTTTCAACGGCGAGCGCGTGCAGCGCTTCGTTCCAGTCAAATAACAGAGTAAGTGGGGCCGATCCGTTGGCGGTTGGCGGCCGGTTTCGATCCCTTACGGTCGTGGATATCCTCGGCTTGACATTCTTTTGATGCTAGTTTAGCTTCCACTCACGAGCTTTCTGGGCCCACGGGAAGTATCCAAATGGAGGGCTGCAAATGCGAACCGTAACGCGCAAATTAACCTGGGTTCTTCTGGCAGTGTTGTGTGTAGCCGCTCGACCGGCTGTAGGCGTCCCGCAGAATGCATCTGGATTCAAAGTCGATAGCAAGAGTATCGGCGGCACCGTTGTAAACAGCAACGGCGGGAAGGCTGAAGCTGGCGTCTGGGTGATCGCGGAGACAAAATCCTTGCCGGTACCGTTCCGCAAGATCGTCGTCACCGATGATCAGGGACGGTTCCTGGTTCCGGACCTGCCGCAGGGAGACTATGAGCTATGGGTGCGCGGCTACGGGCTGAAGGACTCGGAGCGCGTCAAAGCGGCGTGCGGCGAGATGTTGAAGCTGCAGGTTGCCACCGCCGCAACTCCGCAAGAAGCGGCGAAGATCTATCCTGCCAGTTATTGGACGTCGCTGATCCAGCCCCCGCCAATGAGCGAGCTTCCAGCCAATTTCAAGAGTCAAGATGAATGGCTTGCCGTCCTGAGGAACGGATGCAACCACTGCCATGAGCTCGGCATGCCGCAAACGCGCATCTATACCACGGCTAAAGATTGGGACGCTATGTTCCTGCGCGCCAAGTCGATGCATCAAGAACTCAATGGGATGGGCAGAGCGACCGTGGAGAAGATGCTCGCGGATTGGGGCACTCGCATTGCCGCGGGAGAAGTTCCTCCCGCGCCGCCGCGGCCAACCGGCATCGAGCGCAACGTCGTTGTGTCTCAGTGGGATTGGGGCGCTCCAGAGTCCTTCATTCACGATTTGGTATCCACGGATAAGCGTAATCCGACGCTGTACCCATATGGGAAAGTCTACGGCGGGGATCGAACCGGCGGAGGCAGACTCTGGGTTCTGGATCCGCTGAAGAACACGGTCACTGGCCTCCAGGTGGAACCACGAGACAAGAGCCATGGGTACTCCCTGACGAAGGACTACTACCACGGCACGGAAGAAGAGCAAGCGTATGTTGGGGAAGATCCGGAATGGATGGCCAGCCCACACAATCCTATGATGGATGAGAACGGCAGAGTCTGGATGACCGTGCAGATTCGCGCTGGTGGCAAGGCTTTCTATCCGGCGTGGGCCAAGAGTACGATCCACACCGAGACCAACGACCCGGCGGAGGTCGATGCCGCGTACAACATGCTAGATGCGCGCGGTAACAATATGGAACTCGGCTACTACGATACGAAAACCAACAAATTTGTTTCGGTCGATACTGCCTACAACACTCATCACCTTCAGTTTGACTGGCAAGACCGGATCTGGACCGACGGCGGTGGTTCCGCGATGGGTGAACTCGACACGAAAAAGCTGGACTTCAAAAACATAGAAGGGACTGAGGCCACTGCTCAGAAGACCTATATGCGGATCGATCCGGACACGAAGAAAATGATTCCAGGAACGGGCTACGGAGAGGCTGTCAGCCCGGTCGATGGCACCGTCTGGTATACGTCTCCCGTCGCTGGAGGCCCCGCGAACAAGCTGTATATGATCGATCCAAAGACGGAGAAAATTAAGGATTACCCGCTGCCTCCTCCAGGGCGTTTCCCGCACGGAATTGACTTCAGCTCGGACGGGAATGTTTGGGTGTCATTGGGCAGCGGCCAACTCGGGCGCTTGGATCCCAAGTCGGGTCAGTGGAAGTTCTGGGACACGCCGGGGCTGAAATTCAAGGGCACGGGCAAGGAAACCGGCAGTACCGACTTCCCTTACTACGTTTGGGTGGATCAATTCAACGCGTCGGGGCTCGGCAAGGACACCGTGATCGAAACTGGAACCACTTCGGACGCACAGTTCGTATTTGATCCGAAGACGGAAAAGTTCGTCGTGTTCCATATCCCTTACCCGATGCCCTATTATTCTCGCGGTATGGATGGCCGGATTGACGATCCTAACGCGGGTTGGAAGGGCCGAGGCCTTTGGATGACCTACAGCTCTTACCTTCCTAGATTCACGGAAACGCGCTCAGGCTCGGTGAATCATATGCAAATCCGCCCCAATCCATTGGCGAATTAATGGACTGGCAAAATGCGTAGCGGCGAATAGTGCCGGCAGCTATAAGTCGTTGGTAAGGTAGATGGGCAAGGTGACCGTCACGACGAGAGTGGCGGTCACCGCCAACGGCAAGGCCCCCAAAAATCCCTCCAGGTCGCGTACTTCCATCCACAGTTCTGCTTTTCACCTTTTACTGATGATCGCGCATGTTACCAAGGGTCGATGCCCCGGAATATGAAGATGTCGTCGGCCAGGAGCGCAATTACAGGTGCTTTGTATTTACACACCCGTGATCAGCGTATAGATTGTTCACGGATCTTGACCAGTTCATTCTCGGGCTCGGCGGAGGAGGTCTGCAGTGTGAGCCCTTGCCGGCCCGCCGTCTGTTCCGGCAATTGTCGCAGCGCAAAGAGCGGGAGGGAATTGCCATGAAAGGCCTGGTATGGGCAGTTTGCCTTTTCGGAGTTGGATGTCTCGCCCAGCTCGCGGCGACTTCCGCTAGACCGCGGCAAAAACAAGATCTTCCCACCGTGGGCGCACGCGTGCGCACCTACTACATTGCAGCCGAAGAAGTGGAATGGGACTACGCCCCGCTCGGCATCGACATGACGACCGGCAAGCCTTTCGAAGGAACGTCAGCCGCTTATACCCAGTCGGGACCGAATCACATCGGGCACGTCTATCGCAAAGCGGTCTACCGGGAGTATACCGACGGTACGTTCACAACGCGGAAGCCTCGCCCCCCGCAGGACGAATACCTGGGTTTGCTGGGACCAATCCTGCGCGCAGAGGTCGGCGACACGATCAAGGTCATTTTCAAGAACAACGCTTCGCGGCCCTACAGCATGCATCCGCATGGAGTCTTCTACGAGAAGGCCTCGGAAGGGTCCATGTATGCCGACAATGTTTCCGACGAGCAAAAGATGGGGGCGATGGTACCGCCGGGGGCGACGTTCACTTACCAATGGGAGGTACCGGAACGGGCGGGGCCAGGCCCAAATGATCCCAGCTCGATCGTCTGGGTGTACCACTCCCACGTCAACGAATACAAAGACGTGGCTTCGGGCTTAGTGGGGGCCATCGTCGTTACCCGGCGAGGCCAGGCGAATTCCGACGGCACTCCCAAAGACGTCGACCGCGAAATCGTCGCTCTCTTCACCGCATTCAACGAAAACCAGAGTTGGTATGTGCAAGAGAACGTTGCCGCTCACATCAGCGCCGTCGACCAGAAAGTGCTCAATAAGCGAGATAACAACTTTAACGATATGCACATGTACGTGACGTTCACGGGCAAAGGATTTGCCGAGACCAACTTCAAGTTTTCCGTCAACGGATACCTCTACGGCGATGGGCCGGTGATGACCATGAAGCAAGGCCAGCGCGTACGCTGGTATCTGTTGGATGTTGGTGATGTGGTCAATTTCCACACGCCGCACTGGCTTGGTGACACGGTGATCTTCCACGGCACTCGCACCGATGTGATCTCACTGTTGCCGGCGGGAATGGAAACCGCCGACATGGTTCCCGGCGCCCCAGGGCTCCGGATACTTCGTTGCCAGGTGGACGACCATATGCAGGCGGGGATGATGGCGCGGTATGAGGTCCTACCCGCTCAGACCGAAAAAACCGGGCGTGTTGGCGCCGGCTTCTGAGGTTGGGTCCGCGGCTCAGCGCGTTTAAGCCGCTTCGCTGGTGGCGGCCACTGCAGGACCAGCGGCGTCGCGGCGCAAAAAGCGAGAAGGAGATTGCCATGAAAGCCCTGGCGTGGGCGGTTTGTCTTTTTGGAGTTGGATGCCTGGCCCAGCTCGCGGCGACTTCCGCTGGACCGCGGCCGAAGCAAGATCTTCCCACGGCGGGCGGACGCGTGCTCACCTACTACATTGCGGCCGAAGAGACCGAATGGGACTATGCGCCGCTCGGCATCGATATGATGACCGGCAGACCTTTTGAAGGAACGGCGGCGGCGTATACCCAGCCGGGACCAAATCACATTGGGCGCATCTATCGCAAGGCGGTCTACCGTGAGTATACCGACGGTACCTTCGCAACGCGGAAGCCGCGCCCTCAGCAGGACGAATACCTGGGTTTGCTGGGACCGATCCTGCGCGCGGAGGTCGGCGATACGATCAAGGTCATTTTCAAGAACAACGCTTCGCGGCCCTACAACATGCATCCGCCCGATGGCTTCGATCGGAGGACCGCTGCTGACACCAGCACTGTTCCCGACGCCACCGGCAATGCCGTCGACGAGCCGGACAATATGGTGCAGCCCGGGGCAACCTTCACTTACCGGTGGGAAGTACCGGAACAGGGGGGGCCGGGGCCGGACGATCCCAGCTCGATCGTCTGCGTGTACGACTCGGACGTCAACGAGAACAAAGACGTGGCTTCGGGCCTGGTGGGGGCCATCATCGTGACCCGGCGAGGCCAGGCTAACTCCGACGGCACTCCCAAAGACGTGGACCGCGAAATCGTCGCTCTCTTCACCGCATTTAACGAAAACGAGAGCTGGTATATGCAAGAGAACGTTGCCGCCCACATCAGTGCCGCCGACCAGAAAGCGCTCGATGAGCGCGGCGCCAACTTCTCCGATTCGCAAGGATACTTCACGTTCACGGGCACCGGATTCGCCGAGACCAACTTCAAGTTTTCCGTCAATGGCTACCTCTACGGCGACGGGCCGGTGATGACCGTGAAACAGGGCCAGCGCGTACGTTGGTATCTGTTGGACATGGGTGACGTGGGCTCGCTCAATTTCCATACTCCCCATTGGCACGGCAACACGGTGCTCTCCCACGGCACTCGCAGGGACACGCTCTTCCTGTTGCCTTTGGGAACGGAAACCGCCGACATGGTTCCCGACGCCCCTGGTCTTTGGCTATTTCATTGCCACCTGGACGACCATATGGAGGCGGGAATGATGGCACGGTACCAGGTCCTACCCGCGCCTGCAACGACTGCCGATACAAAGCAACCTACTCGCTGAAGAGGGCGCCAGAACGCCCCGCACGTCTTACTGGCCTGCGTGTCTTACTGGAAGGTGATCATGTCCGTGCGACTCAGCGTCGGGGCGTCTGCCTTCAACGGCTCGTTCGTCATGTTGCCGTTGCGCTGGTTCAATATGTTATAGAAGCCGATCGTCTGCTCGTAATCCGTGGGGGCCGCGGTCGTGTCCACCGGCACGACGACTGTGTAACCGCGCACCGTGGCTCCAACCGATGAGTAGGCCACCGAGCCGCTCACCTTCCAGCCGGCCATAATCGTCGTCGTGATTCCCTTCGCCTTCAGCGCCTGATCGAGTTCCGTGTTGTAAAACCTGTCCTGGGCAGTATTCACGATCTTGATGTCGCCAGGCTGCGGAGCCACCTCGTGCAGCCACTTGGACGTGTTGTCCTGGAGAGTGCCGTAGGCTACGACCACACCGGCCTTGCGCGCACGCGCCATGAATGCGACCAGGGCCGGAAGCATCTCGCCTTTACATTTCTGCTGGGTGCCGCAGATGGGCTCGACGTAGTCGAATATCAGCAGAGCAGTGGTCTTAGGATTGAGGGCAACGGGGACCGGGCCTGGTAGAGCCGGCATTTGCAAGGTCACCATTGGCTGGCTGGCGCCGCGTCCGGCTGGTGTGTCTTGCGCGCTCGGTCGCGTTTGAGCCGCTCCACTCAAGAGCGCGACGCCGAGAGCGCTCGCAAGCACAACAATGCGAAAGAGGGTCATATTGAAATCTCCGCCGATGCTTCCCGTCATGACTTGGCCGATTGCCTCACGCGAATCGTAACGCTGCTTCGCCCGCACGCAAAGCAAAACAACTACACAGCAGCCTGCGCGGATTGGAACACCAGCAAAAGCCCTATTCCGGCAAGAGGACGTGCTTTGACTTGAAATTTTTATGTGTTGCCGCGGATCATTCAAGAATGGAAGTAAAAATATGCCCCGTTTTCCCGCGCCGGGCGCCCTGCTTGTGCCTCGTCAGTAGTCCTACCAGGTCCTGCTAATGTCTAATAAAATGAAGCGACAGGTCATCGCTCAATACGTACATCGTGATGGCCGCTAAACAGAAAATGAAAGCTACCCAGAGACGCCAATCGCGATGCGCACGCCGCCAGTAAGGTCCAGGATCGTGTGGGACATGTTGGCCATCCGGTGCTTCATGCCCGTGATGCTGTTCACTTTTACTCATTGGTTTGCTTCCCTCTGACAGCTACCTGTGCAGCCGCGCGCAAGGTCCGCGTCGCACAGATAGCTGGAGCGATTTCGATCCTCGGCGCAACACAATTCGAACGCCGACCTCGTTTATTGTTTTCCGGCGCCACCGGGAGTTGGCACGTTCTTGCCCAGAGCAGTGGCCAGAGCAATTTGGTGGTCTTGTTCGTCGATCAAAATCTCGCGGATTTGTTCGCTCATCGCGAATTCAGCCAACTCCTCGCATTGGCGGACTCGCTCGCGATAATTGCGAATGGTTTCCGTTTCGTTATCCAAATCAAACTGCAACATTTGTTCGGCTTTCTCTGACGTGCGGACGGTCTTGGGTTCCACGGTCGGCATGCCCCCAAGATAATCGATCTGCTTAGAGATGATCAGTGCATGGTTTAGCTCTTGTGCCGCGTGCTTCTCAAGTTCTCCTGCAATGTTCATGAATTCAGCGCCCTTCAAGACCTGCGAATACACAACATAGGCGATGATCGCCTGGTATTCGCGCGCCAAGTCTTGATTCAATAAATCAATAAGCTCCGAGCGAGAAACCTTCTTAAAACCCGCGGAAACTTTGTCATCTGCCAAAGCGCTGTCCTCCATTATTAGATTGAAGTCTCTCCGCGACGAACCCCGCGGTCCGGCGGCATCTTCTCATCCTTCGTTCTTCCCTGAATACTGAAACTTAATCTGTGCTGCGCAACCCTCGACCAACGAGGAAGCCCAGAATTGCAGCAGCCGCGAGGGACTGGGCGGGATATCGCTTTACGATGACTTGAACGTCTTTCAGCATGCCCTTCGTGTCTTTGGTTCTCACGTATTCGGCCGTTGCCTGAATTTGATCGGCAGCGGAGCTAGCGGTTGCATGAATCTTGTCGACCGCCGAGTGGGCTGTGCCGCTCAGCTGATCGGCACCCGCCTGCAACGAAGAAGCCGTCCTGTTCAAGGTGCTGGCAGCCGGTTCGCGGGAATCGTCGATTCTGTCAACGGTCTTGCGACCTAAGTCCGCCAGCTTTTCCTTTGTGTCCGCTACTTGCTCTGAAACCATGCGAGCGAGCCTGCCGGTCGCGCTCGGGGTTACGCTGTCGTTTTCCATTTATATTCCCCCTTATTCGCAAAACCAACCATCATCCTAACGATTCGGTATCCCTTCGAAGGATTTTCGATGGTGAATCCCACAAGGTGCCGGCATTTTGGTGCTAGCGCGCTCGCGGCACAATCCACTGAAGGCATTACACGGGCGACTTAAGAGTTGTATTTGCAGCGCCTCGAAAGCCTCAAGCACCGTCACGTCGCGCTCGTGCCGATGTAGCCGGAACGATTAAACCCTACCCTCACGGGCGAAATGGCCCGCTCATGATCTTGTCGGGAAGCATCGCTTCAAATTCCTTCTGGCACTCGATACATTTGATCGTCTGCAGTCCCATCCCGGCAAAATCTGCCCGGACCGCAACACGAACGATCTGCTTGGTCTTGCAGTGCGTGCACTCGACCGTAACTGAGACATAGTCCGGTTTGGTGCTGATGATTGGCATCTTAATTTCCCCTGCACTCAAAAGGCTAGCGCCGAGCCGCGGCAATTGCGCCTAGCCCACTGCTCACTTCAACATGCTCTCACATTTCCGATGGCCTTCGCTTCGTTCCGCTTCAAGACTCCGGAGAGCGCGGACGACCGATGCGTTCCGCCATCAGCAGCAGGCTCCTCTGCGAAAATGGCAGATAGACGAGTACCGCAGCCGCAGCTAAAGCCAGCCCCATTCCAATCCACGGCGCAATGATCAGCGGCGCCACCGCCCAGAGTTCGTCGAGCACGAACACCGCCACGAAAAATCTCCGGAACTTTTCTGCGAGCCCTCGATACCGTAGGAATGCAGCCGATAAGAGATAGAGCCGCACCGCGATCCCCACAAGTGCCGTCGCGATGAGCAATACAAAAATCCACAGTGCCGGACCGAACGCCGTGGCCAGCATGCGGTCGGTTCTGTGCAAATCCACGAGCGCGCTGATGTACATGCCGAGATAGAGCACCTGGACCAAGCTGAACAGGACACGCACGGTCTCACCGGGCATTGGCGGCAATTCGCGCGAATCGCTCAAGAGAAGAGTTCGCCCCGAGTGCGTCTTCAGGAGCGTTTGATCCGCCTGCGGGTCTGCCTCCGTCAGTGCCGGTTCCTTACTTTGTAGGGACGGTTGAACGGGCGCGATGAATCGGTAGCCCTTTCTAGGCAGCGTCTGGATGAACCGCGGACTGTCCGCCGAATCGCCCAGCGCCTCGCGCAGCTTGTTCACCGCTGCATTCAAGCCGTGGTCATAGTCCACGAAGGTATCGCTCGACCAAAGCTTCTTGCGAAGCTCTTCGCGCGTGACCAACTCGCCAGGCCGCTCCAGCAAGAGCACCAACAATTCGAGCGCCTGGCCCGGCAGTCTCGGGTGCGCCAGGCCATCCCTGTACAGATCTCCCGTTAGAGTTTCCAGCTCGAATAGCCCGAATCGGTAGCGGCGGCCCTGTGTCTCAGCCAATACGCGCCTCCAAGTAGGCAAATATTCTAAATGATACTCCGCCTCAACTGCCGTTATTTGTTGGGTTTGGCGGATGAGGTCGAGACCGAGAAATAAGTGACGCCGCGTGCATTGCAAGCTCGGGGCAATCGCGCTATTCGGCTGCTCGGGAGGCGCATCCCATGCACGCATCGAAGACCGCAGCCCAGAAGTTTCCAGTCGCGATACTGGCAAGCCTCACGGGGGTGCCGCAGATCGCCTCCGCAATCGCTCCCGATCCAACCGCTCTCCAGGAATTTGACCGTTACGTTCAATTGACCGAGCGGCGGATGGCTGCCGAAGTGCCGCCAGGAGGTCCCTTCCTTCATATCAAAGGGTTCACCGCCGAGACCCGCCAGCAGGATGAGGCTCGGCTGCGAAATGGGGACGTGATCACGGAACGGCTCGAGACGCGGGATCAAGATCACGCGATCGAACCCTCCGGCGCGCTGATTCACCATTGGGTAGGAACGATCTTCATCCCGGGTGCCTCGCTCGATCAAGTTCTCGCGGTCGTCCAGGACTATGACCGCCATCAGCAGTATTACGCGCCACAGGTGTTGCAATCGAAGCTGATCGCGCGCAGCGGCGACCAGTTCAGAGTTTATCTGCGCCTCAAGCAGAAGAATGTCATTACCGTGGTTTTCGACACCGAGCACGACGTCCGTTACACGCGCCTCGACGCCGCCCGTGCCTACAGCCGCTCGTACAGCACGCGGATCACGGAGCTGGAGCATGCCGGCGAGCCGAACGAGCGCGCTCTTCCGCCCGGCAAAGATCACGGTTTTTTGTGGCGCCTCGATTCCTTCTGGCGTTTCGAGCAGCGCGAGGGCGGAGTTTATGTGCAGTGCGAGGCTATTTCGCTGACGCGTGACATCCCGTTGGGAATGGGTCCGCTCGTTGGCCCATTCCTCGAAACCATCCCCAAAGCATCGCTCGAGCTCACGTTGCGCGCGACGCGCGACGCAGTCACACCGAAAATCCAGACCCACTAAATCCAAATGGAGGCGAGTCATGATCGATAAAGAGCGGCAAACACCAGCGGCGTTTCAAGAAGCAGCCAGAGTACAGACGAGCTTCACGGCGCCGATGGAGCGCCGCGTCCTGCCCTGGATAGCGGCGCGGTTGCCGGACTGGATCAATTCTGACCATCTCACGCTTCTCGGTTTTCTGGCCATGTTGTTGGCGGGTGCCAGCTACGCCGCGGTCCGCTGGAGCCGCGCTGGCCTGATTCTCGCTACCATTTGTCTGTTCTTCAATTGGCTGGGTGACAGCCTGGACGGCACACTGGCGAGCGTGCGCCGGCAGTTGCGGCCGCGATATGGGTTCTATGTCGATCATGTCATCGACACCTTGGGCTCCTTTTTTCTGGTGAGTGGAATGGCGCTATCCGGCCTGATGCAGTCGCGCATTGCCGCAGGAATGCTCATCGCTTACCTGATGCTGTCCGCCGAGGTCTACTTGGCGACGCACACGCTGGGCAAGTTCAAGCTTTCGTTCGGCAAGTTTGGACCCACCGAACTCCGCATCCTGCTGGCTTCGGGCAACACAGCGCTATGGCTTCGTGGCGACACACCGATTTTGGGCGACACTTTGCAGTTGTTCAATTTTGGAGGGACGATCGCCATCATCGGCATGGTTCTGACGCTGATCGTTTCGATCATTCGTAACGCCCGCCAACTCTATTGCGAGGAGACCTTGCCAAACAAACGGTAATCACTGCCAGAGCCAGTCTTCAGGCGCACCCAGTGAAGGGCCACGCCTCTACCGTCATTACCGCAATGGCTGTCCGAACCAGCGCTGAAGTCGACTCGAACCGAACAGGGCCTTTTCAGCGGCCAACGCTTCGGATGGCTCCTGGTAAATTCCTGTGGGCTTCGGGCCGCTCAAGAAATCCACGTCAACCCGTCCGACTTGGCCGTGGCCGAACTCCACATAGCAGGAGCCTGCTCCCTTGTATGCCGCGGGCGCCGGCCCCCCGCGGAACCGCGCGATGATCGCAGCCGCCACGACACGCGCCGCGCTTTCGGCGAAGACACCCGCCTTGGGAGTACCAACTCCGTTCACGTCACCTACCGCGTAGACGCCGGGAAAGCTCGTTTCCAGCGTCTTCTTGTCCACCGGCACCCAACCATAGACATCGGCGGCAAGTCCGGACTCGACGACGACCGCTGGCACGCGATGCACGGGCACGCCGAGAAATAGTTCGTACGGCATCTCGGTCCCATCGCTCAACACGGCAACTTTCCTGCCGGGAACGAGTGCCTTCACTAGGCTGTCCTTCACGAATCGAATGCCGCGCTCCGCGAACGCAGCCAGGATCGCTTGCGAGGTCTCGGGCGAAGGGGGGATGGGGGTGCCAAAGGGCATCACCACCGAGATTTCAGTCGCCTCACGTCGCCCCCGAGCGGTGAGGTAATCGTGCAGCAGCAGGGCCGCCTCGCTTGGGGCAGGCGGGCATTTGAAGGACTTTCCAGTCACGCCAATAATCGCCGGGCCACGCTCAAAGTGCGGAAGCGCGTCGCGCAGGGCGCAGGCTCCCGCAACCGTGTAGAACTCGTTGCCACCCTCCACCAGCCCCGGGGTAGCGGCCGGGTCGACATCGGCACCGAGCGCGACGACCAGGATCTCCGCGTCGAACGTCCCGTCGTCCGTAACCACACTGCGCGTGGTAGGGTCGATGGAGCGCACGATCGACTGCACAAATCGCACGCCCGGTTTGACAATGTCACGGTAGGGATGACGGACTTCGGTCGCCGCCTGCCGGCCGAACATCACGTCGAGTTTCGAGAAGCCGAAAACAAACGCGTCGCTCTTGTCGATGAGAACGATCTCGAAGGCCTCGCCGAAGGCGTCCGAAAGAATGGTCGTCAACTCGAGGCCGCCGAAGCCCGCGCCCAGCACTACCACGCGTGTACGCATCGACGCAAAGTATCACATTGCGATTCGTGACTCCAACCGCCGCGCGGTCCTCACAATCGTCAGTGGCGCATCACGTCGGCATGGAGAGACGCTCACCTTCCCCACGACCTTACACGTAGGCAACGTCGGGGAACCGCCAAAGCACGCGCTGTCGCGGCCAAATCGAAATCTTTGCAGGTGAAATCACAGGTGAAACAATTCGCGTTAACGTCGCATCCTCTGGCCGAGGTCGTACGGTTACAGGTGAAGAATTACCGCTGAAGTCTCGCTGGATACTTGAAAAGACGCTGGAAAGCACTGAAATTAAATGGTAGGCCCGTGGGGACTCGAACCCCAGACCTCTACCGTGTCAAGGTAGCGCTCTAACCAACTGAGCTACGGGCCTTCCGCTGCAGATTCAATAATTCGTACTTCGGCCGCTCCGATAATACCGCAGTTCCAATTTCGTTACCATTTTGCCCTATGCCCGCCGCATTTCTGCGAACCGCCTCCCTACTGCGCGAACTACATTTTTTCGCGCCGCAGGAGTATCTTTGCTCCGGGCGGGTGAAGCTTCCAGCTCCTCCCCGCCTCTTTCCAAGGAGCGAGCACATGTCCCTGCCACACCGCGCCGACCACGTCGGCAGCTTCTTGCGCCCGGCCGAACTACTCGACGCTCGACGCTCCGCCGCCGCCGATCCCGAGCGCCTCCGGGCCATCGAAGACCGCCACATCTTGCGCGTCCTCGCCAAGCAAAAGGAATTGGGCTTCGACATCTTCACCGACGGCGAGCTGCGCCGCCGCACGTTCATGAGCGATTTGACCGACGCCGTCTTCGGCTTCGATTTGAGCGGCTCGATGCCGCGCCAGTGGCAAGCAGCTTCCGCCGCCAGCAGCTCCGCAACCGGCAACTCCGCCGCGAGCGCGAGCGTCGCCGCGCTCGGTGGCGTCGTCACCGCCAAACTCCGCGCGATCCGGCCTCTCTCCGGCCACGAAGTTCCCTTCCTCAAGCAGCACAGCCCAGGCCCGATAAAAATGACGCTGCCCAGCGCCACGCAATTCCCCGCCATCGCCTTTAAACCAGGTGTCACCGACAAAGTCTACAAAGATCATTCCGCGCTGCTCTGGGACATCGTCGAAATTCTAAAACACGAATTGGCACGCCTCTCCGCCGAGGGCGTCAGCTACATTCAGATCGACGCTCCCCGTTACAGCTATTACATGGACCCCAAGTGGCGCGAATGGCTGCGCACCGAAATGAAAGTCGAGCCTGCGGCCTTCTTCGAAGAATCGCTCAAGGCCGATAACGCCTGCCTCGCGGCCGCGAGGCGCCCCGGCGTGACTCTGGCGATTCACCTCTGCCGCGGAAATAATCGCAGCCACTGGTACGCCTCGGGCGGTTACGACGCCGTCGCCGAAAAACTTTTCGGCACGCTCGAAGTCGACCGCTTTCTCCTCGAATACGATGACCAGCGCTCCGGCACGTTCGAGCCCCTGCGTTTTGTGCCCCAAGGAAAGTCCGTCGTCCTCGGCCTGATCAGCAGCAAGGTGCCGCAGCTCGAGGACCCCGCCGCGCTCGCTCGCCGCATCGATGAAGCGGCACGTTATGTGCCCCTTGATCGTCTGGCGCTCAGCCCGCAATGCGGCTTTGCTTCCATGATGGAGGGCAACCTGATCACCGAAGACCAGCAATGGGCCAAGCTGCAGCTCGTCGTCGACACCGCGCGCACCGTTTGGCAGTGACTGCAGGCCGCTCTCAGCCCTTGCCGAATCGGCGTTTCTTCCTTCGGTCAGTTTCGGTCCAGCTTCGCTCCAGCGGTCACCGGCCTTGACAGCTCCTACGGCGCGAGACTACGCTGGAAAACGCCCGGCTATAAAGCTAGCTTCTTCAATGGTTTATGTGTCGTGGAAACGTGCTGCTGTCTTGTAACCCTGGCACCCTGGAGTCGATGACATGCCTTTCAAACTAACAGTCAACGGTCGCTCCTCCACAGTCGACGTCGCTGCCGACATGCCTCTTCTGTGGGTCTTGCGCGACGTTCTCAATCTTCGCGGCACCAAGTACGGCTGCGGCATCGGCCAGTGCGGCGCCTGCACCGTGCATCTCGGCGGCAAGGCGGTGCGCTCCTGCCTGACTCCGGTCTCGGCCGCGGCCAGCGCGCCGATCACCACCGTCGAAGGCCTCTCCGCCGACGGCACCCATCCCGTGCAGCTCGCCTGGCAGGAGATCGACGTCCCGCAGTGCGGCTACTGCCAAGCCGGCCAGATCATGTCCGCCTCCGCCCTGCTCGCGAGAATCCCGCAGCCCACCGACAAAGACATTGACGAAGCCATGAACGGCAATCTCTGCCGTTGCGGCACCTATCTGCGCATCCGCGTCGCGATTCACAAAGCCGCCTCGCTCTCCTCGAGCGTGGCGCCGCCCAATCAATCGGTGCTGAACACCGTTGGAAAAGAGTAAGGAGACACCATGACAACCACACTCCTCGATCGCCGCTCTTTTCTTCGCGTCACCGCGCTTGCCGGCGGCGGCATTCTGCTGGCGCACTATCTCGAACCCGTGTCGCGCCTGTTCGCGCAAGCCGCGCCGCCAGCCCCGCCCGCCGCAAACTTTGTCGCCAACGCCTTCATCCACATCACGGCCGACGGCGCCATCACCATCACGTCGAAGAATCCCGAGATCGGCCAGGGCATCCGGACCTCGCTGCCCATGATCATCGCCGACGAACTGGACGTCGATTGGAAGGACGTCAAAATCAAGCAAGCCGACCTCGACGAAACCGATCTACGGCCGCCAAAACGCCGGCGGCAGCACAGCCACGCCCACCAACTGGGATCCGCTGCGCCGCGTCGGCGCTGCCGGCCGCCAAATGTTCATCACCGCAGCCGCGCAAACCTGGAGCGTTCCGGAATCCGAATGCACCACTGCCTCGGGCAAAGTACTGCACGCTCCCTCGAAGCGCTCGCTCACCTACGGCGCCCTCGCAGCCAAAGCAGCGACGCTCACGCCGCCCGACCTCGCCTCCGTCAAGCTCAAGGATCCCAAAGACTACAAGATCATCGGCCATCCAACGCACCTGGTCGAAATGCACGACATCGTCACCGGAAAGCCCAGCTACAGCATCGACTTCACGCTCCCCGGCATGCTCTGGGCCACCTATCAGAAGTGTCCCGTCTTCGCCGGCAAAGTGGTCAGCGCCAATCTCGACGAAATCAAAACCATGCCCGGCGTGCGCCACGCCTTCATCATCGACGGCACCACCAAGCTCACCGGCTTGCACGCCGGAGTCGCCATCGTCGCCGACAGCTGGTGGCAGGCCCGCGTAGCGCGCCAAAAACTAAAAATCGAATGGAACGAAGGCCCAACCGCCGAGCAGAGCAGCGCCGGTTACGCGCAGCGCGCCGTAGAACTCTCGAAGCAGCCGCCCGCGTTCCCGTTGCGCGTCGATGGCAACACCGAAGCCGCGTTGCAATCCTCCGCCAAGGTCGTCGAAGCCGCCTACTCCTATCCGTTTCTCTCGCACGCGCCGCTCGAACCCGAAAATTGCATCGCGCACTTTCAACGACGACAAGATCGAGTTCTGGTCGCCCAGCCAGACGCCCGAGGCCGGTCGCCAAGAAACCGCGCAGCTCTTTGGCATCCCCGAAAGCAATATCACGCTGCACATGTTGCGCGCGGGCGGCGGCTTCGGCCGGCGCTTGACCAACGATTACATGCTCGAAGTCCGCCGCCATCTCCAAGCAAGCCGGCGGCATCCCCGTCAAGCTGCTCTGGCTGCGCGAAGACGATTTCGGCCACGATCACTATCGCCCCGGCGGGTTTCATTTTCTCAAGGGCGGCGTCGACGCCTCCGGCAAGCCCGTGGGCTGGCGCAATCATTTCGTGAGTTACGGCGAAGGCCAGACATTTGCTTCCTCGGCCAACATTCCCTCGAACGAATTCCCCGGCAGCTTTCTGCCGAACTTCGAGTTCCAGTGCTCGCTGATGCCCACCGGCGTGCCCACCTTCGCGATGCGCGCCCCGCGCAGCAACGCCTTCTCCTGGGTCTTTCAGTCTTTCATCGACGAACTGGCCCACGCCGCCGGCCGCGACCCGGTCGAGTTCCGCCTCGAGATCCTCTCGCTCCCGCGCATTCCCGCCGCCAAGCCCAATCCCGGCGAGCCCGATTTCGACGCGGCTCGCATGCGCGGGGTCGTACAGCTCGTCGCCGAAAAATCAAATTGGAGTGCGCGCGCCAGCCTGCCCAAAGGCACCGCCAAGGGCGTCGCTTTCCAGTGGTCCCACCGCGGCTATTTCGCCGAAGTCGCCGAAGTCAGCGTCGACGCCAATAATAAGGTTAAGGTCCACAAGGTCTGGGTCGTCGGCGACATCGGCAGCCAAATCGTCAATCCCAGCGCCGCGGAAAACATGGCCCAAGGCGCCGTCATCGAAGGCATGAGCCACCTGATGAACTGGGAAATCACCATCGACAAAGGTCACGCCGTGCAGACCAATTTCAATCATGTATCAGCCCACGCGCCTGATCCAAGCCCCCGAAATCCAGGTCGATTTCCTGGTCACTCCCAATCCCCCGACAGGCCTCGGCGAACCAGCACTACCCCCCTGCCTGCCAGCCATCAGCAACGCCATCTTCGAAGCCACAGGCCAGCGAGTCCGCTCGCTGCCCATCGCTAAGCTAGGCTACAGCTGGGCCTAGCCCGGTTGCGCCAATCTCGTCGCTCTGCCCTGGGGACGCCAATCCCCTGCGCTGGCGTCCTTCCGTCGCCCTCGAAACCCACGAGGATCGGCCGGTCGGAAAGACAGGACCGTCTCAAAGCGTTGTGCCCCCGCCCCCTGCTTTTTTTGTAAGTGTTGATTGCACAGGACTTTAAGTCCAATGATTTTGCAAGTGCGCATTCTGCACGGCTTAGTGGCGCATTTTTTGTAAGTGTTCATTTTGCTCAAGTTCCTTCCCGTAGTTATATGGCTCGGGCCGTCGAGCGAGGAAATTGGCAGCGCTGGAGGCCGGGCGGGGCGGCCGGTACTGCTTCGATCGAGACGCAGTCAGCGATATCCTTCATAAAACCTCACGAGTGAAATCGGGATGGGCCGAAAAAGATGCAGGATTGTAGCACATTTATTACTTAAGTTCAATAGTTAACTTATTAGTGATTCGAAACGGGAGGGCGCTTCGAACGGGACGCCGAGCAGGCCGCGTTCGAATGGGTTGCGGCGTTCATCCGTATGGGAAGATTCGCGGGCCGGTGGCACGGGATCGTGAGAAACTCCGCGGGTCAGTTTTGTATCGCCCTTGCAGGGCTTACGCTACTTCGAGTTGCTTTCCCAGCGCTTCCGCGCCGGGCTATGTTTGTGCCGTCCCTGGCGGGACTCTCGATGATTCGCGTGGAGGGCCGGAGATGCTGAAACGTTCCAATCGAACCGGGCTGGCATCCGCACATGAGCGGTTCTGAAACTGTCACCAGGGAACGAAAGAGAGGAAGAGAGACTGCGCTGCGGGGCTTACTGGACGCGGGGCGTGGCGCCTTCGTACCGGACCAGCGACTCGAAGATGGCCAAGACGTGGCGCCGGTATTCGACCATGCGCGCGAGGATGTCGCGCAGGCTTGGCTCGCGCTCGGCTTCGCGATGCCAGCGCGCCAGAACGGCTGCGGGCACTTCGATATCCCGGCGCAACTCTTCGGCCGAGTGGCCGCGCAAGAAGAGGCCGTAGAAAAAGGCCGCCTCGCGCTGCGGATATTCGAGTTCCCGCAGCGTCTCTTCGGCTACTCTTGCGTCGGCGATGATCGGCGAGGTTGCCATAAGCAGAAAACGGCAGTTTACCCAAAGTTTAGGCGGCGTCAAGAGTTTCAGAGTACCAGGACCTCTGTAACGTCCTTAACCGGCATGTGCCGGGCCGGGGCAGCTCGCGAGCAGCCAAAAGGCACGCGCAAGACCAAATGTCGCAGCCCTCCGGGCACACCCTACCCAAGCAGCGGTCGGGCATCACCGCCCAAAATACATCTCCACCCGCCCCAAACTTGGCCCGGCCGGTAGCTGCCAGAGCCAAGGCGGATGCGACCCAAGGCTATTGGATGTTTGCTAAGGGGTTAAGGCTGCCGCGCGGACCGCACAAACTCGCGCAGCACGGAGACGTTCGGGCCGTAGGCGCCAACGCGAACGATATCGATGGGCAGGCCGAGTTGTTCTGCGGCATCGAGATTGATGCCGGCGTCGTCGAGTTCCGAGAGGCTAAAGCCCGCGGCGGGAACCACGCGGTTGATGCCCGAGGGCGTCACGGGGCGCGGCGGACGATGCCGTCGCCAGGGGTGCTGCGCCGTCTGGAAGAACTGATGCCAATCGCGCTTGTGCCACATCGCTTCCCCCTTTCTCGATGAACTCGCCTAAAGACTGCTACATCGGATGCGCCTCGAAGCGACTTGGTCGCCTAATTGTTTTCAAAGAGCTCAACTGGACAGAGGATATACGACAGCAACCTCGCCCAAATACACAGTACTCTACGTACTGTTACGAAGACGATACGTCCCCTGTGAAAATCGCGCGCGCGGTGAACGCGGCGAGCGCGATAGCTGTCACGCGGCGCGGCGCGTTCTCAGATCGCGCGCCTTCGAGCCCAGCCGTGACCAACGTTTCCTGCGGCTGTATACTCGATGCACTCGAAACGCCATCGTCTATCCGGTCAGCGATTCCGGTCAAGGGACTTTAAGCCCAATGCCCAAGCGCGCCATCGTCGTTCACTATCACGAGCTTTGGCTCAAGGGACAGAACCGCAACTTTTTTCTCGGCAAATTCTTGCTGGCGCTGCGCCGCACCCTGGCGCACTTCCCGGTCGAGCGCATCCGCCAGCCGGGCGACCGCGTGGTGATCCATCTGGCCGAAGACACGCCGCGTCGAGCCGGTGGTCGCGGCGCTCGAGCGCGTCATGGGCATCGCCTACTTCGGCGTGGCCCGCGTCGTCGGACGCGGCTCGGCCAACGATCTCGACGCGCTTTGCCGAGCGGCATGGGCGGAGATCGAGCCGCTGGCGTTTTCGAGTTTTGCCGTGCGCGCCAAGCGCAGCGACAAATCCTTTCCCCTGCGCACTTCGGAGATCGAAGCGCACGTGGGCCGCTATCTGCTCGACCACTTGCGCGCGGCCGGCCGCGAGGTGCGCGTGAAGCTCGACGATCCCGAGCTGACCTGCCGCATCGAAATCACGCCCGGACCGATGCTGGTTTACGCGCGAAAAATTCCTGGCCCCGGCGGCCTGCCGGCGAACACCACCGGCCGCATGCTCTGCCTGCTCTCCGGCGGATACGATTCGGCGGTGGCGGCCTACAAGATGATGCGGCGCGGCGCGCACATGAGCTTCGTGCACTTCTGGGGCGGCGGAGCGCGCCCGGGAGAATCGTCGGTGCACGTCGCGCGCGCGCTGGTCGAGCAGCTGGTGCCCTACCAATTCACCGCGAAGCTTTACCTCGTGCCTTTCGAGCCGATCCAGCGGGAGATCGCGCAGCGGCGCGCCCGAAAGCTATCGCCTGCTGCTCTATCGCCGGATGATGTTGCGAATCGCCGAGCGCATCGCGCGCCGCGAAAAGGCGCTGGCGATTGTCGCCGGCGACAGCCTCGGCCAAGTCGCGTCGCAGACGCTGCAAAACATGGTGGCTGTCGGCGCGGCATCGTCGATGCCGGTCTTCCGGCCGCTGGCGGGCGACGACAAGCAGGAGATTCATGGCGATTGCGCGGCGCATCGGCACGTTCGACATTTCCGCCGAGCCGTTTCACGATTGCTGCAGCATCCTGCTGCCGCGCAGTCCAGCGCTGTACGCCTCGCGCGGAGATCTGGACCAGGCGGAAGCGGGCCTGAATGTTCCGGAGCTGGTCAATCTGGGCATGAACGCGACGGTCGTCGAGCGCTACAGCTATTCGGAGGGGAAAGTGGAGCGCGCGGAGGGCACGCAGCCAGCGACGACGCTAGCGACGCGCGCCATCCGGCAGGACGAGCCTAGCTCGATGCAGCTGCGTGGTTTCCATTCGCGATCCCCTAGCCGGACTGAACTGGAGTGAAGTTTCAGTGCGCCGAAGTTGTAGTGCGGTCAAATGCTAGCGACGGTAAATTTGCAGCGGCGGTGCATTTGCAACGCAGGGAAACGCGGAGCGGCGGCTTTTCGCAACGGATTCTGGACAGGCCAGCTCCCGCCCGGTTGCAGCGAAACAAGCTCCCGGGCGGGAGCCGCCAAAACTTAGCGACGAATGAGCTGCCAACTACTCAGCGACTAATAACGCCTGCCGCCGCCCCCACCGCCGCCTCCGCGTCCACCGCCACCGCCGCCTCGGCCACCGCCACCACCGCCGCCGTACCCGCCGCGGCCGCCACCACCGCCACCACGGCCGCCACCGCCACCGCCGCCACCTTCACTGGGCGGACGCGCCTCGTTCACGACGACGTTGCGACCCAAGAAATCGTGGCCGTTGAGCGCCTGAATCGCGCGGCCGGCGTCTTCGTCGTTGTTCACTTCCACGAAGCCGAAACCGCGCGGCTGCCCGGAAAAGCGGTCCCGCACCAGAGTGACGTTGGCGGGAGACACACCTGCTTCTGTGAACCAGTTCGTCACGTCTTCTTCGGTAGCCTGAAACGGCAAGTTGCCCACATACAGTTTTTTCACGAGGTGCTCCTTGGCCGGTAGTGCAGCGAATCCTCCGGCGCACGGCTGAAGAGACGAGGCCGACTCCGTGGGCAGTCCGAACGAACAAGGCCACTCCAGCGTGAGGTTGGCGCTTCAGCTCTCAGGGCGCATCATCCCGCCAAACCCTTGGCGGCGTCAACTCAAACAAAATCGGCTAGCCGCAGCGTGAGCACGTGAGGTGAAAGGGAAACGGGAGGCCTTCAGTCGACGTTTAGGTTCTGTAGCTGGCATTGATGTGGACGTAATCGGTGGTGAAATCGCACGTCCACACGCGCGCCTGTCCCGCGCCTGCGCCGAGATCCACCACGACGCTGACCGAGTCGCGCAGCAAGCGGCGGTGCGCGTCGCGCTCGCTGAATGGGTGCTCGACGCCGCGGCGGCACGTCAATATTCCGGAGAGCCAAATGTCGGTGCGATTCGGATCGAACTTCACGCCGGCGCGTCCAGCCGCCGCCAGGATGCGTCCCCAATTCGGATCGGCGCCGGCAAACATTGTCTTCACCAGCGGCGAATGCGGCGATGGTGCTGCGCCACCTGCACCGCGGCGGCATCGTGGGCGCGCCGCGGACATCGATCTCGATCACGCGGCTGGCGCCCTCGCCGTCGGCCACGATCTGCAGCGCGAGCGAATGGCACACCTGTTCGAGCGCCTTCACGAAACGCTGTAGTCAGCATCCGCGCGAGCGATCACGCGGTTCGCCGGCTTTGCCGCTCGCGAGGAGCAGCACCGTGTCGTTCGTCGAAGTGTCGCCGTCCACAGTGATGGCGTTGAACGTCGTAGGCACCACGGCGGCGAGCGCGCGTTGCAAAAGCGGCTGCCGAATGGCCGCGTCGGTGACGATGTAGGAGAGCATCGTAGCCATATTCGGATGGATCATGCCCGCGCCCTTTGGCGCAACCGAGCAAGCGCACGGTTTTGCCGCCAAGCCGGCAGCGCGCGGCCGCCCATTTCGGGCCGCGTGTCGGTGGTCATGATGGCGCGCGTGAAGCCGTCGAAGGCCGCAGCCGTTCGTGCCGTGGCTTTGATCAGTGCCGGCACCGCTTTGCGGATGCGCTCCACGGGCAGGGGCATGCCGATGACGCCGGTCGAGCAGACCAGCACCTGCTCGGGCGTCGCAGCCAAGACTTTTGCGCGACCTCCTGCGCCGTCGCCACGCGATGCGGCCATCCCCGCGGATCCCGTGGCGCAGTTCGCGTTGCGCGTGTTGACGATGACGGCGCGCATCCGCGCGCGCGGCTTGGCGCAGGTGGTCGCGGCAGAGCACCACCGGCGCCGCCTGCACCAAGTTGCGCGTAAACATTCCGGCCGTCGCCACAGGCTCGTCCGCGAGAATCAGGCCGAGGTCCAAATTGGGCGGCTTGCGCAGCCCGCAGTTCACCGCAGCAAAGCGAAAGCCGCGGGGCAGAGCGCTTGTACGGAGCCGGCTTCATGAGCGAGCCTCCCACTCCGACAAGTCGCTTGCGATATTCGGCGAGCTCCTCGCGGACGCGGTCCGGCGCCGTGCCTCCGGGAACGTCGCGGCTTTCGAGCGCGGCCTTGACGGTCAGCGCCTCGTGGAGATCGTCTTCAAACAGCGGCGAAAATGTTTTCAGTTTCGCGATCGGCATGGCCGCCCAGGATTCGCCCGCGCGTTCGGCTTCGCGCACCACTTGGCCGACAATCTCGTGCGCCTGGCGGAAAGGCAGGCCGCGGCGAACCAAATAATGCGCGGCTTCGGTCGCCAGCAGCGCGGGATCGCCGGCGGCCTCGCGCAAGCGCGTCTTCGTTAAATCGCGTGGCGGCTACGGCGCCCGCAGCGATCTGGACCATGGCCATCGCCTGATCGTGCGCGGCGAACACCGGCTCCTTGTCCTCCTGCAGATCCCGCTGCATAGCTCGACGGCAAACCCTTCAGCGTGACCAGCAGCGAGACCAAGGCACCCGTCAATGCGTCCGGTCTTGCCGCGCAGCAGTTCCCAGGCGTCGGGATTTTTCTTTTGCGGCATCAGGCTGCTGCCGGTCGAGTATTCGTCGGGCGAGATCAGGAAGCCGAACTCCTGCGAGGCAAACAAAACGAAATCCTCGGCCAGATGCGATAGGTGCGTGGCGAAGCCGCTCAGCGCATACAAATAGTCGAGCGCGAAATCGCGGTCGCCGACGGCGTCCAGGCTGTTGGGCGTGATGCGCGCAAATCCCAGCTCGCGCGCCAGCGCCGCGCGGTCCAAGGGAAATGGCGAGCCGCCGAGCGCGCCGGAGCCCAAGCGGACAAGCGTCGGCCGCGTGCCGCGCGGCGGCCAGACGCTCGAGGTCGCGAGCGAAATGCCTCGGCGTGCGCCAGCAAAAAATGCGAAAGCAGCAGCGGCTGCGCGTGCTGCAGGTGCGTCATGCCCGGCATGGGCACGCCCATGTTGCGGTCCGCGAGATCCGCGAGCGCTTTGGCCAAGCCGACGACGCCTCGCGCCATCTCGCGCGCGGCGTCCTTGACGAACAGCCGAAAGTCGGTGGCCACCAGTTCGTTGCGGCTGCGCCCGGTGTGCAGCTTGAAGCCCAGCGGGCCGAGCCGTTCGACCAGCGCCATCTCCACGAAGTGGTGCACGTCTTCGGCGGGCGATGCGTCCAGCCAGCCCGGCTCGGCCGCGGCGCGCCGCGCGATGGCATCGATCGCCCCGAGCGTCTGCTCGAGTCTCCGCCGCGCTCAGAATGCCGGCCTTCTGGATCGCGCGCGCCCAAGCGCGGTCCACCGCCAGCTCGTAAGGCAGCAGCCGCCGGTCGAACGAGAACGAGCGCTGAAACTCGTAGAACAGCTCATTCGGCGGCCGGTCGAAGCGCCCGCCCCACAGCTTGCTTGCGCCACGCGGATTGCTCCGGGCTAGCTCACGGCGACCGCTTGCTCGCCGGACGGAGTCACCGGCAGAGCGAACAAGATTGATGAAGCCTTCGGCGTCCTTGGGATTGTAGCGCGCCATGGAAAAGCTGGCGAGCTCCTGGCGATAGAGCGAATAAGGCGATTGTGCGATGCGTCACGTTGACGTTGCCCTTGTAGAGCCGCAGCCCCACGGTGCCGGTGACGCGTTCCTGCGCCTTGGTGAAGAAGCCGTCGAGCGACTTCGCGCAACGCCGTGAACCACAAGCCGTAGTAAACCAGTTCGGCGTAGCGCAGCGAGAGCATCTGCGCGTAGTGCGTCGTCTCGCGGTCCACGCACAGCGCTTCGAGCTCGCGGTGCGCCAGCACCAGCAGCGTGCCGCCCGGCGTCTCATACGCGCCGCGCGATTTCATTCCCACCAGGCGATTCTCGACCAGGTCGATTCGTCCGACGCCGTGCGCCGCAGCGAGCGTATTCAGCTCTTCGATCAGCGCCACGGCGCCAAGCTTCTTGCCGTTCACCGACACCGGCGTGCCGCTCTCGAAGCCGATCTCCACCTCGGCCGGCTTGTCCGGCGCCTTCTCCGGCGAAACGATCCACTGCCACATGGCCTCTTCCGGCGCGTTCGCGGGATCTTCGAGCACGCCACCTTCGTGGCTCAAGTGCCAGATGTTGCGATCGCGGCTGTAGATATTGGCTTTGGTCTGCTCGACGGGCACGTTGTGCGCGCTGCGCATAGGCGATGGCATCTTCGCGCGACTGCGATCTTCCATTCGCGCCAAGGCGCGATGATTTGCATGCCGGGCGCGATGGCCTTGTAAGCCAGTTCAAAGCGCACCTGGTCGTTGCCCTTGCCGGTGCAGCCGTGGGCCACCGCGTCGGCGCCGCAATCGCAGCGCCACTTCCGCCTGCCGCTTGGCGATCACCGGCCGCGCCATGGACGTGCCCAGCAGATACTTGTGTTCGTAGACCGCCCCGGCCCGCAGCGTCGGCCAGATGTAGCTCGGTGATGAACTCCTCGCGCAAATCTTCGATCGACGCCGTAGAAGCGCCGGTCGCCAGGGCCTTGCGCTGCGCGGCCTCCAGGTCTTCCTGCTGGCCGACGTCGCCAATCATGGCGATCACTTCGCAGCCGTAGGTCTCTTTCAGCCACGGAATAATGATTGATGTATCCAGCCCGCCCGAATAGGCGAGGACAACTTTCGAGGCACTTCTTGCTCCTTGGTTAGCTGAGTAACATCAGCAGGATGGCTTTCTGTACGTGCAGGCGATTCTCGGCCTGGTCGAAACACGATCGAGCGCGGCGAATCCATCACCTCGTCGGTGACTTCGCTGCCGCGATGCGCTGGCAAGCAGTGCAGAAAAAATGCGTCCGGCGCAGCGCGTCGCAGCAGCGCCGCGTTCACCTGATAAGGTGCGAATATTTTCTCGCGCGCGGCGGTTTCGCTCTCCTGTCCCATGCTGGCCCAGACGTCCGTGTAGACGGCCTGCGCGCCCGCGACGGCTTCCTCTGGCGAGACGAAACAATTCAATTTTGCCGCCGGTTGCGCGCGCGGTGCGCTGCGCCTCCTCGACGATCTCCGCCTGCGGCTCATAGCCGGCCGGCGTCGCCACGCGAACCTCCGCGCCCACGCGCGCGCCGATGGTCAGCAAGGAATGGCAAACGTTGTTGCCGTCACCAACATAGGCCAGCTTGATTCCGCGCAACTTGCCGAAGCGCTCCTCCAGCGTGAAAAAATCGGCATACGCCTGGCATGGATGGAAACGGTCGGAAAGCGCGTTGATCACCGGAATGTTCGCGTATTCGCGCCAGCAGCTCGAGCTCCTGCTGCTCGAAGACGCGCGCGACGATGCCCTGCACCCAGCGCGACAGATTCCGCGCCACGTCCGGAATCGATTCGCGTTCCCCGAGCCGCGAAACGGTGTGATCGAGAAATACCGCCGCGCCTCCCAGGCTGCGCATGCCCACTTCAAAAGACACGCGCGTGCGCAGCGAAGGCTTCTCCAGAATCAGCGCCAGAAAGCGCCCTTCCAGAGCGGTGCGGTAGCGCTCGGGATGCGCCTTGACGTCCGCCGCCAACTGATAGAGCTCGCGAACGCGCGTGGAGCCCCATTCGGCGCCGGTAAGCAGATCGGTGGACAATGCGAGCGGTACGGGAATCGTGGTCATGATGTCTCTCGATTATCTCGAAGCGGCCAGCGCCCGCGGTGAATCGATCTCGCTCACCGTCGGGGACCGAGGGAGCCGGGCGCTTGGTCTCCTCAAAGACGGTGCGCAAGCGCGTGAGGCAGTCGTCCACCTGCCGCTCGCTGACGATGAACGGAGGCAGCAGGCGGATCACGTGGTCGTGCGTGCAGTTCACAATCAGCCCGTGGCGCAACGCCGCTTCCACGTACGGGCGGCCTTCGACGGTAAGATCCAGGCCAAGGATCAAGCCTTCGCCGCGCACCTCGCGGACGAAATCGAATTGCGCTCCAAAGCGCGAAAGCCCGGCACGCAATTGCGCTCCTCGCTCACGCACGTTCTCGAGCAAGTCCTCGTCCTCGAGGATCGCCAGAAACTCCAGCGCCATCGCGCACGTCAGCGGCCCGCCGCCGAACGTCGATCCATGCAAGCCCGGCGAAAACGCCTCGGCGAAGCTTTCCTGCGCCATGATCGCGCCGAGCGGCAGGCCGCCGGCGAGCGGCTTGGCGACGACCACGATGTCCGGCAAGCCCGATGTGCCGCTGATAGCCGAAACGGACGCCCCGTGCGGCCCAGCCCGCACTGGATTTCGTCGGCGATCAAAGCCGCTCCGTAGTGCGAGGCCAGTTCCCGCGCGCGCGTCCAGAATTGCCCGCTGATCGGGAAGATCGCCGCCTTCGCCTTGAATGGCCTCGACCACGATCGCGCAGACTGAATCGTCGAATTTCGTTTCGAGATCGGCGACGTCGTTCATGCGCACGAACTCGACGCCGGGGACCAGCGGCTCAAAGGGCTCGCGATATTTCACCGGATGCGTCACCGAAAGCGCGCCAAACGTGCGGCCGTGGAAGGAACGCTCCAGCGCGAGGATGCGCGTCCTCTCGCGCCGCGCCGCGCTTGCGCGCAGCCGCGCGCGCAAGCTTCAGCGCGCCTTCAATGGCCTCGGTGCCGCTGTTGCAGAAAAACACGCGGTCCATGCCCGACCACTCCGCGAGTTTTCGCGCCAGCGGTCCCTGATATAGATGATGAAAGAGGTTCGATACGTGCACCGCGCGCGCCGACTCGCGCCGCATCACGCGCACCAATCGCGGATGCGCGTGCCCCAGCGCATTCACCGCGATGCCGCCGAGGAAATCCAGATACTTTCGCCCGTTCTGATCGTAGAGGTAGCAACCCTTCCCGCGGACGAAGACCAGCGGCGAGCGCCGATAGGTATTCATCATGTAGCGGTCGGCGTCCCGAACGGCCAACAGCCGCTCGATCGCGCCGCTTGCGCTTGGCGACGTGGCTTTGCCTTCGCTTCAATGCCCGACTCCAGCCACCGCCGGGAAGGCCGTGGTCACACGCGTGCCGGGGCCCTTACCGCCGTTTGCCGCCGAGAGCAGGCCGGTTTCGTTCGCGCCGCCCACGATGCGCACCTGGCGACACGCCAGCCGAAAGAGCCCGCTTGCAGGCCTCCAGCTTCAGGACCATGCCGCCGGAAACTTTGTGCAGGCGGATCAGATCCTCGACTTCGGCGCAGGAGACGGCCTTCAAGACCTTGTCACCGTCGAGTACGCCGGCGACGTCGGTCATGTAAATCAGCCTCTCGGCGTGAACATATTCGGCGCAGGCCGCGGCCATGTGGTCCGCGTTGATGTTGTAGATCTCGCCGTCAGCGCCCAGTCCCAAGCAGGACGCCACCGGCACGATCCCGGTCACGCCACAGCGACTCGAGGAAATTCCAGGTTGACGCCCGTGAGATAGCCCGACAAACCCCAGCGAGCCGGACACCTCGTTATGAATCATCGGCTCGGCCAGGAAGCAGCTGGCGTCGGAAGCGCACAGCCCGATCGCCGGCTGGCCGGCCGCGGAGATGGCGCCCGCCAAGCGCTTGTTCAGCAGGCCGCCGAGCACCATCACGGCGACGTCGCGCGTTTCACGGTCCGTGACGCGCAAGCCGTTCATGAACTGGCTCTCCATCCCCATGCGCTTCAGAGTCGCCGTAAAAATCTTGCCGCCGCCATGAACGATCAGCAGTTCATGGCCCTGGTGGGACAACTGTGCGATCTGCCGCGCAAGCGACTGGACCGCGTTCGCATCGTCGAGCAACGCCCCCGCAATTTTGACGACCATTCTCATTGCAGACCTGTCGCCTCCTCGAAACCCATCATCCCGTTCATGTTCTGCACGGCCTGACCCGCCGCGCCCTTGCCCAAGATTGTCCAGGCAGCTCACGATCATCAGGCGCCGGCCCCCGGCATCCAGCGCAAAGCCGATGTCGCAGAAATTCGTGCTGGCCACGTGCTGCAACTCCGGCAAGGCTGCCCGCCGGCCAGATGCGCACCATCGGCCGCCCTGCATAAAACTCACGGTAGAGCGCTTCGACTTCGGCCGCCTCGCGCCGCTCGTTCAGCCAGACGTAGAGGGTCGAGAGAATTCCGCGCGCCAGCGGCAGAAGATGCGTCGAAAACATCACGTCGCTCGGATCGAGCTGCAAATGATCGGTCACCTCGGGCGTATGGCGGTGCGTGAACAGGCCGTAGGCGCGGAAGTTCTCATCCACCTCGACGAATTGCAATTCGCGCTTGGGCTCCTTGCCCGCGCCCGACGCTCCCGACTTGCAGTCGCAGACAATGCCGCGCTCGCGCGCGATCCAGTCCTCTTCAACCAGGGGCCGCAAGCCCAGAATCACGGAGGTCGGATAACAGCCGGGATTGGCCACCAGCCGCGCCGCCGGCAAGCGCGTCGCCATAAAGTTCCGGCAGGCCGTAGACCGCCTCGGCCAGCAGCGTCCGCGTCCGGCGCCGGCAGGCGGTACCAGCTCTCGAACGTCTGCGGATCGCGAAACCGGAACGCGCCGCTCAAATCCACCACGCGCAAGCCCGGCGGCCAGCAGTTGCGGCGCCAGTTCGGTCGAAGCCTCGTGCGGCGTCGAAAGAAACGCCAGGCTCGGCGCCGCTGTTGGCGATCGCCTCGATCGATAACGGCCGGCAGGGCGCCTCGCCCCAGCCGCGAAGCTGCGGATAAATATCCGTCAGGCAATTCACCGGCTTGCCGCGCGCTCTCGCGCAAATAAAAGGTCGGCTTGGCGATTCCCGGATGGCGCAGCAGAAGCGTGGCCAGCTCGAAACCCGCATAGCCGGTCACTCCCACGACCGCAACCCGCTTCGGGTCGCTCATTTGAGCAGCGCCTCCAGCCGTTGTTGCACGGCGGTGCGCGCGGCGCGCGAGGGCGTGATCACCAGGACCGTGTCGTCGCCCCCGATCGTGCCGGCCACCTCGCGAAACCGTTCGCTATCCACGGCCGCGGCCAGCGCCTGCGCGCCTCCCGGCGGAGTCTTCAGCACCAGCAGATTGTCCGCGGGGCGAATGTCCAGCAGATATTCGCGCACCGCGCGCGCCAGCGGCGGCAGCGCCAGCGCTTTCCTCGCCGCCCGGCTTGAGCGGCTTGTAGCCCTCCGCGGTCTTCACCAGCTTCAGCTCGGCGATATCCCGCGAAAGCGTCGCCTGGGTCACGCGCAGCTTCATTGCGCCAGCCGCTTGCGCAGGTCATCCTGGCTGGCAATCGGCTTCGCTGGTGATCAATTTCAGGATCTGTCCCTGACGAAATCGCTTTTGCTTTAACAACCCGTCCACCGCCGCTTCTACGGCTGCTTTCTATGCGTTCGACTGCATAATTATGCGGACCTCCGTTTTTGGCTGTCAATCAGAAAATACATTTGATCGCCAGCAAATATTTTGAAGAGCGGGCTCGGACGGCGGCCTCAGCGCTTGGGCGCCACTACGCCCGGGTGTTATCCTTCAACCATGCATCCGTAGCCGTCCAGAAAGTCCCGACGAATCGGCCGCCTCGCGCCAGCAGGCCCTGCTGGAAGTCGCCGAGTCCATCGCGCACCACCGCGGCCTCGGCGAACTGTTCCACGACCTCGCCGGCCGGCTGCACCGCGTCGCCCAGTTCGACTACTTGAACCTGATCCTGCACGATCCCGAGCGGCAGGTCATGCGCGTGCACATCCTCGAGACCCAGCAGCCCACGCACATCCGGCCCGGCGCGAATCGCCCATGCAGGACGCGCCCGCCGGCCGCGTCTTCGAAACCCAGCAACCTTTCGTCGTCGACGACGTCGGCCACCGAGATTCTCTTTCCCCAGCGTGATGGAGATGCTGCGCGGCGAGAAGATCCGCTCCTTTTGCCTGGTGCCGCTCACCACGGCGCAGCGCCGCCTGGGCAGCGCTGGGGTTTGGCAAGGTTGAGCCGTACCATTACGACCCCTTCGAGGTCGATTTCCTGCAACAGGTTGCCCGCCAGGTGGCTCTGGCCGTGGACAACACGCTGAATTTCGAAAGGGCCGAGGACTATCAGCAGCAGCTGGCGCGCGACCGCGATCGTTTGCGCCTGCTGCTGGACGTCAACAACGCCGTCGTCTCCACCCTCGATCTGCGCCAGCTCTTCCAGGGATCACCAGCAGCCTGCGCCGCGTCATGCACCACGATTACACCAGCCTGGCGCTTTTCGACGCCGCCACGGGCAAGCTTCGCTTCCTGGCGCTGGACTTCCCCAAGGGACGAGGGCTGGTCCACGAAGAAATTTTTGTGGCGCTCGACGACTCCCCCGCCGGCCTCACGTTCGCCGGCCGCACCCTGCAGCGGTTTACCCGTGCGGAACTGGAAGCGTTTGGCTCCGACATCGTCCGCCGGCTTCTCGCCGAGGGGTGCGCACGGTGTGCTGCGCTCCTCTGGTCACCCAGAAGGGCGTGTTGGGCACGCTGAACGTGGCCAGCCTGCGCGATTCCGCGTGGCGGCAGGAAGACATGGATCTGCTGGCGCAAGTCGCCGCCGCAAGTGGCGATTGCCGTCGAAAACGCGCTCGCCTTCGAGGAAATCGCGCGCCTCCGGAACAAGCTTGCGCAGGAAAAGCTCTATCTCGAGGACGAGATTCGCACCGAGATTCAATTTTGAAGAGATTGTCGGCGAGAGTCCCGCGCTGCGAGCCCTACTGCGGCAGGTGGAGACCGTCGCTCCAACCGATTCCACCGTCCTGATTGGGGGCGAAACCGGCACAGGCAAGGAATTGATCGCGCGCGCGATTCACAACCTGAGCGCCCGCCGCGATCGCACCTTCGTCAAAATCAATTGCGCCGCCATTCCCGACCGGTCTGCTGGAATCCGAGCTGTTCGGGCACGAACGAGGCGCGTTTACCGGCGCCATCGCGCAGAAACTGGGGCGCTTCGAGCTGGCCGACCAGGGAACCATCTTTCTCGACGAAGTGGGCGACATCCCGCTCGAGCTTCAGCCCAAACTTCTACGCGTCCTGCAGGAGCAGGAATTCGAGCGACTCGGCAGCACCAGCACCCGGCGCGTGAACGTGCGCGTGGTCGCCGCTAGCAATCGCGATCTGGCTCGGCTGGTCGAAATCACGGCGTTTCCGCGAGGACCTCTACTATCGCTTGAATGTCTTCCCCGTGGTGGTGCCCCCACTGCGTGAACGCCGCGAAGATATCCCCATGCTGGTCCGATACTTCGCGCAAAAATATGCCCGGCGGATGAACCGTAACATCGAGACGCATTCCGGCCGAAACCCTGGCCGCTTTGCAGCGTTATCGCTGGCCGGGAAATGTTCGCGAACTCGAAAACCTGATCGAGCGCGCCGTGATTCTCTCTCCGGGCCGGGTCCTGCGCGTGCCTCTGACCGAGCTCAAGGCGGGGCGAGAAACCCGCCCTCTCATCCCCAGCACCCTTGCCGACGCCGAACGAGAGCACATTCTGCGTGTGCTGGACGAACGCAAGTGGCGTTTGGGCGGGCCGCAAGGCGCCGCAGCGAAGCTGGGCATGAAGCGCACCACGTTGCAGTCCCGAATGCGGAAGCTCGGTATTGCGCGACCTCGATAAATCTCCGAAATCAGCTAGGTAAGACTTCCCGAAACGGACTGTTCCTGTCAGGTGCCCGTCTGTTTATTTCCTGGTGGCTGGAAAACTTTACGCGCGGGTCCTGCCGATATTTCGGCAGTCGCCCATATTTCGGCGTGTACTCGCCCGGTCCAGACGACCTGCGGCTCCGACTGTTCCGTTCAGACCGGTTGATTTTGCGGCACATCTTCACTCGCGTCGATTCCTTGAAACTCTGGCAGAAGACATGCAGCGTGCACTCGCGGTCATGTTGAGAATTTCGGTAAGCGAAATGCAAGAAAATGTGGTTTTGGATGTCGAAGGTCGTTTAGCAGGACCGTGGGTCTCAGAACTCGAAGACAGCTGGCGCAGTGAGCAAGGCCGGTCAAACGGCCGGGGATTTTAGTCCGGCTTCGCGCGGTCACGTTCATCGACGATGCCGGAAAGGAATTACTCTCGCGAATGTTCCAGCACAACGTGAAGCTCGAAGGCTCCGGCTGCCTGGTTCAGGCGATCATCGCAGGAATTACCGGAGAAGGATCTGGTCCGCACCCGGACTCGCACGCCGCCGGCAGCACAACCTAACAAAATATTGCTCAAGCTCAAGCGTCTTCTTACATGGGGGCACGAATGGAACAAATCAACAGCACGAGAAACGAAGCTTTATCCCACGAGACAATCCTTTTGCGCCGAGCCATCGCTGGTGACCACACCGCGGTTGAAACGCTCTTTGCTCGCAACAATCGCGCCCTTTATCAGACGGCTCTGCGAGTTCTCGGCAATCCCGAGGATGCCGAGGACGCTCTTCAGGAGGGAATGCTTTCGGCCTACCGCAACCTTCCACGGTTCGAGGGCCGCTCACAATTCTCCACCTGGCTCACGCGAATCGTGATCAATGCGGCCCTGATGCGCCGCCGTAGCCGTCGTGCGCACGCGGCGGTGTCGCTCGATGAGCCCTCTGGAGAAGATCAAACTCCCGCCGTCGAGCGGTTTCGCGACGAGGGACCGAGTCCCGAACAGCTTTACGCCGGTTACGAATTGAGCGAGCGTCTTCGTACTAACCTCGAGGGCCTCTCGCCCGTGTTGCGCCGAGCCTTTGAGTTGCGCGAGCTCGCAGGACTTACGGCCGACGAGACAGCCAAAGTCCTTGGAGTTTCCCGCAACACGCTGAAGGCGCGTCTGTGGCGCGCAAAACACCAGTTGGCGACCCGTCTGAATGGCATGCTCGACGGCCGTTCGCTGGTCTCTCACCGAACACGTTCCCTGTCGGCAGCCGCCGCAGACTGAATCACCGCGCGATTAAAAACTCGTCCTTGGCGGGCCACCCGGCTGGTATAAGCCGGGGCTGCCGTTCTGGCGCCCGTTGTTCAAAACGGGGGCGCATTCCACGGAGGACGTTGAGGCACGCGACCTCGGCTAAGCTTCCCTCGCGGTTTCCTCAGCGAATCTTGGCAAGGCGGGGCTTCGAGTCTCTGCGCTCGGACTCTGTTGCATGGCATGTCTGAGCTTTACGACAATTGACCGCGCGCTCGACGCGGGAATGAATTTTCTGGACACCGCGGACGTGTACGGCCGTGGCCACAACGAAGGCACGGAGCCGCCCAACATACTCCGGCCTTCGTCTCAGGCGCTGCTTGGCAGGGTCTATTTAGCTTCGTCGAACGGTTTTGCGGCTGCGACGCTTGCTGCGCACCGGATTGACGGGCGCCTCGCCGATGAGTTCGGCGTTCATCAGGCTGGTAACGAATAGCTTTCGGCCGTGATCGTCGAAATCGATCGCTGTGCGCTCGACATCCGACTCGGTCACGATTCCAAGACCATACTGGGAGTGCTTCACCTGCTGTCCGTTTGCGAGAACCTGCACGGCTGCCTCCTTCAACGAGTTAGCCACTTCGAGGACGATGAGGCGAGAGACCGGCCCCCGGGACCGGGCACTCGGACTGGGTTAAAGGCCTACGACGTTCTCCGCTTGGAGGCCTTTGGGCCCCTTGCGGACTTCGAACTCGACTGCCTGACCTTCATTCAGCGATTTATATCCGTCCGCCTGAATCGCGGAGAAGTGTACAAAAACATCCTCACCGGTCTGTCGTTGAATGAAACCATAGCCCTTACTGGCGTTGAACCACTTCACAGTTCCTTGTTCCTTCAATTCTGTTTCCTCTTCTTGACTGAAAGTAAGCTATTTGCTGCTTCCTATGCCCGGGTTCGCCGGCGTTCACTCCTCCGCGTCGCAAGGAGTATCGGAACAACAAACGCGTCTTAATCGTACCATAACCATAGGCCCTTGTCGAGCATCGCGAATCGTGGAATGTATGGCTACGTTATTGAAAATGGGCACCTTATAGCCAGGGCGAGGTATTGAAAGCTGGGTGTTCCAGAGCGCCCGTCGAGCCGCAATGAGTCTGCCACTCCGCCCTATTTTTTTCGCGGCGACGCGTCGTTACGGGGAGTCGCCGCTTGAGCAACGGTGCCATCTCCACCGACAATTTCAGACCGAGATTTCTCGGCGGAGGGCTGATTGGCTCCTCCTTGAGCGCGGCAGGGGCGCACCAGGTTTCAGGAAAATTTATCGCGCCCGGCCGCATTGACTCCGTCTTCGCGTCACGCACAGAAAAAGCCGCTCACGGGCCGCCTCGGTCCTGGGCCTTGAACCTAGCCAACTTTGTTCGGCGAGCCTGTGGATTTATCCGTGATGCCAAAATACTTATTGCGGCATCTCAATAGGTGTAACACTGACGACTATCGCCGGTGACTGGGCCGGGCCTCCAGAAGCCCACAGTGGAGGGCACAATGCGAGCAAGAGTTAGTCATAAGATTCTGAGCGGTATTGTTTCTTTTGCATTTATCTTCGCGACAATCCCTGGAGGACTGCTGGCCGGTTCGCCGCAGACCCCGCCGCCAGGTCCACTACAGGAAGAGCCACAACAGGCGAAGTTAACGCCGCAGCAGTTGCAAGATCTGGTGGCGCCGATCGCGCTGTACCCAGACGCGCTGGTCGCGCAGATCCTTGCGGCGTCTGCTTATCCCACGCAGATTGTCGAAGCGGAGCGTTTCCTCGAGGACAAGCCTAAGCTAAAGGGCAAAGACCTCGCGAAAGAAGTCGACAAACAGGATTGGGACCCAAGCGTCAAGGCCTTGACGGCATTTCCTTCCGTACTGGCCAATTTGAATAAGGATCTTTCGTGGACGTCTACGTTAGGCGACGCAAATATCAACCAACCAGCCGACGTTATGGACGCCGTCCAATTTTTGCGTAAGAAAGCGGAAGATGCTGGAAATCTGAAAACTACGCCGCAGCAAACCGTGGCCAACCAGAACGGAGCAGTAGTTATTCAGCCGGCGGATCCACAGGTGGTCTACGTACCGGAATACGATCCCACGCTGGTCTATGGTTACCCGCTCGGCCTTTGGCCGGGGTTCTACCCCTGGTGGGGCGTGGCCGGCCCATACATCGGCTTCGGCGTGGGATTTGGTATCGGCCCATTCTTGGGATTCGGCTGGGGCTGGGGAGGATGGGGCTTCGATTGGTATCACAGAGGATTGCTGTACGGTGGCGGTCCTTATGCGTTCCACAGCCGCGCGTTTTACGATCGTAACGCTTACTTCCACGGCAACTACCGTGGTTACGCCGCACCCTATGCTCGGGGCGACCGCGGGATGCGCGGCTTTAGCGCTCCGGCTGCGCGGCCATCGCCGGGAGCGAGATCCGGCGCCTTTGGCGGCTTCGATCGCGGCGCCGATGTCCGCGGATTCTCTTCACGCGGCCAAGCCAGCATGGGTGCACGTGGCGGTTTCGGAGGCGGCTTCGGTGGCGGTGGTTTCCACGGCGGTGGAGGCGGCTTCCACGGCGGCGGGGGCGGACGCCGTTAGGACGGTCCAGTTCGTGGACACCCGGTAGCAGACAATCGTCGAGAGGAGATGAAAGCGATGTCCTACGATAGGCTTGGTTCCAGAGCACTTCCTCTAGGCGGCGCTGCCAAATGGGCGGCCGTTGGGCTGCTCACGGCAGGCGCGGCATGGTTTCCGGCTTCCGCAGCCGCTCAGCAGCCCGGTCAGAAAACATTCTCATCCGCGTCCGAGGCCAGCAAGGCGCTAGTTGCCGCGGTTCAGAAGGATGATGAAGCGGCGCTGCGGGACATTCTCGGTCCGGACGGCAAAGATATCATTTCTTCCGGCGATGCGGTCGCGGACAAAAGCGATCGCGATCAGTTCGCCCAAAAATATCAGCAGATGCATCGCTTGGTTACAGAGGCGGACGGAAAGACCACGCTCTACATAGGCGCTGAAAATTGGCCTACCCCGATTCCGCTGGTTCACAAAGCCAGCGTCTGGTATTTCGATACCGCCGCTGGCAAACAAGAAATTCTGTATCGAAGGATTGGGCAAAACGAGCTGTCCGTCATTCAGGTGTGCTTGGAGCTGGTCGACGCACAGAAGGAGTATTTCTCGCAACCACACGACGGCGACAGCGTGAAACAGTACGCGCAGAAATTCTTCAGCGATCCCAACAAACACAACGGCTTGTACTGGATGCAGGCGGCCGGCGGCCCCGAAAGTCCCATCGGTCCATTGGTAGCCGCGGCGGCGGCCGAAGGCTATACCAGAGACGCGCAGCACCAAGAGACCCAGCCGTTCCATGGCTATTACTTTCGGGTTCTGACGGCTCAGGGCGCGAATGCACCCGGCGGCGCTCGAAGTTACATCGTGGACGGCAAGATGACGCGTGGATTCGCCTTGTTGGCTTATCCCGCGGAGTATCGCTCGTCGGGCGTGAAGACATTCCTCGTGAATCAGGACGGCATTGTTTATGAAAAGGACCTCGGTCCTCGTTCTGCAGAGATCGCCAAAGCCCTGATGCAATATAACCGGGATGCCACTTGGCACAAATCGGACTAGACAATTCGTCGCTTGGAGCAACGGCCGCCTCGATTATCCGCCTTCAGCCAGATGCCTGTGGAAAGCCTCGACATTGGAATGAAAGGGGCTTGACAGATCGTCTGCCCGGAGCTATTACCGAAAATGGCTAGTCTTAAACGAGTAGCTAACGGGGATACGGATATGCCGAGCCCCCTGGACGTCCTGATTGTTTCCGAGAGACCCGATCACCTGCATCCCCTTGTCCGAATTCTGAATTCCTTTTCCGCCAGAGTGTTCGCTTCCTTCACCATCCGCCAAGCCCAGCACATTTTCTCCAGCCAGTCTGTCGACGTGATCTTTTGCGACGAGCATCTGGCGGACGGATCGTATCGGGAACTGTTTTTTCCGATTTCTTTCGGCCAGAGCGCGCCGAGCTTTGTCCTGCTGCTTCGTGTGGGGGAATGGGAGGAATACCTGGCTGCTATGCGCCTAGGTGTTCTCGATGTGTTGCGATGCCCTTTGCAGCCACCGGAGGTGGAAGCCGCTCTGGCGCGAGCCGTCGCGCGCAAACAACAGCTCGGCGCCGCGCTCGAGGCCGCCAAATCGGCGCGAGTGGCGGCGGACGGACCGAGTGCCCAAGATCTTCTGTTCGAGCAGCTACTGGAACGCGCCGCCGCCGCGCTCGTCCGCACGACCGCTCCTGGGAATGCCACTAACATCTCGCCGAAGCCTGACGAGCGCCGTCCCACGGTGGTGCGAAAAGGCGTCGCCTGACTCACTCGCCTTGGTCTTTTTTCTTGTTCGCGCGGCGGGACGGGTGCGATTGCTGGCAAGTGTCTTCGAAGACTCTAGAACGAGGGGACATCTTTCTCGTTCACGCGTTTCGTCTACGCCCACCGCTACTGGAGGAGCTGATTACCGTTCTTATCAAGCTTGAAGAGCGGTTTCGGGTTGTTAGTGTCCCCATCCTGCATCTTAACCTTGTCTTGTTGTCCCGGCTGGCTATTCCATTGGTTGACGAGACCATTCAGCATGCCGAAGGGCAATCCGCCGGCGGGCTGTACGGTTACGGTGATCGTCGGTTCGACGTTGATCGTGTTGGCCTTCTTTTCTTTAACCCATACGACCACCCAGGTCAGCTTTTGATTAATGATGACGAAGTCGTACGCGGTGAATCGCCAGGTCTCCGGCCCATAACCCTGAACCAAGTTGGGCGTATCGAAGAGGGTCACGGCGTAATCGCAGCCATAAACAGTGTCGTCGGGTGTGTAGACCGGCGAGTCCTTCGCGTGCCCGTCTAGTATCCAAGTCGGGTGGCTTGGATCCGACGTCAGCTGCCTGCAGCCTTTACCGTTCGTACCGTCCTTACCGTCCGGGCCTTTCTTTCCAGCCAGACAGCTGACAGCGGCCTCGGGGGCCCACTCGCCGGGTGACGATGCCGGGGTATTCCAATTGTTGTCCTTGACCAACGAGCGGAAACCATTGCCAGCCTCGTCCACGACCACGTCAGGGCCGGCTTCGGAAAGGTCATAATACATCCATGGCGAGTACAGATTTGCCCACCCAGAGAGGTTGCCGTTACGGAGGTAGGCTCCGCCCACTTCAGCGTGCATCAAATCCTTGTATTTTTCGGCCGTACTCATCGCGTCCTGGTTGCCGATTCTCTCTCGGTAGAAAAACTGCACGAATTGTGCGCTTGGGTCGTTCACGGAGATGGTAATCCCGTTGAGCGCGTTGGCAGGGTACGATTGCAGCTGGCCTGAAGCACCCCAGCCGCTGAGGGTAATCGGCGCCCTTACCTGGATGGTGTGCGCGGAGTCTGTGTAGAGCACCGAGCCGCCGCGAAAGATCACCGTGCTTGTGTTCTTAGGGGCGCGGTGGGAGTCCGTGCTGCAGCAGTAACCCGGCGCCGATGTCGGCGTCGAGGAGGAAGGCGGCGCGGGAGCGCGCAGTTTGGCCATTAATTTGGTCGCGATAAGCCTGAAACAATTGCGACCAGCCACTCTGTTGAGGCTGGGAGGAAGATGTGGATGTGGGGGCGGCCGTGATCGAGCACGGAGATTGCGATGCAGACGAGGCGGGCTTCGGCAACAATGGTGACGCATTCGCGGGCGGTTGCGCAGGCGCGGGTGTGGCGGGTGTGGGTGGCGACGTGGGAGTCGCTGCGGGCGCAGGCGTAGTCGCAGGGGAGGGTGTGGACGCGGGCGGAGGTATGCGGGCGCTCGGAGGCTTATAGGATTGCGCCCGGCTCGTTTGCACGCCGACGAACATCGACAGCGCAAGCGAAATAAGCAGCGCCCCGTGAGTTTTCATCGCCGGGTCCTTTCTGCGTCGGCTCCGCCTTGGGCTACGCGTCAGGCCGCGCATTCATGCTTTTCAGGCGCGCCAAGCCCATCGAAAATACACCGCAGGGCAACCGGCAGCAACGGGTTTGTCGCCGAGTGGCCTATGCCAGCAGCCAAGTCCGAAACCGCCGTGGTACGTCTAATGGTATGGACTGCGGCGTAACCTCTCGCCAAACCGCTACGCGGCAGTGCTGAATTCTTTGCTATGCTTTTCGCCCGAGCAGACGTTCGGCGTAAAGACATCGGAGGTGCCATGCGAACATTGAGACTCTGGTGCATGACCCTGGGCGTTCTCGCCCTGGCTGTTGCCCTGGCGGCGGGAACTCGCGGTTGGGCACAGAAACCGGCGGGAACCGACACGGCCGCGGCGCATGGGTTCGACGTTTCCGACCTGGACACCTCCTGCAAGGCCTGTGACAACTTCTTCCAATATGCAACCGGCGGATGGACCGCGCGCAACCCGATTCAGCCAGCGTATCCCAGCTGGGGACGCTTCAACGCCCTCCAGGAGCAGAACCAGGAGGTGCTGCGCAAGATCCTGGAAAGCGCCGCGGCGGCAAAGGCCGCCCAGGGTTCGATCGAGCAGAAGATCGGCGACTTCTACGCCAGTTGCATGGATCGAAAAGCGCATCGACGCCGAAGGGATCAAGCCCTTGCAGCCGGAGTTCCAGCGCATCGCGAAAATCGAAAGCTTGCCGCAGCTTGAGAATGAGGTGGCTAGGCTGCAGAGCGAGGGCGTTGGGGCGCTGTTCTTTTTCGGTTCCTCGCAGGACGAAAAGAATAGCTCCCAGATGATCGGCGCGGCGTCGCAAGGCGGGCTCGGACTTCCCGATCGCGACTACTACACGAAAGACGACGACAAATCGAAGCAGATCCGCGAACAATATGTGCAGCACGTCTCGAAGATGCTCCAGCTTGCCGGCGATTCGCCCAGTGCGGCGGCAGACGAAGCCAAGACGGTGATGGCCGTCGAGACGCAGATGGCGCGGCAGTCCAAAACGCGCGTTGAGTTGCGCGATCCCGAAGGCAACTACCACAAGATGACACCGACGGAGTTGGCCACGCTGACGCCCGATTTCTCCTGGCCGTCCTATTTCCAGGAGATCGGCTTCCCGGACATTCGCGAGGTCGACGTGGGCCAGCCGGAATTTTTTCAGGCACTCGACAAGGACTTGACTTCAGTCTCGCTGGCCGATTGGAGGACCTACCTCCGCTGGCACCTGATTCACTCGGCGGTGCGAGCGCTGCCATCGAAGTTCGTCGATGAGGATTTTGACTTCTACAACCGCACGCTGACCGGCGCCAAGGAACTGCAACCGCGCTGGCGCCGATGCACCGGCTCGACCGACCGCGCGTTAGGCGAAGCCCTGGGCCAGAAATATGTGGCTCAGGCGTTTCCTCCGGAGGCCAAGGCGCAGGCTCGCCAGATGGTGGAGAATCTGGTGGTGGCGCTGCGCGCGGATATCGCCACGCTGACGTGGATGAGCGAACCGACACGCCAGCAAGCGCTCGCTAAGCTTTCCGCAATGTCGCTCAAGATCGGTTACCCGGACAAGTGGCGCGACTACTCGTCGTACCAGGTGGTTCGCGGGTCCTACCTCGAGAATATCGAGCGCGCCAGCACGTTCGAGTTTCACCGGCGGCTGGCGCAGATCGGCAAACCCGTCGATCGCACCGAATGGGACATGACGCCCCCGACCGTCAATGCCTACTATGACGCGGAGATGAACGAGATCGTGTTTCCCGCCGGCATTCTCCAGCCGCCGTTTTTCGATGCCGCGGCGGACGATGCCTACAATTACGGCGGCATCGGCGCCGTCATTGGACACGAGATGACGCACGGCTTCGATGACCAGGGCAGCAAGTATGACGCCCAGGGCAACCTGCGCAATTGGTGGACGCCGGAGGACATGAAGAATTTCGAGGCGCGGGCCGACCTGCGTCGAGAAGCAATTCGACGGCTACGTGGTCCAGGACGATCTCCACGAAAACGGCAAGCTGGAGCTTGGTGAGAGCATTGCCGACTTGGGCGGGCTGACGCTCGCGCACATGGCTTTCGAGCACGCGCAGGCCGCCAAGCCGCAGGCACAGCAGACGCAAAACGTCGACGGCTTTACGCCCGACCAGCGCTTTTTCCTGGGGTTCGCGCGCATCTGGGGGACCAGCGCCCGGCCCGAGTTCGAACGCATGGCCGTTACCGTGGATCCGCACCCGCTGCCGCGGTTTCGCGTGGACGGTCCGCTCTCGAACATGCCTGAGTTTCAGAAAGCATTTTCCTGCCAGGCGGGCGACGCGATGGTGCGTCCAGCGGACGAGCGCTGCAAAATCTGGTGAGGCGCGGGGCGCGCGCGGCGCAAGAAGTTCCCAGCGCGATTAGGTTTCCGGCTGCGCGATGATCAACGTGAAGTTCTGCACGGCGGTCGAGCCCACGCTGTTTGTTGCCGTGAACTGAATTGGATACGTCATGGTCGTGATGCCGGTGGTGCTACCGGCCCCGCCGGTGCCTGCCGCGGGAGTGCCACTCAAGATTCCGGTTAGCGGATCGAATGTTATTCCACTCGGGAGCGTTCCCGATTGGGTCAGCGTGGGAGCCGGATTCCCGGTGGCGACCACGGTGAACGTGCCTGCGGCGCCCACGACGAAAGTCACATTGTTTGCGCTGACAATGGCCGCCGAAAGTGAAACATCCTGGTACAGGTTCCCGTGCAGCACCCGCGTATCCGTCGTGTCCTGCCGCAGCAGATACAGGCTGCTCGACGACAGGAAGTAAGCGGTGAAGTCCAGGTTCGTTCCATTAATCGTAAGGTTCAACGGACCCTGCCCGTTAGAAATGGAGTAAGTCGTGCCGGAGGAAATTGCAACCCCCGGCGTGGGCGTAAATGCGGTCGAGGCGCTTGGGGCGTTGGCCGTATCGATGTCCACCGTCCCGCTCGCTACTTGCCCGTTGAATGTATTCAGTTGCCCGACGACGTCTTGCTCGCCGACGCCCGCTTGCACTCCCCTCAATTGCAGGGCGTAGCCACCCGACAGATTGCTGGTTTGGAAGGGGCCGCCGGTCAAGCCAAGCAGCGTGCCGTCGGCCACCGCAGTGCTGTCCGTCTCCTGAATAACGCCTTGACCCTGGCCGCTTAGATAAAACACATACGTCTCGCCGGACGTAAAACTAGCGGTCCCGCGGCCATTCGCCGCTACCGTATACGTGCCCGTGAAAACTCCGCCGCCGGGAGGGGTTACGTTGCCGCTGTTGTTTTGATTTAGGAGGCCTTCGGTGATCGCATTGGAAGACGGGGTCGCAAAGAAACTGGCCGCCGTGGAAATAGGCCCCGCCGTGCTGGTTCCATTGGTGATCAGCAACGCATTGCCGCCGAGAGAGTTCGAGTTGAAACCTCCTGCGGCTTGTTGGATGGCGTCTCCAGCCACGACCGGCGCGCTGGTTAGTGAGATGAATTTCGCGCGCGCGGCAGAGACCATATAGAAACTGTAGTTGGCCCCATTCAGCGTGGCCAATCCGCGGCCGTTTGCCGCGACGGATTGGTAGGAGAACGTGGCGAGGGCGCTGGATGTCAGCGCACCGTTATCATTGACGTCCTCTAGGCCGGTGGTGGCAACGCCGCCGCCTGTGCCGTTGGCAGGAAACTCGCCGACGGTGGAAATCGGTTCCGCGGAGGCGTCGACTCCAGAAAAATCGAAGACATATTCCCCTGCAAAGGACCCCGTGTTGAGCGAAGCGGTCTGTAGATCGGCTTCACCGCTGCCGGAGGCAAAGGTATCGAGCTCCTCCATCTGCACTTGTTGGGGCGATACGATCACGACGCTGAATTTCGAGGGCCCGGTGCCAGAGGTATTGCCGTTGAACCCGTCCTGAAATGTGACTGTGCCGCGGCCGTCCGGCCCGATGCTATATGTGCCCGTGAAGGAAACCGCGGTTTGGACGAGATTGATTCCGTTGTTGATGTCTTCCGTTCCGGCCGTGATGTTCCCCTTGCCGTCGGCCGTGAGGCTTCCGGCGCGCAGCAAGAGACCACTTCGGTCGCTTCCTCGCAGAGAAAACGCATAGGAATTTTGCAGCGAAAAATTGGAATACTCTAATATTACGGTGGACACTGCGAAGTCCGTGGGCTGGGACTGGAGGAACGCGGTAATGGTGACGGTCCCGCCAGCCGGGGGCACCTGCGGAGCCGTGTACAGTCCCGCTTGCGTTATGGTTCCGATGGTGCTGTTTCCGGAACCGCCGTTCACTTCCCACGTCACTGGCTGGTTCGCGGGCGTCGTGGTCGCCGTAAATTGCTGAGTCGCTCCGGCCCCGAGCGTCATCGAAGCGGGCGAGATCATAACGGGCGAAGGGAGCACGATCGAAACGGTCGTCGACGCCGTCACGGATGTGTCCGCAGCCGCAACGGCTGTTACCGTCACCTCGAACGGATTAATGACGGCGCCGGCACTGGGAGCGGTGTAAAGTCCGCTCGTCGAGATCGTCCCGTCGGTGGCGTCTCCGTTGACATTGCCCTGCACCTCCCAAGTCACCGTGGTGTTCGTCGTATTCGAGACGGTGGCCGTAAAGGTAATGGTTCCTCCGGGGAGGACCGTCTGCGTCGCCGTCGGAAAGATGCTAATGGTGACCGGAACGGTGGAGGCCGGCGCAGCGGCTGACTTGCACGCGACCGCTCCCAGGGAGATGCCGAGTATCGCGAGAAGCGCTAGATACTTCATCGTTGGTTCTTGTCCCCTGATGGTCAGTGAGAATTAGCGAAGGCGCGCCGAAAACATGCGGTCATCCCGATCTCCAGAGGAGTCTCGACACCAGATGCAACGGCGGCACGCTGCGGTTGCCTTTATCCTTGAGAATCGCCTGAAGATGAGTCCCCCAAAGGAACTTTCGACGGCCCCCGGCGCAGACGTGAATCCGAACGCCGGCGTCAGGCTGCCAGTGTAGCAAAGTTCAAAGGCAGCGTGACGAGCGTCACGCGAATCGTTGACGACGGTCCAAGCGGAACGGACTCGAGGAACAGTAGAATGCCGATGGTAAGAGCCGCGACGGGTGAGCTATGTATTTTAGCAATCGCGAAGAGGCGGGACGCATGCTCGCAGAACGGCTGAAGGCTTATGCCGGCCGTAAGGATGTAACCGTGCTGGCCATCCCGCGTGGCGGAGTTCCGGTGGCTTACGAGATCGCCAAAACGTTGGGTGTCCCCTTGGATGTATTCGTAGCTCGCAAGCTCGGCGTCCCGGGAGAGGAAGAGCTGGGATTTGGAGCGATTGCCAGCGGAGGAGTTCTTATTCTCGACCCGGACATCATCAATGCGACGGCGCTATCCGAAACCCAGATTGCAGACGTGACCGCACGGGAACGAAGGGAGCTCGATCGACGCGAGCGCGTTTACCGAGGCGCGAGGACGCCGCTGGATATTGCGGGGCGTACCGTGATTCTGGTCGATGACGGCATCGCGACCGGATCGAGCATGCTGGCGGTTATTTCGGCCGTACGGCAACTGAAGCCGGCGCGAATTGTTGTCGCTGTGCCCGTGGCGGCCCGCGACGCCTGCAGGCGGCTAGAGTCTGAGGTCGACGAACTCGTTTGCGTCGAGAGGCCCAGGTTCTTCGGCGCGATCGGAGAATTTTATGCAGATTTCACGCAAGTCCCGGATGAGGCGGTGGCCGACCTGCTGGCGCGCGGTCTTCGACATAGCGTTTCTGGCGAAATGTGAAACGGCAGCACAAACCGAACTGTCTCCCTTCCAGGATTAGCGGCTATTTCTCAAGATTTTTTGGGCTTCTTTTGTCTCGTTCCGACATCCAATGGCCATAAGTAGAGATCGGACATTGGGGAGTCTGACGCCGCCACCTTTTTTTTGAATGGGCGGCTGGCCAGAACCAAGGTCATGACAGAGCGCGGATCTAGAACCCGCCTGGTTTTGCCCATCCGCCGAGGCTCAGCCATTGGACCGCTGGGAATCACCGTACTGTGCTTGCTCTGGATTTGCGGTTTGGTGGGAGTGGCGAGCGCATCCGACCTGAAACAAACCACGATCGCGGCGTTTGATCATTACGTGGCGCTTACCGAAAGCCGGATTGCGCACGAACTTCACGATCCCAATGCTTTCTTATGGGTCGATCAACAGCCGGCGCCGCAACGTCAAGCGTTCCTGGCGCGGCTTCACCAGGGACAAGTCATCACGCAAAGTCTGGAAACGCGCGAAAACGGTCAGCCAGTTCCCGTTCCCGATGGTCTGGTCCATCATTGGCTGGCTACGGTGTTCGTCCCTGGCGTCAAACTGGCGCCCACCTTGGCCCAGCAACAGGACTACGACCGCAGCGCCGAGGTCTATGGACCTGACATTGAGCGCTGCAAACTGCTGCACGCCGATGGCAACGATTTGCGCGTCTACTACCGGCTCCATCGCAAGGTGATCGTGACGGCGACGTACAACGTAGATTTTGATATTCAATTTGTTCCTGTTGACGGAAGGCGTGAATACAGCTGGGCCCGTTCCACGAGAATCGCAGAGGTCGTCGATGCGGACGAGCCGAACGAAAGCGAGAGACCGGTTGGCAGGGATCGGGGTTACCTATGGCGGCTCAATACGTATACCCGTTACGAAGAACGGGATGGGGGAGTTTATATCCAGATCGAGTTCTTGGCGCTGAGCCGGAGCGTCCCCTCTATTTTTGCCTGGCTCGTGAATCCCTACGTGAAAAGCGTTCCACAAGACTACTTGGTTCACGTGTTGCAGGCCACACGCACGGACCTGATGAGCTGCGGGCGAGGCGCGCACGTGGCGCACTCGCATCATCCGCGCACGGTGCGGCATCGGCCCCGCAGCCGCCCAATGTTAAAACCGCTACGGAGAGTCCGCTCCTGCCACGGATAGCGTTGCCCGAACGGGGCGAGGGCCTTTCCAAAAGCGCGCCGTAAGCCGCGAAAGCGCGTGGCCGAACGCGCGTGCCAGGCATTTCTCGAACCGTAGAAACTGTTATATAGTTGCGCGACTTATGAGCAGGGAGACGCGACGATCGAGCGGCAAGCCGGCTGCAGGATCTCCCACGTCGCGTGGCAAATGAGTCCTTTCCCACGGGTAGGAATGCCACCCGGCGCATTGTTCGATGCGACAGCCCATCGCGATGCGACAGCCCATTATCGATAGCGAGTCGCGCGCGCTCAGCGTGAGCGAAGTGATGGACAGCCGGCCGCTCGGCCGCTTCCAGGCCATGACCATTCTGCTCTGCGGCCTGGTGATCGTCTTCGACGGCTTCGACACGCAATCGATCGGAATTCTTGCCCCGTCCATGTCCGAGACGCTGGGCATTCCGCTGAAGTATTTCGGAACGATCCTCAGTGCGGCGTTATTCGGCTTGATGATTGCTTCGCTGGTCATGGGTCCGGTGGCAGACCGCTGGGGCCGGAAATGGGCGCTGGTCTTTTCGGTTTTCACGTTTGCGCTGTTCATGACGCTGACGGCTCGGGCAAGCTCTTTCGAGGGCCTGCTCGTTTTGCGGTTCCTGACCGGCCTCGGCTTGGGCGGCGCGATTCCCAACGCCGTCGCTCTGGCCTGCGAGTACGCGCCAAAGCGTCTGGTACCGACGGTGGTAGGTTTCATCATGGCGGGGATGCCGCTTGGCCAAGTGCTCGCCGGCCGCGTCGCCACCGTGTTGCTGCCCACGCGCGGGGGATGGCGTGCGGTTTTCTACGTAGGGGGAGTTCTGCCCATTCTCGTAGCGGTCGCGCTGATTTTGTGGCTTCCGGAATCGGTGCGGTTTTTGACCGTTCGGGGCGCAGACAAACGAACCATTGCGCGCATCATGGCGCGCATTTCGCCGGATTTGGCAGGCGTGACAATCAAGCCGGAGGCCGCGCAGAATCGCGAGCGCAAAGGCTTGCCGGTCAAGCACCTGTTCGCGGAGGGTCGCACGGCGGCGACGCTTCTCCTGTGGGTGCCTTTTTTCATGAATCTTTTGATCTTGTACTTCATCGTGAGTTGGCTGCCAGCGCTTTTGCGAGAGGTCCACATGCCCATCTCCGCGGGCGTGGCTGCGGCTACCATCTTTGGCGTTGGAAGCATCATCGGAAGCCTGGCGCAAGGCCCGCTGACAACTCGGTGGGGCGCTTACGCGCTTTTGCTGTCGGAGTTTGGGCTGTGCATGGTGCTGTCGGCGTCGCTCGCTCTGGTGGCTACCTCGTTGCCGTTGGTGATGACCGTAGCGTTCATCCTGGGATTCACCGTCACCGGCATACAGGCTGGCCTGAATTCGCTGGCTGCCAGCTTCTATCCCACGTCCATACGATCGACGGGCGTGGGCTGGGCGTTGGGAATTGGGCGCATCGGGTCGGTGACGGGGCCGGTTTTGGGCGGCATCTTGCTGAAGATCGGATGGACGCCGCAGCAAATCTTATTGGCCACAGCCGTCCCGGCTTTCTGCGCGGGGCTAGCGATCCTGCTCAGCTATCGCCTCCGCGGCAGTTCCAGTGCCTTTCGCGCTGCGTCTGTCGAGTTCCCAATGGCGTCTCACTAAGGATGCGTTCGCGCGACCTAGCGCGCGGCTGGAGAAACAACCAGGCCTGGAGTGGTTCCGTGCAGTTCCATGTCGCAGGATTCACCCAATACCGAATCGAGAACGGCCAGAGAAATTTCCACGTCCCGCGTGCGCGGTTCGAGCACTGCCGAGCTCGCCGTCGAACACAACACGCGGTAATCCTCGTTCATTGCTTTTACAATCGCGGGGCTGAAGTAGGAAATGCCTCGAAAAGCCCTGACGAATTGCCACGGCTCACGGTCCGAAATAAAGACCAAGTCGTAGTCGTGACGCCGAAGGTTTTGCACGATGGGCAAGGAGTCCCAGTGTCCCGCCAATTCCAGATTGTGGTTCGTGAATGGATCGAGAAGATCGGGATCGCGCCCGTGCAGCGTAAAGGCTGGCCGATCGGAAAGGATCTTAAAAGGAGCCAAGGCGTCCAAAGCTCTTTCCGGCTGCCGCTGGCGAATAGAAAACGAGCGACGCTCGCTATCAGCCTGCAGCCAAGACACCGATAGCAGAGCCACAATAATGAGTACGAAAAACGCTTTCGAGTGTAGGTCTCTACGGATCATTTGGAGCGCGAAAGGCAGCAAAAGCGCGCAGGCCGCTAAGCCAGGGAAGAAATAATTGACGTCACCTCCAAGCTGGGGCAAACCGGAAAATCCGACCACCCAATTGGCGACCGCGAAAGCCGCGATCATCTGAGCAGGCAGGTTTGCGGCGCGTATGGCTTGCACAAGACCGATCGCTCCGATGGCAATCGGGATCACCATGGTCAAGTCCGACACCCGACTGAGCGCGAATAAACCGGCATTCGCAAGCGACCAGGAGTTCTTTCCCACGACACCGAACTGTTCAAGAAACGGTCCGCCGCGCCACAGCAATCCTCCGATGACCAGCGCAACCGGCAAGCCGGCGCCGAACGCATAGACCCCGGCAGCCTTGAATTTCTTTCGGTAGAGCAGAATCGCGAGAACGGCGATGGGGGCGGCGATACCGGGCTGTTTGATCAAGAAAGCCAGTCCTGCGAGGAGACCAGAGAGAAGATAGCCACCGCCGTTTAGCGCGTCGCCATCGATGGCCCAAAGCAGGCTGAGCAGCATCACCATCAAAAACATCAGGTCAGGCCGGACACTGACGCTCCAAGTAAGGAAGTACGGCTGTCCCAGAAACAGAAGCGCTGCCAGAGTCGAACTCACGATCGAGAAGCGCAGTCTTTTGCAGATCACAAAAATGATCGCGGCGCTCAAAAGAAAACAGACATAGGTCAGCAGTCGCACGCGAACTCTGACCAAGTCGAAATCCAGATGCGATGCCCGCGCGATGGCCGTGATCGTGGCGTAATAGAGCGGTCCGTAGGCCTGCGTAAGGTAGGGAGGCTGGGTAAAGCTGGCGTACAGATGTCCGGTCCGCGCCGCAGTAACGGCCATGTAGATATTGGCGCTTTCCGGATAGGTGGTGTCCGCCGGGTTGGTAATGAACTTAGCGCTTCCGACGGTTACCGACGCTGCGCTCAACGCGCAATAGAGCGCCAGACAAATCAGCGCGACGACGGAAAGGACAGCCAGCACCCGATCGGGGCGCGACTCCTGGCGTTCCCGGGTGGATGAATCAATCAGCCCGCCGTCCAGGAAGGGATCAACGGACTTGGCGGGGGAGGGTTGCACATTGTCATCATTCTTGGAGACGCGAACCGGTGTCAATCCGAGATCGCCCTCGCAGTAGTCGAATAGTATCGCGCCACGCTTGTCGATTTGCAGATGGTGTCTGGTTGGTTGGCTCGTCTTGTTCGTTGGCTCGGCGCCGCTAGCGGGCGTGTGGTGCGAGGACCAAGCCTGGAGCGGAACCGTGCAGTTTCATGTCGCACGGCTGCCCTAAAGCCAACTGGAGATCGGCGCTCGAGATTTGCACCTCGCGGATACGCGGCTCAAGCACCGCTGATGCCGAACTTGGCGTGGTGCAGAACACGCGATAATTCTCGTTGATGGCTCTCACAATCGCGGGACTGAGGTACGAAATACCGCGAAAATCTCTCATGACATTCCATGGATTACCATCGACGAAAATGATGAGATCGTAGTCGTCGCGCTCTAAATTCTGAACGATGGGCGAGGAGTCCCAGCGGCCCGCCAATTCAAGGTCGTGGCTTGTAAACGGGTCAAGCAAATCGGGATCGCGCCCGTGCACGGTGAAAAAGGGCCGGTCCGACAGAACTTTGAAACGAGCCAAGGCCGCGTAGGATTTTTCTGGTTGCCCGAACCAGCCCATAAACTCGCGGCGCTCCGTGCCGACTTGATGCCAGGTGGTCGAGATCAGGGCCAAAATGATGACCGCGAAACCCAGCTCGGAATGCAGGTTTCTGCGGATCGTTTGCATGGCGAAGGGCAGCAGAAGCGCGCAACCCGCCAGGCCGGGGAAGAAGTAATTGACGTCACCTCCAAGCTGGGGCAGGGCAGAAAACCCAACGATCCAGTTGGCGACCGCGAAGGCAGCGACCATCTGGGAAGCTTGGTCTGCCGCGCGAATGGCTTGAGCAAATCCGATGAGCCCAATTACGATGGAGAGAAGCATCGCGGGACCCAGGACTTTGTCGAATGCGAAACGCGCGGCATCCGAAAACGACCACAAGCCCTTGCCCACGCCGGTAAACTGTTCGAGAAATGGCCCTCCGCGCCACAGTAATCCACCCAACACCAGAGCGACTGGCAACAGCGCGCTCAGCGCATAGACCGCAGCGGCCCTCGTTTTTTTTCTGAATAGCAGGATCGCGAGTACCGCGATGGGCGCGGCGACGCCGGGCTGCTTAATTAAGATGGCCACTGCCGCAAAAATGCCGGCGAGAACATAACCGGCGCCGCCCAGGGCGTCTCCCTGCACAGCCCAGAGCAGGCTCAGCAGCATAGCTATCAAGAACAACATGTCGGGCCGTACGGTTACGCTCCAGGTGAAAAAGTACGGCTGTCCCAGGAAAAGTAGCGCAGCCAGAATTGAGCTCACGATCGAGAAGCGCAGTCTTTTGCAGATCAGAAAAATAACTAGCGCGCTCAAAATAAAGCAGGCGTAGCTCAGTAACCGAAAGCGGGTTCTCACCAGGTCGAAGTCCAGGTGCGACGCTCGGGCGATCGCCGCCATGATGGCGTAATAGAGCGGACCGTAGGACTGCAAAAGGTACGGAGGCCGAGAAAACGGAGAGTAGAGATGTCCTGTCCGGGCCGCGGTCGCTGCGATGTAGATATTGGCGCTTTCCGGGTAGGTGTTATCCGCCGGGTTGGAAATTAGCTTGGCGCTCCCGACGGTGATCATCGCGGCGCCAATCGCGCAGTAAGCCACGAGAGAAAGGAACGCCAGGCTCGACAGGAGTGTCAGAACGAGTTCGCGGCGAGACCGGGTTCGTTCGGTAGTGGCTGAAACAGACGAGGCCGCGATTCATGAATTGTGTATGGATTCCGCGAGTGAAGATGGCATGTGCGGATCCATCTTTGGTTAGGTGAGCAGCGCTGTCAATTCGAGAGCGCTGCGGGCGCCGTGCGCCGAGGCTTCTTAGCGTGGTTGCGTGAGAACGTCGACTAGGGCTGGTTGGCCTCGCTTTACTGCGTCTACGGCGCGCTTGATTGCGGGACCTAGATCATCAGGGTTGGCGATTGGGCCTTCGCCGTATAGGCCCATGCTTTTTGCGAGTTGGGCGTAATCAATGTCGGGATCGGTGATGGTTGTGCCGATGCCGGAGTGGGTGATGCCGCGCTCGTGACGGCCGGACATGCGCTCAATGTGCATGACCTCCTGGTGATAGGCGCGGTTGTTGTGCATGACCGAGAGCAGCGGGACTCGGTGATGAGCCGACGTCCACAAAGCTCCTGGGCCATACATCAAGTCGCCATCGTTTTGAATGTGCACGCACAGCCGGCCGTATTTGCGGTGCGCTAGTGCGGCGCCCACTGCGCCCGCCGCAGTAAAGCCGCCGCCCTCAGCGGTTGCCCCGCGAAAACGCCGATAGTATTTATCGAAATTCCATAGCGGACTAGCAGGGCCTCCGACAGAGACCCAGTCTTCATTCTTGATCTGCGCCCACAGTTCCGCATACAAGCGGGGCAGGCTCACCGGGCTGGCATCCCAAGCATAGGTCGCGTCGACGCGCACGCGATCGAGCGCTTTCTGGCGAGCGTCGGCGATCTGCGCGCCCCGTTGCTGAAGGGCTCTCTTACGATCATCGGTGATCAGGCGCTTGGTGGCTTCGGTGAGAGACGGCAAAGTCATCTCGGGATCGGCCGGCATGGCCAGATCGACTTCGGCATAGCGCTGGAAAACCTGGTAATTACTCTTGACGTCGAGTTCGGCGGTGCGGATGGTGATGATCTTGACGTCTTTCTTGGCGATGGCCTTCGACGAGCGCGTCAGCTGATCGCGGAAGCTGTTCACGACTCCAAACAGGTCGTCGACTTCGAGCGCCAGAATCACGTCGGCGTTGCGAATCAGCGCGGGGCCGCCCGCTGCGACGAGCGGGTGGCGCGAGGGGAGATTCCCGCCCTGGTCGATCACTGGCGCCTGGAGCGCTTCGGCAAATTCCGCGAGGCGCGCGGCGCCCTCCTCGGTGCGCGCGACGCGGCCGGCGATGATCACCGGATTTTCCGCTGCGACGAGCAGGCGAGCGGCTTCGGCGACTGAGCCGGAGTCTCCTTGCGGCGCTGCGTCGAGGGTCAGCTTCGGTATGCGCAATGCGGCGTTATTGACGGGGGCTTCCTGTAGATCGCTATCGACCACCAACGCCACAGGCCTCATCGGCAGGGTCATCGAGATTTTGTAGGCGCGCACGGCCGATTCGGCGAAGTGCGGCAGAGACATGGGCTGGTCATCCCACTTGGTATATTCGCGCATCATGGCTGCCGCGTCTTGGGCGCTATGATCCCACTCGACGCCTGGACGCCGCTTGGTGGCGTCGATGCTATTGCCGGCAATGAGGAAGACGGGCGCGCGACCCGCATACGCGTTGTAGACGGCCATGGAGGCGTGCTGCAAGCCCACCGTGCTGTGAGCCAACACGAGCATGGGCTTGCCGGCAACCACCGAATAGCCATGCGCCAGGGCCACCGACAATTCTTCGTGGCAACAGGTGAGAAATTCGGGGCTCTTGTTGCCGCCGTAGTTGATGAGCGATTCGTGCAAGCTGCGGAAGCTCGATCCCGGAACCGCGGCGACGTACTCGAAGCCTAGGGACTTGAGGACATCGACCATGAAGTCGGAGCCGGGACGATCGATGGTGAGGACTTCGACGCCAGAAGGTGCGTCGCCCTCGGCAGGCGGCATCGCAGGCGTTGCCGGGGCCGGACTTGGCGCGGCAAAAGGCTGCCCGGCGATTGCTGCTGTGCTGGCGACGAGTGTGGCCATGCCGCCGGCGGCTGCGCCTTGCAGGAATTTGCGTCGGTCGACAGCGGCCGGATTCGACGCGGATTTGTCAGACGGGTTCTTGTCCGGCTTCTTCATAGCTGACTCACCTCCGGTTGCCTTGACAGCGGGGACCGGCTGAAAAGCGCCCGCATATCTTCTCACAGTATCTTCCCGTATTGGGCGTCTCGTAGTGGGCTAGTCGGAATGCGTCCCAGGTTCCTCCGCAGGGCTGGTTGCGTAACAATAATCGGTGGGCACCCCTACCCCCGGTGTTTTTACAAAAGAGTTCGCACGCGAATGAAAACACAGGAGTTGACTTTCGCTCTGGCGCTGCAGAGTGCACAAGGACCTTGCAAATCACTGAAGAAATGAGACTTAAGATTTGAGACTGTGTCAAAGTGTGCGCAAGGCACTGAGAAAACTCGGGTTGCAGACAATTTTGGGACCGTTTATCACGGGGGCTCGAAGCACGGCGCACTCCCGGGGATGAGACCGCCTTTGCGGCGACGGGATCGGACGACGGCAATGCTCTGCGGCAGACCGAGCGAGCGGAATGGAAGTCGAAAGTCATACGCGATGTTAACATAGAAGTTCATGGTGGTCCAGAGTTACTTGTCGGTTACTTTGACTGGCCGGCGGGCGTTCGAACACGGTGGGGAATTCGAATGGAAGGACTGAGAACTCCCTGACTGCTGGCTGCGTAGCTGAGAAACCGAAGGTTCCATTGATCGTGTACCTGCGCACCTCCGGCTCTGTTGAGCCGTACAACGATCACGTCAAGAACCCCACCCTTGCACAATTCGCAAGGATGGGGCACCCACCGATGAGGACCCACATCGGCGCACCAGACGGAAGTGAACTGCAGGTCCCTTACCGCCGCCCGCAAATGGCGGGGCCGGGTTCGGGATGACTGTGCCGTTCTGCCGCCGAGAGGGCAGTAGGCTGTCGACTCGGACTAGACAAGTGGAGATAACGTCAAAACTCGCAGCCTTAAGGACGAAGGGAGCGGCACCCGCCGAACCGTACAACGGTCGCGTCAAGAACCCCACCCTTGCACAGTTCGCAAGGATGGGGCACCCACCTGCGAGGACCGGGAACAGCGCTGGGCTTATTTCTCCGTCGCGCCAACGGGCCGCGAAGAGGTATACGCGGCGATTGCGATCATGTCGTCGCTGGTCAGATTGGCGACTACCGGCTTCATCAGCTCGGTCCATTGGCCGTGGCGGTTGCCTACTTGCATGTCGTAGAGCTGGCGCACGAGGTAGCTTGGCGACCTGCCCGCGATTCCTGGCACGGGCCCCAAGCCCATCAGGTTTGCGCCGTGGCAGGTCGTGCACGCTACCGTTTTTCCTTCTCCGCCGCGCAGCACCAGCGCTTCGCCTTTCTTGATGCTGCCCGGCGGCACGTAGGCGATAAATCCCGAATGCGGATCGCGCAGCAGTTCGGTCAGCTCGGCGTTCTCGGGAGATTCGACGATGCGGTCGCCCAGCGGCTCGGTCTCATTGCCTTCGAGCTTCAGGAACATGCCGAACTGCAAGCGCATCTTCGGCAGGGTGTTGGTCTCCACGACGCGGATCCAGGGCGTCCATTTCAGGGAAGAAAAATAAATCGCCGCCACTTTCACTTCGTCATCCGTCATTCCAGCGGCGAAGCGGATCATGTTATTCGTGTTTGCCTTGCGCGGATCGGAACTCATCCTCAAGCCATTTTTGAAATCCGCCATGGTCTGCACGAAGTAGCTGTACGGAAGACCCGCGACGCCCGCATTCTCCTGCCGCCCTTTTCCGTTCGGATAGTGGCAGAGGCCGCAGGCCTGGATCATCGCTGCCTCGCGTCCGTTGGCCACGATCGGCGGCATCGGCGGATGGTCGCCGGGGAACCAGTCGGCCGGCCCGTACATGTTGCGAACCTGCGTCAGCGTGAACGATAGCGTGGCGCCGGGAACGTGCCGCTGCGAGCCATCGTCTGGAATCGCCGGCTGCGGCGGTGGCGCCTTCGGCTGCTCCGTGACCGGCAACACGAATCCGTAGGCCCATGCGGGCGGCGGTCCCTCCGCGGGCAAAGCCGCTGCCGCTGGCCTCCTGGCGGCCGTTGCCGCAAGCACTGCGGCCGCCGTTACCACGCTAACCAGAGCCATCAGCAACATCGTTCGGCGATTTCCCATGCGTCACCTCCGCCCCGTTTCCGCAGACACAAAAATTGCGAGGCCACCAGCCCCCGCCATTTCAAAATTGCCTTTGAGGCCGAGACAACACCATTTCATGGTGACCTTTATGTATGTCCTCGCCACTTAGGCCGCGCGGTACGATGGCGCGCGCTCACTCGCACCGAGAATCCCACACCGAAAATCCCCACCTTTGCAAAGTGCGCAAAGATGGGGCACCCGCCACCTGACGACCCGGCCGCTCTTGATACCGATATCCTCGGCACTTGGGCCGGGCGGCACAATGGCGCGCGCTCACTCGCACCGAAAATCCCCACCTTTGCAAAATGCGCAAAGATGAGGCACCCGCCACCTAACCCGCACGCGCTTGGCCTCGCCAACCCACGCGTTGTCTGGGAACCCCAACCTGCTTTTCAACTTCCCGGGGTCAGCGTTCGCTGACGGTGCTGGTCGGCTGCAGGATCAGCTTCTGCACGCGCCAGTTTAGGAGCTCGCCGACGTATAGCTCGTTTTCCGATGGGCAGGCCATCTCGTGAATCCAGCCGAACTGTTTGAGCTGCTTGCCGGCGCTGCCGAGCCATCCCAGCACCTTGCCGTCGAGGCTGAGCTTGTAGATGCGGCCTGGGTAGGCGTCCGCGCTGTACAGCACTTGGGCCCGGCGTGATGCAGATGGCCCAGGGCGCGCCGGGCGCCTGGGTTCCGGTTACGTTCGGTCCTGGCTTGTTGCCGATGGCCGGGCGCGCGTCGGGCGGGACGGGCACGTCGATGGTGAACTGGCGCAGGAATGTGCCGTCGCCGTCGAACACCTGGATGCGGCGGTTGCCGCGGTCGGCCACGTAGACGTGGCCTTGCGCGTCCGACGCGATGCTATGCGGCGTGTTGAACTGGCCCTGTCCATCGCCGGGCTCGCCCCAGGACTTGATCCAGTTGCCGTCCTTGTCGACTTTCGCGACGCGCGAATTGATGTAGCCATCGCTGATGTAGGTGTTGCCTGCTGCGTCCCAGGCCACGTCGGTGACCTGGCGGAACATGCCGTCCACCGCAGGCAGCGGCGGCTTGGGATGCTTGAGCGGGCCGGTGCCTTCGTCGGAGGCTTCCTGCTTGCGGCCGAACACCATGACCACGCGGCCTTCGGGGTTGAACTTGATGACCATGTCCGAGCCCTTGTCGGTGGCCCAGATGTTGTCGTCCTTGTCGACCTTCACGGTGTGCGCGAAGGACCAGGCGTAGAGGTTATGGCCGATCTCGCGAAGGTATTTGCCGTTGGCATCGAATTCGAGAAGCTGCGCTGCCGCTGCGGCGTAGGCGGGGCCGCTGGTATTGCCGCGCGTGAAGACGAAGATGTGCCCCTTGGAATTGACGGCCACGCCGGAGACTTCGCCGAGGTACATGTCCGGCGGAAGCTTCAGAAAGTCGGGAACGGAGCGAAATGGGATTTGGGGCGGGGCGGCGTCCTGAGCAAAAGCTGGCGCAGCCAAGAGGAAGCACAAGACAAAGAGCAAACGCTTCATGGTAACCTCCCGAAGGCAAGTTCGCGGTGCGGGTGCGCCCAAGATGCGCTCGGACGACCGCCCCCCGACGGAGTCAGCGAGGATCATGGGCTCCGAACTTGCGGTGCTGGGTACTGCTTTCGCCCAAACGGATACACCCCCCGGCTTCGCCATGTCAAGCAGTGTTGGGTTCGGACTTGGGGTGATGCGGCGCGGCGGCAGAGGGAAGCTATACGGCTCGCAGCCAGAGCTTCCGTCAAGTGTACGACTGAATAAATTGTGCTAGACTTTGCCCTGAAATCTGGTATCATGACGTTGCGTTTGTTGCTCTTGTATAACCTTTAGATTGCTTAGAGGGGCTGCGAGTTAACAACTTGCGGCCTTTTTTGCTTTACGGCTGAGGGCGTTCGAGAAGCACAAATAGCTCAATAACAGAAGAGGAAACACGTGAAAGAACAAGGAACAGTGAAGTGGTTCAACGCCAGCAAGGGCTATGGATTCATCCAGCGCCAGTCCGGCGAAGATGTGTTTGTGCACTTTTCCGCGATTCAGGCGGATGGGTACAAATCGCTGAACGAAGGCCAAGCGGTTGAATTCGAGGTCACCAAGGGCCCCAAGGGTTTGCAGGCCGCGAACGTCACCAGCCTGTAGGGTTTGTGAAGGGGAGCCGGATGCCTAAGTCTCGCGACGCGAGGTAAGGGAGTCCGGCTCCCCTATTTTCAGGGAGAACAGGGAAATGAAGAATTTGTTTGTCGGTAACATGAGTTTTCAGACCACGGAGAGCGACCTGCGCGCCCTGTTCGAGCCGTTCGGACAGGTCACACGAGTCCACCTGGGTAAGGATCGTGAAACAGGCCGATCTCGCGGCTTCGCTTTCGTGGAGATGGCGAATGACGAGGAAGCAGCCAAGGCCATGACCGCGCTCAACGGGAAAGAGTTCGGCGGACGCGCCTTGAAGGTCAATGAGGCCGCTCCGAAGGGCGACCGTCCCGGCCCGCGAGGTCCTAGCGGACCGCGTGGCGGCAGCGGCAGCGGTGGTGGCGGCGGACGCGGCCGGTTTTCGACCGAGGACTATCGGGACTCGGTGCGTCAGCCTCGCGAACCCCGCTGGTAAGCTCTAGGTAGTTGTTTTTCCGGGACGTCGCGGGGGGCGCGTCGCCCGGCCACATTACACCCAGTAGTCAGGAGAATTTGTGTCTACCACTACATTCCAGAAACGCCAAAAAGAGATGAAGAGACAGGAGAAACAGCGCGCGAAGGCTGAGCGCCGCGCGCAAAAAAAGCTCGCCAACCGCAGCGATGAACAATCGTCGGAGCCTGAACTGGAAGTGTTGTCGGGCCCGATACGCAGCGAAGAGTCAGTATTACCGCCGGACTGGGAACCACAGCTATAGGGCGGTGTCGCTCGGGCGAGCCTAACGCCCGTGCGAACGGATACTTGCCGCAAGCGGTTCTTTTTCTTCTTTTTTCTTCCCCATTGATCCATTTAGCTTCAGAGAGCTGCGTCCGCCGTGCACCATAGAGCATCGGGGCGGCGGAATCGCTGCGTGCGAGCGCGGCGTCCAGTAATCTATTCTGGCGGCGAATGAACGCGCTGAGTCCGCGCTCGGCGGGCGGCACGCTCAGGTGCGCTGATCGCTGGCGCTGATCGCTCGAAATTTTGCCTGGCGGGCTCGTTTCGAAAGAACGGAAGAGAACAGAAGAGAAGATGCAAACCGTGGCCGACAGAGAAGCATCGGCTCGCCCCGCTGGTGCGCCGAGTGCGCCCGCGATGACGGCGACGCTCTCTCCATTCTGGAATTCGGAACTGGCGCGGCTGGCCGGCTTGGTGGGCCTGTATTCGTTTCTGGCAGTGCTTTTCCTTCGGGCGTTCTACATTGTCGATCCGGACATCTGGTGGCATCTGCGCACCGGAGACTGGATCCTGGCGCATCACAACGTCCCCTTCACCGACCCATTTTCTTCCTATGGCATGGGCAAGCCCTGGGCGGCGTATAGCTGGCTGTTTGACGTGCTGAGTGCGAGTGTGTTTGCGCGGCTGGGTCTGATGAGCATCGTGCTTCTCGAAATCGCGGTACGCGTGGCTCTGTCGGTGGCGCTGTTTCATTTGGTGCGCGGGCTATGCGCCTGCTTTCTGGCGCTCGGTTGCGATCACCGCGGCAGGACTTTGGGTGATGACCTCGGTGATCGGGCCGCGCCCGGGGATGCTGACCATCCTGTTCGTCATCATGGAATTCGATATTTTGCTTTCGGTCAGCAGGACCGGGCGCGCCAAGCTTCTCTGGCTTTTGCCTCCGATGTTTGTGCTCTGGGCCAACTGGCATATTCAGTTCGTCTACGGGCTCTTTGTGCTGGGCGTGTTTGCGTGCGAGCCGTTGCTCGCGTCGCTGACCGGTTATGTGCCGCGCGAAAAAAGTTTGCTGCCGGCGAGACAGGCGTGGCTGGTCCTTGCGGCCAGCGCACTGGCGACGCTGCTCAACCCTTACGGCTGGAAGATCTATTCGACGGTTTTCATTTACGTCGGGCAGACCGGGGCCTACAACACGATCAGTGAGCTGCGAGCCATGACGTTCCGCGAGCCGCAGCATTTTGGGGTCTTGCTGTTGGGGCTCGGAGCGGCGATGGCGATCGGGTGGCGCCGCGATGCGCGGCCGCTCTGGCTGATTTTTCTGGCGGTCACGTCTTTCTTGGCGTTCCGGTCGGTGAGAGAGGTGTGGTTTCTGGCGATCGTGGCGGTCGCGGTGATTGCCGGAGGATGGAATCGCACGCAGGACGCGGATCTTCGTCATTCGAATTCGATGCAGCTGCGAGTGCGGCTGGCTGCGGCTGTGTGCGTTCTGGCGGTGCTCGCCGTGTCGGTACGGCACTATAGCGTTTCGAACGACTGGCTATCGATACAGGTGGCGGGCACCTTCCCCGAGGGCGCTTCGCGCTTCGTCGAGCAGCACCATCTTGGCGGTCCGCTCCTCAACGATCTGAGCTGGGGCGGGTTCCTGATGTGGCGGCTGCCGCAACTGCTAGTGGCGATCGACGGCAGAACCAATGTCCACGGGGACGCGCGCATTCTGGAATTTGCGAACCTGTGGACGGGCAAGCCTGGATGGGCCTCCGATCCTGAGCTGGTGAGGGCCAACCTCGTGATTACGCCGAGGGTCTCGGCGATTGCTTCGCTGTTGCGCACGGACCCGCGGTTCGAGGTCGCTTACGAAGACATGCAGGCCGTCGTGTTCCGGCGCCGCTAACGTTCAAGCGGACGCGAAGAACTCCCGCAAGCGGCGTACCCCCTCTGAAAAGTCAGCCTCGGGAGTGATCAGGCTGATAACCAAGAAGCCGTCGCTGGCAAAATTGAAGAAGTGCCCCGGATGCACGAGAACGGAATATTGTTCGAGCAAATCCACGGCGACGGTGTCGTCCTCACGCGATGCGGGCACACGTAACACCGCATACCAACCGCCTTCCCTGTCGAGGCGCGTGATCGGGCTTGGGCCGCGAAGCGCGTCATCGAGGTGAGCGAGATTCGTGGCGATCCTTTGCTGCAGCTGCGCCTGGAGGTTGCCGCGCAGCCCGAGGAACGCCGGCGTCGCAAGCTGCACCGGGGTGCTGGGCGAGAGATAGGTATCGGCGATGACTTCCAGGCGGCCGATGGCTTGCTGCGCGAGCGTTTCGGGACCACTCACCGCGATCCAGGCGAGCTTCATCTGCGGCAGGGCCACAATTTTGGAGAGGCCGCTCAGCGTGAAGGTCAGTGCGGAATCGTCGAGCGCGAAGGTCGGAGCGATGATCGCGGCGTCGGCATAATCCAGGAAAACTTCGTCGGCAAGGATCGCCAAGTTGCGCTCGGCGCAGATCGCCGCGAGTTCGGCCGCCTCTCGCGGCTTCACGAACGAGCCGGTGGGATTATTGGGATGCACGACGAGCAGCGCGCGGGATTTTGGCGTGAGCGCTGCGCGCAGGCCTGACAGGTCGATCTGCCAGCCGTGATCGTAGAGCAGCGGATAGGGCGTCAGGCGAATATCGGCGAGGTCGGCGAGGAACTCGAGCAAGGGATAACTCGGCGCAGGCACGAGAATTTCGTCGCCCGGTTCGCAGAGCAAGCGGAAGACATAGGTGTACGCCTCGCTGGTGCTCGACGTCAGAAAGATGCGCTCTGGATCGATGGGCTTTGCCGGGCCGCTGAAACCGGCGCGTCCTCGTCCTTGCCCGCCGGCGAAATAATAGTCGCAGACTGCGGCGCGAGTCTCCAGCAAGCCGCGGCTCTCGGGGCGATATTCCAGCGCGCGGCGATCGGACAGCGCGGCAAGGATCTCTTGTTCCGGGTAGCGGAAGCCGCAGTTCGTGGGATTGGAGGCCGTTAGATCGAGCAGGCTTCGGCCGCTGCGCCTGTGAGCTTCGAGCGCCAGGGCGAAGCGGTTTGGTTCAAGGCGCCAGTTTGTGCGTGAAGAAAACATGCAGGGTTTGCGGCGTCTCCGCTCAGGTTGGCGAATCAGTGCCGGACGCGCTCGTCTGACTCGATCCTGCCGTCGCGGACATAAATGATGCGATCGGCGCGTTCGGCGATTTCGCGCTCGTGCGTAACGATGATGATCGTGCGGCCCTCGTGATGCAGCTTCGCGAACAACGCCATGATCTCCTCTCCCGTTTTGGTGTCGAGGTTCCCGGTGGGTTCGTCAGCGAGCACGATCGAGGGTGAATTGACCAATGCTCTGGCAATGGCCACGCGCTGGCGCTGGCCTCCTGAGAGTTCGTTGGGCTTGTGCTGCATGCGATCGAGCAAACCTACTTGCTCCAAGGCGCGTTTGGCCTTCTCGATTCGCTGTTCGGCGCCGGTGCCGTTGTAAAGCAGCGGGAGCTCGACATTGTGCAGCGCGGTTGCGCGCGGCAGCAAATTAAACGTCTGGAAGACGAAGCCTATCTCCTTGTTGCGGACGTGCGCGAGTTCGTCTTCGACGAGGCCGCTCACCAGCCGACCGGAGAGCCAGTATTTGCCGCTCGAGGGCACGTCGAGACAGCCGAGCAAATTCATCAGCGTGGATTTTCCCGAGCCGGAGGGACCCATGATGGCCGCGTACTCTCCGCGCCGGATCTCGAGGTCCACGTCGCACAGCGCATGCACGCGCTCCGGCCCGGTTACGTAATCCTTCGCGAGATGCTCGGTCTTGATGGCGATGCCCTGATCCACCAGATCTTGGCGGAAGGATTCTGTCGCGTAGAGTTCCACGGCAATCAGAATACCCTAGGAATGATGGCGTTGCGTCAGCGTACCGATGCTCACCATATTTTTTGGCGTGCGGGATCTAGTTCATCCGCGGGGCGCGTGCGTCAGGGTTGTGGCTCAGGCAGGACCATCTCGATGCTATGCAGGTGGGTGATCTCACCGGTTTCGGGGTGCACTTCCGGGATGATCGCGTAGGTTTCGAGGCGCGTCGTGTAACCCCTCTTCTCAAGTTCGAGAACGTGCCGGTGGAATTCGTCGGCACCCCAGTCGCGTATGAGAATCGCTTCGACCATGTCTAAAGTCAGTGTGGCTCGCGCAGGACATTCCGTCGGTGACACCCATCACACGTAGATGTGACCAGGATCACATCGCGGCGCCTACGTGTCAGCGACTGTCCCGGCGCCCGTTTCGTCCGCGCGCACTTGAGGCGAAGTGGCGGCTGGCGTATCATTTGTGCGTTCATCGCGCCGCGCGCGAATTTCAAACTTATGTTCACTCGCTGGATTGGCACCGGCAGCCGCTGGTTGCTGGAAAAAATTGTGGGCGCGATTGCTGCGACCGGCATCAACCCGAACGTCCTCACGACCTTTGGGCTCATCGTGAATTTCTGGGCGGCGGTGCTGTTCGCTACGGGGATGTTCCGCGGGGCGGCAACCGTGATCTTTTTCGCCGGATTTCTGGATATGCTGGACGGCCAGGTGGCACGACGCGAGAAGCGCGTCACGGCGTTCGGCGCATTTTTCGACTCGACGCTGGACCGCTATTCCGACATGGCGCTGTACATGGGCCTGCTGGTCTACTATGCGGTCAACGGCCGGTCGGCATATGTAATTCTCGCGGCGGTGGCGACGGCCGGCTCGGTAATGGTGAGCTACTCGCGGGCGCGCGCCGAGTCGCTGATCCCCACGTGTAAAGTTGGCTTTATGGAGCGCCCCGAGCGCGTTGTGCTGCTGATTCTCGGAGGCTTTTTTGACCGCATGGCGCCTGCGCTCTGGGTGATCTCCGTGGTTTCGACGATGACCGTTATCCACCGCATCGTTTACACCTGGCAGGAAACCAAGGCCGGACGCACGCTGCCCGGCATCCACCTGACACTTTAATTGTTGGCTTCGCGTTCCGTGGAAGTTTGCTTGCCGCTTTCCCGTGGACGATCCATGTGTCGGTCCATGTGAGCGTTAACCGGCGCCATAACGATTTCGCGGACGCGCTGGCATAGCTCCGGCGCCGCTCGTTTATCGAGGTTCACCGTCTCGATGACGTCGTGCAGGTGCACGACGATGTTCGCTGGCCGCAGCATCCAGCTGGTCTTGCGGTTGAACTCAAACGATCCCACGATGCTGACCGGTACGATGGGCACGCCGAATTGCAATGCCATGCGGAACGGGCCTTCCTGGAACTGATCGACGCGCCCGGTGATGGTGCGCCCGCCCTCCGGAAACACCAGCAGGCTAACGCCGCTGTCGAGCGCTGCTTGCGTGAGTCGCCACATGCGTTTCAAGTCCGCGGGCCGCGGGTTGTCGGGCACGGGCACATTACCGAAGCGCCTCATCAGCCAGCCGTATACCGGGATACGGAAGTGAGACTCGAGCTCGAGGCCGCGGAAAAATTGCGGAATGGAGCTGTACAGCACAAAAGGATCGAACAAGTTCACGTGGTTCGAGACCAGAAAACAGGTGCGCAGCGGGTCAAAGCCCGGCGAGCGGACGACTGCGAGGCGTGCGCCCGCGAAGCGCACCACGTTGCGAAAAAGCATGCGCTGCGGCCAATCGTTTTTTCGCGGGTCGATGAAAATGCCCAGCAAAATGAGCAATGGGCACACGGTGAAGAAGAGCGTGGCGCAGGCGATCCATCGGAAGAAGCTGCGAATCGTCAGGTACGCTCTGCGCAGCGGCGTTTCGTGCGGGGGTGCGGCCGCGTCCTCGACGCCGGTTTCGATTTGGGGGCCGGCGTTCATACCATCACATCGAGCGCACCGGGAAGCACGTCGATGCGCCGGCAGTCGAGTGTGAATACCTCGCCATCGACCATGACGTCCACAGGCGCGTCCAAGGCAAATTCAATGCTGGTGGCAGCGCGGCGGGAAGCCAGCGGATGCGCCAGATGCGTGCCGTCGAAAAGCGTCGGAAAATTGCGAAGAAGCCCAAGACGCCCGATCGGCCCCCAGCGAACGTATTCGATCAGGCCGTCGCTGGTGGAGGCCTTGGGCGCGATCATCATCTTGCCTCCGGTGAACTTGCTGTTGCTGAAGGTCAGGAAGAGGCAGCGGCGACGATCGAACTCGGCATCCTGATCCGCACGCAGCGGGAACGCGCGGCGGTCGAGACGCGCCAGGCAAACCATCACGCCGAGAATATATCCCAGCTCGCCGAGCCGCTTGAAGCGGCGATTGGCGGCGATGGCGACGTCGGCCGTGAAGCCCATGCTCAGCAAGATTGGTGAAGTAGAGCTGGCCCGAAGCGTGCTCGAGGCGCAAGACGTCGCAGGCCTGCCGCCGTCCGGCGAGGATGGCTTCGATGGCGTGCGCTGCGCCACGATCGCTGAAATCGCGCAAAAAGGAATTGCCCGTGCCGAGCGGCAAGAATCCCAGGGTGGGCCGGTCGCCCGTCGAAGCCGCTGGAAATAAGCCGTTGACGATTTCGTGAGCCGTGCCGTCGCCGCCCACTGCGATAAAGTTTCGGCGGCCGCGTGCGTAGGCATCGCGCGCGAGCCCCGCGGCTTCTCCCGGTTGGGAGGTTTCGGCCACTTCGAGGGCGAGACCGGCCGCGCGCAGTTTCGCGAGCGCTGGCTTCGCCAGTTTGCCGCAGCGCCCGCCGCCCGCCGCCGGATTCACGATGGCCACGAAGGGCTCGCTCATAGCGGCAGCACGCGGTCGCGGCGCTGCCGCTCGCGAATCTGCTCGGCCAAGACGCCGCGCTTGACTTTGAGCGAGGCGGTGCGCGGAAAGTCCTCGTCCCAAACGAGATAGCCGCCAATGCGTTTGTAAGGCAGCAGCTTTTGGTTGCGCGCGGTCAACTCGCTGAGCAGACCGTCGTCGACGCTCTGGCCCGGCTCCGGATGCAGCACCATCACGAGCTGCTCGCCCACCATGGTGCGTTGCGGCCAGAGATAGTTCGCCGCGAAAATGCAAAACTCTTTCACGGCGAGACCCTCGAAAACGTTTTCGATGTCCTCGGGATAGATATTTTTCCCTTCGGCGGTGACGATCATGTTTTTTTTGCGGCCGACCAACTGCAATGGCCGCGCGGCATCGAGGCGCCCGAGGTCGCCTGTCATCAACCAGCCGTCCACGATGGTTTCCGCGGTCATCTCAGGATCGTCGAGATAATGCGACATCACCGTTTCGCTGCGCACGGCAACTTCGCCCAATCCCATCCGGCCCCGGATCGGCGATGCGCACTTCGATGCCCGGCAGCGGCTTGCCAACCGTGTCGGGAACGAACGGCGCAAAATCGCTCAGCGTGACCGCTGTGCCCGCCTCGGTCAGTCCGTAGCCATTGGCCACCTGGATGCCGAGATCGTAGAAGAATTGCAACGTCGCGGGCTCGATGAACGCCCCGCCCACGAACAGCGCGCGCAGCTTCGCCGCCGAACGCGTTGTGCACCTGAGACAGCAGGCGCCGGCTCAGGCAAAGGCGCGGCTTGCGGCGCGTGAGCCTGCGATTGAGCGCCAGCAGCGCGTTGAATGCGGTTTTCTTGCCGCGTGGCAGTTCGGCAAACCGCGCGCGCAAGCCCTTTTCCAAATTTCTCAGCACCAGCCGGCACCAGGCTCATGTAGGTGATGCCTGTAGCGCGTGAACGCTTCGCGCACGTACTCCGGGCGCAGCGTGCGCAGGTGCACGACCGTGGCGCCGCACACGAAAGGCCCGATGAAACCGACCATGAAATCGATCGCGTGGTTGGTCGGGAGGATACTCAGGTAACGCACGCCCGGCCAAAACGGATAGAGCGCCGTGAGCGAGCGGCACTGTTCGAGATAATTCTCGTGGGTCATCACGCAGCCCTTGGGCCGGCCGCCCGTACCCGAGGAGTAGACGATGCAGGCCACGTCGGAGCGTTTGCGCGAGCGAAATTCCGGTGCGCGCGCGCCGCGAAATTCCTCCCATCGCCGCGCGCCGGCCAGCTCCGCACCATTGGGCGCTTCGGTGACCAGCACGGTTTGCAGGCGATTCGCGGAGAAGCATTCCGCTTGGCTGATCGCGCGCCAGAGCGGGTATTCGACGACCAGCACGTGCGCCTTGGAGTGTGCGAGCAGCGCCAGGTGCTCGGCGCGCCGTGAGCTTGTAGTCGAGCGGCACCAGCACGCCGCCGGCGTAAAAGACCGCATAGGCCGAAATCAGCCACTTCGACTGATTGGTCATGAGGATGGCGGCGCGGTCGCCGGCGGTGAAGCCGGATTCCTCGAGCGCCGCGGCCAGTGGCAGGGCTGCTTGCGCGAATTCGCGATAGGTGAGCCGGCAGCGCTCGCGCTCGCGGTCGGCCTCGATCAGGCAAAGTTCATCGGGCCAGCGCTCGGTGGCGGCGGTCAGCGCCGCGCCCAGGGATTCGTATTGTGCGAGGTCGAGCATGAATTTCCGCGGAAGCGCTTGCGGCTACACCGTGCGCTGTGGGGCGCTGGCGCCCGGGGCGCACGCCGCTTCAGAGCCGCGCCTGAATGCGGTCGGCCAGCGTGCGGAAATCGGTTACGCCCTGCACTTCGTAGTCGGGCAACTCGACGCCGAAGTGATGTTCCAGGCGCGTGAGCAGATCGAGCGCCTGCAGGCTGTCGATCTTGAGCTTTTTGTAAAAATCGTCGTTCGGCGAAAGCTGCTTCGCGCGGCACTTTGAAGTGCTTCGACGCCAAGCCAAGAATCTCCTCGGTGGTTTGTTCCAGTGCTTCTCATGTTGTTCTCGCGGATCATTCTACACAACGGCGGCGCCGCACCGCGCGTCTGGCTTACGGCAGAGTACGGGTGCGCATCGGTGCTCTCGACGAACTTGCGCAGGCCTCCATCACCGCGGGCCGCACAAACAGCTCGCAGAAAAGCTCGATTTCGCGCCGCAATTCGTCGCGCGGGATCGGCTTCAGGAATCGCTTGGCCGCGGCGCTCGCGGCGCGATCGAATTTGCCCACCTGCGCCGCAGCGGCCCGCGCCACGAGCAGCGCGTCACCCTCCGCCGCCACTTGGCTCACCAGGCCGGCGGCCAGCGCCTTGGATGCGTTGATGCTGCGCCCGGTGAGCAGCAGATCGCGGACGATGCCATTGCCGAGGTCGCGCTTGAGGCGCGGGATGCCGCCGAATCCGGGGATCAGACCCAGGCGCAGCTCCGGAAAGCAAAACCGCGCCATCTTGTCGGCGATGATCAGGTCGCAGGCCAGCGCCAATTCGAATCCGCCGCCGAAGGTCACGCCGTGCACGGCGGCGATGGTCGTGAGCGGAGAGGCGTCCAGGGCATTCAGCACATCGATGGATGCGCTCGAGAAAAACGCGCACGCCGGTCGCGCGCTCTTCGGGCGTGAGCGGCAGCGCGGCAGCGTAGAGTTCGCGCAGGTCGGCGCCCGCGGAAAAGCCGGCGGCCTGCTCGCTGTGAATAATCACCGCGCTTGCGCTGCCGCTGGACTCGGCCGTCTTCAGCACCGCGACGAACTGCTCGAGCTCGCTCGAGCATGGCCGTGCCGATTTCGTTGCAGGGCGGAAGGTGCAGGGCCAGCTCGAGCACGCCGTCGCTTATTTGCCAGGAAAGCGCCTTGCCTTTATGGCTGTGGCTCACGGCTTGGGAGACAATCTCCTTGTCGCTGATCATGAATGGCTGGCGGCTCGTCTTTCCGGCTTGGCGTCGTCCCTGGTGTACATCGCTTCGATCGCCTCGCGAAAATGCGCGGCAATGGCATCGCGGCGTAGTTTGCCGTTGGCGGTGAGCAAGCCGCTCTCGATGGTCATGGGCTGCTGCTCGATGTGGCAGGCGCGGATCTGGCGGTAATGCGGCAAGCCGGCGTTCAATCGGGCTAAATCTCTCTTCTGCGTTCTCACGGTTGCACATCGCCGGTCACCAGCGCCGTGAGGTAGCTTCGTCCGTGGCCGAAGACCACCACTTGCTGCGCACCGATGATGGCGTGAACCAGCTTTTCTTCGAGCGGTTCGGGCGCGATGTTATGGCCTGAACTCAGAATCAGCAGATTCTTCAGGCGCCCGATGATCCGCCAGTTTCCTGCCGCCGTCTGCTCGCCTTGATCGCCGGTGTGAAACCAGCCGCCCGCGAGGACCTTGGCCGTTTCCTCGGGGCGATTCCAGTAGCCGGGAAAAATGTTCGGGCCACGCACCAGAATTTCGTTCCCTTCGCCGAGCTTCATTTCGACGCCGGAGATGGCTGGACCCACGGTGCCCGGCTCGACCTTGCGCGGATCGTCCATGGTGCAGATGGCTGTCGTTTCCGTGAGGCCGTAGACTTGCAGCACGGGGATTCCCAGCATCATGAAGAAGAGCTGCGTCTCGAGAGTCAGCGGCGCCGAGCCGCAAATCAGGGCCTTGAGGTTTGGGCCTAGCTTCTTGCGGATGGTGCGGAAAATCAGCGCTTGCCCGAGCGCGAGCCAGAGCCCGCCGCCCTGTCCCGAGCCGTCTTGCCGGCCGAGCCAAGCGGCCTTGGCGTTGCGAAAAATCTTCTCGGTCACTCCGCCGCGGGTCTTGATTTGGCCTTCGACCGCCGCGCGCATTCGTTCGAGAAGCTGCGGGCACGTTCAAGCAATAATCGGGCTGCACGGCGCGCAGGTCGTCGGCCAGGCGGGTGAGATCGGTGCAGAGGCGCAGGCGGCTGCACCGCGAGAGACACGAGAGCAGCAGGATCCACGAACCAGCAAAGCAAAACGGCAAGTAGTGAAATACGCTGTCGGGCTCGGTGCGTGAACCCATCAGCAGATCGAGGCGCGCGGCGGTGCAGGAAAGCATATGCGTCACGTTGCCCACCGTGAGCACCACTCCCTTGGCTTCGCCCGAAGTGCCGGACGTGTAGATGATCGTCACCGGGTCGTCTGCAGTCGAGCCGCGCGGGAGCGCGGAGGCGCGTCGCGCTCGGCGCCGCGAATAACTCGTCGAGCAGCACGGCCGGAGGCGCATCGGGCCACGCTGTGCGCACCGCGTCGCGCAGCGTGGCATCGCCGCAGCAGATGAGTTGCGGCTGCGCGTCACGCATCATGCGCCACCAGCTCAGCGGGGGCTTGCCGCGTGTAGAGCGGCACCACGATGATGCCGTCGGCCATCGCCGCCAGGTCGAGCGCGGCCCAGGCGATGCCGTTAGGCGCCAGCAGGACGCAGCGGTCGCCTTTGCGCAGACCGGCAGCGGCAAGCGATGCGCGCGCCGCAGAGATGCGCCCGAGCAAATCTTCGGCGGTCGCAGAGGTGTTTCCGGCAGGGCGCAACTCCTCGAGTACGACCTGCTGCGGGCGTCGCGCTAGCTGATCCAGGATGTTTTCGAGGAAGTTCATCGTGCTTTCGGGTCTCGACTCTGCGGCGCTTCGCTTCAGCGTGCGCTGGCTGCTTGCGCGTGGCTGTCGTGCTTCTCGACTAGCTTCACCAGCGCCGGGCTGAGCGGCGGCAGATATTCTTCCCAACTTCGCACGCCGCCGGCCATCGGAAATTCCGGATAGCGCTCGCGCACATTCTGCTCCAGGAACACTCCCATGCGCGCCATGCGCTTCAGATTACTGACCACGGTCTGTCCGATGGCGTCGCGCACCGCATCGCCTTCGCTGCGCAGTTTTTCCATGGCCGCGAGCAGTCGCGCTTCGAGGTCCGGATCGTCCACGGTCATCAGCAGGTCCTCGTGTCCTCGCTCGTGCATCAGGTTGCGGATGCGTTCGTCCATGGTGACGCCGGCCGAGGGCACCAGGCCGGGCATGGCGGTCACGATGCCGTGGTAGCGCGAGGAGACCATCAGGTCGCAGGCGCGCAGCACGCTCACCAGCTCGTACATGTCGTGCTCGTCGGAAGTGAAGATCGGCGGCTTGGCCGAGCCGCGGCGCCATGGCTTCGCAGGCGCGCGCGTCGAGCCGCTCCATCGCCACCAGGATCACAAAGTCGCCGTGCCGCTGGCGGAAGGCTTCCACGGCGCGCGCGATATCCGAGATGTAGCGTTCGAAGGCCGCGTCCACCGCCGGCCCGGCGTTGTGAAAGTAAACCGAGCGGTAGTGGCTCGCGCGATAGGCGCCGGTAGCGGCGTTGGCGACAAACTTGCCGACCGATGCGCGTCACCGGCCACCAGAACGGATGAATCGGGCACACCACCAGCACCGGCGCGCGGCCGTCCCATCCGGCCTGCGTCGAGCGCCCGCCGCCCAACTTCGGGGCCGTGCGGCTCGAAGGTCCACGCGGTATCGGTGCCGAGTTCGCTGGGCACGCCGAGTGTGCTCAAAATCGTTTGCGAGGCCTCGTTGCGCGTCAGGATCGAGCGATTGGCCGCAGTAGCGCGCGCACAGACGCGCCAGCATGGGGTCCATTTCGCCAGCTTCGGCGCCATAACCGATGGAAAGTTTGTTCTCCGCTGCGGCGATGCCCAGCGAGCCGATCATCATCGTGGTCAGCGCGTTCGCGAACTTGCTCTTGAACATCGAGCCTTCGCAGGCGATCACGCCGTGATGCCGCCGAACCTCTTTGTACAGAAACGGCGGAAAAATATCGGGCAAGTGAACCTGTTCCGCGTCGCCGAAATAGCCGCGGGTGCGCTCGAAATTCTGCGTCATCACGGCCAGCGCGACGTTCTGCGCGCCGAGCACGCGCCGCACCTGGCGCAGCATCTCTTCCACGCGAACGTCGGAGCCGGTGTTGCGCGTGCCGTTGTATCCGGCGAAGAGCAACTTCAACCGCTCGCCCGGCTGCCAGGCGTGGCCGGCGCCCAGAATCCAGGCGAGCTTGGTCTGCTCGATGAGCGCGGCGACCCAGGCTTCGAGGACGAAGTCCATCATCGCGCGGACTCTCCTGCGGCGATGTGCTGCGAGCCTGCCGGGTGCGCGGCCGTTTCCGTGGCTGCATCGGGCGCTGGCGTCGTCCTGCGTCGCCGGCCAGTCGCGGTACGGATAGCGGAAGCGGTTCTCGCGCGCGAAACGCAGCAGAGGGAAGCAATACGAGGAAAACGCCGCGGGCGCCCGGCCCAACTCGGCGACCACGCGCGTATTGTCGAACACCGTGTTCCACATCAGATAGGGCAGAAAGACCTTCAGCAGCGATGCCGCATGACCGACGCTGTCGCGCCGGCGCGCCAGCCGTCCGACCGTCGAACCGAACGGCCCTGCAAGGCCTGGCCAGAATAGCGGCGGCATCTTTCCCTCGCGCTCGAGCCAGCGCTTCGGTGAGCTGGCGAAATGTTTCTGAGCCGGTCCCCGACGACAGGTGATAAATCTCGTGCTCCGGGATGCGTCTTCTGGTGCAGGTGCATGACCGCGTCGGCGACGTAGTCCGCCGGCACGATGTCGATGCGGTCGTCGGCACGCAGTGGCAGCAGCGGAAGACCCGCCAGAAACACAAATGCGCGCACCATGTCGAACTGCGTGGTTTCCGGCCGGCGGCTGTCGCCCAGCACGATGCTCGGGCGAAAAACGGTGCGCGGCACGTCGGGAAGCAGCTCGCGCACCATGTGCTCGCAAAATTTCTTGGTGCGCGCGTAGGGATCGTAATCGGAACGGTCCCAATCGATGGCGCGATCTTCGCTGACCACTTCGTTGCTGCGGTGCCCGGCCACAGCCACCGTGCTGACTTGGCTGAACCGCCGCAGGCCGTGGGCATTGTGCGCGCGGCGGGCCAGTTGCACGACCTCGAGCGTGCCGCGAAGGTTGACGTTCAGGCAGCTCTTTTCGGACTTGCGATTGAGCGAAGCCGCGCAATGGAGGACGGAATCGGTCGAGGCCACCAGCGTCTTCGTAGTCCGCGGCGTCCAGGCCGAATTGCGGCTCGGTGAGATCGCCGCGAAAAATACGGATGCGCGCGCTCAGGTGTCCGCGAAATGTAGGAAAGTCGAAATGCAGCTGGAGCGCTTGCCACAGACGCCGTTCGGCCTCGCGGGTAGTCCGCGGCGCGCACCAGCACGTTGAGCGATTCGCCGTAATCCTCGAGCAGTCCCGCTGCGAGGTAGGAGCCGATGTAGCCGGTCGCTCCGGTCAGGAAGATGGCCATGTGGCTTGCGTGTCCGGTGCGCCCGAGCCAGCGCTGGCTGCCGCGGAATCGCGAAAAGCGAAAATCGCGGCGCTGGCGGGATTCGATCGCGTGCCCCTCAATCAGCGGGTAAACCCACTTGCGCAGGGCCGGAACGTGAATGTTGATCCAGTAATCCCACCAGTCGACCGCGTTCGGATCGTAGGCGAATTGCGCGCGCTCGTTTTCCGGAAGCGCGGCCGAAAGGAGCTGCGACGTTCTCGGATTCGAAGACCTGTTCGTTGTGCAGGATGAAAGGCTCGTACAAACTCGATCAGCTTTTCCACTCGCGCGAGGTCCCGTTCCGCGCGGGCCAGCGGCGGACGCTTGAACTGTAGCGCCGAAGCGGCCCGGTTGATGCCCTGCACCACCACTTTTTGCGCCGGCACGGAGAGGTTCTGGTAGCGCTCCTTCGAGACCGGTATGGTTTCGAATCGCATGCGCAGCCAGTGTTCGAGCCCCTGTTGCGCGCGATAGTGCTTGCGATGCGCGAGCGCTGTCAACTCGATCGCGCGGCCCATGTCGCAGGGATTGCTCGCAGAGGTTGCCAATTGGTAGAGCGGCTGGTGGCGCCGCTCGATCAGCGCCGCGGCAATCAGCGTCATTCCGCGGCAGACCATGTCCACCGGAATCAGGTCGAGGCATTTGCGCTCGTTCGAGGGTAATTGGCGAAAGTAGGTGCCCAGCAGATAGGAGAGCGGCGCGGACGTGTTGATGCCCTCGTTCCAGCCGCGGAAGGGCTCATGCGTGGACGTTTCCACGATCGAGGGCCGCACGACCGCAATCGGCAGTCCCGCGCCGCGCGTTGCCAGCAGGGACTCGCCGAGGCTCTTGGTGAACGTGTAGGTGTTTGGCCAACCGAAGCGTTCGCGCGCGGCGCGTGCCGGCGCGGGTTAGCCGGTTGCGCATCCAGCGCAGCCGATTCTTGCGGATGGTGTTCTCCAGCTCGCGCCTCGGCAGAGTTCTCGTTCTGTTTCCGCTTGCCAAGCGCCTGGCGCCGTAACGCCGCTTCGATTTCCGGGCTGTGGGCGCGCTTTTCAATTTGGCGCACCAGTTCCTGCAACGATTGCCATTCGCGCTCGGCATCGAAATCCTTCGACGCCCGCCGGCGTGTAGTTCGGCTGCAGCTCTTCGCCCACGCGGCCATCGCGGCGGCCGACGATGTAGCAGGTGGAAAGATGCATCAGCGCGGCGTGGTCGGATTCGCGCAGGAATTCCACCAGGTTGGCTGCCGACTCGACGTTGCTGGTGAGCGCATCGCGCAAGTCGGGATTGAAGTCCGTGAGGCCGCCACTGTTCACGACCACATCGATCGAACGTGCCAGGCGCTGGCGCGTCACGGCGTCCAGTCCCAGTCCCGGTTTGCCGATGTCGCCTTCGACGACTTCGAGTTTCTCGCTTAGAAAACGCGCAAAGTCGCTGCCATGGCGCTGCTCCAAGCGGGTCGAAAACCGGCGACTCTTCAATGATTTTTTCAAAGCGCCGTTGGGCCGTCGTGGTGCGCTGGCGGCGAATCAACAAATAGATCTTGCCGATCTCCGGCGCGTTCGAAAGCAGGTGCTCGAGCCAAACCTTGCCGATAAAACCGGTGGCGCCAATCAAAAGAATCTGCCTGCCGCGCAGGGTTTGCCGCACCGACAAGGGCGCTCCCTGCCTGCGACTGTCGAACATCACCAGAGGACTGATGATTGGGCGGCGCGGGCCTGGCTGCGGAAAAAATCGCATGCCGCAGGCTCTCGGGCTGCTTCTCGAGTCCCAAGTCCTGCAGGAGTTGTTCGCCGCTAAGGTGTCCGTCGGCATCGCCCCCTGTTAGCATCGCGAACGGGCCACGGGGACGTATCACCGGGTCGAGCAGACGGCCGGTGGCCACGCCTTTGCGAAACTCAAGTCGATTGGCGACCAGTTGCTCGACGCCGAGATGCTGCGCGAGCGGGCGCATCACGTGATCGATTCCCTGGCTCACCAGCACAACCGGGCCGTGCTCGGCCATCCATTCGTTCAATTGCTTCAGGCCATTGGGCTTAAGGTGTGGCTTCAGAACGTAATGGAAATACTCCTCGCCGAGCAGGTCTAGGCGGTCGCGGGTGACGCCCCGCAGCAGTGCGTGTAACGCGCGCGTGGCCAGAACCCGGTGGCTGGCGTAAAGCGCCGGCCGCACCAGGGCTTCGAGGAAGAGCCCGCCGCGGCGCGCCCAACGCTCCACGAAGGTGTGGGCGTTCCACGTGAAAAAGGCAATCGGCCGCACGGCGGTCAGGTCGGCCAGGCTGCCTTCGACCCGCCAAAATACGGGCCAGCCGCGTTGCAGAGAATCCTAAAGCGTCTGGAGACGGAATCCGCTCCTACCGGTTTCACGGCCGATGGAGAGACTCGGTGGCCATTTTGGTGGTTGTTTTTGTTCGTGCGCAAAGGTCGATTCCCGCCCAAAGACGAGACTGCGCCGGGTAAGGATATCCTACGAGGAAAAGAAGTTAACATTACTTGGCAGGGGGTCGCAAGTGTGGAGACCCTGTAGTCAGGTGCGCTGACAGCGCGAAACCGCACCTTCGCAGGCTTGGCCGGGGCGGGGACAGAGGAGTTGCGCGGACCACCTTTCGGAGACACAATGGCTGCTGCTTCGTAACATGAGCAATCCAACGCTAACTCGATCTGACCGCTCCGCCGATGACGGCGCCCCGTCTGACGAGGAGTTGTCCCGGCCGGTTGCCAAACCCCGGACGAGCGCGTTCAAGCTGATCCGTGACGTGCTGGACCACGGCGGCCCCGGTTACCTGCAGTTTGCGATCACCAACATCTGCAACGCGAAGTGCGATTTTTGCAACTTCGCCGTCGACCGCTTCGATCCCAAGCAGCGCCGCAGCGTGACGCTGAAGGAAGCCAAGGACGTCATCGACATTGCCGTCCGGAACCATATCGGCTACCTGCTGTTTGTCGGCGGCGAGCCGCTCGTCACCGAGACTTGCGGGCGATGGTTCGCTACTGCGCGGAGTCGGGCATCCACCCGATGATCTGCACCAATGGCTCGCTGTGGACGGAGCGGAACATGCGCGAATTCGCCAGCGACGGCCTGAGCAGCGTGATCATGTCCATCGATTCGCACGAGGTGGCGTCAGCACGAGAAGAATCGCGGGCTGCCGGACGTCTGCCGCAAGATCCAACACGCCAACGAGGTCTTCGCTTCGCTCGGCGTGCAAACCACCGCCAGCGTGACGGCCAGCAAGCTGATCGAAGACTACGCCAAGCTGCCGGATTTCCTGGCGACGCTCGGTTTCAAGAGCTGCACGTTCAGTTATCCGCTGACCTCGCTGCCGTCGAGCTATCTCAGCTTCAGCGATTCGAGCTTGGTCAGCTATACCAACGAGGAATTGATCGGCGTCTTCGAGAAGATCAAGAAATTGAAGGCCCAAAGCGACTTTCCAGTGGTGAATCCGGCGGAGTCGCTGAACGACATGCAGCGGCACCTGCGCAAAGAAAAGGAAAAGTTCGGCTGCCTGGGCGGCCACAAATACTTTTACCTGGATTGGAATCTGAATCTTTACCGCTGCCATGCCTGGGCCACGCCGATGTGCAACATTTACGACTTCGATTCCTCGAAGCTGATTCGCGACGGCTGCACGATGTGCATGATCGATTGCTACCGCGACCCCAGCGTGATGCATTTCGTGGCCATCAGCGCCAGCGACGCCTACAACCATCTCAAGAAGGGCAAGATCGGCGCCGCAGCGAAGAGCGTCTTCGACCGCCGCAACCTCACCTCAATCAAGGCCGTGTGGGAAAGCCGCAAATGGATTGGAGAGGTGTAAGGGTCGACTTCCTCCGGGCACGCTTTGCGGTTCCTTCCATATTAAGTCTAAGTCTTGACAAAATCTCACCTTAGATATATTCTACATCGTCTGATGGATGCCGAGGCGATCAAACAATCCTTGGAGGGCGGCGGGTTGCGGTGCACCCCGCAGCGCTACGCCGTGATGGCATTCTTGATGGAGCACAACGGGCATCCCACGGCTGCGGAAATCTTCGAGGCGGTGAATCGCGTGGATCCGCGCTCTTCCAGAGCCACGACGTATAACAATCTGCGGGACTTGGTGCGGGCGGGTTTGGTGCGTGAAGTGGCCGTGGAGGGCCGCGCGGCGCGATTCGATGCGAAAGGCATGCGGCATCACCATTTCATCTGCGACCGCTGCGGCAATGTGGAGGACATGGAGTGGTACGACGTGCCCAAGCCGCTTCGGCGCTCCCTCGGCAAACGGGTTCTTCGCGAATGCGAGCTGATTTTCCGTGGGCTCTGCACGAAGTGCGCTCCGCGGCGCGCTTCCCGTTAACTGCTAAGTTTTTGTTTCGTTGACGTCAACAATCTTGCGATTCATTCAAAGGAGCACAAAAGATGGATAAAGAATCAGAAAGTAACAGCGGCGTCCGCTTCCGGCGGTTCCACCGAAGCGAAATGTCCCGTTGCTCATGGAGCGCGGCACGCGGCAATCGTGATTGGTGGCCCAGCCAGCTGAACCTTCAGATTCTCAATCAACATGCGCCGCAATCCAACCCGATGGGCAAAGAGTTCGATTATGCCAAGGAATTCAAAAGCCTCGACCTCAATGCGGTCATCAAGGACCTGCACGCCTTGATGACCGACTCGCAGGACTGGTGGCCAGCCGATTTCGGCCACTATGGCGGCCTGATGATCCGCATGGCCTGGCACAGCGCGGGCACCTACCGGGTCGCCGATGGCCGCGGCGGCGCTGGCGGCGGGCAGCAGCGGTTCGCTCCCCTGAATAGCTGGCCCGATAACGTGAACCTCGACAAGGCGCGGCGCTTGCTCTGGCCGATCAAGCAGAAATACGGGCGGAAAATTTCCTGGGCCGATTTGATGGTTCTCGCGGGCAACGTCGCCCTCGAGTCGATGGGGTTCAAGACGTTCGGCTTCGGCGGCGGCCGCGTGGATACCTGGGAGCCCGAAGAGCTTTACTGGGGCCCTGAAGGAACGTGGCTGGGCGACGAACGCTACAGCGGCGAACGCGAATTGCAGAAGCCTCTCGGCGCGGTCCAGATGGGGCTCATTTACGTCAACCCGGAAGGGCCCAACGGCAAACCCGATTTCGTCGCAGCGGCCCGCGACATCCGCGAGACTTTCGCGCGCATGGCCATGAATGACGAAGAGACCGTGGCGCTGATCGCCGGCGGCCATACCTTCGGCAAGACGCACGGCGCCGGCGACCCGTCGTTCCTCGGCCCGGAGCCCGAGGGCGCGCTGATCGAGGATCAAGGCCTCGGTTGGAAGAGCAAGCATGGCAAGGGCTTCGGCGGAGACACGATCGGCGGAGGTCCCGAAGTAACCTGGAGCCAGACGCCCACGAAGTGGAGCAATCATTTTTTCGATAATCTCTTCAAATACGAATGGGAGCTGACCAAGAGCCCCGCCGGCGCACAGCAATGGAAAGCGAAGAACGCGCCCGCCGACCATCCCCGACGCGCACGATCCTTCCAAGAAGCATGTGCCGACGATGCTGACGACCGATCTCTCCCTGCGCTTCGACCCGACCTACGAGAAGATTTCGCGGCGTTTCTACGAACATCCGGATCAGTTCGCGGACGCATTCGCGCGCGCCTGGTTCAAGCTGACGCACCGCGATATGGGTCCGATCGCGCGCTATCTCGGCCCGCTCGTACCCAAAGAACAGCTCATCTGGCAAGACCCGATTCCGGCCGTGAATCATCCGCTGATCGGCGAGGCAGATATTGCAGCTCTCAAGGCGAAAATTCTCGCATCCGGGCTTTCCGTATCGCAGCTCGTTTCGGTTGCGTGGGCGTCGGCATCGACCTTCCGCGGTTCGGACAAGCGCGGCGGCGCCAATGGCGCGCGCATTCGCCTTGCCCCGCAAAAGGATTGGGAAGTGAACAATCCAGCGGAGCTCGCAAAAGTGCTGCAGACGCTCGAAGGGATACAAAAGGAGTTCAACGGCGCACAGACGAACGGCAATAAGGGCAAAAAGGTTTCGCTTGCGGACCTGATCGTCCTCGGCGGCTGTGCGGCGATCGAGAAAGCCGCCAAAGACGCGGGCATTGACGTGCAAGTTCCCTTCACGCCGGGCCGCATGGATGCGTCGCAGGAACAGACCGATGCTGCCTCCTTCGCTCCTCTCGAACCCAGCGCGGACGGTTTCCGCAACTACTACCGCGGCATCGCAACTCATGGCGCCAGAGGAAGCGTTGGTGGATCGCGCGCAATTGCTGAAGCTGAGCGCGCCCGAGATGACGGTTCTCGTTGGCGGCCTGCGCGTCCTGGGTGCGAATGCCGGGAATTCCAAACACGGCATATTCACCAAACAAGCCGGGAAGCTGACGAACGACTTTTTCGTCAATCTGCTCGACATGCGAACGGAATGGCAGCCCGATGGATTCCACGGGTGTCTACGAAGGGCGCGACCGGAAGACCAAAGAGCTGAAATGGACCGCCACGCGCGTCGATCTGATTTTCGGTTCGCACTCGCAGCTGCGCGCGCTCGCCGAAGTCTATGCATGCGCCGACTCCAAAGAGAAGTTCGTGAAGGACTTCGTGGCGGCGTGGACCAAGGTGATGAATCTTGATCGCTACGACCTTGCCTGAGCTGCACGGAAAAAGGAGCTGTCTAACTTACCAATGCCGCAGCGGGCTGCAGGACGTTTTTTGCTGGCATGAAACGAGCGGCTGGCCCGCTGCGTGCTGCGTGCATGGTTAGAAGATCCGTCACGAATATGAACATCATCGAAACGGAAGTGGCGATTCGGACGGCGGACGGCACGGCGGATGGATTTTTGTACACGCCGGGCGATGGACAAACGGTCGGCGGGCCTCCATGGCCGGGCGCCATGCATCTGGTGGATATCGGCGGCATACGCGAGTCGCATCGGAAGATGGCCGAGCGGCTGGCCTCGAAGGGCTACGTCGTGCTGCTGCCGAACGTCTTCTACCGAGTCGGGAAAGCTCCATTTTTTGACTGGCCTATCAACGCCGACGACGAGAAGACCATGCGAAGCTTGGACGAACTGCGGAAGTCGCTGCCGCCGGCGGCGATGGAGCACGACGGCGCGGCGTACATCGATTTTCTCGCAAAGCAGGAATCGGTGAGCGGCGGGGCTCATGGGCGTGGCTGGGTATTGCTTCACCGGGGCGATGGCGCTGCGCTTCGCGGCGCTACGACCGAAACAAATCGCCGCAGCAGCGTCGTTTCACGGCGGCCGGCTTTACACAGACGATCCTGCGAGTCCTTACACACTGCTCCCGCGCGTCAAAGCTCGCCTGTATTTCGGACACGCCATGGAAGACCGGAGCATGCCGAAGGAAGCCATCGAGAAGTTCGATGGCGCTCTGGCGTCCTGGGGCGGGAAATATGCGAGCGAAACCTACCGTGCCCTCCACGGATGGACGGTGCCGGACAGTCCGGCATACAACAAGCCGCAAGCCGAGCGAGCTTTCGAGAAGCTGACGGAATTGTTTGGCGCAACGCTGAAGTGAAACGCGCACAGGCAGAGTGCCTGTGCTGCTGGAGTCATGCTGTGCCCGTAGCCGAAGTGCAGTTCAACCCAGAGAGATCATCGGGTAGCACAGGCACCCTGCCTGTGCGCTTTGCGGCCAGCCATGGCTTACTACGAACGGAATTTGCCGCACTGGCAGCCTGAAGGTAAAGTCGATCTTTCTCACTTGGCGTCTGTTTGGCTCTCTTCCTGCGTGCAGTTGCTTGCGCGCGTCAAAGGCATGAGGGCAAATCCAGGCCGACGATTCGTTGCTGCCGACGAATCCTTAGACAGCGCAACGACAGGCCCTTTATGGCTTGCGCGATCCTGAGGTTGCGAGTCTGTGTCGAGAGCGCGCTTCTTCGCGGCGAGGAGCTTAAGCACTACGTCCTGCGCGCTTGGGTCGTCATGCCGAACCACGTGCACGTACTCTTGGATCCGCTCGTGCCGCCACCTCGGATCACTTTAGGGATAAAGCGTGCGTCGGCCAAAGAGGGGAATGCTATGCTTGGGAAGGACTGGGAAACCCTTCTGGCAAGACGAATCGTTCGACCGTTGGGTGCGTAATTCAGCTGAGTTCGAGCGCATACGCTTTTACATCGAGAACAACCCTGTGAAAGCGGGACCTTAGTCAAGGCGACCGGAGGACTGGCGGTGGTCCAGCGCATGGAAGCCGACATGCGAGCGGTTAGAATTGTCGTACCATTGGTGAAAGGCGCACAGGCAGATTGCCTGTGCTACGCGGCTTGAACTCGAAGGTTGGTGTTTGGCAGACTCTGCGGATGGCTGACCCTGCTGTCACTTACGACTTCAATGGTGTGAAGCACATCCGGCAAGGGCACAACTTCAGAACGATCTCTGGCGATGAGACGGAAATCTTCGAGCGGCTGTGTGAGCTCGAACGACGGGCCGACTGGGCTGGCGTGCGCGACCTTTGTGAAGAGCAGATCCGCAAAACGCCGGAATGGCTCACTCCGTATCTTTGTGCGGCGTGGCTCTTGCAAATCTAGGCGCGGAAAAGGAAGCCGTTCGCTGCCTGGAACATGTGGAAAGAATGGCGCCGGACGATGCCAATTACTCCGCAGCCGCGCGGATCCTCCGTGAGCTGCGAAAACAATACTCCTCCCCTCCCCCCACTTTTTTGTAAGTGTTCATTTACACGAGACCTTAATTCCGTTGACCTTTGAAGTCAGGATTCTGCAAGGCTTAAGTGCATGCATCGTTCATTTTGCCCGAGTTAGCTCCCTCTCCTTCCGCTACCCCTCCTCCCATTTTTCTGTAAGTGTTCATTACACGGGACTTTAAGTCTAATGATTTTGTAAGTGCGCATTCTGCGGGGTTTAGCGGCGCATTTTGCGTAAGTGTTCATTCTGCGCAAGTTGCTTCCAAGCGAGCAGTAGCCAGCGAAAAACACTCGGGTTGGGAATGCAAAAAACCGCGGAAATACAGGAAGGGAATACAGGACTTGAAGCCTGCGCTTTGACTACTGAATGAGACCTGCCAGAACCCGAACGACTCCTGAGTGAGGAGTGATACCCGGTCCGTGAGAACCGGTGGGCAGCGTCTGCCTGCACACTTGAACAGACTCAGCTGCCTTTGATTCTTTAGAAAGGAGGTGATCCAGCCGCAGGTTCTCCTACGGCTACCTTGTTACGACTTCACCCCAATCATGAGCCATACCTTGGGCGCTTGCCTCCTTGCGGTTAGCTCAGCGACTTCTAGTACAGCCCACTTTCGTGATGTGACGGGCGGTGTGTACAAGGCCCGGGAACGTATTCACGGCGTCGTTCTGATACGCCATTACTAGCGATTCCAGCTTCATGCAGTCGAGTTGCAGACTGCAATCCGAACTGAGCACGGTTTTTTCCGATTAGCTCCCCCTCGCGGGTTCGCGACGGTTTGTACCGTGCATTGTAACACGTGTGTAGCCCTGGACATAAAGGCCGTGCTGACTTGACGTCATCCCCACCTTCCTCTCCGTTATCCGGAGCAGTCCTCTTAGAGTTCCCCCTTGCGGGTGGCAACTAAGAGTAGGGGTTGCGCTCGTTGCGGGACTTAACCCAACACCTCACGGCACGAGCTGACGACAGCCATGCAGCACCTCTACCACTGTCTCTTGCGAGAAGACGATGTTTCCACCGCTGGTCAGTGGCAGTTCAAGCCCAGGTAAGGTTCTTCGCGTTGCGTCGAATTGAACCACATGTTCCACCGCTTGTGCGGGCCCCCGTCAATTCCTTTGAGTTTCAGCCTTGCGACCGTACTCCCCAGGCGCAGGACTTAACGCGTTAGCTACGGGACGCACCCCGAACGGGATGCACCCCAAGTCCTGATGGTTTAGGGCTAGGACTACCAGGGTATCTAATCCTGTTTGCTCCCCTAGCTTTCGTTCCTCAGCGTCAGTTGCGGTCCAGCGAGCCGCCTTCGCCACGGGTGTTCCTGCAGATATCTACGCATTTCACCGCTACACCTGCAATTCCACTCGCCTCTCCCGCACTCTAGCACGGCAGTTTCGGAAGCAGCCTCTGGGTTAAGCCCAGAGATTTCACTCCCGACTTGCCGCACCGCCTACGAACCCTTTACGCCCAGTAATTCCGAGCAACGCTGGCCCCCTACGTCTTACCGCGGCTGCTGGCACGTAGTTAGCCGGGGCTTCTTATACCCGTACCGTCAAGCCCTTGCGGGCGTTTCGTCCGGGTCGAAAGGGGTTTACACTCCGAGAAGCTTCATCCCCCACGCGGCGTCGCTGCGTCAGGCTTTCGCCCATTGCGCAAGATTCCCCACTGCTGCCTCCCGTAGGAGTCTGGACCGTGTCTCAGTTCCAGTGTGGCCGGCCATCCTCTCAGACCGGCTACCGATCAAAGCCTTGGTGAGCCGTTACCTCGCCAACAAGCTAATCGGGCGCGGGCCCCTCCTCCAACGGCCTTGCGGCCTTTGAGTCCAAAAACCGAAGTCTCTGGAATATCATGCGGTATTAGTCCCGCTTTCGCGGGGTTATCCCCCATTGGAGGGCAGGTTGCCCACGTGTTACTCACCCGTGCGCCGTGCGCCAGTTGTATTGCTACAACCGCGCACTCGACTTGCATGTGTTAAGCACGCCGCCAGCGTTCGCTCTGAGCCAGGATCAAACTCTCGTTTGAAGCTGGTTGTCCTGAAAATCAAAATCCCGGCTTGTAGCCGGGACGTGAGCTTCAGAACGAACTTTTGATTGCGTGAGCCCCTGTTTTTAACGCAGGAACTCCGCGTTTTGTATCGCTCGGTTCACTCAAAAACCGAACGGGTTCTGGCACGTCTCATTCAGTTGTCAAAGAACAGGCCTCCTGTCCGGCAGGCAGGCTACAGTGCAGTCGGGAAGTCTAGCAGCTTATACGGGGATGTCAAGTCGATTGGCCACTTATTTTTGGTGAACCGTTTTTGGTGAGCCCGGCTCGCGACTGATCCAGCCTCGGAGACGCTTCCATTTCAACGCGGCTGCGTAACCACGTCCACCAGCGCCGGCTCGCCGCGCTTGACCACGGCCACCGCGCGCGCGAGGCGGGGCCAGATCCTTGGGATCGGTGATCGGCCCTTCGGCGTAAATGCCCATGCCCTGTGCGATTTTCGCGAAATCGATATTGGGATGAGTCAGCGCGGTGCCGATAGCGGCGCGCTCGATGCCGCGCTGGCGGCGGTCCGCCATGCGCTGAATGTGCATGACCTCCTGATGGTAGGCGCGGTTATTGTGCATCACGGACAGCAGCGGAATCTGGTGATGCGCGGCGGTCCACAGCACGCCGGGAGCAAACAGCAAATCGCCGTCGTTCTGAATCGCCACGGAAAAGCGGCCGTGCTTTCGATTGGCCAGCGCGGCGCCCACCGCCGCGGGCGCGCCGTAGCCTACACCTTCGCCCCCGCGCCACCGATGTACTGGTAATACTTGTCGAAATTCCACAAGCGCAGCGGCCAACGGCTGGAGAAATTCACGTCGGAGACCAGTGACCAATCTTCGTCCTTGATCTGCCGCCAAATTTCGGCAGCCATGCGCGCCGTGGAGATAGGGCTGGCGTCCCAGCCGTACGAGGCGTCAGCGCGCGCGTGCTCCTGCGGCTTTCTGGCACGCGTCAGCAATTTTGACCGCGATCCTGAAGGCTTCGCTTGCGATCGTCATTGAGCTGCCGCTTGACCGCTTCGATGAGCGACGGCAGCGTGGCCTCAGCATCGGCCGCCATGGCCAGATCGACTTCAGGATAACGCTGCAGATCCTGCTAGTTGCCTTTGACGTAAAGATCGCGTGGCGGTGATGCTGATCAGCTTTGCGCCGCTTTCGCATGACCGAGCGCGCGGGGTGGAACGGCTGATCCGACACCGAATTGACCGTGCCGCAGAAGTCGGCGACCTCGAGACCCAAAATCACGTCGGCGTTGCGGATGAGCGCGCCGGCATTGGCCGATTGATTGAGGGGATGGCGGGTGGGGAAATTCATGCGGCCATATTGGTCGATCACCGGGGCCTGCAGCGTTTCGGCGAGTTCGATCAGGCGCTCCATACCAGCCGGCGTGCGCGCGGCGCGATCGGCAACGATGACGGGATTCTCCGCCGCGACGAGAAGCCGGCGGCCTCATCCACCGCACCCGAATCGCCCTGGGCGGCGCGGCACGGTCAGCTTGGGACACGCAACAGGCTCCTTCGCCGGGGGATCTTCCTGTAACCCGCTGTCGGCCACCAGCAACACCGGCATCGTCGGCGGCGTCATCGCGATCTTGTAGGCGCGCACGGCCGATTCGGCAAAGTGCTGCAGCGAGACGGGCTGATCGTCCCACTTGGTGAAGTCGCGCGACCATGGCGGCGCAGTCTTGCGCGCTGTGATCCCATTCGACGCCGGGGCGGCGCTGCGTGACATCCAGGCTGTTGCCGATGATCATGAAGACCGGCACGCGATCGCGTAGGCGTTGTAAATCGCCATGGAGGCATGCTGCAGGCCCACGGTGCTGTGGACCATCGCAGCCATCGGTTTGCCTTCGATCTTGGCATAGCCGTGAGCCATGGCCACCGAAGACTCTTCGTGGCAGCAGGTGAGCAATTCGGGATTTTTGTTGCCGCCGTAATTGATCACCGATTCGTGCAGGCCGCGGAAGCTCGATCCGGGGTTGGCGGCGATGTATTCGATGTCCAGGGACTTGAGCACGTCGACCATGAAGTCTGACCCAGGGCGCTCGATGGTCAGCACCCTGGCTGAAGAGGCTGCGCCGGACTGGGGTTCCTGCGGCGCTGGGGGCATCGCATCAGCACGTCCAGCCACGAGTGGTACCGCACCAGCCGCTCCCGCGCTGGCGACGAGCGTGGCCATGCCTGTGGCGGCGCCCTTGATAAATTTGCGGCGGCCGAGCGAATCTCCGTCAAGTGCTTTGTCGAGCTTCTTCATGGCTGGGTGCCTCGCGAAGGTATGGTGTCTACTGCTGTCCAGCGTCGTCTACTGCTGTCTACTAACAAAAGAGCGATCCCAATTCTACTAGTGGTGAGCCGCAACGCTTCCGGTACTTCCGGTCGAGGGCGCTCCACCGACTACGCCACCGCCGGCGTGGGCTGCGCCAGCACTCCCGCCGCCTCGCGATATGCCAGCTGGAGCGCCTCCTCCGGTGCGTGGCCCAAAGCCGCCTGCGCCAGAATCGGCAAAGGACGCGTGAGAGAGAACCTGTGCGTGCGGGGCAGCGGCCACTACCGGTCCCTTAGCCACGCCGCGAGAAACTCTGCTTCCCGCCGCAGCAACGGCCGGGGCAGCGCCAGACGCGGTGACGGCGGTGGGCGGTTGGCCCCCCATCGCAGCGCCTAGCCGAACGTGAATCGGCTCGTTCGCATAACCGAAGGGACCGCTGAACACGCCGCGATGAGACAGGAACGCATCTGTGCTGACTTGTTGTCCCATCATCACACTCGAGGGAGCGGCCGAAACGCCGCGCGTGAATGCAGCCGTTGGCGAAGCCGCACTGAGAGCGGCAACTCCTCCGGCGATGGGCTGGCCGGAGAGCGCTGAAGACGCAGGAGCAATATCCGGTCGAGCGACGGGTGTGATAGTGCCCGCTGCAATCGGCAGCGGCGCATATGGGCCGCTCCCCGCCACGATTGGCTGAGCGTTTCGCAAAACGCCGGGATTGACGGCCGTCACGCAGCCCGCAGCAGCAAGCGTGCACGGCGCCGCGCCGCCCAATCCGGCTGGGCCCACAGGAGTCCAGCCGATCCATCCAGGCCCGGTATACCAATTGACCAGGGCCGGGTTCCAGGTGCTGAACGAATTCGCCATCCAGAACCAACCCATGCCGGGATCGAAGTTCCAAAATCCGTAATGAAACGGCAGCCAGCCCCAGGGCTCCCCCGAAATCCAGGTATAGCCCAAGCCGGGATACGAACCCCACAGTCCGGTGGCGTAGGGCGACCAGCCCGCCGGCTCATACGGCGCCCATCCATATCCGTAACCAGGGAAATAGGCCCAATCGCCGTAGGCGTCCAAATCGCTCCAGCCGTATAACGGGTGCGCGCTGTTGAAGGCTGCCTCGTCATTCGCCAGAGCGGTCTGCTGGTCCCTCGCGTCCGCCCACTTGTCCCACGAATCCACATCGATCTTGTCGGTCAGCTTGAAGGGCGTGCCGGAGTTGAGGTCGGCTACGAGCGCGTGGTTCTTGACTAATTTTTCACGTTTGGTGCGGGTCTGCCGCTTCCACCTGACCGCCGAAAACCTCCACGCGCACGCGATCAGGGCTCAAATCGGTGCGGAATTCGGCCTTCCCTTGCGGCGTCACCGTGACCCCGGAGACCTTCAAGAGATATTCGTCGTGACGATCGGGCAGGACGCGGAAACTGGCGTAACCCTGGTAGAGGGCCAGATGATTGATGTGGTCGCCTTGCGGGGTGAGCGCCAGTTGGGTGAAATCTATTGTCGAGAGTTCTCCGAGCCGCACTGCGGAGCCGTTTTCAAATTGCACTTCAGCGAAACTTTTGGGGCCGGTGGAGATGGAGAACCCTTCCTCGATGGGAGTGTTCATCGTCGCGCGAGCCCACTCGTCGGATCCCGGCCTGCGCATACCGACGGTACCCTCGACAAAGCTCAGGCGCACGACGCGAACATGGGACAAGGCGGCGGTGGATGGCGATTCCCTTGTGGGTTCTGCGTCTGACCTGGCGGAAGTAGCGAAAGATAAGACCAGCAGCAGAGTCGCAGGTAAAGCTAGGAAAACCGAGCATGGGCGACGCATGGACACCCCCGGGGCGCTGGGAAATAGAAGCTTATTGTACCTCATCTTGATCTTGCAAGGTTGGCAGGAGGAAAAGCCTTGGGTCACCCAACCACTCGCGCGCAGGCGCGCGAGTCAGGGAGAGCCGAGTGACAGCTCCATCGTTATTTCGGGCGCCATCGATTAATCGGCTTGCCGGCGGTAATACTTTGAGAAGCGCAGGAGCGGCTCGTCGGAGAGGTCGAAGAGGAGCGAATCGGCTGCGGCTTGGTGCTCGAACTTATGCCAACTGGGGGCTACGAATGTGTCGCCGCGCTTCCAGTGGAACGGAGCGCCGTCGATCAGCGTTGTGCCGTGGCCTTCGCACACCAGAAAGATGTGATTGGGCGTGGAGCGCTGCGGGCGCGTCTTTGTGCCGCTGTCGAGTCTCTCCATGTGCAGGCCCATCACGGGCATGTCGGGTGCCTCCAGAGTGATCCGCCGGCCGTGGAAGCCTCTTGGGTCGGGCGTGGTCCGATCCAAGCCGCGATGGATGGAATCGCGCGAGAAACGGAAGGGCGATGTCTGCACCACGGACGCGACGGGTTCGTAGCGCTGCGGATGCTCCTCGAAAAACGTTGTCTCGAGCAGGTGCGTCAGCGGAACGTCCAGGCCGTCAAACCAATAGGCTGGCGCATCGCCATCGTGACCATGGCCGTGAAAAAACCAACCGGGCGTCAAGAGCACATCGCCGGTATCCATGGGCATTTTTTCGCCGTTGACGGTCGAGTAGGCGCCCGATCCATCGATGATGACGCGAAGCGCGTGGGAGGAGTGCCGGTGCGAGGGAGCGACCTCGCCCGGCAGGATCATCTGGTAGGCGCAGACCAGCGTTCGGGCCGTGGCAAAATTGTTTCCTGGGAAGGGATTGCGCATGACCAGGTTGCGTCGCGTGGCCAGCTTGACGTCAATCAATTTGCCGGCAGCGTCGAGCGTGGTTTTGATCGCGTCGTACTTCCAAAGCGCGGGAACAAAATCGGAAACGGGTTGCCCGGAGAGGATCGGAGGATTGCGCGGGATCCATGCGGGCGTGACGTTCAAGCGGTCGGCTGCCTGGAACAATTCGTCGAGGGTGGAAATGGGGGTGATGGTGCGGGCGGTTCCAGGCATGATCTGCCGTCCTTGCCGCTTTTCCGGGGCCGCGCTTTGCTGGAATCCTCCGCGGGACAAGCCGGACTTGCGACTCTGATTTTATCGTTAGGCGGAGTATACACCCATGCTATAGGGCGGACTGTGCAATACGCGGAGGCATGTGCTTGGAGCTGGCAAAGTAGACAGAGAGATTCTCCGGTGAAGCCGAAACGATCAAGCGCTCACCTTGCGGAGTCTGCGTGATGGCTTTTGCGGGTTAGCTTTGTGTCGCCCTTCCAGGGCTTACGCTACTTCCAGTTGCTTTCCCGGCGCTTCCGCGCCGGGCTATGTTTATGCCGTCCCTGCCGGGACTCCGTGGGCGCTGGAGACATCGTCCAGTTTGAAGTTGATGATCGGCATCTTGATTTCCGCTGGCGCAAAAAGCTGTCGTCCCGGCGGCGCGTGATCGCGTGCTACTGAGGCGAGAAGGCCAGCAATAGATTGCCGGGATTGCCTCCGCCAAAGACGTAGCCGGAGCCGACGAAGAGCATGCCGCCTGCGATGGTTGGGCCGGCTGAGCCCATCGAGCCGCCTTTTGCGACGACGCCGTTGACGGTCTTGAATTCGTGCGCGGTCTCGAATTGCCAGAGCGGCTTGCCGTCGGTGGTGGAGAAGGAGCGCAACACTCCGTCCCATCCGCCGGAGAACACCACTCCTGGCATATCGGTTAGCGCCGCGGTTTGTCCTGCGAACTGGCCTTGTGGGGCCTGCGGTTGGCCGGGAAGCGGCGTGAACCATTTTTTTTCGCCGGTTTTCAGGTCGCATCGGCAGCCATGCCGCCGGTGCGCAAGCCAAAATAGGCTTTCTGATCGTCCGCCGCGCCGCCGAACGTGATCATTCCGAGGCCGAGCGTGTCGACCACTTGCGTCTTCCAGAGCACAGCGCCTTTTTTATCCGGATCGTGCGCCCAGACCATGCCGCTTTTTTGGGCGCCAGCAGGAGGCGACGGCCGTCGGGCAATGTACGGAGGATCGGCGAGGAGCCGAAATCGTAGTCGGGGCCTAGAGGCATGGGGCAGTTTTCGGAGATTCCTGCGGATTTTTGGTGTTGCCGCCGCCGCAGCCGGCCAGCCAAATATCATCTTCGAGTGTCCTGCACCGACCAGAGCACTTTGCCGGTATTTATGTCCAGCGCCATGATGGCGTCTGTGTTTTTGTCCGGCGGGTTCGATGTAGGAATCGCCGGTTCCGATATACAAGGCGTGGAGTCTGGGATCGACGGTCGGCGAGTCCCAGACCGCGCCGCCCGCCGGCGCAAATGCTGCACGCCTTTCGGACTCTTTTCGGCTGGGCTTGGGCGGATCGGGAATGATGTAGGTTTTCCAGATTTGCTTGCCGGTCTTGGCGTCGAGGGCTACGACGCTGCCGCGAAACGTGCAGCACGGATAGGTGATGCTCAGGCCGGCGGCGCGTCTCCTCGGAAGAGGCCAGGGGACGTACAATCGGCCTTCGTAGAGTGTGGGGAGCCGGTGATTTGCGCGACCGGGTTATCGTCGACCCGTGACCTTCCATAGAAGCTTCCCGGTGTCCGCGTCCACGCCGTACATGTTCGCGCTGCATGTCCCCGAAGTACAGAGCGTACTTGGTCGAGCCCTGGCCCTTCGACCGGCGCGATGTTGATGGCATTGCGCATGCCGCCCTCCGCCTGAAACGACCAGTAGACGCAGCCGGTCGCTGCGTCCAGCGCGTAGACCGTGCCGGCGTCGGACCCGACGAAGAGACGGCCAGCCGCGACTGCTGGTTGGCTCCAGGCTTCGTCGGCGCCGGGAAAACCGAACGCCCACTTCAGCTTTAGTTTGGGCACCTGATCGGCGGTCAGACCCGCCGCGCTGGCGGGCTGATAACGCGCATTGGTCGTGGGATCGAGTCCCCAGCCGCTGGCGATCGGGCTCGCGGCGAGATCGCCCATCGGGTCGTTGGTCGTGCAGCGGTTCGGCATCATCTTCGCGTCGCTGATCTCGGCGATCCCGATCTTGCGGCCGCCGAGGTAGGCGGCGATGAGCCTTTTGTCTTCGTCAGGCAGGTCCGGGATCTGCGTGTGGGGCGCCTTATCGAGGGCTGCGTAGACCGCTTCCGCGCTCATGCGGCGGAGTTTTGCGGCGTCGGGAGCTTTTGGCGCGTTCGCGGCGGCGTTTTGGTGGCAGCTCGCGCATTTAACTTCGAACCGTACCAGTCCCTCGGTGGCTTGCGCGCGTGCGGAGTCCGGCGCTGCGAGCAGCAGCGCCAGCGACGTCATCAGCATCAACAGCGTGAACGCGGACGGTAGCGCAAAGGGCCTTCGCGTCATCCGTGGGCCGTGAACTGTCATATCTCCTCCTTCGTGCTCGGCTTCTGGCCTCTTCTAGGGCCTGATCGCTCAGGCTCTCTTCAGCTGGCGCGAGAGCCAGACCAGAATCACGGCTCCAACAAAGGCTACCAGAATCGATCCGAGCACTCCTCCGCCGGGCCAGATGCCGAGCAAACCAAACAGCCAGCCTCCAACGAAACCGCCGAGGATGCCGAGAATAATATCAACCAAGACGCCGTAGCCGCCGCCCTTCATCACGCGCCCCGCGAGCCATCCTGCAATCAGTCCGACGAGGATCGAATAGAGAAGCCCCATTTTGTGTCCTGCCTTTTCTTGTGCGTTCGCACGAAACGAATCGAGTGGCTTTCTGATACCGTCGCATCGTCCGCTCAAACAGGCGCGATTGCAAGCGGAACGAGTATGGTCCTGAGGGCGAGATAAGTTTCGGGCGCGGTTCGGTCTCCGCTAAAATGGATCAGCGAAGCGAAGAATGATCCGGTGCGGAGCCTATGCGCGGGCACACCTTCAGAGTCGCGGCAATCGCAGTGATATGGATGGTCGTGATTTTTCTGTCGACCGCGATCAGCGCGAGCGCACAGCAGCCGGAACCCCTCAGAACCCTCGATGCGAAAGCGCCCATCACTTACTTTATCGCGGACGGGAGCGGCAAACCGGGCTATCGCTCGCCGGACCGGCAACTCGCGCTCTGGGCTTTGCAAGCGTGGGAAAGAAACGCCGCGGGCCGCTTTCATTTTACGGCTGCGCCCGAAGCGAGCGCGCTTGTGCGGGTCTATTGGGCGGCGCCTGAAGGCGAGTACGGCGAGATGCAGCCGCTGGTGGTTGGCGGCCGGCGCGGAGCTGCCGTCTTCATCCGGGCCGATAGCGAATCGCTGGGGCCGGACATGGCTCCTCTGGACCGAAACGACGATCTGCTGCGCGACAGCATTGTCTATTTGACTTGCTTGCACGAACTCGGCCACGCGCTGGGATTGCCGCACACTCAGGATTTTCGCGACATCATGTATTACTTCGGCTACGGCGGAGACATCGCACGATATTTCGAACGCTATCGCATGCAGCTGCACTCGAGGAACGACATCGCTTCGGTTTCCGGCCTGTCAGAAGCGGATGTGGGCCATATCCGCGCGGCATATGCGGCCGCGAACGGGTCGACGAATGGGAAATAGCGCTTTGCCGGTCGCACCCGCTCGCACGATGAGATACAGGCTGTTTGCGCTCGCGATTTTTTCTGCGTTTCTCTCGGCGTGCGCCGCACACCATACCGCAGGACCAGCGGTTCGGCAGCCCGCAGCGAACGCGACGCTGACAACCATTTTTATCCCCGAGATGAGCGGCTATGAAAAAAATGTGGCCAGCGCGCTTCGTGCGGCGGTCGTGCCGGTCATCCTCGTTGACGACCGCGCCAAGAGCGATTTTCAGGTGCGCCTGACGTTCCCCAATTCAGGTGGGATTGCGGATGTGCTTTCCCGGAAGAGTACTGGGCACGCGCCCTTCAGCTATCTCGACGTGGTCGATCCCGAGACGAGACACGTTCTGCTGTCGTATCCATTTTTGTGGTCGGAACACGAGGAGACCCGGAATCGGGATGCGCAAGAATTTGCCAGGGAGCTGAAGAACAAACTCGCCAAACTTGCCCGAACCAAGTGAAGGATTATTTCTGCGTCTCCGCCTGCGCTGGCGCTGCCGCCTGTGCCGCGAGCACAGGCGTTCTCGCCAGCTCTGTGCCAGCGACGATGGCGTTCCGAATCTGACCGTAGACATCGGTGAGCGTGTTCGGCGTGTGCGGGATCAGGATGGTGTTGCTGTGATCGTTTGCGGCGATCTCTTTTAGCGTGTCGAAGTATTGCGTCATCAGCACCAACTGCATCACGTCCTGGGGCGTCGAGCCCTGCACGGCCTTGGCGAAGTCCTCGACTGAATCCTTGAGGCCAGCGATGATGGCCTTGCGTTGATTAGCGATGCCTTCTCCTTGCAGGCGCTTCGATTCGGCCTCGGCTTCTGCTTGCTTGACCAGTAACAGCTTGTTCGTCTCGGCTCGCGAGACGGTGGCCTCCCGTTCGCGCTGCGCGGCGTTGATGTCATTCATCGCGGCCTTCACTTTCGGGTCGGGAACGATGTCCGAGATGAGCACCTTGACGATCGAGTAGCCGTACTCCTTCATGGAGCCGTCCAGATTGTCGCGGAGGTCGCTGGCGATGTCCGCTTGGTTCAGAAAGGTGTCGTCCAACTTCATTTTCGGGACGTGGCCGAGCACTACGTTGTAGACCATGGACTCGATTTGCTTGACCGGGTCGGACAATTTATAGAAGGCCGCCTCGACGCCGTCCGGAATCACCTTGAACTGGATCGAAACCGGAATCTGCACGAACACGTTGTCCTGCGTTTTGGTTTCCACGCGGACGTCGAATTGCTGCACCTTCAGACTCATGCGCGTCACCACAGCCTCGAGGAAAGGCGTCTTCCAATTCAAGCCCGGGCCGGCGACGCGCGCGAACTTTCCCAACCGCTGCACGATGGCCACTTGCGAGGTTTCGACGGTGAAGAACGAGCCGAGCACGATGCTTAGGCCGAAGAAAATGACGATGACGGTTAGAAAGATCAGCACCACCGCTGTCGCGTCCATGTGTGCTCTCCTTAGCGCGCGCTCGGCTCTCCGCGCGCCACATCATACGCCATCCGAGGCTGCTGGTTGTCTGCCAGTGGGGGGACAAGGGGACTGGATTTTTGTCCGTGGATAAGTAATCAGTGGCGAGCGACCGGGGATGAGAAAACGTGCGCGTAGGAATCCAGTCCTTTTCGCTGGCGAGTACGAGCACGATGGCTGGGCTTGATCGCGGAGTGAACCGCAGCAGCGGCCCTAGGACTTGGGTGGGAAATTGATGGCGATTACGGCGTGCGACTCGACAGGACGGCCGTCAAGCACTGCCGGGACATAGCGCCAGTGACGAATGGCTTCCAGCGCCGCTGGAACGAGATTAGGATCGCCCACGACGCCGACCTCCCGTGGCACGCCGTCGGTACCGATGGTCACGCTGATTTGCACGAGCCCTCCCGGGTACCCCTTCTTGAGTCGCTGCGGGTATACGGCGGAGGCTCCCGCGATCTGGACGGCATCCCGAAAATTCGCAGTGGGCGAGGTCGCTGCGGGCGCGGCTGCTGCGGGCGCTGGCGAAGCCACGGTGGGAGCGAGCGTCGCGGGCGGGGGCGCGACCTGCTTGGCCGGGGCGGGCGCAGGCGCAGGTGCCGGCACGCTGGGTGCGGCTATGACGCTGGGTGCAGCCACAACAAGTGGGACAGTCGCGGGCGCGGCGGGGATGTCTACGCCTCTAGAGGGGTCTCGATATGCGGCCTGCGGCTGGGGCGTACCATTAGGGGCCAACATCGCGACATTTGAACGCGCGGCACCATTCGCGTCGCCGAAATTTTCCGAAGGCGCGGTGCTGTTGGTGGCGCGTCGGTAGGCTTCCTCGTTCCGGCGCGGGATCTCACCCGTCGAAGATAGAGCGAGAGTCGCGCCGCCAGTTTGATCGCGGACCGTCGAGCGCCGGACCGGTTCGGCTGCAGGATTTTTAGTGTCGTCGGTATTTTCAGTGTCGGTATTGTTTTTGGCGGAGGCCGCTCCCTGCCCCGCTGCAGGCGGCGATGTGCGAGTCTCGGCGGCCGCCGGTCGCATCCCTACTTCCAGCACGTGCAAGCCTACGGTCAGGGTCACAACAAAGACGATGTAGCCGCATGCAATTCCCATGACGAACGGGAAGGCCCAGGGCTTCGAGGCGTTTTGTTTTCTCGGCGGGGGAGTTTCGCCCCGGAGAGAAACTACTTTGCGCTCGGGCTTTGGAGGAGCTGTGGGTGCAGAGGGCGTTTGCCCCAGCATGGGATGCACGCCGGTCCAGGTGTTGGCGCTCCTGCCCTGGATATTTTGATCGGGTGCAGGCGAAGGCTCCTGCCAGGGCGGAGATGCGGGCGCGGGCGGTTTTTCCTGGGGCGCCGCCAGGTTGTCATTCACAACGGAGTGGGCCGTCGCGAGCGTCACTTGCGTGTCGGCATCGACGGGAGAAGAGACCTCTCCGGAGATCCAGTCTTGGATCTGTTGCCGGAACCGGGAGTTCAAATTCACGAACCGCAGCCCGCCGCCCTTCCCCGATTCGTTGGACCAGACAACTTTGCCGGTTGTTTCAATGGCAGTCGTTGACCCAGGCAGCTTGAAATTGAGCCGGAGGAATCCGTCTTTTTGAAGCGCTACAACCCCTTGGAAGCTCAGTCCGCCTTCGCTGAGATCGATGAGAATGCCTCCGTTTTCGGGGCCGAGCTCGACAAAGGTGATCTGATCGGATTTCCGCCGCGGGCATATCCTGCGGTTCGGATGTTCCGGGTGTTGGGTCGATCCTGGCGGCGTGGAGGACATAACTCCTGCCTGTAACTTTCTGCCTATGGGGCGTAAGGGCTAAGCGTCGGGTTGGACTTGCGCGTCAGCAAGACGATCGCAGTGATAGCGCCCGCACCCGCGGCTCCGATCAAGACGTATTCGAGAAGGTAGGAACGCGGACCGGACCCCGAGATCTGCGCCGTCGAAACGGCACCAACTGGTTCCACCTTCTGCACTTTACCGTCGGCGCCAACGCCGACCGCAAAACCGGAATTCAGGACCAACAATTGCCCGCCGGACACGGACCTCAGACCGACAGCGCCCATGCGGCATTCCACCCGAGCGCTGCCATCCGCGGCGACGGTGATTGTGGCGACCGACTCGGCTCCCGGAGGCGGCAAGTACAGGACCGAGCTTCCGAATTGGATCTCGAGATTCTGACCAGCTTGCAGGGAACGAATTCCGACGGTGCCTTGTTTGAGCGTGCCGAGCACAGGAGCGCCGCGAAAGTCGATTTCACTTTGGGGCGCAAGGGTCAGCAGACCGACGCCCGGTGACGTGAACGTGGCGGCACCATCCGCACCGGTTCTCACCGCGTCGCCGGGGAAGACGGTGGCGGATCCGGTGGCGCGCAAGCTGTTCAGATAGACCTCGCCGCTCGTTTGCAGCGAGCCGAGCGGCTCGGTAGTCGGGGTCTGTGCGCCTGCGCCCTCCACGCAATACAACTGCAAGACGAGCGCGCAACAGACCAGACGACACACCATCTGAAGTGCCCTGGGACGGAGAGCCTTCATGGGAGACGGAGGCTAGCACAATTGGGTGAGGCGGCTCAATAGGGTAGATTCGCGAGTCCCGTTACGGCCGGTATGTGGCAAGGGCCGCGTAAGAAAATTAGAAAGGCGCGGTCTTCCGATGCTCAATTCTCCGGCGCCACGCGCAGCAGGCCGGACAGGCATGGGTCTATACTTGATGAGGGGATGAACCTTACGCGACGTCAATTGTGGGACGTTCCCTCTGTGACATCCATGAGACTGCTCGGGACAGCCTGGCTCCTGCTCACGATTGCCGGTGTGCCCATGGTCGCCCAAGGGCAGGCGCCCCCGCCCGAACAGCCCCCGTCCGAACAGAAGGTTTTCTCGGACACCGTGCAACATCCGGTCAGTCTTGGCCCCGATGTCTTGCGGGCTCTGCTGGCGAGCCACCCGGCCAAAGAAACATTCGACATTCTGGACGATTCGGAGAAGCGCGATCCCTCGCAATTCTTTCAGGCGGCCGAGGTGCATCTGAACACCGCGACGGCTGACGAAGTCGATCTCATCGTGATGGGCCAGGGCCGCATGAAGGGAGCGGAGGGGCGTTGGTTTTGGGTGGTGCGTTCCGCGCGCAAGAACCCGGACGTGGTTCTCTTCAGCGGTGGCGACTCTCTGGAGGTGACGGACGGAAAGACACACGGCTATAAAGATATCCGTGTGGTCTGGATGTCTTCCTTGGAGACGGAAACGACGATCTATCAATTTGACGGGAACGTCTACCAGACGCGAAGTGCGAATAATTTCAAGATATTGACGACGAACCCTTGAGGACGCTGATCGACGCTCAGAAAAAGCAGATCCCTTGGCCTTCGGGCCTCGGGATGACATGCGTCGTGGATGGATGGCAGTCGGTCGCGGGCGAGACTGGGTCGTGCGGGCGACACTCGGGCGTGCGGTGGCAGTCGGTCGTGCGGGCGACACTCGGGCGTGCGAATGACACCCGGCTGTAGACGGACGCTGTTTCTGCCCTGCGAGCGACTGGCAGTGAAGCGGGTGCTAGAATTTGGGTTCGCATGCGTTTAACACATCGGCAATGATCACGATTCTCGGGGCGGGCGGCGCTATTTCGAACGAGCTGGTCAAGCTGCTGGCGGCGCGCCAGCAGCCGTTTCGGCTGGTCGGGCGCACTCCGCGACCGGTGCCTGGCGCGACGGAGACCGTGGCCGCCGATCTCTCGAGCAGTGAGCAGACAATTCGCGCCGTGAGGGGGTCGGACGTCGTGTATCTTCTCGCCGGCCTGAAATACGACCACAAAGTCTGGGCGGAGACGTGGCCGCGCGTGATGGCCAATGCGATCGAAGCATGCAAACGGGCCGGCGCGAAGTTGGTTTTTTTCGACAACGTGTACATGTATGGAAAATTGAACGGCCCGATGACCGAGGAGACGGCCTTCAACCCTTGCAGCAAAAAGGGCGAGATTCGCGCGAAGATTGCGAGCTCGCTGATCCGGGAGTGGCAGGCAGGCTCGCTGACGGCCATGATCGCGCGTGCGGCCGATTTCTACGGACCGGACACGCGCAACGGCGTGCCCAATGTGCTGGTGTTCGAGCCGTTCGCGAAAGGTCAGAAAGCTTCCTGGCTGGTCAACGATTCAGTGCCGCACACTTACACCTATACGGTCGATGCCGCGCAAAGCCTGCTCATGCTCGTCGCCAGCGAGGCTGCATGGAATCAGACCTGGCACCTGCCGACCACGCCGAATCCGCCGACCGGGAAGGAATTCATCGCCATGGCCGCGAAGGAAATGGGCGTCCCGCCGAGGTATCGCGTTTTGCGGCGGCCGGTGCTGCGCCTGGTGGGGCTCTTCAACCCCACGGTGGGCGAAAGTTACGAAATGCTGTACCAGAGTGATTCCCCGTATCTGTTCGATTCCTCCAAATTTGCGAAGGCCTTCGGTTTTTCCGGCACCTCTTATGCCGAGGGAATTCGCGCCACGGCCGCATCGTTCCGCAAGCCAGCCTAGCCTCGTTTTACGGCTGCGATGTGGAAGCGGACGCGGAGGAGTTGCTGAGCAAGCGGGTCACTTCGAGGGCTTGGCGATTGTTGTGGTCGAGGCGAAGCGCGGTTTCGGCGTCGGCCCGGGCGGCAGACGGCTCGTTCAGGCGGTAGCGAATCACGGCGCGATTGGCCCAGGCGCGCGCGTAGCCCGGAGATTCCGCGATCTCGCGATTGAGCAAATCCACGGCGTCGAAGTTGTCGCCGGTCTGCATCCAAAGAGCCGCGAGATTAACCGCCATGGAATCGTAGTTTGGATTGTCCCGTTTGCTGGTGTAGAGGGCCTGCTTCATCATGCGCTCGGCATCCGTGTAATTGCCCAACTGGAATTCAACCAGTCCATAGCCGGCCAGCGCATCGGGATGGTCGGGGTAAATTCTTAAAACGGTTTCGAATTCTCCTTGTGCCAAATCCAGCCGATGCTCATTCCGGTAGGCTGAGGCCAGATTCAGATGCGCCTTCGCGCTGTTGGGCGACGCGCGAACGGCCGCGGCGAACAGGGTCGGATTATCTTTCCAGTCTCGATTGCGGATCACGGTGCGCGCGCCCAGCGCGGCAACGAGAAGGACCAGCAGAGCCACCACCATGGTTTGTTCGCGGCTTTGCGGTCGTGCGTTGAACAACCACGTCCAGGCAATCGCCAGCAGCAGGCAGAAACCTGCCGAGGGAAGGTACGCGAGTCGCTCGCCGAGGATGGTTCCCGTGGGTATCAGAATGTTCGCGGTCGTGGCGAAGGCTGCCAGATAAATCCCGCCCGCCAAAACCCATGCACTCTTGCGACGCTTAACGGCCCAGAGCCATGCGGCTCGGGACAAGGGCTGCGCCCAGGGCTGCGGGCAGGGTGTGCCGCCAGTCCTTGTACATCGGGATTTGGTTGAAGGAATAGTCGCAAGAGAGCACCGCTGGATAGAGCTGTAGAGCCACGTATTTCCAGGCCACGCGAAGGGCGTTGAGGATTCTCCACTTTGCGGAGAGCGAACCGAGCGGATTATCGAGCAATGCAATGCCCGGCTGGCCGAAGCGACCGCCTTGCACCTTCCACAGTACGCCGAGATAAAGCACCGTGAGTCCGGAAATCGACGCGTAGCGGAGCGGCGGCTTCCATTTGCCGCGGGCGTAGTCTCCGATGACCACGAGCGGCAGGAATGCCGCGGCCGATTCTTTGGAAAGTAGAGCGAGAGAAAAGCAGAGCAATGCCGATATCGGGCGATCGCGCAAATGCAGGATCCACGCGGCCAGCAGGAAGCCGGCGGCCAGCAGTTCGGGGCGTCCCACGATGCTGGTGACCGCCTCGGTGTGGATGGGATGTACGGCAAAGAGAGTGGCGGCGACGAGCGCGATGGTTTTGCCGTGAGCGACTTCTTCGAGCAGCGCGCACAGCAAGAAATAAAGCAGCAGCGTCACGGCCGCGTGCAACAAGAGATTCACCAGGTGAAACGCGAACGGATGCGCGCCGCCGAGCGCCCAATTGAATGCGAAGGTGGCGAACGTGAATGGGCGGAACACGTTGGTGACCCGGTTCGGAGCGAAGAGCGCGCGCCAGGAGAATTGCGTGACCTGAGCATTCGTCGTGATGTACAGCTCGTCGTCCCAGGTGAACTGATTCCAGAGCGTATTGGCATAGACCAACGTCACCACGGCCAGCAGGAGCCCGATTTGGAGGCGTCGTTTCATGCGGCTTTCCATGCGGCGGCGTCAGGCGAGACCAAAAGCGGATCCCTCGGCCTTCGGGCCTCGGGATGACAACGTTCCCGCGCAGACGGCATCTTCTCGTTCACGCTCGGGGAAGCGGATTCCTCGTGCTTTCGGGCGTCGGATGACAGCGTTTTCCGTAGATGGCATCTTCTCGTTCTCACAGAGGGTCTTCGGTACCTCGATTTTGTATTCGGCTCTCCGGCCGACTCGGTCGAGGTGGTCGCTGGTGGAATTATCTCGCGACGCCCAGTCGCGATAAACGGAAGGAAGAGACAAGGGGAGCGAATTCGTACACGGGGGCAGTCGTTGTGCCAATCAGTCGCTAGATCAATGAAGGGAGGCCCCAGCGGGGTTGCGCTACGGCGCGACGATCGCCAGCGTGGGAGTGCCGCCGATGGGAATGACGCGGGTCTGGCGCATCGTCGCCGTGTCGATCACCAGAATGCTGTGATTGTCGGGGCACAGCGCATAAAGGTTCTCGCCGTCATTCGATAGCACCAGGCTCCAGAAAGGCATCGTCGTTCGCAACGTGGCGGAGCGTTTCCAAGTGGAAACATCGTAGGCGTGGATTTCGTCCACGGTCGCGGTGCGCGGATTCTGGGTCGCTGAGCGACTATCCATCAGGTAGAAGCGGTTGTCAGGATGCCGGTCGTACCCAAGATAAACTCGCGAGCCGTCCGGAGAGATCGGCCATGGCGACGGGAGGACACGGCCCTGCACATCGGGGCCGGCCGGCGTGGGAAGAAATTTTTGCCGGTCCATATCCATGACGAACACCGCACCGTCGCCGCGCACAATGGTGAGGGAGGCTTCGTCGGGCGAAGGATAAACCTGGGCCACACCCAGCCCCCTCTCCCACGGCAAGACCACACTGATGTCCGAAATGTGTCCGGGGCCGCCTTCCAGGCGGATCACGCGGATGCGGTTGCTGGCCGGGCACAAAACATAGAGGTGCAACGGCGTGGGATAGGAAAGGATCCGCCCGTAGCCGCATTGAAAAGGTAAATGTTAAGGGGAAAGAATTTGCCGCCCTTGGTTTCAAGTGTCGCCAGCGAATAATAGTCCCCCGCCGATTCCGGAACGCTGCCGTTGTGCGCGAGAATCTGCAGCACGCCGCCGTTGGGCGATAAGGACATCGTGGAGAAGGGCGCAAGGTCGGCCGGCTCGACGCGATCGCTCATCGTGGTCTCGCCGAGCACCGTGCCGGTGGTGGTGTCCACCTGCGCCAGGTCGCTCGTGCGGCCGCCGGCCGCGGCGGCGATGTAGAGCCGCGTGCCATCATTTGAAAGCGCGAAATCGGGATTGTAGCCTGCGCTGATCGTGCCCATCACCTGCCCGCGCTTCGGATCGAGCAGCTCAATCTGCGCCGGGCCGGGCGTGGCGAAAGGAATGGGATCGAGCACGTAGAGCCAGCCCGGCTGCGGCGGGGTCCAGCTTTCGACTTCTATCGGCGAAGCCCTCGTGGAGAAATTTTGCGCGGTGGCCAGGGGTCGAGCGAGAGGCCTGCGTGTCCGCCGGCAGCACGGACGGCGCCGTTTCCCGCGACGAGCATCGCAGCCAGCAGCAGGAGCGCCGCCAGCCATGCTGCGGGTCGCGCCAGCGGCAGCACGCTCCGCGCGCAGGATATCGCAACGCGCGCATCGTGCGGATCGAATTGGCGTTTCGTGTTCACGTCGCGGCCCCCTCTCCCTCGCAGAAGCGGTGCATTTATTTCCAGCATCTTCACGGCGCCAACACTTTGCCGCGCGTCTCCGGCAACAAAAACGCGGCCCCCGCCATGACCAAGTAGGCCGCGCCCGCAAACAGGCCGATTGCCTGGCCTAGCGGAATTTTCAGCGACACGGCGCCGACCATGGCCGGGAAAAACGCGCCTGCGGCTCGGCCGATGTTGTAAGCGAAGCCCTGCCCGACGCCTCGGACGCGCGTGGGAAAATGCTCGGTGAAAAATGGGCCCATGCCGCTGAATACGCCCGAGGCGAAAAAGCCCAGGGGGAAACCCAATACCAGCATGGCGGCGTTGCCGAACGCGATCGTCGTGTATGTGACGGCGACGGTGCCGGCGCCGACGGCGAAGATCAGGAAGGTGAGGCGCCTGCCGATACGGTCGGCGAAATATCCGGCGGTGAGGTAACCAAAAAGCGCCCCCGCAATGGAGACAGCCAGATACCCGGCGGAATTGAGGACCGAGAGGCCGCGCTCGGTGCGAAGAAACGTCGGCAGCCAGGTGGTGACGGCGAAATAGCCGCCCTGCGCGCCGGTGCCCATCAGGCCGCCGAGGAGCGTGACGCGGAGAAGCGGTGGGCGAAAGATTTCGAAGAAGGAGGGCTGGTCGCCTTCGGCCGCCAGGCGCGCTCGCGACTCGAGATAGACCGCCGGCTCCTGGACATAGCGTCGAACCCAAAAAACCAGCAGAGCGGGCGCGATGCCGAAAAGAAAGAGAACGCGCCAGGCAATGGCCGCGGGAAGCACCGAAAAGAACACCGCGTAAAGCAGCGCGGCGATGCCCCAGCCCACGGCCCAGCCTGCATGCATAATCCCCAAAGCTTTGCCGCGATGCTCGGGGCGGATCACCTCGCCGAGCAAAACCGCGCCAGCAGCCCACTCGCCGCCAAAGCCCAGACCAAGCAGAGCGCGCGCGACGAAGAGTTGCGAATAGTTCTGGGCCAGGCCGGACAAGAAGGTGAAGCCGGCAAACCACAGAATCGCCAGTTGCAAGGCGCGGACGCGTCCATAGCGATCGGCAAACCAGCCCGCGAACCATCCGCCGACCGCCGAGACCAGCAGCGCCGCTGTTCCCAGCAACCCAGCCTGCCCTCGGGTGATGCCCCAGGTGGCAATCAGCGCGGGGATGACGAAGCTGTAGAGCTGGACGTCCATCCCGTCCAAGCCCCAGCCACCGATGCAGGCTTGGAGCACGCGCCATTCCTGCGGCGCCAGATCGGCCATCCAGCCAAACATGCCGCCCTTGGTCACATGGGTGTCCGCGGTTTGGGCGAGTTGCTTCACGGCGCGACCTCGTGCGGGCCCACTGTATGAATCGGCAGGAGCATTGGGCCAGAGGTTACATGCAGGCTCGATCTGCGGTCAATTTATGCGTGGGCATTGTTTTGTGCGTGCGCGTTGTCCACGGGGGGGCGCCGCGGACGCCAGCATGCAAGGAAGGAGCGCGGGTTCACCGCGTGCCTTAGAATAGTCGCCTCTTGGCTACACCGGCAAAACTCGACCGGCTGACCGTGGTGCTGGTGGCAACGCGCAATCCGCTCAACCTGGGTGCGGCAGCTCGCGCGATGAGTAATTTCGGCTTCCGGCGGCTGCGCGTCGTGAACCCGTACGAGGTGGCGTTTCGCGAAGCGCGCTCGGCGGTCGGAGCTGCGCATGTGCTCATCAGTGCTGCGGAGTACAAGAGCGTGGCGGAAGCGGTGGCGGATTGCACGCTGGTGGTGGGAACGACGGCGGTGGGACACCGGGCATTGCTGCATCCGCTGCGGGGTCTCCAGGAGGGTGCGCGGCTGATTCTTCGCCAAATCGAAAACAGACAGGCCCGCCGCGTTGCGCTGCTCTTTGGCTCCGAGAAGTCCGGCCTATCGAACGAAGATTTCAGTCACTGCCACTGGCTGCTGCACATTCCCACCAGCGAAGATAACTACTCGATGAACCTTGGCCACGCGGTGGCCGTATGCCTCTACGAATTGACGCGAGGGCTCACGCGCGAGGGCCGAGAAGAGCGGCGGAACGGCGCTCGCATGCCAGCGCCCGCTCCGGAGACCGGGCGGCAGGAACCCGCAGCGGCGGCTGACGTCGAGCGAATCTCCACACTTTTGCTCGAGGCAATGTTTGCCAGCGGCTATCTGAAACGGAAACCGACCGCCGACGCGCAAGCCCGGTTGCGCCGGCTGGTGCGCCGGCTCAAATTGGGCGCTCGCGACGTGCCGGCCTGGCTGAGTATTCTGCGGCAAATCGTCTGGAAATTGCAGAGCGGCGAAGGAAACGGTGGAGTTTGATCGATCGAAGGTGAAACACCCACAGGACGACCAGTGGACATCGCGGAACCGGCCCCGTTTAGTGAATCCCATTGCTCATTCGCAACCGGTGGGTAAATCTCCGCTCAAGTAGCCTCAAGGAGCCAGCGCAGGTGAGCTCTTACGACAGGCCACTCGCTTGCGATGATGGAGTAAACGCAAGTGTCGCGAAGGGTTCCGTTCGCCATCGTTTGGTGGTTACGGAGAATTCCATCTAGCTTCGCGCCCAGCCGTTCAATCGCATGTCTACTCTGTTGGTTGAAGAAGTGAGTACGAAACTCCACTGCGATACAGTTCAATGACTCGAAGGCGTGCGTCAGGAGCAGTAGTTTGCACTCGGTGTTCAGCGGTGTACGCTGCACGGACTTTCTGTACCACGTTGAACCGATCTCAACACGCCGGTGGACGGAGTCAATATTCATATAGGTCGTCATCCCTACGGCCTTGCCGCTGGAATTGGCGATGACGGCAAACGGCAACATCGTGTTTCGATCCTGTAAGTCGAGCCGGCGAACAATCTCTGCACGCATCCCGTCGGGTGTTGGCACCGACGTGTACCACAGTTTCCACAACTCGCCGTCCTTGGTCGCTTCAACGAGATCGTCGTGATGATGCTGAGACAACGGTACCAGCGTGGAGTGGGAACCAGTCAATGTAAGTGGCGCAGGCCAAGTCAGGGTCATTTGCCGCACTCTAAACTCTAGGAAGCTTCCTGCAACAACGTCCAGATCCAACCCTGGAGGTATCGATTGGCGATCGATTCGTTGGGGATGCATTCATTGGCGGTTTCCGCCTGGTGACGGTGAGCAGGCGAATTACTTGGCTTGGTCGGCCATGGCCTGGAGAGGATCGCCAATCAAGCAGCCCTCTCGCCACTCGTCGAGAAAGGCGGCATCGTGTTTATTGTAGAAGCCGATGGCCAGCTCGTTCCAGTCGAGCACTTCCCAGCGAATGCAGAAATATTCTTCGCGGACGGCGACGGCCGCGACGTGCGCGAGCAGCGCCTTGCCGACGCCCAGCTTGCGGAATGGAGGGCGAACGAAAAGATCGTCCAGCCAGAGCACTGCGCGCCCTTGAAAAGACGAGTAGAACTCAAAGAACAGCGCGTATCCGGCGATCTCCCGGTCGGACTCGGCGATCAGGGCGCGAAATTTCGGGCGCGGGCCAAAGCCGTCGCGAGCGATGGCCTCTTGCGTAACGCCTAATTCGTGATCGAGATGCTCGTACTCGGCGAGTTCGCGGATCATCGTCGTGAGCAGCGGCGCGTCTTTGACGGTGGCGGTGCGAATCGAAATCATAATGTTGAGTCGCGAGTCAGGCGTCGCGAGTTCGAGATTATAGGCTAGCCGGGCGGCCGCTGTCGCTAGCAAAGCGCGGGGCGGTGAGGGAACGGCTCGCGCACGCCCGCAGCGCAAGCGTTTTGCGGTCAGCTGCCGTCGCGTATGACGCGGCACGACTCGATGTCGAAGGTGACATCGCCGATGGTCAGGCGAGCCTGATCCCGAAAGCGCGCCGCAAATTGCACGAAGCGCCAAGCGTCCGCGAAATTCGAGGCCAAGCCAAAGGAGACGCGAATCGCTCCCAGCGCTCTTGTGGCCGCGCCGTTGCACCAGCTGCAGGAAACTGCGCAGGTTAATCCCCGGTCCTTCGCCGAGCGCGGCGAGCATGTCTTCCTCCGTCAATCCTTCGGCCATTTCGCTCGACCCGGGATTGCAGAAACATCCGGTGCGCAGCGAAATGCGCTCTTCGCTGGCTAGCTCCTCGACGCGCCGATAGTCCAGCAGGTGGCCCTGCGGATCGTAAAAATTGAGCGCCACGGTTGCGCCGCGCTCCTGCGTGCTGATCGGCCCGTAGATGCGCACCATTGCGCGGCCATTGCTGTGCCGTAGCGCCAGAGCTCCTCGAGCAGCCAGCCGGTCAGGCAGCGGACGCGCTCGGCGATCGTGCCGATACCGATCGATTCGAGGTGACGAAGCCCAATCTCCACGGCGGGGATCGAAAGGTAATTGAGCGTGCCGTCCTCGAACGCGGCTTCGCTCGGCGACAAAACGTGCGCGCGTCCCTGCACCGAGACGAAGTTAACCGTGCCGCCCGCGAACCACGGCCGTCTCAGTTTCGCGAATGTCGCGCGGCGAATGAGCAGCGCGCCGACACCCGCGGGGTAGCCAAACATCTTATAAAACGAGAGACTGACGAAATCAGGCTGCACTGCGGCCAGATCCAAACGCCCGGTGGGCACGAATGCGGCTGCGTCCAGCAAAACGTCCCAGCCCTTGCGGCGCGCCTCCGCCACCAGCCCGAGCGAATGCCGAACGCCCGAGAAATTCGATTGCGCCGGGTAGGCCAGCAGGTTTGCTCTGCCGGGATCGGCTTGCGACAGCAGCGCTGTAAGGCGAGGCGCGTCGAGGCGCAGCTCCGGCACGGTCAGCGGAGCGTATTCGACGCAGGCGCCGCGGGCAGAAGCGAATTCGCGAATGCCATTCACCGAGTTGTGATTGTCGAACGTGAGCAGCGCGCGGCTGCCCGGCTCGAAGGGGTAAGACTCGCCCACTAGTTTGAGCGCTCCCGTGGCATTGGGCGTGAAGACGACGATGTAGTCGTCCGGGCTGGCGTGAAAATAAGTGAGCACGTAACGGCGTGCGCGCTCGACGTGCTCGGTCATGGCTACCGACGCGGGATTCGCAGAATGGGGATTGCCAAAGACGGCCGAGCGCAGCAGTTCGAAGTGGTTGCGGAGTTGGGAGTCGCCGTAGAGCGAGCCGCCGGTGTAATCGAGGTAAACCTGTTGCTGCTGGTCGATGCGCGCGTATTCGCCGGCGCGCAGGGCGTCGAGTGCCGTGGTGCCGGCATAGCCCGGGTAGCGCGCGAGGAAATCGTGGTAGGCCTCGTCTAGGCTTGAAGCGGGGCTGGCGGAAATCTCCTTCATAGGTGCTTCGTCATACGGGTTCGCGATCGCGATTCGAGCTGCGCATTCCGATTCATTTGAAAGTATACGCCGCGCAGCCCGAACCGAGCCAAGCCTACGGCGGCGAGAAGGTAGTTTTTTCTAAACGGAACGATGTAGAGCCGGAGCTGCTGCACGATTTCTCAATCAGTTACAAGGTACTGGTTTGGCTAGGCACGTGCCTTCGTTGTCTTGGAGAAAAGAGACGAGGTGACCGATGAACGGCAGCTCGAATGACAGCTCGAACACGTTCCTTCATGTGCTCACTTTTGAGTGTTCTCGTTGCGAGACGCCCGTCGTGGAATGGGCGTTGAGCTCGTTGCGCAGTCCCGAGTCGGTCGACGGGACCATGTTTCAATTGAAGTGCTCGTGTGGCTGGTCCGACGGACGGATGGGAGCGCAGGCGCGAAACCATCTTACCCTCCCGTGGACCGCGTCTGTCGGCGAGCCTTCTTCCAACGGACAAACCTGAGTGAAGAACTGGGGTCGCCGCATACATTAAATACTTTACAGCCGCCGGCTGCATTTTCCATTATTCTCCCTGGACCCCAGTACGAGGAGCGGAGGACGCAATCGGAGTGCGCATACTACTCGTGGACGATCATGAAACTGTCCGGATGGGTGTGCGTGCAGCCCTGGCTCAAGAGTCGCAGTTTGACATCTGCGGCGAAGCCGAAAATGGCCGGGAAGCGGTGGCCAAAGTTCAGCAGCTTAATCCCGACGCGGTGATCCTGGACGTATCCATGCCCGTGATGAACGGCCTCGAGGCCGCCCGGGAGATACGCCGGATCGCGCCTTCGACCAAAATCGTGATGTTCAGCATGCACGACTCCGCGCAAATGTCGGAAGCGGCGAAGAAAGCGGGCGCCGACGCCTTCGTGCTCAAGTCGGCGCCTGGGCGGCAACTGGTACACACCATCCACGATGTCCTTCACGGCAAAGAAAACGGTAATAATAAATCCTGATCCGCTGGTAGCTCTCGCCATCTGAACCTTCCACCTAAAAGAAACATCTGCGCTGATTTGCGGCGCACGGCGACGAGGCTACTTCGAGCGAAGAGACGACTTCGCGGCGCGGCAGGGCCTTCGCGGTGGCGTGCGCTATGTGGCGTGTGCCATGATGAGCCGAGATGAGCGGCAGAAAGCAGGCTGCATCCCCGATTGCACGCGAAGTGCTGCCAAACGGCATGGTCGTTGTCGCCGAGCCCATGCCGCACGTGCACTCGGTTTCCCTGGGCATCTGGGTGCGCTCAGGCTCGCGCTCGGAGCCGGAACGGCTGGGCGGCATCGCGCACTTCATCGAGCACATGGTGTTCAAAGGAACCTCGCGGCGCACCGCGGAAGGGATTGCGCGCGAAATGGACTCGGTGGGCGGCATGCTGGACGCCTTCACCTCGAAGGAAACGGTTTGCTTCAATGCCAAGGTGCTGCACGAACATCTCCCGCTGGCGTTTGACGTGATCTCGGACCTGGCGCTGCGGCCGCTGTTTGCCGAGGAAGATATCGTCAAGGAGCGCCAAGTAATTTTGGAAGAGATTCGCATGGAGGAGGACAATCCCGAATCGGTGGCGCACGAACTACTCACCAAGAATTTCTGGCGTGGGCATTCGCTGGGAGCGCCGATTCTGGGCACGCGCTCGACCGCGCGCCGGTTCAATCGCGCGGCCCTGGTGGATTGTTTTGCGTCCTGGTACGCGCCCAACAACCTGCTGCTCTCCGCGGCGGGCCGTATCGAGATGCCGCAGTTGCTGGAACTCGCGAACGGCGCCTTCGGAGCGCTCAAACTGCGCGCGCGTGCGCCTCGTTCGGCGCCGGCACCCACTCCTCACGGGGTGCTGGCGGCGCGCAACAAGCCCACGCTGGAACAAGCGCACATCACTGTCGCCTTGCCGTCGCATCGGCTGGCCGACCCGCGACGGTATGCGACCTCGCTGCTGAATAACATCCTGGGCGGCGGCATGTCTTCACGGCTGTTCCAGAATATTCGCGAGCGGCAAGGCCTGGCCTACGCCGTCTTCAGCGAGCTGACTCCATATGCCGACGCCGGCATGCTTTCGATTTACGCCGGAACCGCGCGGCAAAACGTCGAGCGCGTCTTGCGGCTGATCTCCGAGGAGCTGCGCCGGATGAAGGACGAGTTGGTCGGCGAAGACGAATTGCGCCGCGCCAAAGACCACTTTCGCGGCGCTCTGGTGCTTTCGCTCGAATCTTCCGGGGCGCGCATGTCGCATCTGGCGCGCCAGGAGATGTATTTCGGCCGCTTCTTCAGCATCGCCGAGTTGCAAGCGTCGATTGAAGCGGTGACGCGCGAGCAGATCCAGCAGATTGCTCGCGAATTCTTTCACACGGATAAGATGGCGGCCGCAGTGGTTGGGCCGCTCGCCGGTTTCCGGCTGCGGCGCGACTTGCTGGCCTGCTAGGCGGTTTTCTCTCGTCGGAATGACCGCTTTTGCTGGGTTAGCTCAGGTACAAGCCCGGCGCAAATCTCGCACTTTTCCCGCAGCAGACCGTTGACGCTCTGGCAACGCTTTGCGATGATGCGGGCGTCCCGCGCATCCCTTGAAGCGTGCCGCGGGACGACTTGGGGGAAGCGCATCAGCCTTCGCGTAAGCATCCTGGCGTCGGGCAGCTCCGGCAACTGTACGTTGCTCGAGACTTCGCAGACGCGCCTGCTGGTGGATGCCGGCTTGGGCAAGCGCGAGACGCTCAAGCGCCTCGCCGCGATTGAACGCTCGGTCGACCGGCTCGACGGCATCGTCATCTCGCACGAACATTCCGACCACATTGGCGGCCTCGCGCACCTGCTGGCCGAATGGCGCACCACGGTGTATCTCACTGCGGCCACGCACGCCGAAGTGCTGCGCAATCTTTCCGAGAAACAAGCCAAGCGCTTCGATCGCGTCGAATTCATCGAGCCGGGCCAACGCTTCGCGGTCGGCGATATCGAAGTTTCCCCATTTGCGATTCCGCACGATGCGGCCGATCCGCTGGGCTTTACCTTCCGCGCCGGCGGCGTCAAGCTGGCGGTAGCCACCGATCTCGGCTACATGCCCGAGCTGGTCAAGTATCACCTGCGCGAATGCGACGGGATGCTGCTCGAATCGAATCACGACCTGGAGATGCTTAAGGTGGGGCCGTATCCCTGGCACGTCAAACAGCGGGTGATGAGCCGCACCGGCCACCTGTCCAACGACACCGTGAGCGAATTCCTGGGCGACCCGGAAGGCTTTGACGCTCGTTCGCGCTATCTGGTCCTCGCGCACCTCTCGGAAAGCAACAACAACCCCGACGTCGCCCGCATCTGTGCCGAAGAGGCGCTGGGGAGACGCCAGGGCGATTGCGCCTTCCGCGGCGAATTAATGATTGCCTCGCAGAGCCAGCCGTTGCCGCCCTTCCAGCTGTAAAACCAAGCTGGCGAAGGCCTTTCTTGATGAATTGACTTCGATCTGAACGGCTGCTGCCAACCCCGCCGTTTGCAAATTGCGAACTGACCCGCCACAATCCCTGTTCTTATGATTGCGCGATACACGCGGCCGGAGATGGGCCGCATCTGGAGCGACCAAGGCCGGTTCGAACGCTGGCTCGAGGTGGAACTGGCGGCCAGCGACACGCTGGCCGAGAGCGGGATCGTGCCGCGCGAGGCTGCGGCGCGCCTGCGCGAACGCGCGCGCGTGGACGTCGCGCGGATCAATGAGATCGAAGCGCGCGTCAAGCACGACGTGATCGCGTTCACGCTGGCGATTGGCGAAACCATCGAGCGACCCGGACGCGGCACGCTGGCTGCACTACGGCCTGACCTCGAACGATATCGTGGACACGGCGCAGGCGTTGCAACTGCGTGACGCTTCGCGGCTGATCGAGCAGGGCCTGGCGCGCTTTGGCGAAGTGCTCGCCAAGCGCGCGGTGGAGTTTCAGCACACGCCGCAAATTGGCCGGACGCACGGCGTGCATGCCGAGCCGATTACCTTTGGCCTCAAGATCGCCACCTGGTACGACCAGAACCGCCGCAACATCGAGCGCTTCGAGCAATCGGCGAAGCAAATGGCCGTGGGCAAAATTTCCGGCGCCGTGGGCAATGCCGCGCATCTGGGCACGGCCGCGGAAGAGGCGATTTGCCGGCGGCTGGGCCTTACGGCGACGCCCGGTGGCTTCGCAAGTGATTGCGCGCGACCGGCACGCGCAGTACGTGGCGACGCTGGCGATTATCGCCGCCACGCTGGAACAGATTGCGCTCGAGATCCGCCACCTGCAGCGCACCGAAGTGCGCGAGGCCGAAGAGCCGTTTGCCGCCGGGCAGCGCGGCAGTTCGGCGATGCCGCACAAGCGCAATCCCGTCGGCTGCGAACAGATTTGCGGCTTGGCGCGCGTGGTGCGCGCCAACGTCCAGGCAGCGCTCGACGATGTCGCGCTCTGGCACGAACGCGACATTTCGCACAGTTCGGTCGAGCGCATCATCCTGCCGGATTCGACCATCCTGATCGATTACATGCTCGCGCGCATGACCGACATTGTGGCCGGGATGCGCGTGTTTCCGGAACGCATGCGCCGCAATCTCGACGCGACGCAAGGTCTGATTTTTTCCGGGCAGTTGCTGCTCGATCTGGTCGAGGCGGGCGCGCCGCGCAGCGAAGCCTACGAGTGGGTGCAGGGAAACGCCATGGCGGCTTGGGAATCGGACACCAGTTTCCGCGATCGTGTCGCGGCCGATGCGCGCATCACGAAATTTCTCGCGCCCGCGGCGCTCGATCGCGTCTTTGCGCTCGAGCGCCAACTCCACGCGGTGGACGACATTTTCAAGCGCGTCTTTGGCTAGCGCTCGGGGGCTAGCCGCGAGCAGGCAGCGGCCGCCCGCGGCAGGGCATTGCTGCTGCCCGGCGCTTTCCGGAGCCTCCCCGGGGCCTCCGAAACCCTCTGCTATACTCCTCGCCGATGGCCGGCAAAACGCCCAAAAAGCTGTTTCTGGTCGACGCCATGGGCTTCGTTTTTCGCGCGTTCTTCGCGCCCATGGCGCGCCTGAACAGTCCCTCGGGCATGCCCACGAAAGTGCCCTACCTTTTCTCGAACATGCTGCGAAAACTGGTCCGCGAGGCGCAGCCGGATTACATCGCGGTGGTCTTCGATCCTTCTGGCCCGACGTTTCGCGACAAGCTTTTCACCGAATACAAAGCGCAGCGGCCACCGATGCCCGCGGACCTGTCGGTCCAGCTTCCGTATGTGCGCAAGATTTGCGAGGCCATGCGCCTGCCTACTATCGAGTTTCCGGGTTACGAAGCCGATGACGTCATCGGCGCGTTGGCGAAGCAGGCGGCCGCGCGTCACCTGGACGTCTACATCGTCACCAGCGACAAAGACATGATGCAGTTGGTCCGCGGCCGCGTGCTGGTGCTGCGCCCCGGAGCCGGCCCTAACAAAGGCGATCTGGTGGTGGACGCGGCAAAGGTTGAGGAATTGATGGGCGTGCCGCCGGAAAAAGTTGCGGATGTGATGGCGCTGATGGGCGATTCGATCGACAACATTCCCGGCGCCAAAGGAATTGGCGAGAAGGGCGCGCGCGAATTGATCCGGCGTTTCGGCTCGGCGGAAGCTGCGGTCGAGCGCGCCGCCGAAGTCGAGGGCAAACGCTACCGCGAAGCGCTGATCAACTCGCGCGAACAAGTCGTGCTCTCGAAGCAGCTCGCGGTGATCGCCTCCGACGCGCCCATTGCGCTCGATCTAAAAGCCGTCGAGCGCCGCGAGCCCGATTACGCCGCCTTGCGCGATCTCTACGCCGAGCTAGGGTTCACTTCGCTGCTGCGCGACCTGCCCTCGACGGCCACGGTTTCAACCGTCGCCACCGACTACGCCACACTCGATTCGCCCGCGGCCGTACGCGAATTCCTGGACGCGACGCCGCGCGAGCAGCCTATCGCCGTCTGGCTGACGCTCGATGCCAGCGAACGCGAAACCGAAGGCTTCGGCTCGCGGGTCGCGGCGTTTGAACTTTCGCCGGCGCCAGGCGTCGCGCGCACAGCCTGGCGCGATGACCAGGGCGCGATGGCAGCCGCACTCGCGGAATTCTTGCGCGACCCGCAGCGCCCGAAAATCGTGCATGATCCGAAACTGACCGAACTGCTGGCCGGGCCGGTGCGCGGCATCCGCGACGCGACGGCGCTGTATTCCTACCTCTTGCGGCCGACCACCGCGCAGCACGATCTGGCTTCGGTCGTCCTGCGGCACTCGAACCAAACGCTTTCCGGAGCGCCCGGCGAACATGCTGATCAGCTGCAACGCTTGGCGTCAGCGCTGCGCCAGGAAGTGGAATCGCAGGAACTCGCCAGCGTTTACACAGACATCGATTTGCCGCTGGCGGCTGTGCTGGCTGCCATGGAAACGCACGGCATCCGCGTCGATCCGGCAGCGCTCGCAACCATGTCGGTGGAAATGGAGACCGAAATCCGCGCGCTCGAAAAGCGCATCTGGGAGCTGGCGGAGTGCGAATTCAACGTCAACTCGCCGCCCCAGCTGGCCGAAATCCTCTTCGATAAACTAAATCTCGCCACCTCGGGCCGCCGCAGCCGCGCCAAAGCACGATCTACCGCCGCCGACGTGCTGGCCGAGCTGGCGCTGCTGCACGAATTGCCGCGCAAAGTGATCGAGTACCGCGAGCTGGCCAAGCTCAAGTCCACCTACGTGGACGCGCTGCCTAAGCTCATCGAGCCCGCCACCGGCCGGCTGCACACGCGCCTAAGCCAAACCGTCGCCGCCACGGGCCGCCTCAGCTCTTCCGATCCCAACCTGCAAAACATCCCCGTGCGCAGCAAGCTGGGCCGGGAGATTCGCGCGGCGTTCGCTGCCGAGCCCGGCTGGACGCTGCTCTCGGCCGACTACTCGCAGATCGAGTTGCGCATCCTGGCGCACTACTCCGAAGACCCCGTGCTAGTCGAAGCGTTTCGCACCGGGCAAGACATCCACGCGCGCACCGCGCAGGAAGTTTTCGGCGTCGGGCCCATGGCGCAGACGGCCGAGCACCGGCGCGTCGCCAAGGTCATTAATTTCGGCATCATTTACGGGCTGTCACCGTTTGGCTTGGCGCAGAATCTGGGCATCGAGCAGCGCGAAGCCGCCAAATTCATTGCCGCGTATTTCCAGCGCTATCGCGGCGTGAAGGAATATCTCGATCGTTCGCTCGACGACGCGCGCCGCGCCGGTTTCACGCGCACGCTCTTGGGCCGCCGCCGGCCGATTCCGGAGATCGTCTCGCCGCAAGCGAATCTGCGCAATCTGGCCGAGCGCACAGCGCTCAACACGCCGCTACAAGGCACCGCGGCCGACCTCATCAAGTTGGCCATGATCGCCATCCAGCGGGATCTCGTCGCGCAAGGCTTTCGCGCGCGAATGATTCTGCAGGTGCACGACGAACTGCTGTTCGAGGCGCCTCCCGAGGAGCTGGACCGGCTGCGCGCGCTGGTTCGCCCGGCAATGGAGCAGGCTCACCCGTTGCTCGTGCCTCTGGTGGTCGAGATGAAGGCCGGCCCTAACTGGCGAGACATGAGCTAGGGTCTGCGACCCGTCGGGAGGCCATGTGCTAGTCTGAGCTTGGACCAGACGAAGGAACCAGAACGAAGGAGGCCTACCATGCAACACTCCCCCGGCTTTCTGAAACTCGTGAACGACGCAAAGAAACGTGTGCGCGAAACCGATTGCAGCGAAGTCAAGCGGCGTCTCGACGCGCGAGAGAAGCTGGTCTTGGTCGATGTGCGCGAGGAAAGCGAATGGGCCCGAGGGCATCTGCCGGGCGCCACGCATTTGGGTAAGGGCGTTATCGAGCGTGACGTCGAGCGAGTGTTTCCCGATAAAGACGCTGCGCTAGTGCTCTACTGCGGTGGCGGCTTCCGTTCGGCGCTCGCGGGCGACAACCTGCAGAAGATGGGCTATACCAACGTGATTTCGATGGATGGCGGGTGGAAAGCGTGGGTCGAAGCCGGCTTCCCTGTCGAGAAAACCTAGCGCCTTAGCGAAGTTTGGCTGGGGCGGGAGGATTCGAACCTCCACCATCCGCATTAACAGTGCGGTGTCCTACCGGTTGGACCACGCCCCAGTTGATCGGCCATATTACCATACGCTGAAATGAGTTAATGCAGGCCGGCGGATACGGGCTGCCGTGGCCATTTGCGCTGGTGCTAGTTCTCGCGCCGGTCGATGCTTCTGGAATGGCACCGGCCAGCCGTTCGACTGGCGCTCACAGAAAGGCCGCGTCAGGCTCTTGGCCACGCCGTCTTCGCTACCTCCCATGGGGCATGCATTACGGCGGAGGATTGCGGTTGATGACCCTTACGAAGCCGCCATCCATTTACGGCGTTCGATGAGATTTGCCTCCGTGCTATAAAGGAGTTGCAGTAACCCCTTCCGCTCAGTCACCCGATAATTTCCGCCTACCCGGCGGTAAGAGAGAGCGTGCCCTTGAAGAAAAAGCGGCTCGGGGAAATACTCTGCGAACGCGGTTACGTTTCGGCAACCGATCTCGCTCAAGCGCTAAAGGACCAGAGTGGGAAAGTCGTGCGCCTGGGCGAACTGATTTTGCAGCGCGGGCTTGTTAGCAAGGACGATCTCGTCGGTGTCCTCTCGGAAGTCACAGGGGTTGCCTACCTCGATTGCACCAAGATCGCGGTGGACTCGGCGGTCTTGGATCTGATCCCGGATGGTCTTGCCAGGCATTACCGCGCCATTGCCGTCGAACGAAAGGGCGCCAGCCTCACGGTGGTGATGGCCGAGCCGCAGAACCTCAAGAGTGTCGAAGAGCTAAGTTTCAAAACAGGGAAGGAGATCATTCCTCGATTCGGATTTCACCACGAAATCGACGCTGCCATTGACCGCCTGTACGGGACCACAGTGACAGCTGGCAAAGAAGGCGCAGCGCCGGAGGACGACGGGGCAATGGAGTTCATTTCCTCGAGCGCGCAGCAGCGGAATATCGAAGCCATGCGCGAGATGCAGGCGGAGCTGCAGCAGAAGTCGAGGACGACCCCCGCGGTGCAGGTTGTGGCGTCGATGATCAAGGCGGCCGCGACCAGGCACGCGAGCGATATCCACATCGAACCGCAGGCCGGCGAAACGGTCGTGCGCTTTCGTATTGACGGGATTTTGCGGGATTACAGGCGCATTCCTCGCGGGCTGCAAAACACGGTTGTGTCGCGCATCAAAATTCTTTCCGACATGGATATTGCGGAACGGCGCACGCCTCAGGACGGGCGTTTCCTGGTGCGCATCGTGGCCATGCGGATCGATATTCGTGTGGCCACGCTGCCTACGCAGTACGGCGAAAAAGTCGTGATGCGGTTGCTGGAATCGACGGCTCCGACGCAGGAATTCAAGGGTTTGGGCTTTCCGGAACGAGCGGCGGCGGAACTGCTGCGAGTCTTGCGCCTGCCGCAGGGAATGCTGCTCGTGACGGGACCGACTAGTTCCGGCAAGAGCACCACGCTGTATTCGTCGCTGAACGCCGTCCGGCGGCCGTCGGTGAATATCGTTACGGTTGAAGATCCCGTGGAATATGAATTGAAAGGATTGAATCAGGTGCAGGTGAATACGAAGGCGGGATTGACGTTCGCGGCCTGCCTGCGCTCGATCCTGCGGCAGGATCCGGACGTGATTATGATTGGCGAAATTCGTGATAAGGAAACGGCGGACATCGCCATGAAGGCGGCGCAAACCGGCCACCTGGTGCTGTCGACTCTGCACACTAACGACAGCGCCTCGGCGATCACGCGGATGCTGGATATCGGCGTTGCGCCGTATCAAATAGCCAGCTCGCTGACCGCGGTGATCGCGCAGCGGCTGATTCGGCGGCTGTGCACGTGCCATACGTCAGCGCCGCCCAGCGAAACGTACCGAGTGCAGATGCGGCTAGCCGGGGCGGAGGCCGGAGAGATGCAAAACCTGCCCAAGGGCTGCGAGGCCTGCGATATGACCGGATACAAAGGCAGGATTGGCATTTATGAAATGCTGGTCCTCGATGAATCGATGCGCTTAGCGATCCGCAACGGCGACGCAAGCGAAACGATTCGGACGCTCGGCAGACAGACCGGGCTGAGACTCATGCAGGAGGAAGCCATCGACCGAGTCGCGGAGGGATTGACCACGCTCGAAGAGGTGCAGCGCGTCGTGCCGTTTGAGAAGGTTTCCGCGGTGAACTGCGCGGGCTGCGACCGCGAGCTATCGGGCATGTTCGTCTTCTGTCCGTTCTGCGGTAGCCAGCGGCCCGGATTACAAGCGATGGAACCCCTGCGCCCGCGTTTGACGGCACGGCAACTGGTGAATTCATGAGTGCGAAAAACAAGAAGCGGCCATTCGTTTTTGCCAGATGTCGTCCGCGGCTCCAGGGCGTGCGGGAGATTTCGCTGAAGTATGAGGGCGAGACCACCATCATTTATGTGCGGCCTCCCGACATTAGCACCAGCGGGATTTTCGTCAGCACCAGCCGCAGCTTTCCGGAGGGCGCCATCGTAACTATGCAATGCAAGCTGGCTCATTCTGGCGCCGAAATTAGCGCCAGGGGAGAAGTGCGCTACTGCCTTCGTGGCGTCGGGGTGGGCGTCGAATTCACGGATATTTCGCCGGAAGCCGTTCGTGTGATCGAACGTGAGATTCGCATGGCGCGCAAGGATGGGTCGCTTGCTACCCCCGCGCCGTTAGCGAAGAACGCCAGGAGGACGCCAGATCGAACTCCTCGGTCGGCTTGATCCGTTCGCAATAGCTTCGCCGCCATTAACAGCGTCGTAGAGTACCGGGCGTCATTGAATGTAGGGGCCGACTGGCGAGGCCCGACGGCCGTCCAGCGCATGGATCCCAGCGCCAGAGTGGGAATACATATCTTCATAGTAATGACACTTATAAGCCCTTGGATGGGCAGATGCCTAGCCAATGTGGCAATGTGCTTCTCTTTTTCCGCCATATTAGCCCTTTAAACGCACACCGCGAGCTTCATTATCTTAAAGTTAGTATTTGGCATAAGGCTTGCACCACGAGTGCTGCAAAGCCTGAAAGGAGGCCTTGATGAAATATACAGTGTTTGCCCTAGCAACCATCTTTTTCGCCTTGTCCGCCGTTCCAGCTAAAGCCACGACGGTGGATTTCTCTTTCACCGACACGATTGGTGGCGTACCCGGCACCGTCACCGTCGCCATCGCAGGACTCACGGACGGCACGACGAGCGCGGCGAGTTCCGTTACCCTACTGAGTTATCCATCGGCATTGGACCCCGAAATCGCCGCTGCCGGGACGAACCTCACGGCCTGGACGTACCAGGACGTAAACTCGTTTACGTTGAATGCCTCCGGAGCCCTTGTGGCCGAGGATTTCGAGGCGGCGTCCTGCCCCACGCTTTGCAGTAACTACGTGGACCTGGCTGTGTTGGATTCCGTCACGCCTATCGGGGGTGTCGAAGCCCCTGGAACGCCCTCCCCAGTCTACTTTCTCGGTTCCGGAGCTTACGAAGAGGGAGTAGGTGCCGGGCCGTATCCGGATGCAGTCGTGGCAACATCGGGAGCGGTAGTCAGCACCCCGGAGCCTTCCACTGCGAGCCTTATGCTCATCGGGTTTGCACTGTTGGGCGGGATGATGTTCGTGCGAAAACGCTTCGCTCCGGCTTTATCGCAGACGGCTTGAAGCGCCTTACGCCCGGGACTCGTTACCAAATGTTAAACAGCAACGACTCGGCTTTTCTGTAGAAGGGGCGGTCAGATGCCTTTCTGTCATCGACAAAACGACAGGACGACAAAATGACCGTCCCCTTTATTTTTGATTACCAGCGCCGGTTTGCTTGTGTAGCTTGGACCCAACGCTACCACTTCCGCTCATGGTTCTGAGATCTTCGCCGTACCGTAAAGGTAAGAACGACTCGCCGCGGCTTTCCTTCCGTGGGGCTCTTCCAGTTCATAAGTTACCAAGAGAACCCACCCACGAACCCGGCCACCTGGCCTAGAAGGGCCGGTGTCGATCCACCTTTCCGGGAGTCTTCTAGAGATGGTTTTGACTCGGACTTTGCTCAGGTTCGAGGAATGGCGGAGAGGGGGGGATTCGAACCCCCGAGACCCTTTCGGGCCTAACGGTTTTCAAGACCGCCGCATTCAACCACTCTGCCACCCCTCCGTTGGCTTTTGGAACTTTCCGTTGCACATTCGTTGCACAAATCGAAGTTTTGGTGCGACAATCGGTCTATGCAACGCGGCCAGATTTTCAAACGCCATGGCGCTTGGCATCTCCGCTACCGTGCCAACGGAAAGCAAGTCTGCCAGAAGCTAGCAGACCTCAACGACCAATATCGCACACCCAAAAGCGTGCGTCTACTAGCCGACGATATCCTGCGTCCGATCAATAAGGGCCAGTCGTCCGGGCCTCAGACCCTCCAACAGTTCATCGAAACAACGTACTTGCCTTACGCCAAACTGCACAAGCGGCCTTCGACTTATCGCGGCTATTCGAATTTGTTTAATCGCATCGCTCCAGATATCGGCGGTATCCGGCTGGCAGCGTATCGAACGCTCGACGGTCAACGCCTGCTCGATAAAATTGCAGCCACAAATTCACTCTCCCATGTGACGCTGATTCACATTAAGAGTTTCCTTAGCGGCGTCTTCACGTTCGCTAAACGGATGGGTTCTCTTGACGGCGCAAATCCGATGGAAGGCACGGAAGTTCCCAAGGGTAACAAGAGCAAGCCAACGCACGCTTACTCGACCGAAGAAATCGACGCAATGTTGAAAGCCTTGAAGGGAGTATCCCTCGCCGCCGTCATCGTGGCTGCCTACACTGGCTTAAGCCTCGGAGAGCTTCAGGGTTTGCAGTGGAGCGATATCACAGACGACAAACTTACCGTCAACCGGACAATCTGGCATGGCATCGAGGGTCCACCAAAGACGGCTGCACGGCAAGACGCTATCCCACTGTTGCCTATTGTCCGCGATGCGTTGAGGGAGTACCGGAAACAAAATCCTGGAACGACATGGGTCTTCGAGGGTCCATACGTTCGATCTTTCGATATGGCAACGCTCGGCAGTAAAAGAATAAAACCAGAGCTGGCGAAGGCTGGCGTTGTATGGAAGGGCTGGCACGCCCTACGGCGCGGTTTTGCAACGAGATTGCATGACGCTGGCGTGCAAGATCGGATTATTCAATCACTGTGCCGGCATTCGAATCTGTCCGTCACGATGAAGTATTACGTCAAGGCACTGCCTGAAGCGAACATCGCGGCGATGCAGAAATTGAGCCCACAGGCGAAATGAGCGACCTATCACATCTCTCGACCGAGCAACCATTTGACGTGGAATCCTTACGCCAACGGCTGTTCAAGATGAGCGATGCAGCGCTGCGAAGATTTGGCGAGGCTTCGAAATTCATGTGCTCGCCTGCCGCAAGTTGGGGCGGGCAGCCGCGTACGGCGTTCGTGGTGCAACTAGCCGAAGCCCGCGCGGAATGGAACAGACGACACCCGCAAAAGTAAAAAGCCCGGACAAAGTGCGACCTCCATGGAGCATTGCGGCACATTCGAACGGTGAGCGTTATTGGTCCACATAGATACAATGCAAGGCAGACGATCCGGAGGAACGTCGGCGTGAGACCGATCTGGAAGAAGCATGATTATTACGACCCATTCCGGATTGTCATCGGCTTGGCCCGATGAATAGGATGAAAGGCATTTGTCGGGCACTTATCGAAGTGGGGTTTATTATTTTCCTGTTCTATTCCAATCTCCTGATGGGGGAGCTTGAACGCTCAGGCGCAGGACGGAGCAGGGGCTTTGCTTGGGCCGTAGGGGATATTTTTACCGACCAGAATTTTGCGGTAGCTGTAGCCGCCGCGCTCATCGGCTATGTTCTTGTAGAAATTCTTCGAAAGAAACTCCAGTAGAATGTCGTAAAAAGAGGGAACGGAAGAAAATCCGCCCTCTCTAATCTGCTAAGACGCCGCCTTGATATCGCTGACGTGAATCGTCTTGGTCGCCTTATCCAATGTTCCCATCACCTTGACCTTGTCGCCTGCAAAGTTAGCGGGCTTGGTCTGATCGTCAAGTTGATAGACCGCTTTGTTAGCAGAATTGTAAAGTACGAATTTGGCTCCCCCTTTGACGCAACCCAACGTGCATGACTTCGCGTCCTTCATTTTTCCGCTGTTTATCATGGCGTCGTGATTGCCCGCTTTGGCGCAAGAGCTGTCCATGATCTCGCCGTTAAATGTCTGGTCCGCACCCATCGCAGACACCGAAACCGCCAGTAGTACTCCTACTCCGACAGGTGCCAAGAGTCTTAATTTCATCGATCCTCCTCGCAACTCGCTAACAATCCGAGAAGCAGGTTCCCAGAACACTACGCATCGTAGATGTAGGGGCTCAGACGGTCGATACCGCATATCCAGTATGCGCCTTCGAACGGGGGAAAATTATCCGTCGTCAGCAAGAGCGTTTTCCGAAAGCCACTTTCCGAAAGTGCCGCCACCGCGCCGACTTGACGAACCATTAACGTCTGCGATATATCAATGACGGTAAGACGTTCAAAATATGCCGAGGGTAAGCCCATGTACGAAACTCCTGCTGGCTCCCATTTTCATATCAAATGGAGTTATAAGGATAATCTGGATTGGGAATGCTTCGACAATTTCCGAGACGCAACGAATCGAGCAAAAGGGTTAGCCAGACCTGGAGAGCACTTTACGATTCAAATGGTTTTGACCGCCTGCCCGATGAAACAGCCCAAAGCGTAGTGAGTTGCGAAGCTCTAGAGTATGCTGCGCACACTCTTTCCGTCCGAGGATTGACACGATGATTATTGGGGACCGCTTGCGGGAGTTGCGGGAGCGGAAGGGCTTGTCGCAGGGAGACATCGAAAAGCGGACGGGGCTGGCCCGCGCCTATATTTCTCGTGTTGAGAATGGGCATACCGTGCCTTCTATCGACACGCTTGAAAGTTTGCGCGTGCGCTCGAAGTCCCGATGTACAAGCTTTTTTACGACGGTGAGCATCCGCCCAAGCTACCAAACTTGCGAAAGCGGGCGACGGAGCGAGACATCCTATGGGGCAGTTCGGGAAAGAACGCCAGAGTTCTAGCAAAGTTCTGTCGCTTTCTTGCCAAAATGAGCCAGGGCGACCGCGTCATCCTGCTATTCACGGCTCAGAAGATGTTCAGAGCCAAATCCATCTGACTGCCTGACCCGCGAACAACTAGGACAGCATGACTTCTACTCCAGGAACGATGCGCTGCTCCGCGTCACCGATCCAGTTCTTCGGGAGCCGCAAAAGATATTCCCTCGCCTCAGGGTCTTTAATTTTTTGATCCAAAATGCTTATGCGGGCTCTCAATTCGGCAATCTTGTCTGCGCGTGGATGGTCTGGCACTAGGCTGGTTCTTCGCGCAGCATTCTACCGCGGCCCGTCAAGCGAATCTGGGCAAGTGCGAGGAGTCTCATTCAACTGAGGGAGGCACGAGCGGAATGGAAGCGCCGACACCCCTAAAAGTAAAGAGGCTGGTTCAGGAGGTATGCCAGCCTCTTAGGGAGCATGGGACCAGTGCGAAGATTGAACCCGCCACGTCGTAATTTGTCAAATCAATTCGAGCCCATACTGGTGTATCCTAATCATCTCGATTACCGGATTGGGGCCGCTGACCATCCAACAACTGGATTGCCCGATGGCGGCGGCTCCCACAATTTTCTTCATAAAGACTTCCACATAACATTCGTCTGCTTCGAGGCGTATGGAGACTAAGAGGGCTACGCCTTAGTCCGCGAGCGTAGACTTCGCAAGTGAGTCTTATCCTCATCCTTCAGCTTCCAACGGTGTTCACATAGGAAGCCGAGCACTTCAAGGTGTCCATCACCCTTCAGGACTCGGTCCAACGTATCTCCGTCCAACCATGTCATGACCGTGACTCGCTTTCGACACTCGGGACAGCGTGCCATGAAGCTCATGCTCAATCTCCTCGGACGCACAATCCGTTGTCGAGGCATGGCTCGAATATGTCAAAAACAAAAAAGGCTGAACGATCCACTGAGGAGGTTATCCAGTGGGAGGGGCGTCCAGCCTCTGTCGCTCTTGTCGGGTTTTGCGCAGATTGAATCTTCAGGTTGCGATTGTCAAATAATTTTGTTTGGTCGCCGACGTTCGGAGGTTTGGCTCGCTACCCAAAGGGAGTATTCATACTGGGGAATTGTGCGGTAAAGCCTTAAAGCGTAGCCTCTTGATCGTGCCTGCCGCTGGCCATTCTGCATTGAAGGAGCCCTTATGCGCTTGTTTGGAAAAACCGTACTACCAATGCTCGCGGTAGTCGCCTTGCTAATCGTCGGACGCCCCACTTCTTCTTGGGCTGGATGGGGGCCGTGCGGCGGGGGCGGCGGGACCTCGTGCATCACGGTGCCTGTGCCTGAAATCGATCCTGCGTCTGGCTTGTCTGCGCTGACGTTGCTTGCCGGAGCGGTGCTAGTGATTCGCGGTCGGCGAAAGAAGTAAGCGTGCAGCCCGAAAGCGAACGGACATAGCGCAAGTCCAACTGAACATCTGAACGCATCCCCGACTAAACATCCCGCCCAACGAGCACACCGCTTGACCGTCGAACCCTGCTAGTGAGCGCGGCGGACTTCTTGCAGACAGCACAAAATTGCGCCCGCAGAATGACAAGGCGTTTGAGACTAGTGCCGCTAAGGGTCGAGGCAGAGCCCTCGCGCTTGCAAGGAAGTTCAGCCATGAAAGGGGACCTCTTTATTTCTCTGGTTGGGCTGCTGCTGGCCTCAAGCTATAAGAGAGTCGCGTCTTGGGAATAATCTCAACCTGGGCAAGCGGCCACTTCACGTCGCGACCTCGTACGGTTGAATCTGGGCTCGTGCGAACATGCAGCCTCTGCACATTCGAAGAAACCGCGACTGAAGTTTGTCCGTACTGGACGTGATCGACGGTCACATTTAGAGCCACCCATTCATTCGCTGTCCCAGCAGAGACGTTCCCAGGCTCCACGGGGACCACCTTCAGGTATACGCTACTGCCAGGCGGCATAGCCTCTACCTTGTCACCGGCGATTATCTCGGCCCTGAACATGCGCCCATCGTTTACACCCGCCAGATCGATTACATCGACAGTCGAAACCAGAATGTGCTTTCCCGCCAGGATTTCCTGCGGGCTGGAATGGGGAATCGCATCCAAGGCTCCGCCAAGCGGTGCTTTCTCTGCTTTCTGATTAGGGTCTGCCGATGTTTGGGGATTCGATGCAGCCGGGTTGGGCATTGGCCCCGCCCCGCGGGGACTAGAGGGGGGCGGGGTTCCGTTAGTCGCAGGGGCATCGAGCGCAGCTCCCAGGGGACTGGCGCTTGCCGGTCCTCCTGCAGGCTTGCTCTGTGATTGCTCAGCCTGCCTCTCTTTCGTTGACGCAGCGCTCATTGCGTCGATGACCTGAGCACTTACTCCGTTGTTTTTTAGGCTCGCTAATGCTGGGGCCGCGAGGTCAAAATGACTCTGTCCTGCCTTAATAGCGCTAATAATCGAATCATCCGTCGCCCCAGATTTTACCATCGCGATTACGTTGGCATTCGTCAAAGGGCTTGGACTCTGCGCGGCTACGCAAACGAACATCCCAAAATTCAGACAAGAGAACAGAAACACACAACGAGTAAGTCTCACCTTCGGGTCCTCCTCAGCGACCTGCTCACAATATCGTGGTCCCGAACCGCTCGATGCGAATGCCACGAAGATTGGATTCGATTATTACGGAGCCATAATCCATTTCTTACCGTCCTGTAGGAACCGGGCTTCGGTAAGATTTGAACCTTGTATGATGTCACCTAGCAACCCAGTCATTGCGGGATTGTTCTGCGAAAGAGCAATGGAGTAAGTGCAGTTATAGCCGACATGGCCTTGGGATTTTTCGCAGCCAAGATCATGAAAAGACGTGATTGTAACTTTCAAGTCGTATTTCTTATCCTGACCGCCATTCTCAAGAACCCAGATTGCCATGCACTGCAGTGCCAGCGGTGCGTCCTGCGTCTGAGTCTTACGAAAAGCGTCGCAGCGTTTTTTGAGTTCGTCTTGCCCCCCGTTATAGGCATCGACTCTAGCTTGCAAAGCGTCATAAAGTTCCGCCGCGCTGGGACCGCCACCGGCGGACCCACCGCCGTCTTTTGGCCGTTGCGAGGATGACGAGCCGCCGCTTGGTCTGGATTCTCCATCAGAATTTGCGGACTCAGTGCCGATCATTTCTTTGCGATGTAGTTCCGCTTCCCGGTCCTTCGCTGCCGCACTCAACTTGTCCATTCCCGGTGCGGAATCGTCCCCAGGCAAGGAAATATACTGCGGAAGGACCTGAGCGACCTCACTTTCGGTTCGCGCCTGCTGAATTGCCTTGCCGATCTGCCCCTCCGCCGCAACGAGCTGTGCTGAACGTTTCGTTCTAAACGCCTGTAGCACCTGGGCCACTTCCGGGTCGTCGCGATCGCTATCGTAACGAGCGAAGGCCGCGTACCATTGGGCACTTTGCTTTAGGCCATTTGGCCCGGACTCGATCTTGTCCAACTGACCTCGTTGCTCGGCCATTTGCTGAACCAGCAGCGAATGAATTTTCGCGTCAATATTTTGCTGCCATTTCGCTTTTTCAGCTTGTGGCGCCGCTGCGAACAAATCTTTGAACTGTTGCGTTGCAGTCTTCAGCGTGTGGAGACCATCGAAGCCGCTGGCATTGGCTACCAGTGGCCTAAGCTTTGCGTCCAAGGCCGGACCAGACACGCGCGAGAGAGCGGCGGACGCGATCGCATCGAAGTTCGCCTGGTCGCTTGGCCACATCAATCCCAACAACGGCGCAGCGGATTTCTTCGAAGTCATCACCTGATCAAAACCTTCGGGGCTAGCCGGCGCCGCCTTCAGTTGTTCTTCCAACATGGCGAGACTTGTCTTGGCTCGGCGAAGATTCTGTATCGCCACGATCAACTGATTTGGCGATGAGGGATTGTTGTTCAGCGGTTGACCCATGAAGGAAGGACCCAAAGCGTCGAACTGCCAAGAGAATTTGCTCCGGTTTGAGGAATTTTGACACGCACGAATCGTATTCTGCGTGAAGTTGCTCCGCTCCTGCGCAGTGATCTGATCGTATGGCTTGCCAAAGTATGGCACAAAGGCCGAGTCGTCGAAGAGCGGCGTGATCATCGTAGGAGATATCGCGGAACGAAAAAGATCCTTTCCCGGATAGGCCTTTTCCAGCTGTTGCGACCATGCAAGGAAGCTTTCACAGCGCTGATCGAGGGCAGGATCGTCCGGCCCATTGATGCCGCGTGCAGACCGCTGAGTCTGCCGGGCCATTCCGAAACTTGAACGGCAAAGCAACCCAGTTGCCAATACAAAAGAGAAGAAGGCAAATTGAATCCATCTGCTGCGCGGAAAAAGCCGCGACGATAAACCAGAACTCATCATTTTCCCCCGTGATATTTTGGCAATCCAGTTCTTATAAATGCGGTCAAGTCCCTCGATCAACTGTTGTAGCAATGTAGAACTGTCACCCTGGCAGCCGACGGAAATGTCACCCTTCGGGAGACTGGTAACTTTCTATCATCTACAAGGAAGGGCAAATGGCAAGCCAAAGTTTACTATGTAAGATACCCGACATTGCATCCTCCCAGGCGGCTTTAGTCCTTATAGGTTGTTTACAAAGACAGCCTCGTCCTGGCATGATCCGATCCCGAACGAGACGCTTATTCCTCGCCACGGCGAGTGCTCGACAGGGGGATCATGATCCGGATTCAGTCGAACAAGCGCCGCTTTCTGGTTGCAATTGCTATTGCGATTCCCGTGATGCTGCTCGGCTTCGTCTCGCCCGCCCACGCGGACTTTGTCGAAACCGTCAATCAAGTGGGCAGCAATGTTGTCGCGACAGGGAGTGGCACATTCGACCTAGCTGCCCTAACGCTGGTTGGAAGTGGTGCCATTAGTGCCGCGCATATACAGCCGGACTCGGCAATCTTAGTATCCGGGGTAGGTCCATTCGACCTTTACGACTCCGTGAGTGGACCAAGCAGTTTCGGGAGCGGGGGCGCTACCGCTGCCAATGCTTCCTCCGGAGACACCGTCGCGATCGCTGGCTTCTTCGAAGAGATTGCCGTGCCTGAGGGCTATCTCTCCGGTACTCTACTGTCAGACACCGCGACTTGGGATAATGCCACTTTCAGCAGCTTGGGGCTGACGGCGGGCACCTACGTCTGGACTTACTGCGGACAGTTTCACGCTTGACATTGCAGCGCCGGCATCGGTCCCCGAGATAAACCCCCGAAATGCAACATCCGCGCTCGCGCTACTCATCGGTGCCGTGCTTGTGATTCGTGGACGCCGCAAGACGCAGTCCGAAAGCGTATGGGAACGGGTATAGTCCGCAAGCCGAACCAGAACATCGTTGGGTTCGAAGCGTTTTGGCATCGCCGCTTCAGCGTCGGTCACGGCGAGACTAAGAACGAGACTAAGAAAAGGCGGCCATCCCGCAGTGGGGTTTAGCCGCCTTTTGGGGGGAGAAACAAACTTTGCTAAGATCGGGATCGCTCTGCCCCTCCACCTTTTACGTCATCCGTCGTGGGTGGCACGAGGTTGTTTTGCCGCAAATACATCGACATTTGCCCATATTCCTCACTGGCGTGCGTAATGATGAAAACCAACGCCGTCAAATGCGTGACTTCGCCTGACGGTGCTTTCACCATTTTGTTGGCGTTCTCGGCAGACAACTCCGAGAAGGCGATTTGGCATTCGCCATTTGAAACTTCCAACGCTTTGATCCTGTTCTCCTTTGACGTAGGAGCTATTACGTTTTTCGGTCCATGACCGTTGATGTTCTCGCAGAGCTGCTGCTGAACATTTGCAATATGGCTCACCAATTCGCCGAATGTTCGTACCCCGTCCGCAGGTCTGAAATTGTATTTGTCTTCGGGCATTTCTCGAACGGCTTTGAGCAGGCTTGTCGAAATGCTTTGAAAGGCAGTTCTGATTTGCGCAGTCAGTGCACTATCGGTTTGATTCGGTTGTGGAGTTATCCCTTGCGGCTTATTTTGGGCGACTCCAACATTGGTCACCGCCAAACAAACCAGCAAAACCAATACCGCCAATAATCCTTTTTTCATCGGTGTTCCACCTCCGACGACGGGTGGGCTGTCGTCCTTCGATTAGCTAAACCCTACGCACTTGCCCGGCGAATACTCTGTTCACTTGAGCTTGGTTCTCCAATTGCTGTAGCGCCTTTCGATGACCGGAGCCTTCGCCGGAAGTCATCGCCGATTTTCTCCGGGGCCTAACCGTCAAAAATAGGGTCTGTAAGTTGTTGAAACGATTGGGGCTATTTTGCCGTTTTAGGGCTTCCTAGTGGGGGTATAGCCAGAACGATTCTCCGATGCCACGTTAGTGCTAGAAACGCGTTTTGCCTATGCCGCGATTTTCTTGCCAAAAGCCTGCTTCAACCGCCGACTGGCCGCGATCTGCTCTTCCGGGCTGAGCACCGCCGGCACGACGTAATTCTTCTTACTGGCTGCCCGTTGTAGCAATTTAGAGGCTTCGACTCTCGCCACATCAAAATCCATTCCCGGATTCTTCTCCACGATTTTGACCATCAACCGGCCGATGGGCGAATCAGTCTGCGGTGTATCTGAACGTTCGAAATATTCTTCAAGTTTCATAGTTCGCTCCTTTAGTTTGAATTTGCTGCTTTTGGTGCTAGAGGGGTTCAAAGAGGCTATCCTGCGCTGCACGTGCGCTGTCGCTTGGCGCTTCGGGCGCTGGCTTTTCCTGAAAATAATACAGATCAATTTCGGTCGCCTTGCATGTTTGCTTCACGTTCCGGACCTCGTCTATCACTTGATGGGAAATCCTGGACCCGATCTGCAATGAAATATCAGCCGCGACGAAATCGTTTCAGTGTACGAAAACCTGCATCCGCAGGGTCGGGTTGCAAAACCGTACTCTGCCAAACCACGAACTTATTTGTGAGATTTCCCAGAAAGGCAGCTCGGCGTGTCGGCCAGTTGCACGTTATACGCCTGTACTTTATGCCTGGTCAGATTTTTTACCGGTTTGTATTCGAATGTCACTTCCGCGCCCGCAGTGAAGAGACAAAGATGCCCGTGTGGTGCCGCGATGCCATCGGCGTGCGCGAAATAATCCTCATAGTTATCGCCGGTAATGAAGAGATATTTACGATCTTGGTTGTAGAATTTAATCGTTCCGTTTGCCATTTCTCGGCCCCTCGCCCATCTGTTCTCTAAGTAAGCGGCAATTCCAATCCTCAAGAAGTTGTTTTTCCCTGTCTACCGTCTCGTCTACAATCTCTCTTTCCGGATCAGTCGTTGGCGGTCAGCTTCAGGAATGAAACTGACTGGCTCCGGAATATATTTTTTTGCCGCTGGGGGGTCCATGCTCACTAGCGTATTTTTAATTTCCTCCGCCACGGCTGGGTCAACGTCCACCGGGTTGGCTTCCATCGCACGGTTGGCCCATCGGAGGAATTCCCTGAAGAAAAGCCTGACCAGTCTGGTTCTCAAACCAAAATCCTGATAATCAGGATCGTCGCATTTTTTCCAGTCATCAGCTGTGAGATTATTTGCTGACTCATCCGAGGGACACCAAAAATTAACCAAGCCAAAGCCATCGAGCCGGGTACACGCGGTCAGTAATTGGTAAACCAAGTCGCAATCATTGTTTTATTATTTGCTATCGCGACGATTGCGGAATTCATTTCATGGAGAAGGCTGGAGCATAAATCTTGCTGCTCGAATAGCTCCACGCGTTCTTCGTCTGAGAGGGCCGCGAGATTTTCCTGCCACTTCTTTTGAATGCCGCTGATCTGCTTTGCACGCCATCGCTGCACCCGCAATCTGCGTTTTCTCGCGGGCTGCTTCCTCTAATGTGGGTCGCCCTCTACCGCGCTCTTTTACTTCGTCTTTACCGGAGCAGATGGGCCATTCTGATATATTCCTCACCAGGCGTGACGTCCTATTGCTCCGCGAATTCTTCGGACAAAACTTCACTAGTCGCTGTCGCCGCTCGCCAAATCGCTATCCGTAAAATTAGCTGTTTCTGCCCAATCGCTGATAGCTCGTCTTTGTCTGCCGCTGAGGATCAGGACCAACAAATAGATCGTCTTCGTCTTCATTATTCCTCCATTTAACTAGTGAAGTTTTTGAAATCGCTGAACTGGTATAGCTGGGCCATGATATGCGAAGCCCGGATGGGCGGGGTGCGGATGGGTACTGCCACCGGGTACCTCGAATATTTCAACGTGGCGACCACCACCCGGCGTACCAGCCGGCGGGTGTGTAAATTGCCAGAGTTGGCTAGTTCGCCGACCGAACCCTACTAATTGGGGCGGGTACACCTTCGGCACTGCCAGGGGTCCCGGTTTTCAAAGAAATCAGAGCCAACGGAACGGGCCGCAAAAATCTAAAACAATCGCCGTGAGTTACTATACCTATCAGCTACCTTTACTAATAAGTTAGCGTAATCCGCCTTGACTGGTTTCCCATCCGTTTGTTGCGTTGCGTTTGTTGCGCGGAGGGTTGCGATTTCAAGAGAAAACTTATTTCCCTCATTTGCAGCATAGAATTACTAAGGCATGTCTTATCACTATATGAAGTATGGCGCTCGACTTGCACTACTAACCAGCAGTTAAGTTAAATCCAACGAGGTGCAAAATGGCGTCAGTCTACGAAATCGTTACCGAATCGATCATCAAGCAGCTGGAATCTGGCGTGATTCCTTGGCGGAAGCCCTGGAAGACCGAAACGCCAGTCAATTTGATTAGCCAAAAGGCTTACCGTGGAATAAATCCCTTTCTGCTGGCTCCGCGAGGGTTCGGCTCGCGCTACTGGCTGACGTTCAATCAGGCTGCGAAGCTTGGCGGCCACATCCGAAAGGGCGAAAAAGGTTCTATTGTGACCTTCTGGAATGTAGGCCAAGAAAAAACCGTCAAAGACGCTGACGGCCGCGAACGGCAGACAAAGCCTGTGTTGCTGCGGTTTTACTCCGTTTTTAATTTAGAACAGACCGAAGGCATTGCCGAAAAGCTTGGGCTCGACAAGGTTTCTCCGGTTGTGCCAATGCTCGACGAATGCGAAAAGATCGTCGCTAGCATGCCCAATCCACCCAAGCGAGAGCAATCAGACCATGCTTGGTATCGGCCCTCAACTGATAGCGTAGGAATGCCCTCGCGCAATTCCTTCGATTCGGCTGGATACTACTCGACCCTCTTCCATGAACTGACTCACTCGACTGGCCATGCGTCGAGAATCGGCCGCGAAGGCATCGAGCAATTAAACTCGTTCGGCTCTGAGAGTTATTCCAAAGAGGAACTGGTTGCCGAAATGGGAGCCGCAATGCTCTGCGGCGTCACTGGCATTGCGCCACGAACCCTCGATAACTCGACTGCTTACCTCAAGAATTGGATCGAGCGTTTAAAGGGCGATGCCAAACTTGATCGTCTCTGCCGCGAGCCAAGCACAGAAGGCCGCCGATTTTATCCGGGGCGTCTCGCCGACGGGAAGGGGGAATAATGAAAATCGCCATTTATGCCCGTGTCTCTACCACAAAGCAGGACAATGAGAACCAACTGGCCCAACTGACTGACTTTGCCGCAAAGCAGGAATGGCAAGTCTTTGATAACTATATCGATCAGGAATCCGGCTCGACTGGTGATCGGCCGGAGTTTAAACGGATGTTTGCCGATGCCTCGAAACGTCGATTTGACCTAGTCCTGTTTTGGGCTTTAGACCGTCTAACCCGCGAAGGCACCTTGCCGACGTTGCAATATCTCGAACGGCTGACAAGTTACGGCGTTTGCTGGCGTTCGTATACAGAGCAATTCTTTGACTGTGCGGCCCGTTTAAAGATGCCGTCGTGTCGCATCATGGCCACGCTGGCCAAACAAGAGCGGGTCAAGCGGGCCGAACGTACAAGGGCCGGCCTTGCCATCGCCCGGGCCCGTGGAAAGACGCTGGGCCGTCCGACAACCGCTAAGGCGCATTCGGCCAGCATCGCCAGCCTGAGAGCCCAAGGACATTCTCTGCGGGCCATTGGCCGGTCACTTGGAATCAGTCGAGGGCTCAGTTCGCCGTCTGGCCCGTCTGACTGCGTAATAAACGTATCCGGGAATACTGCCAGAAGCCCCGTGTTTTCAGCGGGGCTTTTCTTTGCCGCGACTGCGTAACAATCGAACGATTTTGACGCATCCGTTCGGCACGAAATTACCCTTGCTCCTTGGCGCATACTGTCTTTTCAGCCCTAGCAGGATCAGGTTCAGTCCGCGAAGGGTTATTTCCTTCGACCAACTAATCCCAATCCTTGCCGGGGCGCTCCAGGGCGATTCCCTGGCTTCGACGTTGCCTTGGATCAGAAGGCAACGCTTGGCAGCCTGCCTAACGTCTTAGGAAGACCACCGCGAATCTGCTGGATCAGACCACCGCGACGCTGGCATCTCGCAGGGCCGATCTTCTACGGCTCTATTAAAAAAGACAAAAACTTCACTAGTAAATCGCCTAATCGCCGACCGCTTTTACCGCTTATCGAGGTGATAAATTGCCCTTTTGGCGCGCCGTGGCCGTTAACCATTTAAATATCAAGCGCTGTTAACCATTTAAATATCAGAAATGAATTAAATTAAATCAAACCGAGCGATGATTTTCAAAGAAAATTGCTGGACAATTAATCGCGGCACCCTGCCGAGAATCCACTTGCTGTCAGCCGAACCCATCTATATACGCAGATGCGCACAGAAATGAACCGCGATTGAATGCATTTCTAGATTGACAGCAAGTGACTTCTGCTTAGGGTTGACAGCAAGTGGATATGCTTTGTTTCCCGTGAGTTAACCCCGATTTTCACTTGCTGTCAAAATTGCGACTTTTTCTCGTGCTCTCGACCAAAATTTCACTTAAAAAACAGGCTCAATTCGCGCCTTTTTTGACAGCGAGTGAAAAGCGTACCTAACAGTCTAATTATCAACAACTACCACGCGCTGTCAGCCGAAGCAGACGATCACTTGCTGTCAACGCCCCCAAAAGCATCGATGGCAGCAAAATGAATTTAATTATCGTGCTCTGCCGGGATATATTTCTCGTAACGCCTGCCGTTCTCCCGTACGATGACTACCTTGGTCAGATAACCCTTCGCGTAGGCATCCCAGGCTCGGCTAAAGATATGCAGTTCATTATCGCGGTAACTGTTGCTCTCCGTCTCGAAGTCTCGACGGCTCTTTGCGACCGCTGAAGGCTCGGCACCGGCTGCCAGCCTTCTCTCCATCCGTTGAGTGATCGCCTTTAATCTGCCCAAGTAGACGCCTACCTGATCGGGTGCCTCATCCCTAAAGCAAATCCGCCGAATGACGGCCTGCCTTGTGAAGATTTTTATAGCGATCCGCGCATCATCCACATCAACCGTTTTGACACCCCGACCGAATGCTGACATATAAGCGTCCAGCATCAGGTTCTTCTTCCAGCGTGCCTTCTTACGGACGGCTGCTGATTGACCTTTCCAGAAAATCTCTAGTGCGTCTCCCGCTTCTGCGGACATTTTCATCTCGCCTGAATAGTCCAGAGAATGCAACTTCATTAAAACAGCCATCGCTTCTTTCTGATCGACTGGCGGCAGATTGCCCGTCTCTTGCGGCACACCATATTCGGGATAGCAACGGTCCCACCAGCCTAGCTTTGTGCGCCCCGCAAACGCCTTCATATACACGTCGCCATCCTGTCCGCAGATCACCATAGCGAACCGAGCATCATTCTTCGTTTTAGAACCTCCGCCCTTGCGGTTCGCTAATATGCGGGAAATGTTTGTGCTGTCAGCTAATTCGATCATCGTATCCACGATGCCAGGGTTGCGTGTCTCGGTAGCCTTATTCCCAAGGCTTGCAACTTCGTCCACGTAGCAAAGGATCGGCTGGTTTGGCGGCTGAAGAACAAATCCTTAATCCCGACGCCAGAATCCGCAGAATTGATGATCTTGAAGCCGCAGTCACTTACGGCTCCGCTGTTCGGTTGAAGTATCGACAGCGTTCTGCGCCACGCTTCGCCCTTACCGCTGCCTGTTTCTCCAATCAGCGTTGTATACAATCGCGGCTCCGCATCCAGTAAATCAAATTTGACTCGGCCTGCCATGCGGATTCCTACGATAGTTTTAGCGATCACGTAAGCAAATTGCGGTGCCAGCGTCGTCCCTTTCGTCACGACAGAAACGAAGTCCTTATAGATTCCGTTCACCACGGACGGATCAAACGGCGGAATCTCTTCATCATCAGGCAACGGCTCGTCGCTCTTTGTCGCCGCCGTCAATATTGTCGGAGCGACTACAACTGATTCTTCCTTTTTTCCTTCATCGGCTTTAATTCGTTCCGCCGTCTGCAAAGCCTTAGCGATCGTCTTTTCGCTTAATCGGTCCCACTTTGCTATACGATCTGGGCCGCACAGGACAGACTCTCGAAATTGCTCATCGATCTGATCGGCGTCTAGTCCTTCTTGTGCCAGTGCTGTGCACAACGCTAAATCGGCTTCACTGTGCGAGGGATATTCAAGACTGTTTCCAAACCCGTCTTCTACGATAAACGGCTTGTCTGAAACAATCGTGCCGCGCATCAACAATTCGCGCTTCGAGGTTAAAACCGTCCCGGTACCTTCGATCTGAACACCGGGTCTGGCGTGAAACTCCACTTGTCCCGTTTGTGTCTGCTTTTCTCCACAATATTCTTCTTGAATTGAACGGCATGCATCGTAGGCTTTGGTCAAGTCCCGAGTTGGATCGGCGTAAAAGAAAACGGCTCCAGAACCTCGCCTGTTACCGTGAAATATCTCGCTTCCTCGATATACTTCAATTTTGACCTTATCCCCATAACCGATGCTCTGGTGACAGATTAAAGACTCTCTTGCCCGCCGGAAGCGCTCCTTGCGCCCAAACTAGTACACCTGTTTTGCTCGGGGTTATTTCCGTATAGGAGTCCAGAGTTGATGAGTTTGTGCGCCCACGGTTTCAATTCGCCCGTCTCGGCATCGCGGCATCCATCCAAATCGAAGCCGACTAATTGCTGCTCGACGGCGGCCCCGTTGATGACAAATCCGACGCCTTGGCTACCGCGATAACAGCGCCGTTTGCGGCATGTCTGAAAATCGGTCCAAGTAGCCGGGTTTGTGAGCTTGCATGTCGTGTCCAATTCGTCCCTGAAACATAAGGAACTTTAGTCGTCTTACCGTTAGCCCCTTCCAGACGCCAAACGACCCAATTCGGCAGTTTCTTTAGAAGTTCGGGAACTTCTTCAAGAGCGTTCAGTGCTGTCGTTCGCGGCTTCGGTGGTTGCGTTCGCCGCGTTAATAATGTGTTGTCTTGTATTCTTTAATGCTTCTGCCGTTTGTTCTGCCGTAGGTTGGCTGCTCATACGGCCTCCGTCACGTCAGACGTTGCGGTCGGTTCAACCGTCTCCGCTGGCAACCCCGTCGCCAATAAGTCAGCGGCCTTATCAACAGGTCGAATATTGGCGGCTAGTGGCAACCCGTTCGGCTTCGTTGTCGGTCGGACTTCGAACGAAACTCTTTGTCCCGGGACTGGAAGCGTGTCCGATTCCCATTCAGTCACATGAAAGAAAAATTGTTCTTTAAAGGTAATCCGCAGAAATCCAAAGCCCTTCTGCTCATTAAAAGTACGTACTATTCCGTTTTGTCGATTCATTTGAAGCCACCTTACGATCGTTTACGATCATTGAAATACACTCGCGTTTGCGGGTGCTTACTGCTATTCGATTGAGAATTGGAACAACGAGTACTTCACTTCCACATCTCGCCTTGACGGGAATTGTTAAATCAGGTCGTGTGCCAAAATCTGTCGTGCGGATTTCATGCCGCCGACCACAAACGCATTTAAAACGGACATGCGCGTGGTATTTCTGATTGTCAGCTTTGTCGCAAAACTCGATGTAGAAAATCTCATCACATTCGATTTCTGTCATAAAAACCTGTTTTTCGGCTCGCGCCGTCTTTTGAAATCTCCTTTCGTTGGCGGATTATCCCGTTCGTTTGGAGTCCGACTGCTATTTAAAACAAAAAGTCAAAAGCCTTCATCCGCTTGCCTGGACTGCGTCTCCCTGCCAGACCATCGCTAATTCGTCAATCGGCCCATCTTCTGAGGTCGAATTGATTCGGAATCACCTTGCATCCGGGATAGCCGGCACTGGTAAGAATGCCAACCAGTTGATCCGCAATAGATTTTGTGACCATCGCGGCGTTAAAAAATGAATTCGTCGCGGTAATATCGCCAGCCTTACCGCGCTGGAAAAATGACTTGTTTGAAAACTGCACTGCGAAGGCTTTTTCCCGCACGGTCGGCTCTGTAACAATAACTGTGATTCGCAGACGGCCTTCTTTTAGGTGGTCTAGACACTCTCGCAGTGAATTCACATCGCTGAAATTCAAAGGCAACGGCGCGGCCAGCTGGGCGAGCTTCTCGAAGTCAGCAACGATTCGGTTTAGCTCGTCTAGTTTATGGCTTGGAATCGGCTGGCTTCCGTTTAGGTATCCGCTAACTGCCCGCCGCTGACGCCAGCCAATACGGCCAAGGTAGAAGCTGGCGCCCTCAGAGTACTAAGTCTTTGTGGAATGGCTTGAATGGTCATATTCCCCCTCCAAAATAAAAGGATTTTTCTCGGAATCACGACGGCAAAAAAGAAGGGCCGATCCAAGACCGGCCCTTAGGGAGGTTTTATCCCTCCAAAAGACCAAATAGTTTATAGGCACGCTTTTAACGCTGGTACTTTTACATTAGTACTTATAGTACTTGTACATAGTACTTGTATGTAACCTTTTTACACATTTGTTGCAAACATTGCATTTGGTTGGCCGTTAATAGGGGATTGGGCCAGACAACCCCGCTGAGCGATTTTTTTCATGCTCGCAGGCACATCAAGCCATTCCCTCCCGTACGATTGAATACGGGCGGCCCTGGTACGCGGTGAGGCCATCACGCGAAGCCCTGCGGATCAGCACCGCGTCTTCCCTTTTTCGTTCTTAAGGCGGATACCGTCGCGTGAGTCTGTGATGGTGTCAACCGTCCAGGAACTGCGGCGAGAGAGATATCAACTTCCTATGGTTTGGCTCATGCTGCCCCCTTCGCTGGCGCGACGGAAGACGGCACGTTGCTATGCGTTTGGAGCCACGTAGATATGTCAAGCCAATGGAAACGTAGGTAGCGACCAATGCGGATGCATGGCAGCGGATCGCGGCACCTCTGGCGTGTCTTCTCATAAACCCACCGTTCGCTGACCTTGAGTCGCTCAGCGACTTCAATGGCGTGAGAATTTGCGAATGGTCAATAGAAACGGAGGGAATTACGGTCAATGATAAAGAAACTTTTTTCAAGAGTGCCTCCCATTAACGAATCGTTAGGAGGCAGTCGTCTGGAAGTTACTACGCTGTACCTCCAAAAGACCAAATTGGGTATAGGCACGCTTTATTTGGCGCTGGTAGGAAAACGATATTGGCTTTCGGGCTGTTGCACAAGATTCTTTTTGTTGCACGGTCTGTCACATCTAGGTGCCCAGACCGCCCAAAACATGCCTAATTGATGTCCGAACTGTAGGCTAAGTTATTGATTTGTAAAGACGCCGACTTGACCCTTTGGATTT